>NZ_PVTP01000003.1 GCF_003003285.1 Yoonia maritima | reverse complement strand
AGGGCAGCGATCTGCTTGAGGCCCTCCTCGGCGATGGGTGCCACATTGTTATGGGTCAGCTCATAAAGTTTACGTCGTGCATGTGCCCAGCAATATGCCAGTTGGATCGGGGCATTGTCCCGCAAATCAAGCACGCGGTTGTATCCGGCATAGCCGTCGACCTGCAGGATGCCCTCAAAGCCCTGTAAAATCTCAACCGCATGTTTGCCCGACCGACCCGGCGCGTATCCACTGATGACCAAGCAACCGCGGTCCAACTCGAAGCGTTACGCACGGCTGATTGTGGTCGCGTTTTCGAGGAACGCGCTTCTGGCGGTCGGTGGGATCGACCGGAACTACACCGCATGCTCGACCAACTCCGCAATGGCGACGTTGTGATCGTCTGGAAACTCGATCGGCTATTCACGTCGTGGCGAGCAATTTTCTTAGTGCTGCTACGATCTCGTCCTCAACCTGCGCAAGAGGCAAACCCCGGTTGAGGGTCAGTTCTCGGACCAAGTTTTCAATATCTGCGTTTTTAGGCCCATAAAGAAACCAATCGTCTACGGCACGTTGATCAGGATGCCCCACATCCTTGTCCGATTTCACATGTCTTCTCCCACGCTTGCTCTGCAACCATCCAAGTCAAACTCTGTCCTGCTGTAAACCCGGACCAGCGCGCCCCCACAGGGGATTTCTGACCCAGACCGGACCTCCATCGCTGGCTACGCCAAAGATCAAGTCGCAGGACTTAGCCGACCATGCCGTTCGGGTGGCCAACGACCGCTTCCGATCAATACGGGAAGATTGTGCTAAACGCCGCTGCGAAAACCAAGCTTACACTATGGCTATATCGCGTCTCGATTGTTTCGGGCTCTATCAACACACAGCTCGAATAATAGCGTTTAGGTGTTGGCATAAACGGCAACAGGCCGAGAAACTCAACAAGTTCACTCCTGCCATCCTGATCCGACATATAGGTGATACCGTTGGTGGCATATTGATCGCCATTGCTTGGTGGAACAGCCATAAATCGCGATCCGTCAAAGGGTACTGCAGTCAAAAGAATTTCGCAGGACCAAAACCCATCAGGCTCAGACGTCAACACCACAAAGCCGGACCTATCTGGGTCCTGAAATGCACGAACTTTGGCTGTCGCATGCTCATATGGATCAAGGTGCAATATTTCGGACAACTCGTCGATACGCGCGTCCCAGTCACCTTTTGTATCTTCACCAAAGGCAACCGAGTTCCCAAAATTATTCATGACACTGTGATCTTGGCCAAGCTTTTTTAGTTCGGGTGTCGGGCTTGTTTCCGCCCACCCTACCGCCAGAATTCGATCTGCTACAACCTCACCACTGACGTTCATATCTACAGCACAGGCTTTAAAAATCGGAAGGTCTGGATGTGCCAACGTCATCGCCATTGCCGGGCTTGCGCCAAACAATGCGGCCAGAATCCCCAAAATCCGTGATGACATTACAGCAATGTTCCTTTTGTCGGTTGAATGAATAAGTGCCTTAGTAATCGTCGGTGCAAAACTGCATTGATCGCGCCGCAAAAACAATGGTCTCGATCATCAAATTGTTCGGATGAAATCGGCAAAGCGGACACTAGCTGCAACGCAGAAAATTGGTAAAGTGGGCTCACTCTGGCCATTCGCTGCACCGAACGCAAAGGTCGGCTGTGCGGACGGAGCCGGCGTCCACGGAATTCAATTGAAGGTCTGCTATCGCGTTTATGGTGCGCTTTCATGCCGATTATACCACTAACGTTGAGCCGGCATCAGCGAAGCATGCGGCCCTCCAAGACCATCGGAGAGCCCTACTAGGCAAGCCTATGCAACCTAAAGAACCTTTAGCCAATCTAAGATCGCATGAGTGGTCTCATGCGGCTTTTCCTGCTGAATCCAATGGCCGCAGTCGAGGCTCAGCACCTCCACATTCGGGACATAGTCCGCGAGATTTTCCGAAGGTGGGATTATGTCCCGGGTACCATATACCATCAGCGTAGGTTGCTGGACGACAGGATCGACATCCGCCAAGATATGCCAGTTGCGATCCATGTTCCGGTACCAATTGATACTCCCGGTGAACCCGGTCTTCTCGAATGACGCAGTGAAGACGGCAAGATCGTCGTCGCCCATGATAGGGTGGCCCAAAGGCGCCGGAGCTGTGGCTACATTGATCATCATCATCCCAGGCTCCTGTGGTACGGGCGGCACATTCTTTCGGAACAGGTTCCGCAGGAAACGGCCCGTTTGCGCGTCTAAAACCGCGTCCGCGACACCAGGCTTCCGATTGAAATGGACGAAATAGTTGTCCTCTCCGAACAAAGCTTCCATGAACTCAATCCAAGGGACAGGCGTGCGGGCTTGATAGGGAAGCGCGAGGTTGATTATCTTCTTCACGCGGGTCGGATGCAAAAGCGCCATGCTCCACACGACATTTGCGCCCCAGTCATGGCCGACAAATACCGCATCATCATAGCCGAAGTGATCCAGAAGCGCAGCAAGATCACCTGTCAGATGGGCGATGTCGTACTCTGCCACTACCTCCGGGCAGGAAGAGTTTCCATACCCCCGCTGGTTTGGAACGATGACGTGGTAACCCGCCTCCGCGAGGGCGGGCATCTGATGGCGCCAGGAATACGCGTGCTCGGGCCATCCGTGGCACAGCACAATCGGGTTGCCTTTGTTCTCCTGCCCCGCCTCAAAAACCTCTAGTTCGATGCCATTGAGCGCAATGAGCCTAGGTGTAGGAAAATTGGCGATGGTGGTCATATCAGTGTCTCCTGTTTGGTTGGTTCGACACTCACCTATGTCGAAAAGGTATCAAAATATGATACCTTTGTGTGTTAGGATCGAAAAATGAACAGCCGGTCCCGCCAAGACGCCATCATCCGAAGCCTCCGCCGCAACGGAGCGATCACCATCAGATCCTTGAGTGGAGAGGTGGGCGCATCGCGCAGTACAGTCCTGCGCGACCTTTCTGCCCTACGTGATCAGGGCTACGTGATCCATGCCGAACAAGGCCGCGGTGGCGGGCTCTATCTAGACCCAGGCTCAGTGCAAACGACCGCCAAACTCTCTGTCGCCGAAGTCTTTGCATTGATACTTGGCATATCGAGCATGCGGGCCGCCGGATCGCTCCCGTTCTCGGGCCTCGCCGATAGTGGGCTCGCCAAGATCGAGAAGGCGTTGCCATCCGACAAGCTGCGCGACCTTCGTCGGCTGTTGGAATGCCTCTACGTTGGGCCACTGGCCCCGCAAGTTGATGTCTCCAATGTCGGAGAAATGGACGACGAACTGCTCCCCGCTTTTGAGCGGGCGTTTCTCGAACGCCTGCGGCTGACATTTGACTACTGCGACGCAAAGGGCGTCAATTCAAAACGCCGTGTCGAACCTCAGGCCATGTTGATTTTGCCCCCGCTTTGGTACTTGGTCGCATGGGACCCAAGTCGCGAGAACTTCCGGCATTTTCGAATGGACAGGATCCGCCGCCCCGAAGTCATTGAAGGTCAGGCATTTCGACAGCGGCGTATTGTATTCGAAGCGGGCGTGCAAGCCGCACGATACGCTTAGCGGGCATTCAAGCTAGGTGAAGAAATAGACACATTGGGCTCTTCTGGGTCCTTCGCTGCGTTGGTCACCGATGACCGGTTCAGGAGTGCCCGCCGTTCGCTGCAACACGCCTGAACTGATACACTGCGGGACAAACCGGACAATTCAAAAACGCCTTTAAAAGTCCGCTGTTGATTTTTTTGCTTGTCAACGTTAATTGGGACTCCTGTCTCAATCCTGAACCCCACGGAAGTCCGATGTAATCGCAGCGCACATAATCAATCCAACACCTCGGTAAATCCTACCGAGTGTTTTTGTGCGACCAATAGATACATCATGAGACTGTTATGAATATCCAGAAATACCCGCGTACGCGGCACATTGAAGGTTCTCGCCTTCAGGTGGGCGATATGGCGGATGACAAACTGATCAAAGATCTTTCAGGCCAGCCCCTTATTGTCGAAGAAAAGCTCGACGGGGCCAACTCCGCCGTGTCCTTCGACGTGGATGGCAACCTGCTGCTGCAAAGCCGTGGGCACTATCTGACGGGCGGTGGCCGCGAACGTCACTTCTCTTTGCTCAAGACCTGGGCTGCGGCTCATGCACATGTCCTGCACCGAGTGCTGGGCCATCGTTTCATCATGTATGGCGAATGGATGTATGCTAAACACACTGTGTTCTATGACCGGCTGCCTCACTACTTCATGGAGTTTGACATTCTGGATCGAGACAATGGTGTGTTTCTCAGCACAGCGGCCCGTCGGGCCTTGCTGACAGGATTGCCGATCATGCCGGTGCCGGTCGTTCATACTGGAGAGATCAAGTCAGTTGACCAACTGGTCAACCTGACCCGGCCATCGCCGTACAAATCGAAAGAATGGCGCGATGTGTTGTCAGTGGCGGCAAACCGGTCTGGCAGTCGCCCTGATTTGGTAGACCAGCAGACCGAGGATAGTGATCTGGCCGAAGGGCTGTATCTGAAACAGGAAAACGCAGACCACGTAGAAGATCGGTTCAAGTTCGTCCGTGCAGATTTCTTACAGGCGATTGAGGCAGCTGACGGGCATTGGCACGACCGTCCGATCCTGCCGAATGGTTTGCTGATGGTGTCGATATCTTTGCACCTACGTTGGGTGTGGAGGGGGCCTACGATGCGTAAGCCCATCAACCACGCCGCCACACATGAAAACCTGCTTGCCTTGGTACCAACTGGTCCAGATTGGCGGGTAGGCTGGGACGCGATTTGGTCGCTTTGGCCGGAGCTTGCTACCCTCGATACATGCCCGCAGGACCCGATCCATCATGCTGAGGGCGATGTCGGGACGCACACGCGAATGGTCGTCGAGTCTCTGGTGGCGGACCCAGACTGGCAAGGTCTTCCCGATCTGGACCGAACGAACCTGTTCTGGGCCGCTGTCTTGCATGATGTCGGCAAGCCCGCCGTCACAAAGCAAGAGGATGACGGACGCATATCTTCCCGTGGTCATTCCCGTGTCGGTGCATCCATTGCACGGGAACTGCTGTGGAATGCAGGGTCTCCGTTTGCCTGGCGTGAAGCCCTGTGCAGGATCATCGCCCACCATCAACTGCCGTTTTGGCTGATCGAGCGACCTGATCCCAATCGCTTGGCCATTGAAACATCGTGGCGGTGCAGGCCGGATCACCTATGCATTCACGCCAAAGCCGACGCGTTGGGTCGGACATGTCAGGACCAGCGGGCTATCCTGGAAAGTGTCAGCCTCGCTGCACTAACCTTCAAAGAGGCCGGTTGCTGGGATCATCCATTCGCCTTCGCCAACGATGAAAGCCGGGTAGCCTTTTTTGAACTGGAGGATCGTGATCCGCACTATGCGGCTCATGAGGCGTTCCCATGCACGGTCACCGTCATGTCCGGCCTCCCTGGTGCAGGGAAGGATACATGGATAGCCAAGCACCGCCCGGAACATCCCGTGGTCAGCTTGGATGTCATCCGGGGCGATCTAGGTGTTTGTGCCACCGATAACCAGGGCCAGCTCATCCAGGCGGCACATGAACGGGCAAGAGAGCACCTGAGGGCCAAACGTGATTTTGTTTGGAATACGACCAATGTGACACGGCAGAACCGATCTCGGGTTCTGCGGCTCTTGCGTGACTACGGTGCTCGGCTCGAGATCGTCTATCTCGAGCCAAGCCCAGACCAACTGCGCCGTCAAAATCGGGATCGACCAGATGCTGTCCCCGATGCTGTGATTACGCATCTGTCCAAAAAGCTAGAGCCGCCGCTGTTGTGGGAGGCTCATGGGGTAAATCTGGTATAGCAACACTTCGCGAATGCGGACATTCAAGCGTGACGCAGCATTGGTGAGTCTGGGCTTATTTTGTTGAAAAACTCCAATACCGGGCGTTCCATGCAAAATTATCGGAATAATATTCTGAATTTATAAAATTTTTCCGACATTTCTGGACGTGATTTGATGAACAGAGAACAACTTCCTAGTTTCATAAAATTTGCAGACGCAGCAAAGAGTTTTTCAACAAAATCGGCTCTTTCCAGTCCTTCGCTGCATGTTAGACGAGCGGCAGCTATGATCCACTTATCGATCATGCAAATGAGACGCGGTTATTGGAAATGTGAAGCCGGACGGCATCTTGGGCAAATTGTTCCGAATAAATACACATGGCGCGACTGTATCGAGGCATGGCGTGCAGACGCACAAATTCAGATCCGTCTGGCTGAAAGCACCAAAAAATCATACCGCCCCCCCATGGATTACATTCTATTGAAGAATGGAGCCATGGCGATGAAAGCTACCGGACGACAAGACCTGCGCGCCGCCCATCAGTCGCATGCTGCTACACCCAAAAAGGCCGACCGCTTTTTACAAACAGTCTCATTGCTCTGGAACTTCGCGGCCGAACAACTTGACTGGCCGTTGGGGCCGAATCCGGCCAAGGGTATCAAGCACTTCGGGAAACAACGCGAATTCGAGCCATGGCCAGAATGGATGGTTGCGGCGCTTCAGGAAGCCCCGTTTAGAGTAAAGGTGCTGGCGAACCTGATTTTGGGAACCGGGCAGAGACCTGGGGCTGCTGTCGCCATGCGGCATGATCAATTTCGGGGAGAGTGGATGACTGTTCGAGACGAGAAGGGCAAGCAGGACCTGGAGGTCTATTGTCCTCACCAGCTTCGTGATTTCATTGCTGGCATCCCGAAAAAAGGTCAGCACTTGTTGTCGAAGAATCTAACAGAGCCGCTGACTTATCACGCGGCCGAGAAGTCATTCAGCGAATGGCGGCGCTCTTTGGGGCGAGATGCGAAGGCATATACCCTTCATGGACTTCGCAAGCTCTCCATTATTCAACTTGCCGAAGCTGGCGCGAGTGACGCAGAAATCCAAGCAATCACCGGTCAAAGTGCTGAGATGGTTGCTTACTACCGAAGGAAGGCAAACCGTAAAATGCTTTCAAAGTCTGGCCAAGAACGTAGAGAATAGAACAAGAACCGAATAGGTATTGGGACCAGGCATTGGGACCAGCCTGTTTTCTGGCCTAGCCCAAGTCTGTCGCTGTCACCGTAAGTGTCTGATAAATAAGTGGTGGGCGACCCTGGAATCGAACCAGGCGTGCGTCTCCGCGAGGGAGTTACAGTCCCCTGCCACACCTTGCGGCCTGTCGCCCACTGGGGGGCTGATTACCTGTGGCCCCATGCCCCGTCAACCGCAAAAGTGTCGGTTTTTGCGACAAGTCTTCACAGAGTTCATTTTGTCGGGTATCGCCCCTTTGAAACAGTGTCAGGAACGGAAAAATAAAATGAAAAAGCCAAAGTGGGTCATTGCGAAAGAGCAGGGTAAGCGCGCTGCCGCAAACGAAACCGTTTGGCTATTTGGCCTGCATGCGGTTCGGGATGCCCTAGAGAATCCTAATCGCGTCAAACTTCGCCTTGTTGTGACGCGTAACGCGGTTGAGCGTTTGGGCGAAGCCGTAGGGAAGGGGGGCATTGAGCCCGAAATCTCCGATCCACGTAAATTTGCAGCGCCGCTTGATCCACAATCTGTGCACCAAGGGGCCGCGCTTGAGGTGAAACCACTGGATTGGGGATCGCTTGAAGACGTCGCGTTGGGGGATGGTCCACAGCCGCCACGCATCGTTTTGCTGGATCGCGTGACAGATCCGCATAACGTCGGTGCGATTCTACGTTCTGCCGAAGTCTTTGGTGCGCGTGCCGTTGTCGCCATGCAGCGTCATGCGGCCCCTGAAACAGGTGCGCTCGCGAAAACGGCGAGCGGTGCGCTTGAGCGCCAGCCTTACTTGCGCGTGCGCAATCTGGCAGACGCGATCGTCGCATTGCAGGGGATGGGTTATCTTGTGCTGGGGTTAGACGGCGAAGCACAAGACACCATCGAGACTGCCGTCGAAGGCAAACGCGACCGCGCGGTGGCGCTGGTCATGGGGGCCGAAGGGCCGGGATTGCGCGAGAAGACCCGCGAAACCTGTGATCAATTGGTAAAGATTGATGCGGCGGCTGAATTTGGGTCGCTGAACGTTTCTAATGCTGCCGCTGTAGCACTTTATGCGGCCAAAGCCTAAGTAACACTTATGCCCGCGAATAAGATTGCGACCTGTTGTTATTGTGGAACCCGCGCAGCATTGCGTCTGCGCGGCAAGCAGCGGCATGAGCTGAGCTGTTCAAACTGTGGGGCGCCATTGCGAGCGCTTAAGAACATGCCAGTTGCTGCGGTCCAGTCGACCGCGCCTACGGCGACGCCCGCCCGCCCCACCAAACGCGCCATTGCGCCTAAACGCAAAGACAAGCGCAGAGCTGCATCGTTTGTTCGTAAGATGATTGCAGAGCTGTGGGATGAGATCGAAGACGTTTTCGACGATCTATTCGACTAATCGCGATGTGATCACATTATGCGGAGCACCCCTTTTAGGGGGAGTAATCGGACATATGTTGATATGCGAAGGCGCGTTCTTGGAACCGACGTGCCTCTTATCACTGTCCCTCGTTCCAAACTTTGCGCCCGGGTCATTCCGGGCGCTTTTTTTCTGACAAATGGCTGGGTAGGGTGGCTTTATGGAATATTCTGATGAACATCTGCGCGCGGTTCTGACGCGCACCAAGACAATTGCTTTGGTCGGAGCCTCTGCCAACCCCGCGCGCCCTAGTCGCCGCGTTGGTGAGTATCTGGCAGCCCAGGGCTATCGCGTGATTGGCGTTAACCCAGGGCTGGCTGGGCAAATGCTATTTGGTGAGATGGTCTATGCCGATCTGACCTCTATCCCCTTCGACGTGGACATGGTGGATATTTTCCGCGCGAGCGATGCTGTACCGGGTATTGTCGATGCAGCGCTTGCTCGTTGGCCAGGTCTACAGACGATTTGGATGCAATTGGGTGTTCACAGTCCCGATGCTGCGGCAAAGGCAGAAGCACGCGGCGTTGATGTCATTCAGGATCGCTGTCCAAAGATTGAAATGCCGCGGTTGGGACTTTGAAGCGCGAATAGATCAGTCGCGGTTTGCTTTTTCGGTGATTCCCGATGTGCCTTGGCGACGAGAGAGCTCTGCTACCACGTCGTTCAGGCTTACGTCACGCGCAGCAAGCATAACCAGCAAGTGATAGATCACGTCTGCGGCTTCTGAGGTTAGCTTTTCTTTGTCGCCTTTGACGGCCTCAATAATGGCTTCAATCGCCTCTTCACCGAATTTTTCAGCGCATTTTTCAGGGCCTTTTGCGAACAGCTTTGCTGTCCAGCTGGTTTCAGGGTCAGCCCCTTTGCGCGAGGCGATCAATGTTGCGAGATCATCAAGTTTCATAGTCGTACCGGAATGCCTGCGGCAGCCATATGAGATTTGGCTTCGACGATTGTGTAAGTACCAAAGTGAAAGATCGAAGCGGCAAGAACTGCCGATGCACCGCCCTCTGTCACGCCTTCGACAAGGTGATCCAATGTGCCAACGCCCCCAGAGGCGATGACGGGAACATGCACCGCGTCTGATATCGCGCGTGTCAGTGGCAGGTTGAACCCTGCTTTCGTGCCGTCGCGGTCCATTGAGGTTAGTAGAATTTCCCCGGCACCTTTTTCAACGACAGTCCGCGCAAATTCGACGGCGTCGATGCCGGTAGATTTGCGTCCGCCGTGCGTAAAAATTTCCCATTTGCCGGGTGCGACTGTTTTGGCATCAATTGCCACGACAATGCATTGGCTGCCAAAACGCAATGCTGCTTCGGCGACGACATTGGGATCAGCGACAGCGGCAGAGTTAAAGCTGACCTTGTCTGCACCAGCAAGCAACAGATCACGCACATCGTGGTGTGTACGTACACCGCCGCCAATTGTCAGCGGCATAAAGCACTGTTCAGCCGTACGCGTAGCGAGGTCAAACATCGTGCCACGGTTTTCGTGGGTTGCTTTGATATCAAGAAACACCAGCTCGTCTGCGCCGGCGGCGTTATAAGCTATGGCCTGTTCAACGGGGTCGCCCGCGTCAATCAGATCGACAAAGTTCACGCCTTTCACTGTGCGCCCTTCGGCGACATCGAGGCAGGGGATGATCCGTGTTTTCAACATGCTGTGATCTCTAGGAGGATTTAGGCGAAATTGGAAGAGGGAGGTGATAGCAATACGCAAGCCGTGCCCGTGAAGGCGGTGATCCTGAATCAGGAGAATTTCATGAAGACATTTATCGCCGCCGCCCTGATCGGGCTTTCGACAACAGCAATGGCCGAAGACATGATGAAAACGTCACCACTTTCTGTCACCGAAACAATTGACGCATTGGAGGCTGCCGTAACCGGGGCCGGGGCGACAGTATTTGCACGTATTGATCATGCTGCCGGGGCGCAAAGCGTTGGAAAGTCGCTGCCCGATGCGCAGCTTCTTATATTCGGGAATCCTGCCTTGGGTTCACTGGCAATGGAGGAAGACATTCGGGCGGGGCTGGTGCTGCCCTTGCGTGTGCTTGCCTATGCAGACGCTGACGGAACAACACAGCTGACGTGGACGCCAGCTGAGGATTTGTTTGCAGGGCTTGATATCAGCGCTGACGCCGAAGTTATCGCCAAGATGAATGGTGCCTTGGCGGCACTGACAGCTAAGGCTGTTGGCGCAGAGTGACCTAGGCCTTGAGGTGCTTGAGCGCCGCAGCAAGATCAATTGCACCATCATAAAGCGCACGTCCAGAGATCGCACCCGAGATGACACCAGTGTCCTTGAGCGCGGTCAGGTCAGCCATCGAAGATACACCGCCGGAGGCAATGACCGGAATATCGACGGCGCGCGCCAGCGCTGCGGTAGCGTCGATGTTCGGCCCCTTCATCGCGCCATCGCGTAGGATGTCGGTGTAGATGATTGCAGCGATCCCGGCATCTTCAAACGATTTGGCAAGGTCGGTCACCATCACGTCTGTTTCTTCGGCCCAGCCGCGTGTTGCGACGCGGCCATTGCGGGCATCAAGCCCGACGGCGACTTTGCCAGGGAATGCTTTGGCTGCTTCGCGTACCAAATCAGGGTTTTCGACAGCGACAGTTCCTAGAATTACGCGGGCAAGGCCCTTGTCCAGCCAGCGTTCAATCGTGGCCATGTCACGGATACCGCCACCCAGTTGGGCAGGGACCGGGCAGGCCTTGAGGATTGCCTCAACCGGGGCGGCGTTAACAGGTTCGCCTGCGAATGCGCCGTTCAGATCGACAAGGTGCAACCATTCGCAGCCAGCCTCTACAAAGGTGCGGGCTTGGGCCGCAGGATCGTCGTTGAAAACCGTTGTCTGATCCATGTCCCCATGCACCAATCGCACAGCATTACCGTCTTTGAGGTCGATAGCAGGGTAGAGGATCATCGGGCGGCCTTTCATAACTGTTGGCGCGTTTATGCACGGCGCTTGCGGAAATGCAACGCGTGGCGCAACCTTACGTCATGCTTGATCGGAATCACGGATCGCAGGCATGCTCACTGCAGATCTAGGGAGGAATAGATATGAAAACTCGGATTATCGCGATTGCGGCTGCTTTGGCATTTGGTAGCGCGGCACAAGCCCAAGATGCGGCTGTTGGCGTTTGGCAGACAGAAGTCGACGACGGCGCATACGCGCATGTGACTGTTGCGCCATGTGGGGCGGCTGTTTGCGGCACGATTAGCCGCACCTTCAATGGCAGCGGTGAATACCAGTCACCCAACCTTGGCCGTCAGATCGTGATCGATATGGTGCCACAGGGTGGTGGTGCTTATGAGGGCCAAGTTTGGCGTCCGTCGAACAACAAGATGTACATCGGCAAGATGGACGTTTCCGGTAATGCACTGCGTCTGCGTGGTTGCGTCGCAGGTGGCCTGATTTGCGCAAGCCAAAACTGGACACGCGTGAACTAAAGCGGGCAACAAGCTAATGAATAAGGCCCTCGCATTTGCGGGGGCCTTTCGTGTTTAGCCACGGCGCAATCCCGTTTCGACTAACATGCCGCGCTTTTTGGCTTCGTAATAATATCCGCGGGCGTACCAGCCTACTGCGGTTTCTTCGTCGCCGTAGGACAATAGCCAAGCCCCACGCAGGTATTTGCCCGCATATCTGAGGTTTGTTTCCGCATCCAATAATTCGGTCGCCGGGCCTTTGTGGCCCATCGTGCGTGCGGTCTGTGGTAGGATTTGCATCAACCCGTAGTAGGGGCCATTTCGTGCGGCCGGGTTATGGGTGCTTTCACGGACGATAACCCGGTGCAATAGGGTGACTGGAATGTCGTGAACATCAGCGTATTTGTTGATCAACCGCCGTAGTTCAGGCGTTTCATTCGGGTAAAGCGGGATAGATCGCGATGACGTTTCATCCCTGCGATTTCGGCGACCGCAGCCAGCAAGGCTGCTTGCTGCCGCGATTATCAACGTACGACGTGTGAGCATGAGGGGATTCCGTTTGTTACGGGGTCCACGTTAGGAAATTGCCGATCATACGCAAGCCCGCGTCTTGGCTTTTTTCGGGGTGGAACTGCATTCCGATGATCGTATCTCGCCCGATAATCGCGGTGACATCGCCGCCGTAATCGACGTGGGCCAATCGTTCGTTCGGGTTTGCGACGTCCATCGCGTAGGAGTGTACGAAATAAGCGTGGTCGCCCGTTTTGATCCCAGCCAACACGGGGTGTGGATGGTCGATCACAAGATCATTCCAGCCCATATGTGGCACCTTCAGCGCAGGGTCCGCAGGTTTGATTTTGCGGATGTCGCCTGCAATCCAGCCAAAGCCGGGTGTTTCTTCGTATTCGTGGCCAGTCGTTGCCAGCATTTGCATGCCGACGCAGATACCCAAGAATGGGCGCGCGTTGACTGTAACCGCCTCAACAATCGCCTCAGCAAGACCCGTGCGCGCGAAAAGCTCTGCACGGCAATGTGGGAACGCGCCATCGCCGGGCAGAACAATACGATCAGCTTGGGCCACGACGCCAGGGTCAGCGGTCACGATAATCTCGCCACCGTTGACTTCTTTTGCCATGCGTTCGAACGCCTTTTGCGCCGAGTGCAGGTTGCCGCTGTCGTAATCAATAAGGGCGGTGATCATAGGCTGCCCTTGGTTGACGGGATTGCATCAGTCTTGCGTGGGTCGGTTTCAACCGCATCACGAAGCGCACGTGCGACTGCTTTGAACGCCGCTTCTGCGATGTGGTGAGCGTTAAAGCCGTGTAGCTTATCGATGTGCAGCGTGATGCCGCCATGTGTGCTAAGTGCCTGAAAGAACTCGCGTACCAGTTCGGTATCGAATGCGCCGATTTTGCCGAACGGCAGATCGAGGTTGCAGATCAGGTAGGGACGCGCGGACAGGTCAAGCGCACAGCGCACCTGTGCGTCATCCATCGCAAGGTGGCAGCTGCCGTAACGGCGGATGCCGCGTTTGTCGCCCAAGGCTTCGGTCAGTGCCTGACCTAAAGCAATACCCACATCTTCTACAGTATGGTGATCATCAATGTGCAGATCGCCGGTTGCCCGAACGGTCATATCAATCAACGCGTGACGCGAAAGCTGGTCCAGCATGTGGTCAAAAAAACCAACGCCGGTCTGATTATCATAAACCCCTGAACCATCAAGGTTCACGGTAACCGAGATGTCAGTCTCGGCGGTTTTGCGTGTGATCGTTGCTGTCCGCATAATGCGCGTCCTTCATTGTTTGGGTGTTTCTATAGGGTGAACGGGGGCAGGGGCCAAGCCTATGCAAGAAATGTTGCCCGTTTTCAGCAATATTTAAGGGTTCGATTCGTAACTTGATGGAAATTGCTCATATGTCAGGAGAATCCGATGAAAGCTTTAATTATGCGCAGCGATCCCGCTGCGGCAGCGGCAACTGCCCGCGTGTTTGTTGATAAAGGATTTCAAATCCTCTGTATGGACCGTCATGATGTTGCCTGTGCACTCGTGAAGATGGACTTGATCGATTTATTGGTGATGGATGAGGAGGTTGAAGGGAAACTGACCCATTCGGTTGCCCTATCGGGGGAACGGCATAACCCGTTTATTAGCACCATCTTGCTAACTGATCGTGTCGGTTCTGACATGGATGAATTGTACGAACTCATCCCTTGCCTTCACGCACTGGTTGGTCAGCAAACACCGGCAACATTGCTCGGGCAGCTCGCTGTCGCTTCCGTGAGCAACAAGGACTTTCTTGCTGTGCGCGCTGCAAGAAGCGCGCAGCTGGATGTTGCTGAACAGGCCGAGCCCGAATTGACGTGGGCGGAGTTTGATTTGGATACGCAAGACGTTGCCATAAACGACGCTGATATCCCGACATTTGCTGATGTCGCTGCATTTACGCCCGCATTAGCAGATCCCGCCATCGTGCTGGACGGCGACCACTTGCCCCGGTTCAGTAGATTTGAACAGTTCGATAACAGCATTACCCTGCCGGCACATGTTGCTCATGTCAGCATCATCGGAGGTGGTCGCCCGTCTACGGGTGCTGGGATTCAATAGATGTAATGTCTGTTCGTAGTCTATGAGATAACAAAAGGCCGCCTTAACAGGCGGCCTTTTCGTTTGACTAACTGGAGCGGGCGAAGAGATTCGAACTCTCGACCCTAACCTTGGCAAGGTTATGCTCTACCCCTGAGCTACGCCCGCATCCGTTAGTGAGCCGTGATCTACAAAGAGTCGGCGCGGGGCGCAAGGGCTGAAATTAGAAAAATGTAAGTCATTTGATTTATTGGGTGCTAAAAACAAACAAGGCCCCTCGTTGCCGAGAGGCCTTGTTTTGTTGGAGCGGGCGAAGAGATTCGAACTCTCGACCCTAACCTTGGCAAGGTTATGCTCTACCCCTGAGCTACGCCCGCACTCCGTTAGTGGGCGTGATCTATAAAGCAATCGGTCAGGGCGCAAGTGAAAAAAGACATGCCCTTACGTATTTTTGCGATTTCAGTACGGCGCGTAATTATCACTCAATGGGGAGTTCGAAAGATGCTTTGATACGATCCATCACAACGGTCGTTTTGAACCCTTTAATATCTTGGTTGTTGTAAAAGAAATCGCGTGTGAATGCCTCGTAATCGGCCATGTCTATTGCTGTGACCGTCAGAACAAAGTCAGTCTCGCCGGTTACGTAGTAGGCGCTTTGGACTTTGGAGCAGTCACGGACCGATTTTTTGAACCGATCAATAATATCCGAACGCTCGCGTTCTAATTCTACAGACACCAGCATTGTTAACGGGCGCCCGATTGCTGCTGTTGAAACAACGGCAATGTCACGTTCAATGATTTTTTGGTCGCGTAGCCGGTGTAACCGACGCTGCACCGATGTTGGCGATAGCCCGACGCGCTCTGATAGCTCTGCGCTTGTCAGTTGGTTGTTGCGCTGTACATGTTGCAGTATTTTTTTGTCAATTTCGTCAATCATGGTTTATTTCTTAGGCAGTTTCTAAATTTCGCGAAATTTATGCGAATAATTTATATGTTTGCAGATAAACGGCTTAAGATAAAGCTAATATCACCCCTGAGATACTGGAGATCTGAATGCCTCAATTGCCCTTTGGTGCGGATGAATACGCTGTACGTGTACGTAAAACGCGTCAGGAAATGTCGGCGCGCGGGCTTGATGCGATATTTGTTACGGACCCGTCGAATATGGCGTGGCTTACCGGCTATGATGGTTGGTCATTTTATGTACACCAAGGGGTGTTACTAACCCTTGAGGGTGAACCTGTATGGTGGGGTCGGGCTATGGATGCCATAGGTGCACAGCGTACGACCTACCTACAGCATGATAATATTGTCGGGTACGACGATACATATGTGCAAAACCCAAGCAAACACCCGATGGAGACGCTTGTCAGTATGATGGCTGATCGCGGCGTTGTGGCCGGCCGAATCGGGTTTGAGTTGGACAACTACTATTTCACGGCTGCGGCGTTCATGGCGCTTCAATCTGGATTGAAACAGGCTGATCTGGTGGACGTGACGGGGCTGGTAAACTGGCAGCGGGCGGTGAAGTCTGAGACTGAGATCAGTTATATACGTGCGGCGGCACGGATTGTGGAAAAGATGCATACCGTGGTGCGTGAAACTGCGGAACCGGGGATGCGCAAGAACGATCTGATTGCAGATTTATATCATGCGTCGATTACGGGGGTGGATGAGTATTGGGGGGACTATCCCGCGATTGTACCGATGGCGCCATCTGGCATGGATGCGACTGCTCCACATCTGTCGTGGGATGATAGCCCCTTGAAAACAGGTGAAAGCACGTTTTTCGAAATTGCGGGGGCGTATCGCCGCTATCAGTGTCCGCAATCACGCACACTGTTCCTTGGGAAGGTACCACAAAAGTACATTGATGCAGAAAAAGCCGTTCTAGAAGCAGTAGAAGCGGGGCTCGCGCAGGCCCGGCCGGGAAATCTGTGCGAAGATATTGCCACCGCGTTTAACGGCACGTTGAACAAACTAGGCTTCGAAAAGGATAGCCGCTGTGGCTATGCCATCGGGCTTTCTTATCCGCCTGATTGGGGGGAACGTACGATGTCATTCCGCGCTGGTGATAAAACAGTATTGGAACCGGGTATGACGTTCCATTTCATGCCCGCGCTTTGGCTGGACGACGGCGGATTAGAGATTACAGAACCGATCTTGATCACTGAAACAGGCGCTGAATGCCTATGTACGACCCCCCGTGAACTTGTGATTAAAGACTGACCCATGCGTGACAATCCAATATCCCCGACCGTGAATTTTGGTGCTGATGGTGTGCAGCATGGATATCTACGGCTGCCTTATAGCCGAAACGATAGTGCATGGGGTTCGATACAGATCCCAATCACCGTGGTTAAAAATGGCGAAGGCCCGCGTGCTTTGCTGACAGGTGCCAATCATGGGGATGAATACGAAGGGCCGCTTGCTCTTGTTTCATTGGCACAGACGCTCAGGGCCGACGATGTTACGGGGACTGTGATAATCGTGCCGTTTATGAACCACCCCGCATTTCTGGCGGGTGCGCGCGTGTCGCCATTGGATGATGTGAACATGAACCGGGTGTTTCCGGGCAAGCCTGATGGTAGCCCCACGGAAAAGATCGCTGATTACTTTCAACGTGTGCTGCTGCCGATGGCTGATATCGTTGTTGATTTTCATTCGGGGGGCAAGACGTTGGATTTCTTGCCATTCGCGGCTTCGCATGTCTTAGATGATGTTGAACAGCAGGCGCGGTGCAGTGCGGCGCGCGATGCGTTCAATGCGCCCTTTAGTATTGAAATGCGTGAAATAGATGCGCTGGGCATGTATGACGATGCGGCTGAAACGCTGGGCAAAACATTTGTCACCACCGAACTAGGTGGAGGTGGCACGACAACCCCAAAAACCGTGCAAATCGCCCGCAAAGGCATTCGCAATGTGCTTATTCATGCAGGCATCATGCAAGGGGAGCTTGATGTTTCACCTACACGTATGCTGACCCAACCAGATGATACATGTTTTCATTTTGCCGATGATGGCGGGCTGGTCGCATTCACCGCTGCGCTTGGTGACATGGTCCGCGAGGGCGATGACCTCGCGCAGATCTGGGACACCCAACATACGGGACGTGCCCCTCAGGCTGTCAAAGCACAGATGGATGGCATTCTGACTGCGCGACACTTTCCCGGTTTGATCCAGCCGGGCGATTGTCTGGCTGTGCTGGCCGTTGAAATCACGGCTTAGGCCACAACAAAGGAAGTACGATGTTAAAGAACGACCCGCTTGAACAATGGGACCGCGACAATTTTTTTCACGCCTCGACGCATCTGGCGATGCATGCGCGGGGTGAAACACCAACGCGCGTGATCTCTGGTGCCAAAGGCGTTCATATACAAGATCGTGACGGAAATCAGTTTTTGGACGCATTTGCGGGGCTTTACTGCGTGAACGTTGGATACGGTCATCCCGAAATTGCGGATGCAATCGCGGCCCAGGCCAAAGAATTGGCCTATTACCATTCATACGTGGGTCATGGGACAGAGGCATCAATTACGCTTTCTAAGATGATCATGGACCGTGCGCCGGATCATATGTCGAAGGTGTATTTTGGGCTGTCTGGGTCGGACGCCAATGAGACCAACATCAAGCTGATTTGGTATTACAACAATATTCTTGGTCGGCCCGAGAAGAAAAAGATCATCTCGCGGTGGCGGGGGTATCATGGGTCGGGTTTGATGACTGGGTCTCTGACCGGGCTAGAGCTGTTTCATAAGAAATTTGACCTTCCGCTCGCGCAGGTGATCCACACCGAGGCACCATATTATTTCCGCCGTACCGATCAGAGTATGACTGAAGAACAGTTTTCAGCACATTGCGCTGTAGAACTTGAGGCGCAAATCGAACGCGAAGGTGCAGATACGATTGCTGCGTTTATCGGTGAGCCTGTGTTGGGAACCGGTGGTATCGTGCCTCCGCCTGCGGGTTACTGGGCCGCCATCCAAGCCGTTTTGGATAAGCACGATATTCTTTTGGTCGCGGATGAAGTGGTAACTGGCTTTGGGCGCTTGGGCACGATGTTTGGTTCTGAATATTATGGAATGAAGCCGGATCTGATCACGATCGCCAAGGGCCTGACATCTGCCTATGCGCCACTGTCCGGGTCAATCGTGTCTGACAAAATGTGGAAGGTGTTAGAGCAAGGCGCCGATGAGAACGGCCCCATTGGACACGGCTGGACCTATTCGGCGCATCCTATCTGTGCGGCTGCTGGTGTTGCAAACCTAAAGCTAATTGATGATTTGAATTTGGTCGCAAATGCGGGGCGGATGGGTACCTATTTGAATGCAGCGATGCGTGATGCGCTGGGCGATCATGTGAACATGGGCGAAATACGCGGTGACGGTTTGTTGTGCGGGGTGGAGTTGGTAAAAAACCAAGACACTAAACAGGCTTTTGAGGCTGCTGATAAGATATGCCCAACGATTGTGGGCGCGATGGCCGAGCAGGGCGTTATTGCACGTGCGATGCCACAAGGCGATATCATCGGCTTTGCACCGCCGTTCTGCATCTCTGAGGCTGAGATCGACAAAGTTGTCGATGTCACTAAAAAGGCAATTACGCAGGTTCTGGGTTAAACTGAACGAGGTCCCATCGGTTGCCGAAGGGATCGTTAATACTGCCACGCGGCCATATGGTTCGCCGCGTGGCTGTTCTTCGAAATACACGCCTTTGGCCAGCATGTGGGCATGGTCACGATCAAAGTCGTCAGTCTGCAAAAACAGCCAAACGCGCCCACCGCCTTGATTGCCTATGGCAGCGACCTGTTTGTCGCCGACTGCACGGGCCAAAAGAAACGCAGTTTCCGCACCCTTCGGGGCAACCCGCACCCAGCGCTTGCCGCCGCCTAGATCGGTGTCTTCTAGTAGCTCAAATCCCATGACATCAACGAAAAATGCAATTCCCGCGTCGTAGTCGGGGACCACCAACGATAGCAGGGCCAGGCGCTGCAATTAGAATAACGCGCTGATAAGGATTACAAGTGAAGCGAGCGCAAGTTGCACCATAGTCAGCAACATCCCCAGTTGGCGCAGTGGAAAGCTCATCGGGTGTTTCCAGAATGCGGCTGCGTGTGCAACGCGGCCCAAGATGACCATCAATCCCAACAGATGGACAAGCCAAGTTGCGCCGCCATTCAGTTCGACAAGGCCAAGAAGGATAATCCCCATCGGCGCATATTCCGCGCAGTTTGCGTGGGCACGAATGTGCTGGCGCATTGCGGGGTTGTCTTTGTCACCCAGTGAAATTTTCAATGTCCGTCGTTGACCGATCACGCGGATCGTCAAGGTTAGGTAAACCAGTGCAGTCAAAGCACCGTAGATCGCCGTAATGGGTAACATGGTGTCTCCAAAATTACTGCTCTGGTTTATCCTTTGGGCGACGCTTGCCGCCCAAAGGAGTGTGGCTTACTCAAGCTCGATCAACAGATCCTTGGCGTCGATCTGGCTGCCAGCGTGCACATGCACTGCCTTAATCACGGCATCGCGTTCTGCGTGGATGCCAGTTTCCATTTTCATCGCTTCAATCGTCAAAAGTAGATCGCCTTCTTTGACTTCTTTCCCGGCGACAGCAGCAACAGTTGCCACGACGCCCGGCATGGGCGCGCCAATGTGGTCAGGGTTACCAGCTTCGGCTTTGGGGCGTGAAACCTTTTCGGCGGCGGCTAGGCGGTTCATCACACGGATCGCACGTGGCTGGCCGTTAAGTTCAAAGAACACTTTTACCTCACCATCTTCGTTCATTTCAGACACGGCTTGGAGACGAATTTCCAGCGTTTTGCCGGGGTCTATTTCGGCTGAAATCTCTTCACCGGGTTCCATGCCATAAAAGAACGTCCGCGTGGGCAGGGTACGCACAGGGCCATAGTTTTTGTGACGGCCCATGTAATCAAGGAACACCTTAGGATACATCAGGTAACCGTTCAGGTCTTCATCATCGACGCTGGCACCATCAAGTTGCTTTGACAGGTCCGCACGCGTCGCTTCCAGATCAACAGGGGGCAAGGATTTACCCGGGCGCTCTGTGATTGGCTTTTCACCTTTCAGGATCTTCTTTTGAATGCCTTCGGGCCATCCACCCGGAGGCTGGCCAAGGCTACCGCGCATCATGTCCACAACGCTGTCAGGAAAGACGACGTCAACCTTTGGATCTTCGACTTGGGCGCGTGTCAGGTTTTGTGAAACCATCATCAGGGCCATATCGCCGACAACTTTGGATGAAGGCGTCACTTTGACGATATCACCAAACATCTGGTTCACATCTGCATAGGTCTGCGCGACCTCGTGCCAACGCTCTTCTAGGCCAAGGCTACGTGCTTGGGCCTTGAGGTTGGTAAACTGCCCGCCGGGCATTTCGTGCAGGTAGACTTCGGAGGCAGGGGCCTGAAGACCGGATTCGAACGCAGTATAGTGTTCGCGGACCTGCTCAAAATAGTTGCTGATCTCACGGATCGCTTTGATGTTCAGGCCGGTGTCACGGGCATCGCCGCGCAGCGATTCAACAATAGAACCAAGCGTCGGCTGTGATGTATTCCCCGAGAATGAATCCATCGCTGCATCCACACAATCCACGCCAGCAGCCGAAGCCGCCAGTACAGTCGCGATTGATGCGCCTGATGTGTCATGTGTGTGGAAGTGGATCGGCAGGCCGACTTCTTCTTTGAGTGCAAGGATCAACGTCTTGGCCGCGGCTGGCTTCATCAAGCCAGCCATGTCTTTAAGACCCAGTACATGTGCACCAGCCGCTTCGAGCTCACGTGCCATGCCGACATAGTATTTCAAGTCGTATTTTGCGCGATTTGGATCACGTACATCGCCCGTATAACAAATCGTACCTTCGATCACTTTGCCTGCGTTGCCAACGGCATCCATTGCGACACGCATGTTTTCAACCCAGTTTAGGCTGTCGAACACGCGGAACACGTCGACGCCGGACTCGGCGGCTTGCGCAACAAAGCTTTGAACGACGTTGTCAGGATAGTTGGTGTAGCCCACGCCGTTTGATGCACGGAGCAACATCTGTGTCATGATGTTTGGCATAGCCGCCCGAATGTCGCGCAGGCGTTGCCATGGGCATTCCTGCAAGAAACGATAGGCCACATCGAATGTCGCGCCGCCCCAGCATTCAACGCTGAACAATTGGTTCATCTTCGCCGCATATGCAGGGGCCGCATTGATCATATCAATTGACCGCATCCGCGTTGCCAGCAACGACTGGTGACCGTCACGCATTGTGGTGTCGGTGATCAGCAGTTGTTTTTGATCGCGCATCCAATCGGCCACTGCCTCTGGTCCGAAATCATCAAGGATATTGCGTGTGCCGGGGGTTACATCTGTGGTTGGTTTCACCGGTGGTTTCGGTGGCTTCACATCCGCTGCAGGACGCGCACGACCAGCTGTTTCTGGGTGACCGTTCACGGTGATGTCTGCGATATAGGTCAGGATCTTTGTGGCACGGTCCCGACGCTTAGAAAAGTTAAACAGATCAGGTGTCTGGTCGATGAATTTTGTGTGGTATTCGTTGTTCAGGAACGTCGGGTGCTTAAGCAGGTTTTCCACAAACGCGATGTTGGTGGAGACGCCGCGAATACGGAATTCGCGCAAGGCGCGGTCCATACGTGCGATTGCCATTTCTGGTGTAGGTGCACGCGCAGTAACTTTCGTCAGCAAACTATCGTAATAACGCGTAATGACCGCACCGGAATAGGCGGTGCCGCCGTCGAGACGGATGCCCGGGCCTGTCGCCGAGCGGTACATCTGGATGCGACCGTAATCGGGGATAAAGTTGTTTTGCGGGTCTTCTGTGGTGACACGACACTGCAGTGCGTGACCGTCCAGTTTGACGTCGTACTGGGATGCGCAGCCTGTTGCCTCGACCAATGATTTACCTTCGGCGATCAGGATTTGCGCACGTACGATGTCGATACCTGTGACCTCTTCGGTGACAGTGTGTTCGACCTGAACGCGGGGGTTAACTTCGATGAAATAGAATTCACCGCTGTCCATATCCATCAGGAATTCGACAGTACCGGCACACTCATAATTCACATGCTGGCAGATTTTCTTGCCCAAATTACACAGTTGTTCACGCTGTGTGCCTGACAGATATGGGGCAGGGGCGCGTTCAACGACCTTTTGGTTACGTCGTTGCACAGAACAATCGCGTTCCCATAGGTGGTACATTTGACCATGTGTATCGCCCAAAATTTGCACTTCGACGTGGCGAGCTTTGATGATCATCTTTTCCAGATAACCTTCGCCGTTACCAAAAGCAGCTTCGGCTTCGCGGCGGCCTTCAAGCACTTTTTCCTCAAGTTCGTCTTCGGACATGATCGGGCGCATACCGCGACCACCACCACCCCATGACGCCTTGAGCATCAGCGGATAGCCGACTTCGGCTGCTTGTTTCTTGATCTTGGCCATATCGTCGCCAAGAACTTCGGTTGCTGGGATGACGGGCACGCCAGCTTCGATCGCAACCCGACGGGCGCTGGCCTTGTCGCCCAGCTGGCGCATGGTTGCGGCCTTGGGGCCGATGAACGTGATGCCGTTTGCTTCGCAAGCATCTACAAATTCAGGGTTTTCGGACAAAAGCCCGTAACCGGGGTGGATCGCGTCAGCGCCAGACATTTTGGCGACGCGAATGATTTCTTCGATGGAAAGGTAAGCAGCAACCGGCCCCATGCCTTCACCGATACGGTAAGCTTCGTCCGCTTTGAAGCGGTGCAGGCCAAGTTTGTCTTCTTCGGCGTAGACCGCGACGGTCTTTTTGCCCATCTCGTTTGCTGCCCGCATGATCCGGATGGCGATTTCACCACGGTTTGCGATCAAAATCTTGTTAAACTCAGCCATTGCTCTCCCCTTCGCAGTTGCAGCATTGTCGGGTGCGGATCAGGAATTGTCCAGCCCTAATGTTAGCGCTAACGTGTTGTATTAAAGTCTTGCCCGGTGAATTTCCGTAAGGTTACGCGCACTGATCTGTCCCATGTTGCTGATCATATCCTGACGCAAAATGTCCAACACATGCGCCGCGCCAGGTTCACCTAGTGCGGCCAACCCATAATGGAACGCGCGTCCCAGCATCACGAAGTCAGCGCCAAGTGCGAGGGCGCGCAATACATCAAGACCGCCCTCGATGCCGCTGTCAAAGATAAGCGGCAAGGTGGTTGCAGCGCGGATGCCGGGAAGGACATCGATCGTTGCAGGTGCGCCGTCAAATTGGCGGCCCGCGTGATTGCTGACCCAGATTGCATCGACGCCTTCATCGGCCAGCCGTGCCGCATCGTCCGGGTTTCCGACACCTTTTACGATCAGTGGTCCATCCCAATGATCGCGCAGCCATTTTAGATAGTCCCAATCAGGCGAGGTCCGTAGCAAATACCCGATATGCTGGGTCGACGGCAGGGCGGTCTTGATGTTGGAATAGCTTTCCATCAAGCGCAAACGCGGCATCCCCGTTTTGCGAATGCCGTTCAACCATGCAGGGCATTGGGCCGCTTGCATTGCCAGACGCGGTGTTAGCTTAGGCGGGTTTGTCATGCCGCCGCGTGTCTGTCGCTCGCGCCGAGATGCGACGGGCACGTCAACGGTTAGAACCAGCGTGTGGAAGCCGGAGTTTTCGGCGCGGTTCAAGATGTCTTTGCGGATTTCTGGATCGCGGGGCGGGTATAGCTGAAACCATCCCTGATCGCCCGCATGTGGGCCAACGTCTTCGGGCAGTTGGCTGGCGACCGTAGATAGTGTGTAGGGAATACCCTCTTTCGCTGCGGTGCGGGCGAGCATTTGTTCTGCGCCGGGCCAAACCAAGCCAGACATGCCCACCGGCGCAATCCCGATCGGCAATGGATACTCTTTGCCAAGAAACGTGGTGCGAAGGTCGGGTTCGAACTCGCCGTGTAGGATTGAGGGTTTGAGTAGGACTTGATCAAGCGATGACCGATTGCGCTTTTGCGTCGCTTCAGTTCCCGTCGCGCTATCCAGATATTCCCATACAAAATGCGGGATACGTTTTCTTGCTCGCGTCTTTAGATCGGCAATGGCTGGGTATTTCGTATGTAGTGACAATTAGCTATCCAATCAACAGGTGGCCGGTCAGGCCCAGTAGAAAACCCGCAACAGCCCCAAGCGCGGGACCGTGCCGGTTTGCCAGTTTTGCTTGCGGCGCGATGTCCTGAAAAATCAGGTACAAAATAGCGCCAGCCGCAGTCAGCATAATTGCCCCTGTGACTTGGGGGAAATCAGCAAGAAGCAGAAAGCCAGCAAGCGCAGCGATTGGGCCTATCAGTGAGAGGCCGACAAAATTACGCAATATTCGCCCCGTTTTTGCACCTGAATCACGCTGTTCACGAAACGCGTTAAAGCCTTCGGGCAGGTTTTGCAGGGCGATCATCATGGCGAGCAGTAGGCCCGAACTCTCTCCGCTTGCGATTACGGCCCCGAGTGCCACGGCTTCCGGGATAAAATCCGACAGCATCGCGACAAGCTGTGCACGGTGCGATCCACGGCGTGAAAGGCGCGCGTCGACAGCCGCCATCAATATCGCACCTGCGGCAATCCAGCCAATGACAGCGAATGTGTTAAGCGCCTTTTCACCGTCGGGGATCAGTACAAAGGCCACGGCACTCAGCAGCGCACCGCCGCCAAAGGCAACAACGCTGTGCCGAAATTCGTTGCGCAGCCAGTAACGCTGAATGTTTTCATTGGCGGCGATCAGGCCCCCAAGGGGGATCATCGCGCCTGCAAGGCTTCCGAGAAGAATGACCTGAAACATATGCAATGCGTAGCCGAACAATTTCGGCAAGGGAAGCTGGGAACATTATGTGAACAAGGCTTTTCCTGCCTGCGGTTTGCGGGTATCGTGTCCAGCATGAATGATTTTTCCGAAGAAGACGCCTTTGAGGCTGCTGCCGTCCCGCTTAGCCAACGTGCAATGTCTGCGCGTCCGATGCCATATTTGGACAGCTTGAACCCAGCACAGCGCGAAGCGGTCGAGACGTTGAACGGTCCTGTCTTGATGTTGGCGGGTGCTGGCACGGGGAAGACAAAGGCGCTGACGACACGGATTGCGCATCTTTTGGCGACCGGAACGGCGCGGCCGCATGAAATCCTCGCGGTGACATTCACCAATAAGGCGGCCCGCGAAATGAAGTCGCGGATTGGGTCATTGATGGGCGAGGCTGTTGAGGGCATGCCTTGGCTTGGCACGTTCCACTCTGTCTGTGCAAAACTGCTGCGCCGTCATGCGGAATTAGTTGGGTTAAAGTCGAACTTTACCATTCTTGATACTGACGATCAGATTCGCCTGATGAAGCAGTTAATCGAGGCCGCTGGCATTGACGCAAAGCGTTGGCCGCCCCGCATGCTGTCCGGCATTATCGACAATTGGAAAAACAAGGCATGGACGCCTGATAACGTGCCTGTCGCAGATAGCGCTGCTTTTGATCATCAGGGTATCGCGCTTTACACGGCCTATCAGAAGCGCTTGCGCGACCTGAATGCTGTCGATTTCGGCGACATTCTTTTGCACATGGTCACGATCTTCCAAAAACACGAAGACGTGCTGGATCAATACCAACGCTGGTTCCGCTATATTCTGGTGGACGAGTATCAAGATACGAACGTTGCCCAATACCTGTGGCTGCGCCTGCTCGCGAGCAAGCATAAAAACATTTGCTGCGTCGGTGATGATGACCAGTCGATCTATGGTTGGCGCGGTGCCGAGGTGGGAAACATCCTACGGTTTGAAACTGACTTTCCGGGCGCGCATGTTGTGCGGCTTGAAGAAAATTATCGGTCTACGCCGCATATTCTGGCTGCTGCCTCTGGTGTGATTGCAGCAAACAAGGGGCGTCTGGGTAAGACGCTGTTTACGTCTCGTGAAGATGGAGAAAAGGTTCGCCTGATAGGTCATTGGGACGGCGAAGAAGAATCCCGCTGGGTTGGCGAAGAGATTGAAGCGATGCAGCGCGGCACGCGTGGCATGTCGCCACTCGGTTTGGATAGTATGGCGATCCTTGTCCGTGCGTCGCACCAGATGCGCGCCTTTGAGGATCGTTTTCTAAGCATCGGTTTGCCGTACCGCGTCATCGGTGGCCCGCGTTTCTATGAACGTATGGAGATCCGCGATGCGATGGCCTATTTCCGGCTCGCGGTCAGTCACGATGATGATCTCGCGTTTGAGCGGATCGTGAACACCCCAAAACGTGGACTAGGCGATAAGGCTGTTCAGACCATCCAACGCACGGCACGCGACAATGACGTGTCTTTGGTCGAAGGTGCGCGGCTTGTTTGCCAAGGTAAATTGCTGGGCGGCAAGGGCCTGAAAGAATTGACGATTTTGGTCGATGGGCTTGACCGTTGGCGTTCCGTCACGCGTGGGCCTGCGATGCCTGTGATCGATGACGATGCGGTTCTGGATGACGGTCTGGTTGATGCCGGGTTTGGCACGGAAGCTGCCGATTATAACCACGTTGAACTGGCCGAGATGATTTTGGACGAATCTGGCTACACCGGGTTTTGGCAAAACGATAAAACGCCAGAGGCGCCGGGGCGGCTCGAAAACCTAAAAGAATTGGTTAAAGCGCTTGAGAATTTTGAGAACCTGCAAGGGTTCCTCGAACATGTCAGCCTGATCATGGACAATGAAACAGAAGAACAGGGCGAGAAGGTCAGCATCATGACGCTTCACGCGGCTAAGGGTCTTGAGTTTCCAGCGGTGTTTTTGCCCGGTTGGGAAGACGGATTGTTCCCGTCCCAGCGGTCAATGGATGAAAGCGGGCTAAAGGGATTAGAGGAAGAACGGCGGCTAGCCTATGTCGGTATCACGCGGGCCGAGGAATTATGCACGATTTCCTTCGCCGCTAACCGACGGGTCTACGGGCAGTGGCAATCGCAGCTGCCGTCGCGCTTCATCGACGAATTACCAGAGCAACATGTAGAGGTGCTGACGCCTCCGGGGTTGTACGGTGGGAATTATGGTGCGGCGGGCATGTCTGCCAGCGCGTCCCCGGCAATTGCTGGCGCGGCGAAGTCGACGCTGCACGAGAAAGCCCATTCCGCTGACGTCTACGATTCGCCCGGTTGGAAGCGCCTTCAAAGCCGCAGCCAACAGCGCGGAACGTCCGCGACGCCGCGGGCGCAAAGCGTCACCATTGATCTTGAGGCTGTCAGTGCCTTTACGGTCGGTGATCGCGTGTTCCATCAGAAATTCGGCTATGGTGAATTGATGGGGATCGAGGGCGATAAGCTGGTGATCGAATTCGATAAGGCCGGGTCAAAGCACGTCGTCGCACGTTTTATCGTGGCGGCTGATCAGGCGGATGACATTCCGTTTTAATGGGTCAGAATCGGATAGAGCGACGCGACCAGTAACAGTGCCATCGTGATGTTAAAGAAACGGAGTCTGGTTGAGGTGCCGAGCCAGCGTCTGACCTGAACGCCCATCCATGCCCAGACCGAAACCGAGGGTAGGTTGGTTGCCGCAAAAACGCAGGCTACAATGAGCGAGCCAAAGAAAATGCCGCGATCTTGTGGTGCGTACCCGCTGATTGCGGTGATCGCCATCGACCATGCCTTTGGGTTTACCCATTGAAATGCTGCGGCTTGCAGGAAGGTAAAGGGCTTACCAGTAGGGGCTTTGTCGCTTGGCGGTGCCGCGTTCGCGATTTTCCATGCCAGCCAAAGCATATAGCCCACGCTCAGCACCTTTAGAATCGTATTGAGCACAGGGAATTGTTCAAAAAGCTGCAAAAGAACCAGCCCAACGACCACGACCATAAACGCATGACCCAGCGAAATGCCGAACATATGCGGTAAGGTGCGCCGCAAGCCGTAATTTGCGCCTGACGCCATCAGCATCAGGTTGTTTGGACCGGGGGTGATTGACGTCGCAAAGGCAAAGCCAATCAGGGCTGTTAAGATTTCGTAATTCATCGCACAATAATGCACGAAGAATCACGCAATGAAATTTCTTATTGTTTGTAGTTTGCATATTTGCAGCAATGAATGGCGTAGATGGATCCGATTAACGACAAGATATTGCGCGTATTGTCCCGCGATGGTCGCATTAGCAATCTGCAGCTCGCTGATCAGGTCGGGCGGTCGCCTTCTGCTTGCTTGCGGCGCGTACAAGAATTGGAGCGTACCGGCGTGATTCAGGGATACCGCGCCAGATTCGATCCGGCCCAAACCGGGCGGGCCTATGTGGTTTATGTCGCCGTTGGATTGGCCGAGCATACGAAGGCCGCGCAAGATGGGTTTGAGCAGGCCATGGAAAACGCAGATCAGGTGGTTGAATGCCACAATGTCGCTGGTGCGTTTGAATATATGCTGCGTGTCGAGGTCGCCGATTTGCCTGCCTATAAGGCGTTTCACACGGAAATCTTGGGAACTGTGCCGCATGTGCGTTCGATCACGAGCTATATGGTGATGGGCTCGCCAAAGGATACGCGCGCCTAGGTCAGGGTGGGCGGTCCTTCGGTTGGCTCAACGCCGTAACGCAACCCGCGGCCGATACGGTGGGCTAGTGTCGACCATGATGCAGCTGTGTCGGTGGGTAGATTTTTGGCCAGAATCGTATCGAACAGTCCCAACCAAATATCAAAATGTTCGGGGCGCACATTTCCTGCACGCATATGTGCCTGCATCGGATTGCCGTCATAGCTCCGTTCAAACAGAATCGCATTGCGCCAAAAGCCCGCGATTTTTGATTCGTGGCTGGGCCAATCGGTGACGTGTTTCGCAAAGATTGGGCCAATCTCTGGGTTCGTGCGGACGGCGGTATAGAACTGTTTCACGACCAGGGTGATTTGATCTGCAGTGATTGGAAATCTTGGCGGCATGCTCATGTTGCATGTCTATCGGGCAAAACCGTTGCGCTGCAATTGCGGAATACCGTTTGTACATAAAAAAACGGTCATGCCCGGGAGGAGGTGGGCATGACCGTCTCTATGATCAGCGCCTGCCTGCTCTGGGAGGAGAAGAGCGAGGCGCTTCCTCGCGGGCGTTGCTCGGGAGGAGGTGAGCGCGGCCTGCGGTATGATCGGTTCCGCCGGGAGGAGGTGGCGGTTCCGAAACTGGTGTAAAGTGGCGACATCCGGGAGGAGGTGAATGTCGCCACCTTATGTGTGACCCAAGCTCAGGGAGGAGGAGGAGCGTTGGGTCGTTTCAGAACTGTCTTTTCAGGGAGGAAGCGACAGTTCCGATCTCGTTATTAGTTGCCGTATGCAGCTTCTAGAGCGATACGTTTGATTTCTGAACGACCCAGGCCAAGATCAGCCAGTTCGCGGTTGCTAAGAGCCTGCAGCTCGTTAACTGTTGTTGTGTACACTTTGCGGTTTGCCAGTTTCTGAGCGATCTCAGCGCGGAAAGCGGAGAAGCGTGCTGCAAAAGAAGCGCCAGCGAATTGTGTTTGTGTTTGGTATGTCATGTTACTTACTCGTCTATCTCATTACGTCGTTGCGACCCGTGTCGCTTTGGTTGTCCTCCTTATGAAGGATTATGCTGCAGCTGCACAACGGACGATTGGTCATTGCTGCTATGCAGAAAATGCATAAGCATCGCTGACCTAACGTCATCAATCTGTAGTATTCTTATGCAGATCGGCCCTAGGGCTTGTGGTTTGCATAAAACGTGCCAGATGTTGGTCACGAAATAGACGCTTTATAAACAAGGGGCCTGCTATGGCGATTACGCGTGATGAAATTCTAAGCGAACTTGCGCGGCTGACGTTGCCGGGCGGTGAGAATCTGGTTTCGCGCGATATGATCCGGGCGTTGACCATCGAATCTGGTGCCGTCCGTTTTGTTATTGAGGCCGCAGATCCGGCAGAGGCCGCCAAGATGGACGCGATCCGTGTCGCAGCTGAAGAACTTGTGCGGGGTATGGACGGTGTCGATTCCGTGTCTGTCGTTCTTACAGCACATGGCCCGGCACCCAAGGCGCCAGAAGCCCCATCGTTGAAGGTAGGTCGTCACCCGACACCGCAGGCCGGTCCGGCACCTGTCGCTGGCGTAGACCGCATTTTGGCGATCGGGTCCGGTAAGGGTGGCGTTGGTAAGTCGACAGTATCTTCTAACCTTGCCGTGGCATTGGCGCGCGAGGGGCGTCGTGTGGGTTTGTTGGATGCTGATATATATGGTCCCAGTCAGCCGCGCATGATGGGCGTCAATAAGCGCCCAGCCAGCCCAGATGGTAAAACCATTATTCCGCTACAAGCACATGGCGTCACTATGATGTCGATTGGTTTAATGGTGGACCCGGACAAGGCGGTCGTGTGGCGTGGCCCTATGTTGATGGGTGCACTTCAGCAAATGCTGGGGCAGGTTGAGTGGGGTGAATTAGACGTTCTTATCGTCGATCTGCCGCCCGGTACGGGTGATGTGCAGCTCACATTATGTCAAAAGACTAATCTGACTGGCGCAGTCGTGGTGAGCACCCCGCAAGATGTCGCACTCATTGATGCGCGAAAGGCGATTGATATGTTCAACACGCTAAAGACGCCTGTCCTTGGTCTGATCGAAAACATGTCGACGTTCCATTGCCCGAATTGCGGTCATGAGTCCCATATCTTTGGTCACGGCGGTGTTGCGGCAGAGGCGGACAGGATGGGTGTGCCTTTGCTGGGGGCTTTGCCGATTGATCTTGATACGCGGCTGGCAGGTGACGCTGGTACGCCAATCGCAGCAGGGGATGGACCAATGGCCGACGCTTACCGCCAGCTTGCCCGGCGGTTCATTGACGGCGGGATGGCTTAGAGCCAACACAAAGACACTATATCTGTCAGTTTGGGCGGCGAGCATTTGCTTTGCCGCCCTTTTTGTTGGCGGGGTGGCCCTGTGGCCGGAATGCCACGGCCGTTGCGACGTTCTGGTGGGTATGGTTGGGAAACTATGGAACCCCAATGTGATTCGACGCTAGGGGCGCCTCTGAGCGGGTCGAAATGAATTATTTATCCAAATATTCATTTTTAGAATCTGTTCGGGCGTCAAGTGACGCCAATAATGTGGAAATTTCTGGAACTTTTTTTGGGCGAGCTAGTGGCACAACATGTTGTGCCTTGTTTTGTCTTGTTCGCTACAATTTCTGTAAAAATTGCGTGATTCGTCTTGGGGTGTAATCCTGTGTCGGCGGAATTCCCCATCAGGTTCCATGAATTCCCAGAAAACTGTTGATCGCATCGCGTTCTGCTGTCAAAACAGTTGCACGGTAACGGCGAACACGACTTCAAACGGGGCGCAAAAGAACCCCAACCGGCAAAAGCAGGTTTCATACAGGCTTCGTCTTTACTCAAAACAGATCCGGCGCGTGAGCGAGCAGACATCCCCCCAGGTGGCACGCGCAGTCGGACTTTTCCCCCAACGTGGGGCAAGGCGGCGGATTGTGCAGTGGCAGCAGCGCAATTCGCCGTTTCTACATTCAGGGCCGCAAGTTGCGGCGTAAGTGCAAGGTAAAGGGCCGAGGGACAGTGGTTCTAAGTTTCACAGGCGAACACACCCAAAAGGTGGACAGCAAGGGGCGCATGTCGATCCCGGCTGATTTTCGTCGTGTGCTTGAAGCTGGTGACCCCGAATGGACGACAGGTCTGTTCCCGCGTATGTACCTTTTGTACGGTGACCACCTGAAAAACGAACTTCACGGTTATACTGTTAACGAATTCACCGCTTTGGTCGATCAGATCAATGCGATGCCGCGGGGTTCCGCGAACAAGAAGAAACTGTCGCGTTTGATTATCGGTCAGTCCATCAAATTGGACGTCGACAAGGATGGTCGCACGGTTATGCCGATCAAGCAGCGTCAAAAGCTTGGCTTGACTGATGGTGAACTTAAGTTCAGTGGCCTTGGCGATCACTTTGAAATTTGGAAAGCCGAAACATACGCCGAAGAGATCGTGGATGATTTGACTGGCTGGCTGGATGAGCAGGGCGAGGACTTTGATCCGCTAAGCCTTTTGGACGATTAGGGGATTACGATGTCAGCTGCCTCCGACGATAAACCTCATATTCCTGTTCTGATTAGACCGCTGATTGCAGCGGTCTCTCCTGTTTCTGGTGTCTGGCTTGATGGGACCTTTGGTGCTGGCGGTTATACCCGAGAATTGTTGGCGGCCGGCGCTGATCAGGTCATCGCTGTAGACCGTGATCCACTGGCATTTGAAATGGCCGCAGAGTGGGCCGATGCCTATGGTGACCGGATCAAAATGCAGCTTGGTACGTTTTCAAAGCTAGATGAATATGCATCCGATTTGGATGGCGTGGTGCTGGACCTTGGCGTCAGCTCTATGCAGCTTGATCTGGCAGAGCGCGGGTTTTCGTTCATGCGTGACGGGCCGCTGGATATGCGGATGTCGCAGGACGGGCCTTCGGCTGCTGATCTTGTGAACACTGCTGACGAATCTGAACTTGCTAATATTATCTTTCTGTATGGTGAAGAGCGTGCATCCCGGCGTATCGCGCGTGCGATTGTTGCTGCGCGTCCGCTGACGACGACTTTGCAATTGGCGAAGGTGGTCGAAAGCTGTTTGCCGCGTGCAAAGCCAAATCAGTCACACCCGGCGACACGTACCTTTCAGGCGCTTCGCATTGCGGTGAACAATGAATATGGCGAATTGGCCGAAGGGTTGATGGCCGCTGAACGCGCGCTGAAGCCCGGTGGTAAGTTGGCTGTCGTGACATTCCATTCCGTCGAAGATCGTATGGTTAAACGTTTCTTGCAGGCGCGTTCTGGTAACACGGCAAATGCAAACCGTTATGCGCCCGAGGTCGAACAAATTACTCCGGCGTTCCGTATCGAAAAGCGCAAAGCAATCGGTCCGGACGCCGAAGAATTGGCGGAAAACCCGCGTTCGCGTTCCGCCAAATTGCGTGTTGCAATCCGTACTGATGCACCGGCGCAGAATATTGATCCTGCTGACCTTGGCATGCCAATGAAAAAGAACAAAAAGGGGGGCAGGTAAGTGCGTGGTATTTTATTTGTTGTCGCCGCTCTTGCAGTGATGGGGTTGGCCTTTTGGGCCTATCAGGAAAACTACAAAACGCAGGCGACTATCCGCGAAGTCCGTGAGCTGCACGCGCAAATTGGCGCGTCACATGAACGGCTAAGCATGTTGCGGGCGGAGTGGGCCTATTTGAATCGCCCGGATCGTCTAGCGGATTTGGCTGAACTGAACTTTGACCGCTTGGGTCTATTGCCAATCATGCCTGATGCGTTTGGTCGTGTTGATCAGATTATCTATCCTCTGCCACCAATCCTACCGATTACGAACCCGATTGAACTATCGAGCGATGCGTTTCAAAGCGTGGAGAACCCGCTATGACCCGCACGCCGCTCAGACCGCTGGCTCGGATTTTGAAAGCGCGGGAAACCGGCGAAAACCCTGATGTGATCGAAGCCGAAATTCGTGCCAAGCGTCACGAGGAAATGCACGACAAGTCCCGCCAGCGCGCCGAAGGGCGGCTGTTGGTGTTGGGGCTTGCTTTCTTTTGCGCGTTTACAACCATCGGCGCACGCATGGGCACGCTTGCTTCGTCAGTGCCGGAAGAGCCGCGCGCGACGACAGTCGGCAACCCGATTATCGGGCAGCGGTCTGATATTGTTGATAGAAATGGACGCATCCTAGCGACCAACCTTGCGACCCATTCGCTATACGCACACCCACGCGACATGGTTGATCCGGCGAATGCCGCCAAAGGCCTTGCCGCAATTTTTCCTGAACTGGACGAAGCTGAACTGCTTGCCGATTTTATAGGCGAGCGGAAATTCCTATGGATTCGCCGCCAGATCAGCCCAGAGCAGATGCAAGCGGTGCACGACATTGGTAGCCCGGGCTTGCTGTTTGGTCCGCGTGAAATGCGCCTATATCCAAACGGTTCAGTTGCGGCTCATATTTTAGGTGGCGCCAGCTATGGTCGCGAAGGCGTAGCAAGCGCCGAGGTGATCGGCGTAGCGGGTGTTGAGCGTCAATTCGATGGTTTCTTGCGTGATCCCGCGAACGAGGGAGCACCGCTTGAGCTATCCTTGGATTTGACCGTGCAGGCGGCATCTGAACAGGTGCTTGCTGGCGGTATGTCTATCATGTCGGCCAAAGGTGCTGCGTCCGTCTTGATGGATGTGCACACCGGCGAGATCATTTCGATGGTGTCGCTGCCAGACTTTGATCCCAACAACCGGCCACGCGTGCTAACAAGTGGTGATCAGTCTGACAGCCCGTTGTTTAACCGTGCGGTGCAGGGTGTTTACGAGCTTGGTTCCACCTTCAAGATTTTCGCGGTCGCGCAAGCGATGGAGTTGGGCCTAATCAACGCCAACACAATGATCGATACTCAGGGCCCGCTGACATGGGGCCGATTCCGTATTCGCGATTTCCACGACTATGGTCCCGAGCTTACGTCAACTGATGTGATCGTCGAATCGTCGAACGTTGGAACTGCCCGTATCGCAATGCAAATCGGTGCAGATCGTCAGCGTGATTTCTTGGGCTCACTCGGGTTTCTTGAGGCTACGTCGGTTGAAATGGGCGAAGCCGCGTCTGGTAAGCCATTGCTGCCCGCCAATTGGTCCGAGATATCGGCCATGACAATTTCATATGGTCACGGGCTGTCATCATCCCCTGTGCACCTTGCAACGGCCTATGCCTCGATCGCGAACGGCGGTCATCGGGTGGAACCAACATTGCTGCGTGTTGAGACACCTGAAGTGGGACCGCGCATCTTAAGTGATGCTGTAAGCCAAAGCGCGATTCACATGCTACGTCAGGTAGTTGTACGCGGTACCGCGTCACTGGGCGAGGTTGCCGGATACGAGGTCGCCGGCAAAACCGGGACTGCGGATAAGCCGCGTGAAAACGGTGGCGGCTATTACGATGATAAGGTCATCGCGACATTTGCGTCTGTCTTTCCTGCAAGCGATCCAAAGTATGTTTTGATCGTGACGCTGGATGAACCTTCGGTTTACACGCTTGGTGAAACACGCCGTACCGCAGGCTGGACAGCGGTGCCTGTTGCCGCGGAAATGATACGCCGCGTTGCACCGCTTTTGGGGCTGCGACCACACGTGGACACGCCCCAATCCATCGGTGTAACACTCACCTCAAACTGATCGGGGTAGACGATGAAAACACTGGCTGAACTGGGGCTGACGGCGGCAAACGGGCGCGAGGTCCAGATCACGGGGCTGACTGTAGATAGTCGTAACGTGAAACCCGGTAACCTGTTCGCGGCTTTGCCCGGCGCCACGGTCCACGGCGGTAATTTTATTGCAAAAGCGATTGAGCTGGGCGCAAGCGCCGTGCTGACGGATGCCGCTGGCGCAAAGATTGCGGCTGATGTTTTGGCTGCGTTAAATGTTGCAACCATCGTCGCCCAAGACCCACGCCAAACGCTAGCGCAAACTGCATCGCTTTGGTTTGGGGCCCATCCCGGTACGGTCGTCGCCGTGACAGGCACCAATGGTAAAACTTCGGTTTCGACTTTTTGTCGTCAAATCTGGGAAGAGCTGGGGCTGTTTGGTGTGAACCTAGGCACGACAGGCGTTGAAGGCGCTTGGACCCATCCGCTCAAACACACGACACCAGAACCGATCACATTGCATCGCGTGATGTCCGAGGCTGTTCAACATGGCGTCACTCATGTCGCGATGGAGGCATCTTCGCATGGCTTAGATCAACGCCGTTTGGACGGCGTGGTTCTTGCTGCCGCTGGATTTACGAATTTCACCCAAGACCACCTCGATTATCACGAAACGTTTGAAGCCTATTTCGAAGCAAAAATGGGTCTATTCACGCGTGTGCTGTCAGATGATGGTGTGGCTGTTGTGAATCTTGATGATCCCAAAGGGCCAGAGGTCGCTGAAATTTGCACGGAACGCGGCCAAGAGGTGATTGGTGTCGGGCGTCATCCCAGCGCGCGCCTGCGTCTGACGGGACAACGGTTCGATGCAACCGGACAAGATTTGCTGTTTGAATGGCAAGGCAAGGCGCAGCAAGTGCGGCTTGGTCTGATTGGCGGATTTCAGGCGGACAACGTGTTACTTGCTGCTGGCTTGGTTATAGCTGCTGGTGCTGAACCTGCGGACGTTTTTGATACCTTGCCGCACCTTGGTACGGTGCATGGCCGGATGGAGCTTGCTGCGACACGCGAAAACGGCGCAGCTGTGTTCGTTGATTATGCCCACACGCCTGATGCGGTGAAAACTGCGCTGACCGCGATGCGCCCGCATGTCATGGGCCGCATTATTGCGATTGTTGGTGCCGGTGGGGACCGTGATACAACCAAGCGCCCATTGATGGGGGCGGCTGCCGCGCAAAACGCTGATGTTGTAATCGTTACTGACGACAACCCACGCTCAGAAGATCCTGCGAAAATTCGTGCGGCGGTCATGGCTGGTGCGTTAGAGGCCGGCGGCGCAGACCACGTGACTGAGGTCGGCGACCGTGCCGAGGCGATTTTGCGTGCTGTTGATATGTTGCGTCCCGGTGATGCGCTCTTGGTTGCCGGTAAGGGACACGAGACAGGTCAAACCATCGGGGATTCTGTTCTTCCATTTGATGATGTCGAACAAGCAAGCATGGCAGTTGCAGTACTCGAAGGCAAAATATGATCAAGCTTTGGACCGGCGAAGATGTCGTGGCCGCGATAGGCGGTCATGGCCCTGATGATTGGTCCGCTACGGGTGTTTCTGTTGATACGCGCACGTTGCGCAAGGGCGATCTATTCGTCGCCCTGAAACATATCGCTGATGGGCACGATTACGTTGCCGAGGCCTTTGAAAAAGGCGCTGTTGCCGCGATCGTTTGCCAAGCCCCGACAGGTGTGTCCGATGACATGCGCCTTGTCACTGTGCCTGATACTCTCCGGGCGCTTCGTGATCTGGCGCGTGCGGCGCGGTTCCGGGCCAAGGCGCAGATCGTTGCGGTCACCGGGTCGGTCGGCAAAGCTTCTACCATTGGAATGCTGCGCATCATGCTTTCTGGACAAGGCACATGCCATGCGTCGCAGGCGTCTTATGTAAATCAATGGGATGTTCCGCTTAGCCTCGCGACGTTACCGCCAGACGCCGACTTTGCAGTGATCAAGATTGGCGCACGTCGACCCGGCGACATTGGCCCGCTTTCGCAGCTTGTTCAGCCGCATGTGGCTATCGTGACGCGAGTTGCCCCCGAACACCTAGAGGCATTCGGAAGCATCACCGCAATCGCACATGAAAAGGCATCGATCTTTGATGGGTTAGGCAAAGACGGCGTCGCAATCTTTCACGGTGATGATGAGACTGCCGTGCATTTGCGTGCAGGCACAGGCGAAGGCCTGCCCACCAGTTTTGGCAAGGCAGGCAATGATTGGGCGCTACGAAATGTGCGGCTTAGCCGGGACGTGACCGTGATTTTGGCGAACGGGCAGGGACAGGACTATTTGTTCAAGCTTTCGGTGCCGGGGCGGCACTTCGCGGTAAACGCGCTTGGTGCGCTCGCGGCTGTGACGGCGATGGGTGTTGATACTGTTACGGCTACGCTTGATCTTGCGCATTGGGCCCCGTCGACCGGGCGCGGTACGCGTGAACGGATTGTGCTCGACCCCGCAAATGATGGGGAAACGATTGAACTGTTGGATGATGCGTTCAACGCTAACCCGACATCTGTCGATACCTCGCTAGAAGTCATCGCAGCCTCTGAACCTCATGACAACGTAGGCCGGATCATCAAAGGACGGCGCGTTGTGATCCTTGGGGATATGGGCGGTTTGGGAGCAGGTGCCGCACAATTACATGGTGCCTTGGCACAAAACTGTCATTTGCAGAAAATGGATCAGGTCCATTGTGCCGGTCCGCTGATGTATCACTTGTGGCGCGCCTTGCCACAGCACCAGCGCGGGCAGTGGGCCGAAAGCCCCGCCGACCTTGTTCCCCAAGTTTCACGCATGTTGGACGCAGGCGATGTTGTGCTGGTTAAAGGGTCGGCTGGCAGTAAAATTAGTCTGGTCGTTGACGCCATCCGTAAACTGGGGCATCGCCGCCCCCAAGAAGAATAGGATTCCCTCATGCTTTATTGGCTTACGTCACTTTCCGATGGCGGCGACTTTTTCAACTTGTTCCGCTATATCACCTTCCGCGCGGGCGGGGCGTTCATGACGTCACTGCTGTTCGGTTTCATCTTTGGGCCGCCCCTAATCAACGTTCTGCGTCGCAAGCAGGGCAAAGGTCAGCCAATTCGCGACGATGGCCCCGAGGGACATTTTGCAAAGGCAGGCACCCCTACAATGGGTGGGCTGCTGATCGTTGGCGCGCTGACAACATCGACACTGCTTTGGGCGCGGCTTGATAACCCATTCGTATGGATGGTTCTGTTCGTGACGCTGTCATTTGCGGCGATCGGTTTCGCCGATGACTACGCCAAAGTATCAAAACAGAATACCGCAGGTGTATCCGGTAAGGTGCGTATTTTGCTGGGTATTTTGATTGCGGGCGTTGCTGGATATTGGGCCGCCGCTTACCACCCAGATGACCTAAGCAACCAGCTTGCCATGCCAGTATTCAAAGACACGCTGATCAACCTGGGCATTTTGTTTGTACCGTTTTCGGTTGTTGTGATCGTCGGCGCTGCGAATGCGGTGAACCTGACTGATGGGCTTGATGGATTGGCAATTATGCCTGTGATGATCGCCGCCGCGACCTTTGGGATCATCGCCTATGCAGTTGGCCGGACCGACTTTACAGAATATCTGGACGTTCACTACGTACCGCGTACGGGTGAAATCCTGATTTTCTGTGCCGGACTTATTGGCGGTGGACTTGGTTTCTTGTGGTATAATGCGCCACCTGCGGCTGTCTTTATGGGCGACACTGGGTCGCTTGCATTGGGCGGTGCACTTGGTGCCATTGCCGTTGCAACCAAGCACGAGATCGTCCTAGCCGTGGTCGGTGGTCTGTTCGTCGTCGAAGCCCTAAGCGTGATTATCCAAGTGCTGTACTTTAAACGTACCGGCAAACGCGTGTTCTTGATGGCGCCGATCCACCACCACTACGAGAAAAAGGGTTGGGCCGAACCGCAGATCGTCATCCGCTTCTGGATCATCTCATTGATCCTCGCGATGATCGGGCTGGCGACGCTGAAAGTCCGGTAAAGACAACAAAAAGATACGAATAGGGGCCAGCGCGGCCCCTATTTTACGTTCGCTACCGCGCTTCGATGAGGCTTATATGGTCCGAACTGCCGTAACCAACATTGACCATAACAAGAACACGCATAGTTTCGTGACGCATATTGGCCAGGGGTCGTCCGTGACTTGCTTCCCGGTGGCATACCGGAAGTAATAGCCCAAAATCGAATGGTCTTTACCATAGTGGCGTTTCCATTTGATGAATCCCAAAACGCCGAAGATGATTAGTGGCGAGGTGTAAAAGATCACCAGTCCAATGAATTTAATGATGGCAGTATAAACCTCCAAATTGAGTTCCTAGATCGGTTCGCTACTACTTGTATGGCAAAAGTGATCTGTTGGTAATTCAATAGCAATCAGGCTTATTAGGCATTCACAGAGTATGGAGCGGTAGTTTCAGGATTTTCTGCGGTCCTGCGCCGCCGTCCATGTACTGGGCGCCTGTATCGATAAACCCACCGCTGACATAGGCGCGATACGCGCCGGGATTACGTAGGTTGACCGTAAGCATGATCGCCTCGGCCTTTGGGTATGCAGCAGACAGATATGAATGGAGCTGCTGGCAACACGCCTTAGCAATGCCACGGCCTTGCTTGTGCTGATCAACCAGAAACGTCCGCAGGCCAAAGATACTGCGCGCGGCAAACTGGTGGTGGTTGTGAAACCCGCGATCGATGCGAAACATGCCCACGGTCGCGCCGTCAGACAAAATCACATGGACATCAATTGCGGGATCGTTCAGGTCGATGAATTCGGTGGGTTGCCCCGAAAACACGACCTGATCAGGTGCCACTGTAACCTGCCTCAGCTTGTCAGCTAGGGCAGGTGTGAGCGGCGTCAGCGTGACGGATGTCACTCTTCCATGGCCTCAAGTTCGTCTATGAAGCCTTCGATCATGGCTAGGCCCTTGTCCCAGAATTTTGGGTCGGACGCATCAAGGCCGAACGGCGCAAGTAGGTCTTTGTGGTGTTTGGATCCGCCCGCGCGCAGCATTTCGAAATACTTGGCTTGGAAATCAGCATCGCCTTCTGCGTATACGGCGTACAATGCGTTCACCAGCCCGTCGCCAAACGCATAGGCGTAGACGTAGAACGGGGAATGCACAAAGTGCGGGATGTAGGCCCAGAAGGTTTCATAGCCGGGTGCAAAGTCGAATACTTCACCTAATGATTCCGCCTGCACTGACATCCAAAGCGCGTTGATGTCGTCTGGCGTCAGCTCGCCTTCGGCGCGGGCTGCGTGCAGTTTGCATTCGAAATCGTAGAACGCGATCTGACGCACAACCGTATTGATCATGTCTTCGACTTTGCCTGCTAGCAGGACTTTGCGTTCTTCTTTGGTTTTTGCCCCGTCCAGAAGCTTCTGGAACGTTAGCATTTCACCAAACACAGATGCCGTTTCCGCGAGTGTCAGCGGGGTGGACGAGAGCAGTTCACCTTGTTCTGCTGCCAGAACTTGGTGCACGCCATGACCGAGTTCATGCGCAAGTGTCATGACATCGCGGGGTTTGCCCAGATAGTTCAGCATGACATAGGGGTGTACGGGTGTGACGGTAGGATGCGCGAATGCGCCGGGGGCCTTGCCGGGTTTAACAGCGGCGTCGATCCAGCCTTTGTCAAAGAACGGCTGTGCGATTTCGGCCATCTTTGGATCAAAGCTCGCGTAGGCATCCAACACGGTTTTTGTCGCCTCATCCCAATCAACGGTACGTGTCGTTTCCATCGGGAGGGGGGCGTTGCGGTCCCACGTCTGCATTCGATCAAGCCCAAGCCATTTGGCTTTCAGCGCGTAGTAACGGTGCGACAGGCGCGGGTAGGCAGCGACGACGGCGTTGCGCAGCGCTTCGACGACTTCAGGTTCGACATGGTTAGACAGGTGCCGGCCTGTTTGCGGGGTCGGCATCTTGCGCCAGCGGTCTTCGATCTCTTTTTCTTTGGCAAGCGTGTTGTGCACGCGAGAAAAGATTTTGATGTTGTCTTGAAAAACCTTCGCCAAAGCATGTGTCGCTGCTTCGCGTTTGCTGCGGTCTTGTTCGGTGAGCAGGTTTAGCGTCGCTTCAAGGTTTAGCGTTTCGCCATCGACGTCGAATTCAAGCCCGGCCATCGTTTCGTCAAACAACCGATTCCATGCGGCTGACCCAACAGTGGATTGGTCGTGCAGGAATTTCTCTAGCTCATCGGAAAGCTGATGCGGTTTCATCGCACGCATCCGGTCGAACACAGGTTTGTAACGGGCGAGGTCGTCGTTTGTGGCCAATAGCCCGGCAAGGTGGTCATCATCCAAGCGGTTAAATTCAAGGCCATAGAACACCAGCGGGGTAGTGAAGTTTGTAATCTTGTCTTGGCAGTCCGCCATGAATTTGGCGCGGTCACTATCTGTTGTGATTTGATAATAACGCAGCCCAGCAAAAGACATGATGCGCCCAGCGATCACGTCGATCTGTTCGTACCGCTGAACGGCTGCCAGAAGCCCTGCAGCGTCTAGCCTATCCAGTTTACCTTCATAATCACTCGCAAATGCGGCGCATTCGGTTTCGAGCCAGCCCATATCGCGCGTCAGTTCGGGGGCGTCTTCGCTTGTGTAAAGATCGCTCAAATCCCACTCAGGCAGATTGCCCAAGTCTTTTCCGCCACTGGCGTTTGCGTCGAATACGGGCTGTGGAAACTTCATATCATACCTCTGAACGGTTGTTTGCGCACAACATAGGTATGTGCCGGGGCAGTTGAAAGCCCCCAACATGTTCAAAGGTTTGATCGTTAGGCGATGACTTTGGCGTTCGATGTCGCTTCAAAGTGGGATGCTGTCGCATCAAAGATGCTGGCCTGAATAGCAGGGCTGTCCATCATCATCTCGTGTTGGCCGCCGGCAATGACACGCAATTGGCCGTTGGGCCAATTTGCCATGCGGTCGCGGATGCGCACCGGGTCAACGATAGCTTCGTTACTTCCAAGGAAGGTGAGGCACGGGATGTTCGTAGGCGACGGAAGCGCGCTAAGGCGGTGCATCTCACGCAGGGATGTATTTAGCCAACGCAATGACGGACCACCAAGCGCTAGGTCCGGATGACAGCGGAGCTGTTGTCCCAGTGTTTCGTACATGTCGCGGTCATTCGTTAGCGTATTGCCCTCGAACGAGGCGCGCAAAACGTAAGGTTTTTCAAATTGTCCGGGTGCAAGAGTTTCATCAAACCCAAGATGCCTACTTACTGTCGAAAGCCCCCATGCAATAGGGCGCAGGGCAACAGACATCTGAATGCCCCACATCGGCGCCGAGAACATTGCAGCTTTGATATCAAGTCCATTGATCAAAGAGCGGAGGCCAATGCAGCCACCCATTGAATGGGCAATCATATAATAAGGTTTTGGTAGGTTTTGGGCCTTTGCATAGGCCACAAGTGCCGCGACATCGTGTTGAAAGTCAGGAAAACGAGCGACGTGGCCAATTGCCCGGTTCGCCGTCATGCGATCAGAAATGCCCTGGCCACGCCAGTCGACGACAACGCTAGCAAAGCCGCGATCGTGCAATGCCTTTGCCGCGCGTCCGTATTTTTCGATAAATTCGGTGCGACCAGGAAAGATCAGAACGGTGCCCTTGGCATCCGTCTTCTTCCAATGGCCCGCGCGGATGCGCAGCCCATCAGTTGTTCTTAGCCAATGGGCAGCACCCCCCGCAGGACCATTTGCAATGTCGTCAAAAAGAGGTGCCGATTCCATCGTTAACCCAGTACGCTAGAAAGCTTCATCGCCTGACCCATGTCGCCATCGACGGTCAGTTTTCCGGTCATGAACGCCGTTGTTGGGTTCAGTTCGCCGTCAAGAATTGCTTTGAATGTTTCGGTGTCAGCGGTCAAAGAAACGTCTGCGTCGTCGTCGCTTGCGCGCGCGCCGTCTGCATCGATGATGATTGAACCTTCACCTTCAATTACAAATTTAGCAGAGCCGTCAAAGCCTGCGCCGTCCATTTTCGCGTTCAGGGCAGCTACGGCCTCGGTCACAACATCGCTCATGTTTTTTCGTCCTTCTTCGTTGATGTGGCGGCCGACCTCTGGTGTTGGCCGCGTTCTGCGTTACATTAGTTGTTATGGTTACGCTGACACATCGCATCAAACGTATCGTTACGGCACTTTATTTGGCAGTCGGGATTTCCTTACCTGCCAGTGCGCAGGAAACGACGTTGCACAACTTATATCAAGAGCTGCTCGACGCAGATGACGGTTCTTATGCGCGTATAGAGCAGCAAATTGTCACACAGTGGGACAAAAGCGGATCGCCCGCGATGGATTTGCTTTTGCGACGTGGTCAGGACGCTTTGCGTGATGGACAGGTTGACGCCGCAGTTGAACATTTCACGGCGCTTGTGGATCATGCCCCGCATTTTGCCGGTGGCTACTTCGGGCGTGCGACCTCTTATTACCTGCTCGGCATGACCGGCCCAGCGTTGGATGATGTGCAGCGCGTTTTGCAAATTGAACCGCGTCACTTTCAGGCCATCGATGGTCTGGCAGTCATCATGGAGGAGCTCAATCGCCCCGAAGACGCGTTAGAACTTTACCAAATGATTCTTGCGATTAACCCGCAGTCCGTTGTGACAAAGGATTCTATTGTACGTTTACAGTTGCAACTTGAGGGTCAAGCGCTTTAAGGCGCGGACTAGTCCTGAGGAAAACCATGACCACTGCGCGGATCACGGCCGTTCTCGGCCCGACGAATACTGGTAAAACGCATTATGCGATTCAGCGGATGCTATCCTATCGGACGGGCGTTATCGGATTGCCTCTGCGGCTACTTGCACGAGAGGTATATGATCGTATCGTCGCAGTCCGAGGGCCCGGAGTTGTTGCGCTTATCACTGGGGAAGAACGTATCGTGCCGCCCCGCGCGGCCTACTGGGTCTGCACAGTCGAGGCGATGCCCGAAGGTATGGGCTGCGATTTTCTTGCCATTGATGAAATCCAGCTTTGCGCCGATCCTGAACGTGGGCATGTTTTTACCGACCGTTTGCTGAATGCGCGTGGATTGCATGAAACGCTGTTTTTGGGTGCCGACACCATGCGTGGTGCGATTTCTGCGATGGTTCCCTCCGCGCAGTTTATGTACCGCGAACGTATGTCGCAGCTTACCTATACAGGTTCGAAAAAGATAAGCAGAATGCCGGCTCGGGCCGCAATTGTTGGGTTTTCTGTTGAAAACGTCTATGCGATTGCTGAGCTTTTACGGCGTACTAAAGGTGGGGCTGCCGTGGTTATGGGCGCGTTGTCGCCCCGGACGCGGAACGCGCAGGTGGAAATGTACCAAAACGGCGATGTCGACTATCTGGTCGCCACCGACGCCATTGGGATGGGGTTAAACCTCGATATCTCGCATGTCGCGTTTTCATCGTTAATCAAGTTTGATGGCCAACGCATGCGCCATTTGCAGCCTCAAGAGTTGGCGCAAATTGCAGGCCGGGCAGGGCGGCATATCGAAAACGGGACATTTGGTGTCACTGGTGAGGCCCCACCATTGGACGATGAAATCGCTGAAGCAATCACGGAGCATCAATTCAGCCCTGTGAATAAATTGCATTGGCGCAACAGCCGGCTGCAATTTGGGTCTGTCAAGCGCCTGATCGCGACGCTTGAGGAGCGCACCGATGACCGCTGGCTTACCCGTGTCCGAGAAAGCGACGATTTGAAGGCTTTGAAAGCGCTCGGCGGGGACGCGGAAGTTGCGGCGCGGGCCACTGACGGCCCTTCAGTGAAGTTGCTATGGGAAGTCTGCCGGGTGCCTGATTTTCGGGGCATTTCATCTGGCGAACACGCGAGCCTTTTAACCCATATTTATAACGACCTGCACCAACTTGGGCATGTGTCCGCCAACTGGTTTGGTCTGCAGGTCAGACGCATTGACCGCACGGACGGGGACATTGATACCCTGTCAAAACGACTGGCCTATATACGTACGTGGACATATGTTGCACAGCGCAACGGTTGGTTGCGTGACGAAAACCATTGGCGCGACGAGACGCGCGCTGTAGAAGACCGACTATCAGACGCGCTTCACGGCGCGCTAACGCAAAGATTTGTGGACCGGCGGACAAGCATTTTGCTTCGGCGGCTCAAACAGAAGGAGAGCCTTTTGGCTGACGTAAACGACAAAGGTGAAGTAACCGTAGAGGGCGAATTCGTCGGACGGTTGGAAGGATTCCGCTTTCGGATGGATAAGGCTGGTAGCCCAGATGAGGCCAAGACATTGCGTCAGGCGTCAGTACAGGCGCTGGTTCCACAGTTCCACCTGCTAGCAGACCGGTTTTATAACGCACCAGACCCCGAGATTGATTTTACCGAACAGGGCGGCCTTATGTGGGGCGACCATGCGGTAGGTAAGCTTGTCGCGGGATCTGATCCGTTCAAACCGGGTGTCACTGCTTTTGTTGATGACGAGGCCGGCGAAGACGTTGCTGCAAAGGTGCAGCGCCGTCTACAGCATTTCATTGATCGTAAAATCGCAGCGGGCTTCGAGGGTCTGCTTGCGTTGAAAAACGACGAGACGCTGACAGGCGCTGCCAAAGGCTTTGCTTACCGGATGGCCGAAGGATTTGGCATCATCCCACGTGGTGAAGTTGCCGATGAAGTCAAAGCGCTTGATCAAGATGCACGCGGTTCGCTGCGCAAGCATGGCGTTCGCTTTGGTCAGTTCACGATCTTCCAGCCGCTTTTGCTAAAGCCAGCGCCGACACGTCTGCGTTTGGTTCTTTGGTCACTGGCCAAAGGTCTGCAGGAATTTCCAGAAAGCCCTCCACCGGGTCTGGTGACTGTACCTGCCGCCAAAGATGCGGTGCCGGGTTACTATGCGATGTCAGGCTACCGTGCTGCGGGCGAGCGTGCGATTCGTATCGATATGCTGGAACGTCTGGCCGATATGCTGCGTGACAAAGACAGCCGTGGCGGGTTTGAAGCAAACCCTGACATGTTGTCGATCACAGGCATGACGCTTGAACAGTTCGCTGATCTGATGAGCGGACTTGGCTACAAAGCCGAAAAAGCTGAGCGCGAAAAAGTAAAAGCAGCACCTGCCGCTGATTCCGCTGACGCAGAGGCTGCGCCAGCTGCTACAGCAGAAGCAGAACCTGCCGCACCTGCCGAAGAAACCGGCCCAGAGCTGGAGGTGTTCTACACCTTCACGTGGGGTGGCCGTGCTGCACGCCCTGCGCGTCCGCAAAACGACCGTCCGCGCGGTAAAGGCAAGCCCAAGGGTAAGGGCAAAGGTAAGCCGCAGGGTGGTAACAAGCCGCAAACCTTTGCAGCTAAGCCAAAACGCGAAAAAGCGATTGATCCTGACAACCCGTTTGCAGCCGCACTGGCAGGGTTCAAAAAGGATTGACAGACCAACCCCGGCAAACGATCCGGCTAGACAAATGGCTGTGGCATGCGCGGTTTTTCAAATCGCGCAGCCTTGCTGCCGGGGTGGTTACTTCTGGAAAAGTACGTGTTGACGGAACACCCGTCAGCAAACCGGCCCGCGCCGTTGGTCCGGGTGATGTTTTGACATTTATTCAGGCCGACGCGACCAAGGTCGTGCGAATCCTTGGGTGTGGTGAACGCCGTGGCCCTGCACCTGAGGCCCAATCTTTGTACGAAGACCTGTCACCTGTGGTAGAACGCCGTCCCTATAATCCGGGCGGTGATAGGAAAGGACGTCCAACAAAGAAGCAACGCCGGGATATGATGACGCATCGCAGCATTGACGGTTCAATTGACCTTGAATGATCCGTCGCACTGTCCTAGCTAGGCCTTTGATACAAAGTGGAACGTGCCTATGACCTATGTTGTCACCGAAAATTGCATTGCGTGTAAGTATACCGATTGCGTCGAAGTTTGCCCCGTAGATTGTTTTTACGAGGGTGAGAATACATTGGTCATCCATCCTGATGAATGCATCGACTGTGGCGTTTGCGAACCTGAATGTCCTGCGGATGCTATTCGTCCGGATACAGAGCCAGACATGGAAAAATGGGTCGAGTTTAACCGCAAATATTCCGAGATGTGGCCTGTGATCGTTACCAAAAAAGATCCACTGCCAACAGCAGAGGAAATGGATGGTAAAGAAGGCAAGCTTGAATTGCTTTCTGAAGCGCCCGGCGAAGGCGGCTGATTCGGGGCTTTTACACCCCGAAGGCACCTGATTTTATTGGTTTTTCAGCGTGCTGCAATGCGGCGCTTTTCGATGCGACATTTTTATGATATGATTACTGTGATGCTGCGAACAAGTTGATCCAATCACTTAGACGATATTGCCGACGGTGACGAAAGTCTCCGCCGGATTTTTTGTCGTTCAAACCTGTGATGGATCGCTATGAAAGGACGACCATGAGTAAGAAGAAAAGTGAATTTAGCCCAGAGCAATTTGTTGTCTATCCTGCGCATGGGGTTGGCAAAATTGTAACTGTTGAGACACAAGAAGTCGCAGGGTTTGAGCTGGAGCTATTTGTTATTTCCTTCGAGAAAGACAAAATGACGTTGCGGGTTCCGACACATAAGGCAACCGAGGTTGGTATGCGCGCTTTGGCGACGCCTGATGTCGTATCTCATGCGATGAAGACGCTGCGCGGTAAAGCCAAGGTTAAAAAAGCGATGTGGTCCCGCCGGGCGCAAGAATACGAACAGAAGATTAATTCTGGCGATTTGATTGCGATTGCAGAAGTTGTACGCGACTTGCACCGCCAAGACGATCAGCGCGAGCAAAGCTATTCAGAGCGTCAGCTGTATGAAGCTGCACTTGAACGGCTGACACGCGAATTTGCTGCGGTTGCAGGAAGCGAAGAATCTGTCGCTGGCGAAGAAATAACGTCTGTGTTGGTGGGCCGCGCAGCTTAAATCGGATAATTATGTTAGGGGGCCGCGTCTATTGTGACGCGGCCTTTTTTAGTTCAGTTCAAAGCGAAGCCCGGCAGTAATTAGCATATCAAACTGGTTTTCCACACCGGGAATGAATTGCATAAAGATATTCTTATAATTTGTCTGCAGCCCGACAAGTGGGACGTAGTGACTTGAGTATTCTAAGTCCAATCCGTCGGTTTCTGGAAAGTAACTAATTCCAGCAAATGCACTAAGCGAAAAATCTTGATATTCGTATATTTCGTATGAAACCAGAGCCGAGGGGGACGGATCCCCGAGGCTGTTTTCATATATGCCTGCGGTTAACATTATGTTGTTACAATCCCACGACAAAAATACGCCAGGGTTGAGCTCGGTGAATTCCTTTGATGCATTAACATGTTCGGATCCAATTAAAATGGAAACCCGATCCGGGCTCCGCGTGCAATCAGCCAGCACGCTGGTGCCAATAAGAATTGTTCCGATGGTAAGAAGTACTTTCTTTAAAAGCAACACAACCTCCCAATAATAATCGATACGCCACGTCATAATTGAGTGGTATATCAACTGTAACCTTAGGGTTGTGGTTATTGGAAGGCTGAAATGTACTGCCCTAGCGTCAAGCTATCGTTGTTCTGACGTTCTGACTTAAGGTGAGCGTGTTGACTTACAGCGCCCGCCACCCAATATCGGAACGGTAAAAACCCTGATCCCAATCGACGTTTTGCGCCATTGCATATGCTTTTTCATGGGCTTCAGCTAATGTGTCACCGCGTGCGGTGACGCTCAGAACCCGCCCCCCGACTGCGACGATATTACCGTCTTTTTCAGCCGTGCCAGCATGGAACACCATATGAGAGCTATCTTCTGGTTGCGTATCAAGGCCTTTGATTGCTGTGCCTTTTTCGTAAGAACCGGGATAGCCCTTTGCAGCCATCACGATCGTTAATGCGTGATCGTTAGCCCAATTTGCCTTCACTTCATGTAGACGTTCTTCGGCGCAAGCTTGAAGAATATCCAAAATTTGACCGCCTAGGCGCATCATTAGACATTGGCATTCTGGGTCGCCAAAGCGCACGTTGTATTCTACCAGCCTTGGTTGGCCGTCTTTGATCATAAGCCCAACAAACAAGACACCTTGGAACGGTGTGCCGCGTTTGTTCATTTCATCCATCGTAGGTTGAATGATTTCATCCAACGCCTTTTGTGTAACGTCATCGGTCATCACGGGGGCGGGGGAGTAAGCGCCCATGCCGCCAGTGTTAGGACCCGTATCACCGTCATAGGCACGTTTATGGTCTTGTGCCGTGCCTACGGGCAGGATCGTTCTGCCGTCGCATAGAACAAAGAACGATGCCTCTTCGCCTTCCATGAATTCTTCGATCACGACTTCTGCACCGGCATCACCAAAGCTGCCGTCGAACATGTCATCAATTGCGGCAAGCGCCTCGTCCTCGGTCATAGCAACGATCACGCCTTTACCTGCCGCTAGACCATCCGCCTTTACGACGATTGGAGCGCCTTGAGCACGGATGTAGTTGCGGGCGGCGTCACCATCGGTGAAATGGGCATAGGCGGCAGTTGGGGCGTCGGCCGCGTCACAGATCGCCTTTGTGAATGATTTTGATGCTTCAAGTTGTGCAGCTTCTTGGCTTGGGCCAAATACCAGCAGTCCAGCAGACCGCAGGCGGTCGGCTACGCCGGCGGCGAGCGGTGCTTCAGGTCCGACAATGACAAAGCTGATCGCGTTTTCTTCCGCAAACGTTGCAACAGCATCCCCATCAAGGATGTTGATATCCGCGCATTCGGCGATTGCCGCGATACCGGCATTTCCCGGCGAGACAATCAAGCGATCACATTTTGGGTTTTGTTTGACAGCCCAAGCCAAGCTATGTTCACGTCCGCCGCTGCCCAAAATTAGAATGTTCATACTTGCCCCATTTGCGTTAGTATCGTTGCGTGGTTTTACGGTTGGATATGCGCGATCACAAGTGTTCAGAAGCCCGTAATCGAGCCATATATAGATTTCCACTTGGCCTTTATGGTGCGTGCGGGCTAATTTGGTGGTTAACGCGCTATAGGGGCCGCATATGAAATACGAAAAGCGGGACCGTGCGCTTTGGCATCGTCTTGAGGGATACAGCTTTCATGAACGGCCGTTGACCCGGTCATTGATCGATCAAATTGAAGATGCGACCGGCCATTCGGTGGATGTTTGTTATACGATGGCCGAGGAATACAGGCGTTTCATGTATTTGATTGGCAGTACAGGAGAAGACTTAACGCCTTCGCCAATTGTTGATCAGGTTTGGCGGTTACACATCGCCGATAAACGCGCATATTTCGAAGATTTTTGCCCACGTATTATCGGGCGTATTATTTACCGCGCCGAAGACCTGCCACCGATCGAAGACGACCCTGCCTATGGCTTGACGCTTGAATATTACGCACAAGAATTTGGCCGTCCGCAAGTGCAATACTGGCCTGACCCAGATGATGGGCTCATGAAGCTATCGCGTTTTCTGATGTGGGCCGTCGGCTGTGCTGCGTTTGCATTGTCGATGATGTTTTCATCATTTCTTTTTGCATTTTTCGGCGCAATGGTAATGACAGTTAACGCATTTCTACAGTGGAAGTATTCCTCGCTCCCCCTTCAAAGCGCTAAACCAAAGGAAAATAAAATTGATGGACCTGTTTGATGATGCGCCTGTTGACAACACGCCTGAGTTTTCAGTTGGGGAACTATCTGGTGCTGTCAAAAAGGCGATAGAAGGCGGCTTTTCGCACGTGCGGGTCCGCGGAGAGGTCGGGCGCGTTTCGCGGCCTGGATCGGGCCACCTGTATCTTGATCTAAAGGATGATCGCGCTGTTTTGTCTGCCGTCATTTGGAAAGGTCGCGCCCAAGCGTTGGCCCACCGTCCTGAAGAAGGCATGGAGGTCGTTGCGACTGGTAAGCTAACTACATTTCCCGGTCAGTCCAAATATCAGATGATCATCGAAGATATAGCACCTGCCGGAGCGGGCGCGTTGATGGCGATGCTTGAAAAGCGCAAAGCAGCCTTGGCTGCCGAAGGTCTGTTCGCGCCTGAACGCAAACAGCCATTGCCATATCTGCCAGAAATCATTGGGGTGGTCACATCCCCTTCAGGTGCGGTGATCCGAGACATTTTGCACCGCTTACGTGACCGTTTCCCACGCAAGGTTTTGGTCTGGCCTGTGGCCGTGCAAGGGCAGCGTTGCGCGCCTGATGTCGCCGCAGCAATTGAAGGGTTCAACCGTTTAACACCGGGTGGTGCGCTGCCCCGGCCTGACCTTTTGATTATTGCCCGTGGTGGCGGATCGCTAGAGGATCTATGGGGCTTTAACGAGGAGATCGTGGCCCGCGCGGCCGCTGCTTCGCAAATTCCGCTCATATCTGCCGTAGGTCACGAAACGGATACGACACTGATCGACTTTGTTTCTGATCACCGTGCACCGACCCCAACTGCGGCTGCCGAATTGGCGGTGCCTGTGCGGATGGAACTGCTGGCTTGGGTCGATCAGCAGGGGGCGCGTCTTGGGCGTGCTTTGTCGACTGGCGTGCAGCAAAGGCAGCAACGCGTTCACGATTTGGGCCGCGCGTTGCCAAGTAAAGACAGCTTGTTGAACGTCCCGGCGCAACGTTTGGATCACTTAGCTGAACGGTTACCTATTGCGTTGAAAACAGCAGCGGCAAAAAAACGTCTGCAATTGTCAGAGGCCGCATTGCGCCCAACTATCCTCAGCCGACGGGTCGCCGAGGACCGCCGTCGTTTCGCGGCACTGTCAGATCGATTAACGCCAACGTTACTTGGCGCGCGTATTTCCCGACAGTCAGAGCGCCTAGAGATGGCGCTGTCTCGTTTGTCAGACCGTGCATCGCGACAGCAGGCAGAACGGGTTGCACGGTTGGCAGCGTTAGAACGCTTGCGCGAAACGCTTGGCTATAAAGCGACGTTAGATCGTGGTTACGCCGTTGTGCGCGGCGAGGCCGGGGTTGTGACAAGACAGGACCAAGCGACCGGCAAGCTTGAAATTGAATTTGCGGATGGACGAGTTGCTGTGAGCGCCGATTGATATGATCCGTCAGGAGGATAGGTCGCTGCAGATCAGCGGATCGTTCCGGTCGGGCATTTCACGAATAACCGTAAACGGTGGGCGGTTCGTAAAAATGCCGCGAAGGCCGCCGGGTTCGTCATAGACTGTCCAGCATTTTGGTTCTGGGTCATGGTCATAGCGAAAGCAAATGTCGCCTTTGCTTTCGTACCAGACCCCATATTGGCAGATGCCTGCCTGCGACGACCACATCACACGACGTCCTGCGAGATAACGTTCAATGCCGATACTGTCGTCCGCGAGATACCTGTAAACGAGCGTGCGGCCTTCGACATGTGCTTCGAAATCGGTCGCGCCCATCCTGTCTTGGGCCTGCGTTGCCGTCGACACTGTCAGCAAGAAAAATAGCGGTCTAAGCATCTGTATACCTGTCTAGAAGTGGATCCATGATATTGCGCCAAACAGGTGGCACTAACGCAATAGCACCCATCACGGGCAATGGTTTTGGCAGCATCGGCGCTTGATCAGGAATCGTGAGGGCAGGGTAATGCCTTGATGGATGCGCGTGGTGATCTGAATGCCGGGTCGCGTTCAGCATCATGGCAGAGGTGAACCAATGCGGGCTGTTCCAGCTGTGCTCTGGTCCGATGGGGGTGGGTTTTCCGTTTTCACCCATTGCGCGCATTAGCCCATAATGCTGCACATAGTCAGACATAAGCAGCTGCATCTGCGCGTGGCCCGCCAGCAAGACATAGGCGATCAGCGCCTCCGGGCTGATCATCAGCGCAAGCAGCATAAATCCAGCGGCCCCAGCTAAATAAACGACATATGGGTTGCGCCATGTTGGACGGTTAACCTTTGCGAGACGTGCGGCCTCTGCAGCGTACCCTTGACGAAACGATCCGATCCATGCGCGAAATGCAAAGCGGTAAAAGCTTTCTCCGCGTCGCGATGTGTTTGGGTCTGTTGGTGTGGCGACATAACGGTGATGCACCAGAACATGCGCCGATGTGTGATGCCCAAACAGCAATGAAATATAAACCCACATGCCCAACCGATGCAGGGTGCGGCTACCACGGTGGATAAGTTCATGAGCGTTTGCATTGCTGACTTGGCCAAAGAACATCCCGGCAGCGATGAAGAGACCTAGTTTTTCCATCAAGGCGTGGTCATTGCCAGCAAGGGCAAACACGGTAAGTGCAAGCAGCACAAAATGCGCCAGTGCCAGCGCCACAGACAGCGTCGTGCCCGCCGGAAATTCGGATGCAGGCCTGTCAGTTTTGACAGCATTATCAACAAGTCGCGCAAAACCTGTCAGGTAGATCAACGCGGCAAGGACCCAAAGCCCACCTTGAACCGCAGCCAGGCCAAGCAAGGCAACCGGGACTAAGGTAATTATAGCAAATTGGCGCATTTGTGGGGTCATATGGCATCGGTACCATGGTGATTTGGTTGCGTCACTTCAAATGTGGCGTGAGGCGTTAACTGGCGCGTTGCGTCGCTTTCTTGTGGTCGCCCATGGGGCGTGACGATATGTTTTTGCCAACGACGAAGGGGAATGAAATGGCAGCAGACGGACAAAGCGGTGTCTGGAAATCCGGCAAGGGCAAAGGGCGTCACACCCCCAAAGGCCGTCAGTTGGACGATGCTGCTTGGGCAGAGGTCAAAGCACTTTTGGGTGATCGTCCGCGTCGCCGGGATTTGCTGATTGAGTTTTTGCACCTCATTCAAGACGCATATGGGCATCTGTCAGCGGCTCACATGTATGCATTGGCCGAAGAAATGCGATTGTCACAGGCTGAAGTTTATGAAGTCGCGAGCTTTTACGCACATTTCGACATCGTCAAAGAAGAGGACACGCCGCCGCCTGCATTGACGATCCGGGTCTGCGATAGCCTATCTTGTGAACTTGCAGGGGCGCAGCAATTGAAAACAGCATTAGAGGATGGGGTGAACCCTGCCGAAGTCCGCGTTCTGCGTGCGCCATGTATGGGGCGTTGCGATACCGCGCCGGTGTTAGAGATCGGTCACAACCATATTGATCACGCAACCGTTGATAAAGTGCAGGCCGCGATTGCTGCCAATGATACCCACGCCCATGTTCCCGAATATCAAACCTATGCAGCCTATATCGCCGACGGCGGTTATCGTGTCTTGAGCGAACTACGCGACGGTGGAGACTGGGAGGCCGTCCAAGACAAACTACTATCATCTGGCTTGCGCGGTTTAGGCGGCGCGGGTTTCCCGTCAGGCAAGAAGTGGGGCTTTGTACGTGCAAACCCTGGACCACGCTATTTGGCGGTAAACGGCGACGAAGGCGAACCGGGTACTTTTAAAGACCGATTCTACCTCGAACGCACCCCGCACCTGATGCTTGAGGGTATGTTGATCGCTGCGTGGGCGGTCGAGGCCGACACTTGTTTTATCTACATGCGCGACGAATATCCGGCCGTGCTTGAAATTTTGCGTCGCGAGATTGCCGCCTTAGAGGACGCGGGTATTGTCGCGCCGGGTTACATTGATCTGCGTCGCGGGGCTGGCGCATATATCTGTGGCGAAGAAAGCGCGATGATCGAAAGCATCGAAGGTAAACGCGGCATCCCGCGTCACCGTCCACCGTTTGTGGCGCAAGTTGGCATTTTTGATAGGCCAACGCTTGTGCACAACGTTGAAACGCTACTTTGGGTGGCGCGTGTCTGCCGCGAAGGGCCAGAGGTGCTGCACCGCAATGAATTGAACGGGCGCAAGGGCCTGCGTTCTTATTCGGTTTCTGGGCGTGTCGCCAACCCGGGTGTCTATTTGTTAGAGGCAGGATCGACCATCACCGACGTTATTGGTGCCGCTGGTGGAATGGCTGACGGTCATGTGTTCAAAGCCTATCAACCGGGCGGCCCATCCTCGGGGTTGTTGCCTGCAACGATGAACGACATTCCGCTAGATTTTGATACGCTGCAACCGCACGGCACATTCATCGGATCGGCGGCAGTGGTCGTGTTGTCAGACCAAGACAGTGCACGCAGTGCGGCACTGAATATGCTGCGGTTCTTTGAGGACGAAAGCTGTGGTCAGTGTACACCTTGTCGGGTTGGCTGTGAAAAGGCGGTTAAACTGATGCAGGCCGATCACTGGGATCAACCGCTTTTGACCGAACTTTGCACTGCGATGTCTGATGCATCGATTTGCGGGCTGGGGCAGGCGGCGCCGAACCCGATTAAACTGGTCATGCAGCATTTCAGCGACGAAATCTGACCGGGTCTTTTCAATCACTGCCCAAGGGATTAGGTCATAAGACGTAATTTACCAAAGGCGCTGGCGTATGTCGTTTTTCAAAAAGCTCAAAGATCGGCTAACGGGATCATCTTCCAAAATTGACGAAGGTCTGGACGCGATCGTAAGCGAGGGCGGGGTAGAAGAACCGCCCGTCGTTGAGACGCCCAAGGTCGAAGTACCCGAGCCTACGCCGGTCCCGGAACCTGAAGTGGCCGTTGATGAACTTGAGCAGGTCAAAGACGCTCCAGAAGTCCCTAAGAAATCAGGTATTCTGGGTCGTATGTTCGGTGCTGAACAGGCAACCGTTGTGCGCCGCACGCTTGACGATGAGATGCTAGAGCAGCTTGAAGAATTGCTGATTACGGCTGACATGGGTGTGGATACCGCGCTGCGCGTCACGGCGAACATGGCCGAAGGGCGCTTGGGCAAGAAACTGTCGGTGGCTGAAATCAAACAGCTCATGGCGGATGAGATCACGCGGATCATGGAACCTGTCGCGCGGGCCATGCCGCTTTATGCGAAGAAACCGCAGGTGGTTCTGGTCGTTGGCGTGAATGGCGCAGGTAAGACAACGACAATCGGTAAGCTAGCTAGCCAGTTTCAGGCGGCCGGCAAAAAGGTCGTTATCGCTGCGGGTGATACATTCCGTGCTGCTGCCGTTGAACAGTTGCAGGTATGGGGTGATCGCGCGGGTGTGCCTGTGCTGACAGCCCCCGAAGGGTCCGACCCCGCGAGCCTTGCATTTGATGCCATGACACAGGCCGAAGCTGATGGTGCGGATCTGTTGATGATCGACACTGCTGGGCGTCTGCAAAACCGGACCGACCTGATGGAAGAATTATCTAAGATCGTGCGGGTGATCCGCAAAAAGGACCCTGATGCGCCGCACAACACGCTGTTGGTTCTTGATGCCACGACAGGCCAAAACGCTGTGCAGCAGGTCAAGGTGTTCCAAGAACTCGCAGATGTGTCTGGATTGGTGATGACTAAGCTGGATGGCACGGCAAAGGGCGGCGTGCTGGTCGCATTGGCCGACCAATTCGGCCTGCCTATTCACGCGATTGGCGTTGGTGAGCAGATCGATGACCTTGCGCCCTTTGATCCCGAAGAATTCGCATCGGCGCTGGTTGGGGTTGAGGCATGAAGGCGTTCATCGCTGCGGCATGTCTGACAGCATCACCAGCATTCGCCTATGACACGATGACTTCCGAAATTTGCCAAAACAGCTGGGATGCGCTCAAAGATGCCGTCATTCCCTATAGAGAAATATTTCAAGCGTTTACCCAAACAAAGGTTGAATTAGCCGCGGATGGATGGTGCGAAGTTCACGATCGGCAGCTTGGCTGGGATGGTGCGGCTCAGTCATCATGGCGTGCTAAGGGGGTGTCCGGATTGGGTTTTCGTATCGAAACGGTTGATCCACTCCTCAATGGACAAGGCTTGCCGGATGCGATGGCAGTCAGATTGAGCGATTTCGAGGTCGGAACACGCAATTATGACGCGTCATTGCGATTGCGCCGTATGCCCGAAGAAGGTCAGCTTATCGTTGAGAGCTACACCTTGCGCCATGAAGACGGTAGCGGAATAGCTGCAAGCATGATCATGGATGGTGCTTATTTTAGCTCGATTGGGAATATGCAAACCAGTTTAATCGGTATGCGCATGTCCGATCTGCGGGCACAAGTCGTGGTAAACCAGCCATTGTTGGACGATCTCGATGTCGATCTGTCGGATGTAAACCGCGTTAGTGTTGGAAGTGCTTTACGCGACGTGCCGCGTTGGAATGTCAGCACTGACAGTCGTCAGGCATTTCTCGCGATGGTCGCCGATAAAGAAGGCACAATTGATGTTGAGATCAGCTCAGAATCTGGCTTGGGTATCATGCAGGCGGCATTGCCGTTCTTGAATATGCCTGACGCGCATAGTGATGATGATATCGCGACTGCGGTTGGTGTTGCTTTGTCTGGTGTGACCATCGATGTTTCTTGGAAGTCAGGTGAATTTTGAACAATCTAGCTGATTGGCTGGTATCGATTGCGGGCACCCCAGAGGGTGCGAGACTTGCGACGATACTTGCATTGGTGTCCGCAGTGGCACATGCGTTTTTTGGGGCCTTACAAAAGGGACGTTATGACCCTTGGCTATCGCGTGGGGCGATTGATGCTTGGCTTGCCGTGATTTCGGCACCGGTTGCACTGTTTTTGGTGCCATGGCCTAATGCAGCGACTGCGCTGGTGCTTGTCGGGGCAATTGTCGTGCATTTTGCATATAAGGTCACAATGGCGCTGGCGTATGAAAAGGCTGCATATACAGTCGTTTATCCGGTTGTGCGCGGCACCGGGCCATTGGTTACAGTTTTCGCGGCGTCGCTGTTCTTTGGTGAACACTTTAGCGCGGTGCAGTGGGTCGGTGTTGCCTGCCTGTCAGGCGGGATTTTGTTGCTGGCACTACGGAACTTGTCGGAAGAGGTGATTGATCTTGCCTCGCTTAAGACTGGGCTGTTGTGGGCCTTGGTCTGCGGGATGCTGGTTGCGCTTTATACGACGTATGATGCCTATGGCATCCGGCAATCACCTGATCCATTTACGTTCTTGGCGTGGTTCTTTTTTGTGACCGCAATCGACATGCCAATTCTTGCGGTCTGGCGCTATCGCCGTATGGAAAACCCGCCTGTGCTGCGTCCGTTGATGTGGCGTGGGCTTGCCGGGGCGCTGATCGCGTGGGTCAGCTTTGGCGGCGTGATGATGGCAACTCGCCTTGATAAAGTCGGTGAGGCGGCAGTTCTGCGCGAAACGTCAACTGTGTTTGCTGCGTTGATCGGTTGGTTCATTTTAGGTGAAAAAGTCGGACCGCGGCGCCTGTTCTTAATGGCGCTGGTTGCACTAGGCGCTGTGATCGTAGAGATGGGAGGCTAAAGGAGACATCCATGCCAGAAAAACAGATCAATCCCGTCGTGAAGCAGGTGCTTGAACTTGGTCCGACGCTGGCTTTTTTCTTGATCTATGTGAGGATTAAAGAAGAAACCTATCTGATTGGCGGAACGGAATATACCGGCTTTATCGTGTCTGCGCTGGTGTTCATTCCGATCCTATTGCTGTCGATGGCGATCTTGTGGAAACTGACAGGTAAGCTAAGCCGGATGCAGGTATTCACGGCATTCATGGTGATCTTTTTCGGTGGTCTGACCGCTTATTTTAACGATGAGCGTTTCTTTAAAATGAAAACCACGATTGTGTACGGTTTTATGGCAGGCATTCTTGGGGTTGGGCTGCTCCGGGGCCAAAGCTATTTGCAGTACGTCATGGAAGAATTCCTGCCGATGGAGCGTGAAGGCTGGATGATTTTCACAAAACGCGTGACGGGCATGTTTGTTGTTTTAGCGGTCGCAAATGAAATCATTTGGCGGACCCAATCAACAGATTTGTGGGTCAAGCTGGAAACCTTTGCATTCCCGGCCGCGTTGTTTGTTTTCCTTTGGGTGCAAATCGTCGGGCTACAAAAGTACCTGATAGAAGAAGACGCGAAAAACATTCCCGATTAACGCATTTCCATTAATCCAAATCCAACCGCACCGCGATGTGATCCAGCGCGAGCATCGCGCCGATAGCGTAATGTATCAAGAATATCGTCGTTGATGTGTGGGCGAAAGATGATCCCAACTTGATCGCTGGTCGACCATACCACGACGCCATTGACGGGTCGGCCTAAAACATTGAACGAAACCTTGCTGCCACGAAGCATTGGTCGGGCGCGTTCGATCCGGGCACCGTGATTATTCACGTCAGCGATTTTCCCCATCACAACACCAGCTGGGGTGCGCATTTCAACTGGGTATTGGGTGCGGTATCTATGAGAACGATGTTGCATAATTTCACCTGATAAAAGACTGTACTGACGCTAACCCGACAGGTTTAAGAAAGCGTTGCAGCAGGCCCATATATTTGCGCCGCAGTTCACGTGGATCAGGTTTCACCTATGCCTGCGTTCGCGATGACACGTGCTTCTTGACGTATATCTGCATGAGGCATATGCAAACGAGGTGGCGATTTGTTACCAGATTGCGGGCCACGTTAAACATTCTGCTAAAGAGGGTTGCGGTTTATACTGCCTCGATACCCTTTTCCCGGTGTCGGGGTTTTTTAATGCGTAAATGCGCGGGGATATGACGATGAAAAATTGGAGCAAACGTACCAAAGCGGTGCATGCAGGAACACGGCGCAGCCAATACGGTGAGGTCAGCGAAGCGATCTTTATGACGCAGGGCTTTGTCTATGAAACGGCAGAAGATGCCGAAGCGCGTTTTGTTCAACTAGGCGACGATGAATTTATCTATGCGCGCTACGGTAACCCGACTGTGCGTATGTTCGAGGACCGTATCGCAACGTTGCTGGGGTATGAGGATTGTTTTGCATGTACGTCAGGCATGGCTGCTGTCACAGGTGCGTTGACCGCCCTACTGAAAGCTGGCGATCATGTTGTGTCGTCACGTGCGTTGTTCGGATCGTGTCTGTATGTTCTTGAAGACGTTTTAGGCCGTTTTGGCGTTGAGATTACTTTGGTTGACGGCATGGATAACGCGGCATGGGATGCTGCGATCCGTCCAGACACAAAATTGGTGTTTTTCGAAAGCATCTCAAACCCGACACTTGAGATCGTCGATATGGCACATGTGGTTGCGGCAGCGCATGCTGTTGGGGCTTTGGTTGTCGTAGATGATGCAATGGCCACCCCTGTGTTTTCATATGCAAGTGAACACGGTGCAGACATTGCTGTGATTTCAACAACAAAGCACGTCGACGGGCAGGGTCGTATGCTAGGCGGCGCGATTTGTGGATCACGTGAACTTATCCGTGGGCCGATTGAAACCTACATGAAGCATACGGGCGGAGCGATGAATCCGTTTACGGCGTGGTCGCACCTTAAGGCGCTTGAAACGATTGACCTGCGTGTGCGGGCGCAATGTACGGCGGCACTCCAAGTCGCGGAGGCGTTGAATGGCCACCCCAGGCTGACGCATGTGCGTTACCCAACGCATGAGGCCCACCCACAACAGGCATTGGCCCAGTCGCATGCGCCATCAGGGGGCACGGTCTTGGCATTTGAAGTAGCGGGCGGTCGCGAGGCTTGCTTTCGCTTTATCAATGCGCTGGAAATTTTCACAATTTCAAACAACTTTGCCGACGCGAAATCCATTGTAACCCACCCTTCGACGACAACCCACCAGCGGTTGCCGCAAGATCAAAAAGACACGTTAGGTATTTCCATGGGTTTGATCCGGTTGTCAGTTGGGCTTGAAGACCCGGCTGACCTGATTGCTGATCTGATGGCAGCCCTAGATAAAGTCTAAGGATATTTACTGGCCCGAAAGCGATCGGGCCAGTAAGATGATCTGCCCTGCGCTATTGCCAAGGTTGGAACAATGACCAAGGCATAGGGCGCCACATCATGACCTAAATGAACTTTCCATGATCATTGCGCTGTTGTCGTCGTATCACCGTGTTATGGTTATCTACGTTCTCGCGACAAAAGTGGAAGCCAGTAAAATGACTGATCCAACCCAAGATGTTCTGCGTATATATCAAGACATGGTTAAAAACGCGCATGCAAACCCCCATGTAGTAAAGGGAAAGCATGATGCTGGAGGTCAGGAAATGAATGTACACGTAGCTGATTTGGATAAAGCCCCAACGCGTGAAGACGCCGACGCGGCGCTTGCGGTATTGCGCCGATGGGCTACCGATGTGACAGCAGAAGAAGTTGCGACATTAGACCCACTGGTGTCGCGTTTGATCCCGGGTCAAGAGGTTTCGAACTACCCAGCCTTGGCGCGCGCCTATCCAGACGCGTTTGAGGTGGATGATGAATACAAAGCATCTATGCCTGATCTTCAGAATGGACCGTCAAGCCTGATCAAGGGTGCAAAACAGCAAATCCAGCACGTTGGAATTTCGAATTTTCGCCTGCCGATCCGTTTTCGAACTCGTGATGGCGACGACATCCGACTGGAAACGTCGGTGACTGGGTCTGTGTCACTCGATGCCGAAAAGAAGGGCATTAACATGTCTCGGATCATGCGGACGTTTTATAAACACGCAGAAGAGACGTTCAGCTTTGATGTGATCGAACGTGCGCTTGATGCCTATAAGAACGACCTCGAAAGCTTTGACGCGCGTATCCAGATGCGATTTTCCTTTCCAATGAAGGTCGAAAGTCTGCGGTCAGGCCTGTCTGGCTATCAATATTACGACATTGCACTGGAATTAGTGGAAAGCGCAGGGGTGCGAAAAAAGATCATGCACCTTGACTATGTTTATTCGTCAACCTGCCCATGTTCATTGGAATTATCCGAGCACGCCCGCCAGTTCCGCGGACAACTGGCCACCCCGCATTCGCAGCGGTCCGTGGCACGTATTTCTGTGCTACTTGACGAGGCTGGCGATTGTCTGTGGTTCGAAGATCTGATCGATCGCGCCCGTGCTGCCGTGTCAACCGAAACTCAAGTCATGGTCAAACGCGAAGACGAACAGGCCTTTGCGGAACTAAACGCCGCCAACCCGATCTTTGTCGAAGACGCCGTTCGGTTGTTCACAGAACAGTTGCAACAAGATGACCGCGTTTCAGATTTTCGCGTGATCGCCAGTCACCAAGAAAGCTTGCACAGCCACGACGCGGTGTCGGTGCTTACCGAAGGCGATACATTCGCGAGCGAGAGCCTTGATCCAAAGCTGTTTTCGACGCTGTTCCATGTCGGGTAGGCTATGCATCAGCCTGCATAGTTTAAAAGAACCCTCCACGCATTTTCGTGGTGCATGGAGGGGCAAGTAAGAGGCCGTCGACGTTTATTTCGCGTAGCCACCTGTGTAGTCGTCGCTCTTTCTACGCACCTTAGAATGCTCGACAATGCGTTCGCGAGCGACACCGCGGAACGCTTCAATTGATGAATAATTGTTGCGTTGCAGATAGTCGCTTAGGTCGTCTTTCAATTCTTGAATCAGCTTAACGCCGATCCCACCGCTGCCTTTTTCTTCCATCGCGGCCGTGCACACTTGCAAGTTGCCAGCGCCATGCACAATGAAATTGAACGCTTCGCGAAAACCACGAATTCCGCCAATACCAGAGATAGATTTATCTGGGAAAGCGCGAGAAATATCTGACACACGCTGCAAGGATTGGTGCAAGATTGCTAATCCGCCAAGCCCACCAGAAGTAACAAGGCCATCTACTTCGACCTCAAACTTCATGGTTTCGGGGTCCATTAAGGGCAGCGACGGGAACGTGTTGCAAAGTGAAATTGAAGACGCTCCTGCAGCGTAAGCCGCCGCTGCGCCTTCGACCAGAGAGGAACTTGATGGTGTCAGTTTGACCCAAATTGGCACGTCGACAACACTGGTGACAGCTTTCAGAATTGATTTGATGATTTCTTCATCGTTGGCGATATGCGCGCCCATGTCTTTGCGGTCCATATGTGGGCATGACATATTCAATTCGAGAGCATCGCAGCCGGCATTCACGCAAGACGTTGCAAGTTTGCGCCAATTGTCCATTTCTTCTTCGCCGCCAGCACCTGCCATGATCGACCCGATAAGCATCCGATCGGGGTAGGTAGTTTTGATTTCTTCTAAATCAGGTAACCATAGATCCAGTGGTTGATCCGAGATCAACTCCCAATTCCAAGAAGAATGGGACACGGTGTCTGGTCGCTTTATGCGCGAGACATAAGGTTTTGTTTCGCTTGCGCGTTGATAGATCGTTTTTGGACCTGCCACGTTTTCGACAGGGTGCAAACCGATTGTCTTGGTGACAACACCACCCCAGCCAACCTCAAAGGCCTTTAGAATTTTGCGCTTACTTTCGGTCGGCGGCGCAGAGGCCAGCACGAATGGGTTTACGAAATCAAGACCAGTAAAATTTGTATGAAGCTCAGTCGGCATAGCACATCCCTATATTGTTATTTATTAGGAGCTTTATTTTTTACCAAATAGTCAATAATTTTTCCGACTCTTTCGGCATTCACGTGATAAACGGGTGAAATATGAAGCGGATTGATTGAAACTTGGGCAATAGCTCGTTTTGACCACACTATCGAAATCGGTCATTCCCGATTTCTGGACGGGCGTATTTTGTTCATATGTTGAGAAAGCACTAAGCGTCGATACACGCGTTTGCGAAACTACAAAAGCATCCAAGTACCGAATGCCACGCCGTGAGATAGCAGGTACTTACAGCATCAGCGATTGGCCCCAGGATATCAAAGCCGCCGTGTGTCAGATCGCACTGTGTACCGGTTTGGGTTGCCTTGAAGCTTATTGCGACGACAGTAGCCTTGGCTGCGGGTTGACCGGGGTGCCATGTGAACGACAGGAACCTACCAGGGTTATAGGCGATGATTTCGCCCCAGATGCATTCGGCGCCGCTTTTTGTTGTTTCGATGATCTTGCCACCTTTGTGCGTTTCAATCCGGATGTTGCGCGGCGTGCGGCCGTCACTGAAGGATTCTGAGTAGGCCGCACCGGGCCACCAGCTGTCGATTCCATCGGTGAATAGGGCAAAAGCGTCTTCTGGTGTTAGCGGCACATCTACGATTTTGTGGATCGGGTCGTTCATTTTTTCGGTCTCTTCGCTTGGTCATGGGCGGCACGGGCAAAGGCAGCTAGCGCATCACCCCACAGGTTATCCAGATATCTTCGCAGTTCATCGATGCCATCAGGGGCAATGGCGTAAAGCCTGCGATTCCCGGATGGTGTGACGGTCAACAGCCCTGCATCCGATAGTACGCGCAGGTGTTGACTGACGGCAGGACGGCTGATGTCCATTCCGTATGCAATCGCCCCAACAGGCAGTGGACCGCTACGCAGGCGGTCAATTATGGCGCGGCGTGTTGGATCGGCGAGGGCAGTGATTGCATGTTGGTAGGTCATGACTTACCGTAAGTCACTGCTTACGATTCGTCAAACGTACCCTGCAACCCTTGAAGCCCCTGACGCCTGTCACTAAGACTCTGTCAGGACTTTTGAATTAGGACGACACCGTCCAAGAGTGAGGCACTACATATGCAAGACCCCGTCGAGACCTACATGAACCTTGTCCCAATGGTCGTTGAACAGACCGCTCGGGGTGAACGCGCCTATGACATTTTTTCGCGCCTTTTGAAGGAGCGGATCATTTTTGTGAACGGCCCAGTGCATGACGGCATGAGTCAACTGATCGTGGCGCAGCTTCTGCACCTCGAATCGGAAAACCCGAAAAAAGAAATCAGCATGTATATCAACAGCCCCGGTGGCGTGGTGACATCTGGTTTGTCGATTTACGATACTATGCAGTACATCAAACCAAAGGTAAGCACGCTGGTTATTGGTCAGGCTGCATCTATGGGATCACTATTGTTGACTGCGGGCCATGCAGGCATGCGTTTCTCGCTGCCAAACAGCCGCGTGATGGTGCACCAACCATCTGGTGGATATCAGGGGCAAGCAACGGACATTATGATCCACGCCCAAGAAACCCAAAAGCTGAAAACACGCTTGAATGAAATTTACGTTAAGCATACCGGAAATACGCTGAAAAAAGTTGAAGCGGGACTTGAGCGCGACAACTTTATGTCTCCTGAAGAGGCTAAAGATTGGGGTTTGATCGACGAAATCGTTGAGAACCGCGAAAAAGGCGAAGATTGAGAGTAATGTTAACCTGACCACGACTTGGTCATTTTGACATTGTGGACCTTGCCGGGCTGCCCTAAAGTTGCGATAGGGGCAGCCCGAATTATGTTTGACGGGCCTATAGGCCAAGGGGTTTGAGATGGCGACTACGACCGGAAACGACAGCAAAAACACGCTTTACTGTAGCTTCTGTGGCAAAAGCCAACATGAGGTGCGTAAGCTGATTGCGGGTCCAACGGTATTCATCTGTGATGAATGTGTTGAACTTTGCATGGACATTATCCGCGAGGAAACCAAAACCGCAGGCCTTAAGGCTGGCGATGGTGTGCCGACCCCAACTGAAATTTGTCAGGTACTTGATGATTATGTGATCGGCCAAATGCACGCAAAGCGTGTTTTGTCTGTTGCTGTGCATAACCACTATAAGCGCCTTAACCACGCCGATAAATCTGATATCGAGCTGGCGAAATCCAACATTATGCTGATCGGCCCAACGGGTTGTGGTAAAACACTTCTTGCCCAAACTTTGGCGCGTATCCTTGATGTTCCATTTACAATGGCGGATGCGACTACTCTGACAGAAGCTGGTTATGTTGGTGAAGATGTTGAAAACATCATTCTAAAACTGCTGCAGGCGTCTGAATACAATGTTGAACGCGCGCAGCGCGGGATCGTTTATATCGATGAGGTCGATAAAATCACGCGCAAGTCTGATAATCCTTCAATCACCCGTGATGTATCGGGTGAAGGCGTGCAGCAGGCATTGCTAAAGATCATGGAAGGTACAGTTGCATCTGTGCCGCCGCAGGGTGGCCGTAAGCACCCGCAGCAAGAATTCCTTCAGGTCGACACGACGAACATCCTGTTCATCTGTGGCGGTGCGTTTGCTGGTCTGGATAAGATCATCGCGCAGCGTGGCAAGGGCACAAGCATGGGCTTTGGCGCTGAAGTGAATGACGTTGATGAGCGCGGTGTCGGCGAGGTGTTTCAAGACTTAGAGCCAGAAGATCTTTTGAAGTTTGGTCTCATTCCTGAATTTGTTGGCCGTCTGCCTGTCATCGCAACATTGACTGATTTGGATGCTGACGCGCTTATCACGATCCTGACCAAGCCGAAGAACGCATTGGTTAAGCAGTATCAGCGTCTATTCGAACTTGAAGATACTAAACTAACGTTTACAGATGATGCGCTAACTGCCATCGCTGCGCGTGCGATTGAACGTAAAACTGGTGCGCGTGGTCTGCGTTCGATCATGGAGGACATCTTGCTCGACACGATGTTTGACCTGCCGGGCATGGACACCGTGACCGAGGTTGTCGTGAACGAAGAGGCCGTGACATCCGACGTCGCACCTTTGATGATCCACGACGATGGTAAACAAGCCAAAGAAACGGCCTCAGCGAGCTAAACGATGAAACGGATCAAATCGGGCGGCATTTTCGAAGATAAAATCGGATATTGCCGCGCGGTTGTTGCCGATGGCTGGGTTCATGTGTCAGGGACTGTCGCGCCGGGTGACGATATTTCTGACGATGTCGCCACCCAATGTGCAGCTGCTTTATCAGTGATAGAAAAGGCGCTGACTGAAGCAGGGACGAGCTTTGCTGATGCTGTTCGGGTGACCTATGTGGTTCCTAATCCAGCAGATTTTGAGCCGTGCTGGCCGATCTTATCGCAAGCATTTGGTGGCAACCCGCCAGCTGCCATGATGATTTCTTCTCCGTTGATTGACGCAAAGTACAAAATCGAAATTGAACTGACCGCGTATCGCGCGGGGCTTTAACCGGACTGGACCTTTCTGCCTATTTCAGGCATGCACAGGTAACGCAAACGGAGACGCGACATGGGCCTTGGTCACAATATCAAACGCATCTTTACATGGTGGGACGGTCAATCCTTTGGCACCCAACTATGGACGAGCCGGAACGGCAAAAAAGTCGGCGAAGATGCCGAAGGTAACGTGTTTTACCGTAATGCTGACGATAGTCGACGCTGGGTGATTTATAACGGTGAAAACGAGGCATCACGCGTGAGCCCCGAATGGCATGGTTGGTTGCATCGTACTTGGGACGAGCCTCCGACAGAGGTGGCGTTGAACCACAAGCCATGGGAAAAGCCTCATCAGGAAAATCTGACGGGTACTGTTGCGGCGTACGCGCCAGCGGGTTCTATTCGTAAATCAACACCTGCTGAACGGTCCGATTATGAGGCATGGGCGCCTGAATAAGGGCCCGTTAATCATGTATAAGTCACTGATCATTTCTGCGATGCTTGCCGTGCCGTTGTCTGCTGCTGCGCAAGAAGAGGTCGCAGTCTCGGCCGATACTGGTGTGGTGCGTGTGCTGGATAAGCTAACTGGCGACCACATTGATTTGACGCTGCATACTGGTGAAACAGGTCGACTTGGTTACTTGCATGTTACTCTAAATGATTGCCGCTACCCAGAATCAAACCCTTCTGGGGATGCATATATCGAATTGGTGGTAAAATATCGCGACCAAGAAGAACCTGCATTCGCGGGGTGGATGATTGCGTCGTCACCAGCGCTCAATGCGATGGACCATCCGCGTTATGACGTTTGGGCGTTGCGCTGTATCACATCCTGAGCTGTCGGAACGCCGCCGGGTGCGACGAATGATGCTGGTCTGCTAATGGCAGCATTTAGATAGGCGTGATAGGTTTCTCGCGGTACTTCGACGGCACCAAGGCTTGCCAGATGATCGGTGATAAATTGCGTGTCGCACAGTTGAAAGCCGCCCATGCGTAGCCGATCAACGAGATAGGCAAGCGCCACCTTGGACGCATCGGTGGCACGGCTAAACATGCTTTCTCCAAAGAAGGCTGCGCCAACGGTGACGCCATATGCGCCACCGACCAGTAGCCCATCGCGCCATACTTCGACAGAGTGCGCGTCGCCGCGCCTGTGCAGTGTGCAATAGAGGTCAAAGATAGTATCATTGATCCAAGTTTCGTCACGGTCTGCGCAGCCTTGCACAACAGCGGCAAAATCGGTGTCAAAGCTAACGGTAAAGTCCTCGCGTCGCATGGTTTTCGCCAGACTGCGCGAAATACGGAAGCCATCCAATGGAAGCATCCCACGCATCGTAGGATCCACCCAAAAAATGTCAGGGTCATCGCGGCTTTCTGACATCGGAAAGACGCCTTGGGCATAGGCAGATAGCAATAAGTCTGGCGTAAGGTCTTGCATCGATAAACGCCCAACGCGTCACAGAATAAGAAAAGCGCGGCCCGATAAACCGGACCGCGCGAATTTGTTTAGCCGTTTAGGTTTTCTTCTAACCAGTGCTCTAGCCAGTGAATGTTGTATTCACCCGTTTGAACGGCTTCTTCAGCAAGTAGCGCGTGAAACAGTGGAATTGTTGTATCGACCCCATCTACGATAAGTTCGCCCAAGGCGCGGGCCAGACGGGCCAATGCTTCTGGGCGGTCGCGACCATGTACGATCAGTTTGCCAATCAAGCTGTCGTAATAGGGTGGAATGCGATAGCCGTCATAAAGTGCACTATCCATACGTACGCCAAGTCCACCCGGCGTGTGATACTGTGTGATTGTGCCGGGGCATGGCGCAAAGTTTGGCAGCTTTTCAGCGTTAATCCGTACTTCAATCGAGTGACCGTTGATCTGCAGATCATCTTGGGTAAATGACATCGGCATGCCAGCCGCAACGCGCAGCTGTTCGCGCACCAAATCGACACCAAAGATTGATTCGGTAACAGGGTGTTCCACCTGCAAACGTGTGTTCATTTCAATGAAATAGAATTCATCGTTTTCGAACAGGAATTCGATCGTACCCGCGCCGATATAGTTGATCTTCGCAACCGCATCCGCACAGACTTTGCCGATTTTCGCACGCAGCTCAGGCGTGATACAGGGGCCGGGGGCCTCTTCAAACACTTTCTGGTGGCGGCGTTGTAGCGAACAATCGCGTTCACCCAGGTGCACTGCGTTACCTTTGCCGTCACCGAAAACTTGAATTTCGATATGGCGCGGTGTTGTCAGGTATTTTTCGATGTAAACTTCGTCGTTACCAAAAGCGGCTTTGCCTTCCGCGCGCGCAGAATGGAACGCTTGTTCCATGTCAGCGGCTGTTTGCGCCACTTTCATGCCGCGTCCACCGCCGCCGGCTGTCGCCTTGATGATAACCGGATAGCCGACTTCTTCACCGATGCGTTGCGCGTCTTCTAACGTTGGCACGCCACCGTCAGAACCGGGGACACATGGAACGCCAAGCGCCTTCATCGTGTCTTTGGCAGTGATTTTGTCACCCATTGTGCGGATATGTTCCGCTGTGGGGCCGATAAATGTCAGGTCGTGGTCTTCGACGGCCTGCACGAATGCAGCGTTTTCAGACAAGAAACCATAGCCGGGGTGAATCGCCTGTGCGCCCGTGATTTCACAAGCCGAGATGATCGCAGGAAACGATAGATAGCTTTGCGCTGACGATGGGGGGCCGATACAGATTGCCTCATCTGCCATACGGACATGCATTGCGTCAGCATCAGCTGTTGAATGGACCGCAACGGATTTTACACCCATTTCGCGGCAAGCGCGTACAACGCGCAGGGCAATTTCGCCCCGGTTTGCAATAAGGATTTTATCGAACATGGGTCCGCCCTTATTCGATGATCACAAGAGGAGCGCCAAATTCGACAGCGCCGCCGTCTTCGACCAAGATGCGTTTGATTGTACCTGAACGCGGTGCTGGAATGTGGTTCATCGTTTTCATGGCTTCGATGATCAGCAACGTGTCGCCTTCGTTGACGGATGCGCCAACAGTTGAAAATGCGGCAGCGCCCGGTTCAGGGGCCATGTATACCGTGCCAACCATCGGTGAAGTAACCGCGCCAGGATGGCTTGCCGGATCAGCGGATTCTGTAGCTGGCGCAGCGACGGCCGCAGCAGGCGCTGCAGTGGCGACTGGGGTAGGGGTCGCTGCAGGCACCGTGGCTTGCACAACTGTCTGGGTTTGGCGGCTAACGCGAACGTTCAGGCTGTCATTTTCAGCGTAGTCACGCTTGACCTGCAATTCGGTTAGATCATTTTCGCGCAACAGCTCTGCCAGAGCCTGAATAAAGCTGACATCGCTGTCGTGAGAAGTTTTGTTGCTCATTTTGTCCTCGGCCGTTTGCCCTGAATTCCTTAGCCTTTGCGACGCTACGTCACAAAAGATTAGGTCACTTATAGGGCAAGCCTGCCGGGGGGGGAAGCGGGCGCGCATGAAAATGCAGCGCTTTGGCAAAATGGTGCGTTGCCATAGGGGGATAGCCGGGCGTTCACGCAAGATACGCCCGACTAAACGTCTTTAAATTGCGAGATATTGCGCGCGCAATTCATCATTTTCGAGAACTTCAGCCGCAGAACCGTCAAAAACAACAGTACCGGTATCAAGGATCACAGCACGGTCGGCCAATTTTAGCGCAGCAACAGCGTTTTGCTCGACGATCACGGTCGTGATGCCTTGGTCGCGGATGATGCCGAGTGTCTTGGCGATTTCCTGCACGATAACAGGGGCCAGGCCTTCGTAAGGTTCATCAAGCAGCAACACTTTGATGTCGCGAGCAAGCGCGCGTGCGATGGCCAACATCTGCTGTTCACCACCAGAAAGCGTAACGCCTTCTTGCTTACGGCGTTCACCTAGGCGAGGAAATAGATCGTAGATGCGGTCTAGCGACCAGCCTTTTGGTGGTGCGATTTGTGCAAGCTGCAGGTTTTCTTCCACTGTTAGGCCCGGAATAATCCGGCGATCTTCGGGAACCAATGCGATGCCTTCGGCAGCTGCTTGGTGGCTTTTCATTTCGTGCAGCGGTTTATGGTCTAGCCAGATTTCACCGTGCTTCAGCTCTGGGTCGTCAAGACGAGCGATTGTGCGCAGTGTTGACGTTTTACCAGCACCGTTACGGCCAAGAAGCGCGAGGATTTCGCCTTCGTGGATGTTGAAGCTCACGTTTTGGACGATATAGCTTTCGCCGTAGTAGGCTTCGATTTCCCAAACGCTAAGAAAGGCGGGGTGGGTGGCCGCGTTATTTGCGTGTTTGTTGAATGGTTCGTTCATGTTTGTCTCCGGGGTGCCAAACTCTGTGTCAGAGTTTGTGGCCAATTCCTGATACAAGAATTGGCCGCTGGATGAAGGTTAGACCTGTGCTTCGCCAAGGTAGGCTTCGCGCACTTTTGGGTGGCCTTTGATGTTTTCCGGGATGTCTTCGACAAGGGGTGTACCCTGTGCCAACACGGTGATCCGTTCCGCCAATGAGAACACAACGTTCATGTCGTGCTCAATAATGGCCATAGTGATGCCGCGTTTGGTCCGGATCTCTTTGAGCAGGTTGATCGTGTTTTCCGTATCAGCCCGCGCCATGCCTGCTGTTGGCTCATCGAGCAACAGCAGTTTTGGATCCTGCACCAGACACATCGCCATTTCCAAACGACGTTTGTCACCACGTGAAAGGCTGGATGTCAGCATGTCACGCTTTTCAAGCATGTTCACGTCGGCGAGCATTTCTTCGGCCTGTGCCCGAATACCTTTTTCGGACACGATGCTTTCGATCGCGTGCATACGGAATGCACCGTCACGTTTGGCAAAGCAGGGGATCATCACGTTTTCGAACACTGTCAGATCGGTGAAGATTTCGGGTGTTTGGAACACCCGGCTAATCCCCATCTGATTGATCTCATGCGGCTTGCGCCCCAGTACTGACTGCCCGTCAAACATGACCGAACCGCTATCAGGGATCAGTTTGCCAACCAGAACGTTCAGTAGTGTGGATTTACCCGCACCGTTCGGCCCGATGATCGCGTGGACGGTGTTTTCTTCCACGCTTAGGTTCACATCACCCAGCGCTTGCAGGCCACCGAACCGTTTGTTGATGCCTTTTACTTCAAGGATTCCCATATCCGTTTCTCCTTATTCGGCCGGTTTAGTGGCGCCGGGATTGGCGTCATCGGTTTTTTTGCGGCGCAAGGTAGCGAGGATTTTCTGACCACCTTGAACAAGGCCACCTGGCAGGAAGATCACGACAAGCATGAACACAATACCCAGTGTCAGGTGCCAGCCCTTACCCACGAATGGGTAGATCAGAGTGACAACAAAGTCTTCGAGCCCATCTGGCAGGAAGCCAAACCATTCGTGCAGAACTTGGCTGTTGATCTTGGAGAAGATGTTTTCAAAGTACTTGATCATACCTGCACCCAAAACTGGGCCAATCAGCGTACCTGCACCACCGAGGATGGTCATCAGAACAACCTCGCCTGAAGCAGTCCACTGCATACGCTCAGCACCAGCCAGTGGATCCATTGAAGCCATCAGGCCACCAGCAAGACCCGCGTACATGCCAGAGATGACAAATGCGGCCAGTGTGTAAGGGCGTGCGTTCAGACCTGTGTAGCTCATGCGCGTTTGGTTGGATTTAATCGCACGCAGCATCATGCCAAATGGTGACCGGAAGATCCGGATCGCCAGATAAAAGGCAAGCACAAGGATGATCGCAGCAAGGTAGTAACCTGCGTTAAAGGTGAACGACCATGCGCCGACTGCCATTTCGTAAGATGCACGCATCTCAAGTCCGAACAGGGATGGCACTGGGATGTTGCCGCTTGCTGTTTGTGACGCACCCAAGATACGTGGATCATCAAGTGCAAGTTGCAAGCCAGTTTCACCACCGGTGATAGGTGTCAGCACCGAATAAGCCAGCGCGAATGACATTTGCGCAAAGGCAAGTGTCAGGATCGAGAAGTAGATCCCCGAACGGCGCAGCGAGATGAACCCGATCAGCAGCGAGAACAGGCCCGCGATGATGACGCTAAGGATGATTGCTGGCAGCACGTTCATGCTAAGCAGCTTGAACATCCAGACGGCAGAGTATGAACCCACACCCAAGAACGCAGCGTGTCCGAATGACAGGTACCCAGTGAGGCCGAACAGGATGTTAAACCCAATGGCAAAGATACCAAAGATCACAAAGCGTTGCATTAGATCAGGATAGCCTGCGTTGAACTGGGCCATCTCTGACCCCGCAGGAAACGGGTTCAGGATGATTGGTGCGAATAGTGTCAGGCCAATGACAACAAGAAGCAGCCGGAAGTCTTTCTTTTCGAGACCGAGCATTGGCTTATTCCTCCATCACGCCCTTGCGACCCATCAGGCCACGCGGACGTGTTAATAGAATGATAATTGCGACCAGGTAGATGATGACCTGGTTGATTCCTGGCAGGTTGCTGACTGCCCAAGAGGTTGAGGCAAAGCTTTCAAGGATGCCCAAGAGGAAGCCTGCAGCGACAGCGCCGGGTAGGGACCCCATGCCGCCCACAACCACAACCACAAAGCTCAGCACCAGAAAGTCCATGCCCATGTGATAGTTTGGTGGATTGATTGGAACGTACATCACCCCAGCAAGACCCGCGACGGCGGCGGCGATGCCGAACATAACGGTGAACCGCTTGTCGATGTCGATGCCAAGCAGCCCAACTGTTTCGCGGTCTGCCATGCCAGCACGTACAACCATCCCAAAGGTGGTGAACTGCAAGAAAGCAAAGACGGCACCGATAACAACCAGCGAGAAGAAGAAGTACACAAGGCGCCAGTACGGATAGATAATCGCATTGACGTCAAAGCCAATCAGGACACCGAAATCAAAGCTACCTTTGAACGCGCTTGGCGCAGGTGTTGGGATTGGGTTCGCACCATAGTAATACTTGATAACTTCTTGGATCACGATAGCGAGGCCAAAGGTCACAAGGATTTGGTCAGCATGTGGGCGCTTGTAAAAGTGCTTGATGAGGCCGCGTTCCATGATGAAACCAATGCAAACCATGACCGGAATAGCAAAAATGATGGATATCGGTACGGCCCAGTCAATAATCGTATCGCCTGTGGCCGCTCCGAACCAATCATGAAGATAGGGGACATCGACTTGCATTGGGTTACCCAAAAAGTCGGTCCGGGTGTCATCCACAACTTTGTGGCTGAGTGAAAGAAGTTTGCTGACGGTAACAGCGCAGAACGCGCCCAGCATGAAGAGCGCCCCGTGGGCGAAGTTGACAACGCCAAGCGTTCCAAAGATAAGTGTAAGCCCGAGCGCAATAAGCGCATAAGCTGAACCCTTATCAAGTCCGTTAAGGATTTGCAGAATGAACTGGTCCATGAGGTGACCTCTGATCGGTTTAAGTGTTGGCGGAGTACCAAAAGACATACCGCTGCCCCGCAGGGCGCAGTTTACTGTCGACGTGACAGGCCACCACGTGATGTGGTGACCTGAGTTGTTGGTAGTTTATGCGCCTGGGTTACAGGTACCCAAAGCACCGCCTTGGAATTGCGGGTGGTTTGGATCGTAAGTGACCTGATCGACAGGTGTAACTTCAACGATTTCGAGAAGGTCGAATTCGTTTTCTGGGTTTTCTTTACCCTTCACAACCAGCACGTCTTTGAAGCACTGGTGGTCGTCGCCACGGTAAAGTGTTTTACCATTGCCCAGACCGTCGAATTCATAGTCTTCCAGAGCTTCAGCAACTGCACATGGGTTGAAAGAGCCTGCGCGTGTAACCGCATCCGCATAAAGCAGTGTTTGCACGTATGTTGTGTGCGCAGCCTGCGATGGTGGGAAGCCGTATTTTGTGCCGAATGACTGAACGAATGCTTTTGAACCTTCGTCTTGCAATGACCAGTGCCAGTTTGTTGAACCGAAGATGCCTTTAACGTTCGCACCCGCACCGCGCGCCATAAGGCGAGAGTAAAGCGGAACAACGATTTCAAAGTTATGGCCGTTTGCCATTGCATCGCGCAGGCCAAACTGAACAGCGTTGGTCAGCGAGTTCACCATGTTCCCGCCGTAGTGGTTCAGGACCAGAACGTCGGCACCAGAGTTAAGAACTGGCGCGATATAAGAAGAGAAGTCGGTCTGTGTCAGCGGTGTTTTCACAGCGTTCACAGTTTCCCAACCCATAGCTTCCGTCGAAGAGCGGATCGCTTCTTCTGTTGTATAGCCCCAGTTGTAGTCTGCTGTCAGGTGGTACGCTTTACGGTCAGTGCCGTAGTTTGCAGCCAAAACAGGCGCAAGAGCCGCACCAGTCATGTAAGAGTTAAAGAAGTGACGGAAGCCGTTGGCCCGCTTATCTTTACCAGTTGTGTCGTTCGAGTGGGTCAGACCCGCCATGAAGATCACGCCAGCCTCTTGGCAAAGCGCTTGAACAGCAACAGCTACACCAGACGATGAACCGCCTGTGATCATGATTGCGCCGTCTTTTTCGATCATCGAACGTGCAGAAGCACGCGCCGCGTCAGACTTGGTCTGCGTGTCACCGGTTACATATTTAACTTCGCGGCCCAAGATACCTGTGCCGTCTAAAACTTTTGAAGAGAAGGTGTTCAGCATACCGCCGTCACCGCCACCGTTCAGATGTTCAACAGCTAGTTCATATGCACGCAGTTCATCTGCGCCCTCGTCCGCATATGGGCCAGTCTGTGGAACGTTGAAGCCAAGAATGACCTCACTGTCACCGGGTGCGTTGGTGAAACCAGCATGGGCGTCCGCACGTAGATATGTCGGAAGCGCAAGGCCGGCACCGGCAATTGCGCCGGTCTTCAACACGCCGCGACGTGAGAAATTCGATTTTGACATTATTTTCCTCCCTAAAGGTTTGTGCTGTTTCACCCCGAAAGGCTTCACAGCTTGTACGTGTACGTACATGTCCATTGTTGGGTCTGAGGGGGCGTTTCGGCAACAACCCATTGGGACGGCTTGCTTTATTTGTAAAAAAATGTACAAATTTAATTCTCTGGTTGTAAACCAGTTTTCCCGCAGGTGCAGAAAGCGCTTGAAAGCATTAAGGTAATTCAAGGTGCCCGTTAAAAGATTGACAGGTTCGCGTATCCGCGAAAAACGATTGGACCAAGGTTTGCGGCAGGCTGCTGTGGCAGAGGCCGTGGGGATTTCGCCGTCGTATCTAAACCTCATAGAACACAATCGCCGCAGAATCGGAGGAAAACTTCTTACTGATTTAGCGCGTGTTCTTGGCGTCGATCCGACCATGTTAACCGATGGTGCCGACAGCGATCTATTAGACCAAATGCGTAGTGCTGCCGCTGCAATGGGGGGGGAGGCAGAAATTGCTCGGACGGAAGAATTCGCTGCTCGCTATCCGGGTTGGAGCGCGCTGGTCGTTGCACAAGCACGTCGCATAGCTGCGCTTGATGAACATATACTGGCGCTGACCGATCGCATCGCACATGATCCCCAGTTGGCCAATTCACTGCACGAAGTTATCTCGGCGGTAACATCCATTCGGTCGTCGGCATCGATTTTGGTCACCCAAGAACAGCTGGATGCAGATTGGCAGCGCCGGTTTCACCAGAACATCCACAAAGATAGCCTGCGCTTGGCTGATAGCAGCGAAGCGCTGATCGCATATCTTGAGGTCCCCGACACCACGGTTGAAGTCGCGCAATCCCCGTTTGAGCAGTTGGAAAATGCTTTGGCGCTACGTGACTACTTTCTTGCGCCACTTGAACAAGAATCCGCAGATACCGCGGCGTTGGCGCAGGAGTTGGGATTGAGCGGTCCTGCCGCCCAGCTATTCGAAGCTTACGCTGCGCAATATCAACAAGATGCAGCTCTGCTGCCCATGCAGTCATTTTCCGAAGCATGTCGTGCCACCGATTATGATCCATCGCAACTGGCCCGCCAGTTCAACGCTGATTTTCCCACGGTATTGCGCCGCTTGTCGAGCTTACCAACGGGCGAAGGTCATCCGCGTATGGGGCTTGCCACTTGTGATGTGTCTGGCGCGTTGACATTTTTAAAGCCTGTGCCAGGTTTTACTTATTCGCGTACCAATGGGGCGTGCCCGCTTTGGCCTATTTTTAGCGCGCTTAGCCGCCCAACGCAGCCAATCCGTGCAGAGGTGTCGTTACCTGACGCATCGCAAACGCGCTTTTTGTGCTATGCGATGGCGATGCCCGTCGGTGCGCATCAGTTTGATGTGGCACCCGTCTTGCAAAGTACGATGTTAGTCGTCGCTGATCCGGCCGAAGGGGCGGGGCTTGCTATTCCTGTGGGTGGGTCTTGCCGGATTTGCCCGCGCTCTGATTGCACAAGCCGCCGCGAGCCTGCGATTATCGGCGTTTCAGCGGCATCGGGTCTTTGACTTCGGACCCAATTGCCCCGATAGTCCGCGCTAGGGAGGCTGCTCTGGAGGGAGCAGTAAGACAATTGGGGAGGCGATGAGATGGGCAAACGTGTCCTTCTGATCGAAGATGAGCCTAACATTCTTGAGGCGATCAGTTTTATTTTGTCCCGCGATGGCTGGACAGTTCACACCCATGAAGATGGGGAAACAGCAATGCAAAAGGTGGTCGGGTTCCCACCAGATATGATCATTCTTGATGTCATGCTTCCGGGACGAAGCGGTTTTGACATCCTGCGTGATCTGCGTGGAACCGATACGACCAAAGATATTCCCGTGATGATGCTCACGGCACGCGGACAAGAAAAGGATCGCGAACTGGCACTACGTCTTGGCGCGAATCATTTCATGACGAAACCGTTTTCCAATGCGGAAGTGCGCGATCATGTGCGTAATTTGATGGAAGCATGACCATAGGCCCCAAGTCCAAGATTTTTCTTGAACAGGCGGGCTATCGTCAGCGCCGGCTACGGGACGCGGTTCGGATGCTGCCAGTTTTGGGGATTGTTCTGCTTTCGATTCCGCTGCTCTGGCCGCAAGATAGTGGAGAAATGTCCTACAGCTCGGGCGCGCTTGTCTATGTTTTTGGTGTATGGGTGCTACTAATCGTGTTGTCCGCGTTTTTGTCGCGGATGATGCACGTGGATGGTGACCCGCAGCAAAAAGGCCCGCCATCGTAATGCTAAGCTTTAACGTCGTTATTGCCATTTCGCTTTGCTATGTCGCTATTTTGTTCATGGTCGCATTCATGGCCGAACGGCGTGCGATGATGGGGAACGCGACTTGGTTGTATTCTCCGCTTATCTATACGCTTTCGCTGAGTATCTATTGTACGGCTTGGACGTTTTACGGCGCAGTGGGGTATGCGGCGCGTTCGGGGTTAGAATTCGCTACAATTTATCTTGGGCCGACATTGATGATGATTGGCTGGTGGTGGATACTTCGTAAACTGGTCCGTATTGGACGCGCACAGCGCATTACCTCGATTGCTGACTTGGTGTCATCACGGTTCGGAAAATCCACCTCTTTGGGGATGATCGTTACGGTGATTTCTGTTGTTGCAGCAACACCTTACATTGCGCTTCAACTTCAATCTGTGACCCTATCATTTGCCGTCTTTGCGCAAAGCAACGGACACGTGTGGCGCGACGCAGAATTGAATGCGACTGCAATGTGGGTGTCTGTTGGATTGGTCATCTTCACGGTCATTTTTGGAACGCGCAATCTTGATGCAAACGAACGCCACCATGGTATTGTTATGGCCATCGCTGTTGAAGCGGTGGTCAAGCTGGTCGCACTGTTAGCAGTTGGAGTGTTTGTGGTCTGGGGGGTTGCGGGCGGCCCTTCAGAAATGCTGACACGTATTGATGCGTCGCCGATTACGCTCTGGGATCATAACGGCGGCCGCTGGATTAGCCTGCTGTTTCTATCAGCTGCGGCATTCATTTGTTTGCCGCGCATGTTTCAAGTTCTTGTCGTCGAAAACGCAGATGAACGTCATTTGGCGATCGCAAGTTGGGCGTTTCCGGCATACTTGATGTTAATGAGCCTGTTCGTCGTGCCCATTGCCGTCGTGGGGCTGGATTTACTTCCTACGGGCAGCAACCCAGATTTGTTTGTTCTGACGGTTCCCTTGTCTCAGGGCAGGGACGGGCTTGCCATGTTGTCATTCCTTGGCGGGTTTTCGTCTGCGACTTCAATGGTGATGGTCGCCACGATTGCGCTTGCAACAATGGTGTCGAACCACATCGTTGTGCCGATCTGGCTATCGATGCGTCCAAATCAGCAGGCGGTCATGTCAGGCGATATCCGGCATGTGATCTTGTTGGCGCGTCGACTGTCGATCGCAGCGGTCTTATTCTTAGGTTTCATCTATTACCGTGTGTCGGGCGGCGGCACTGCGCTCGCTGCAATCGGATTGGTATCGTTTTCGGGCGCGGTTCAAATTTTGCCGGCAATGATTGGCGGCATCTTTTGGCGCGGGGCAACCCGCATCGGCGCAGCTGCGGGCCTGATCGTCGGATTGACGCTATGGCTTTGGACGCTGTTCTTACCCAGTTTTGGGGCTGATGCGTTGATTAGTCAGTCCGTTTTCGACAATGGCCCCTTTGGTCTGAGCTGGTTGCGGCCGCAGGCACTGTTTGGGATCAGTGGTCTGGATCCGCTGGTGCATGGCATTTTATGGTCGATGATACTGAACACTGGGACCTTCATTATTGGGTCGTTGGTTAGTTTTCCAACGCCGTTAGAACGGCTTCAGGGGGCTCAGTTCGTAAATATATTTGAACACTCGGCCGCTGCACCAGCGTGGACAAATGCGGCCGCAGGTGCCGAGGATTTATTGATCATGGCGCAACGCATCATGGGCAGTACCGATGCGCAGGCGATATTTGAACGCGAAGCAACCCGCCAAGGTAAAAAGGGTTACCTGCCAGAGGTCACACCCGCGTTCATCGAATTGCTTGAACGCGAATTGGCGGGCTCTGTGGGGGCTGCGACCGCGCATGCTATGGTTGGCCAGTTGATTGGCGGCAGTGGTGTTTCAGTCGAAGACCTGATCGCGGTCGCGGATGAAGCAGCGCAAATTCTAGAGTATTCTAATCGGCTAGAAGCTAAATCGACCGAGCAAGAGCAAACAGCGCGGGCATTGAGGGATGCCAATGCCAAGTTGACGGCGCTTTCAATTCAGAAAGACGCGTTCCTCAGCCAAATTAGCCATGAATTACGCACGCCGATGACTTCAATCCGATCATTCTCGGACATTTTGCGCGACGGCGAAGTCGGAGGAGACGCACAAAAACGCTATTCCGGAATTATCCATGATGAGGCGATCCGGCTAACCCGTCTGTTGGATGATCTTCTTGATCTGTCCGTGCTTGAAAATGGGCAAGTCATGTTAAACGAACAAACCGGAAGTCTATCTGCATTGTTGGATCGTGCGATTGGTGGTGCTGGTCTGTTGGGGAGTAACCTGAAAATCGTGCGTACGCCCGAAGTTGACGATGTTACCATCACCACAGATTTAGATCGTTTGGTGCAAGTTTTCATCAATTTGATCGCGAACTCTCGGAAATATTGCGACGCGCGGCACCCAAGATTGAAGATATCAGTCTTTGACCGTGGGTCGCATTTTTATATTGATTTTGTTGACAATGGCAGCGGTATCGCTGCGGACAATCAGCAGCTTATATTTGAAAAGTTTTCGCGCGTTGCCGATGGATCAAAGGCCGGAGGAGCGGGCCTTGGGCTTGCGATTTGTCGCGAAATTATGCGCCGATTGGGTGGTGATATCACCTATCTACCTGGGCAATATGGAACTGCATTTCGATTAAGGTTACCTAAGAAGAAATTGAAAAACACGTTAGGGGAACTGTAACGCTTATCTGGTTAATATGCTGTTGGGCTACCGGTGACAGGCGTATGACAGACGAGACACATTTATCAATCTTGCGCCGGATGTCCGGGGGCGGCGATCTTGTCGTCGACGATAGTCCGCTAACGTCGTCGCGTGCGATGCGTCTGGCGCTCGCAAAATCAGCAAACGACGCGGTGGGACTTATTCTAACGGTTAATACCGTCACCGATGACATCTTGCAGCTTGATGAGATGCTAAACACAATCGACGATACGCTCATGCTTGTTGGGGTAAATCGGAATGATCGTTTGATTGGGGTTGTGGCGCTTGATATGCAATTGCGCGCGGCCATCCTTGAGATGCAATTGATGGGAACCTTGATCCCGCGCGAGGCGGAACAGCGTGCACCGACGGTGACTGATAAAACAATGTGTGGTCCGATGCTTGCGATGTTGCTATCATCGCTTCCCGGCGCGATGCCCGCTGAAGAATTCGCCGGGTGGGCTGACAATGTTCACGCTGATGCATTGATAGAGAGCAGGCGCGAAGTTGGTTTGATGCTGGACGACTGTACCTATCGGGTGCTTCGCATGAACGTGGATCTAGGCATTGCGGATCGTCAGTCTGTCCTAACGCTTGCACTGCCTTGCGTATCGACCGAGGAAGAGCATGCAACCATCCCGCCAGAACCCGTAGACTGGTCGACGGCATTCCAAGCTGCGGTAGAAGATGCACCGGCCTCTTTGGATGCCCTTTTGCATCGTTTTAAAATGTCCTTGGGTAGTGCGCAGGACCTTGAGGTTGGGCAGCTTATCCCGCTGCATGGGTGTACTGTTGGCTCTGTCCGGCTCCTGGCGCTGGACGGTCAAGTGGTTGCTAATGCTAAGCTAGGGCAGGTGGGAGGCATGCGTGCCGTTCGGATCGAAAGTGAAATAACCCAACCGATGGCTGATCTGAACGGGTTACCGTGCAGGTCTGGTGTCGCACCTGAGCCGTCCCAAGGCGTACCAAAAATTGAGAACGCAATGACGGCGGATAGGTTACCCGCCGCTGATACAGTCTTGAACGAAACTGCTACGGTCGAAGCAGGTGCGTTAGAAAACAGTTAGCCGCCAGCCAAGGCATCAAGCTGGCCGCGCATACCGCCTAGATCATAACCTGCTGCTGTTGTTGCTGCGATGATGTCATCAGTTGGCAAATCGCCAGCTTTGCCAAGCGACCAGACGATCGAAGATCGCGTACCAGAAGCACAATATGCAAGGGTCGGGCCAGATGACGTTTCCATGGCTGCGTTTTGAGCGTTTACCATTTCCATGTTCAAGCCCTGATGTGTGATGGGATTGATAACAAAGTTCAGCCCAGCCGCTTTCGCGGCGGCTTTGATTACCGCTGCGCTATGGCTTGGCGGAACTTCTGAATCAGGTCGGTTGCAGATGATGGTCGTGAACCCGGCCGCGACAATGGCTGGGATGTCTGCGACATCGATTTGTGGCGTGACCGCGTAGGTCGGGCTTATTTGTCTAATATCCATGAAACACCTTTTAGCTTGCAGTCGCTGCTTGGTCTAGGCGTGTCCGCACATGCGGTGCGATCAGCATTCCTGCAGCCATAGACAGAACAAAGGCAACACCACCGACACCTCCAAAGCTAAGCGAGGCAATAGCGGGGCCGGGGCACAGTCCAGCTAAGCCCCAGCCCATACCAAACAGGGTCGAACCTATGACAAGATTACGACCAATTTGCGGGGCAGGCGGCGTTGGGAAACTGTCAGCAAAGACGGGCTTTCGTGCTTTGGTAAGCTGCCACGCAATCGCCATCGGGATGATGGCTCCCCCCATTACAAACGCGAGGGTAGGATCCCAAGCACCAAAGATATCAAGCCATCCCTGCACTTTGTTTGTGTTGGTCATGCCGGAAATCAATAGACCAAGCCCAAAGAGAGAACCAACAACGAATGAAACTAAATTGCGCATTAGATTACCCCCAGAAGATGTTTAAAGATGACGACGGTTAGGCCGCCGGCCACAATATAGAACCCTGTGGCGACAATCCCGCGCAAAGAAAGGCGTGAAATGCCACAAACACCGTGCCCCGATGTGCATCCATTGGCCAGGCGAGTTCCCACGCCAACAAGCAAACCCGCTGCAACGATGACGCCGTAGTTACCTGTAATGTTAGTTTCCGAACCACCCATGATCAGGGCACCGAATGCAGGCGCTAAGAACAGGCCGGCGATCAATAGTGCACGTTCGGTCCAGTCACTTTTACCGCTGCCATCAACAAGACCGCCGATGATGCCGGACGCGCCCATGATCCGCGCGTTGAATAACAGAAAGATAGCGGCAGCCAGCCCAATAATGCCGCCCCCGACAAGTCCATAAATCCAATCTACTTGCATGCGTTTTCCTATGTTCTGACCTCTCGTTGCCCCCAAATTTCGCGAGAATTCGACGGGGTTACCACGCGCTCAAAGTTGTGCAATGATGCGCGCCAGAGAAGATGCCTTTGTTTGCTGCGTTGTTTCGAATCTTTAACTCGGCATAACATATGGGCTTTTATAAACATTTCAATATTGAAATGTTTTAATGGTGTTGTAGAGTAGATCGTATGAACGAAACTGTTGAAATCGTTGCAGACCCAATGGAAGCTGCGGCTGCAGAAGCTGCAGAGCTGTTGAAGGCGCTGTCGAACCCGGGCCGCTTGCGTATTTTATGCGCACTAGTTCCGGGAGAATTGACCGTGGGCGAGTTGGAAACCATGCTTGGCGCAAGCCAGTCATATGTTTCTGGACAACTTTTACGATTGCGTAATGAGGGGCTTGTCACTTGCGAACGCGAGGGACGCAGCATGCGGTACCGGTTGTCAGATCCGCGTGTACGTCCCGTGCTCGAGCGGATCTATGAAATATTTTGTCCGGCCGAGTGATGCGTGGGCTGTCAGCCCAGCATAACGCCAACGACGACCGCCATTAGGCCAATCATCGAGATAAGAAGTGCGCCCAAATTGATTGGCAGCACTTTGCTTACGCGTGCGCGCATTTCTTCGTCGGATAGGTTTGCGCGCTTTGCTTTGACTATTGTGATGATGCTATAAACAATCCCAGCAAGGCCGATCACCGACAGTACTGCACCAATCCAAACAACGATTTCCATACCGGGTCTCCTAAAGTTATGACCGCCTAACCTGCGGGGGCGGCCCATGCAAGGGTTGCAGCGGTCGGGGTCTGAGGCTAGGGAAAGACAAGCCTGTCAGGAGAGCATTTATGAACGATTCAGTCACCGATTCAGTTTCTAACGTCGCCGGCGAAGAGCTGCGCCAATTTATCGAACGTTATGAACGCCTTGAGGCGGAAAAGAAAGACGTTGCTGAGGCGCAAAAAGAAGTCATGGCCGAAGCCAAAGGGCGTGGATATGATACCAAGGTTTTGCGCAAAATAGTTGCTATTCGCAAGCGTGACGCGAATGATATCGCTGAAGAAGAGGCCGTTATGGATATGTATATGTCCGCAATGGGCATGTAATTTTAGCTGAATGGCAAGACAAGCGTGACGCCGTCCATAGCCGCGATCTCGGCTAGGTCGGCTTCATAGTTTTCAGTAATCTGCGCGATGGCATATTCATCTAAATCGGGCAGATCAATTTCTTCCTCATCGGTTTCTGGGATCGCGTAGTCTTCCCAATAGTCGGCGATCAACGTCTGGCGTTCTAGTTCCGAGGCTTGGGGGTTGGCGTTCAGTTGCTCTCGTAATTGATCTATTCCTTCACGTTCCATCAGCCCTATTAGCGGCGTAAGCCCACCCAGAGCCTGAGCGGCTTGGGGCAATCCCATGAATTGACGGATTAGTTTTGGCCAAACAATTGGCGCGTCTTCATTGCACCAAACGATAAGTTCAGCATCGGGTGTACCGGTATGGATGCGGCGAACCACATCTGCCCACCGAACCTCTTCAGGGTGCATGATACCAAGGAAATCACCTAAAGGTGTTGATTTAGGGCGTCGCAGCGCATCTTGGATGAATGTCGCAGGGTGACATATGCTAAGATAAAAACTGAGTTCATCATCGGGGAACAGTTTACGCATGGCGCGCGTTTTGGTTTCGGCTTGAGGGTAAAAAACCCCGTGTTCGAAAATTCTATTGGCGATGCAGATAAAATTGGCATTGCTAAGCAAAAGGCGCTGCACGTCGTCGCTTTCAACGATGCTATCCAGCAATACATCACGGGTGCCCGGCGCAGGATGCGCGCCATCTAACCCTTGAATCGTGCTTCTTATGAGGCTGCGGTATTTTCCGGGTCCGGGTACTGCGATACCTTTCTTTGCAAGCATATCAACATTTCTTAGCGTCGACTTTAGCAGTTGATCCTCATCAATGCTGTGTGCGCCAATATGATATGCGATTTGCATAGGTGTGACCTCTTCGTTCAAGTCATTGCATCATAGTGGGATTTCTGGACAGTTAAACTGCTTTCGGATAATCGGATTTTATGTCCGAACTCTCTCAACAGATAACAATTCAGCCGCCGCGACGCGCGCGGATGTCCCCTTGGTCCATTGGTGCGGTATTGATCGCTACTATGGTGTTAATTCCAATCGTTGCTGTGATTTGGTTTGCGCTGACGCCAACGGAAAATATCTGGCCACATATGTTGCGTACGACGTTGCCACGTTATCTGACGAATACGGCTGTGTTAATGTTCAGTGTCGGGGCATTGACCGCGATGATCGGCACTGGTGCTGCATGGCTTGTGGTTATGTATCAATTTCCGGGGCGTCGGGTGTTGCAATGGGCACTGCTGATGCCGCTTGCTGTGCCTGCGTATGTTGGCGCTTACGCTCTTGTTGATTTTTTTGAATACGCGGGTCCCGTGCAAACGGCGCTACGCGAAGCAATGGGGTGGACGACGGCGCGTGACTATTGGTTCCCAGCAATCCGAACGCGTGGCGCTGCTGTGCTTGTTCTAAGTGCGGCGCTGTACCCTTATGTCTACCTTCTTGCGCGCGCCGCATTTCGCGAACAATCAGGGGCCGCTTATGAAGTGGCTCAAGCGCTTGGCGCTGGCGCGTTTGCAAGGTTTTGGCGGGTTGGGCTACCGCTTGCCCGTCCTGCAATCGCCGCCGGTGTTGCCGTTGTCATGATGGAAACAGTCAATGACTTCGGGACCGTAGATTACTTTGCAGTGCAAACGCTCACGACAGGAATTTTTTCTGTATGGTTGCAGGGAGGGAACCTTGGAGGGGCTGCGCAACTCGCAACATGTGTTCTTGGTCTGGTCATTATTCTTGTGACGTTGGAGAAGCTAAGCCGCCGCAAAAGTAAGTTCTTTGGATCCGCACGGGGGCAACGCCCGGTGACGCCCACAAAGCTGCGTGGATGGTGCTCATACATGGTGACATTGCTATGCCTTCTGCCTGTGATCGGCGGCTTCTTACTGCCTGTGGGCGTTCTGCTAACGCATGCATTTGACGCGAGCCAATGGGTCGCGCCAGGGTTGCGCAAGGCGATGGCCCACACGATCACCGTTGGCGGGATAGCTGCGATTCTCACCGTGCTTGGTGGGGTGTTTATGGTTTACGGCGTGCGGCTAACGCGCAAACGACTTCCCGCTTTATTAATGCCGGTCACAGCAATTGGGTATGCAGCTCCCGGAGCTGTACTTGGGCTTGGCATTCTCGTGCCATTGGCGCGTTTCGATAATGCCCTAGCGGATACTGTTGTGAAGTTTGGGTTCAATGATCCCGGGCTGATCTTCACTGGAAGCGCCGCCGCGCTTGTACTTGCATATGTCGTTAGATTTTTCGCGATAGGGCAGGGGACAGCCGATGCGGCCTTAGGGCGGGTATCGCCCAGTCTTCCTATGGCGGCGCGCTCGCTGGGGCGCACTGCCGGCGGCACATTAAGGGCTGTGCATTTGCCGTTGCTCAAAGCATCAATCGGATCGGCATTGCTTTTGGTCTTCGTTGATTGCGTCAAAGAGCTGCCGGCCACCTTGCTGCTTCGCCCGTTCAGCTACGACACTCTCGCGACTCGCGTATACGCAAAAGCATCCCTCGAAAACATTTCTGAAGCCGCCCCAGCCGCGCTGATGATTACTTTGGTTGGGCTCGCAGCCGTTATTTTCTTGGCTCGGGCGAACCGCTGAGAAAGTTAATTATTTTTTTTGGCATTTGATGCAAAAAGCCCATTGCATTGCCGAGTTTCTCACTGCTATACGCCGCTCAGTCGATAAGACGAAGCAGGAAACTGCATACCAGTGCCCCTATAGCTCAGCTGGTAGAGCAACTGATTTGTAATCAGTAGGTCCGCGGTTCGAGTCCGTGTGGGGGCACCACTTTCACCTCTTGAAGGTGTTGTTTTTCAAGCATATCATAGCGTTAGAACCCTTCCCGAGACACAAATTGGGACACATTGGGGACACTTCGCATGGTTTTTGTGATGAAGCTCAAATACGTTGATACGCTTTCAGGGGGCCGTAAGCGGTTCCGTAAGTTAAAGGCTGCGACTCAAGCAATGGAACGGGCTATCGAATTCATGCCCCGTGCAGGCAAATAAATCGTGTAATGAAATACGGTGAAGACACTCGCCGCAGAGGAATCGACAGACCTTCGCTGCGCTCTGCGTAATTGTTTGCTGAGTCGCACAACTCCCTTTGCCTAACTGGAACCTCCTACGGCTCGACAACTTTTAGGGGCGGACACCGGACCTCCGCTGTATTTACACAGGATTTATGACGATGAGCGGCGACGCGTTGCGCAGGCGGACGAGGTGATCGACCACATCGACATAAGACATGCCACGGAAGCGATCAGCATGGACCACTGTGCGCTCTCGCGGGCCGACGATGATCTTGCCGTCGTCCACAATGGGCAGTGCCTGATCCTTGATCACGATGACCGCACTGTAATCATTCGCCTGGAGGCTGTTAGAGGGGACAGGACGTCGAGGTTCTGAAAACGTTGGGCTGAGAGTGGGAGACGTGTATTTTTGAAACGAAAGTCGGTGAGTGCTCATTGTAATCTCTAGTGCCAGACGATGATGCGTTGATAGTGGGCCCAGTAAGTGTTTCGAGCTTACTCCGCATTTTGCCATTGACCGTTGGCTAAGCCGTCTAACGTCCAACTCCCTACGCGCCAGCGAACAAGTCGTAGTGTTGGGAAGCCAATATGTGCCGTCATGCGCCGAACTTGACGATTTCGGCCTTCGCTGATTGTGATTTCGATCCATGTATCGGGAACCGATTTTCGGAAACGTACCGGGGGATCGCGCTCCCATAGGGTAGGGGGATCAATGAGGTGTGCCTTGGCAGGGCGCGTTGGCCCATCCTTAAGGGTTATTCCTTCACGCAAAGCCTGCAGGTCCTTGTCGGTCGGTGCGCCTTCGACTTGGACAAGATAGGTTTTGGTGAGTTTGTGTTTCGGGTCTGCAATTTTTGCCTGCAGTTTCCCATCATCGGTCAGTACCAACAGTCCTTCGCTGTCGCGGTCGAGCCGCCCAGCTGGATAAACGCCGGGGACGTCTATAAAGGCCGACAATGTCGGACGTGGAGACGGGCTGCGCGCGTCTGTGAACTGCGACAAAACGCCAAAGGGTTTGTTGAATAAGATTATTTTTGCCATGCGACTGCCTAGCCCGAGATATGCCTTGGCGTCCATGCTGTTATGAAAAAATGCATCGCATGCATTTTCCTACTTGCAACGAATCCCAACTTGCCGCAAATGGCGGTTTATAGACGCCAACGCACGCGCCTCTGGCCGGTGATAGTCAACGCACACGTGTTTACGTAGCGACGGTAACGTCTCTTTTGGAACTGAGCGGTCTTAGGCGGTGTGAATCCGTTATGGCCGGGTCTACTGGAGATGACCCATGACTGTACACTTCGCTGACGCTGCGGCGTCATTCCCTGTTGTTGCACCATCCCGTTTGGACAGCTTTGTCGCGGCGCACAGCTTTGATAAACCTACATTGGTGATGGACCTTGATTTGGTGTCGCGCCAATACCGTGCATTGAAAGCTGGTTTGGGCCGGGCTGACATTCACTATGCTGTCAAAGCAAACCCTGCGCCGCAAATCATTGCGCGTCTAGTTGATCTGGGTTCGCATTTCGATGCTGCATCACGTGCTGAGATCGCGCTTTGCCTTGAGCAGGGTGCAGAGCCGCGCGATGTGTCGTTTGGCAACACAATCAAACGCGCTTCTGACATCGCATGGGCATTTAACCAAGGCATTCGTCTCTTTGCTGCCGATTCGGAAGAAGAGTTGGAAAAGATCGCTGTGCACGCACCGGGCGTGTCTGTTTACATCCGTCTTATTGTCGAAGTTTCCCAAGCGGATTGGCCGCTGTCACGCAAGTTCGGCTGCGACCGCGATATGGCGCTGCAATTGCTGGATACTGCAAAGACATTGGGCCTGAACCCAGTCGGTTTCTCGTTCCACGTCGGGTCACAAACCCGTCGCGCGGAAATGTGGGCGCCAAACTTGGACGTTATGGGTGGCATTTGGCAAGCAGCCCAAGATGCGGGTCACGATCTATCGTTGATCAACATCGGTGGTGGTTTCCCTGCGTTCTATGGCGAAGAGATTGACGCGCCAAAGGCATATGCAGCAAAAGTCATCGACATGGTCGAAGCACGTTTCCCTGGCGTTGCTAAAATCATGGCAGAGCCGGGCCGCGGTATGGTTGCCGAAGCTGGCGTGATCGTTGCTGAAGTCATGTTGGTCAGCCGTAAGTCTGAGCGTGATATGCATCGTTGGGTCTATCTGGATATCGGTCGTTTCTCGGGTCTGGCGGAAACTGAAGGCGAGGCAATTCGCTATCAGTTTGAAACTGCGCGCGATGGCGACGCGATGGGTCCATGTATTGTTGCTGGGCCAAGCTGTGACAGCGCTGACGTGCTATATGAGAAGCGTCCGATGCAACTGCCGATGACATTGCGTGCTGGTGATCGCGTCCTGATCCGCAACACAGGTGCCTATACGTCGACATATTCGTCGGTTTGTTTCAACGGCTTCCCTCCACTGGCGGTGGTTGTGATCTAAACGATTGGCGGCGCACGGTATACCATCGTGTGCCGCTAAGCTTTTGTAAGATAACAGAATTTCTTTACAGGTCATGAAAATGCGCTAACCTGCGGTGATGAGTTTACCGTGAAGGCATTGCATGACACCTATTACTGACCATCCGTTGCGATTTGCATTGGCCAATGAATTGCATGCGCGTCCGTTTCCGTCGATGCGCGCGCCGGGGCGGGCTGCGTTCCTTGCCTTAAAGCCCAGCAAAAATGCAGCAGGCCGTGATCGAGCTGCGGATATGGCGCATCTTACTGATTTACTTGATCGTTTTGCTGCCCCACATCCGGAACCTGACGCGACCCATTACTTTGGCCAGATTGGGAAACATCAGCTTAAGTGGGAAAGCCACACCGAGTTCGTGACCTATACGATCTTGGGCGAGGGCGTCGCAGAGCGCCCCTTTGACGCGGCGACATTTAGTGTGTTTCCCAATGACTGGCTGTCTTCAGCCCCCGGAACTCGGATTACATCGGCTTTGATCCGTGTTGAAGTGGGTGATGATGACGACGCCATCGCGAGCAAGGCACAAGAATGGTTTGTACCCGAAAGCCTTGCCATTAGTCGGGTCCTAGATGACGAACTGGTCATCGCTGGTGACTTTCGGATCGATCCGGCTGGTCACATGCGTTTTGCGGTTTTCGCACGTCCTCAGGTTGGGATGCGCCGGATAGGCCGCGTCGTGCAGCGCCTGTGCGAGATAGAAACTTACAAGGCGATGTCGATGCTGGGGCTGACCCGCGCAAGGGGACTTGGTCCGCAAATGGGTATGATTGACACAACGCTGTCAAAGCTGATCGACGACATGCGTGGGCCGATGCCTGATCCGGCGGCACAGCTGCACTCGCTATTAGAAGTATCCGCCGAGCTGGAAAGTATCGCAGCGCAATCGTCGTTTCGCTTTGGTGCCACAGGCGCATATGAAACCATCGTAAACCAGCGGATCACCGTCTTGCGCGAAGAGCGATTTGGCGGGCGTCAGACATTCGGTGAATTCATGATGCGGCGGTATGATCCGGCGATGCGCACGGTGAAATCTACGCAGGAAAGACTGCATGCGATGTCTGATCGGGCGCTACGGGCGGGTGATCTGCTGCGCACGCGCGTTGATGTTGAACGCTCCGCCCAGAACCAAGCCTTGCTAACAAGCATGGATAAGCGTGCTGATCTCCAGCTCCGGTTGCAACACACTGTGGAAGGTTTGTCGATTGTCGCGATCAGCTATTACGCTCTGAACCTTGCTCTCTATGTTTTGGGGCCGCTGCAGTATAGTTTAGGCATCAGTAAAACCATTATGGCTGCCATCGCGACCCCGGTTGTCGTGCTGTGTGTTTGGGCGCTGTTGCGGCGCATTCGTAAACATATGGACTGACACCCTCTTGCGCGGGCTTGGGGACGTGATAACCATGCGATCCTTGGGAGGGGATCGAATGAACTATGCAGTAATGATTGCAGCCATATTGTGCGGGCAGGTGGCAGTAGCCCAAGAATTGCCACGCCCAATTACCCATGCTGATTTCGCCCCCATAAACATGGACGAGGCCCGGCTTGGGCAGCTTTTGTTTTACGATCCAATTCTATCAGGCAACCAAGAGGTCGCCTGCGCGACCTGTCACCATCCGGCATTCGGAACCAGCGATGAGCTCTCACTGGGAATTGGGGATGGCGGAATTGGTCTAGGGACCCAGCGTGTCGCAGATCCAGAAAATATGCCCGAACAACGCATTCCACGGAATGCGCCTGCGCTGTTTAATCTTGGTGCCAACGAATTCACGCGCCTGTTCCATGATGGTCGGATCGAAGTCGACTTGGATCGCCCCGGTGGTATTCGGACACCGCTAGATGCTGATATGGCCGCAGGGTTTGCATCGCTTTTATCGGCACAAACAATGTTCCCCGTGCTTAGCGGCGATGAGATGGCTGGACACTATAGCGAAAACGAAGTGGCCAAGGCAGTGCGGCGCGGTGTTCTGACAGGGCCGGGTGGTGCTTGGGATATCATATCGCGTCGCGTCGCGGGTTTCCCTGAATATGCCGATGCTTTTGTCGCGACATATGATAATATCGATACGCCGGATCAGATTGGTTTCACCGACATTTCAAATGCTGTCGCTGCGTTCATGGCGTTTGAGTGGCAATCTGACACGTCGCCCTTTGATGCAGTGCTACGCGGGGACGGCACTTTGCCGGAACCCGCCGCGACAGGTATGGCCCTATTTTATGGTGAAGCAGGCTGTGCCAGCTGTCACGCAGGGCCATTCCTGACCGACCATGGGTTCCATCCGATGGGCAGCCCACAAATCGGCCCCGGAAAAGCAGCGCGTTTCGAAAGCCACGCGCGCGATGAAGGGCGGTTCAGGGTGACTGGCGATCCTACCGATCTGTATGCGTTCCGCACGCCCAGCCTGCGCAACGTGGCGCTGACCGGACCATACGGGCATGCAGGCGCATACGCAGATTTGCGTGCCTTTGTCATCGCGCACTTGGATCCGATTGCGGCGCTGAACAACTATGACCTGACCGTGGCGCGTTTGCCTGAGCTTCCCGTTGATGATCTGCGTGAAAGCCCGGATGCAATTGCCGCTGTCGCGCAGCCCGCTGGCCCCGAGATGTCCGAAGATCAGGTCACAGCACTGCTGGCATTCTTGGACAGTCTGACGGACCCCGCAGCACAAGCCGGTCGTTTGGGTGTACCCGAAGCCGTGCCAAGCGGGCTAAGCATACCGAACCCAGGTTAAGAAATCGCCGCAACTGCTTGATCTGTCACTGCAGAAAGCGCGAGGGCTGTTGCGCCACGCGCCCAGACTAAATCGCCCCAAGCATGGGTTTCAACGGCACAGGCGGATCGGCCATCGTTCAGCGTAAGGCGATGCATCTCAGCAAGGACTTCGTCAGCATAAAGATAGTCATACTGCATGCGTTCGCCTGAAATGATGATCAGTGCCGGGTCAAACAGCTGAACAACATTGGCAAGCCCGACCGATAGATATCTTCCGGCACGACGAAAGATTGTCTGCGCCGCCTCGTTCCCAGCCTTGGCTTGGCTGAACAATGCGTCCAGCAACGCGTTCGGGCTTTGGCGTTCGCTTGGCTGGTGGTGCAGGGCGGTCGCAGCCTCGCGGGCGAGCGCGTAGTCAGCAAGATATGCTTCTAGGCAACCACGTTGCCCGCAACGGCATAGCGCGCCGTCTAATTGCACTTTGGTATGACCTAGTTCTAGCCCCATCCCGCGCGCGCCCCGGTACAGCCGATTGTCGATCACCAATCCCATACCGACACCATGTTCGATGGTGACAACGGCAAAGTCAGACTTGGCGCGCCCCGCGCCGAACCACAGCTCCGCAAGGGTTAGCATGTTGGCATCATTGTCTAAATGAAGTGGGATCGCAAAGCGGGTTTCAAAGTGAGAGGCGAAATCACTGTTGCGGGTGGCTAGCAGGGGTGACCACGGCACCGTTCCCGCCTGATGGTCCACAATGCCCGACATGCCAATTCCAACGGCGGCGATGTTCTGTTGGTTTTTGTTCGCCGCGGACAATACGTCCTGCATAAGAGTACCGACTTCGGTTAGTATTTCATCCAGAGATTTCGGGTGTGGCGGTGTTTTTAGCGACGCCGTCGCAAGGGTGTTGCCCGCGAAATCGGTAAGTACAGCGGAATGAAATTCATCCGACAGTTTGATACCGATGGCAAAATGTGTATCTGGGATTACCTCAAGGGCGACGGCAGGGCGCCCACGTCCGGTTTCGCGTGGGATGCTTTCGACCTCGCGCAAAAGGCCGGCGTTAATCAAATCGGCGGTTAGGGCGGTGGCTGACCCTGCGCTAATACCAAGGGCACGGATCACATCGGTTCGGGTTGCACGGCCGGCGGCACGGACATGTTCAAATATCTGCTGGCGCATTGATTTAGCGTTCGCGGTTCCCGAAGGTAAAAGCGGGCCACAACCGACCGGAGCGCCCGAGTCGTCACTTGCTGTGAGTTCATTTAACATAGTTCGATGCCTGAATTATATTTTGGGCAGTTAGACCTCGTTTTCGATATTTTATCAAGTACGTTCACGTTTGCTCATGGTTTTAGCGTCAGGTGGAGGTTTTGAACGCGTTTTTTAATTCGAGAGATGAATTTAATTTGACAACGCGCAATCCGATGGTCAGAACATGCCACGAGGGAAATCAAACGGAGGGGGTAGCCGTATGTATATTGGGTTAGATCTTGGGACTTCTGGTCTTAAGGCAGTGTTGATTGATGACACCCAGACAATTCTGGCCGAGGCAACTGCGCCGTTAGAGGCTGCGCGCCCAGAGCCCGGTTGGTCTGAGCAGGCTCCGGCAACATGGCTTGATGCGGCAGATGCCGCGATGCGAGCGTTGAAAAATCAGACTTCGTTAGATGCGGTGCGTGGGATTGGCCTGTCGGGTCAGATGCATGGCGCAACATTGCTTGATGCAAACGACGAGGTTCTTCGCCCCTGTATTCTATGGAATGACACCCGTTCGGCGGTAGAGGCCGCTGAACTAGATGCGGACCCAAAGTTTCGCGCACTTACTGGAAATATCGTGTTTCCCGGATTTACTGCACCTAAGCTAGTTTGGGTTGCCCGTCATGAGCCCGAGATTTTCGCCAAAGTAAAACGTGTTCTTCTGCCTAAAGATTACCTACGGCTTTGGCTAACGGGCGAGGCCGTGGCCGAAATGTCAGATGCTGCGGGCACCAGCTGGCTGGACGTGGCTAAGCGTGATTGGTCTGATGAATTGCTCGCCGCGACTGGATTAAGTCGTGATAACATGCCGCGTTTGGTCGAAGGGTCCGAAGTATCGGGCGTTCTGCGCGATGAATTGGCCAGCCGCTGGGGGCTACCGAGTGGCGTCGTCGTGGCCGGCGGCGGTGGTGACAATGCTGCCAGCGCTGTTGGTGTCGGTGTGGTTAAAGCAGGCGATGCCTTTGTTTCGCTTGGTACATCCGGCGTTCTTTTTGCGGCCTCTGATGCATATCAGCCCGATGCGGCTACGGCTGTGCACACGTTCTGTCACGCGCTGCCGGGAACGTGGCACCAGATGGGGGTCATTTTGGCCGCTGCTGATGCGCTGAATTGGTATGCGAAATCTGTTGGCCAACCTGCGGCCAAGCTGACCGAAGGTTTAGGTGCGCTTCAGGCACCAAGCCAAACATTATTCCTGCCGTATCTGGGCGGAGAACGTACACCGCATAATGACGCAAACATCCGTGGCGCGTTCGTGCATTTGGATCATGCGACAGATCAGGCGGCCATGACGCGGGCGGTTTTGGAAGGCGTGACCTTTGCGCTGCGCGACAACTATGACGCACTGACATCGACGGGCACCCAGATCAACCGGCTGATCGCCGTCGGCGGAGGGTCAAAATCTGACTACTGGGTGCAGGCCATTGCGACCTCATTGGGGATCCCGGTTGAGCTACCCGTTGCTGGTGACTTTGGCGGTGCGTTCGGCGCTGCACGTCTTGGCCTGATGGCCGCGACAGGGGCAGGCGTCGAAGTCGCCACGATCCCGCAGATCGCCCGCACAAGTGAACCTGACCTCGCGCTGACCGACAGCTTTGCCGAGGCCCACACAAGATATCGCGCTAGCTATGACGCTTTGAAAGGACTGAAATGACCGACTTCTTCAAAAACATCCCCGCCATCAAGTACGAAGGTCCAAATACGGACAACGACTATGCATTCCATCACTACAATCCCGATGAGATTGTGATGGGTAAACCGATGAAGGACCACCTGCGTTTTGCGGCGGCTTATTGGCATTCATTTGCTTGGCCTGGTGGTGACCCATTTGGTGGTCAGACATTCGAGCGTCCATGGTTCAGCGACACAATGGAAGCGGCCAAGCTAAAAGCTGACGTTGCATTCGAGATGTTTCAAATCTTGAACGTTCCATACTTTTGTTTCCACGATGCGGACGTTCGTCCCGAAGGAAACAGCTTTGCTGAGAACACGAAGAATCTCGAAGAAATCGTTGATTACTTTGCAGAAAAAATGGACGAGACTGGCGTTAAGTTGCTTTGGGGTACTGCGAACCTGTTCTCGCACCGTCGCTTTATGTCAGGTGCTGCAACAAACCCTGATCCCGATGTATTCGCGTTCTCCGCTGCAACAATCAAAACCTGCATGGATGCGACCATGAAACTGGGTGGCGAAAACTATGTGCTTTGGGGCGGTCGTGAAGGCTATGAAACACTGCTGAACACAGACATGGGCCGTGAACGCCAACAGGCTGGCCGGATGTTGCAGATGGTCGTCGATTACAAGCATAAGGTGGGCTTTAAAGGCGCGATCTTGATCGAACCTAAGCCGCAAGAGCCAACCAAGCACCAGTACGACTATGATGTCGCTACGGTCTATGGTTTCCTTAAGGAGTTCGGTCTTGAAGGCGAAGTGAAGATGAACATCGAGCAAGGTCACGCGATCCTGGCTGGGCATTCGTTCGAACACGAACTGGCCGTCGCACGCGAGCTGGGCATCTTTGGTTCCATCGATATGAACCGCAACGATTACCAGTCTGGTTGGGACACCGACCAATTCCCGAACAATGTTCCTGAAACCGCGCTGGCCTACTACGAAGTCTTGCGCGCTGGTGGGTTCACGACAGGTGGTACCAACTTTGATTCAAAACTGCGTCGTCAGTCATTGGATGCAGAAGATCTTATTCTTGCGCATGTTGGTGGTATGGATACCTGTGCTGCTGGCCTTAAGGCCGCCGCTGCGATGCTCGAAGATGGTAAGCTAGAAGCCGCACGCAATGAGCGCTATGCGGGCTGGGATACTGACGCTGGCAAAGGTCTGTTGAATAGCGACCTTGATAGCATCACTGCCAAGGTTCTGGCAGATAAAACGAACCCAGAGCCACGTTCAGGCCGTCAGGAACGCCTAGAAAATCTGGTAAACCGTTACCTGTAAGCTATCTTAAAAACTGGCGCTTGCCCCTTTGGGGCAGGCTGCCTAACCTGCGTGAAATAACGACAGGTTTCTTTTCTTGATCAGCGCCTTATTTAAAACGCTTGGACGCAAATATTTGGACGTGACCATGCGGTCCGGACCTGACCTTAACGTCCGAATTATTGAACGTCCCGGCGTCTGGATGGATGACGCGCAGCTCGAACATCTATCGGCGGATTTGCGGGCCGTTGCATCGCGCACGCTTGATGCAGGCAATCTGACCTATGGTGTCTTTGCAGGTGATGCCAAACGGATGAAACAGGTCATCATTACGCTTATCAGTCGTATTGAGGGCACGCCAATTGCGTTTAACGCGCTTGCGATCATGGAACTTGATACAAAACCCAACACGACAGAAGTGTTGCACCTTGGGCTTGTTATGGTTGATCCGGATGAGCGGTCAAAGAACCTGTCGTGGGTTCTATATGGGCTGACCTGCTTCCTCATCTTCTTTCGCCGTCAGTTCCGACCGGTTTGGATTTCAAATGTCACCCAAGTACCAGCCGTCGTTGGTATGGTTTCGCAGATGTTTTCAGGCGTCTGGCCACGCCCTAATGGTGGGCGGCGGACGTTAAACCATCTGCTTTTGGGGCGGCAAATCATGGCGCAGCATCGCGATGTGTTTGGTGTAGGGCCAGAGGCCGGATTTGACGAAGACCGGTTCGTGATCACCGACGCCTACACTGGTGGATCAGACGACCTGAAAAAGACTTGGAAGAACGCGCCAAAGCATCGTGATGTGCAATACAATGACTTTTGCGCAGAGCAACTAGACTATGACCGGGGCGATGACGTGATCCAGTTGGGTCAAATGGATTTGGCGGCAATGCGCGGATATTTACGCCGCGAGGTTCCGAGATCAGCGGTTATCCGATTGTTGCTAACGGGAGGGTTAGTCGCCTTGCAGCGCATTGTATTACCTGCGCTTTACTGGGCGGACAGTCGGCGACAGTGGGAAACGTTGCGCCCGTACGACGAGGCGCAGAAATGATTGGTTCCGCTGCCGCGTTGACGCAGGTCTGTATGTCATTCTCTGCGCTGGTGGGACTGTTGACCCTGCAAATGGTGCTTTTGCGTCGGGATCGGCGCGATCCGATCAACCGGCGTTTTTTATTTTGTGTGCGTATCACCATGCTGTTGTTTGTCGGGCGGGTGCTTGTCGCGTTGACGGGATGGCAGGTTTTTAGAATCTTTGTGTTACTTGGGGCCGCATTTATCCCTCTTGCTGCGCTACTACTGACCGAAGGGCTGTTACGAAGGCACGCACCACCCACTGCGAAGCACGCGATTGCCTGGAGTACGGTGTTCTTTGTCATTAGCGCATTTTGGTATTCAGGTGGGATTGATCCTCTTCGACTTTATGCGTTGTTGGCCTTTCAGATGATCGGCTTTCTTATCGCGGGTGGACTGATTGTTCGGCGCGACAGAACGGCATTGTCCGCCAGTGAAAACAACACGGTCACACGGATTGGTCTTTCGCTGTTACTATTCATTCCGCTGGCTTTGGGTGACTTTTTGATGGCGGTGTTGCACCTGCCAATCCAATTTTCTGCGCTTGGGGTTTTGATCATGTGCTGGCTTGCGATTGGGTTGGGGCGGACACAGATTGGACATCGTGTCGTAATTACAAACTTTACGGTGATGGTGTGCGCTGCGGTTTTTGTCGGACTGTTGGTTGGGACGATTGCCGCCTTAGATAGGGATGGGTTTTTGCTATGCTCTGCCTCGGTTATGACCGCACTGCTATTAGTTTCCATTTTGAACGATGCGCGTGCATTAAGAACCGAGGAACAAAGTCTTGGCCTGCTACAGTACCTCGCTGAAACAGATACTGACGATCCGGTTGTCTTTTTGCGTGACCTGCGCGGACATCCGTTGGTCGAAGGGGCTGCGATGATCAGCCGTTTCAGTCTTGCTGAACTTCAAGAAACTACTTTGCAGCAGATATTCGAAGCCGCTCCAGTATTGCGGCGATCTGACCCTCCGAAGCTGGGTGCGTTGGCAGATGACCATATCGCACATCTGTTCGAACGTTATAGTGCAACCCATGTGATCCTTGCATCCAGCACACCACGTGTTTTGATTGCACTGTCGATGCCTTCGCTTAGCGCGTCGCCGATGGCGGAACTCGAACTCAAGGTCGTGCAGCGTATGGCTGTTTTAATGGCGCAGCGGCGCATAGATAGGGAATAGGACAGTGAACGAGACGCGCCAGCAGGCTTTTGATATTTTTATGGCCGGGGTTCGCGCCGCCGACCCATTTGCGGCGGTCCAAGGCGCATTGGGACCTGTGGTTCAACCTGCACTTATTATTGCAGTGGGCAAGGCGGCTCGCCTTATGGCCAAAGCGGTGCTCGAGCGGTTTAATGGCATACCTTGTCTCGTTGTTACGAACTATGAAAATGCTAAACCTTTGGCCGGGGCACAGGTGTTTGCGGCGGGTCATCCGGTGCCAGATCAAAACGGTGCAGACGCAGCGAATGCCGTAATTGCGGCATTGCGGGCGGCTAAAGGGCCAGTGCTCGGTCTTATTTCTGGGGGGGGCTCTGCGCTGTTGCCAGCACCCGCAGGAGATATATCGCTGGCGGATAAGGCACGAGTAAACGAGATATTGCTTGGTGCTGGGTTGGACATCACTGCGATGAACCTGATCCGGCAGCAGTTGTCAGACATCAAAGGGGGTGGCTTCTTACGCCATGCCAGCCCTCAGAGGGTGACTGCGTTGATCCTATCTGATGTGATTGGTGATGATCTGGCCGCGATCGCGAGCGGCCCAACCGTTGGCCCAATTGGGACAGCACCACAGGCGATTGAATTACTGAAAGACGCGGGGGTTTGGAAAGATGTTCCTGCGACGGTACGTTCACACTTGGAAGCCAAAGGTGATGCCGATCCATTGCCGACAGCTGTTAATGTTTTGGTTGGGTCCAACGCCCAAAGCGTGGACGCGATGGCCCGTGCCGTGCCGGCTGCACATGTGATCGCAAAACCTGTCGAAGGCGATGTAGCAGACGCCGCTAAATACATATGTGACAATGCCGCGGATGGTATAACTGTTTGGGGTGGCGAGACGACTGTCGTTCTGAAAGGTACCGGACGAGGGGGGCGCAACCAAGAACTGGCGCTTCGGATCGCACAAGAAGCGCAGCAGCGCGGTTGGCAGGACTATGTCTGCGTCCAAGGCGGTAGCGACGGGCGCGATGGGCCGACGGATGCGGCTGGCGGTATCGTTGATCAAGATACGTTGCGTAAGATCGATAACTTGCCCGCCCTTTTGGCAAATAATGATAGCTATGCAGCTTTGTCGCAGGCGGGTGATCTGCTGGTGACAGACGCCACAGGGACCAATGTCGCCGACCTTGGGGTCTTGATCCGCCGCAATTAGTTTGGTCTGATAAGCTGTAAATGATCGTTGCAAATTTTGGCTGGAACAGTTTTGCGTAAGGCTTTGAAATATCTGCTGATTGGGCTGCTTGCAATCGCCGCGACTGCTTGTGTTCAGATTGTCCGAAATTCGGGTGCGACTATTATATCGTCCCCTGCGCCTGCGGGCCTACGACTTGCGACGCTGAACGTACATTACATCGTGCTACGACGGCAAACTGGCGCATGGTCGCTGGACGACTGGGAACGGCGTAAGGTTGCTCTTGATCTCGCTTTTAAAGAGATTGCGCCGGATGTCATGGGCTTTCAGGAGATGGAGAGCTTCGCAGGGGGCGACAATGGTGATACCAATCTTGGGCTTGATTGGTTGCTTTCCCAAAATCCGTCTTACAAAGCTGCCGCAGTGGGCGATTGGCGCAGTTTCCCATCGACGCAGCCGATCTTGTACCGGGATGATCTGAACCTCATTGATCAAGGGTGGTTCTTTTTCTCCGATACGCCTGATGTGATTTACTCTCGAACGTTTAACGGATCATATCCAGCGTTCGCGTCATGGGCCGCATTTTCTACTAACGATGGCAAGCGCTTTAGGGTCGTCAACGTACATTTCGAATATAAAAGCCGTGGCAACCGGCTGCAATCAGCGGCGCTGGTTGCCGATCGCATTCGACCTTGGATTGATGCTGGTGAAAACGTTGTTGTATTGGGCGATCTTAACGCACGAAATGGCGCGCGTACGCAACGTATTCTGGCTGAAGCTGGCATCACCTTTGCCGCAGTTAAAGGAAGCACCTACCATTTTAATCGTGGTTTGAACTTATTTGGTGCTATTGATCATATCGGCGCGACCGCCGATTTTCATTTAGAAACATCGCCAGTTGTTTTGCGGCAAGAATTCAATGGTGAATGGCCGACCGATCACTATCCGGTTGTCGTCGACTATACGCTCTCACGTTAATCGGACCAATAGTTTCGAAGGCCGCAGTATAATACATAAAACACCCGCATAACGTTGTCGGCGGGTGTCGGTTATTGCGATATGTCAGTCGGAGCAGTTAGTTATTCTCTGCCGTGAATACCACAAGGCAGTCATCACCTTCGCATGTCGCAAGGTTAGCAGGAACGTGCAGTGGACCGGCTGTTGTAATCAGGATGTACGCATCATCTTGAAAACCCGCAAATTCGCCGCTGATTGTTACGCCGTTTGTTTCGAATGTCAGCGCAATTTCACCAGCCGATGACATGGATGGCAAAGTCAAGGCGAAGGTTGCACACAGTACTTTCGAGAGATTAGTCATTAGATACGCGTCCACTTGTAAAAAACTATTATGACAGTTTACCTACGCGTAAAGAGGTATTTTATCAACTAGACTAAAGTACAGTGTAACATAGATTAGCTTCAAAGAAGCCCGCTAACACTGGCGATTTCTCATGGAAAGGTGCTAGACGCCTCATTGCTGACAACTATTTTAAATGGATTGATCATGGATAAACGCGATAGATTGACCGCAGCGCAAGTCCGCCACGCGGGCCGGCTATCCATTGCCCCGATGATGGATTGGACATACTGATCTCCTTGGCCCCTTATATTATTGGCCATTTTTTGTATTCCAAAAGGGTTGTAGCAAAATTGTAGCACCGCGAGGTCTGGAAACAGCCCGTCGGGAGGACTGTATTCTTTGATTTAGCCTGCAGCAACGATGGATTTCGAAGCGCATGTCATCTCTGGCGCCTGTTATAAATTTCTGGGTTGCTCCGCGAATATATTCTCTGCGATCCGTTCTTGCGATAGAAAACGATCTTTGGTTATGAACTCTACGGAAGCAAAACCAAATTCTGAATCTGGGGAAACTGCTTCCTTGTCTGGCCTGCGCGATCGTAAGGCGTGAAGGCGCCAGGATCGGCCACTCGCACTTGAGTTACGCGCTACGGGTGTTGCTATACCAGCATTTGTCCACCTGGTGTGAAACATGCCAAAATCCAACGTTCAGTTTGAGCCCATTCTCCATTTGCTGCGCAGTAACCGAATGTCTGCTGCTTATTCGTTTTGGGCGCTATTGTAAGTCGGGGACTATCAAATGTGCACCCAACGGCCCCGCGAAGAACTCACCGCAGCTTTCGATAAACATCTGCACAAGTTTTCGTCTTGGGCCGGGTGCAAACCCGAGTGAGAGGGTAATGCCGCTCAAGCTGTCGGTGATTGGCACGCAGCGAATGTTGCCACCTGCGTAGGTTAGCATGTCTGGAGGTCTCATGTTCAGAAGGGAAATTCCGATATCCGAAGCAACGAGTGAGCGGACCATTTCAGTTGAATTGGCGGTTGCGACAATACGCAGGTCTTCTCCGCCTTGTTCAAGCACTTCCAGATAATACCCCCGCGCGGCGGGGCGGTCCAAAAGGATGAGTGGTTCGCGCACAATTTGTGAAACGGTCAGGCTGTCAAGCTGTGCAAGGGTATGATTGGAAGAACACAAGCAGTAGGTTGGCGCAAAGATCAGCGGTTGCACCTCGATCTGAGGGTTGGGAAATTCTTCGACAAACAAGATCACATCGAACTCTCCGTCAAGCAGTCCCTTTTGCACAGAGATATTGTCACCTTCGTTAAATGTGAAAGTGATGTCAGGATGGACCGCAACCATTTGGGCAGCGAGCCTTGGCAGAAAGCTTGGTGCAACCGGCGCGTTGTAGCCAACTGACAGATTGCCTGACAGGTTGGATTGCAGGTCAGATACCCCGGTCAGCAACGTATCATATCGTTCCAACAGATCCTCGATACGTCGCCCGACATCGCGGCCTGCCTTTGTGGGGAATATGCCCTTTGCCCGCGCTCGAGTAACGAGGGCCATCCCAAAAGTGGCCTCAGCTTGGTCCAATGCTGAGGCAATGGCGGAGGGGGTCACATGCATTGCATCGGCTGCGCCCGTGATACTGCCAGTGCGTAGTGCTGCCTGAACGTAGCGCATCGCGCGAAGAGAAAGAGACATCAAATAACCTCGGAAATTACGAGATATTACCTCATATAAAACTATTTTTCAAAGGATGGTGTATTTGCGAGAGTTCCCATGGTCGCGCAATATGGGAACCTGTCATGAAATCCAGAACCAAAGTCGTTGTTATTGGGGGTGGCATCGCGGGTTGTTCAACGCTGTATCACCTTACGCAAGAAGGCTGGTCAGATGTCGTGTTGGTCGAACGTGACGAGCTCACCTCGGGGACGACTTGGCATTCGGCCGCACAAGTTACCAATTTCGGCATGACCCAGACGATGGTCGGCCTTAAATCGCATTCTATCGCGCTTTATAAAAAACTGCGTGACGATCCTGAATATCCCGTGGGTTATCATCATGGCGACGGGGGTATCCGGTTGGCCAACACCGAGGCGCAGATGCAGGGCTATCGCCATTTTGCGTCAATGGCGCGCGGGATGGGAGTGGATTACGAAATCATCGACGCTGCGGAATGCGCCCGCCGCCACCCACTCATTTCTACCGACAATTTGCTTGGCGGGCTTTGGGATGGCGAGGATGGTGATATTGACCCAGCACAGCTTTGTCAGGCGCTGGCTTTCCATGCGCGCAAGGCAGGGGCAGAGGTGTATCGCAATACGCCGGTGACAGGCCTAAGCCAGCTAAAGGACGATACGTGGACTGTTCACACCGAACATGGGGATATCGATTGCGATATTGTCGTGAACGCTGGTGGCTACCGGGTGAACGAAGTCGCCGCAATGATGGGAGTCCAGCATCCCGTCGCATCGATGGAACACCAGTATTTCATCACCGAAGACATCCCCGCCATCGCAGAGGCCGGGCACCGTATGCCGCTGCTACGATGCCCGATATCGGATTACTATTCTCGGCAAGAAAAGGGTGGTCTGCTCGTCGGTTTCTACGAACAGGATTGCAAAACATGGGGGATGGATGGGATCAGCCCAGACTTTTCCAACGACCTTTGTCCTGATGATCTGGATCGTGTTATGGACGTTCTCGAAGGTGCATTTGAGCGTATGCCGGCACTGACTGAGGTCGGCATTAAACGCGTTGTGAACGGGCCAATCACCTACACAATTGATGGCGCGCCCTTGGTCGGGCCGATCCCGGGCAAACGGAACGCGTTCTGTATCATCGGGCTGCGCGCCGGGTTGGGTGAAGGGGGCGGCCATGGCTGGCTTCTTGCGCAGCAGATCGTCCATGGTGAGGCATGCTATGATACGTGGGTGATTGATCCGCGTCGGTTCACCGGTCACGCAACCGTTGAGCTTACCGCGGTCAAGGCGATCGAGGACTATCAAAACGAGTTCCGTTTTCACTTTCCACATGAACACCGCCCTGCGGGTCGCAATATTAAGACCACGCCACTGACACCTGTCATGGCTGCAGAGGGTGCAGAATTCACCGTCGTAAATGGTTGGGAACGTGTGGATTACATTAAACCATCGCCAGAGTTTCACCCCACACCGAGCTATAATTTCGACGCGGTATTTGACGTTGTCGCAGCAGAGGTCGCCAATGTGGCGACAAATGTGGGATTAGCAGAGGTAAACGGTTTTAACCGGATCGAAATTACCGGCAAGGATCGACACAGTTTCCTTGATCGGATGATGTGCGGCACCGTTACAAAGCGCGACGGCCGCATAGGTTTAGGCTATTTGCTAAATCACCACGGCTGTATCAAGGCCGAGGCGACAGTTGCCAACTTGCCCGCCTCGGACAGAGGAGGACAGCGTATCTGGTATGGTTCAGCCGCTGCATCAGAATACCACGACATGGATTGGCTCACTGCGCATCTTAGGCCAGGCGAGGACGTGCAATTGCGCAGCCTGACGAATGATCAAACAATTCTTGTTTTGGCTGGGCCGAAGGCACGTACGGTGCTTTCCGCCTGCGCGCGCGGCGATTGGTCTGCCGACGTATTTCCATGGTTATCCGTACGCGAGTGCTGCATAGGATTTGCACCTGCCACAATAATGGTTGTCAGCTTTTCGGGCGAACTGGCTTATGAAATTCATGTGCCGAATGCCTCGCTCTATGCTGTCTATCTGGCACTGCGCGAGGCAGGTAAAGCGTATAACCTTAGACTCTTTGGTGCACGTGCTGTCGACTCGATGCGCATGGAAAAGGGTTTTTTACATTGGAAGGCAGACCTGATCACAGAATTTGATCCGTTCGAAACGGGACTGTCGCGGTTTGTGAAGATGGGTAAGGGCGACTTCATTGGCAAAGAGGCACTGCTCGACCGCCAAGCAGCCGGTCCACGAAACCAGCTTGTTACACTCAAAATCGATACAACACACGCGCCTGCACACCCTGGCGCATCGTTGATGCAAGGCGACAAAGTGGTCGGCACAGTCACATCGGGAGAGTACGGACACCGCGTCGGCATGAACCTCGCTTATGCTTTCGTTTTACCTGAATTCGGCAACCCAGGTTCAGCGATGGAATTAGACCTATGTGGGGACCGAATTCGCGCTCAGGTCATCGAACCATCGCCTTATGACCCTAAATTCGAACGTATGCGGAGTTGACCAGTTTACACATTTAGGTGTTTCAAAAGCAGCTATCGTCGCAGCCGCAACGAAAATAACTTTGTCCCGCGATGCAGACATATGTGGCTTCGGGCGATGGATACTTCAGGATGTGCACACAGTAAACGATAGCATTAGTCCGAGAACACCTCGCTCGTGTTTGGTCACACCCTCCAGTTAAATCCCGTTGCCTTTTCAGATATGTCCCACAATTTTGTCATGATCGCTTTGTCATAGGCATGCGGATGCAGCGTGCCCTTACCAACCGGTCCGACGAACTCCATGCGACCGGTTGGACCGTAGAGCGCCCTTTGCTCCAGCCCTTCTTCAGTGGCGCACATGACTTCTGGCCAGGAGCCTTTCTCGGCTGACTGCACCAGGGGCGACAGGGACATGAGCCGGAACATGATCCGCGTCGCCAGGTTGCCGCTCGTTGTGATGAGCGATGTCCGCGACGATCCGGGGTGGCAGACGTAGACCTCGACATCGCTTTTGCCCGCTGCGGCCAGCCGATCCTGCAACTCATAGGCAAACATCATCTGCGCCAGCTTGCTCTGAGAATAGGTTTTGTTCTGGTGGTAGTTCTTGTCCCAGTTCATGTCGTCGAGCTGGATGCTCTTGATCCCCATGTTGTAGCCAAGACTACTGACGACCACGATCCGGCCTTTTGACGCCTCGATCCGCTCAAACAGCAACCCGCAAAGCAGGAAGTGTCCATAGTGATTGGTGCCGAGCATGCTCTCAAAACCGTCCTCGGTGAGCTTTTGCGTCGGCACTTGCGCGATGGCAGCGTTGCAAATGAGCGCGTCGATCTGGGGGGCAGTTTTCAGAACTTCCGCCGCGGCTTCGCGTACGCTGGAGAGCGAGGCGAGGTCCATGCGGACGAAACTAACATCGGCACTGGCTCCGAATTCGTTTTTCAACTCCGCGACGGCGGCTTGCGATTTCTGGGCCGAGCGGTTCAGCATCACCACCTTGGCGCCCTTATTCAGGAGCGTTCGCGCTGCCTGAAATCCAGCACCAGCGTTGGCGCCCGTGATGAGGTAGGTTTTGCCATTCAGGTTACCCAGACGCTCTGGGGTCCAACCTTTGGATCCAAATGTTGTATCTGCCATTTTCATATTCCTTCCGGCGCCGAGCGATTTGCATATTCGTGTTGAAATGACATTAAATCTCATGTGTGCTAAAAAATAGATCAGATTATTGCAAATACTTGCCTGATTGTATCAGTATGATTGTGATGGGTGATTTTTACATGCTAAACATGCTGTATGAGCAAAGAACAAATCAAGCAACTCATCGAGGGTAGGATCCACGAAGATGGCCTGATGGAAACCGGTGTCAAAGGTGTGCAGCTTTTCCGGGCCATCAATCCGGTCCCATGCGCCCCTGCAGTCTATGAACCCAGTGTCGTTGCCATTGTGAGCGGATCCAAAGAGGCCGTGCTGGAAGGCACGCGTTACGTCTATGACAGCAACGAGTATATGTGCTGCCCCATGTCGATGCCGGTGAAGGCAGGAACGTCCACAGCGTCTCCGGACACCCCACTTTTTGGCGTCTACATTGCACTGGACCCGCGCGTGATGGCCGAACTCGCCATGGATATGGACAACGCCGGTGGTGTTCTCCAATCGAACAAAGGAAGCACAGGACTGCAAGGCATCAGGCTGGCCCGCTGGGACGTGGCGTTCACCGACGCCCTGCTGAGATTACTGCAATTGGGCGACAGCCAAACGGATACAGCCGTCCTTGGCGCCACGCGGCTGCGCGAGCTTTACTACGCCATTCTGAAAGGCGAGGCAGGGATTTTCGCGCGCCAAGCCTTTGGCGCGGGCAATGCCATCGCACGGTCCATCACGCATGTGTCTTCCAATCTGGACGCGCCGATATCGATCGACGATATGGCCTCTCGCGCGGGCATGAGCCGGGCCGTGTTCCACCGCAAGTTCAAACAGGCGACGACGATGTCGCCAATCCAGTTCGTAAAATCGATGCGCCTCAACAACGCCGCGATGAAGATTGCCGGCGGCACGACGGTGAACGAAGCGGCATTGGATGTGGGTTACGTAAGTGCGTCTCAGTTCAGCCGGGAGTTCAAACGCATGTACGGACAATCGCCGCGACAATGGGGGGAGTCCCAACCCGTCCCGGTGTAGGGACTGCTTAGACCGTATAAGTTGGTTAAGCTTTGTCAAACGCGGACTTTGGTCCAAGCGATTTGAATGGCAACTTCGTCCGCATATTCGCGCATGCTGGGATGCAGCTTAGCCTAAGTCGACAGTTGCAATGACGCGCAGCATTTGACAAAGTTGATGTCTGCTTTGTGGGATAAAGCACCCATTTGCCAAGCGATTATTAACGACTGGGTTAGGACCACGGCCGAGATGCTATTTATTAAAAATCTCTAAAATGGGTCATGCTGTCTTCCAAGCTGCGGCATCGGAAAAAGAAGGCACCTATGAATTACGGAACGCGTTTACCGGCCAGCTTAGCATCGTCCAATCGTCCAATCAGAAAATCCATAAAGCATCTGACTTTCGGGGTTAGCACATTCGACTTCGGATAGATCAACCAAAGGACGGATTGGTCATGTAAGCGCCAATCGGGCAGCACGCGAACCAAACGCCCATTGTCGATATCTTGCGCGACACTCCAAAGCGAATTTACCGAGATACCCATCCCCGCCAGTGTCGCAAGGCGTTGCGACGTACCGTCGTCAAGGATTGTGCGGCAAATCATCTTCGCAGGATCAAGCGATGCGGTGTTGCCATCTACATGAATGATCTTGCGAGCGGCAAGGGTGGACCATGATAGGAAACGGTGCTTCGTGAGGTCTTCAAGTGTCAAAGGTTGGCCGTAAGCTTCGATGTAGGATGGTGACGCGCACAGGACCCGCGTATCGTCCGCAAGTTTGCGCCCCAACAGGCTGCTGTCTTCGAGGGGCGCGCTACGCAAGGCCAGGTCGAAGCTACCTTCGATGATGTCTTGACGCGTGTCGGAAAGCCTTAGGTCGAGAGTAATGTCGGGAAAGAGCGACTGGAATTCTGGCAGGAGTGGGATGATATGAAGTTGTGCAAAACTGCAGGGGGCCGCGAAACGAAGCGTTCCGTTTGGCCGTAGTGTGCCTTCTCCCAACGCCGCGCAGCCTGCGTCTACTTGTGCGAGGATCTCTCGGGCGTAGGGGAGGAACGCTGCACCTTCTTGACTGATCGAGATTTTGCGTGTGGTGCGGTGCAACAGTTCCGCGCCGAGATGCCGCTCTAATTTTGCAAGGCGATTGCTGGCCATGGCTGGCGCAAGGCCAAGATCACGGCCCGCAGCAGTGATGTTCAGCCGTTCAGCAGCAGCGACGAAAAGGCGAAGGGTATCCGTATCCATTGACTTCCATTATATCAAAAATCGGAATTCTGAAACAAAATATGACCGGTTTTATTGCGAATTGAGAGTGATAAGTGTTGTCCAACAAGCCAATTAGGAGCATTGAACATGAAAGCACTCGGTTACACTCAAAACGGACCTATTGAGGGCGCAGGCGCACTAAAACTGATCGATGTTGACAAGAAACCGCTTAGTGCGCGCGACGTTATGGTTGCTGTCAAAGGCATCTCGGTAAATCCGGTTGACGTCAAATTGCGCATGGCCCGCGCACCGGAATCTGCTGTCGGCATTCTGGGTTATGATGCGGCTGGCACGGTTGTAGAAATCGGGTCCGAGGTAACCGGATATGCGGTGGGTGATGACGTGTTCTATGCAGGAGACGTCACCCGCGATGGAACAAACGCAGAGTTCCATATTGTTGACGAACGTATCGTCGGCAAGAAACCCGCAACGCTCGATTTTGTTGAAAGCGCGGGCCTGCCCCTGACGTCCATCACTGCTTGGGAAATGCTGTTTGATAGCTTCCGTTTGATTGAAGATGGCGGGGATGGCGAGACGCTCTTGGTGATTGGTGGCGCGGGTGGTGTGGGTTCGATCTTAATCCAGCTTGCCAAAACTCTGACAAACCTGACGGTCATTGCGACAGCCTCTCGTCCCGAGACCGAAGATTGGGTGCGCAAAATGGGTGCTGATTACGTCGTCAACCACCGTGATGATTTGGCAGCGCAGGTGAATGCTTTGGGCCTCGTGCCGACATATGTCGCTGCTTTGACCGCGACAGACCAACACTGGCCCGCGATTGTCGACCTTATTGCCCCACGCGGCCACATCACTCTGATCGATGACCCTGAAAATCTCGATATCTCGATTGCCAAACCAAAGGCTCTCACGATCTCTTGGGAGTTCATGTTCACCCGCTCGATGTTCGGCGCCGACGATATCACCGCGCAACGCGATCTGCTGAACCGCGTGTCTCAGCTAATTGATGCAGGAACACTTCAGTCCACGGTCACCGAACGCGCGGACGCGCTGACGGTGGAAACGCTGACTGCGGCGCATAAGCGCCAAGAAAGCGGCCGTGTCATCGGTAAACAGGTTCTTCCCGGACTACCTTTTTAACCAATCTAAAAGGAAAACGAAAATGGCCTACTATTCTGTTCTCGACGTAACCCCAACCAACGACGAGTGGATCCCCGACTATCTGCCTACTGCCAATGAGCGTGTTGCTGCACATGGTGGCAAATATATCGCTCGCACGACCAGCCACGAACAGGTGGAAGGCGAAATGCAGGAAGCTGGTCTGCGTATCATCATCGAATGGCCATCCAAAGGGGCCGCACAGGCATTCATGGCCGATGAAGCATACGCACCGCACCTTGCGGCACGAACCGCTGGCTCGGTCAGCCATCACTATCTCATCGAGGGCAAAGACGACCTCGCCTAAGAAATCTCCGCTGCCCCAAAAGGGGCGGCGCGACTTGCCGGAGAGAACCCATGCGTGACGAGACCCACACGCCATTCGAACAGATCAATCGCGGCTACAATACGACGTTTCAGAACGGTCGTTTGAGTGTCGGGCTGGTGGTGCCGATTGCGCAATACGGGCAAAGCCCCGTGCCGGACATGACAGGCCATTTGAGTCGCGTTCAACAGGCTGAACAGCTTGGTTTCAAAGCTGTCTGGCTGCGCGATGTACCCTTCAATGTCCCCAGCTTTGGCGATGCGGGCCAGCTTTTTGATCCCTTCGTCTATCTTGGTTATCTGGCCGCGAAAACAACCGATATTGCTTTGGGCGTTGCCAGTATCGTCCTGCCGCTGCGCCACTCCGCCCATGTCGCCAAGGCGGCTGCGACAGCTGATGTTCTGTCAAATGGCCGGCTGATCCTTGGTGTGGCCTCTGGCGACCGCCCCGAAGAGTACCCGGCCATGAACCGCGATTTTGACGCACGCGGCGACGCCTTCCGTGAAAGCTTCGACTATATTCGGGCAATGGGGACGCCCGTACCGCAGATAGACAATCGTTTCGGCACGGTGGATTTACCAATCGATATGCTGCCCAAGCCGTCCGGGTCGAAGTTGCCGCTATTGATCACAGGATCAAGCCGCCAATCTGCGGACTGGATTGCGCAACATGGCGATGGATGGATGACTTATCCACGCCCCGGTGTGGTGCAAGATCGTGTATTGCAGGATTGGCGTGCGCGGTTGACCAATTTGGGACAGCCTCCAAAACCTGTCCTGCAACCACTCTATGTTGACCTCGCTGATGATCCGGATGAGCCACCAAGCCCGATCCATCTTGGCGTCCGGTCCGGCCATCGCTCCATTGTTCAGTATTTGCAACAGCTTGAAGACAGTGGCGTCAACCATGTCGCACTGAATTTGCGCTTTAATTCCTCGCCTGTTGAACCAACGCTCGATAGGTTGGCCGAACATGTGCTGCCTGCTTTCAATTAAGGAAAAGACCATGACAAAGACAATCCTCATCACCGGTGCCACGGACGGCCTTGGCCGAGCAACCGCACTCGCATTGGCGGCCCAAGGGCACAACGTTATTGCTCATGGTCGAAACGCCCAGAAGCTGGACAAACTGAAGGCCGAGATTGGCGCAAACGTGTCGACTGCGCAGGCCGATATGTCAGACCTGTCGGAAGTCGCCCAGCTGGGGCGTGATCTCTTGCACGCATATGAAAGCATTGACGTGCTGATCAACAACGCAGGTGTCTTCAAAACGTCGCAGCCACGCTTGAACGACGGTATGGACGTGCGCTTTGTCGTCAATACCTTTGCACCCGCATTTTTGTCAAAACTCCTACTCCCCAACATGCCAAAGGACGGACGTTTGGTGCATCTGTCCTCTGCCGCACAAGCGCCAGTCGATGATGACGCCATGGTAGGCAAGCGACAGCTCCAAGACATGGAGGCCTATGCCCAAAGCAAGCTGGCCCTGACGATGTGGAGCCAAGACTTTGCATCGAAACATCCCGATGGGCCGGTCTCGGTCGCTGTCAATCCAGGCTCTCTTTTGGCGACCAAGATGGTGCGCGAAGGGTTTGGAACAACCGGCAATGATATAAATATCGGCGTCGACATCCTAACCCGCGCGGCCCTGTCTGATGAATTCGGAACGGCATCGGGGCAGTACTTCGACAATGACAGCGGGCAATTTGTGGCTCCCCATCCGGACGCCGCCAATGCCGCGAAGGTTGCGAAAGTTGTTGCTATCATTGATGCGCACACAACAGATTAGACAGGGCTTGCGCGGTGCTTCCTTCAGGCAACTGGCAAAAGTGAAGCGTGGCGCGTCGCGCATGGATCCCAGCACTGTCGACGTTCGCCCGCTGCGCAGCATTCGGTAACCCGACGCCCAGTCAGATCATGGAGGATTGCATCGCGATGTTCATGGCGCACTACAAAGCTGGCACCTGAACCACTCACCGAAGTGGAGCGATAATAACTCGGCTACCAACGGAGAATTTGACACGTCAATATCCGCGCAAAGTAGCAGGCTGCGGGCAACGAACGAGGATGATTTCTCACGTTTTGCAATTTTACGGAAATCTGCTATTGAAACTTGGCAATCACATTGCTTTAGCAGCCAACACTGCAGTGCACACCAAAGCGACATACGTCGCTCGTGGAAGGAGAACTTTTGACCGATACCTTGAACGACCCAGGCACCGAGGTGCCCCATCCGATAGAAACCGATTTTGAAATCGGACAGGACAACGTCCAGCGCTTCGGTCTCGACATCCACAACCCGGTCTTCGCAATTTCAAGTATCGCGATCGTGGCTTTCGTAATCATCACCTTGATGTTTCAGGGGCAAGCGACGGATTTCTTTGGCTGGCTGCGCCCTTTCCTTACTTCGACCTTCGACTGGTTTTTCCTCAGTGCGGCGAATGTCTTTGTGCTATTTTGCTTGTTCCTCGTGTTCTCACCGATGGGCAAGATCCGCCTCGGAGGCAAAGAGGCGCGCCCAGAATATGGCTATCTTGGTTGGTTCGCGATGTTGTTCGCTGCCGGGATGGGCATCGGGCTTATGTTCTTTGGTGTTTCCGAACCAATGTCGCATTTCACCTCTTCCGTGGGAGGAACCGCCGCAGAGGCTGACGCCCGCACTGATTGGGCTCCCCTTGGTGCCGCAGTTGGTGACGCTATCGCAGCGCGCGATCTCGGTATGGCCGCGACGATCTTCCACTGGGGCCTGCATCCTTGGTCGATCTATGCGGTTGTCGCACTGTCGCTTGCATTTTTCACCTTCAATAACGGTTTGCCGTTAACCTTGCGCTCGGCTTTCTATCCGCTCTTGGGCGACCGGGTTTGGGGCTGGCCAGGGCATGTCATTGACATTCTCGCAGTGTTCTCGACGCTGTTTGGCCTTGCTACCTCGCTTGGCTTCGGCACCGAACAGGCGCTTGCGGGATTCAATTTCCTCTTCGGTTGGGGCACTGGGAATGTCGCCAAAGTTGTGCTCATCGGCGTAATCACTGCGCTGGCGACCATCTCGGTGATCCGTGGGCTCGACGGTGGGGTGAAGATCCTTTCAGAGGTCAATATCGCGCTTGCTGTGCTGCTTTTGCTATTCATCATCGTGGTCGGACCAACCGGCGTTATCTTCGAAACGATCTTTTCTGGCGGGGTTGCTTACGCGCGCGACATTATCCCTCTTTCCAATCCGTTCGGACGCGAAGATACTAACTTCTCGCAAGGCTGGACCGCATTCTACTGGGCGTGGTGGATATCTTGGTCACCATTCGTCGGTATGTTCATCGCACGGGTCTCACGTGGCCGCACGGTGCGTGAATTCCTGACCTGTGTTATCTTGATTCCGATGCTTGCCAGCGTGATCTGGATGGGGGCTTTCGGCGGCACAGCTGTTTCTCAGGTGATGGCTGACAGCAGTGCTCCGGTTATCGACGCCGCACAAGAACTGAAGCTTTTCGTTATGCTTGAACAGTTACCACTTTCGGCGATCACATCATTTATCGGCATCATCCTCGTCCTGGTGTTCTTCGTGACCTCTTCTGATTCTGGCTCGCTGGTCATTGATACGATCACAGCAGGTGGCAAGATCGACGCGCCAATTCCCCAACGCGTGTTCTGGTGTGTCTTCGAAGGCGTGGTCGCTGCAACCCTACTGCTCGTTGGTGGCAGTAGTGCGCTAACAGCGTTGCAAGCGATGGCGGTTTCTACGGGCTTCCCATTCACTATCGTGCTTCTCACGATGTGCGTAAGCCTGTACATAGGGATGCGCCGTTACCTAAAAGCAATGGCCTAATTCTATATGGCTCCCGGTCTCCGGGGGCCATGAGGGTGATCCTGGAAGCCCGCACGCGCCAAATTGGAGGAGGTTGGCGCGGCTGAAGCAACCTCACACAATTGAGCTTGCCTCCCCTTTGCTTTGATGTCCGTCCCACTGATGGATAGGGATGATGCTGTGCCATTTTGCTCCTTAACTCATTGAGAGTGTTGGACTCTAATATTGTGCCAATATTCGTGTAGCAATTAGGTTGTTGCTCATCAGAGCATTTGTGAATTTTTGCCGTTACTCAAAGTTGTCGAAATCACTGATATCTTGCCGGTCTCTCGGCCTTTGTTCATCGGCGCGGACGGGTCGCTCCCGCTGCCCAATCGCCGATTCATCGAGTGGCTCTATCCTTGCAGCCAGCCTCCCAACAACCGATCGTAGCGTCTCGATCTCTGTTACCAGCTCTTCTCGTGTCATGCTCTCCGTTGGTCGCCAGACCATTGTCACTCCACTTCGCTGTAAGGTGCTATGTTGATCAGCCACTGGATATCATCGGGTTCCGGTAACTGCCAGGTCATCAACCCTGGCCCGAACTGAGGATGACAGAATGCTGATCGTAGTAATAGCGGTCTGTATGATTTGAGCCGACCGATCAGAACACGCCATGTCTTCATGGAGACAATACATAATGACCAGTTTGTCATCAGATACGGACAGTAATGAGACCCCTGGGCTTTTTCGCCGTTGTTGGATGCAGATATTGAGCTGACAATTTGCAGCCATTGACTGGTGAGCTTGCGGCGAGGATGCAGCAGACGGCACAAAACATAGAGATCGATATGGATGAGTGCGCATCGTTTCAAACAACCAATGACAATCGGTTTTTCGCGTTGGAAATGTCTCGACCAAGTTGACTGCGATTTTGCGGTTCTTCTTTTTGCGAACTTGAGCGGTGAAGCTTGATTTGCCATTGACTTTGGTGCGCTCGGTTATGGTTCCCATTGTGTATCCTTTGAGTTTTCGGAGTGCGATGCTCTGAAGGTCTGGTCGCCTCCGAAATTTCGGAAAAAAGTTTGGTTTGGTTTGAATGATCCAAAACCGGTGGGGATCGCGCCGAATAGGGCAGCCGCGAATTGCGTCTGTTGACGTCCGGGACACGGGGGCTTTGACGGCTGGAAAGTGGAGCCAAAAAAGTGCTACACGGCACTCGCGGTGCTACATTCTGTAGCACTTTCTCTGAAAACCGGCTTGAAACAGCCAAAATAAGCGGAAACGCAAACTGAGGCTCACATGGAAAACCATGTAAAATTAAGTGTTTCCGAGGTGCGACGCGCCGGTCGCTTGTCCGTCGCCCCGATGATGGATTGGACGGATCGTCATTGCCGCTATTTGCACCGCCTGATGTCACGTCATGCTTTGCTTTATACAGAGATGGTGACAGCGCCCGCAATTATTCATGGTGATCGTGATCGCTTATTGGGGTTTGACGATGCAGAGCATCCGGTTGCTGTTCAACTGGGTGGTTCAGATCCTGTGCAATTGGCCGAAGCTGCACGCATCGCTGCGGATTACGGGTATGATGAGATTAACCTTAACTGTGGCTGCCCCTCTGACCGGGTGCAATCCGGCAGCTTTGGTGCGGTGTTAATGGAAAACGCGGCACTTGTCGCGCAATGTGTTGCGGCTATGAAAAATGCTGTTGATGTTCCGATCACTGTGAAATGCCGCATCGGTGTGGACGATCAAGAACCACGCGAGATATTGCCGGACTTTCTAGCACGGGTTTCAGCGGCAGGTGTCGATCACTTTACGGTTCATGCGCGCAAGGCTTGGTTGCGGGGGCTAAGCCCGAAGGAAAACCGTGATATTCCGCCTTTGGACTATGACCTTGTTTTAGAAATGAACGGATTATTTCCTAGTCTTAACCTGTCGATCAACGGTGGTGTTGCGACTTTGGACGCGGCGCAAGAGTTGCTGGATAAGGGGCTGGACGGCGTGATGATCGGGCGTGCGGCCTATCATACGCCATGTGATATTTTATTGAATGCTGACGTACGGATCTTTGGCGATACGTCTCGCCGTACTGCCGAAGAGGTGGTGCATTTGATGCTACCTTATATCGAAGCACATATTGCGCAGGGTGGTCGCTTGGGGCAGGTTACGCGCCACATGCTTGGAATGTTTCAGGGGCGGCCAGGCGCACGCGGATGGCGCCGTCACCTATCTGAAAATGTGCATGCAGATGGTGCTGGGCCGCATGTTGTGCTTGAGGCATTGGACCACGTGACGCGGCTTGCCGCCTAAGGGATAGACCATGGACGATATAACACTTTTACTAACCATGGGCGCGTTGCTTTTGGCCATCGGGGCATTTGCGGGCGTTTTGGCCGGGCTTTTGGGCGTTGGGGGCGGGATTATCCTTGTCCCTGCTTTTTACTATGTGTTCAGCGCCTTGGGCTATGATAGCCCGCAGTTGATGCAGCTGTGCCTTGGTACGTCACTGGCAACGATTATCGTTACATCGATACGGTCGGTTCTGTCGCACAATAAAAAAGGTGCCGTTGAATGGCCAATCCTGAAAACATGGGCGCTGGGTATTGGTATTGGGGCGTTGGTTGGGGTGCTGGTCGTATCGTCATTGCGGTCAGTGGTACTGCAAAGCATCTTTGGTGGCCTAGCTATTATTGTCGGGTTGTACATGGCTTTTGGTCAAAGCCACTGGCGATTGGGTGACCGCATGCCAGTCGGGATAAAACGCGCGATACTGTCACCGATGCTAGGCTTTTTGTCCGTTCTCATGGGGATAGGTGGCGGATCGTTTGGCGTGCCGACAATGTCACTGTTCAACGTACCTATTCACCGCGCCGTGGCAACAGCAGCAGGCTTTGGAGTGTTGATTGCAGTGCCGTCGGTGGCTGGTTTGCTGTTTGTCGACATGGATGTCGCGCCACCATTCACAATTGGTGCCATCAACGTTGCGGCGTTTTTTGTGATTATCGCTATGACCTTGATCACGGCACCGTGGGGGGCAGCGCTAGCGCATAAATTAGACCCGAAGCCGTTGAAACGAATATTTGGAATATTCCTGATCCTTGTGGCTCTTAATATGATCCGCAAAGCAATGGGCTGGTAGTCGTTACCAGCGCGAAAGTAATCTCTGCATAGGTATGGGCAGCTTAGCCCAGACTTTTGCCTTTTGATACAATGCATCTTTACGGTCTTGATTTACCTCACAGATTTGGGCGATGTCAGTAAAGTGGATTAAACTAAGATCGACATCATCGGCATCAATCATTCTATAATCAATTTCCGGAAAACGGATGCCGTAGCTTTCATTCAGCCAAGCAAGGTCTGGTGCTGCCCAATTGGTTAATGTGTGGGCGGCCTCATCACGTAGTTTCGGTTTTGTCGGGGTCGGAATTTTTTGATCTGCTTTAATAATTTGTTGAATCAGTGATATGGGATCAATTGTTTCATCCAAGCGACCATGCATCCGGTCAATCATCAATGCCATTGCTTCGACAGACGGGCGTGGCCTTGCGGCATTGGGCCGAACTAGCAGGTCGAGATCAAAGTTTGGCAGGTGCCGAGAAACAAAATCATCGACGACATTGCCATTTTTCATCGTCGCGTCAGAAAACACCTCGAGCATGATGGTACCAGACCATGCTTTGGCTAAGGGCTCGATACGTTCTTTTATTCGGGTGCGCGATGGTATGGTTGGCTCTCGCATTTGATGTAGGCGTTGTTGCGTCAGCATGAGGAAATGAGAATCTGGCGCACGCAGGTAGGCAACGATGGATTTTTCGCGTGCAATTCCGCTTGTCTCTTCTTCAAATTTATCAATAGTTTGGGCCGATAATTGTTTGAAATATTTTTGGTTGCTGACGACAATTGTTTCGCAGCCAGACGGGTGTTGTGGCGCGCGAATTTTGTCCCAGTGGCTTGTCAGGGGAGCCGAGGCAGGATCGATTTCGCCCAGTTCATGGTCCGTATCGCCATTTGGATCGAAACCTAACGTGAACCGTTCAACGTTATCCGTCGTAAATGCCGGGAGGTATATTTTTTGGCTAGACAGCGCATTTTGGGAAGCAAAAAGAGCATCCTGTAAAGATATGGCATCCGTATTTCGGTGCCCAATATGAATTAGAAGTCGGTTCGCAGTCATTAAGGACGCCAGAGTATAAAGTCACATTCGACTCAGACATTGACGGATTGATAATTCAACTACCAGCATTAACGCGGCGGGCGTTAAAATCGGCCAAAGATTTCCCATTCTCGTCAACAAAGAGGCTGGGCAGTATGCGAAGTTCGGTGATTTGATCAACGCGTAGCTCGCTGAAATCTTTTAGTTTTTCACACCAAACAATGCAGGTCCACAAGCGCCCCCAATAGTCGAGCTGAAGTGGGCGAACTGTGCGTAATTCGCTATTAAGGGTTATCGATAGTTTCTGCCGGGTGCGTATTGCTTGACGCAGCGTAGGAAGGTGCTGAAAGCCGCGCGCAGCGTCTGCAAATGGATAAACTGCAAATCCATATCCGGTTGGGGCGCGTGTGCGATCCTCTGGCATGACGGCGTCCAGCTTCGCTGATAAAGCACGTGCCGCCGCGGAAAGCTCCTTATCCTCGCTTTGCCCGACAGCGCTTAAACCTAAATGCAAGGCTTCGACTTCGGTCATGGTTAGGTTCAGCGGTGGCAGAGTGACTGCGGCGGTCACACGATAACCAATCCCGCGTTCACCGGTGATCGGTACACCAGATGCTGCCAGCGTTTCCATGTCGCGATAGATCGTACGCAGTGACACGTTTACGACTGCCGCAAGATCAGCAGCCTTATGCAAATTACCATCTCGTAGAACTTGAACAAGCTGCATTAACCGGTCGGCACGTCGCATAATATTCCTTTCGATTCGTGGTAGTTTTGTCAATTTTCTGGCAACTGACAACTATTTGTCACAGAATCAGATAAACCCTTGTTAAAAAGGGTCGTGAACTGGGCGAAAACACGAATTTCACGCTTTCCTTGCCTTGCGCCGGGCCGTATTTGTGAATCTGATAGAGTTCATTACGGGACCGGGACCCGTCAGAGGAGAAAACCATGCTTAACAACATCGGCCTGCCAGGCCTTCTACTTATCGCAGTTGTCGTTCTTGTGCTGTTCGGGCGCGGCAAAATTTCCAGCCTGATGGGCGAAGTCGGCAAGGGTATCACTGCGTTTAAAAAGGGCGTGGATGACGGCAAGCAAGAGATCGAAGAAAGCATCGAAAATGCGCGCGACGTCACACCTGAAGAAGACAAAGACAAAGCCTAATTCACCATAAGGAATATCGTTCATGTTTGGCTTAGGCTGGAGCGAAATGGTGCTGGTAGGCATCGTGGCCCTCATTGTAATTGGGCCAAAAGATTTGCCGGGTATGTTCCGTACATTGGGACAATTCACTGGCAAGGCACGTGGCATGGCACGCGAGTTTTCGCGAGCGATGGAAGCGGCCGCCGACGAATCTGGTATGAACGATATTTCCAAAACGGTACGCGCCGCCGCCAACCCTCAGAAATTTGGTGTCGATAAAATCAAAGAAGCGACAGGTATGACGCAGGCACCAGAAAAACCAATTCTGTCGCCTGAACGCCAAGCCGCCAAGGAAAAAATGAGCGACGCGATGGCTAAGGCCGCCACTGACCGCAAAGCGCGCGAAGCGGAAGAGGCCGCTGCTGCAGAGCCAAAGGGTGACGACAAATGAGCGCGACAGACGAAATGGAAGACAGCGCTGCGCCGTTGATCGAACACCTAACTGAATTGCGGTCACGGCTTATCTGGTCGTTGCTGGCGTTTATTGTTGGGATGGTGATCTGTTTTACGGTCTGGAACCCGGTTTTTAACTTTCTGACACATCCTTTGTGTGATGCGCTCGCATCGCGTGGGCAGGCATGTGATTTACAGTTTATCGCGCTTGAAGAAGGTTTCTTTGTCGCGATCTCGATCTCACTTTTGGGTGGATTGATGCTGTCTTTTCCCGTGATTAGCTATCAGATGTGGCGCTTTGTTGCGCCCGGCCTGTACAAAAGCGAAAAGGGGGCGTTCCTGCCGTTCTTGGTCGCGTCTCCGTTCATGTTCTTTCTTGGCGCAGCTTTTGCTTACTATGTGATTACACCGCTTGCGTTCGGTTTCTTCTTGGGCTTCCAGCAGCCGGGAACGCTTGAGGCAGGCACCGATAGCGCCACCCAAGCAGCCGGAATTTTGTTCCAAGGGTCCGCCAAAGCGTATTTGAACCTGACGATCAAATTTATCGTTGCCTTCGGCCTGTGTTTCCAGTTGCCAGTGCTTTTGACGTTGATGGGCAAGGCCGGATTGGTGTCTGCGCGTGGTCTGCGCGGTACACGAAAATATGCAATGGTTGGTATCTTGATCGTTGCGGCGCTGGCTACTCCACCGGACGTTATCAGCCAGGTCATCTTGTTTGTTGTCGTATACGGGCTTTATGAAATTTCGATCCAGCTTGTCGCCCGAGTAGAACGCCAGCGCGAAGCCAAACTGCGTGCCGAAGGGCTGTGGGATGATGAAATCCACGGTGACGGTGCGACGGACGAGGCCGATGAGCGTGAGTAAAAAGTCACTGCGCCGGATTGCCGACGCGCTTGAGCGGATGAGCCCGCCACCGGTTGATGCGCCTAAATTCAAAAAGGCTGCCGCATTCGTGTGGCATCCTGACCCGGATCGGCTGGTGCCTGTCCCAAAGGTGAACCGCATACCTGTTGAACTGCTGGTGGGCGTGAACCGATCACGTGATACATTGATGGCAAATACGGCACAGTTTGCGGCTGGTATGCCTGCCAACAATGCGCTGCTTTGGGGCGCGCGTGGTATGGGTAAATCTAGCCTAGTGAAAGCAGTACACGGCGCTTTGCAGGCTGATTATCCTGGCCTCAAGATGGTCGAAGTTCAGCGCGAGGATCTACCGAGTATCGGTCGTTGCTTGAATATGCTGCGCGGCGCGTCAGAACGATTTATCATGTTCTGCGACGACCTTTCGTTCGGACATGATGATGCACATTACAAGTCGCTTAAGGCAGTATTGGATGGCGGTATCGAAGGGCGTCCGGAAAATGTCGTGCTTTACGCGACATCCAACCGCCGCCACCTGATGCCGCGCGACATGATCGAAAACGAACGTTCATCCGCGATTTCGCCATCCGAGGCGGTAGAGGAAAAGGTATCCTTGTCAGACCGCTTTGGCCTGTGGCTTGGATTTCATCCTTGTGATCAGGATGAGTATTTGGCGATGATCCGCGGCTATTGCGACGCCTATGGTGTCGATATTAGTGATGAAACCATGCGGGCTGAAGCTATTGAATGGCAAGCCACACGAGGAAGCCGTTCAGGCCGTGTGGCATGGCAATATTTCACAGATTTAGCAGGGCGTCGTGGAATAAAGTTGGCGTAAGGTGGATTGAAATCCACCCTACATCATCCATCATCTCTTAGGGCAGATAGCCAGAAGGATCGACACTTTGCAGTCCGCGACGGACTTCAAAGTGTAGCATGCTTGGTTCGCCTGCACGCACCTTACCAATGGTCTCGCCGCGGCTGACTGTGTCACCTTTTTCAATCGTGAGGCTGTCGAGATGTGTGTACAGCGTCAGCAAACCGTCGCTATGTTTGATAACAACGACTGAACCGCCGCTTGTGTCTGCTGTTACTGCGGCGACGCTGCCAGCGTCGGCGGCTTTGACAGCTGTTCCTGCTGGTGCGCCAATGTCGATCCCTTCATTCCGCCCAGCTGCATATTCACGAATGATGCTACCTTGGACAGGCTGAACCATGCGCGCGCTGTTAGACTCAGCGGGCGCAGCTGTCGCGCCGATGTCAGGCGCGGCTGGTGCCGCTACTGGGGCCGAAGGGGTTGCTGCTGGCAGGGGTGTAGATGCGCTTGGTGGCACAGGTGTCGCTGTGCCTTGCCCCGGTGCCGTCACAGGTGCGGTCGTCGTCGTCGTTGTCGCCGGGGCAGGGCGGCTGCCACCTTGAGGGATCAACAGGAACTGACCTTGGCGAATGGTGAATGCGCTATCAAGCCCATTCCATTCTGCAATGGCGGTCACCGGCACATTGTACAGGCGTGAGATCGAATACACGGTTTCGCCGCGCGCGACTTGGTGGCGGATCGGCTCTGCTTGCGTGGTGGGCGCGCTGCTCGGCGTTGCGATTGGCGTTGCCGCTGCTACTGGCGCCGGATCAAGCGGTGTCGCGGTGACTGTGCCGCCATTTGCCTCGGCGCGGTCAAGCGCTGTGGTTGCTACTGCCGTTACATCGAATGGTTGTGTGGCGCCGGTGGCGGCAGAAGGTTCTGCCACGCGACCGGGCAACGCGATGATTTCATCGCGGCGCAAGATGACATCTGGTTCGACGCCGTTGTATTCTGCCAGTTCATTCGCATCGATACCAAGCCGAATAGCGATGCCGCGGATGGTATCATCTTTGCGTGCGACGACGACTTGATAGGTTGGGTAAGAAATCACGCCACGGTCATCTGGGCGTGGTCGGTTTGGCAGGTTCGCCACTGAGCTTGAGGTGTCAAACCCGTTGCCAACATCGCGAAAGTCTGGATCAAAGTCTTCGCAAGCAGCCAGCGCAGCCAGCGCGACGCCTGTCATTAAAATACGTTTTACTGTGCGTTGCCCATTGGCCATCGTACCGCTCCTTATGCCAAGCCGCCCCTTGTTGCCGGGGTCGTGCCTTATTTTGTTATATGTTTACTCTTGTCCGAGCCCTTCAAGCAAGGGGACAAACCGAACCGAGCGTAATTCGTCATAATCATACCCATGTTCATGCCGGGTTACGCGGATCAGGCTTTGCACCGTATCGGACTGGCCGACGGGCAAAACCATGATGCCGCCAACGCGCAATTGCGCAAGCAACGGGCCGGGCGGATCTTCGGCGGCTGCGGTCAATAGGATGCGATCAAACGGTGCCTGTTCGATTAACCCATGACTGCCATCCGCCGTAAATGTGGTGATGTTGCTAATACCTTGCTGTTCGAACGTGGCGCGCGCCGCATGAACAAGACTACGAAACCGATCTACGGTGTAAACGCGGCGCGCAAGTTTCGAAAGAACGGCCGCCTGATATCCAGAGCCGGTTCCAATCTCAAGAACCTTGTCACGTGGGCTGATCTTGAGCGCTTGGGTCATTAACCCAACAACCGAAGGTTGGCTGATCGTTTGACCACAAGCGATTGGCAGCGGCATGTCTTCGTAGGCGCGTTCGGCAAAGACGCCTTTGATATATGCGGCGCGGTCGACCTGCTCCATTGCAGTCAGAACGCGGGTGTCAGTGATGCCTTTGCTGCGCAGTGCATAAACAAACTGCATCTTTGTCGGGGCATCGAAGGTCACGACAAAACATCCTCGAGCGCAGCAATCATGTCGTAGTCGGTAAGATCAGCACGCATCGGCGTCACTGATATGTAACCATCAAGGTTCGCAGCCGCATCCGTGCCGGGGGCGGTTGGTTCGTGTTGTGGGCCGCCGCGCACCCAAAGAAACTTGCGGCCAGTCGGTGACGTTTGTGCTTCTGCTGTGAAATTGGTGTTTTTCCGAAAACCTTGCGATGCAGCTTGAACGCCTTTTACGTCGGCCGCAGGGACAGGTGGGAAATTGACGTTGTAAAATAGCCGGTAGTTGGCATCGTCCCAAAGAGCAGGATCAAGAAGGGTTTTGATTATTGATGCACCATGGGCAAGGGCTGCTTCGAATGGGTCATCAAGCGCCGCGTTTCCAGCGCCATAATATTGCGACAGTGCAATTGCTGGGATGCCCTGCAGCGCGGCTTCCATTGCGCCGCCTATGGTCCCTGAATAAAGCGTATTTTCAGCCGCATTGTTGCCGCGGTTTACACCTGATAGCACGAGATCGGGCCGCTTGTCTTTCATCACGTCATACAGACCTGCGATCACACAATCTGCTGGCGATCCCTCTGCCGCAAAACGACGTTCTTCAAGTTGGGCGATCATTGTGGGGTGGGTATAGCTGATGCAGTGTCCCACACCAGACTGTTCGAACGCAGGGGCGACGGTCCAGACTTCGCCATCCGCGCCTGCAATCTCTTGCGCGATCGCAGTCAGCACTTTCAGCCCTGGGGCATTGATGCCGTCATCATTGGTAATAAGAATGCGCATTGTATTGTCCCTCGTCCGTTAATGACGTTCCTAGGCGAGCAAACCTTAGGCGGCAAGCCGTCGGGGCAATACAGTTGTGGCGTTTTTAGTGCTGTGGCTGAAAGGACTCAGAAAGCAGCAGTTAGTTAAGTATCTCGGGCAGCAGGCGGGCGGCTTCAATATTCGGGTCCGTCAATACGTCACGGCTTTCACCGGGATAGAACCGCGCGCGTGTTGCGGTTGGCATCGGCTCGGGTGAAAGGATTTTAACCTCCGGCCCGGTTTTGACAGATTCAGATTGCCAGCTTCGTGCAAGCGCGATCTGAGCAGCCTTCGTCGCGCCATATGCGCCGAAAAAACGTTCACCGCCGCGTGGGTCATCAAAAAATACAGCTTTGCCCGTTTCCCCGAGCAGAGGCGCAACATACGAAATCAAGCGTGACGTGGCTTCGATGTTGATTGAAAGCGACTTGGCAAGGTCTTTGGGGCCGATGTGACCCGTTGGTGCCAGCGGTGCGGCGTGGATCGCTGTGTGCACCCAAAGATCAAGCTTTCCCCAGCGGTCAAATATGCCACGGCACAATTGCTGCATCGCTGCATCAACGGTGATGTCCATCGGCGCGAGGGTGGTTTGCCCGCCAGCTGCTTGAATCGCGTCGTCCAGCTCTTCTAGTGCGCCAACAGTTTTACCCACTGCGATGATGTGATGCGTGGGCGCAAGCGCCTTTGCTAGTGCTGCGCCAAGGCCGCGTGATGCGCCGGTGATAAGTGCAATCTTTGTCATATGCGCGGTTTGCTGCGATTGCGGCGCAAGGTCAAGGCCTAGCTACCCGGAACCGAAAGGACATGTTGCGTGCCGACACGGTCTGTCAGAACCACTTGGTTGCCATTAATGGCCGCGATCACCACTCCAAAGGCGGTTTCGCCAGGTGATACGCGCGCAATATCGCCACGCGAGGACCGGACGAGCGCAGCAGGCAGGGCTTGCCCGGAGATGACGCCGATGACGGTTAGATTATCTAAAGTTAGCAGATCAATCTGTGTCGCTGATTTTGCAACATGGCTGGGTGTTTCGTTTGTCATTTACTGAATACCAAGTCGATTTTCACTTTGATCGACAGGTATTGTCAGACACTCTAGGGCAAGGAAAGCCCTTATACGTAACGTTATTGTGTGTAACGTGACGCGGTACTATGGGCGCATGATCTCGGACCCATCTTCGTTATAAACGGGCCCGTTCAGTGCGATTTCAAGCAAAGGCAAAATATTTTCGGCGGGACGACACAATGCAACACCTTTGGGCGTGCACACAATTGGACGTTCGACCAAAGCCGGGTGTTTTACCATCGCGTCTAAGATCGTATCGTCACTAACGTTCGGGGCAAGCAACCCAAGCTCCGTGGCTGGGGGCGTTCTTGTACGAAGCGCCGAACGTGGCGTTAGGTTAGCTGCGGCAAATAGCGCCAGAAGCTGGGGACGGGTCCAACCGCTATCAAGATATTTGATGACGATTGGTTCCGTCCCAGAGGCGCGGATCACGGTCAGCACGTTGCGCGATTTGCTACAATCGGGATTGTGGTGAATGACCGTCGCCATGACTTACTCGGCTGCGATTTTTGGTTTGAAACCTTTTGCAATCATGTCCGAGGGGGCGACCGGATAGTCACCCGTAAACACAGCATCATGATATGCAGGGTTGTTCGGGTCACGGCCATTCGGTTCGCCAACAGCGCGATATAGGCCGTCGATTGAAACAAATTTCAACGAAGCAACGCCAAGGTATTCGCACATCTCTTCTTCGGTCATGTGTGCCGCAAGCAGGTCTTCGCGGTTCGGCATGTCGACACCGTAGAAGTCTGGCCAAACAGTTGGTGGGCTGGCAACGCGGAAGTGAACCTCTGCAGCGCCTGCTTCAAGAACCATATCCTTAATCTTGCGGCTGGTCGTGCCACGCACAACGCTGTCATCAACAAGGATTACACGTTTGCCACGCATCAGTTCGCGGTTCACGTTTAGCTTTAGACGAACGCCCATGTTACGGATTTGCGCTGTTGGCTCGATAAACGTACGGCCAACATATTGGTTGCGCACAATGCCCATTTCGAATGGGATACCGCTTTCTTGGCTATAACCGATCGCAGCAGGGGTGCCACTGTCTGGAACAGGGCAGACCATATCTGCTTCGACAGGGGCTTCCCGGGCCAGCTCTTTACCAATGTTACGACGCACTTCGTAGACAGATTTTCCTGCGATCACAGAATCTGGACGGCTGAAGTACACATATTCAAAGATACATGGACGCGGCTTTTTAGCTTCGAATGGACGGTAGCTTTTGACTTCGTCTGTCGTGACAACGACCATTTCGCCCGGTTCGATTTCGCGCACAAATTCGGCACCCAGAATATCTAGCGCGCAAGTCTCGGATGAGAGGACATATGCCTTACCGATTTTGCCGAGGACGAGTGGGCGAATACCCAGCGGATCACGGACACCGATCAATTTGCTGCGGGTCATCGCCACAATTGAAAAAGCGCCCTCAACTTGGCGGAGCGCTTCTTTCATACGGTCAGGAATTGTGCGGCCCATCGAGCGCGCCATCAGGTGAATGATACACTCACTGTCAGACGTGCTGTGGAAAATCGCGCCACGCTCGATCAGGTCACGGCGTAGGGCGATGGCATTGGTGAGGTTGCCGTTGTGCGCAACAGCCGCGCCACCCATCGAAAATTCGCCAAAGAATGGCTGTACGTCGCGGATCGCCGTATGCTGGCTTTTGCTACCAGTGGTCGAATACCGTACGTGACCGACTCCAATATCACCCGGAAGCATAGCCATCATGTCGTTGGTGGTAAAGTTATCGCGAACCAGCCCCATGCGACGCGCTTGATTAAAGCCAGTCTTTGGGTCGTGGGTTACGATTCCACCTGCCTCTTGGCCGCGATGCTGAAGCGCATGTAGGCCAAGAGCAACAAAGTTGGCAGCGTCCGGGGCGCCAATCACACCGAAAACGCCACACTCTTCGCGTAGCTTGTCGTCATCATATGGGTCGATTGGGGAATTTTGGTTGGACAAGGTGCCGCTCCGAATCCGAGTTGTGGTTGATTGCCTCCCTCTTAGTAGGTCGGGGGCATGGTGTCACGAAACGATCATACTTCTGTGGCGCGAAAATGGCAGGCACAGCTACGTGATCGGAATTTGGGCAGTGCTAGAACGTAAAAAGCCACCGCAAAGAGCGGTGGCTTTTTGAATTCATGCCATGGTTGCATTACTGCGCTGGCGCGCCGCATGACCCAACGAGCTGCTGATATTGTTCTTTAATCCAACCCAGCGCTTCTTCTGGGTTTTGTTCTTCGATTTTGCCGGTTAACTGGTCAAATACTTGTGCAGCACGGCTGTCGTCGATCAATGCGATTTCTTGCGAGGCGAAGATCGTATCGTAAACAAAGAACGCAACGGCGATCAACAAGATGCCGCGTAGGACACCAAAGAAGAAACCTAGCGCCTGATCAACACCACCCAGCGCAGAACGCTGAATGACGCTTGAGAAAAGCGGCGTGAATATTGATGCAACGACGAGAGCCACGGCAAACACCGCAGCAAAGGCCGCGATGATCGCTAGTTCACAGCTGTCTCCAATAAAATCGCCAAGAACCGGAATTTGCCGCACCAGCGGTTCAACCTGATCTGCAAAGATAAATGCCACGATTGTTGCGCCGACCCAGCCCAAGATCGCCATCGTCTCGCGTACCAAGCCACGGCTATATGCCAATACGCCTGATAGTAAGATGATAATGGCGACACCTGCGTCGATAAGTGTGAAGCCTTCCATAGTTCGTCTCCTGCCCGGCGCTATCTTGCGCCAAATACTTCTTCTACAAACCCGGCAAGGTCATCTGCATGCCTCAAACCTAGACCGGTAACCGCAGGCTGTTTTGCCTGATGCGGTATAATTGCTGTTGTAAAACCAAGTTTTTGGGCTTCTTTCAATCTATTTTCCGTTTGCACCACAGGACGGAGCGCGCCCGATAGGCTGATTTCCCCGAAAATGACAGCCTCTGCGGGCAGTGATGCGTCCTCTCTTGCGGATACCAATGCTGCGGCGACGGCAAGGTCTGCAGCAGGTTCTGAAATGCGCAAACCCCCTGCTACATTGAGGTAAACGTCCAATCCGGTGAACGGAACACCACATCGCGATTCAAGCACGGCAAGGATCATGGCAAGGCGGCCACTGTCCCAACCGACCACTGATCGCCGTGGTTGGCTGTGTGGCGAAGGAGCCACAAGTGCTTGGATCTCGCAAAGCATGGGCCGGGACCCTTCGATGCCGCAAAACACGACCGATCCGGGCGATGGCTTGCCGCGTTCGGATAAGAAAAGTGCAGAGGGATTCTTAACCTCGGCCAGTCCTTTGCCCGTCATTTCAAAGACGCCGATTTCATCCGCAGGCCCAAACCGGTTCTTTACTGCGCGCAAAATGCGGTATTGGTGGCCGCGCTCGCCTTGGAAATATAGCACTGTGTCGACCATATGTTCGACAACACGCGGACCTGCGATGCTGCCGTCCTTGGTGACGTGACCGACCATGATGACGGACATTCCGTTGCGTTTCGCAAATGTCGTCAGCTCATGCGCTGAAGATCGGACCTGCGAAACCGATCCGGGGGCGCTATCGACATTGTCGGCCCACATCGTTTGGATCGAATCGATAATCGCGAGATCAGGCTTTTCGTTTTCCAGCGTCGTCAGAATATCGCGCAGGTTCGTTTCAGATGCTAGTAACACAGGACTTTTTTCTAGTCCTAGTCTTCGCGCGCGCATCTGCACCTGAGCGTTCGATTCCTCGCCCGAGATGTAAACGACCTTTAGTCCGTTACGGGCAAACCGTGCGGCGGCCTGTAACAGTAGCGTTGACTTCCCGATGCCGGGGTCGCCACCAACCAATAAGGCAGAGGCCTTAACCAAGCCGCCGCCAAGCACGCGATCCAACTCGCCCACGCCTGCTTGGGTGCGGGGTGGTTCTTTTTCTTGGGTATCAAGATCAGTCAGGGGGATCGTTTTGCCGCGAATTGCGCCCAGCGATTTACCCTTTGGACCGCTAGATAGCGCTTTGCTTTCGGTGATGGTGTTCCATGCTTGGCAGGCATCGCATTGCCCAGACCATTTGCCAAAGGACGCGCCACATTCCGAACATGAGAAGTTAAGTTCTTTTGCCATGTTCACCTTTTGGACCAAATTTGATCCTTGGGCAAGGTGATCTGTTTATCACGCTAGTTGCGTTTGGATGTCAGTGTGGAAATTACGATCGAAGCTAAGATGCACGCCGTGAACAAATACAGCCCCCAAGCCGTTTCGACTTTGCCAATGCCGACACCTTTGGCCAAGACAATATAAAGCGCGATCAAGAACACGTCTGCCATCGCCAATTTGCCCAACCACGACAACACAGGTAGCACCTTGCGGCGCATGAGGTTGAAGTGGATCATCGTAAGGCCAATTGTTTTGAGGTAGGGTGCAAATAGAGCAAAGAACGTCACGAGCAGCGCCAGCACGACATCGCTGTCCCATAGCGACTGCATCCCGGAAATGACGCTGATCTCGCTTAAGCCAAATACCGGCAAGAGGCCTGCGCGCATCAAAGGGGCAAACCATGCGATTGGGAACAGGATCAAAAGGGCGAGGTTCGCGACGCGAAGAACATTCAGCATCTATTTGCCGTATGTGCGGCGGTTATAGCGCGCACCAAGCTGGGTCAAAACTTCGTATCCGATGGTTCCTGCCTTCGCAGCGAGAGTGTCGAGGCTTTGCTGTGGGCCGATAAGCGTCAGGCGCTCTGGGTCCTCAGAAAGGTCGGTGACATCAATCGTCAACAGGTCCATGGAAACACGTCCGATCAACGGGCAGGGCTTGTCACCGTGGTACAGCGTTGCCTTGTCGGAAAGCATACGGAAAATGCCATCTGCGTAACCGCCTGAAACGGTTGCAACGCGTGATGGGCGTTCAGCTTGCCAGCTGTTGCCGTAACCCACGACTTCGCCCTCTGCGACGTCACGGATTTGTACGACAGGTAGTTCAAGCTCAATCACCGGGGTGGCCTGTTCGAACGGTAGGCCGCCATACAGTCCAATACCCGGACGGGTCAGATCAAAGTGATAATCGGGGCCCAACAGAATACCGCCCGTCGCCGCAAGCGAACGCGGCACGTTAATGCCATCAGTCAGTTGCTTAAACACGTCAAGCTGATGCGGGTTCATCGGATGGTCGGGTTCATCCGCACAGGACAGATGGCTCATCACCAATTTTGGGCCTTGCGCGAGAACCAAATCAGCGACAGCTCCCCATTCTTGGGGTTCCATCCCAAGACGGTTCATTCCGGTATCAATTTGAATACCAAACGAATGACCGGGTAGCGTTTCAAAGTGCTGAGTCATCTGTTCAACAGAGTTCAGCATTGGTGTCAGATTTAGTTCGCGAATAAGATCAGTATCACCGCGCATGTGTCCTGAAAATACAGAGATTTCCGGGCCCGGCCCTAAAGCTTCGCGAAGCACTACGGCCTCTTCTGCGACAGCGACAAAGAACTTGCGGGCGCCTGCTTTAAACAGGGCCTTTGACACGTTCTCTGCGCCGACGCCATAAGCGTCAGCTTTGACCACGGCGGCAGTCTTGCAATTCGTCATGCCGTCTAGCGTGCGCCAGTTGGCGACGACGGCGTCTAAGTCGATAGTTAGGCGTCCTGTACTCATACGGACCTTTTGGCAGGGGGCACGCACTGCGGCAAGAGGTTTAAGTCGCGCGCGATGTCGCAAGGCTATGAAAGCGTGGTTTTGGTGCAATGGTTTTTAGAGTCGGCGGAATAATGCCGTTTGTCGAAAGCGTGTGGGCTGGGCGGCTAATTCTGACGGCTGATGTGAATGGCAGCCCCTTTTTTTTCACTGACCTGCTCAAATGTGATCCCTTTGGTTTCTAATGCGGTGAAAACCTTGTGAGGGTTAATCCCAGAGTTTTGCCCGTCGATTTTCATCGGATGACCATTGCGCAAAATGATCTCCCACTTTTTATCAGGCGTGCGTTTCCCATGTTTAAAGTGGGTAAGCGTGAAGCGCGTTTTGTCGATGTCTGACAAGGCAAGTTTGAATGACTTCATCATTTCTGGAACTGGCGAGTCCCAAAACAACATTTCGTCATCAATGACGACGCGCCATTCATGCCCATCCGCAAGAACCCTTTTGATATCGATAAGAATTGCGATCGTAATGAAGATCGAAACTATAACTGCAATCGCAGAGGCCAAATTCACAATGATTTCACCGGACACGCCACCCAACAAAACGAACGCAAATGCGGCACCAACGATCAACGCGATGAAGAGTATGAGCAATTTCTCAAGCGCGATGCGCTTTGCTGACTTCACAAATTCAATTGCCATCCCAGTACCGTCCTCAAACTTACGTTGCAGGCCGAAAGATCGACCTGCCAGAATAATCGTTAACTATTCATCTAAGTTGAGGACCGCGCTGGCAAGGTGACCTTGGGGCAGGTTTTCCCCGCAGACAGGGGTTAGTATTCGTCCGCCGCGTTGCTTTGCCATGGCTTAACGAGATCACCAAAGCGGGTAAATTCGGCTGTAAATGCAAGCTCAACTGTACCAATCGGACCGTGGCGTTGTTTGCCCACGATGACCTCGGCTTTGCCGTGCAGGCTCGACATTTTTTCCTGCCATGCTGCGATGGCTTCCATGTTGGAATCATCCGGTTTTTCACGTTCAGTATAATATTCGCCACGGTAAACGAACATAACCACATCCGCATCTTGCTCGATCGAACCCGATTCCCGAAGGTCAGACAGCTGCGGGCGTTTATCTTCGCGGCTTTCCACCTGACGCGACAACTGGGATAGGGCGATGACAGGGATATTCAGTTCCTTCGCGATAGCCTTAAGGCCCATCGAGATTTCACCGATTTCCTGCACCCGGTTTTCTGACGTGCCGCGCACCAGCTGCAAATAGTCGACGATCAACACATCAAGCCCATGCGTCCGCTTTAAGCGGCGCGCACGCGCGGAAAGCTGCGAAATCGGGATCGCGGCAGTGTCATCAATGAATAGGGGGCATGATTCGAGGCTTTTGGCGGCGTCCACAAAACGGCGAAATTCGCCTTCCGTCATGTCACCTTGACGGATTTTATGTGACGAAATTTCAGAGGCCTCGGCCAGAATACGACCTGCAAGCTGTTCGGCGCTCATCTCAAGGGAAAAGAAGCCTACAACACCGCCATCAACCGCACCTTCGGTGCCGTCAGGCATCTTACCACGTTGATAAGCCTTAGCGACGTTATAAGCGATGTTTGTCGCAAGCGATGTTTTTCCCATCGATGGACGACCAGCAAGGATCAAAAGATCGGACTTGTGTAAGCCACCTAGCTTACCATCAAGGTCAACGAGGCCAGTCGAAATTCCGGCAAGCCCACCTTCACGTTGATAGGCGGTGTTGGCCACATTCACTGCCTCTGTCACAGCACGAAGGAATGATTGGAAACCGCTTTCTGATGTGCCTTGTTCGGCAAGGTTATAAAGCGCCTGTTCGGCCTCGACGATCTGTTCTTTGGGTTCAGAATCAACCTCGACCCGACCAGCCTTATCCGAGATTTCGCGGCCAACTTTGATCAATTCCCGACGGACCGACAGATCATAGATCATCTGCGCATAGTCACGCGCAGCAAATGCGGAAATCGCCGCACCAGCAAGGCGCGCAAGATATGCCGGACCGCCCAGTTCCTTGAGACCCTCATCATCTTCCAAGAACGTTTTGAGCGTAACGGGGCTGGCCAGTGCGTTTTTAGCGATCCGCGCTGCCGCTGTTTCAAAGATGCGGGCGTGAACAGGGTCGTAGAAATGCTTTGGCCCAACGACCGAGGCCACGCGGTCAAAGATATCGTTGTTGGTCAGAATTGCACCCAAAAGCTGTTGTTCAGCTTCGGTCGAGTGGGGCATTAGATTTGTCGTAGTTTCCTCGACGCCGGACGCATTGAATGTCGTAATTTCGTTCATTGTCGACTCTCACCAATTCATCGTGGGGTTTTAGCAGGGCGCGTGCAAAGCTGGCTAGTGCGCATTCTGTGGATCAATGCGGATAAGTCCTGCTTGAATAGCAGGATTCCAAAAATTTACCAATATATGGAAGGTGCCAAGGCTGCGTACACTATACCTATGATATCTTATACACAGCCTGTGGGTAAGTTCAGGCAGGTTTCCACCCAGCTGGATCGCGGAGGTACGCTTCGACTGTCTCTAGTGTGGCTGCGTCATAAGCACCGCGTGCTTTGGCCTCGGCCAGAACATCCCACCATGTGCACAGGCTAATCAGTTGTACGCCGTGATCCGCCAGCGTTTTTTCTACGCCGTCGAAGATACCATAGTAAAAGATTACAGCAGTCGCGCTGCATGTCGCGCCAGTTTCACGGATCGCGTCAACGAACGAAAGCTTTGATCCGCCATCAGTGGTCAGATCTTCGACCAGAAGCACCCGTTGGCCTTCAGTCATCACACCCTCGATACGGGCGTTGCGACCATAGCCTTTGGGCTTTTTGCGGACATATGTCATCGGCAGGGCAAGGCGTTCGGCAACCAATGCACTGAACGGGATACCTGCGGTTTCACCGCCAGCAATGTTATCGAATGCTTCGAACCCAGCCTCGCGCATGATCGATACCGACAGAAAATCCATCAGGGTCGCACGGATGCGCGGGAAGGAAATGAGCTTGCGGCAATCAACATATGTTGGCGCTTGTTTGCCTGAGGCATGCGTAAACGGTTCAGTTGCGTTAAAGTCAATCGCGCCAATTTCGATGAGCATACCTGCAGTCAGTCGGGCGATTTCTTCTTTGGTGGGGAATGAGGTGGGGATCATAACGCGGACCTATTTTTCATTTATCTAGTTTGCTCTGATAGCCAAGGCTTCAGGCTTCGACGTGCCAATGCAGATCAAATCCAGGGTCAAACACTGTCACTGGGCCGTCTTCTGTGGCGATATGTGTTGGGTATTTGACGGGATCGCCCTTGCGTAGCGTAATGGTCTGTTCGCTTGCCGGCAGGCCATAGAAACGGGGACCGTTAAGGGATGCAAATGCCTCGAGCTTTTTCAGCTCGCCAGCGGCTTCGAATACTTCGGCCAAGCAAGACATTGTGTTTGGCGCGGTAAATATACCCGCACACCCGCATGTCTGTAACTTGTTCGGATCTGTATGCGGCGCACTGTCAGTTCCAAGGAAGAAGCGTTTGTCACCAGATACGGCGGCCTGCACAAGCGCAACGCGATGTGCTTCGCGTTTGGCAACGGGCAAACAATAATAGTGAGGTTTGATGCCACCTGCCAGAATATGGTTCCGGTTGATGATCAGGTGGTGGGTTGTGATCGTAGCCGCAAGATTTTTATGATTGTCGCGAACGTAGTCAACGGCGTCTTCGGTTGTGACATGTTCCATTACGACTTTTAGATCAGGCACCTTTTTCCGAAGAGGCTTGAGGATTTTGTCTATGAAGACAGCTTCGCGGTCAAAGATGTCGATGCTGCTGTCCGTCACCTCACCATGTACGCATAGTGGCATGCCGATTTCGGCCATTGTATCGAGTACTGGCCGGACTTTTTCAAAATCGCGCACACCCGATGCCGAATTTGTCGTAGCGCCAGCAGGGTATAGTTTCACCGCTGTGGCGATCCCACTTTCGAAAGCGGCGCGCACATCCGCAGGGTTGGTGGTTTCTGTAAGATACAATGTCATCAACGGTTCAAACTGCATGCCATCGGGCAGGGCAGTCATAATCCGGGTGCGGTATTCAGATGCTTGTTCGGCTGTCACGACGGGAGGAATAAGGTTCGGCATGATGATTGCGCGGCCAAAATGGCGGGCGGTTTCGGGAAGAACAGCGCGTAGCATATTCCCATCCCGAAGGTGAAGGTGCCAGTCGTCAGGGCGGCGGATCGTCAGTGTTGTAAGGTCTTTATCAGGCATGTTGCCGGGTTACACCGTTGCGCCCGCCAAGGCCATAGGTCTTGTGATTGCCCTTGCGATTTCCCCTTGGGATACTGATATAAGTCATTAACATTTTTTATGAAACGGAGAGACCACATGTTTGGTTTTATTATCGCCGCCGCGGCTGGGTTTCTAACGCCGCAAATCGAAACCATCATTGCGCCCTTTGTCAAAGGTATTGAAGAACACATTGTGATCGCTGAAACCGAAAAGCGATTGGTTGCCTTTATGGTCGCTATGCTGATTGCGGGTATTGCCTCTGCGATCTTATATAGCGGCACAGCGTTTTGGGTCGTTGCTGGTGGTGTTCTCGGCTATTTTGGCACGCGCATCGTTGAAGCGGTCAAAAAGTTCTTCGACGAACGTAACGCTTCTGAATGATGCCATGCGGCAGACGCAATGCGGCAATGCAGCATTGTCGGTTTTAGGTCAACATAAGTGACGTATATTGGGTGCATAGGAAATGCACCTGATAGGAGCTTACGATGGCCTTTTTTAGTGATACCGTATCTGCACAACCTCAAGCTGGCATTCTGTCCAAAGTTGGGGCAAGCATTGCGTCCGCGTTTAGCCGCATTATCGAAGCACAAGACCGCAGCCACGAAGTGCGCCGTCTAGAAGCACTAAGTGATGTGCAGCTTGCTGAGATGGGAATTGCGCGCCAAGATATCGTACGTCACGTGTTTCGCGATGTTTACGGCATCTAAAGAACTTACCGCGCTAAGTCATCTAACGTCTTAGCGTAGAACGGGTTTTTGCCGCGCTGTAGTTTATATTCGCATATCACTCGTGCAAGCCCTGTGTGATTTGATTTCACAAGATGTGTTACCAGATCTTGCCCGTAGACGTCATCATAGCGCCTTGCGCGCAGCAGCTGATTAAAGCGTTTTGCGGTCAATGATCCTGTCATCGCAAGCTTGATGATGACCTCCAAAATACGCAATCGGTCGAAAGTCTTATCAAGGTTTCCCCCCATCAAGGGGCAGGGTAGCAGCGTGACGTGGGGCTTGCGGAACAATGCGGCATGACAAGCGTCCAGGTGTTCTTGCGGGTCAAATGCAATAAAAACTTCTTTTGCGCCTTCGACCATTTCCGGGGCATAGCCGTAAGGGCCCGAAAAATCCGTCCTGCGGGCGCTCCTAAATCGTGTGTCCCAGCCTGCGCTGATGGGCTCAAGAGTTGCTTGAGGATTTAGGGCGACAATAGTTGATCCCGGTGACGCTAAGGAAAATGCTGAAGCTGCATATCCCGCTTGGTTTGCACCGAAGAACACAATGTTTTCGAAGTCTTCAAAAAATGCATCATCCGTCATCCGATCAAAAAAGTCGATGACGGCTTCATCGCGAAACCATCCATTATCAAAGGAAAGCAGTGCCAGATGCGACCAACCTTCATGACGGGTAAATGGAAATCCGCGCGGCTCTGCATCGGTGTTGTTTTCTTGAACGTCAGGAATATTTTCGAAAGTGACCAGCAGGTTATTACCCGCCTCAAGAAACGCGGCGCAATGAGAACGACCTAATTGTTCGAAAAAGCCAAGTTCGTCGCAGATATCGTCAATCTCACCCAGCCATGCGTTTTGAGAAAGATTTGTGAGATTTGTCACAAATGCCGATTGTCGGTCGATCATACTAGAGTCCTTATACCCAACACGGGCGCTACTTATTAACATATACACCCGCAATATGGCATTATTGGGCGGCGCGACCCGTCTAATTGTTTCACTATCTTATTGAAACTGTTTTTTGCGCTAGGGTTGTATTTATAATTGCGTGAATAATAAAAATTAATGTTTTGCGTGCGGCTGATCATTGTCTTTCCGGCGTTTATTGCGGGTTTCGCAACATCCGGGTCGTTTTAATTAGATACGAAACTATTTTTTTCCGTTCAATCAAGGAAACTTAAAATGTTTCTTAGCTTTCTTTCTTGCGACGCGGACGTAGTAGAGAGCCTACGCGCGGGCGGTCAGGATGTTTATGGTAATCCAGCAGAGCTCACAATTTATGAGGGTGTCGGCGCTCCGTGTCGATGCTGTCTGGATAACGTTCCATATGGAAAAGAGATGTTGATCTGCGCTGCACGCCTATTTTTGCATGACTGCAGCCTTATGCTGAAACCGGCCCGATTTTCTTGTGCGCTGATCGTTGCGTGCCGTTTGCGAGAAACGATCGTTCGCAGGTTTTTGAAGTATTCGCCTATTTTTCTTGTAAAGGCATATAACGCTGACCAGCGCATTATGTATGGAACTGGGCAAATCACAGAAAGCAAAATGGTTGCGCAATACGCGCAAGAACTGTTTGATCGCGGTGACGTTTCATTTGTAGATGTACGTTCTGCAAAGAATAATTGTTTTTTTACAAGGATTGTAACGCAAGAATGACAGACCCGATTACTGATTTATCGAATCTGGCGTTGGATTGGTATCGCGCCGGACGCGGTGTTGCGATCGCCACGGTGGTGCAAACTTGGGGATCCGCGCCGCGGCCCGTGGGCAGTCAATTGATTATTGATGTTGATGGCGCGATGGAAGGATCGGTTTCTGGAGGCTGCGTCGAAGGTGCGGTCATAACCGAGGCTTTGGAAGCGATAGAAGATGGCAAACCACGTTTGCTAGCTTTTGGTGTAAGCGATGATGATGCCTTTGCGGTCGGGCTTGCATGCGGTGGCGAAATTCGAATTCTCATTGAACCTGTTGGCGCTGTTATGCCAACCGAAGCGCTCGAAGGGATAGTTGAGGCACGTAAAAACGCCCAGCCTATTGCCTATGTGACTGATTTGGAGACGGGTGGGGCACATTTGGTCGGTCCTCCAGCATATCCAGACCGTTTCAGATTAGATCGGTCTGGCGTCGAAGCTGACGGTCGTACGTTTGTCGTGATCCATAATCCGCCCCTTAGGTTGGTTGTCGTCGGTGCGGTCCATATCGCGCAGCCATTAGTGTCCTTTGCGCGCTCTTGCGGGTATACACCTATTTTGATTGATCCTCGTGGGGCGTTTGGATCCGCTGATCGTTTCCCCGGAGAGCATATAATCGACGACTGGCCTGACGACGCCATGCGTGCGCTGAAGTTAGACGCACGTACGGCCGTTGTTACACTTACGCATGACCCAAAACTGGACGATCCTGCAATTGTGGCAGCACTCGGCACGGATGTATTCTATTTGGGCAGTTTGGGATCAAAGCGCACTCATGCAAAACGTATCGAACGGCTGAGGGGGTTAGGCTTTTCAGATGCAGAGCTAAACCGCATTCACGCGCCGGTTGGTCTTGACCTTGGGGGGCGGCATCCTGCTGAAATTGCGGTCAGTATTATGGCCGAAATTACGCAAACTTTACGTAAAACAGATAGCTAGGACGGGGAAGGCTGTCATATATTTACGGTTCTCAATCGGCGTGCGGCGTGTTTAACTTGTCGAATACAAGAATTTCGGAGAGATCAAATGCCTACGGTAACTATGGTCGTGAATGGGCAGCCCGTGTCGCAAGACGTTGAGGCGCGGACGTTACTCGTTGATTTGTTGCGCAATGACTTGTCGCTGACAGGGACCCATGTCGGATGTGATACGTCACAATGTGGTGCCTGTGTGGTCCATGTGAATGGTGACGCCGTCAAAGCCTGCACAATGTTCGCCTTCGAAGCCGAAGGGGCAGAGGTCGCCACAATTGAAGGGCAGGCCGCAGCTGACGGAACGCTAAGTAATATTCAGCAAGCATTCCAAGATCATCACGGGTTGCAATGCGGGTTCTGCACACCTGGCATGATCATGTCAGCTTCGGCTCTTCTTAAGGATAATCCAAAGCCGTCCGAGGATGAAATTCGCGCCTATCTTGAAGGCAACATTTGCCGCTGCACGGGGTACCATAACATCGTCAAAGCGATCATGGCTGCATCAGGTCAAGATATAACTGCAGTTGCAGCTGAATAATCCGGGGGGGAACACTTGCAATGTATGCTTTTGAAATAGAACGACCTTCGACGATCGCCGATGCAGTCTCAGTACTGCAAAATGAAGATGCACAAGCCCTGTCGGGGGGGCAGACGCTCATCCCGACACTGAAGGCACGGCTTGCGATGCCTGAAACGTTAATTAGCCTAACGGGCATCCCAGAGATGCAGGGGATTTGCATGAATGAAGCCGGCCAGCTGTGTATTGGTGGTGCCACCACCCACGCATCTGTTGCTACGGGCGCTATCCAGTATCCGGCGCTTGCGCAGATGGCGGGACATATCGGTGATCCTGCGGTACGCAACCGTGGTACAATTGGTGGTTCGCTCGCGAATAATGATCCCGCCGCATGTTATCCTGCCGCTGTCTTGGGCTCTGGCGCGACCATCGTCACTAATACACGCGAGATCGCCGCGGATGACTATTTTCAGGGTATGTTTGAAACAGTGTTGGAAGACGGTGAAATCATTACCGAGGTAAGGTTTCCATTGCCAAAACGCGCGAATTATCAAAAGTTCCAGCAGCCAGCATCGCGGTTTGCTTTGGTCGGCGTATTTGTTGCCAAACACGCGGATGGCGTTCGCGTAGCTGTTACTGGCGCGTCCGAAGAAGGCGTATTTCGCTGGACCAATGCAGAGCTTGCGCTGGACGCAGATTTTTCGACGACGGCGCTAAGCGAATTGATGGTTACGGCTGACGGTCTGCTTGAAGACATCCACGGATCGCCAGAGTACCGGGCCAATCTAATAAAGGTAATGGCGCAACAGGCGGTTGATGCCGCTTAACCTCGGTCATGCAAATACTAACGATTTTTAATAGTTTCATGCGTCCAAGAAAAAAGCCCCAGCAAATGCCGGGGCTTTTATATTTGTAGTCTTGTGCCGCGATTATTTTGGTAGTGGACCGATCAGCATGACCATCTGACGGCCCTCCATCTTTGGAAAGTTTTCGACGCGGCCAGTTTCTTTGGTGTCTTCAGCAACGCGTTCGAGCAACTGACGACCCAGTTCTTGGTGGGCCATTTCACGGCCGCGGAAACGCAATGTGATTTTAACTTTGTCACCGTTTTCCAAAAATTTGAAAACGTTGCGCATTTTGACTTCGTAGTCGTGGTTATCCGTGTTTGGGCGGAATTTCACTTCTTTGATTTCAATGATTTTCTGTTTCTTACGTGCCTCAGCTTCTTTTTTCTGAGTCTCGTATTTGAACTTACCATAGTCCATGATCTTGCAAACCGGCGGTGTTGCGTTGGGAGAAATTTCAACCAAGTCTAACCCAGCTTCATCTGCCATCGCCATTGCACGCTGTGGCGTTACAACGCCCACGTTTTCACCTTCCGCACCGATAAGGCGGATTTCATTAGCGCGGATTCGGTCGTTGATCCGTGGCCCTGTCTCGCGTTGCGGTGGGGCGTTATGCGGTCTGCGTCCTATGGTCTTTATCCTTTAATTGTTCCGTTCAGGTGTCCTATAAAGTAGACTGCAAGGCATGGGTCTTCAACCCGCAAAACTGCGCCGATACGCTAGATTTTCCCCGTGTTTTCTACTTCACCTTGTTTGTTGCATCTGACATATCCGCATTGAGGGCCATTGGGCCTGTAAAAATAGATCTGAAAGGATGTTAAAATGAGAGCAATCGCCATTTTGGTCATTGTCGCAGTACTGGGTTTCTTTGGTTACCAATATGCCGCTAAGGGCCGAGGACCAGTTGAAGCTGTTGGCGTTTTGACCGGCGCAACTGCTGCGGCTGAACAAGCCGCTGCTGAGGCTGCAGAAGCAGCCGCCGCTGAAGCTGCTGCACAAGCTGCTGCCGAGGCTGAAGCTGCCGCTGCAGAAGAAGCTGCTGCCGCCCAAGCTGCGATTGACGCTGCTGCTGCAGAAGCAGAAGCTGCTGCCGCTGAAGCCGCCGTTGCCGCTGAAGCAGCTGCAGAAGAAGCTGCCGCACAGGCTGCTGCTGAGCTTGAGGCTGCAGAAACTGCTGTAGCTGAGGAAGCTGCTGCATTAGAAACCGCCGCCGCTGCAGAACTTGAAGCTGCAGAAGCTGCCGCTGAAGAAGCCGCTGCGCAAGCTGCTGCCGAAACCGAAGCTGCAGAAGCTGCTGTAGCCGAAGAAGCTGCCGCCGTGGCCGAAGAGGCTGCTGATGCAGCAGAAGAGGTTGCGACTGAAGCAACCGAAGCTGCTGGCGAAGCGGCAGAAGCTGCTGATGAAGCCGCTGATACCGCTATGGGCTCTGTTGCTGACCTGCTGACAACTGACGGTTTTGATTCTGAAAAGGTTATGGAAATGATCGACAGTTCCGATCTTTCCGGCATCCAAAAGACAACCATCACAACAGCGCTGAACGCTGCAAAAGATAACCCAGAACTACTGGAAGCAGCTTTGGAGCAGTTGAAGGGTATGCTGGGCATGTAAGCCCACCATATTTGTAAACAAAAAGGGCCGCGTCAGAAATGACGCGGCCCTTTTCTCATTCTATAATAGTGGCTTAACCTACAAAGGCTTTTTCAATCACGAACTCGCCTGGCTCAGAGTTCGCACCTTCTTTAAGACCAGCCTTTTCCATCAATTCTTTGATGTCGAGGTTGAACGCTAGCGAACCACAGACCATCGCACGGTCCGTTGCTGGGTCGATCGCGGGTATGTCCAGATCACTAAACAGCTCACCGTTTTCGATCAACGTTGTGATGCGTCCCATTTTAGGGCTCTCTTCACGTGTTGTAGTCGGGTAATACTTGATCTTTTTCCAGAAGCCTTCGCCGATTACTTCGTTCAAAAGCTCATCGGTTTTCAAGCCCTCGATCAGGTCGCGACCATAGGTCAGTTCGTCGACTTCACGGCATGTATGTGTCATGATGATTTCATCATAATCTTCATAGGTTTGCGGTTCGCGCAGTAGGCTAGCGAAAGGTGCAAACCCTGTCCCGGTCGAGAAGAAATACAAGCGTTTACCCGGTAGCAGCGCGTCATGCACCAACGTCCCAACTGGCTTTGGCTTAAGGATGATTTGATTACCAACTTTGACGTGCTGTAGTTTTGATGTCAGTGGGCCATCTTGGACTTTAATCGAATAGAATTCCATTTCTTCATCCCACGATGGGGACGCGATGGAATATGCGCGCAGCAATGGGCGCTGTTTGCCGGTCTTTGGGTCAGGGTCGCCCATCAGGCCAATCATTACGAATTCGCCTGAACGGAACCGCAAAGATGCAGGGCGCGTTACGCGAAATGAGAAAAGACTATCCGTATAGTGCTTTACTTCGGTGATGGTCTGCGCGTCAGGCAGGACAGGTACGGCTTTGGCTGTGGTTTCGGTCACTGGTTTTTGCTCGGTCATAATGTAATTCGGCGACCCTTTTTCGGGCCGCCCTCCGGTCTAGTCGTTGATCTGGATCAGGGAAAGGGGCCTTAGCCGCGCATCCGGGCCTGATAGTTATGGTTTTGCCAATCAGCGCGGAATAGCCATTGGTCTTCTGGCTGGCGGGTCGCTAGCGTTTCGTCGATTTCGACCTCATCAAAACCAGACCGACGCGCCATGGCGTATTGGTCGGCAATGACATGGCCCTTAGCACGCAGGCGTCCTTTGAAACCTGCGCGGCGCAGCATCGCGGCGAGGGTAAAGCCGCGACCATCTGCAAATGATGGGAAATCAATGCGGATCATTGGCGCGTTCGTCAACTGTGCCAATGTGTCCGGTGCGGTGTCAGAAGGCAAGTCAACACAATAGTCGCCGTTTGCCGGGGCTTCGTCACGCGCAACAAAGCCGTTGGCCCAATCGTCTGTTCCAAACCCGTTATCAGTTACGATCACGCTCATGCTGCTTTTCCTTCGCGTACCATTTTACCGTTTTGAACGTGGATACCACATTCGTTTTTTTCGCTGCTCTGCCAACGGCCTGCACGGAAATCATTGCGGGCTATGACCTGTCCGTCAACCTCTTTTGAAGCCTCCGTCCGTGTGCGGATATCAAGCGGCATTCGCTTTGTCCTCGGCAGGGTAAAGGATCGCCTTGAACGGCTCCATTCCTAGGCGGCGGTAGGCCTGAAGGAATGTTTCATCCGCGTCCTGACGCAGATCGAGATAACCTGTCACTAACCGTTCAATCGCAGGCACGATGTCGTCAGCGCTAAAGCCGGGGCCTGCGCGTGTGCCGATCGTGGTGGTCTCGGTGCCGTCACCGCCAAGCGTGATCTGGTAGTTTTCAACACCAGCACGATCCAGTCCAAGAATACCGATGTGCCCCACATGGTGGTGGCCACAGGCATTGATGCAGCCTGAAATCTTGATCTTTAGCTCGCCGATGTCATGCTCGATCTTAAGCTCGTCAAAGCGCGTTGCGATTTCTTGAGCGATCGGGATCGACCGAGCAGTCGCCAAGGCGCAGTAGTCCATGCCGGGGCAGGCGATGATATCGCTGACCAGACCGATGTTGGCGGTTGCCAAGTCAGCCTCGCGCAGCGCTGCGTAAACAGCGGGCAGGTCAGCTTTGTGGACATGCGGCAGGATCACGTTCTGTTCGTGGCTGATCCGCAGTTCACCGTGACCGTATTGTTCGGCAATATCCGCCATCACGCGCATCTGGTCAGAAGTCGCATCGCCCGGCGTTTGACCGTGTTTCTTGATGCTGATCGACACGATCGCATAACCCGGCGCCTTATGCGCAGCCAAGTTGGTGTCAGACCAGGCGCGGAAAGCAGGGTTTGCAAGGCGCGCCGCTTCATAGCCATCTTCAGATTTTCTGACATAGGCGGGCGGGGCGAAAGCGGCTTCGATGCTTTTCAGCAGTTCTTGGTCGAAACCGGTAAAGCCTTTGCGGATGGCCTCAAAACGTTCTTCGACCAGCTGTTGCATTGTTTCAAGACCGTTTTCGTGAACAGTGATCTTGATGCGTGCTTTGTATTTGTTGTCGCGGCGGCCAAGCAGGTTGTAAACGCTGACGATGGCCTCGCAATATGCAAGTAGCTCTTCGCGAGGAAGGAATTCGCGCAGTACTTTTCCAACCATTGGCGTACGACCAAGGCCACCACCAACGATGATTTCATAGCCCGGGGTGCCTTCTGCGTTGCGGACCATGCGGACGCCGATGTCGTGGGCGCGGGTTACAGCGCGGTCATGTTCAGAACCGCTCACCGCGATTTTGAATTTGCGCGGCAGGAACTGGAATTCTGGGTGGTCAGTGGACCACTGGCGCAGCAATTCAGCAACCGGGCGAGGGTCTTCGATCTCGTCCGCGGACGCGCCTGCAAAATGGTCTGCGGTCACGTTGCGGATTGTGTTCCCAGATGTTTGAAGCGCGTGCATGCCAACATCGGCCAGAGCCTCGAGAATATCAGGCACGTCGTCCAGCTTTGGCCAGTTGTACTGGATATTCTGGCGGGTGGTGAAGTGGCCGTAACCTTTGTCCCAACGATCAGCGATATACGCCAACTGGCGCATCTGTGATGGGTTCAGCGTGCCGTAAGGCACAGCAACACGCAGCATGTAGGCGTGCAGTTGCAGGTACAGGCCGTTCATCAGGCGAAGCGGCTTGAATTCGTCTTCGGTCAGTGATCCGTCGATACGGCGTTCAACTTGACCGCGGAACTGGGCAACGCGCTCGCGGACAAATGCTTCGTCAAAATCGTTGTATACGTACATCTGGTTTCTTCCTTCGCGTTTCGGGACAGACCGAAACATCGTGGGTTATGTGGAGGTCGCGGATCAGGTCCGTGACGCGTTATCTACTTGTTTGCCATGGGCATAGTTCGACGGGCCGCGTGTGCGGAACTCTTCGCGAAAATGCGTGGGCTCTGGGCCGTTTGGACCTTCTTTAGCATCTGCCAGGTAGGCGCCTGCGATTTCGCTTTGACGCGCCTGCGCTTCTAACAGGCGTAGGTCAGCGTGAGCTTCATCGGTGATGAATTCAGCTTCGGACATGTGTGGGGTCCAGCGATCATCAGCGGTGAACCAAACGGCGTCGCCTTCTAACAACGCATTTGCGGTGATGACTTTTGGGGTAAAGGCGCGGGCCATTATGCGAACTCCTTGAGTGTCAGCGATTGTGCGGCAGCATCGCGCGGGGCGAGGCCGTAAAATGTAATTGCGGGACCAGTCAAGCCAGCGTTCGACATTGTTGGTTCCAGTTCGACCAAAGTGGTCGCGATGATACGTTGGTCGGCACGGCTCACGTTCTCGATGATCGTGACCGGTGTTGCCGGGTTCGCACCGTGCATTAGCAGGCGGCCCTGAATAAAACGAGCAGATTTTTTACCCATATAGATCGCAGCGACTTCACCGGGGGCAGCAAGGGCTTTCCAGTCGTGATCGGCGTAACCTTTGGTGTCGTGCCCCGTAATTAGGCGAACAGACGAGTTGCGGTTGCGCTTAGTCAGGCTTTGGCCAATATTTGCAACAGCAGCTGATGCAGCCGTAATGCCTGGAATGATCCGGTAACGCACATCTGCGGCTTCCAGTGCTTCGATTTCTTCATCTAAACGCCCAAAGACAGTGGGATCACCCGCCTTAAGGCGCACAACGTGGTGGCCATTTTGGGCATGTTCAACGATTAGTGCGTCAATGTCAGACTGTGCCATGGATGGGCCAAAGCCTTCTTTGCCGGCATCGATGATGATCGCTTCGCGGCGGGCAAGTTCCAAGATTCCTGGCGTTACCAACCGATCGTGAATAACGACGTCAGCCTTGTCCAGCGCGTTGCGAGCTTTCAGTGTCAGCAGTTCTGGATCGCCGGGGCCCGCACCAACGAGGTCAACATGACCCGCAGTGTCTGTCGCCATGATTTGCTGATCAAGAAGCGTTTCCAAGGTGGGAACGATCGCGGCCGCGCCTTTTTCTTCAAAGGCCTTCGGGCCCGCGCCGAAGTAGAACGAAGACCAGAAGTTACGGCGCTTACGGCCCATGGGCAGGACATCAACAGCATGGCGGAATGTTTTGCCTATCCGGGCAAGTGCGCCCAACGACTGTGGTAGGCGTGCTTCTAGGTCTGCTTTGATTGCACGGGCCAAAACTGGGGCAGCACCTTCGGTGCCGATGGCCACGGTTACAGGATCGCGGTCTACGATGGCGGGCGTGATGAACTGGCTGTCAGCAAGGTTATCGACGATGTTGATCAATGCGCCTTCAGCGTTCGCAATCGCAGCGACGCGTGCATCTTCGGCATCATCTTCGTTAGCGGCATAGAATAGCGCAGCGCAGAGCGCATCGCCCGGCTGCATAGCACGGTTGATGATTGTCAGCTTGTCTTGGGTAGCCCAGCGTTGGATTTCTGGTGCAACGTCTGCCGCGATGACAGTCAGCTTTGCTTCGGTTTTCATCAGTAGGCGCAGCTTTGCCATGGCCGCATCAGCACCGCCCGAAAGGACAATGCGACGACCGGCGACGGCTAGGAAGATTGGAAAGTGCTGCATAGCGAACCTCTGATTTCTTGGGTTTAATATAGAATATCGTTCTGCTATTTACGCCCCCTACAGGGCAGTTAAGGAAAACTGTTCTGGTTGCCTGTGAATTTGGACCGTCTGTCCTAAGAATGCGGAGAAATAAGAATGTCGGTACGGATTGATGCGACAGACCGGAAAATTTTGGCAGCATTGCAGGCCGATGCCGCGCAATCATTGGATGAAATTGCCAAAAATGTAGGGTCTTCGAAAACACCTGTTTGGAATCGCATTCGCAAGATGCGCGAGGCCGGGATCATTGGTCATCAGACAGTGATGCTTGATGCCGAAGCACTGGGATTTGAGGCCTGTTTTTTCGTGCTGATCCGCACCTCAGAGCATGACGCGGACTGGCAGGGTAAATTCCTTAAGGCCCTGAAATCACGACCCGAAGTGCAAGAGGCCCACCGGCTGGCTGGGGACATTGATTACATCCTCAAGGTGCGCGTGAAAAACGCGCGGGCGTATGACACATTCTATCAGGCGCTGATATCCGAGGTGAAGGTACACAACGTCACCGCACTGCTGTCGATGGAAGAGATCAAATCGACCGTGGCGCTGCCGCTTTAGGCGCGTTTCGGGCCATTGAGCTATATCAATGCGGGGCGGTCGCTATTGCTCGAAACTGGCCAGTAGAAAAGGAGATTTGTTATGAAAAACACTGTTATTCTACTTGCCGTGATCGGGATGCTTGCGGCTTGCGAAGATACGATGTCCGCATATCCCGCAGACGACCAAATGTCTGATGCAAGCGAAGCTGCTACCGATGCTGCCGAAACGGAGCCGGGCGACCGCGACCGTGATCAAGACCAAACGACCAGCCACAGCGGCGGCTAAGTTACACGGTAGTTGTAACGATGAATTTGGTTAACGAAGCGTGCGCAGTTTTTTTGCGCATGCTTATCTTCAGCAAATATGCTGGGTTAATACCTGAAAGTATGGACGATGCGGCGATGCAGATGCCGTACAGACTGCGTGCAGCAGGCGTATGTACGGCTGTATGTATTTGAGTAGTTTAACGTGGCGTACGGTCGGGAAGGGTTAATGTCGGCGATGCGGATTCGCTACCGTTCCCTGCTCAAGTTTGAACGTCCGCTTTGCTCGAATTTGACGGGAACGAAACACGACATTTAGATTTCGACCAATATAGCGTCGACTGCGGGGCATCGGGATACCCAGATTGATCCCAGTCAACTTTGCACCTAGGGTAATATAGTAACTATAGGCAATTGCAAAGCAATCACATTTTGCGGTAGTTGTTGATCTTGGAGGTGACTGTTGACTGTGCTCACAAATGGCGATTTTTCGTCTGGATTAACTGATTGGACGGTAACGGGAGCAGGGCCAACCTCGCCTACCGCGGACGCAGCGTCGGGTGGCGTCATCTTCGGCTATAGCAACGACGTCCAGGACGGTGATTCAATTTCTCAAGGGGTCAACCTGACAGCTGGTGAGGAATACTCGTTCACTCTTACTCTCTCCGAAGTCGGTCCAAGTTTGGGTTATGGAGGTGGTGCACTCACCATTGATCTCCAAGACAATGCATCGAGTGGCTTTACCAATATCGGCAGCATAACCGTCGGTCATGAAGAGACTAATACAGTCACATTCACTTTTACCTCCCCCTATGACAGCTCCACTCTGATTATTCGTGGTCAGTATGCTTTTGGCGATGGAAGCAACTACCTACTATTGGATGACCTTGTCCTGACACCTACCACTGTACCGTGTTTTACAAGGGGGACCATGATTCACACGCCGAATGGGCCGAAAGCCATTGAAAAGCTGAAGGTCGGCGATCTGGTCGATACCCTCGATCATGGCCCCCAAGCAATTAGATGGATCGGAACAAGCCCCATAAGCTTTGTAGAACGCCCGCTTAGCTGCAAACTACGCCCGATTATCATCCGGGCAGGTGCGCTTGGCCCCGGCGTGCCGCATGTCGATATGCGGGTGTCGCGACAGCATAGAATGCTTATCTCTTCCAAAATCGCAGAGCGCATGTTCAACGTTCCTCAGGTCCTAATACCCGCGGTCCGTTTGTTGATCCTTCCGAATGTTGAAATTGATGAAGAAGTACAAGAAATCGATTATCTGCACTTAATGTTCGACCGGCATCAGGTCATTTGGGCGGATGGCGCACCTGCGGAGAGCTTCTTTTTTGGTCCCGAGGCGATAAAATATCTGGAACACGATGCCCGAGAGGAAGTTGAAGCACTGTTTCCTGAGCTTGTATCAGGCGAGGCTATGTATGAACCAGCGCGGATCATTCCTGTAGGTAAAAAACAGAAGAAGCTTATCGAGCGTCATGCATCCAATTCGCAGGATCTCTTGTCAAATAGGTTTCTAAGGTCTGGACTTCGGTTGCAGGTAGATCTCCGATAAAGTTTTTTGGAGGACCATAATTTAGCGACAACCGTAGCTTCTATCAGTCGCCAAAGCTGACGTCTGCTGCAATGCGGGAAATTGTCATTTTGGGCTCGCAGTATGCGTAATTGGGCTACCTCTATTCTGAGGTCAAGCTCCCGATAGGATCACAAGATGATTTTTGAACAAGGGAGATAGTAGATGAAATATTTTGCCGGTTTAGATGTGTCGTTACGATTCTGTTCGTTTTGCATTGTTGATAGCGTCTGACTTCGACACCTACGGGTCCAAATAGGGTGATTTGATGTAAAGTGGCTCAAATCTGCCATTCGCTGCAATACGGAAACTCGAGATGCTAATCGAGGGAGACTAATTGCGGCTCGGTATATTGTTAAGCGCTACATGGTTACCATCAACCGTTCCAAGCCGTGAAAGTGAAATACGTCTCCGTACTGCGGTTCTTCGGTGAGTTTTAGATTAGGGCAGCGCTCGAATAGCGTTTCTAGTGCGATGCGGAGTTCTAGTCTTGCGAGTGGTGCGCCGACGCAGAAGTGGATGCCTCCGCCGAAGCTGGTGTTTTGGGGGCCTTTGCGTGTGGGATCGAATGTGTTGGGGGTGTCGTAGGCGAGAGGGTCACGGTTTCCGGCGCCGAGTAGGCAGGCGATTTGGTCGCCGCGTTTGAAGGACTGCTCGCCGATGGTCACGTCTTCGTAGACCCAGCGTGTGAACATGTGCAGGGGCGGATCGAAGCGGATGATCTCCTCGACGCAGGGGTCTGTAATTTCGCGGATATTTCGTTCGAGGAGTGTTTTTACACCATTACCAAGCGTGTGCACCGTGGCCTCGTGTCCGGCGTTGAGAAGCAGGATACAGGTGGTGATCAATTCATCCTCTGACAGTTTTTCACCGTCTTCTTCGGCCGCGATCAGGGTCGAGATCAAGTCGTCGGTCGGGGATTTGCGCCGCTCATTGATGTAGCCGCGCATGAAGGCGGTAAAGTCGTTGGTGGCAGCGATTGCGGCGGCTTCGATCTCGGGGGTGCGTCGTGCTTGGTACATGGAGACCATCGCGTTGGACCAGCGTAGCAGGTCATCGGACCGGTCTTCGGGGACGCCTAGCAGTCGCGAGATCACGACGACGGGGACGGGTTGCGCGTAGGCGGTAAGCAGATCGAAGGGCTCGGATGGAAACTTGTCGATCAGGTCGTGGCAAAGTTGGGTGATATCGGGTGCCAGTGCGGCGATGGTCCGGCTGGTGAAGGCGCGTAGGACCAGAGACCGCAGGCGCGTGTGTTTGGGGGGTTCCAGTTCCAGCATAGAGTGGGCTTCGACATCGTAGAATGGCTGGAGTGCCTTTGGGATGTCGGGTGCTAATTCCGGCGGGCATTCGCGCCCCATTTTCCGATTGCGCAGTACCGCGTGTACGGCGCTGTGCGAAACCGCGCAGGCCATGTCATATTCGTCCCACCAAAAGAATTCTCCGCCCGCGCGGGCGCGGTCATAAAACGGGTAGGGGTTTTGGACAAAAGCGGGGTCCGTCGGGGACTGAGAAAAGCGTTGCATATGGCAGGTTTGACGCGCCTGTCTGGCCATTGCAAGTGCGCGTCGATAAGTTGTGATCTATGGAACGATTTCTAAGACCACGGCTATTGGTGATTGCTGCTTTTTTGGCGGCAGTGGTGGGCTTTGCTGGGGCGGTCTATTGGTATGGCTATGTGTCTGCTTTGGGTCCATTGGAGCAGCGTGCTCGTGCTGACCTTGCGCTTGCGTCGGATAGTTTGACCGGAGAGTTGCAGCGGTTTCGTGAATTGGCGGTGCTGACCTCGGATCATCCTCAGGTGCGGTCCGTTGTGGCAGGTGACAGTAATGCCGCTTCGGTGCAGCCGGTATTGCAGGAAATCGCGGACAAGACGGGTGCGTTGGATATTATGCTGGTCGCCCCCGATGGCAGTACGATGATCGCGACCCAAGGTGCGCCAAGCGTGGATCATTGGGGGCGCGTATATATGACACGTGCGTTAGATGGCGCGCTGGGCTTTCATCATCTGTATAGTGAGGCCTATGGTCGCCGTGCCTTTGTCTTTGCGGCACCTGTGTTTTCGGATGCTGGCCCGGTTGTTGCGGCATTGCTGGTCTACGCCGATGTGGAGGCTGTCGAGTCTGCATGGCGTGGTGCGCGTCCGGCGTTGTTTTTCACTGATGCGCAAGGCGTTGTGTTTCTATCAAACCGGTCAGAGCTGGTCTTTACTGCGAAGGGGGCGATGCCTGCCGGGTTAAGCAGCTATCCGATTGAACGTCTGACACCGTTTGTGTCCTATTCTGAACAGCCAATCCGTGATTTTGATATTTGGCAGGTGGATGGTGGGCGTTATGTTCCAGGTCGTGCGCTGCATCTGACATTGGACTTGCCGGTTATTGATATGACGGGCGAAGTGTTAGTCGATGTTGCACCTGCGCGTAAGTTGGCGTCCCTTCAGGCCGCTGTGGTTGCTGCCGTATGTTTGGCCTTTGGTATGTTGTTATTTATCGCCACGCAGCGGCGTCGGACGTTGGCAGCGCTGAATACACGGTTAGAACGCCGAGTAAGCGACCGGACTGCTGAATTGCGTGCTGTGAATGCCGACCTGCGTCGCGAAGTGGCTGAGCGCACTGCCGCTGAGGCCCGGTTGCAAAAGGCCCAAGATGATCTTGTTCAGGCAGGAAAGCTGACCGCGCTGGGCCAGATGTCTGCGGGGATTAGTCACGAGCTAAATCAGCCGCTGACCGCGATCAGATCCTTTGCCGAGAACGCCCAAGGGTTCATTGAACGCGGTAAGCCAGAGATTGCTGGACAGAATTTGGGCCGGATATCGGAGCTTGCCCGCCGCATGGGGCGTATCATTAGCAATCTACGTGCCTTTGCCCGCCAAGAGGATGAACCGCCAAAAGACGTGGATATTGTTGCCGCGATTGATGCCGTGCTTGAAATCACTGCGCCGCGTGCTGCGCAGGATGGTATTGCCGTCATCTGGGACCGTCCGCATATGCCGATGATCGTCAGAGGCGGGGAGGTCCGGTTGCAGCAGGTTATTCTGAACCTCGTTTCCAACGGCATGGACGCGATGGAGGGGAGTGATCCGAAGCAGGTCACTATTACGATTGAACAGCATGGCGCACGTACGACTGTATCCGTGCGTGACACCGGGCCGGGTATCGCGGAGCCAGAAAAGATATTTGATCCGTTTTACACGACAAAGGCCGTCGGTGCCGCCGAAGGTATGGGCTTGGGGCTGTCCATTTCTTACGGCTTGGTGCAAAGCTTTGGCGGAATGATCCGGGGGCGTAATCACCCTGATGGGGGGGCTGTGTTTACCATTGAGCTGGATTCTGTTGCGCAAGAGGCCGTCGCATGACCAAACGTGTTTTACTGGTAGATGATGACCGCGATATCCGCGAAGCCTTGGGGCAGACGCTTGAGTTGGCTGATTTGAAGCCGACGTTATCGGGGTCTTTCGTTGAGGCGAAAGACCACATGACCCGCAGTTTTGATGGGGTCATTGTGTCCGATATTCGCATGCCCGGTCGCGATGGGTTCCATTTGCTTGACTATGTGCGTGATACCGATCCCGAACTTCCTGTCATTTTACTGACAGGAGAAGCTGATATTCCCATGGCGGTTCGAGCGATGTCTGCAGGCGCCTATGAGTTTCTTGAAAAACCATGTGCACCGCAGGATTTTGTCGCCGTGGTTGAAAGGGCGCTGAAGGCGCGTGGGCTCGTTCTTGAAAATAGACGCCTTAAGTCAGAGCTCGAGGCAGGTGATGCCGCGTCACGTATGTTGGTTGGTCGCTCTAAGTTATCAGACGATTTGCGCAATCAGGCGCGTGCTGCGGCGCGCGCAGGGACCGAGGCATTGATTATGGGAGAGCCAGGATCGGGCACCCCGAAGATGGCCGAGGTGATACACCTTCTTTCTGCCGCGGCTGGGCGACCATTCATTAAGCGTGCTGCATCATCCTTGGATGCGGATGGTCTGACAGAGGCCTTTAACGACGCTTTAGATGGTACGCTTTATTTGGACGAGATTACCGGCCTTAGCCCGGCCATGCAGTTGCTGCTATTGGACCGGCTTGAGGAAGGCGGTGTCGCGCGTATTTTGGCGGGAACTACACAGAACCTTCAAGATGCTATGGGGGCAGGGCGATTTAACCCGGAATTGTTTTATCGGCTTGATTTAATGCGCGTGCGAATCCCACCATTGCGTGAGCGCCCCGAGGATATTCCGGTGCTGTTCCATCACTATGTGCTTTTGGCCTGTGAGCAGGCCAACCTTGCCCCGCCAGAGATCACGGCGGACTTGACCGCGCGCCTTATGGCACAAGATTGGCCGGGTAACGCGCGTGCACTGATGAACGTCGCGATGCGCTTTGCGCTGGGCCTTGATGAGGAAGATACTCAGGTCGCTGGTGGTCTTGTTGCGCAGATGGCGCAAGTGGAACGGTCGTTGTTGATCGCTGCCCTGCAACGACACAATGGCCGGGCGACAGAGGTTGCAAAGGAGCTGCAACTGCCGCGCAAAACCTTTTATGATAAGCTCACGAAGCATGGGCTGCGCGCAGAAGATTATCGGGTAAATTAGGATTCTCATTTGTTAGCGCAAACCTGTGCGGAATTTCGCACATGGTCATAATTTAGTGTGTGGAAAACCGCCACACCCCTAGGGTGTGACGGGTTATTTTTTAAATAAGATAATTAATATCAGTTTGTTATGTGTCAGTCTTTATCTCAAGGTAAAAGGTGCTTGTCGCTCACGACGCTGCAATATTTGTTTCAGTGGCTAGCCCAATAAATGCTGGGCCACTGGAATTCTCTAGGGAGGAGAAAATATGACCTTTTTGAAATCCGCAGCCGTATTGGCTGCGATGTCTGTTATCGCAACATCCGCACAAGCCGACACAATGGGCTGTGACGATGGTGAAATCGTCGTTAAGTTCAGCCACGTGACAAACACTGACCGTCACCCAAAAGGCATCGCTGCGACGCTTTTGGCTGAGCGTGTGAACGCCGAGATGGACGGCACAATGTGCATGGAAGTTTTCCCAAACTCCACACTGTACAACGATGACCAAGTTCTTGAAGCAATGCTTCAGGGTGACGTTCAGTTGGCGTCTCCTTCACTGTCAAAGTTCGAAACGTTCACCAAGCAGTTCCGTATCTTCGATTTGCCATTCATGTTCGTGAATATGGACGCGGTTGATGCGTTCCAAGCGTCTGAAACGGGTCAGGCCATGATGGATTCAATGCAGCGTCGTGGTCTGCAAGGGCTTGGTTTCTGGCACAACGGCATGAAGCAGTTCTCGGCCAACGTTCCGTTGAATGCACCTTCGGATGCAGAAGGTCTGAAGTTCCGCGTTCAGACATCTGACGTGCTGGTCGCGCAAATGGAAGCACTGGGTGCATCACCGCAGCCAATGTCATTCTCTGAAGTTTACGGTGCTCTGCAAACGGGTGTTGTTGACGGTCAAGAAAACACTTGGTCTAACATCTACGGCCAAAAGTTCTTTGAAGTTCAAGACGGTACAACAGAAACCAACCACGGTGTGCTAGATTACCTTGTTGTTGCTTCGGTTGACTGGCTCGACAGCCTAGACGCAGAAGTCCGCGATGATTTCATGGAAATCTTCCTTGAAGTAACTGCAGAGCGTAACGCGGCTGTTGGTGAAGTCGATGCGAACAACCGTCAGGCTGTTTTGGATGCGGGCGGTGTGATTCGCGAATTGTCTGCTGAGCAGCGCGCCGAGTGGGTTGCGACCATGCAGCCAGTTTGGACACAGTTCCTTGACGATGTGGGCCAAGAAAACATCGACGCCGCACAAGCAATCAACGCTTCTGTCGTAAACTAAGTTGATCAGGGCCGGGTCGGGCTGGCCCTGACACCAATCCGGCGGGCGCAAATGTGCCCGCCGTTTTTACATCCAGCGATGTAGGGGACATATCATGGCATCTAAATACACGCCCTCTGGGCCAGTATCGCGCGTGATCCACGAAATAGAAGAGACGATGATTGCTCTTCTGCTTGGGCTCATGACGCTTGTGACGTTTACCAATGTGGTGTTGCGTTACGTATTCAATTCACAACTGATCTGGGGGCTAGAGTTAACGCTGATTCTGTTCGCATGGCTGGTGATCTTTGGGATTTCCTATGGGTTTAAGGTCACGATGCATTTAGGCGTTGATGCCGTTATCGCATTGGTTGGGAAACCCGTTCAGTTTGCAATGGCGTTGATCGGTGCAGGCGTTACGCTGGTATATGTTCTACTGCTGATGAAGGGCGCTTGGGATTATTGGGCACCGTTTGCGGGGTTCAACGCCACGACGGGGCACTGGTTCCCAACAGGGTTCGCCAATAGCCGTGACCAAGGCTGGTACGAGACCGAGCAGGTCCCAATCCCGTTCCTACAGGGCTGGTTGGAAGCGACGTTTAACATGGGCGAGACCTATGAAAAGCTTCCGCGCTTCATCCCCTATTTCATTCTGCCGTTCGGCGTTTTGCTGATGGTGATCCGTGTGATCGAGGCAACCGTGCGCATCATCCGCGCGGGTGAAGGATCATTGATCGTCAGCCACGAAGCCGAAGATGCCGTCGAACAAGCGGCTGCCCTGAACAAGGAAGACTAAGAACATGGAAGTCGCACTTCTCTTTATCATGATTATCGGCCTGCTGATGCTTGGCGTGCCGATTGCTGTGGCGCTCGGCTTTTCGTCGATCATGTTTCAGCTTCTTTTTTCGGATACGTCTCTCGCGTCGGTCGCGCAGTCGCTTTATCAGGCGATGGCGGGGCACTACACGCTGTTGGCTATTCCGTTCTTTATCCTCGCGTCGTCGTTTATGTCGACGGGTGGTGTGGCGAAACGGATCATCCGGTTTTCGATTGCCTGCGTTGGTCACCTTCAAGGTGGTCTGGCAATTGCCGGTGTGTTTGCTTGTATGATGTTTGCCGCGTTGTCCGGGTCTTCGCCCGCGACTGTTGTTGCTATCGGTACAATCGTGATCGCAGCGATGCGTCAGGTTGGATATACCAAGGAATTCGCAGCAGGCGTTATCTGTAACGCCGGTACGCTTGGTATTCTGATCCCGCCGTCCATCGTGATGGTCGTCTATGCATCTGCGACAGACGTGTCTGTTGGCCGTATGTTCTTGGCGGGTGTTATTCCGGGTATCATGGCTGGCGTGATGTTGATGATCACCATTTATGTCATGGCGCGTATCAAAAACATGCCTAAAGGCGAATGGCTGGGCTGGGGCGAAATCTGGGCCAGCTTCCGCGATGCCGCTTGGGGCTTGTTGCTCATCGTGATCATCATGGGCGGTATCTATGGTCACCCTTGGATCCGCTTTGAGCAAGGCGCGAGCCTGTTCTATTGGAAGGGTGGGGCGTTTACCCCAACAGAGGCCGCTGCGGTCGCTGCTGTCTATGCCTTCATCGTCGCAAGCTTTATCTACCGCGACATGGGGCCACTTGCGTCACGTGAGCCAGATGGCAGTCTGCCCGTTGGATTTGCGTCGCCAGAGGCGAGCAAGCGCAGCAGCCTGATCCAAAAGCCTTGGGCGCTGATCACTGCCTTCTTCCACAAAGACACGCGTCAGACAGTTTTTGAGGGCGGTAAGCTGACCATCACTTTGATGTTCATCATCGCTAACGCACTGTTGCTAAAGCACGTGTTGACGGACGAACAAATCCCACAGCACATCGCTGACATGATGCTTAGTGCTGGATTGGGCCCGATTACCTTCTTGATCATGGTCAATGTGATCCTGCTGATCGGTGGTCAATTCATGGAGCCATCAGGCCTGATCGTAATCGTGGCACCGCTAGTGTTCCCGATCGCGATCCAGTTGGGCATTGATCCAATTCACCTTGGCATCATCATGGTTGTGAACATGGAAATCGGGATGATCACGCCGCCTGTCGGTCTGAACCTATTCGTGACCTCTGGCGTGGCTGGTATGCCGCTGATGTCAGTCGTACGCGCAGCGCTGCCATTCTTGGCTGTCTTGTTCGTGTTCCTGATCATCGTGACATACGTTCCTGCGATTTCCACCTATCTGCCCACGCTCTTTATGGGGCCGGAGATCATCGTGAAGTGATAAGCTTCTGAATGAGGGATGTAGTAAGAAAACCGCCGGAGACCTCTCCGGCGGTTTTTTGTTTAGTTGATGAAATTTGCCTATCAAGGTGTTTTCTGCTCATCTGGCAATAGAACATTTCGACAGCGGAGAAACTGATGGTGAGGGTTCTTGGAATCGGAGGCGTATTCTTTCGTGCGAAAGATCCGGTGGCGCTTGCGCAGTGGTATGACGAACATCTGGGTGTTTCACCGGCACCAACTGCGGCAGATATGCAGCCTTGGAAAACTGAGCAGGGGGTTACTGTGTTTGCTCCATTTGACGAGGAGACCGACTACTTTCCTAAGGATCATGCATTTATGCTGAATTTTCGGGTCGCAGATTTGGATGTAGCGTGTAAGGAATTGAAGTTGGCTGGCATTGCCATCGGAGAGGTGATGGCAATGGATGGCGTCGGAAAGTTCGTCCGAATCCACGATCCAGAAGGCAACCCGATAGAACTTTGGGAAGCGCAGTAGCGTGTGGCTTGGGCTGACCAAGCCACGTCGCGATGCTTAACCCTTTTCCAGTGCGCTGATGATGGGGCTGAAGTCGTCGGCTTTGAGGCTGGCGCCTCCGACGAGTGCGCCATCAACGTGTGGGACCGCAAAGATGTCTGCGGCGTTGCTGCCTTTGACTGATCCGCCATAGAGGATACTCATGTCAGCACCGTCGCTGAACCTTGCCTGTAGCTTCGCGCGGATGTGGGCGTGAACTTCGGCGATTTGTTCTAGGGTGGGGACTTTGCCTGTGCCAATGGCCCAAACAGGTTCATAGGCTATGACGGTGTTGTCGGCGGTTGCCCCGTCGGGAATCGATCCAGCCAGCTGTCCTTCGATGATGTCTAGCGTTGTGCCAGCTTCGCGTTGATCTAGCGTTTCGCCCACGCAGATGATCGCCGTGAGGCCAGCCGCATTTGCGGCAGCAGATTTTGCGGCGACGATTTGGTCGGTTTCGCCATGGTCCGCGCGCCGTTCTGAATGCCCTGTGATCACGTATGTTGCACCAGCGTCGGAAAGCATCGGCGCGCTGATGTCGCCTGTATATGCACCGGATTCGGCTGTGTGGCAGTCCTGACCACCGATATCGAATAACGTGTCTTGGCATGTCGTAATCAGTGTTGTCGGCAGACAAATGAGAATATCAACGCTCGCGTCGGAGTGGCGCTGTGCAAGTGTTTCAAGTTCCTTCAGGTTGGCGCGAAGCCCGTTCATTTTCCAGTTTCCAGCGGCCAGTTTACGGGGCATGAGCACGTCCTTTTGTCTATGTTCGGTTCTTGCTATCAAGCAAGCGCGTAGATCGGAAGGGGTCCCATGTCAGATATGATTATTCCGCGTATTGATGCTGCCGCGCTATTGGCTGGTGATACTGCCGCGAAAGAGGCGGCACTCGTTGCTGCGGGCGGCGTTGGTTTCATGACCGTTTACAATACCCCGATTTCTGAAGGGCGCGCCAAAGATGTGATTTCGGCGTATCAGGCATTCTTTGACCTGCCTGCTGCGGACAAAGCCCAGTTCGATATGGCGAAGACGGGTTCGAACCGTGGCTGGGGCGCGCCCGGATCAGAGCAGGTCGATCCTGATGCGAACCCTGATTATAAGCAGGTGTTTGATTGCGGGCTTGAGTTGCCAGAGGGTGACCCGCTGACGCAATTGTCCTGCTATGCACCAAACCTGTGGCCAGATGTGCCAGAGGGCTTTGCTGCGCTTCTGCGCGATTATTATGCGCAGGCGACGGGTTTTGCTTTGGATTTATTGTGTGCGATTGCAGAGGCGACGGGTGAGGATGGCGCGTATTTCCGCCCATTGTTTGATCGTCCTATGGCGCTACTGCGCGGCAATTATTACCCTGAGCGGCCGGAATGGGCGGGTGAGAATGATTTCGGGATTGCGACCCATACGGATTATGGATGTTTGACCTTGCTCGCCACTGATGGATCACCGGGGTTAGAGGTCCGCAAGCGCGGCGGTGGCTGGATACCCGTGTCGGCGCAGCCGGGTGAATTTGTCATTAACTTTGGCGAGATGCTTGAGATGTGGACGAACGGTCGGATCAAGGCTACCCCGCATCGGGTGATCGGCCCTGACCATGCGCGTATTTCTGTACCGCTATTCTTTAACCCGAACCATGATGCCAATGTCGCGCCGATTGGATCGGGCGACGTGATCAACGCGCGTGAGCATTTGGATAAACGCTATGCCGAGACATACGTTCACCTGAATAAAGCTTAGGCTTTGGCAGAGATCGCGTCGTCGAATTTGATGGATTCACCGCAGCCGCAGGCATCAACCACATTGGGGTTGCGGAACTTGAACCCGGATTCAAGAAGCGACGTTTCATAGTCGATTTCTGTGCCAAACAGGAACATCTGGGCCATAGGTGCGATCATCACGCGTGCGCCGTCTAGTTCGACGACTTCATCAAGTGGATCGACCTCGGTCACGTAGTCCATGGTGTATTCCATGCCTGCACAGCCGCCTTTTTTGACGCCAATGCGCAGCCCTTTGTGGCCGTCTTTTTCCATGAGCGCTGCAATTTTTGCGGCGGCTTTTGGGGTGATGCTGACAGCTTGTTTGCCTGGAATACCGAACATACGCGTTCTCCTTTGAGGCTAACTTAGTCCTTCGGTGGGATGATCTCAAGAAGTGCTGTGCCGTTTAACCCATTGTTGATCGTGAGGATCAGGATAGAAATCGCAATTGCCCAGCTGAAAGAGGCAAGCGTGCCGATGATTACGTATTCGGCCTTGGCGTTGTTTGATGCTGCGTCAAAGCGCAGGATGGATTTGGCGGCGATCAAAAAGCCGATCCCGGCGGGTTGGCCTGCGATGAACATCAGATAGATCAATCCGCGTTCCAGCAGCCCGATCATCATGCCGCCAGCGGGGAGGCTTTCTTTGGGGGCGCCTTCGGCAAATGGACCCATGAGTTTTCCGACAGCGAAACCACCGGCGCGCGTGGTATAGATGGCCCCGGCGATCAGCAGCATGACTTTGGGTGCCCAACTGGTGGCGTTGATAAGTCCGCCATTTCCAAATTCACGCGCCCAGATACCGTTTGCCCAAAGGGTAGGGGCGATGGCTGCGATGGCGATAATCGTCAGAAGGTGTGCTGCTTGGTCGAGTAGGTAGGGGTTGATCCCGTCGTCATCGCGTTTTCTGATCCAAACGGTTTTTGCGATATCGACAAGCAGGTGTATCCCGGCCAGCGTGGCGATCCGCCAGTCGATAGACCCTGTTGCGATAACGGCTGTCACAAAGACCGCCAGCGTGTGTAGCGCCAATGTGAGCGCGCGGTCTTTGGTTTCAACCATGGTGTTGGTTTGCAGGACATAATCCGCAAGAACATGTGCGAAAAACAGGGCGGCAAGTGTCTCAAACATCAGTCGAAATCTCTTTCAAGTGTTTCAAGCGCAAGCTCAATCGCACCAAATCCTGCGCCGTCTAATGATTTTGTTACGGCTTGGCGTGATTTGCCAAGCGTCTGGGCAATATGCGTATATGAAATGTCTTCTAGCGGTGTGATGCTGTGGAGTATGGCGGCGGCTTGGGCCTGCGTCCAGCCTTGTGAAATGTGATCGGCAAGGATTGTCGCGGCACCTGTGGCGGCTTGGTCTTGGTGCAACATGCGTTGCGCGTTTTTGGTTGCCTTTAGATCGTCTAGCGCTTGACCCGATCTGATGAAGGCTTCGCTGCTTTCGTGATTAAGATCAGTGGGGAGTGTTGATGGGGCGTCACCAGTGGCAATGGCGATGTAGCTATCAAAACCGGGGTTATGGCTGCGTAAAGCAGCGCGAAACGCGAGTGCCGAGCGCAGCGCATAGTGTGGTTTTGCCAGCGCGACCTGCCAGCCGTCACCACGGTGGCGCGTGAAATGTAGTGACGTTCCCATCCAATCGGCTTGGGCATTTGCACAGTGTTCAAGTGCTGAGAGCGCATGTTCTAATTGCGCAGCGCCCAGCGCCGTGGAGCCGACGATGTCGCCAGTTAAGACAGCGATGGTATGGCGTTTTTGTTTCATAATGCATCCAATATAGGGTGCATATTTAATTTAGCAACTGATTTAGGTTGCGTTGTGGTTGATGTAATCTAATTGGGTTGCGTCAACGCGGTATTCGCCCAGATACACAAATAAAAAGGCGGCCCAGTGGACCGCCGATCAAAAAGCTAACAGTGTTAGGGGGGGCTTTACATAAAGCCCAGCTCTAGCCGCGCCTCGTCAGACATCATTTCCATGCCCCACTGTGGTTCAAACGTCATCTCAACATCGACGTGTTTTACACCGGGCAGTGGTTCTACCGCATCTGCGACCCAGCCGGGCATCTCGCCCGCAACGGGGCAGCCGGGGGCGGTGAGCGTCATGATGATGTTCACGGCGTTATCTTCTTTGACATCAATCGTGTAGATCAGACCAAGGTCGTAAATGTTCACAGGGATTTCTGGGTCATAAACGGATCGGCACGCCTGTACGATCTCATCATACAGCGGATGATCTGTCGTGGATGGCGCGATCATTGGTGTGCCTTCGAGCTGTGCGTTCGTTTCAGTCATGACGTCAGTTCCCTAAAATCCTGACGAAACATATAGGGATTGCCGCAGGGGGCGTAAAGAGCAGACCGGACCAACTGGTAGCTGTATTACCCTATCTTCGTTTTACGCGGCCTCTTGGCATTTGCAGCAGGATCGGAGAAAGACACTGTATGACAAAACGTTTCTCTTTTTCTTTGAATGCCACTGATGGCAAAGCCCGCACTGGCGTTATTTCCACCCCACGTGGCGATATTCGTACGCCTGCGTTTATGCCCGTTGGGACTGCCGCCACCGTAAAAGCCATGATGCCAGAAAGCGTTGCGGCGACTGGGGCGGATATTCTGCTGGGTAATACCTATCACCTTATGCTGCGCCCCACGGCCGAACGGATCGACCGTTTGGGTGGCCTGCACAAGTTTATGAATTGGGATAAGCCGATTCTAACAGATAGCGGTGGCTTTCAGGTGATGTCGCTTGCCGATCTGCGCAAGCTGACTGAAAAAGGCGTTACGTTTAAATCGCATATCGACGGGTCCAAGCACGAGCTGACCCCAGAGCGGTCGATGGAAATTCAGCGCCTGTTGGGTTCTGACATTGTGATGTGTTTCGACGAATGCCCGGCACTGCCTGCAGATCGCACACGCATTAACGAAAGCATGCAGTTATCAATGCGGTGGGCTGCGCGGTCACGCGAGGCATTTGGCGACCGTCCGGGGCATGCGTTGTTCGGTATTCAGCAGGGCGGGCTTGAAGAAGACTTGCGGGCTGAATCGGCGCAGGCTTTGCGTGATATCGAATTTGACGGTTACGCTGTCGGCGGTCTTGCGGTCGGTGAAGGCCAAGAGGCGATGTTCAGCGTGCTTGATTTCGCGCCAGATCAGCTACCCACAGATAAGCCACGTTACCTGATGGGCGTTGGCAAACCTGACGATATCGTTGGTGCCGTAAAGCGGGGAATCGATATGATGGACTGTGTTCTGCCCAGCCGTTCAGGCCGGACAGGGCAGGTATTTACCCGCCGTGGTGTGCTAAACATCAAAAATGCGCGTCACATGGATGATCCGCGTCCGCTGGACGAACAGTGCACGTGCCCAGCCTGTAGCAACTATTCACGCGCCTATCTGCATCACGTGTTCCGTGCGCAGGAAATGATCAGCGGCATGCTGTTGACCTGGCATAACCTGCACTATTTCCAAGAGATTATGCAGGGCATGCGCGATGCGATCGCTGTTGGTGCGTTTGGCGCGTGGGAAGCTGATTTCCATGCGCAGCGCGCGTTAGGTGATATCGCGCCTTTGTGATCACTGCTTACAATTATGGCGGGCCGACAAAAAAACATGTTGGTTCGTGACCCTGTCTTAATATTTTTGCGTTTGTATGGTTGCGGCTGGGGACAGACACGGGCAGTCTACGGCGCGATATAACGACGTGTTTGGTTGAAAGGCGCCCCCATCAACCCCACATGCATTGGGCAAGAGGAGACTCTCAAGCTGCCGTCGAGCGGGGCTGGGTGTCTTGCCAAAAAAGGAAATGAATATGCAAGAACCGTTGAGTTCATCTTATCCCGTCCTGCCGTTGCGCGACATTGTGGTATTCCCACATATGATCGTGCCGCTGTTTGTTGGGCGTGAAAAATCGGTCCGCGCACTCGAAGAAGTGATGCAGGACGATAAACAGATTCTGTTGTCGAGCCAGATCGACGCTGGTGAAGACGATCCGGCGCAAGATGGCATCTATAAGACAGGTGTGCTGGCCAATGTGCTTCAGCTGCTAAAACTGCCCGATGGTACCGTTAAGGTGCTTGTCGAAGGCCGTAGCCGCGTGCGCATTACCGGATTTGTCGAAAACATCGACTTTTTCGAAGCGTCAGCAGAGTATCTTGACGAAACACAGGGCGAGGCCGCTGAAGAAGAAGCGCTTGTGCGCAATGTCGCTGCCGAGTTTGAGCGTTACGCGAAGATCAAGAAAAACATCCCCGAAGAAGCAATGGCCGCCGTTGGCGAAGCCACAGAGCCTGCAAAGCTGGCCGATTTGGTTGCGGGTCACCTTGGTATCGAGGTCGATCAAAAGCAGGGCTTGCTTGAGACGCTGTCAGTGACCGAACGCCTTGAAAAGGTTTACGGTCTGATGCAAGGCGAAATGTCTGTGCTACAGGTCGAGAAAAAGATCAAAACGCGCGTCAAATCCCAGATGGAGCGCACCCAGCGCGAATACTATCTGAATGAGCAAATGAAAGCCATTCAGAAGGAATTGGGCGACGGTGAAGAAGGTCAGAACGAAGTAGCCGAGCTTGAGGCGAAGATCGCTGAAACCAAGCTTTCGAAAGAGGCGAAAGAAAAGGTCGATGCTGAGCTGAAGAAGCTTAAGAACATGTCGCCTATGTCTGCCGAAGCTACGGTCGTGCGCAACTATCTGGATTGGATCTTGGCTGTGCCATGGGGCACCAAGTCACGCACGAAGAAAGATCTGGGCCACGCGCAGAAAGTTCTCGATTCCGACCACTATGGCCTTGAAAAGGTAAAAGAGCGGATCGTCGAATACCTTGCGGTACAGCAGCGCTCCAAAAAGCTGAAAGGCCCGATCATGTGCCTTGTTGGCCCTCCGGGTGTTGGTAAAACCAGCCTTGGGAAATCTGTGGCCAAAGCAACAGGTCGTGAATTCATCCGCATCAGCCTTGGTGGCGTGCGTGACGAATCTGAGATTCGTGGCCACCGTCGGACTTACATCGGGTCTATGCCCGGTAAGATCATTCAGGCGCTGAAAAAGGCGAAAACCACGAACCCGCTGATCTTGCTCGATGAAATCGACAAGATGGGGCAGGATTTCCGTGGCGATCCCGCGTCTGCAATGCTTGAGGTTCTTGATCCAGAACAGAACGGCACATTCGTCGATCACTATCTTGAAGTTGAATATGACCTTTCGAACGTGATGTTCCTGACCACAGCGAACAGCTATAACATGCCGGGTCCGCTTCTTGACCGGATGGAGATCATTTCGCTGTCGGGTTACACCGAGGACGAAAAGGTCGAAATTGCCAAGCAGCACTTGCTGCCGAAGGTCATGAAGAACCACGGCCTCAAGCCATCTGAATTCAGCGTTTCCGATGATGCGCTGCTGTCGATGGTCCGCGTCTACACCCGCGAAGCTGGTGTGCGGAGCCTTGAGCGTGAGTTGGCGAAAGTGGCCCGTAAGGCCGTGACCAAGATTGTGAAGAAAGAAGCCAAAGTAATTGAGGTCACTGCTGAAAATCTGACCGAATTCTTGGGCGTAGAAAAGCACCGCTTTGGCTTGGCCGAAGAAGAAGATCAGGTTGGTGTTGTCACCGGTCTGGCATGGACAAGCGTTGGTGGTGAGCTTTTGAACATCGAAGCACTGCGTTTGCCCGGTAAGGGTCGCATGAAAACGACTGGTAAGCTGGGCGATGTCATGAAGGAATCGATTGATGCGGCGTCTTCGTACGTGCGTTCGATTGCGCCTGAAATTGGTGTGAAACCACCGCAGTTCGATACGCTTGATATCCACGTGCACGTGCCCGATGGCGCAACGCCAAAGGATGGTCCTTCAGCCGGTCTTGCGATGGTGACATCTATCGTTTCTGTGCTGACCAAGATCCCTGTGCGCAAGGATGTCGCCATGACTGGCGAAGTGTCACTGCGCGGGAATGCGATGCCTATCGGTGGCCTAAAGGAAAAACTGCTGGCCGCGTTGCGCGGTGGGATCAAAACGGTCCTTATCCCGCAGGATAACGCCAAAGACCTTCCCGAAATTCCTGACAACGTGAAAGAAGGGTTGACGATTATCCCTGTCACTCACGTGTCTGAAGTTCTGGAGCACGCATTGGTCAGTAAGCCAGAGGCTATCGAATGGGACGAAGCCGCAGAGGAGGCCGCCGCGGCGGCCTTGAAAGCGAATGCTGCGGCTGAAGGCGCCCGCACGCATTAAGCGCCCGATGCAAGAATTGAAAAAGCGCGCCCATTGAGGCGCGCTTTTTTGTGGGTGAAGCCTATCTAAAACGACGACTGGCAGGCATGATGCCACCGTTGCTAGAGATTACTATGAAATAAAAGGAATGTGCGAATGACGACATCAGAAGAACCACAAGGTGACCCGATTGCGGAAGTTGCTCCAACGCTTAAGAAGCCCCAGCTTTTCAACGAAGTTGTTGCGCGGACTGGGTTGAAAAAACGCGATGTGAAACCCGCTGTCGAGGCGGCGCTTGCGGTGATCGGAGAGGCGCTCGCGCGGGGGGATGAGCTGATTCTGCCGCCGATGGGAAAAACGCGAATCGTAAAGACGAAAGACTTGGGGCAAGGTGCTACATTGCTGACACTTAAATTCCGCACGCCAAAGATTGATACTGCGCAGCCGGATACCGATGCATCAGATAGCTAATCCTTTCAAATGACATGAAGGTAAAAAACTACTTTGAACTATCCAGAACTATACATCCTGCGCCACGGCCAGACTGAATGGAACCTCGAAGGCCGTATGCAGGGGGAATTGAATTCTCCGCTCACGGCGCAGGGGCAGTTAGAAGCGGCACATCAGGGCGCGATTCTTGCGCAATGCGACCTGCAAGGATTCGCATTTTTGAGCAGTCCGCAGGGCAGGGCGGTGCAAACTGCGGGAATCGCTTTGGGGAATCTGGCTGAAACTATTCGCACAGACGACAGATTGCGGGAAATTGGCGTTGGTGACTGGTCAGGTTTATTGCGGGATACCTTGCCTTTGCCTGATGCCGAAGATCCCTATATGGCGCAATATGAGGTCGCGCCAAATGGCGAAGGGTTGGCTGCTGTGAAGGCGCGGTGTTACGCTTTTTTGCAAGAATTAAAGGGTCCTGCTGTGCTCGTCACCCATGGCGTGACGGGGCGTACTCTGCGCGAAATTCTTGCCGGGACTGACGCAATTCAGGGCACAACCATCCACGGTGGGCAGGGCTATGTGTATCATTTGAAAAATGGTTCACAAAAGTTGCTTTCTTAGGCTTGCGCCCACCGGCAACATACCCTAAATCACGCTTCATCGGGTGATTAGCTCAGTTGGTAGAGCGCTTCCTTTACACGGAAGATGTCGGGAGTTCGAGCCTCTCATCACCCACCATCCTATCCCATTGTTATTAAAGAAAACCCTTGCATTGCTAGGGGTAAGTCCGTTTCAAGGTTACAAACTTGGTTACAAACGGGCTGTGAAATGGCTGGGAAAGTTATGCATCTGCTGAACCGCAGGGGGCGCTATTTTGCGAGACTGGTTGTTCCCAAGGATCTACGGGGAATCGTCGGTAAGAGCGAATTGCGTACAGCGCTAGGTGCCGATTACCGCGACGCACTCAGGAAACTACCGGGTGCCGTTGCTAGCCTTCAAAACCAAATCGGTGAAGCTGAGCGCAAGCAAGGGCAGGTAGGGGCCGCGCCGCGTTATCCGCTTGCCGCCGATCAGATCGCTTATGCCCAGTATGTGCGCCGTATGGCGTTTGATGATCAGCTGCGTAACGACCCTAGATATGCCGCCATCGGGATTGATGATATACTGGCCCAAAGGTTGCGGGATGCAATTGCTGGCCGTGCAAATGATGCTGAGCTTGATGCCCTAACAGGTGATCAGCTCCAAAGGTTTCGTGCCGCAGGGAATTTCGACGCACCAACTGGAAGTGATGAATGGCGCGTTGTTGCGCGTGCTTTGTGTAGCGCTGAGCTAGAAGCCCTAGCGCGAGCCGCTGAGCGCGATGAAGGTGATTTTTCCGGGCAGCCTACGGCACCTATCATTGTGAATGCTACGCCTCTTGAGAAGCCGCAGAAACGGGTGAGTATCAAGAAGCTGTGGGCTGAGTATGTCTTGTCGCGCAAGCAAGCGGGTTTCATGAAAGACGGTGCAAAGCGGCAAACGCCGGTCATTGATAACCTATGCAAATTTCTTGGCCATGATAATGCGCTCAAGGTGACGAAGAAGAACCTGCTCGAGTGGCGCGACCACCTCTTAAAATCATATCAGGCTAAAACCATTAGCGATGTTTACTTATCGACAATGCGAACCCTCTTCGAGTGGGCTGTCGATAACGACCACATACCAGAAAACCCGGCGCTAAACGTAAAGCAGCCGAAACCTAAAAAGGCCTTCAGTCGTGAACGGGGCTATACAGACGAAGAAGCGGTCAAGCTGTTAAGGGCGGCCCGGTCCTACCAACCTCATGCAGATGAAAACGGATACATCCGAGAAACGCCGGCGTTTGTGACAGCAAAGCGGTGGGTGCCGATTATCTGCGCATTCACAGGCGCGCGCGTTACCGAAATTACGCAGCTACGCAAAGAAGATATTCGGCAAGTTGATGGCCTTTGGGTGGCTAGGATCACGCCAGATGCAGGTAGCGTGAAAACTGGTGGTTATCGCGATGTACCGCTGCATTCGCAGATCATAGACGAGGGATTTGCTGATTTGTTGAACGCATCAGGGCAGGGGCCTTTGTTCCACAACGGAAAGACGCCGGATAGCTATGTGCGCAAATCAAAGCAAATCTCAAACCAGCTTGCTACATGGTTGCGCACGGCGGGGTTAAGTCCGCAAGGTCTACCACCTAGTCACGCATGGCGGCATCGACTCAAGACGCAGTGTATGGAGCTTGGAATCTCTGATCGTGTGATGGATGCGATACAAGGCCATGCAGGGCGCACCGCTGGCGATGCATATGGTGATGTGACCATTGCCACCAAAGCCGCAGCCATTGAGAGATTGCCGAGGTACAGGCTTGGATAATAGGTCAGTTTTGCTGTCTTAATAAAAGGTCAGCAGTGCTGTCATTTTGTGGATTCACATGATCGCTCGAGTGTGCTATGTTATAACATACACAGTGGAAGCGGAAATGTATGGCCTTCGATAAGATCAAAAACGCCTTGGGCCTTAAAACTACCCAGAAGGCGTTGACCCTAACCGATCCAAGCGCTTTCGAGCTATTTGGTGCCTCGCCGACATCATCCGGCTTTTCCGTCAGCGCCAACTCTGCAATGCGCGTTCCTGCCGTATCTTGCGCTGTTGCCTTGATCAGTGAAAGCGTCGGCACTTTGCCAGTGAAGCTATTCACAGAAGCCAAAGAGGCCACCAAGGATCACCCGGCTTATCGCCTGATCCATGACGAAGCGAATGAATGGACCAGCGCAAGCGAGCTGCGCACTGCCTTGACCGCTGATGCTCTATTGAATGACAGGGGCGGCTTTGCTCAAGTTGTCCGGCTTGGCGATGGCACCCCGTTTGAGATGCATCGGCTTGATCCGGCGACAGTCACTCCCAAGCTTGAGGCGGATGGCACGCCTTATTACGTCGTCAAGCTGACTGCTGGCGATGCCCGCTTTGAATACCAAGACATTCTGCATATCCAGCCATTTGCTGGCGTAAGCCCGATCACACTGGGTAGGGAAGCTATTGGCCTTTCCCTCGCATTCGAACAGCACATTGCGACGCTCTTCGCCAATGGTGGGCGTCCATCCGGCATCATCAAGTCTGACAAGGCGCTTGATGTGGACGCAAAGAAAAAGATTGCCGCGTCTTGGTTTAGTACACATTCCGGCAAGTCCGCAGGCGGCACCGCCATTCTCGACGAAGGTATGTCTTACGACCAGCTCAGCTTGACCCTTGCGGACGCTCAGTTCGCAGAGAACCGGCTAGAGCAAATTCGCGAGATCGCACGCGCCTTTCGTGTGCCACCAACGATGCTTTTCGAACTCTCACGCGGTACTTGGTCAAACACCGAAGAGCTTGCGCGCCAGTTCTACCAAACAACGCTGCGGCCTTGGCTGGCAAGTTGGACTTGGGCCTATGCGAAGGTGCTGCTGACACCCGAAGAGCGCACCAGCCTCTATATCGAATTTGTAATTGATGACCTGCTGACCACCAACGCTGCAGCTAAGGCCACAGCCTTCGCGCAGTATCGGGCAATGGGCGCACTAACTGGTAACGAAGTTCGCGCCGCGTTGAACAAGGCACCGCTGCCAGACGGAAACAGTCTGTCAAATCCCAATATCACCACGATGACACCGACAACCCAATCAAAGGATGAAACCGAATGATTACGCACAAGGCATTCTTTGGCGATGCCGAATATCGGTTCGCGCTTACGGATGCTATGATTGCAGAACTTGAGCGGCTTACCGACACAGGTGTCGGTGCTCTCTACATGCGTACCGTCGCAATGCAGTTTAGCCTTGCTGATGTGGTCGAGATCATCCGGCTTGGCCTGATTGGTGGCGACATGGCTCCTGCCAAAGCAATGCAGCTAGTTGAAACCTACGCACGCAATCGGCCTATGTCGGAAACCTTCCCCCTTGCCTTGGACATCTTGGATGCACGCTGGTCAGGCGTGACTGATGAGGCCGCAGCATGAGCGACCGCTTAGAAATCAAGGCGACCCTTTCAGTTTCAGACGAAGGTGAGATTACCGGCATCGCATGGCCGTTCGGCACACCAGACCGGGTTGGCGACGTGATCGAAAAGGGCGCGTTTTCCATGCCAGCATCTTTGCCGATGCTGTTCGGCCATGATCAGACACAGGTGATTGGCGTCTGGGATGAAATCAGCGAAAGCGAGCAAGGTCTTATCGTTAACAGCAGTTGCTGATGCACTGACCAAAGCGCCTCCTGTACCGGGATATCTCTCGGACTTCGCCAAAGCAGAATGGCGGCGCGTTATGCCGGACCTGATCGCCAAGCGCATCCTGACTAAGGGTGACCTTGGCGGTGTAGAGGAATACTGCATTATGCGAGGCGTCATCCGTGAGATTGAAGCGGAGCGTAAGTCCAGTGGCGGCGCTATTGACCCAAGGTTGTTTGGGATTCAAAACCGCGCCGCAGCAACCGCACGGCAGTTGGCATCTGAGTTTGGCCTGACGCCTACGTCACGCCAGCGTATGGGCGTTGCAGGTGACGACGATGCCGACACCGACAACCCGCTGTTGATCAAATGAACGCCCTCGCACCGATCATCAAAGCAAGCACCTATCCGGATTGGATATATGACGGGTCAGCTATCCCTGATCCGCTTGGCTACGGTGATCGTGCAGTGCGTTTTCTCAAGGCACTTAGGCATCCCAATTCATCGGCAGACGGCAGGGCATTCCAGCTGCATCCATTCCAAGAGCGTATCGTGCGGCGGATTTACGGTCCAAGGCACCCGGACGGATCACGCATCGTTAAAAACGTGTTTCTGCTCATCCCACGCGGTAACCGAAAGACCAGCTTAGCCGCGGCGTTGGCGTTGCTGCATACGATTGGTCCCGAAAGCGTGGCTGCGGGGCAGGTGGTCTTTGCCGCTGCTGATCGTGAGCAAGCTGGCATCGGCTTCCGTGAGGCCGTCAATGTCATCCGTGAAGACAAGCGACTGGTTGCAGCGACGAAAATCTATGATGCGTTCAACTCTGCCAATCAGATCATCGTGAGGGACACAAAGACGACGCTCAAGGCAATCTCATCCGACGGTAAAGCGGCGCATGGGATGACACCCACCTTCACCTTGATTGATGAGATTCACGTTTGGAAAGGCCGCGACCTATGGGAAGCGCTGCGCAGTGGTGCAGCTAAGGTAAACGACAGCCTGACGGTGATCGCAACAACAGCCGGACGCGGCAACGAAACCGTCGCAGCTGGTCAGTACAACTATGCGTGTGATGTAGCATCGGGCAAAACCGAAAACCCGGCGTATCTGCCAATTCTGTTTGAGGCCGAAGCTGATGACGACTGGTTAGACGAAAAGGTTTGGCAACGCGTAAATCCCGGCTTGCAGCATGGCTTCCCCTCGCTTGAAGGCTTGAAAACCCTTGCGAAAGAGGCCGAAGGCAAGCCAGCCGACAAGCACGCCTTTGAGCAGTTCAACCTAAACATCTGGAAAAGCCATTCCCGCGATCCACTATTCGACTTAGCTACGTATGACAGCCGCATATTTGATCCGGACCTGTCTGATCTTGAAAGCTATCCGTGCTATGTCGGTGTTGATTTGGCTATATCTGGTGACCTTGCATCCGTGGTTGCCGCTTTTAAACACCCTGACGATCAGATCACCCTGCAGCCTTATTTCTTCATCCCCGGCGATGATATCAAAGCGAGATCGGACCGCGATGGGTTGCCCTATCAGCAATGGGCTGATGCTGGCCTCATTACGGTTTGCGATGGGCCTATTATCGACTTTGAAACGGTTGAGGACCAAATTCGCGAGCTATGCGGCACCAATGACGTGCAGGAAATTGCGGTAGATCCCCACCTTGCACGCCGCTTGATGCAGTCTTTGCACGATGACGGGTTGCCTGCTGTCGAGTTTAGGCAGGCACCCCTGACAATGGGTGTTGCCGCTGGTGACTTAGAGCGAACTGTTAATGGTCTAATGATCCGGCACGATGGTCATGCGGTCTTGCGGCAGCACTTCGACAGCGTGGTTGCCAGCCGTTCGGATAATGGCCTGATCAGGATGCACAAAGGTAAACGCACTGACCGAATTGATGGCGCAATCGCGGCAGCAATGGCTGTTTCTCGAGCATGTACCGCAGCGACCAATAACAGCAAATACAACAGCCCCGAAATCGACGGCTTGTTCACATTTTAAAGTAAGGAAAACACATGCCGACAGGTAACCTTCCCGGTCTAGTGGTTGAGCTAGAAGCGCGGATTGATAAATTCGAGCGCGGTTTGAAACGCGCCAACACGTTGCAACGGACATCTAGCCGCACATTGGAACGCCGCGCGAGCCAGTCGGCAGACAGGATGCGCAACAGCTAGCCGAAGAGGCCGGGTGCAAAGTCACCCAGACCAGCAGCCAAATTATGATCGAATTGCCCGCTGACGTGCGCCAAACACCGGCGTTCAATGACCACTACCTATCAGAGGCCCAATACGAAACCCTATTGCAGGCCCTGTTGCATCCTGCACCAAGCTTGGACCCACGCGGCCAATTGATCGAAACCTTAGGGGAATTGGGTGGCTTGTGGCCGATCAGTTGCCAGCCTGAGACGCAGGCAGCCGTTTAAATAGACACTTGCAAGTAAAGCGGACATTCACAATTCGTCCAGTGACTGCCCGCTTTGCAGGGCGGAGCATCCATTGGTGCATACCAATGAAAAGTCCGTTTTCAGCCTACAACAAACAAGGTTCCAGTGCCCCTAGCGCGTGTAGGATTTGGCACGGTGGGCGGATTGCGGACCTTCGCTGCATCATGCGCCAATGGTGGCATAGCTAAGTTTGCCAGACGCCCGCATCGTACCTCTGTTTGCTTGAGCGCGCACATGCCGCTCCCCAAAATCGAGAAATACCTCGTCAAGCACATAATCCACCTATTGTGCGGGCGACCATTTACATTGTGGGACAGCCCATTGATAGATAGTGATACCAAATTTCTCAGACGTTAAATCGTGTCGATATATTGTGGAGCTTCCGTTCAGCATGAAGAAATTTAAAAATAGCTGGCCAGGGACTCTGGAAGATGAATATTACAAGCTTGTCGCTGAGCAACTCATTGAGCTCGTTAACAGCTATTCATGGTCCAGTTACCGCGCGAAAGCTACCTCCACGCCCTTCAAAGCCGAAGAACTTAAGAGCCTTGCGTGGCAAGTGAAGAACGGTGAAATTGCTAAGTCCACCATTTCCCACGCGGTCGAGGAGTATATTGACGCACTCCAACGGGATTGTGCCGTAAAAGAGATTTGCCTTCAAAAGGGTATAGACTTAGCGTCGATATCGCCGAAATCTGACGCATCTGTTGATCGGATCATCATGCTAACAACAACCATGATTGAGGTAGTCTCTCCAGATTATATTAAGTTTTGTATCAGCGCTGTAGTGGAGGGCTGCACTGTCAATAAGTCAAAGAAACGAGTGAGGGAATTTTTAAAGCTCCTCGTTCCCGCACTTATAAATTCTGGAGTCCCCCGCCAGTGGCTCTATGAAAACACGAGCCAAACGTTCTATAAAGACGAAGTCAGTTCACTAACACCTGAAAAGATGAAGGGTTTCTTCAACTTATTCACGGAAGACACGGGGAAATATTGCTTTCTTTTCAAGACAAACAAGGAATTTGGTGAATATCTGAAAGGTCTGCAGGAGGAGATTGAGGTTTTTACCAAGCCTGAGGATGTGCCTGAAGGGTTTGCGAGCCAAATTGATAGGCTCCCGAATGTATCTGGGAGAAAGGACGTTTTTGTTTGGATGCCTTATCGCAAAGATCGTAATCCATACTCAGCGGCTAGAGCCTTTAACCAATGGATTTCGTTATTTAGATCTCTCCTTTATTTGGCAGATGTTGGCCGCAAAGGCTTTACCCCTAAGAGTGCGTTATGCCTGAAAGAGGGTGAGGATCACGCCTCCCTGCTTTACTTGAACGATTTTTTTCATCCAGGAAGAGAGCGAGCCCTTGAGCATGGCGGAGCGGCTAAGATCTCAGACGACCTTCATAGGTACGCAGTGCAAGTTGCACAAAGTCGCACTGAAAGCGTTCCGCAGCGCTTCTTTAGCTCTCTAAGTGCAGTATCGCTCGCAGCCAAAAGCCAGCAGCCCGATTCTCGAATTCTCGCGGTCTGGGCGGGATTTGAAGGGCTTTTACCTCCGCCACCAGACCAATCAGTCCCGAGAATTGTTCACTTTGAGAGAATGATAACACCCTGCGTTACCGCTGACTACGTCCCGAGGCTGTTCAGTGAATTTCGCCATGACTGCCTTTCAATAAACAGAGCCGCTGTTGAAAAACTCATCGGTGAAAACTTCGGTGACCATAACGCCCTCTCTAGCTTTATCGAGATATTTTACGCCGACGGTTCAATAAAATCCGAGTTTTGCTCAAAGATAGAGACGAGCCCTCTATTGCTCAATAGGGCCTACGAACTTGAAGCTCTTGCGAATAGTGCGGCTAAGTTACAGGCTTTGCGTCTATCGCACATTCGCAGAGTAAGATGGCAGGTAAACCGAATTTATCGCGAGAGAAATGCAATTATCCACAAGGCTTCTAGGACGAGTGTTGTGCAGAACCTTTCAGAACATGCGTATAGTTACTTTAGGTCCGTTATACTCGCCCTCGAATCCACATTTAATCGATATGGTTTGGCAGACACCGACGCTTCTCTGGAATTTATCCGCACCCAGTGCAACAACTTGTCTCAAGACATTGACAAGAAAGTTCGTAATTCTTCGGATTTTCATTCCCCTGAGGAACAGGCGAAAAGCGTGGTTAAATTGACCATGGATCGAAGGCTACGGGAAGCATAATGGTCGTTGATGTTCAAACCGGGCATCCGCGCTACTTGTCACGAACGACTCCTAAGGATCGGGATCGCCCAGAAGGGCGACCATGGTTCGTGATTTTTGCAGCGTCGGCTCCATACGGATTGCTGACTTCCGAGCCATACGCAGCATCCGGAACTTTAGGCTTTAGTCACCGTTCGCTGTGCGACCTATGAGCGTTCGCTTCGTCGGCCTGCTTTTGTACCCAATGACACGTCGGACGAAGTGATTCAGGCCATTTTGATTCTCAAGCAAGGCATGTTTGAGACTGGCCAGTTGTACGAACGCTCGCATCTGATCGAAACGCTTGGTGAGCTGGCAGATGCTTGGTCAGAGAGAATCTGGCCAAATAGAACCTGTAACCGCGTTGGCTGACTAAATGTCATGGGTGCTGACCTAACGTCATTGGTCCATTTGGTGGGTGGTTACATGGTTACAAATGCTATTGTAAGTCATTGAAATATATAGTTCGGGGGTGAATTCGAGCCTCTCATCACCCACCATACCCCCACGTTATAAGTTTATAGCTTAACGCACCCACAGCCGGTTTATCCGCGTTTGTTGCGTTTTTTGTGCTGCGATATCCTGTGCTCATTGGTCTGTTTTAGAAAAGATTCACATGAAGTCATTTTTTGCGCAAGGACCGCTTGACGGGGGCGGGGCACAGACATAGAAGCACCCCACGTTCGGTCACAGACCGGAAGTTAGATGCGCGGTTGTAGCTCAGCTGGTTAGAGTACCGGCCTGTCACGCCGGGGGTCGCGGGTTCGAGCCCCGTCAACCGCGCCACTAACTCCCATGTGACTAGATACGATGCGCGGTTGTAGCTCAGCTGGTTAGAGTACCGGCCTGTCACGCCGGGGGTCGCGGGTTCGAGCCCCGTCAACCGCGCCACTTATCCTAGATAGTTAATGAAGCACTCTTGATGTGTTATTGGATATTGGTTGTCTGCAGTAGTGACGAAGCCAGCATTCATGTCTGAGGTGCTTTAATCTTTAGAGATATCGACCTTGTTTATTGGAGTGCCAGCAGGAAGGCCGCGTATTTGCGCAAATATCTGACCTGAAATGCTCCAGCTGACTTCTAGATCCGCAATTTCGAAGTTGCTAAAAACGTCTTTCCCGCCAAGGCACAGGGGTACGGTATGGCTTACGCATTCCCCGTACCTAGGGCGTCGGCCTCCCGAGGAAAGCCAACTTTTGAATTTTGTATGGTCGACAGTTTCTTCGGGATATTGAACTAGCTCAATTTCGTGGAATGCTGTGTAACTACATGGGATTTCAAAAATTTCTTTCGTTGCAGGGTCAAGAAGAGCAACCTCTGGCTCGCCGTTTACCACCCTTTTATGATCGGTTGCGAACTGGCGTCCCATCCAGTCTGCTCCAAAACATCGAAACTGCTGTGCACGCTCCGGAAAGACGTCTTCTACGCATCTTGTAAAACGCGCAATATCTTCTTCGCGGTGTAATTGGTATGCACCATCAAGTATGGCAGTGTCCGCCTCTTTACGTTCCTTCTTTTTGAAGAAAAATTTCATCTGATTTCCTGCAGGTAATGGGCTCTCCGGCTGAACCTTGCACGCAAACTCAATTTAAAGATAGGGCTCGTAATTGACGTTCGATGTATTTCGAAAACCTGCTCGAGTGTCATCAAACGTTTCCTAAACTGTCATCTGTTTGGCGTGATCGTGTCACGTTGCGGTTGGATGTTTTTCGGATCAACTCTTGATCATGGAAGTTCAGAAAAATGCCACGTATTACACTCAATCGTCGTCAGACGCTTTTGGGTTCCGCAGCACTTGGAACCACTCTTTTTGTACCGTCGCTTAGCCGCGCGCAAAGCCGGCCTGTGATGACGCATGGAATTCAGTCGGGCGATGTTGCCCATGATGGCGCCGTTGTCTGGGCCCGTGCTGACCGCGAGTCGCGCATGATGGTCGAATGGGCCACGACCGAGAGCTTTGCGGATGTGCAGGCTGTTCCGGGGCTGTCTGTTGGTACGCCCAGCGATTTCACCGGTAAAATGTCGCTGTCCGGTTTGCCTTCGGATCAGGATATTTTCTACCGTGTTAAGATGGTTGGCTTGGCTGATGGTGCTGAGTCAGGGGCGCTGACGGGGCATTTCCGCACGGCACCACATGGCAGCCGCAACATTAGCTTTGTTTGGTCTGGCGATACCGCAGGGCAGGGCTGGGGTATTGATCAGGATCGCGGTGGGATGCAGACCTATGCCACGATGCTGCAGCATAATCCTGACTTCTTTTTACATTCGGGTGACACGGTTTATGCCGATGGTCCGTTGCAGGAAGAGGTCGAGCTGGCGGACGGTACGATCTGGAAAAACGTCGTGACTGAGGCAAAGACCAAGGTGGCGGAGACACTGACCGAATTTCGGGGCCAGCATCTGTACAATTTGATGGATGACAATGTGCGTGCGTTGAATGCGCAGGTGCCGATCATCGCGCAGTGGGATGACCATGAGGTGACCAACAACTGGTATCCGAACGAGGTGCTCAGTGCGGATGATCGCTATACCGAGAAATCAGCGGCGCTACTGTCTGCGCGGGCGGCCCATGCGTTCCACGAAATGATGCCAACGCGTCAGACGATGGACGAACCTAACCGCGTGTACCGGAAGGTGTCGTATGGCCCGTTGTTGGATATCTTTGTGATCGATATGCGCACCTATCGCGGTGACAACACGCCGAACACTGAAACCGCGCCGACGCCTTTCCTAGGTGCGGAACAGATGGCGTGGCTTAAGCGTGAGATGCTGAATTCAAAGGCGACTTGGAAAGTGATCGCGTCGGATATGCCGATTGGCATGATGGTCCGCGATGGCGATGAAAACATGGAGAACGGTGCCAATGGTGACGGGCCGGTGTTTGGGCGCGAGCAGGATATCGCAGCGATGCTTTCGTTTATCAAACATGCGCAAATCCAGAACACCGTGTGGCTGACGGCGGATGTGCATTATACGGCAGCGCATCATTATTCGCCTGACCGTGCGGTGTTTCAGGACTTTGAGCCGTTTTGGGAGTTCGTATCTGGTCCGTTACATGCAGGTACGTTTGGCCCGAGTGATTATGACAATACGTTTGGTCCTGAAGTCCGGTTTGCCAAGCATCCAGAGCCGGGGCAGGCGAACCTGCCGCCATCTGACGGTATGCAGTTTTTTGGTAAGGTCGATATTGCGGCCGATACAGGCGTCATGACTGTTCGCCTGATGGATCGTGCTGATGTTGAATTGTGGTCGGTTGAACTTGAGCCCAACCGCGCGTGAGTTGAGCGAGGGTGGGTTAAAACCCACCCTACGTTTGTGGTTCACTTTGTCATTTCATGCAGGATGCGTGCCCATGACCGTATCCCTTTGTGGAACGAGGATAGGTCGTATTTTTCGTTGGGCGAATGGATTTGATCGTCGTCTTTGCCAAAGCCGATTAGCATCGCGTCCATGTTCAAGATGTCCTTGAAGTGGCCCGCAATCGGGATTGATCCGCCGCAGCCAACATAGGCCGCCGCATTTGGCCATTCGTCGGATAGCGCTTTGCGGGCTTGGTCGAATGCTGGGTGGGTTGTGGTCATTTGTCCAGCCGCGCTTGCCCCATGATCGCTGAAGGACACGCTGCAATCGGCGGGCAGCATCTCTTGGACCATTTTGCGAAAGTTGTAGCGGATTTTAAGCGGGTCTTGCGTGCCGACCAATCGGAAGCTGATTTTTGCATGGGCCTCGGACGGCAGTACAGTTTTGAAGCCATCACCGGTGTAGCCTGACCAGATGCCGTTTACCTCGCAGGTTGGGCGCGACCAGATCATTTCAAGCGGGCGGCGGCCCTTTTCGCCAGCGGGTTCGGAAAGACCGACTTCGCCCAAGAATTCCTTTTCGTTGAATTTCAGGTCATCCCATGCCGCGGCGAGTTCGTTCGAAAGCTCAGGTACCCCATCGTAGAAATTCGGGATCGTGATCCGGCCATCTTCGTCATGCAGGGCTGCGATGACTTTGGCCAGCACGCGGGCAGGGTTCATTGCTAGCCCGCCGTACATGCCTGAATGCAGGTCTTTGTTCGGGCCGGTGATGGTCAGCTCTTCGCCCAGCAGGCCGCGTAGCTGTGTGATGATTGCTGGTGTGCTGTCGCCGTAAAGTCCTGTGTCACAGATAAGGGCCACATCGGCGGTAAGTTCCTCGGCGTTTTCGCGCATGAAGGGCGTCAATGATGGTGACCCTGATTCCTCTTCGCCTTCAAAGAACAACGTGATGTTGCCGGGCAGGGTGCCATGCACGGCTTTCCATGCGCGGCAGGCCTCGACAAAGGTCATCAGTTGGCCCTTGTCGTCAGATGATCCGCGCCCGCGAATGACTTTGCCTTTGGCGGTGTCTTCGACTTGTGGATCAAAAGGGTCGCGGTCCCACAGGTCCAACGGGTCAACAGGTTGCACATCGTAGTGGCCGTAGAACAGCACATGTGGGCCTTCGCCGCCGGAATGTGCGACAACCATCGGGTGGCCTGTTGTGGGGCGTTTTGTTGCATCGAACCCGATGCTTTGCAGGTCAGCGACCAGCCAATCGGCGGCTGTATCGCAATCGCCCTTATAGGCCGGATCGGTCGAGATTGACGGGATGCGCAATAGTTCTAGCAGCCGTTCGGTGGCGGCGTTCAGATCGCTATCAATACGCGAGAGGACGGGATCGAGGGTCATTTTATAGGTCCTATGTTTGTTTGCCGTCAGGGTGGCACGATTGGCGCGGGCGTCAATCCAAAACGCATAACTGTTTGACTTGGGGCATGTCGAAGCGGATTAATTAGCGCTAAGTGTGATTTATAGGCCAATGACATGATTGAGTACTTTCAGGATTTGATAGACGTCGCATTTGATTTCGAAAACACCAGTCGCGGTGCGCGAAAGATGGCGTTTGCGCAGCTTATGATCAGTGGCATTCTCGTTGTTGGTGTGCCGTTCAAAATCTTGATGTTTATCGGGGATCGTATCCGTGCTCGCCGGGCGGAGGCGTCTTTGTATCAAGACGTTTCACAGCGGCTTCCAGAAGACGCACGGCCCGGTCTTGCACGTGAGCTTGTCGAAAGCGAACAACTGAAAAGCAGGTTTTCACATCGGTATGTACCTCCGCCGCCGCTAAAGCTGGCACCGCGCCCAACAGATGGCAGGTATTTTGAAACGCTGCGCGCATTCGCCGAAGAAAAAAAGCGCACTGGCGAGGTGATGAATGAATATGAACGTGAAACAGTGGGAGTGATGGGGTTCTTGTATGAGGTGTTTGGTTTAAATGGCTTGGCGCATTTTGATAGCTTTGGTGGCATCGTGCCGTTTCGAAGTCATGAGTTGTGCGGCGCCTTGGAGCGATTGGGACTGAGCGAACTGACTACCACTATCGAGTCGGCCTTAGAGGTTCACCTGAAGCGTTATCAGCTGGGACAGGATTATATGGCAACGGGCATGCCTGCGGAGCAGGTCGCGTCACATCCTAATATGCCTACATATGAACAATTGGATGTGTCGCTGAATGTGCAGGGTGGTTCCGAGCGATTTATCCGTGCGGCGAACCGGTACTTAGAAGCAGCTTATCCGTGGGAGCCAGCACAGTCGTGTCCGAGTGCCCCTGACGCGCGAAACGACCTGCGTAACGAGTCAGCGGCAATCGACCCGTATTCGGCGATCGACAAGCAATCTGTAGTGCCTGCCGCGCGGCCTGAATTATCCGCGGACGAAGAAATCACGCTGGTTGTTGGTTCCGCAAAGCGCCCGCTTGATAAGAATTATTGGGAAGCGCTGTTGCGCCATTGCCAAGCCAAAAACCGCTGCGGCGCCAAGATGACACCTGATGAAGAACTTGTCGTTGGCCGACTGGCTTTTGCTGAACGGCTGCTGCGTGAACCGGGATGCCGTTTATTGGATACCTATCGGGATGGGCTTCCGTATACGGGTGCAGAGCTTGCTCGGGCGTTCAGGATGGTTGATCTACCTGAGCTGGGAGAGACTTTGGCTGTAGCGGTGCAGGTCTACGATCAACGCCGTTCAGTTCGGGGCAGTCTTTTGCAACAAGGTGTCGCCCCTTCCATAGTGGAGACACACAAAGAAATACCAACATATGACAGTGTTGATTATGACCTGATGATAGCTGGCGGTCATGGACGCTTTATATGGATCGTTAACCGTTATTTTGAACATGCTTACGAATGGGTGTCTGATGGTGATACGGCAAAATTTCCGAATTCGTTGATCTAGGTCAACGTCTCTCTTATCCTTCATCGGCACTAAGGTAGTAGGGGGCGACAGTTTGTAGCGTATTGCTTGGACGGGATTGGCCCTATATGACACTTAGAACGATTCAAAACCCAGGGCTGATCTGGGCTTTGTGCCGCAAGATGAAGGAAGTATCAGTGGACTATACTGCTCAACTGGATGTCGCGATTGACCGTTTGCACGAAGAAGGCCGTTACCGGACCTTTATCGATATTGAACGCAAACGTGGTCAGTTCCCCCACGCCACATGGCGCAAGGATGACGGAACTGAATCACCGGTGACCGTTTGGTGCGGTAATGACTATTTGGGTATGGGGCAGCATCCTGTTGTGCTGACTGCGATGCACGAAGCCGTTGATGCGACAGGTGCGGGCTCTGGTGGTACACGCAACATTTCCGGCACTACTGTTTATCACAAGCAGCTTGAGAACGAGCTTGCTGATCTTCACCAAAAAGAAGCAGCACTGCTGTTCACATCTGCCTATATCGCGAATGACGCAACGTTAAGCACATTGCCGAAATTGTTTCCGGGCCTGATCATCTATTCAGATGCGCTGAACCATGCGTCTATGATCGAAGGTGTGCGTCGCAATGGTGGTGCAAAGCGTATTTTCCGTCACAATGATCTTGACCACTTGCGCGAATTGTTAGCCGCTGATGATCCGGCAGCGCCTAAGTTGATTGCGTTCGAATCTGTTTATTCCATGGATGGTGATTTTGCCCCGATCGAAGCAATTTGCGATTTGGCTGACGAATTTGGTGCGCTGACTTACATCGACGAAGTTCACTCTGTTGGTATGTACGGACCACGTGGGGCAGGGATTGCCGCGCGTGACGGTCTGATGGGGCGCCTTGATATCATCAATGGGACGCTTGCTAAGGCATATGGTGTTATGGGCGGGTATATCGCTGCATCTGCTAAGATGTGTGATGCGATCCGGTCGTATGCGCCTGGCTTTATCTTTACCACGAGCCTGCCGCCTGCAGTTGCTGCTGGCGCTGCAGCCAGCGTCGCGCATCTGAAAACAGATGATAGCCTTCGGTTGCGGCATCAAACACAGGCGAAAATTCTAAAGCTTCGCTTAAAGGGGATGGGCCTGCCGATCATCGATCACGGTAGCCATATCGTTCCTTTGATTGTTGGCAATCCGGTTCACACGAAAAAGCTTTCTGATATGCTTTTGTCCGAATTCGGCATCTACGTGCAGCCGATTAACTTTCCCACTGTACCGCGCGGAACAGAGCGTTTGCGGTTCACGCCGTCACCTGTTCACGGCCCGCGTGAAATGGATGCATTGGTCAGTGCATTGGATAGTTTATGGTCGCACTGTGCGTTAAATCGCGCTGAATTGGCAGGTTAACCTTTTTTCAACATATGCAGGGCGGTTGCCAGTATGCTATTGATTGAAAAGGCGCTCATGTAAAATTGATTCGTATTACATGTGCGCTCAGGGGCAGTAACCGACGGGACAGTCGATGATCGGGAAGACCTTCAAGCGCGTAAACGCACCTGAGGACGTTAAAGCTAAAGGCTTTGATGACTTTGAGTTGCGACTTGGCGATTTAATGCGCGGTGAGCGTGCGACCATGGGTAAAAGCCTGTTGGACGTGCAGCGCGAGCTAAAGATCAAGGCAGCATATATCGCGGCAATTGAAAATGCGGACCCTTCTGCATTTGATACGCCTGGTTTTATCGCCGGTTATGTGCGGTCCTATGCACGCTATCTTCGGATGGAACCAGATCAAGCATTCGCAACCTTTTGTAAAGAAAGCGGTTTTGCGACAGCGCATGGTATGTCAGCAGAGGCGTCTTCGCTGCAAGGTAAGTCGGGCGAGCCTATTTCAGCCCCGCTTGGCAAAGATATTTTTTCAGGTTCAGCGACACCATTCATCCCCGCCGGGGATGCAGTAATGGCACAATTTGAGCCGCGCGCGATTGGTTCGGTTATGGTTTTGATCGCCTTGATTGGCGGGCTTGGCTATGGCGGTTGGACCGTTTTGCAAGAAATCCAAAAAGTTCAATTCGCACCGGTAGAGCAGTCTCCTGTTGTTGTGGCAGAGCTTGATCCGCTTTCTGGTGCGACGAATTCGGTCGAGACTTCTGACGCTTTGGCAGGATTTAGTACGCCTTCGAACGAGGCATTGAATCGCTTGTATCGCCCGCAGGCATTGGATGTACCGGTGCTGGTCGCGCGTGATGCGCCTATTTCGACGTTAAATCCTGGGTTGATCGGCTCTATTACGCCGACTGCCGATATCGTGCCAGACACAACAGTTGCAGAGTCTGCGACGGTCGTTCCGCATGCGCCCGCAATCCAAGTCGTTGAACCTGACGTGCCTGAGTTGCAGTTGGTCGCTGTGCGCCCTGCATGGGTTCGTGTACGTTCCGCTGATGGGGCTGTTATTTTCGAAGGCGTCATGGCACCCGGTGAAAATTTCGTGGTGCCTTCAACAGAAGAGCCCGCGACCTTGCGCGTCGGTGAAAGCGGTGCGATGTATTTCGCCGTGAACGGCGTGCACTATGGTCCTGTCGGACGCAAAGGGGTTGTGACATCGAATGTCGCATTGCAAGCCGATAGCCTGCTGGAAAATTACGCGGTTGCAGATCTGACCGCTGATGATGATCTTGCCGAAGTCGTCCGCGTCGCAGAAAACAGTACAAGCGAATAACACCTGCTGACTGGTTGCTGCATCCGTCATTGATGCTTAGGTTAAGGGCAAATCGCGATTGCCTGAAAGCAGCCCTATGTCCCTGAACAACATCCGTCCTTGGCGTCATATCGAACGTCGGAAATCCCGTCAGATTATGGTTGGCAATGTGCCTGTTGGGGGCGATGCGCCCATTTCTGTACAGACGATGACCAACACGTTGACGACTGATGTGAAGGGGACAATTGCACAAATTCAGGCGGCTGCGGATGCGGGCGCGGATATTGTGCGTGTGTCTGTGCCGGACGAGGCGTCAAGCAAAGCACTGCGCGAGATCGTTCCCGAAGTATCGGTACCCATCGTCGCTGATATTCACTTTCACTATAAACGCGGGATTGAAGCCGCCGAGGCAGGTGCTGCTTGTCTGCGTATCAACCCTGGCAACATCGGTGACGAAAAGCGCGTCAAAGAGGTGATCAAAGCCGCGCGCGACTATAACTGTTCGATCCGTATTGGGGTGAATGCTGGGTCGCTCGAAAAGCATCTGCTGGATAAATACGCTGAGCCGTGCCCCGACGCGATGGTCGAAAGCGGGCTGGATCATATCAAAATCCTGCAAGACAATGATTTTCATGAATTTAAGATTAGCTGTAAGGCGTCTGACGTCTTTATGGCTGCTGCTGCGTATCAGCAACTCGCCGATGCGACTGATGCGCCAATCCACCTTGGCATCACAGAGGCAGGGGGGCTGATCAGCGGTACCGTAAAATCTGCTATCGGGATGGGGAACCTGCTTTGGGCAGGGATCGGCGACACGATTCGCGTGTCCCTGTCTGCTGATCCCGTTGAAGAAGTGAAAATGGGTTTTGAAATCCTCAAATCCCTTGGCTTGCGTCACCGCGGTGTAAATATCATTTCCTGCCCATCCTGCGCGCGGCAGGGTTTTGACGTAATTAAAACTGTCGAGGCGCTTGAAAAACGTCTTGAGCATATCAAGACGCCAATGAGCCTAAGCATTATCGGCTGCGTCGTGAACGGCCCCGGTGAGGCGCTGTTGACAGACGTCGGTTTCACCGGAGGGGGCGCTGGATCAGGGATGGTCTATCTTGCGGGCAAGCAAAGCCACAAACAATCGAACGAAGACATGATCGAACATATCGTCGAGCAGGTCGAAAAGAAGGCCGAAGAATTGGAAGCTGCGCAGGCGGTCGAAGCGGCTGAATAAACTGTCTGTCGAATGTCTGGTTCGAGCCCAAATAGACATGAACCATCCAGCAATTCAATGTGGACCTGACTATCGAAAACGAATGATCGGACCTACATTGTTTCAACTGCAAAAACTGCTGCCGGTGCCAGTTCTTCCTACAGTTCTGGCTGTTAGCCTCCTCTGGCATTCGACCGTTTTCGCTGAAAACGACGAAATGGATGGGGCAATGAGCATAAAGTTCGATTGCGCCGTTCAAACCTCTGAAGGCGAGGTTCTCAAAATACTAGCCAGTCTTGATGGAGAGGACCAAGTCTCATTCAAAATCAATGGCATAAGTGTCGTCGGGCTTTTGGTGCCTACAGCCAACATCCATACGCCAACGATAGGGTTTGTTGCGTCTACTTTTGACGGAAGCATCTATACGTTGACGATCCACAGGGCATTGGTTCGACCCGAGCCTGACGGCTTTGATCCAACCGTTCCGCCTGCTGCATTGACCGTTCAATGGACTGACCAAGACATTTCACCTGTGGTTGATGTGTTCTTGGGCAATTGTGTGGTGCATGAATAATATTTAATGTCCGAAACGTCCCGCATGGCGGCCACTCGGTGTATTGCCCGCAGGGCAGTGAATACCGCCCTGCAGCTTTGATTTAGCTATACCAGTTGCCCATTTTCACTTCGGTCTCGCTGGTCAGGAGACTTGCGAATTCTTCGGGGTCTTGTGTGCCTCCGTCGCGGCCCCGGTAGTGGTAGGGATAGACGTAGGTGGGGGCGAATTCGGCGACGGCTGATGCGGCGGCGTTCAGGTCCATTGTGAACGGCAGGTTCATACAGACAAATGCAACGTCGATGTTTTCCAGCGCGCGCATTTCGGGGGTGTCTTCGGTGTCGCCTGAAATATAGACCCGCAACCCATCGACAGACACGACATATCCGTTGTCACGGCCTTGTGGGTGAAAGTTTAAACGATCTTCGGTGATATTATATGCCGGAATTGCTTCGACTCCGATTTCACCGGCACGTGCGGATTCGCCATTTGCGATGGCCGTTGTCAGCGCCTGTAGGTTTTCGGGCAGCATGTCATACACAGCCGGGTTTGATATCATCGCGGTTTGTTCTGTTGCTAACGCTGCCAGTGTTTCAGCGTTATAATGGTCGCCATGTTCATGTGTAATGAGGATGAAATCTGCGGCAGGCATGTCTTCGTAAAGCACAGCGTCACCTACTGGATCGACATAGACGACCCCTGCTGGTGTCTCCATGACGAATGATGCGTGCGCGATGGGGTGAATAGTGACAGCGCCATTGACAGTGTCAAAACTGTCGGCGCTGTGTCCAGCAGCGTTTAAGCGGAAGGGCAGTAGGGTAACGGTTCCCATAGCTGCGGCGGTGCGTAGAAAGGTACGACGTGTTGTCATTGTCCAGCTCCTTGTTGGTGCAATAGTCAACGAGACATAGCCCGTTGAAGCATATTGTCGACCAGAGCTTACTGACGATCACGTGACCTTTGCAACTACTCTCGTATTTCGGCGACGATCTGTTCCATCGCGTCTAGCGGTACATACCCGCGCAGTAACTGGTCTTCGATCACAAATGTCGGTGTGCCCGAGATTTGCATTTGTTGGCCTAATTCGCGGTTTTTGGTGATGATTGCAGTGACTTCATCTGAATCCATTTGTGCGATAATCGCTTCTGAATCGAGCTCTAGAATGTCGGCTAACCGCGTCATGCTGACCTGCGTTATGTCCCCGCGAAATTCCATCAGCGTATCGTGCACGCTCTTGTATGCGTCGTCACCTGCGACCAATTGCGTGGCTATGGCAAAACGTGCAGCGAGCACGGATTGTTCACCCAAGATAGGGTATTCTTTGACGATAAAGCGGATATTTGCGTCAGAAGCGAGTAGCGCTTCGACCTCTGGGAAGGCGCGTTTGCAATAGCCACAGCGGTAATCCATGAATTCGACAATTGTAATGTCACCGGCCGGGTTCCCGCCAACATATGAATGACGATCGTTGAACAGTTCATCGGCATAGTTTTCGATGAGCTGGGTGTCGGTTACGACTTGTGCCTGCTGCTCGCGCTGCTGAAGGACGGTGATTGCTTCTTGTAAAACCTCAGGGTTTTCGAGCAGGTAGGCCCGCACCTCGGATCGAAATGCGTCGCGTTCGGCGTCGGTCATCGCATCCAGTTCGAGGGCGGCGACAGGGCTGGTCATGGCAAACATGAGTGGCAAGGCAAAGCGAAGGGGCATCTGGGTCATCTCGTTAACATAATTTCGTGAACGACAGACCATATATGCCGACGTTTGCCAAGGTCCATTGACCTCACGTACTGGTGACGGGCAAACAGGACCAAAGCAATTCGGTAGGCAGGCATATGCGACATTCATCTCGGGGCGAGGTTGATCCATTCATAGTCATGGACGTGATGGAGGCCGCCCGCAAAGCGGAAGAAGCCGGACGACACATCATCCATATGGAGGTTGGTCAGCCAAGCACCGGGGCCCCTGAAGGTGCGCGCAAAAAGCTGATTGAGGAATTGGAGAATCCGCTTGGTTACACGGTTGGTCTTGGGCTGCCGGAACTGCGGGCGCGGATCGCCCGGCATTATGGCGAATGGTATGATGTTGATCTTGATCCAACACGCGTTGTCGTGACAAGCGGCGCTTCTGGGGCATTTTTGCTCGCGTTTTCAGCGCTGTTTGATAATGGCGAACGCGTTGGGTTGGGGACGCCGTGTTATCCTTCGTATCGCCAAATTCTAAAGGCAGTCGGTTTGTCACCGGTCGATATTCCCACTACGTTTGCCCAGCGGTTTCAACCTTTGCCGGGCGATGTTGCCGACTATGATCTTGCCGGGTTGATCGTTGCGTCCCCTGCGAACCCAACGGGAACTATGTTGGATCAGGGTTCTTTGGCGGCTCTTTTTGATGCCTGTCAGGCGGCCGATGCTGCGCTGGTGTCTGATGAAATTTACCACGGTATTGATTACGACACAGCCCCTGTTTCTGCCTTGCAAGTCACGAACGAGGCTTATGTGGTGAATTCGTTTTCGAAATATTTTTCAATGACCGGGTGGCGTGTCGGTTGGATGATTGTGCCGGATGACCACGTACGCCGGGTCGAAAGGCTGGCGCAAAACATGTTTATCTGTGCTCCGCACGCAGCACAGCGCGTTGCGTTACATGCGATTGATTGCACAGACGAGTTGGAGCAAAACAAGGCGATCTATGCCGCGAACCGGTCCTTAATGATTGATGGGTTACGGGCGGCTGAGCTTACCCGCTTTGCGCCGCCTGACGGCGCCTTTTATATCTATGTCGACGTTTCTGAATACACTGATGATGCGTTGAAATTTGCGGCAGAGATACTGGATGAAGCGGGGGTAGCCGTGACGCCTGGGCTTGATTTTGACGCCACACGAGGGCACCATTGGCTGCGGTTTTCTTATGCACGCGGTACAGATGATATTCGCGAAGGTCTGGATCGCATCGCCCGCTTTATGAAAGCGCGTCAGTCGTGATCCGTCTGCTTTGTCTGTTGATCTGCCTTTCCTCGACTGCAGGGGCGCAGGTTTATATCGATCCCGAACGTACCGAAGTCAAAGACGGATGGTGGCAGCTACAGGTCGCAGTTGGACTATCAACTGTGACCCCTTATCGATTGTTTACGCTTGATAATCCTAGGCGTCTTGTCGTTGATTTTCAAAATGCGAGTTGGCCAGAGGTGGCGCCAGATCAGTTGCTGTCAGGTGATCGCGCAACGGGATTACACTTTGGTGCGCTTGATACGACGTGGTCGCGGATGGTGGTCGATCTCGCCGGTCCAATGCGTGTGAAAGAGGCCGCGATGACCCGCTCTGATGTCGGGGCGGACCTGTCTATTGTTCTAAAACGTACCGGCGCTGATGAATTCGCGGCCAGTGCTGGTGCGCCTGCACAGGCGAATATTTTTGAACCGGTTCCGGTCCCTTCAATGGATTCTAACGCCAAGGGTTTTGTGGTGGTGATTGACCCGGGGCACGGTGGCATTGATCCCGGCGCAGAGCGTGGTGGCGTCAAAGAGGCGGATTTGATGCGTTTACTGGGGTTGGAAGTCGCGCAGGCATTAAACCAGATCGACGGAATTCATGCGGTGCTGACCCGCGACAGCGATGTATTCGTGCCGCTTGACGCGCGTGTAACTTTTGCCCGATCTGCTGGTGCGGGTTTGTTTATCTCATTGCATGCGGATGCGCTTGAGGAAGATGAGGCCAGTGGCGCGTCTGTCTATACCCTGTCAAAGGGGGGCGGATCGTCTGCATCCCGGCGCATGGTTGAGCGCCATGAACGTGGCGATCTGCTTGCCGGTGTCGATTTGGTTGATCATAGTGACCGCGTGGCGACAGTGCTTATGGAATTGGCACGGTCTGAAACCGGACCGCAGGGGCGGCAATTTGCCGACAGGTTGATCGCAGAGATGCGGGACGCGGGTGTGCGTGTAAATAGTCGGCCCCACCGTGAAGGGCAGTTGGCAGTGCTGTCTGCTGCAGATTTTCCCAGTGTTTTGATCGAAGTAGGGTTTCTTTCTAATGCCAGAGATCGTGCGCAACTGACTGATAGTTCAAGCCGCGCGCGGATCGTTTCTGCAATTGGGGCGGCCGTTGTCGGTTTCGCGCCGTAAGATGTGATCGCCGCAGGCGGCTTTGCGCATTTGGCCTTTTGACCATTCATCGGTGGCCGCGTATAAGCGCAGCCGAAACTATAGGACATAGATCACACGTGCTGCGCTTCATTTTTTCTTTCATCGGTGGGATTTTCACCCTGCTGACCATGGGCCTTATTATGGGCGCGCTGACGCTTGGCGGTGTTTTCTATATGTATGGCCAAGACCTGCCAACATATGAAACGCTTGCGCGTTATCAGCCGAAAACTATCAGTCGGATTTATTCCAACGAAGGGCAGATTATCGATGAATTCGCTGCTGAACGCCGTTTGTTCACGCCTGCTGAAGAAATCCCTGACATTGTAAAACAGGCGTTTATTTCTGCTGAGGATAAGAATTTCTATACGCACGGTGGCTATGATCCGCGCGGTATTTTGGCAGCGATCATCGAAGGTGTGACATCGCGTGGCGAAAACCTGCGTGGGGCTTCGACGATTACGCAGCAGGTGATGAAAAACTTCTTGCTTGATGGATCAACCACGCTTGAACGTAAGATCAAAGAAATCATCCTTGCGACGCGTATCGAAGGCGCGATGAGCAAGGAACAAATCCTTGAACTTTATCTTACTGAAATTGATCTTGGGGTACGGTCATTTGGAGTGACGGCGGCAGCGCGTTCGTATTTTAACAAACCTCTATCCGCGCTTAGCCCGGCTGAGGCTGCGTTTCTGGCTGTGCACCCAAAAGCTCCGTATAGTTATCACCCTGTTCGGAATCGTGACGCGGCCATTGCGCGTCGCAACTTTATTTTGCGCGAGATGTTCGAAAATGGGTACCTGACACGTGACGAACTTGCCGAAGCTCAAAATGACCCGCTGCGCACTGTGCAGAACGGCGATTTCCCAAGCTTTCAAGAAAGCCTGCCACCACGCGATTACTTTACCGATGAAATCCGTCGTCAGCTGTCGCAAAACTTTGGTGAAGATGAATTCTTTTCGGGTGGGTTGTCGATCCGCGCGACCGTTGATCCTGAATTGCAAGTAAACGCAGCGCATTCGCTTCAGCGGGCATTGGAAGAATACGACCGCGGGACTGGTGAATGGCGCGGGACCGGTGTGACTATTCCCGAAGAACAGCTTGCATCCGAAGACCTATGGCGCGCGGCGCTCAGCGACACGAATATTCCGCGTGATATCGACCTTGAATCTCATTGGTACGGGGCGGTTGTTCTTGCTGTTGAAGAAAACCAATTACGCCTTGGTATCGAAAACGCAGTTGAAAATGAGACCGAGCCGTTTGTTGTGCCGCGTCGTGATATCGAATGGATGCGCGGCAACTTCTTTGACAATTTTACTGTTGGCGATGTGGTTCATGTGCGTCGTATGACGTCTGACGATGATGGTTCGTTTATCCGTTGGTCCCTACGCCAAGTTCCGGAAGTGCAGGGCGGCTTTATGGCGATGGATGTCAATACCGGTCGTGTCATCGCTATGCAGGGTGGCTTTAGCTATCAGGATTCAGTCTTTAATCGCGCCACGCAGGCGCAGCGCCAGCCCGGTTCGTCGTTTAAGCCGTTTGTATATGCCGCCGCGCTTGATAGCGGGTATTCCCCGGCGACCATCGTTGTTGACGCTCCGATTACCATCAACACACCGCAAGGTGTGTGGCGGCCTAAAAACTCTTCCAATCAGTTTTATGGTCCAACGCCGCTGCGTACAGGTATTGAACGGTCGCGGAACCTGATGACGATCCGTCTTGCCCAAGAAATTGGTATGGATACGGTGGCCGCTTACGCCGAAAAATTTGGTGTTTATGAAAGTATGAACCAAGGCTTAGCTGCTTCATTGGGTGCTGATGAAACCACATTGTTCAAGATGGTTGCAGCCTATGCCATGTTTGCGAACGGTGGTGAACGTGTGGAGCCAACGCTGGTTGACCGGGTGCAAGACCGCTACGGCAATACTGTCTATCGCCACGATCAGCGTACCTGCGAAGATTGTGAAAATGCCTATATTCCTGCGGGCTTTGCGCCGCGGATTATTTCAAACCGCGACCGGGTTATGAACGAAATTACGGCCTATCAGCTCACATCAATGATGCGTGGCGTGGTTGAGCGTGGCACGGCAAGCCGGGCGATCAATTTGCCCGTGCCGATTGCTGGTAAAACAGGGACCACCAACGACGCAAAGGATGTGTGGTTCATTGGTTTTTCTTCGAACATCGTTGCTGGTTGTTATATTGGTTATGATACCCCACGCACATTGGGGCGAAGCGCATCGGGCGGTGGTATTTGTGGGCCGGTGTTTAACCGCTTTATGACCGAGGCAATCGAACATTACGGCGCCGGACCGTTTACGCCACCGGAAGATTGTCAATTTATCAATATTGACCGCTACAGTGGGGCACGTTTGCCTGACGGATCTTCAGGTGAAAACGTGATTGCGGAATGTTTCCGTCCGGGTGAAGAGCCGCTATTTGGCATCATGTTTGACGGTGGTTTCGCGATGGGAGGGGACCTTCCTTTGTTTGATGAAGTCCCACGCCAAGGTCGCCAAGTCACGACTTCGACTGGTGAAACCGCAACGGTTGGTCCAAAGGCTACCTTTGGTACACTTTCGACAGGTGGTCTTTACTGACCACCTGCTTGTGGGCGGGCGTGGCCCGCTGTAAGAACCACTGATAATTCATTCACGTAAGTAGGTGCACCATGCGCGCAGAAATCCAGACAACCGTGGAAGCGATCGAAAAGTCGCTGAACCTGCTTGCGCAGCGCATGGACCGCGAAACCGCGCCGCATCGGCTAGAAGAATTCAACGCCCGCGTTGAAGATCCGACCCTGTGGGACGATCCTGATGCGGCACAAAAACTGATGCGTGATCGTCAGATGCTGGTTGATGCGATGGCCAACTATGATGGTATCGCTCAAGAATTGGCCGACAACGTCGAGCTGATCGAATTGGGTGAAATGGAAGACGACGCCGAGGTCGTGACCGAAGCAGAAAATGGCATATTGGCGCTGCGCGAAAAAGCAGCGCAAAAAGAGCTTGAGGCACTGTTGGACGGCGAAGCCGATGCCAACGATACGTTTCTTGAAATCAACGCGGGTGCGGGCGGTACAGAAAGCTGTGATTGGGCAAATATGCTGGCGCGGATGTATGTGCGTTGGGCCGAGAAAAAAGGCTACAAGGTTGAATTGCAATCCGAGCAGTCCGGCGATGAAGCAGGCATCAAATCTGCATCATATAAGATCAGCGGTCACAACGCCTATGGGTGGTTAAAGTCCGAAAGTGGCGTGCACCGTCTGGTCCGCATTTCACCGTTCGATAGTGCCGCTAAGCGCCACACATCGTTTACGTCAGTTAAGGTCTATCCGGTTGTCGACGATAATATCGAAATCGAAGTGAACCCATCTGACATCCGTTTGGACACCTACCGTTCATCGGGTGCGGGCGGTCAGCACGTGAACACCACGGATTCCGCAGTTCGCATTACCCACTTTCCGACTGGGATCGTTGTGACGTCTTCTGAAAAGTCGCAACACCAAAACCGCGACATTGCGATGAAGGCACTGAAATCACGTTTGTATCAGATGGAGCTTGATAAACGGTCCACACTGGTCAACGAGGCGCATGAAAACGCAGGTGATGCAGGTTGGGGGAACCAAATCCGGTCGTATGTACTTCAGCCCTACCAGATGGTCAAAGACCTGCGCACAAGCTTTGAAACCTCGGACACCAAGGGCGTGCTTGATGGCGATCTTGATGGTCTGATGGGCGCGACTTTGGCGATGGATGTTTCCGGCAAAAGCCGGGCCGAGGCCAACGCCGAGTAATTTACATAGACTGGCTCGCGTTTGCTTCCTATTTTTCAATTGGGCGTATTGCCTGATTGGAGGATTTATCGAATGTCGCAGCCGGTCGTCCAGCAGCTTAAACTCGTTGACCTAAAGGCGGTATTGGCCTCAGGCATAGCCGATTTTCGAAACGCGCCTCAGTTCGGGCTGTTCTTCAGTGCCGTCTATGTCTTGGGTGGGTTTCTGTTGATCTGGCTTGGGGCAGGGCATGTCAGTTGGGTTCTGGCAACTTCGCTTGGCTTTCCGTTGGTTGCACCCTTTGCTGCTGCGGGGCTTTATGAGGTCAGCCGCAGAATAGAAAGCAGCCAGCCGCTGTTGTGGCCGCAGATCCTTGGCATTGTTTGGAACGAACGTACCCGTCAACTGCCGTGGCTGGGGGCGATCATCGTTATCTATTTCCTATTCTGGACCTTCCTCGCGCATATGATTTTCGCGTTGTTCATGGGGCTGTCGACGATGACCAATGTCTCAGAAAGCTATGAGGTATTCTTAACCCCTAACGGTTTGTCCATGATCGTGGCCGAACTGGGAATAGGGGCAGTGCTTGCGTTTATTCTATTCTCGCTGACCGTGGTCAGCCTTCCGCTGGTGTTGGACCGGGAAATAGATTTCGTGACCGCGATGATCCTGAGCGTGCAGGTCGTACGGCGCAATCCGATCGTCATGCTGATTTGGGCTGCGGTGATTGCTGTTTTATCGCTCGCGGCTTTGGTGCCGTGGTTTTTAGGCCTCATGGTCGTATTGCCGGTGTTTGGACATGCGACGTGGCATTTGTATCGGCGCGCGATTCTATAAACAAAAAGGGCGCCAAATTGGCGCCCTTTCTCATTCAGTCTTTGGACCGTTTACTGTGTTTGTGCACGGTGCGCAGACAGGTGACGGTTCACGATTTCAAACCACTGACCGTCAGCTTTGATCGAAGCGATGCCGCTGTTCATCATTGCCAGCATTTCTTCACGGTGTGGGTTCGATTTTGCGATAACAGGGCTTAGGTTCAGAACCTTGGTCAGCTGTTCGTTCAGCATGATTTGGTCTTGTGCGCCGAGTTCCAGAACAGCGCCTTGGCCGGGATCAACCGCAATGACGACGACATCATATGTGCCATCGAGCAGACCAGCCATACAGCTAGTGATCAGACCCTCTTGGCCGAACTTGATCGCTGGTTCGACAAGACCGTCTTCTTCCAGAACGAATGTTTCATATCCGTCAGGGCGACAGATGCTTTTGCCTGCCAGCTCTGCGTGGGTCGCAGGCAAAGGTTCGCCAGCGCGTCCGAAGTACCCCAACAGGATTTCGAACATCGGGTCAGACCATTCAAAGTTGTTGCAACGGAATTTTGCGTCATCTCCGAGCTGATCAATCAGATCGCAGGGGGGTTCATACCACGCTGTTGCAAAGTCATAGGCGTTGTCTGTTAACAGTGGCTGCAAGTGCGAGCCCCAGTCGTTGATAAAATCGATCTTATATTCTGGGCTGCCATCCGCAGCAGCCAATGCAACGTTGGTCAGTTCGGTAATCATGCCGCCCTGTTCTTGGCTTTCGTCAAAGTAGGGGGCCCAATCAGTTGCTGTAACAACGCGAATACCGGTGCCAGTCGGCGCGGCGAGCTGTTCGGTTGTGACAACTTTGCGAATAGCAGCTTCATTCGCCTGTGATTCTGTTTGGCCATCAAGGCAGGGGATATAGATCACTTGGCCAAGTGAGATGAGGCCAGGGTTTGGGCCGATAGATTCCGCATTCGCGCTATAGATAATTTGAAAGTCGGCCGCTGATCCGTAAACTTTTGCGGCAATGCCGGACAGTGAATCACCAGTCGCAATCGTATAAGGACCACCACAGGACACATCTTGGGCGGCCGCGCTATGTGCTGAAATCGTAAAGCCGATGGCTGCAACACCAACGGAAAGGGCCCGCAACGCGGGTTTGAAATAGTTCACTGGTTTCTCCATATGTGACTGGTCTTAATTTTTATTGACTAGTTAATCAAAGATACTCTGGAACAACCTAAGAGATCGTTGAAACAAGCGGCTGAAATCAGACCGGTTCGCGGCATTTTTCTGGCAATTACGCTTTATTTTGAAGAGTTAAGCGCTTTGTCGTCAAATAAGAAAAGGCGCCCAATGGGGCGCCCTTTGAGTATCTGCTAATGCCTAATAATTAGGACTTAGCGCTGTCCGCTGCGGCGGCTGTTGGCATCTTTTTTGAGCCGGTTGAAAGCGGATCATCCTGACGCTGAACAGAGCCTTCAAAATGGGCGCCGCTCTCTATCGCGATGGTCTTGTGAATGATGTCGCCTTCGACGCGTGCAGTCGATGTCAGGCGCACTTTTAGGCCTCGCACACGACCAACAACGCGGCCGTTTACGACCACGTCGTCTGCAACAACTTCACCCTTGATCGTAGCGCCTTCGCCGACTGTCAGCAGGTGCGCACGAATGTCGCCTTCTACTTGACCTTCGACTTGGATGTCGCCGCTGGTTTTTAGGTTACCAGTGATCAGCAAGTCAGAGGACAGCATCGATGCTGCTGGCTTTGCCTTAGGAGGAGCTGCCTTGAAGTCCGAACCTGACGCAGCGGTTTTTGTCGCGTCAGCGGCTTTGGGTGTTTCGGTGTCGGCCGACTTGGGCCCCGGTTCATTGATTTTGGATTTAGAAAACATCTTGTCCAGCTCTTATATAGATCATGGGGTTAACGGGCTCGCCTCCGACGCGAACCTCGTAGTGAAGGTGTGGGCCAGTCGAACGACCTGAGTTGCCCATATCACCAATTCGTTCTCCGCGCGAGACTCTTTGCCCGACGGTCACGTTCATTGCACTTAAGTGTGCGTATCTTGTCTCAATACCAAAATCATGTTGGATTTTAATGAGCCTTCCATACCCGCTCGACCATCCTGCGTGTACGACGCGGCCATCAGCAGTGGCGTAGATGGGGGTGCCGATTGGGCCCGCAAAATCTGTACCGGCATGTAGGCGTCCCCAGCGCTGGCCAAAGCCGGACGTAAAGCGGAAGTTGGCCTTCACCGGGATATCGAATGGCGCCTTTTCGGCGGCAATGCGGTAAAGGTTTATACGGTCCATCGACGACAAGATTGCATTTGCACGCAGTGCGTCGGGATCAGGTTGACCGCCGCGCGTCGAAAACTGGATCGGTGTAAGGGGGCCACCTTGGCCTGAATATCCGCGACGCACTTGATCAATCATGCTTTCGGGGTTCATGCCTGCTGCGCGGAACATATCATCAAGTGGCTCGACGGACACCAACATAGCTTCTTCGAGTTGGCGGAAGATCTGGTCGTTGCGTTCTTGAAGAAGACGCAGTTCAAGTTCGACCTCTTGAGCATGGCTGATTGCGAATTCGGCATCAGCGGCGATCAAGTCACGTTCGGCGGCAGTTTCGGCCAAGGCATTGGCAAGCAAATCAACTGTGCCGACCGCTTCTTCGCTGATAGCGGCAACCGCGTCCGGATCAACTTCTTCGGTCAATGTCGCGACTTGTGCGCGGGCTTCTTCGCGGGCTTTCATTGTATCGCGCAACGTGGATTGCACCACATCCAGCCCCGTTTCCAACTCGCGTCGCTTTTCCTCGGTGGCGAGCAATTCCGATTGCATGATCGAAATCTGACGCAACGCTGAGTTAAAGCGTTCTTGCGCAGCAGCAGCTTCTTGAGCGCGCGTGTCACGTTCTGACGAAAGTGCATTTAGGCGCTGTTCATAAGTCATCTGATCGCGTTGTGCTTGGGCGCGGAAATTTCCGGCACCAATACTATCCATCAGCAAGATTGCCGTGGCGACGATCGTCCATGCCACAACAACCGTACAGCCAATCCAAGCGATGAGCTGTGTTTCCGACTTTAGCCGAATGAACCTTGTTTCTGAATCTGATCTCAGGAAAAGGCGGCGTTCTGGGAACCAGCGTTCCAAAACGGTATGAATGTTTTTTGTCAGGCGTGATCGCACGATGAGGTCCTGTGTCGTCCCATTGATATTTGCTGGTCCCCACACCAGCGTTGCATACGTCTGTAAGCAGGCAAACGCCGCGCTGCAAGAAATTTGCGCAATGCCTGCGGGAACACGCCACCACTGGTTGTGATTGCGCGAAGCGCCGCCGTGTTTGGTCTATTTCTTGTGCTGTTCGGTCAATGGCCAATAGAAATCGGGCGGAATCCCTGCTTCAGCGCGCTTTTCTTCGTTGAAAGGCGGTTTCAATGAAGAATGAAAATACTTGCGCACAAGTTCATGAAACACCCCAGTCGGGTCGAGATCATGACGCCCACACAAAAAATTGAACCATTTCGCCCCGTAAGACACGTGATGCACTTCTTCTGCGTAGATGGTTTCAAGCGCCGCAACGGCTGATTTATTTTTCGCCTGTTTAAAGATATTGATCATGCCGGGTGTCACGTCTAGCCCGCGCGCCTCTAGGACCATGGGGACAACAGCCAGCCGCCCCATCAGATCATCGACGGTATCTTCGGCTGCACGCCACATCCCTGCATGTGCGGGCAAAGCACCATAGTGGCTGCCCAACTCCTCAAGGCAATCACACATCAGGTTAAAGTGTTTTGATTCCTCATCGGCGGATTTCACCCAATCATCGTAATAGCCAAGTGGTAGTTGGATATGTGCAAAACGAGGGATGATGTCCCAGTGCAAATCAATCGCGTTTAGTTCGATATGCGCAACCGCATGCAAAAGCGCGATCCGTCCTTCTTCAGTGCCGGGTTTGCGGTGTGGCACATCGCGCGGGTCCAACAGTTCTGGCTTTTCGGGTCTTGCTGCGCGTAGCGGTGGTTTCGCATGACCGATTTCTGGTGGTGTGCCGTTTGCGCGCGCCGCGCGCCACTGGGCGGCGTATTCGCGTGATAGGGCAGCTTTTGCGCGACCGTTCGCAGTGTTTAGTACTGCGACAGCCATTTCCGAAAGTGTCATAGATCGCGTACCGCTTGTAGGACGTCTTCGACGTGGCCGGGAACACGTACTTTGCGCCACACCTGTGCGATGTTACCATCAGCATTAATAAGGTACGTCGCGCGTTCGATGCCCATGAATGTTTTGCCATACATCTTTTTCTCGACCCAGATGCCATAGCGTTCGCAGACATCGCCGTCTTCGTCGGACAAGAGCGCGATTTTTAGGTTTTGTTTGGCGACAAAATTATCGTGCTTTTTGATCGAATCTTTGGAAACACCAAGGATAACGGTGTTCAGCGCATCGAAATCCGCAACGTTTTCTGTGAAGCCGATGGCTTCTTTGGTGCAGCCGGGCGTGCTGTCGCGGGGGTAAAAGTAGACAACCACATTTTTGCCTGCGAAATCCGCCAAATTCACAATTTCGCCGCCGTCTCGGGGCAGGGTGATGTCCGGTGCTTTGTCGCCGACAGAAAGAAGGGTCATGGTGCGTCCTTTTGTACGTTGTGCTTTTGTTTTAACTCGGCACAAGCAAAGATAAAGGGCCAATGACCCTAAAGCGGAGTGATCGTGGACGAAACCGACGAACAAACACAGACCGAACCGACAGGTAAACCGTGCAGGCGTTGGGGGCGGTGGTTTTTTTGTTTGCGTGCGCTTTTTGTGATTTGTCTTGCTCCGGTGATTTTTGCTGGTGTTGCTGCGGTGATGATGATCAATCGCGAAATCACTGCGCCGTCTTGGATCGTTGAACAGATTGAAGCGCGTGCGTCCGAAGTGTTGGACGGTGCGCAATTAGATTTTGGAACAATTACCGCGCGTATCGGTCGTGACCTACATCCACATGTGCGGCTGGTTGATACACGTTTGTTCGACCGCGATGGCGTGATGTTGACCCGTGTTCCTGTTGTCGAAGGTATGATGTCTCCGCGTGGGTTGATCCTGCGTCACGAGGTCATGATGCAAGAAATTCGTCTTATTGGTGCGCAGATTAATCTGCGCCGCGCGCGCGATGGGACTGTCGCTGTTGCCTTGGCATCGGATGCCGCAGAGGTCAGTCAGGCGCGATCTATTCCCGAGCTTTTAGACCAACTTGATCAGGTGTTTGAACGCCCGCAGTTGGAAGCATTGGAAACTGTGCGTGCAGAAGGATTGATTGTAAACTTTGATGATGCGCGTGCGCGGCGCAGTTGGGTCGTGGATGGCGGTACGCTTGCGTTGGATTTACGCAATGGTGAAACCGCGTTGCGTGGGAATCTTAGCTTATTGTCTGGCCGTGCAGAGGTCACGACCGTTACACTTTCTTACAGTAGCCCACGCGGAAGCCGTGCTGCACAGTTTGCCGTGAATATTGACGACGCCATAACAAGCGACATTGCGGCGCAATCGCCCGCGTTAACTTGGTTGCGCGATGTCGAAGCCCCGATTTCAGCGGCATTGCGGACTGAATTGGACGAAAACGGTGCGCTTGGCCCGCTGAGCGCGACACTGGAAATTGGTCAAGGTGCGTTGCAGCCAAATGAAGCGACGCAGCCAGTACAGTTTGAATCCGCTAAGGCGTATCTTACCTACGATCCCGTACACGATAAAATTTCTTTCACAGACATCGCGTTGGAAACTGAGTGGGGCAGTTTACGTGCGAACGGAGATGCGTATCTGCGTGAAATTATCGATGGGCTGCCGCATGCGCTTTTGGGACAGTTTCATTTTCGGGACGTCGCGCTGAACCCGCTAGGGCTTTATGACGTGACGCCGACTGTTGAAGCGGCATCTGTTGATCTTCGGTTGCGGTTTGATCCGTTTCGGATTGAAATTGGACAGATGGTGGCCAGTAACGACGGGTTACAAGTGCTTTCAAGCGGGAGCCTGACCGCCGCAGATGATGGTTGGATTGGCACGTTTGACAGTAGCATCAATGAAATTTCCCCAGATCAGCTGCTGGCGTTTTGGCCGCCAACTGTTAAGCCGCGTACCCGAAATTGGATTTCACAGAACCTTTCGCAAGGCCATGTGATCAACGGGAATGTGGGCATTCGTGTCGCACCGGGGCGACCCCGCGATGTTGCACTAGGGTTTGAGTTCGAAGATGCAGATATTCGTTTCTTGCGTCAAATGCCGTTAATTAACGGGGGCGCTGGCGTCGCATCTATCATTGACCACCGTTTTGTTGTGACCTTAGACAAGGGCACTGTCGTGCCAGCCCAAGGCGGTTCAATTGACGTAACGGGTACAACTTTTACCATTCTTGATACCCGCGAAAAGCCAAGTAACGGTGTCGTCGACTTGGCGTTGGACGGTTCTGTGACCTCTGTCCTGTCGGTCCTGAACGAAGAACCGTTTACGTTTCTGGATAAAGCCGGAAAGCCAGTTACCCTCGCCGATGGGCGGGCAGAAGTTGGCGGGCAAATTACTTTCCCATTACGACGTGGATTGACGTTAGATGAACTTGGGCTTGATGTTCGTGCAGACCTGCGGGGCGTGCGTAGTGATGTGCTGATACCCGGTCGTCGCTTCGCTGCGGCTCAGCTTGAGGTTGCGGTCAGCAATGAAGGGCTGACAATTAGCGGTCCTGTGCGTTTGGGGGGCGTGGCTGCGGATGGCGCTTGGACCCAGCGGTTTGGGGTTGAACATGCCGGTCGCAGTCAGGTTTCGGCACGCGTTGCGCTTTCTCAGGTGTTTATGGACGAATTTAATATTGGGCTGCCGCCGGGGACAATCAGCGGTAACGGGCGCGGGGATCTGACACTTGATCTGACGAAGGGGCGGTCGCCTGCATTTTCGCTTGTTTCAAACCTGCGTGGTTTGCGCGTTGCAATTCCGGCCGTTGGCTGGGTGAAGCCTGCAGACCAAGACGGAAATTTACGCATATCAGGCACGCTGGGTGCGGTTCCGTCAGTCGATCGGTTGCAGGTAAGCGGTGCTGGATTGACTGCCGAAGGTCAGATACGGCTGTCTGCCGATGGTGGTCTTGATACGGCACGATTTACGCGGCTTGAAATCGGGAATTGGTTAGATGCGCCGATTACACTGCAAGGGCGCGGGCAAGGCCAGCCAGTTGGAGTTGTGATCAATGGTGGTCGTTTGGATCTACGCCGTGCTAGTTTTGGGGCAAGCACAGGCGAAGGTGGGCCAATGCAGATCGCCCTTGATCGATTGCAAATCACCGAGGGTATTGCGCTCACGGCCTTTAGCGGGAACTTTAATGGCACTGGCGGTTTTTCGGGACAGTTTCGTGGGCAACTGAATGGCGTGGCACCTGTCGAAGGTGTCGTTGCGCCAAGGAACGGCAGGTCGGCTGTCCGCTTAAGCAGTAATGATGCGGGGGCTGTCATTCGCGCGGCAGGTTTCATGGATAACGCTAGCGGTGGTGACGTGACGCTGATCCTGCTGCCTGCTGGTGTCGAAGGTACCTTTGATGGTACGCTTTCGGTCAGTGATCTGCGCGTACGTGATGCGCCAACGATTGCTGCGCTTTTGGATGCTATCAGCGTGGTTGGCTTGTTGCAGCAATTGGATGGGCAGGGGCTTCGGTTTGACGATGTGGACGCAAAGTTCCGGCTGACGCCTCAGCAAGTCATCGTGTCAGAGGCCAGTGCCGTTGGTCCGGGACTTGGCATTTCGATTGATGGCATCTACACGCTGGCCAGCAAACAGATTGATCTGCAGGGCGTTGTGTCTCCGTTCTATTTGGTGAACAGCATTGGTTCTTTTTTAACCCGCAAGGGAGAAGGGCTGATCGGGTTTAACTTTAATATCGGCGGCACATCAGATGCCCCTCGGGTCAGCGTAAACCCATTATCGGCACTGACACCGGGCATATTCCGGGAAATCTTTCGCCGTGCGCCACCGGAAACGAATTGATGAAGCTAAGTGACTTTGATTTTGAGCTGCCCGAGGAATTGATCGCGACACGGCCCGCGCGGCCACGGAGTTCAGCCAAGCTGTTGCTCGCGGATAGAGACGGGGTCGCAGATCGCGTCGTTTCGGATTTGGTAGACATTCTAAAACTGGGCGATCGGCTTGTTTTGAATGACACTAAGGTTATCCCCGCGCGTCTGACGGGCCAGCGTTTTCGCGACGGAGAGCATGGTTTAACCAGCTCTAAGATCGAAGTCACCTTGCTTGAGCCGCGCTCATCAGGAGATTGGGCAGCGTTGGTAAAGCCGTTGCGCAAAATTCGTGACGGTGAAACAATCGTGTTTTCGGAAGTGTTATCCGCGACTGTGACGGGACGTGCAGACGGACAGGCGTTTTTACAATTCAACCTGACGGGCGACAATTTTGATGCCGCCTTGGCTGATGTGGGGGCGATGCCCTTACCACCATATATCGCGGCTAAACGGCCAGCTGATGAAGCGGATAAAGAAGACTACCAAACATATTGGGCACGTAATGCAGGTGCTGTGGCTGCACCAACTGCATCGCTGCATTTCGATGGGCCGTTGCTGGATGCGCTTAGGGCGCGCGGTGTGGAATTTACCCACGTCACTTTGCATGTTGGAGCAGGGACATTCCTACCGGTGAAAGTTGATGATGTACGTGATCATAAAATGCATTCCGAATGGGGTGAGGTCACGGAACAGGCTGTTGACGAGATCAATGCCACCAAGGCCGCAGGCGGGCGCATTATTCCTGTTGGTACGACGGCGTTGCGATTGATCGAAACGGCGGCAAAGTCAGGTACGTTGAAGCCGTGGGTGGGGCCAACCGATATTTTCATTACGCCGGGGTTCCAGTTTCAGGTGACTGACGGGTTGATGACAAATTTCCATTTACCCAAGTCAACGCTGATGATGTTGGTGTCCGCACTCATGGGCGTCCAACGCGTCAAAGACATCTATTCTCATGCAATTGGAACGGGTTATCGATTCTTTAGTTACGGCGATGCATCACTGTTGTTGCCAACAAAACCTTAAGCGACGCGAACAAGCAAGACAGCGTCGTTTTCGTGTGATGAACTTGGATCAGAATCATCCATAGGAGCGATCTGCCAACACACGAAGGGGCGCACGATGTTACAGGTTTTTACTGGCTCATGGGCCTTGTTCGTAGGGATGTTTATGCTGATGGTCGGAAACGGCCTTCAGGGGACCTTGCTAGGTCTGCGTGGTGACCAAGAAGGGTTCAGTACGCTTGCACTGTCCATTGTTATGTCTGCCTATTTTGTCGGCTTTTTGTTTTCGTCACGCTACACGCCAGAATTGATCCGCCGTGTCGGGCATGTTCGGGTGTTTGCCGCGATGGGGTCTTTGATCTCGGCTGTTTTGATCTGTTACCCCGTCCTGCTAGAGCCGTGGGCCTGGACGATTGGCCGGGTTATCATCGGGTTCTGTTTTTGCGGTGTGTATATCACAGCAGAAAGCTGGCTGAATAACGCGGCGACCAACGAAAACCGTGGCAAGGCGCTGTCCGTCTATATGATCGTTCAAATGGCAGGGATCGTCTTTGCACAGTGGATCGTCAGCCGCGGTGACGTTTCCGGCTATACGCTATTTATCATCCCATCAGTGATGGTGTCCTTGGCGTTTGCGCCGGTTTTGTTGTCTGCGCGTCCAATGCCAGCGTTTGAAACAACAAAACGTATGAAAATCAAAGACCTGATCGCCGCTTCTCCGCTGGCGTGTTTCGGGATGTTTATGCTGGGTGGCGTATTTGCAGCCCAGTTCGGCATGTCCGCTGTCTATGGCAACCGGGTGGGGCTGACTGTTGGTGAAATCTCTTTCTTTGTATCCGCGATCTATGTCGGTGCACTGGTCCTTCAGTATCCCATCGGTTGGCTGTCTGATCGCATGGATCGCCGTTTCCTGATCATTGGGCTTGCATTCATTGGTGGCGCTGGGTCGCTTGTTGCATACTTCATCACTGATAATTTTGCGGTCATCGTATTTAGCGGCGCTGTTGTCGGTGGGATGTCAAACCCGCTGTATGCGCTGCTGTTGGCCTATGCGAACGATTACCTCGACAAAGAAGACATGGCAGCCGGTTCAGGAGGTTTCTTGTTCGTGAACGGGGTAGGCGCAATTGCGGGCCCGCTGATCGTTGGCCGGATGATGGATGTGATCGGAAACAGCGGGTATTGGCTGTTCACTGCGGTGCTCATGCTCGCGATTGGGGCCTACGGTTTATACCGGATGACACAGCGTCCTCGTGCTGATCTTGATATGGAGGTCGTGCCTTATGCGCCGGTTTCAGCGGCTTCAACGCCCATCGTCGCAGAAGTGGCGCAAGAGGTCTATATCGAGGCTGGCGAAGAGGATGAGGCCATCGAGCCAGCCTAATTCTGATGCCAGAACGACACTGTTGGTGACATGCTGAAAGATCATGTGACCAATAGTGGTCTGTAACATCTTGTCAGATCGTCACTTGTCTGCTTGGCTTGACCCAGCGACATGTTGGTTGAGGAGTGGAGCCATGGTAACCCCTGAAGAGGTGTTGGCGTTTTGGTTGGATGAGTGCACACCTGCGGATTGGTATAAATCGGATCCGGCGTTTGACGCGCTCATACGTGAACGATTTCTAGAAACCTGGGAAGAGGCGGATGCAGGTGCTTGTGGGCTTTGGCTGACTTACCCGAGCGGCACGCTTGCTTACATCATCCTGACCGATCAGTTCCCGCGCAACATGTTCCGCGATGAAGGCAAGGCATTCGCAACAGACCGTGTCGCGCTCGCGGCGGCGAAAATGGCGATTGACCGCAATTGGGATATGAAGATCGACGAACCCGCACGGCAGTTTTTCTATCTGCCACTCATGCATTCTGAATGTTTAAGTGACCAAGATCGCGCGGTCCGGTTGTTTCATTCCCAAATGCCGCAAAGCGGGGCAAGTAACATTGATCACGCCTGCGCGCATCGCACTGTGATACGTGACTTTGGGCGTTTTCCATATAGAAACAAAGCATTATGTCGTGAGACTACGGTGTCAGAGCAAGAGTTTTTGGATGCAGGTGGCTACCGCGCGGCCTATCAGGCACAACTAGAAAGCGTCGCTTAGTCCCCGTTGCGCAGATCAAATGCCTGTTATGACCCAAGGTCACTAGAGGTCCGCTGAGAAATAGTTTAGTGTTCAACTAATTTCAGATTTGGAGGATCAGCGCATGGCTGCGAAGAACTTTGACATGATCGTAATCGGCGCTGGCCCGGGTGGCTATGTGGCTGCAATCCGTGGCGCGCAACTCGGCCTAAACGTCGCCGTGATCGAGCGTGAAAACCTTGGCGGTATCTGCCTGAATTGGGGCTGTATCCCAACGAAAGCGCTGCTGCGTTCGTCTGAGGTGTTTCATCTTATGCACCGTGCCAAAGAGTTTGGCCTGTCGGCTGATGGCATTGGCTATGATTTGGATGCTGTCGTCAAACGTTCGCGCGGTGTTGCCAAGCAGATGGAAGGCGGCGTGAAGCACCTTTTGAAAAAGAACAAGGTCACCGTCATCATGGGCGAGGCCACGATCCCGGCTAAAGGTAAGGTATCGGTCAAATCTGATGCCGGTACCGAAGAACTGACCGCCAAGAACATCGTTCTGGCAACTGGCGCTCGCGCCCGCAACCTGCCAGGCCTTGAGGCCGATGGCGAACGTGTTTGGTCCTATCGTCATGCCTTGGTGCCACCACATCAGCCGAAAAAGCTATTGGTGATTGGCTCTGGTGCTATCGGGATCGAATTTGCGAGCTTCTACAACACGCTAGGCGCTGACACGACTGTGGTCGAAGTCATGGACCGTGTGCTGCCCGTAGAAGACGCCGAAATCAGCGCCTTCGCGAAAAAGCAGTTCGAGAAGCAGGGCATGAAGATCATGGAGAAATCCGTGGTCAAGCAGCTTGATCGTACAAAAACCAAAGTAACAGCCCACATCGAAACGGGCGGCAAGGTTATCAAAGAAGAATTCGACACTGTGATCAGTGCCGTTGGCATCGTTGGCAACGTCGAAGGTCTGGGTCTTGAGGGCCTCGGTGTCAAAATTGATCGCACCCATGTTGTGACAGATGAATTCTGCCGCACTGGTGTTGATGGTCTATATGCGATTGGCGATATTGCTGGTGCACCGTGGCTTGCGCACAAAGCATCCCATGAGGGTGTGATGGTGGCCGAAGTTATCGCAGGTAAGCACGCGCATCCCGTGAAACCGGAAAGCATCGCTGGCTGTACATATTGTCATCCTCAGGTGGCCAGCGTCGGCTACACCGAAGCGAAAGCCAAAGAATTGGGTTACGACGTGAAGGTCGGAAAATTCCCGTTCATCGGTAACGGTAAAGCCGTCGCGCTTGGCGAACCAGAAGGCATGGTGAAAACTGTGTTTGACGCCAAGACCGGCGAATTGCTGGGTGCGCATATGGTTGGCGCCGAAGTGACAGAGCTGATCCAAGGCTATGTCGTGGGGCGTCAGTTGGAAACAACCGAAGAAGACTTGATGAATACAGTCTTCCCACACCCCACATTGTCAGAGATGATGCACGAAAGCGTGCTGGCTGCTTACGGTAAAGCGATCCATATCTAAGCGTTTCGACGATTTATGCAAAGGGCGGCTCTGAGCGAGCTGCCCTTTTTGCGTTTGATTTCTCTTGTTCCTTTAATGTTCTCATTTTTTGGTTGGATAGTTGGTATTCGTCTACTATCTGTTAACTGAAAATCCTGCGGGGGCCTTATGGCAGAGCTGAAGAACATCGAAGTGCGCGGCGCGCGCGAGCATAACCTTAAAAACATCGATGTGGATATTCCGCGCGATCAGCTGGTGGTTATCACTGGGCTGTCGGGTTCTGGGAAATCGTCGCTGGCGTTTGATACGATCTATGCCGAAGGCCAACGCCGCTATGTCGAGAGCCTGTCCGCCTATGCGCGGCAGTTCCTTGATATGATGGAAAAGCCCGATGTGGATCACATTAGTGGCTTGTCGCCAGCGATTTCGATCGAACAAAAGACAACGTCGAAAAACCCGCGTTCGACCGTCGGTACGATCACTGAAATTTACGACTACATGCGTTTGCTGTTTGCGCGGGCAGGGACGCCGTTCAGCCCCGCGACTGGTCTGCCGATTGAGGCGCAGCAAGTTCAAGACATGGTTGATCGTGTCATGGGCCTAGAAGAGGGCACTCGGGGCTATCTGCTTGCCCCGATTATTCGTGACCGCAAGGGCGAATATCGCAAGGAGTTCCTAGAGCTGCGCAAGCAGGGTTTTCAGCGGGTAAAGGTCGACGGCGAATTCTATGAATTGGACGAGCCGCCGACGTTGGATAAGAAGTTCCGCCATAACATCGATGTGGTCGTTGACCGGATCGTTGTACGCGAAGGGTTGGAAACACGGCTTGCCGATAGTTTCCGTACTGCGCTTGATCTGGCGGATGGCATCACCGTTCTTGAAACAGCCCCATCTGAGGGCGAGCCAGAGCGTATTACATTTTCCGAAAACTTTGCCTGTCCGGTGTCGGGGTTCACAATCCCCGAGATCGAACCGCGCCTGTTTTCGTTCAACGCGCCTTTTGGTGCCTGCCCAAGCTGTGATGGTCTTGGCGTAGAGCTGTTCTTTGATGCGGGGCTTTGTGTGCCTGATGTGACGTTGAAAATCGCTGATGGTGCGATTGCACCGTGGCGCAAAGGAAAGTCGCCTTATTTCTTGCAGACCATCGAAGCCATTGCAAAGCACTATGGTTTCAACAAGAATTCGCGCTGGAAAGACCTAGACCCAAAGGTACAGAACGTATTCCTCTACGGATCAGGTAAAGAAGAGATCAAGTTCCGCTATGACGAAGGCGGGCGTGTCTATCAGGTTGAACGTGCGTTCGAAGGCGTGATCCCGAATATGGAACGCCGCTATCGCGAGACGGACAGCAACTGGATCCGCGAGGATTTTGAACAGTACCAGAACAACCGGCCTTGTGGCACCTGCGGCGGTTACCGTCTGCGCCAAGAAGCATTGGCAGTGAAGATCGGTGGTCTGCACGCAGGGCAAGTGGTGCAGATGTCAATCAAGGACGCGTATGACTGGTGTCTTGCGGTGCCTGATCAATTGACCACGCAAAAGAACGAAATAGCCAAGGCGATCCTTAAGGAAATTAGTGAACGTCTTGGGTTCTTGAATAACGTCGGGTTGGAGTATCTGACGTTGGCCCGAAATTCAGGCACGCTTTCTGGTGGTGAAAGCCAGCGGATCAGGTTGGCGTCTCAGATCGGGTCGGGGCTGCAGGGCGTATTGTACGTGCTGGATGAGCCGTCGATCGGGTTGCACCAACGCGACAATGACCGCCTGCTGACGACGTTGAAGAACCTACGTGATCAAGGGAATACCGTGATCGTGGTGGAACACGACGAAGAAGCCATTCGCGAAGCCGACTATGTCTTTGACATTGGCCCAGGTGCGGGTGTGCATGGCGGGCAGGTGGTGGCCAAAGGTACCCCTGCTGAAATCATGGCGAACGCTGCATCGATTACAGGACAATACTTAACGGGCACCCGCGAAATTGCCGTGCCGGCCAAGCGCCGCAAGGGCAACAAAAAGAAGCTGACCGTTGTAAAAGCGACAGGGAACAACCTTAAGAACGTCACCGTCGATTTCCCATTGGGGCAGTTCGTTTGTGTGACAGGTGTTTCTGGGGGCGGGAAATCCACCCTGACGATTGAGACGCTGTTCAAGAACGCATCGCAAAAGCTAAACGGCTCGCGGCAGGCGCCAGCGCCTTGTGAAACGATCAAAGGGTTCGAACATCTGGATAAGGTGATCGACATTGACCAGCGTCCAATTGGCCGGACACCACGGTCAAACCCGGCGACTTATACTGGTGCGTTTACTCCGATCCGCGATTGGTTCGCTGGCATGCCGGAGGCCAAAGCACGCGGTTACAAACCGGGCCGCTTTTCGTTCAACGTGAAGGGCGGGCGTTGCGAGGCCTGTCAGGGCGACGGTGTCATCAAAATCGAGATGCACTTCTTGCCAGATGTCTACGTGACCTGTGAAACTTGTAAGGGCGCGCGCTATAACCGCGAGACGCTTGAGATCAAGTTTAAGGGAAATTCCATCGCCGATGTGCTTGATATGACAGTGGAAGATGCGCAAGAATTCTTTAGCGCGGTGCCGTCGATCCGGTCGAAAATGGATGCGCTGATGCGCGTTGGGTTGGGCTATATTAAGGTGGGCCAACAGGCGACGACCTTGTCTGGTGGCGAAGCGCAACGCGTGAAACTATCAAAAGAATTGGCGCGCCAATCTACGGGTCGTACGCTGTATATCTTGGATGAGCCGACCACAGGTCTGCATTTCGAAGACGTTCGCAAACTGCTTGAGGTGCTGCACGAGCTTGTTGATCAGGGCAATTCGGTTGTTGTGATCGAACACAACCTCGACGTGGTAAAAACTGCTGACTACATCATCGACATAGGCCCAGAGGGTGGCGATGGCGGTGGGCGCGTGGTTGCGAACGGCACACCCGAAAAGGTTGCCGAAGTCACCGAGAGCCATACAGGGCGATACCTGAAAGAGATGCTAGGCGCCAAGACCGTCGCAGCTGAATGAATTGACGCGTGGCATCAGTTTTCGTGATGCCGCGCGACAAATCGGGGCAACATTGATGAAAAGTCTTTGCCGCGGCCATCTTCGTTTTCGACGAAATCTGCGTAAAGGTCGCGCGCGGCCTGTCCTATTGGCGTATCTGCATCGGCAGCGGCTGCTGCCATTTGCGATAGATTCAGGTCTTTGAGCATCAGCTCAGCCGCGAAGCCGGGGATGTAGTCGTTGTCAGCAGGGCTGTTCGGTCCAATGCCGGGGGCAGGACAGTAGGTGTTCATGGACCAGCTTGATCCGCTGGATGTGCTAACCACATCGAACATCGCTTGCCGATCGAGACCTAGTTTATCCGCCAGCGCGAATGCCTCGCAGGTGGCAATCATGGTGACGCCAAGGATCATGTTGTTGCAGATTTTCGCGGCTTGACCACTGCCTGCATCACCGCAATGCACTGCCTTTTGCCCCATGATGTTGAACAGAGGTTGTACGGCTGCAAAGGCGTCCGGGGCGCCGCCGGCCATAAATGTCAGTGTGCCATTGCTGGCACCGCCGATACCACCTGACACAGGTGCGTCTACGGCCTTTAGCCCGTGGGTTGCAGCCTTATCCGCGACATACCGTGCAGAGTCGACGTCGACCGTTGAGCAGTCCAAATGAATTGCCCCTGAGGGCATCACAGGGTGAATTTCATTTGAAACTGATTGTAATATCTCACCGTTAGGAAGCATGGTGATAACGACATCTGCGTCTTTGGCGACGAGTGTGGCACTTGCCGCCAAAGGAATACCGTCAGGTTTGGCCGAAGGATCGTAGCCCACAACTTCATGGCTATCCATAAGGTTGCGCGCCATTGGGGCACCCATGTTGCCTAGTCCAATAAACCCGATTTTCATGTCGTTCCCTCCCTAACGGTATTCTGGCGAACTTTACTCCATTGGTTTGAAGTTAAATTCGCCACCTTCTTTGATGCCCGATGGCCAACGCGACGTCACGGTTTTAGTGCGCGTGTAGAATTTGAACGCATCAGGACCGTGTTGGTTAAGATCGCCAAAGACAGATTTTTTCCAGCCACCGAACGTGTGGTAAGCGAGCGGAACTGGGATAGGTACGTTAATCCCGACCATACCAATGTTGATCCGGCTAGCAAAATCTCGCGCGGCGTCACCATCGCGGGTAAAGATCGCGGTACCGTTGCCGTATTCATGGTCCATGGCAAGGCCGATTGCCTCTTCGTAGGATTGTGCTCGTACGCATGACAGGACAGGGCCAAAGATTTCCTTTTTGTAGATATCCATCTCTTTGGTGACGTTATCAAACAGATGTGGCCCTACAAAATAACCGTCTTCATAGCCTTGAAGGCTGAAATCGCGCCCGTCGACCACAAGGTCGGCACCCTGGGTAACGCCGCTTTCGATCAGGCTTAGGATATTTGCCTTGGCAGCAGCCGTGATGACTGGACCATAGTCCACATCATTGCCACCCGTGTACGGCCCAACCTTGAGCTTTTCAATCCGTGGGACCAGCTTTTCAATCAGACGGTCAGCAGTTTCGTCACCAACCGGAACGGCGACTGAAATAGCCATGCAGCGTTCACCAGCTGCACCGTACCCAGCTCCAATAAGCGCATCTGCTGCCTTATCCATATCTGCATCAGGCATGATGATCATATGGTTTTTCGCGCCACCAAAACACTGAACGCGTTTGCCATTCGAACAGCCGCGACCGTAGATATATTCGGCAATTGGGGTTGATCCGACAAAACCAATCGATTGGATCACGTCGTGATCAAGGATCGCATCTACCGCTTCTTTATCGCCGTTGACGACCTGCAAAATGCCTTTGGGCAGGCCTGCTTCTTCCATTAGTTCGGCCAGCATCAGCGGGACAGATGGATCACGCTCTGATGGCTTAAGAATAAAGGCGTTGCCGCAAACGATTGCCGGTGCAAACATCCACATTGGTATCATCGCTGGAAAGTTAAATGGTGTGATCCCGGCGGTGACACCCAATGCTTGCTTCATCGAGTACATATCAATACCCGGACCAGCACCATCGGTGAAGTCACCCTTGAGCATTTCTGGCGCACCGATGCAGTATTCAGCCACTTCAAGGCCGCGTTGTACGTCACCCGCAGCATCAGGAAGCGTTTTACCGTGCTCGCGCGAAAGAGCCTCTGCGAGCTTGTCCATGTCGCGGTTCAGTAGGTCGACGAATTTCATCATCACACGTGCACGACGTTGCGGGTTGGTGGCGGCCCAAGCCGGCTGTGCTTTTGCCGCGATATCAACGGCCTGCGCCATTTCATCAGCATTGGCGAGCGGGACTTTGGCCTGCACTTCGCCGGTTGCTGGATTGTAAACATCCGCAAAGCGACCAGATGTGCCCTTTACGTGCGCGCCGCCGATATAATGAGTAAGCTCTTGCATGGAATCCTCCGTTTGTTGCCAAAACTATAGGCTTGCGTTTTTCAACGTAAAAGAATGAATATACCAAAATTATTTTGCAAAAATGTAGGTATGAGATGGACAATTGGGATGACATGCGGGTGTTTCTCGCCGTTGCGCGTGCCGAAAGTCTGTCGGGGGCTGCGCCGGCCCTGAAAATGGACCCTGCCACATTGGGGCGACGTATCGCGCGGTTAGAGCGATCATTGGGGGCGACTTTGTTCGTGAAGTCACCGCAGGGTTATGCATTAACTGACCTTGGGGAACGAATGCGAGATCGCGCAGCCGAAGCAGAAGCGCATCTGGTTTTGGCGCGTGACGAAGGGCAGGGTGCGTCATCGGGGTTAACTGGACAGATCAGAATTGGTGCGCCCGATGGGGCAGCGAATTTTTTGTTGCCGCAGGTTTGTGCCGCGATTCAAGCCGAAAACCCTGCGCTTGAAATTCAAATTCTAGCTTTGCCACGCGTCGTTAACCTATCCCGCAGAGAGGCAGATATGGCCGTGACGGTTAGCCCGCCAGCCGCTGGCAGGCTGACGGTGCAACGTATTACAGACTATAAATTACACCTCGCATCCCGAGCAGATGATCCAGCATTGGCGACCCGCGAAGATATTCGTGGAAAACCTGTTGTCGGCTATATTCCGGATATGATTTTTGACAAAGAACTGGACTACCTTGGCGATCTAGGCGCGCAAGGGGTTCAACTGGCATCGAATTCTGTTGCGGTTCAACTACAGATGATCCGACAATCAGGTATAGGAATTGTTCACGATTTTGCGCTACCTTTCGCGCCTGAGTTGCGACGTGTTCTTGTGGATGAAATATCTCTGACACGGTCGTTTTATTTGGTACGTCACACGTCTGACCGCCAATCTGACAGATTGAATAAGGTGGCTAAAGCAATAATATTGGGCATTCATGGCGAAGTTGCGCGCTTAGAGAAAATCGCACGCTTGACAGATAGCCCTCTGATTTGAGAGCCTAACCACCTGCAACCCTATCAAGGAGTCCGCGATGATTGTTTCCCAAATCCTTAAAACCAAAGACAGCACTGGCGTTGTGTCAGTCAAGCCAAGTGATCCTGTCGCTGCCGCCGTAAGCCTGCTGTCCGAAAAACGGATTGGGACAGTGGTCGTTTCAGTTGATGGCGTGTCACTTGATGGTATTTTGTCAGAACGCGACATTGTGCGTGAAATGGGACGGCGCGGGGCAACTTGTCTGTCTGATAAAGTGGCGCAAATGATGACCGAAAAACTGGTCACATGCAGTCCTGGAGACACCGCGGATGCTGTTCTTGAGATGATGACGTCGGGGCGCTTTCGTCATATGCCGGTTATGGAAAACGGCGCGATGATTGGTCTGATTTCAATTGGTGACGTCGTCAAAGCCCGGCTTGCGGAACTGTCTATGGAAAAAGACGCGCTCGAAGGTATGATTATGGGGCACTAGCCCCCTTGCAATCCCCCGCGTAATATTGTTGCGTGCGCGCAGCTAAATCATAGAACGAGGTGCGCCATGCGTGTAGGACTTTATCCCGGTACATTTGATCCGGTCACGCATGGGCATATCGATATAATTCGCCGTGCTTGTTCGCTGGTTGACCGACTTGTGATTGGCGTAGCGATAAACCGCGACAAAGGCCCTTTGTTTTCTTTAGAGGAACGCGTGGCCATGGTAGAGGCCGAATGCGTCCCACTTGGCAAAGATCGCGGGTGCGAAGTTGTCGTTCATCCGTTTGAGAATTTGTTAATCGACTGCGCCCATGACGTTGGCGCTGGCGTTATTATTCGGGGGCTGCGAGCTGTTGCGGATTTCGAATACGAATTCCAGATGGTTGGCATGAACCGGTCGATGGATAACTCTATCGAAACTGTGTTTTTGATGGCCGACGCAAAGAATCAGGCAATTGCTTCAAAGCTAGTGAAAGAAATTGCGCGCCTTGACGGTGACGTTTCAAAATTCGTCACCCCGGCCGTAAATGCTGCGCTAAAGGACCGATTTGGTAAGTGATCTTAAAAGGTCTAGCGGGCATGTACCTACTTTACGCAGTGGTTATGATTTGGGCCCATCCGCAGTTTATCTACCCTTTTGCTGATGCGCCGTTTTCTAATCCTCAGTTTGAATCCGTGCAGTTGGCTGAAACTCATGCACATCTTCAGGTGCATGATGGGGCTGATGATGCGCCAGCGGTTCTTTACTTTATGGGTAACGGTGGCGCGCTTGCATATTTTCAACCGAACCTAGCGGTTCACGCAGATGCTGACCGCTCGCTTGTCGCGCTGGAGTATCCGGGTGGTGGCGGTATTCCGGGAACCCCGTCAGAGGTGTTGTTAAAGGCCCAAGCATTGGAGGTTTACGATTACCTAGCAGAGCATCATGACGGCTCGATCGTTGTCCACGGTTATTCGTTGGGAACGGGGCTGGCACTGTATGTCGCATCAGAACGTGAGGTTGATGCGGTGATTTTGGACGCCCCTTATGCGCGGATGTGCAATCTGATGACGGCCGCATCTTGGTTGCCTGCCTGCTATCTGCCCAGTGTGCAGCGTTGGAATTCACTTGAGTTCGTTTATCGGATCGATGCACCTGTTTTGATCTTGCACGGTACAGCGGACACGTTGATCCCGTTAAAAGAAGGTACGCGCCTTGCTCAGGCTATGGAACGCGCCCAAGTAGCCGTCACATTCGCGGAAATACCCGGCGCAACTCATCATAATCTTGCTATGCAATCTATGTACTCTGTGCGGATTAATGAGTTTTTGGAAGGTCTAACGACAAATGCTCAATGATTGCAGCCAATTCGGGCGATGCCGCTGTCAATGATATGACTGCGTTTCTTGCCCCTTCCGGTGACCAATGTGCATAGTCGATTACGTATAGGTCATTTTCAGGGGTTATAGACGGGCAATACGGGTCACAAAGTGTTCGGATTGATGAAGTGTAAGTTGCTGTGTTGTCGGCAAATTGGTTGTCCAACCATTGATCTAAACGTAGATCTGACTGAAAATCTGAAAGATGATAATACTGCCGCAAAGTTTCGGGGTCCGGGCTGCGCATGATTGCGATGTCTATCGTTGGATTGAAGCCTACGCGTGGTCCCCAAAAAAAGAGATCAACCGCATCTGGTACAAAATCGTCGAGGTTGGATATCAGTTGTTGCAGAATGTGGCTGTTTGGCCGCTCTATTCCACCAGCGCGATGCTGGAGAAGCGATCCGCCGCTTTGACTGTAGACAATAGCCGCAATTCTTGACTTATTTTCTTCCAGCCAGTTGCGCCAGTGACTAAAGAATGGCGCGCAAAAGCTATTTTCTTGCGTGTTTTTTCCAAGATGGCACCCATTACCCGTGAGCTGTACTATTGGGAGGTTAGGGAACGCAGTGCGCATCCCCATATATATATCCGCGGCATGACTGTCGCCCAAGATGACAACAACACTGGTTTCAGAGCTGGGGTTGCAATCGTCAAAGTTACTGAAATAACTCTCAGCTGAGCCGGTCGTTGCATTGCAAGTCCAGTCCCGAACACCTTTATGGCGCTCAATGATTGCGGTATTCAAGTCGCCCAATAGAGACGTTGTGTAAAGTGGGAACCTGGAAGGAACGCCATGTGAACTCTGGATTATTATACTTACTATGCAGATTGCGGTTGCGCTGATTATTGCCGCAACCCCCAAGGCCTTAGCCGACCAAATAAAGTCACCGGATCTTTTTTTCCTAAACGGGTTTTCTACAAAATGATACATGATAGCCCCGAGACCGACTGAAATTAGAAGCACGACCATGATTTCTGACGAACTTTCAGGCCGACCAAACAGCAAGCGGTAGTAAACCTGTACTGGCCAGTGGACCAAATACAGCGAGTAGCTGATGCGCCCGATGTACCTGATCGGAGCAAGCGAAAATGCGCGGTTCATACCGGTTTGGGGGCCTGCATAAATTAGAAATACGGTACCCAAAACTGGAACAAGGGCCGTGATCCCCGGAAAGTCTGTTTCGCTTGTGAATGTGACTGAGGCGTAAAATATGGCAGCGACGCCCGCGGCCGCCACAAGGTTTGAGGTCAGCTGATGCCGTGCCTGTGCACCGCAAAATGCAAGTAATGCACCTGCAGAAAATTCATAAATGCGGAATGGGGTTAAGAAAAAGCTAGCAGAGGGGGACGCTCCCAATGTCATTTGAGCTGCCAGAAGGCTTGACGCCGACATTATAAGTAAGGCTCCAATCAACCCGTTTCTAGAGAACGTCCTGAGGCAAAGGATGAATGCTGCCGGCCACAACAAGTAAAACTGTTCTTCAACCCCAAGTGACCAAGTGTGTAGCAACGGTTTGGAATATGCTTCTGAAGAGAAATAACCGGTATCCCACCAAAAAAATATGTTGCTGACTGACATAACTGTCGTCAACGCGGATTGCGCTGCTTCCTTATACATAGCAGGGGGAAGAATGAACCAACCTGCGACAAGAGTTGCCGTTAAAGTGCAAAGCATGGCTGGAGCTAGCCGTCGAACACGGCGAATGTAAAACGCGGCGTAAGAAAACCGACCTCCCGCAATCTCTCTTTGGATGAGCGCGGTGATCAAGTATCCACTGATCACAAAAAATACGTCCACACCAATGAAACCACCGGGAACACTGGCAAGCTCGGCATGAAAAAAGATAATTAGGAGAACAGCAAGAGCGCGCAGCCCATCTATATCGTGTCTGTATTGCAAAATAATCGCCCGATCACTGCATAGTTGATCATGGTTAGCATTCGCTAGACAGTGAGGCAATCAACAGTATTATACTTTATCCGTAAACGGCTTTGGTGGCGATATTTGCAGCGTCTTCGCGAAATAGACCAAGGTTCCCGCTGTTTCTTGCGGCATGCTTTGTAGTTCGTATTTGAGGTGTGAATAGGCGCCACGTTTCTGGACAGCGGACATTACGTTAGTGAAAACAGTCATTGTAAGCTCCTTTATTGGTCAGCTTATTTTTATCTTGCACTCGATATTTAGTGATATTGATTCGTCGCACAGCTGACGCTTAGGGCGTTCCGATATCATTAATTGCATGTCGCCATTTGTTGGGGCCTCAACAAAAAAAGCCGACCCAAATGGGCCGGCTTTGAAAATACGTTTTTGAGAGAACTGATTAGATCAGTTTACCCATAGCGACAGCTGTATCGCTCATCCGGTTAGAGAAGCCCCATTCGTTGTCGTACCATGTCAGGATGCGCACCATGTTGCCGTCCAGAACCTTGGTTTGATCAAGGTGGAAGATCGACGAATGCGGATCGTGGTTAAAGTCAGAGCTGACCATTGGCAGATCGGTGTAGCCCAAGATGCCTTTCAGCGGGCCATCGGCTGCTGCGATGATCGCTGCGTTCACTTCTTCGACGGTTGTCGCGCGTGAGGCTTCGAATGTTAGGTCAACAACAGAAACGTTTGGTGTCGGTACGCGGATCGCAACGCCGTCCAATTTGCCGTTTAGTTCTGGCAAAACCAGACCCACAGCTTTCGCTGCACCTGTTGATGTCGGGATCATGGACAAGGCTGCGGCGCGTGCGCGGTACAGGTCTTTGTGCATTGTATCCAGCGTTGGCTGGTCACCGGTGTAGCTGTGGATTGTTGTCATAAAGCCTTTGGTGATGCCGATGGCATCGTTCAGGACTTTGGCAACAGGGGACAGGCAGTTTGTTGTGCAAGATGCATTAGACACGACGATGTCGTCGGATGTCAGGGCATCGTCGTTCACGCCAAATACGATTGTTTTGTCGGCGTCTTTGCCCGGCGCAGAAATAAGTACGCGGCTAGAACCGTTATCAAGGTGCGCTTGGCAGGCTTCTTTGCTTGTGAAGATACCTGTGCATTCCAGAACAACATCAACATTTGACCATGGAAGGTCAGCAGGGTTGCGGATTGCAGTCACCTGCATCGGGCCGCGACCAACGTCGATTGTGGTCTCTGTGGTGGTCACGGTCGCAGGAAAGCGGCCATGAACAGAATCAAAGCGCAGCAGGTGTGCGTTTGTTTCCACTGGTCCCAAGTCGTTGATTGCGACAACTTCAATATCGGTGCGTCCGCTTTCAATAATAGCACGCAATACGTTACGGCCAATACGGCCAAATCCGTTGATGGCGACTTTGACGGCCATGATGGTATCTCCTAAAGGATGACTGTTGGCGCTAACATTGCGATTTATCCGAAAAGGTCAACCGTAGATCGGTATCAGCGCCAGATTGCGATGTAGTCAATTAGATCGATTAGCTTACGAAATAGGAACGGTACACTGCCCCATTCCAGCACGTAATGATCAAGGGCGACAAAGCCCATGATGAGTACAGCAAGAATGAATGCAATGGTGTTGGTCATGCTACCTGTCTAGCTTGCTTGAGCCTGAAACGTAAAGTTGGTTTCAGGCTAAGATCGGGAAACCCGATGCCTAGACAGGTGTTATCGTATTTTCAGTTTCGAAAAGGTGAACGCTTTAGTTCAAACGTCCCATCGTCGCGGCGACATCAGCCATGCGTGACGAGAAGCCCCATTCATTGTCGTACCATGCCAGTACGCGCACAGTTTTGCCGCCGACGACCTTTGTTTGGTCCGGTGCAAAGATGCTGCTTTGTGTGGTGTGGTTAAAGTCGATGCTGACTTTGGCTTCGTCGTCGTATGACATGACCATGCCCATGTAGCCATTCGCGGCCTCAGCCACGATTGCGTTCACGTCTTCGACGGAAACTGATTTACCAGCTTCAAACGTCAGGTCTACCGCGCTTACGTTGGGGGTAGGGACGCGCATTGCGGTGCCGTCAAGCTTGCCTGACAGCTCTGGTAGGACTTCGCCCAATGCTTTGGCGGCACCGGTTGATGTCGGGATCATTGCCATGGCTGCGGCGCGCGCGCGGTAAAGATCGCTGTGCCGGCGGTCGAGAGTGGGTTGGTCACCAGTGTAGCTGTGGATCGTGGTCATGATGCCGCGTTCAATTCCGATGGCATCATTTAGGACTTTGGCGAGTGGAGCTAGGCAATTGGTCGTGCAAGAACCGTTCGAAACCATGCGTTCGCTGGCCAATAGGTCGCGGTGGTTCACACCATAGACGACGGTGCGGTCAACATTCGTTGCCGGTGCCGAAATCAGAACCTTTTTTGCGCCGCGCTCTAAGTGGATATTTGATTTTTCGCCGTCGTTGAATTTGCCGGTGCATTCCAAAACGACATCGACGCCGGACCAATCAAGTTCTTCGGGGTTGTACGTCGACATGACGTCAATTGGGCCACGTCCGAGATCAAGGGTGTTTCCGTCAACCTTGATCGGGCTGCCGAAACGACCGTGGACGCTATCGTATTTTAGAAGGTGGGCATTTGTCTCAATCGGGCCAGTCGCATTAATTTTGACAACCTGAACATCATTGCGCGCGGCTTCGGCGATATGCGCGAGCGTACAGCGGCCGATCCGCCCAAATCCATTGATACCGATGGTGACTGTCATGCTCTTGCTCCATATCGCGGTGTTAAGTTTCCATAGGCAATGAATGGGGTTTGGAAAAGGCAAAAAGGTCATATAATCAACATGTTAGCGTTAACTTTTGATGGTTGCGCTAACTGTTTTCGCTAACGTATGGGGCTTGGCACATCGCACGGTTGCGCTACATTGACTGACGAATCAAACTTAGGGGCGGAACATGAGCGGATTACTTGCGTTGCTTGACGATGTGGCGGCCATTGCCAAAGTAGCGGCGGCATCGGTTGATGATGTGATCGGGCAGGCGACAAAGGCCGGGGCGCAAGCCGCGGGCGCGGTGATTGATGATGCCGCGGTAACCCCAAAATATGTGCACGGGTTTTCTGCGGATCGTGAGCTGCCAATCGTTGGCCGCATTGCGTTTGGGTCGATTAAGAACAAGCTGGTGTTTTTGCTGCCAGCGGGGCTTTTGCTGTCAGCGTTCGCGCCTTGGCTTATTCCACTGCTGTTGATGTTGGGCGGGGGGTATCTGTGCTTTGAAGGTGCTGAAAAGATCACCCATGCGTTTTCGTCGCACCACGACGGTTATGAAGATGTAGGCGATCCTGCGCATTTGGAAGAAGAAAAAGTCCAAGGCGCCATCAAGACAGACTTCATTCTGTCAGCTGAAATCATGACGATTGCGCTGGCAGCGATTGATAGCCCAAGCATTTGGATGCAAGCGGGCACATTAGTTGTTGTCGCATTTGGGATTACCGCGCTGGTCTATGGTGCAGTTGCGTTGATCGTCAAAGCTGATGACGTTGGGCTAGCCATGGCAAGTAAGGGCCGGTTGGGCGCGACCCGCGCTATGGGGCGTGGTCTCGTTCACGGTATGCCGGGTTTTCTATTGGTTCTGACGTGGGTTGGTACGGCTGCGATGCTTTGGGTCGGCGGGTCGATCATCGTCCACGGGCTAGAGGAAATAGGGTTTTCGTGGCTAGGCCATCAAATCCATGACTGGGCAGAGATCGCAGCGCATCAAGTGCCAGCATCGTTCCAAGCTACCACTAAGTGGTTCGCAACTGCCGGAATGGATGGGGTGTTTGGTCTTGCGCTCGGAATCGTGCTGATCCCCGTGGGAACCAAGATCATTGCACCTATTTGGCGCAAGGTAATGCCGGGATAATCAGCAAAGCACCGCTCAGCCAAGGTAATCCTCGGCTGAGCGGTGATAGCTTATTTGATTAGGGATTTAACCAGATCAGCTGTGTCTTTGGCAGTAATGCCGAACTCTTCGAACAGACGTTCTGCTGGGGCAGAGGCACCAAAGCCAGGCATGCCAACAAAGCCTGCCTTTTTGTTGTTGCCACGTTCGCCCATCAGCCATTTGTCCCAACCTAGGCGCACGCCTGCTTCGATAGCCACGCGCACTGGGCCAGCAGGCAAGACGCGCTTGCGGTAGGATTCGTCTTGGGCTTCGAACAGTTCCCAGCATGGCATTGAAACGACACGTGTACCGATGCCTTCAGCTTCTAGAAGTTCGCGTGCCGCAAGTGCGACTTCGACTTCGGAACCAGTCGCCATCAAGATCGCCTGACGCTTGCCGGTTGCTTCGGCCAGAACATACGCGCCTTGGGCGGTCAGGTTCTTGGTTTTGTGCTCGGTCCGGACAGTCGGCAGGTTCTGACGTGACAGGCACAGCACAGAAGGTGTGCTTGTCGATGTCAGGGCCATTTCCCAGCTTTCGGCCGTTTCCACGGTATCCGCAGGGCGGAATACGTGGGTGTTTGGCGTCGCGCGCATCATGGCAAGGTGTTCAACCGGCTGGTGGGTTGGGCCATCTTCGCCAAGACCGATGCTGTCGTGCGTCATGACATAGGTTGTCGGAATACCCATCAGCGCTGACAGGCGCATTGCGCCACGTGCATAGTCAGTAAAGCACATGAATGTACCGCCGTAAGGGCGTGCGCCGCCATGCAGCGCCATGCCGTTCATTGCCGCCGCCATACCGTGTTCGCGCACACCGTAGTAAATGTAGCGACCTTTGCGGTTCTCTGGGTTGAAGATACCCATGTCCGCAGTCAGCGTGTTGTTTGAACCCGTCAAGTCAGCAGAGCCGCCGATAGTCTCATTCATGATCGGGTTAACAGCTTGCAGTGTCAGTTCTGACGACTTGCGTGTCGCTACTTTTGGTTGGTCTTCGCTGACTTGCTTTTTCAGCGCACGGATTGTGGCTGACAGCTTTTTCGGTGCTTCGCCAGCGTAGGCGCGGTTGAACTCGGCTTGCTTCGTACCGGAAAGGGTCGCAAAGCGTTCTTCCCAAGCTGCGCGGGTTTCTGCACCGCGTGCGCCGATGGCTTCCCACTGGGCTTTGACGTCAGCAGCGACTTCGAAGTCACCCAAAGGTGCGCCGTAAAGCTCTTTGGTCGCTTTCAATTGGTCAGCGTTAGTAAGTGCGCCGTGACCTTTTGGAGTGTCCTGTGCCGCGTGACCCAAAGCGATGTGGGTTTTGCATGCGATCATAGATGGGCGTGGATCAGCCTTGGCAGCTGTGATTGCCGCATCAATTGCTTCTGGATCATGGCCATCAATTGACTGAACATGCCAGCCGGATGCCGCAAAGCGGGCAGGTTGGTCAGTGATGTCAGCCATATCAACGGTGCCGTCGATGGTGATGTTGTTGTTGTCCCAAAGAACACACAGGTGACCCAGCTTTTGCATACCAGCAAGGCCGATGGCCTCTTGGCTGACTCCTTCCATCAGGCAACCGTCACCAGCGATCACGTAGGTGTGGTGATCAATGATCTTTTTGCCCCAAGTCGCGCGCTGAATTTCTTCGGCGATCGCAAAACCGACAGAGTTCGCGATACCTTGGCCCAGCGGACCTGTGGTTGTTTCAATCCCACGTGCGTGGCCGAATTCAGGGTGACCAGCGGTTTTCGCGCCCCATTGGCGGAAGTCCTTGATCTGATCAAGCGTGATGTCTTCGTAGCCTGTCAGGTACATCAGCGAATAAAGCAGCATAGAGCCGTGGCCAGCAGACAGGATGAAACGGTCGCGGTCGGGCCAAGCAGGGGCCTTTGGGTCGAACTTAAGGTGCTTTTCAAATAATACGGTGGCAACGTCGGCCATGCCCATAGGCATACCAGAGTGGCCAGAGTTCGCAGCAGCGACAGCATCGAGCGTCAGTGTGCGAATAGCAGCCGCTTTGTTCCAGTGTTCAGGGTGGGCTGTACGCAGGGCTTTAATATCCAAGGTGGTCACGTCCTATTCCAAAGGTGAATGTCTTGCTTGTCAGCGTCATATCAGGGTGACCCCCAAGATCAAGCGCGACGGTTAAGCCGTTCAATTTCCTTAGCTGCTGTGATTTGCTGCCCACTCCGGTATCGCTTAGTCTGATCACCAAGGGGCACGATTCGGCAAGATGACGAAAGACTGAAGACAAAATTCAGCGTTAGTCGGATCACAGCAATATGAATGGCGGGCGCACGCCTCGGCGCAGGTGGGCCAAAAGGACGAGCGGATGAGTGATATTAGTACATTAGAAGGCCGTATCACGACGGCCTTGGATCGCATTAGGCGTGGTATCGAAAGCCAAAGCAGTGGCGATTCTGATGCCGGGCTACACGCTGCGCTGCAAAGCGAACGTGCCGCGAATGCGGAATTGGTCGAACGTGTGCGGGCGCTGAAAGATCGCCAAGACACCCAAGTCGCGAGCCTAACGGAACGTGTTGAAAAGCAACGTGCGCAGCTTGCCGCCTATGATGCACAGCTTCAAACATTGCGTGCTTCAAATGCCCAAATGCGCGAAATGAACACTAAATTGCGCGATGCTGTTACCCAAGGGCTGTCGCCTGAATTGGTCAACGAAGCTGTGGCCGCAGAGCTTAAGGCACTGCAAGATCAGAGAAACGCCGAAGCAACCGAGATCGACGCGATCTTGTCTGAACTAAAACCACTGGTCGAGGAGGCACCCCATGCCGCAGGTTGAGATTTCGATTGGGGGCCGCAGCTTTGAAGTGGCGTGTCAGGCTGGTGAAGAAGCATTTTTGCAGTCCGCTGCGGCAATGCTTGATGGCGAAGCATCCCATCTGGCTGACCAAATGGGCCGTATGCCCGAGGCACGTATGCTGCTTATGGCTGGTTTGATGTTAGCGGATAAGACTGTTGGTTTAGATGCCAAGCTGAACAAAGCACAGACCGAGGTTGAGGCGTTGCGTTCAGAGCTGAAAACACTGCGGTCGCAGCCTGCGCCGGTTCCTGAACGTGTAGAGGTGCCCGTGGTGCCTGCTGCTGTGAAAGATGCGCTGGCGGAAATCGCGGCCCGCGCCGAAGCCTTGGCTGATCAAGTCGACGGGCAGGCGTAGTTTAACCGCTTAGTAAACGAAAAATGCCGGGCGCAAACACCCGGCATCACTAAGCTATTCAATGGCAGTGGCTATGCGTTGGCTTCGCGGATTTTGTCAGCGGCGTCTTTGTCGAAGGCAACGCCGTTCTCTGTGAACAATGTGTCCAATTCGCCTGACAGCATCATTTCGGTGATGATGTCGCAGCCGCCAACAAATTCGCCTTTGACGTAAAGCTGAGGGATTGTCGGCCAGTCGGAGTAATCCTTGATGCCTTGGCGGATTTCGTCATCGGCAAGAACGTTCACGTCAGCAAAATCGACGCTCATAAAGTTCAGAACGCCCGCAACACGCGAAGAAAACCCGCACTGCGGCATGGATTTCGTACCTTTCATGAAAAGCACGACGTTGTTGTTAGTGACGGTATCTTTGATTTGGATTTCGGCGCTCATGAGTATGGTCCTTATTCTGGAATTTTGGTTGTGAGGGCTAGGGCGTGTAATTCGCCTTGGCTTCCATCCATTTTGCCTTTTAAGGCTGCATAGACAGCGCGTTGTTGCTGAACCCTGTTTTTACCCCGAAAGCTTTCGTCGATCACTTCGGCTGCGAAATGCGCGCCATCATCGCCTTGGACGTTAATGGTGGCTTCTGGAAAACTTTCGCGAAGGAGAGTTTCGATTTCGTTGGCGGTGATCGGCATAAGAAGTCCTTTGGTCGGTTACCTATAATCTAGGCACGCAAAACCGGGGCGGCAAGAGGCCACGCCCGGCTGAATAGTTTTAGCGGTTTCAGAATTTTACGCGACAGCGTCGGCGAAGGATGTTCTGAATGTATGCGCAAGTTCGCTAAGCGGTGCCTCGTATTGGCCAAAGCTGATCGTTTCGCCGCCGACTTTGCCAACCATAGTCAATGGAACGCCCGCCTCAGATGCTGCGATCATCAGTGCTTCGGCCATGTCGAAGTTACAGCCAATCAGATAGCGGGCTTGGTCTTCGCCAAATAGCGTCGGTGTGTCTTCGGCATCAATGCTGACACCAACGCCCGCTGCTTCAGCCAGCTCAAACGCCGCCAGTGCAAGGCCGCCGTCGCTTAGGTCGGTGCAGGCCGCGATCATTTCGTGGTTTGCACGGATAAAGTCGCCGTTGCGCTTTTCTGCGGCCAGATCGACATGCGGTGCATCGCCTTCTACACGGCCGTACACTTCGGCGAGTAGGGCGGACTGACCGAGGTGACCGGCCGTTTCACCGACAAGCAACAGAACGTGACCTTCACGGATTTGGCCGTTGATCATGTCTGCTGTGTTGCGGATGATCCCGACAGCACCAATGGTAGGGGTTGGTAGGATGCCTTTGCCGTCTGTTTCGTTATAGAGCGACACGTTGCCCGATACGATTGGCATATCCAAAGCTTTGACTGCTTCGCCGATCCCTTGGATTGCGCCAACGAATTGGCCCATGATTTCTGGCTTTTCTGGGTTCCCAAAGTTCATGTTGTCGGTTGTCGCAAGCGGTGTCGCGCCAACAGCCGTTAGGTTGCGGTAGGCTTCGGCGACGGCTTGTTTGCCGCCTTCAACAGGGTTGGCTTTAACGTAGCGCGGTGTCACGTCGCTGGTGAAGGCCAGCGATTTATCGGTGCCGTGGACGCGCACGATGCCTGAGCCTGCGCCCGGTGTACGTGCAGTATCGCCCATGACTTGCTGGTCGTATTGTTCATACACCCATTGCTTGCCTGCGTAGTTCGGGCTGCTAATCAGGGCCTTTAGGCCATCGATTGGCAGAACACCGGGAACATCAGTCAAAGGTTCGGCTGCAGGGGTCGGGACCCATGGGCGGTCATATTCTGGTGCGGAACCAGACAATGTGGCCAGCGGCAGGTCGGCTTTTACCTCACCGTTGTGTAGAATAATGAACCGATCTTCGGCGATGGTTTCACCAACGATCGCGAAATCGAGGTCCCATTTTTCGAATACAGCACGTGCTTCGGCTTCCAGCTCTGGCTTGAGAACCATCAACATACGTTCCTGAGACTCTGAAAGCATCATCTCATAGGCGGTCATGTTTTCTTCGCGCTGCGGCACGTTTTCAAGGTGCAGCGTAACGCCAAGTCCACCTTTGTCACCCATTTCAACTGCAGAGCAGGTCAGGCCAGCCGCGCCCATATCTTGGATCGAGATCACAGCGCCCGTTGCCATCAATTCAAGTGTGGCTTCCATCAGGCGTTTTTCGGTGAACGGGTCACCAACCTGAACGGTTGGGCGTTTTTCTTCTATAGTGTCGTCAAATTCTGCGGACGCCATTGTCGCGCCGCCAACACCGTCACGGCCGGTTTTTGCGCCCAGATAAACAACGGGCATGCCGACGCCGGAAGCAGCGGAGTAGAAGATCTTATCCGTATCGGCCAAGCCCGCAGCAAATGCGTTCACAAGGCAGTTGCCATTGTAAGCAGGGTCAAAGCGAACTTCGCCGCCAACCATAGGAACGCCAAAGCAGTTTCCATAACCACCAACACCAGCAACAACGCCGTTTACAAGCTGCCGGGTTTTATGGTGGTCAGGTTGCCCGAACGAGAGCGAGTTCATCGCAGCGATAGGGCGGGCACCCATTGTAAAGACATCGCGCAGGATGCCACCTACACCAGTTGCCGCGCCTTGGTAAGGTTCGATGTAGGACGGGTGGTTGTGGCTTTCCATCTTGAAAACCACGGCCTGACCGTCACCGATATCAACGATACCCGCGTTTTCACCTGGGCCGCAAATAACCTGTGGCCCTTCGGTTGGCAGGGTGCGTAGCCATTTCTTGGAAGACTTGTAAGAACAGTGCTCGTTCCACATGGCCGAAAAGATGCCGAGCTCTGTGAAAGTTGGCTCGCGTCCGATGATCTCTAGGATGCGCTCGTACTCATCAGGCGATAGCCCGTGTGAAGCGATCAGTTCATCGGTGATCTTTGGTTCGGTCATGGTCGTCTCCCAAGCAGCGTTGCGGCCTTTTACGGCCTTGTTGCGCTGGTTGGAAGGGTCAATAAATAGTCATTTGTTAGGTTGGTTCGCGGTTGATATCGGTTTGCACGATCATCGTGGGGCGTTGTCGCGTTCGCGGATGTTTGCACCGGGCAAAAAAATGCCGGGCGCAAGGCCCGGCGAAGTCCAACAGGGAGGTGAAAGCGATGAGCGTATAAGCATCTTCGCCTTCATGGAGCGAGATAGGGTCCATATTTTCAGCATTCAAGGAAAATACATAAATTATTATGCATTTCCGGTATGCGGAAAATGCATAGCTGCGGTTTTTATAGTTCAATATGGGCGGCGCGTTTACGGGGTGACTGTGGGGCTATGGTCGCTGTTCTTTGTAAAGCGAAAGCGACCATAGCCAAACATTTCGCTTTTTGGCGCAGCCTGTTCACGAACCATTTAATTCTGAGCGCTGATCAATGGTGCATTTTCATATTTCACTGGGCGGTTGTTCAGAAAGTGGTCCGTGGCCACTATTCCACATGGCCTTCTGCCGCCTCGCGGAGTTTGCGCCGGTGGGCGAAAATCTCGTCTTGGACAAAGTCGCGGAAGGCGCTGATGCGTTTGGATTGGCGCAGTTCTTCGGGGTAGGCGAGGAACACAGGCACTTCGCCGCTTTCAAGATCAGGTAGAATTCTGACCATATGAGGGAAGTCTTCGACGAGGTAATCGGGTAGGACGCCCACACCAAGGTTATTCACCACGCCCTGAAGTACGCCGAAATAGTTGTTGACGGTAAATAGGCTGTGCACGTCATAGGTCATCAGATGCTGCACAAGTGTAGCGCCAGCACTGACTTGGGTTGAATTTAGGCTTTGGCAGATCAGCCGGTGGTTGGTGATGTCTTCTACGTCATTAATCATGCCGTGTTTGGCGATGTATTCCTCGGATGCGTATAGGCGCATACGCACGGACATCAGCCGTTTGCGGATTAGATCAGCTTGCGATGGTTCTTTCATACGGATCGCCACGTCGGCTTCGCGCATTGGTAAGTCAAGCACGCGCTCTTCGAGCATTAGATCGATTTTCAGATCGGGGTACTTTTCGTATAGCTTGGGAAGGCGCGGCGCGAGCCACAACGTACCAAACCCAGTTGTCGTCGTGACACGTAGTTCGCCAAATACTTCTTCTTCGCTGTCTTTGATCCGTGCGGCTGCGGCCTCTAGTCGTTTGTTCATCGACTTGGTTGCGTCGAACAGCAGTTCGCCTTGCTCGGTCAGAATCAAGCCGCGGGCGTGGCGGTGGAACAGCGTGGTGTTAAGCGATTCTTCGAGCGCTCTGATTTGTCGACTCACGGCAGACTGGGACAGGTGAAGCGTGTCGCCCGCATGGGTAAGTGACCCTGCGTCAGCAACCGCGTGGAAAATTCGTAGTTTGTCCCAGTCCATATTAGCCCACTGTGTTTATTGTTATTGGCGGTTCATCGTCGTTTGTACGCTATTGCACTAAACGGTTGCAAACCTGTTAGCGTAATATTTTGTTCTTTGTAGGTCAGCATTTTTGACCTATGCTGATTTTGAGCGGTTTCATGCGCAGGGGAGGTGCGGAATGACCAATCAGAAGGCATCTTTGAATGACCGATATGATTTGACCAAGACGCAGGTGTTGCTGAATGGCACCCAAGCACTTGTTCGATTGATGCTCATGCAGCGTGCGCGTGATGAACGGGCGGAGTTGAATACTGCCGGTTATGTCACTGGCTACCGTGGTTCGCCCCTGGGCGCTGTAGATATGCAGATGGAACGTGCGGGTAAGTCCCTTAGGGATGCGCAGGTCACTTTTCAGCCCGGTTTGAACGAAGACCTTGCTGTGACGGCCCTATGGGGCACACAGCAGGCTGAACTGCGCGGCGAAGGCAAATACGACGGTGTCTTTGGTCTATGGTACGGTAAGGGGCCGGGTGTTGACCGTTCAGGCGATGCGATGCGCCACGCCAATATGGCTGGTACATCCCCATATGGCGGCGTTGTCATGGCTATGGGGGATGATCATACTGGAGAGAGCTCGACCACCTTGCACCAATCTGATTGGGCAATGGTTGACGCGTATATGCCCATTGTTTCACCTGCGGGTGTCCAAGAGGTCATTGATTACGGGCTCTATGCTTATGCATTGTCGCGTTATTCGGGGCTTTGGGTTGGCCTGAAGACCATGAAGGACACGATCGAGGTGACATCTGTCATAGATGGTGATCCGCATAGGCTGGATTTCGTGACTCCTGATTTGGACCTTCCAGAAGATGGGCTGAATATCCGCCTTGTTGATACGCCGCAGTTACAAGAGGCCCGGGTGATCGACCATCGCCGCTTTGCTGCTGAGGCGTTTTCACGAGCCAATAAGATGGATCAACGCAAATGGGGGAAACCTGGTGCGCGCATCGGGTTTGTTGCTGCGGGTAAGAACTGGCTGGATTTGCAGCATGCTATGGCGTTGCTCAACATTGATGAGCAAATGGCCGAAGCGATTGGGATCACGACGTATAAGATCGGGCAGGTATGGCCACTAGATATGGCTAGCTTTCATGATTGGGCCGAAGGGCTTGATCTGATCGTCGTCGTTGAGGAAAAGCGCAAGCTGATCGAGGTGCAGGTTAAAGAGGCCTTGTTTGATGATCGTCATGGGCGGCGTGTCTATGGCTGGCATAAAGGGGATGAGCATTCCGCTGGTCGTCGTGAGGAGGTGTTCCCGACAAAGGCTGCGCTTGACCCTATATGGATCGCTGAAAAGGTTGGCGGGATACTCGCCGAGGAAGGATGCGCCACTGATGGTGTCCTTGCGGGGTTAGAGATGCTTGATGCGGCCCGGCGTGCCGATAACGCCCCAGAGATCGCAGCGCGTTTGCCGTATTTCTGTTCCGGCTGTCCACATAACACATCCACTAAGGTTCCCGAGGGAAGTCGCGCCTATGCCGGGATCGGATGCCATTACATGGTGCAATGGATGGATCGCGACACGGTGGGCTTTACCCATATGGGGGGGGAAGGTGCTAACTGGATCGGTGAGGCCCCGTTTTCAACCCGTGACCACGTGTTCCAAAATCTGGGGGATGGTACCTATAACCATTCTGGCGTTCAGGCGATCCGCTTTGCACTGATGGCGGGCACCAATATCACCTATAAGATCCTGTATAATGATGCCGTCGCGATGACCGGCGGGCAGGGGAACGACGGTGGACTGACCGCAGAACAAATATGTCGTGAATTGCTTGCGATGGGGGTTGCGCATGTGGCCCTTGTCTATGATCCGAACCAAGATATCGATTTGGCGCAGTTCCCAAAAGGTCTGGATGTGCATCAACGTGATGAGCTGCCACGGGTACAAGATACCTATCGTCAGCATAAGGGCGTGTCGGCCATCGTTTATGTGCAGACTTGCGCTGCCGAAAAACGAAGACGGCGCAAGCGGGGGCAATTCCCCGACCCAGATAAGCGTGTCTTCATCAATACTGATATCTGCGAAGGCTGTGGTGATTGTGGTGTGCAATCGAATTGTGTCTCAATTACCCCAGTGGAAACAGAGCTAGGGCGCAAACGGGCCATTGATCAGTCTAGCTGCAACAAAGACTTTTCCTGCGTGAACGGTTTCTGCCCATCCTTCGTCACTATTGAAGGTGCGAAAATCCGGAAAAATGCCACGACGAATGTGGATCTGCCGGATATGCCAGAACCAGAGCTACCAATAATTGATGGCACCCATAACGTCGTCATCACTGGCGTTGGCGGTACAGGTGTTGTCACTATCGGTGCTGTTATGGCTATGGCCGCGCATCTTGACGGCAAAGGTGTCGGTATGATGGAAATGGCGGGGCTTGCCCAAAAGGGTGGTGCTGTGCACATCCATTGTCGGATTGCCGACGCGCCCGCTGATATTAACGCGATCCGCGTTGCGACGGGGGAATGCGATACGCTGATCGGTGGTGATCTGGTTGTCAGTGCTGGTGCCAAGACACTTGGGCTGATGAAGTCAGGCCGTACGCAAGGTGTCGTCAATAGCCACGAGATCATCACTGGCGATTTTACACGTGACACGACGTTCAAATTGCCAACCGACCAGCTTCGCGTCGCGCTAGAGGCGAGATTGCACGAAAAGCTTAACATGTTCGACGCCTCTGCGCTGGGCAAGGCGCTGCTGGGGGACAGTATTTTCTCAAACATGATGATCTTTGGTGCGGCTTGGCAAATGGGGGCGATCCCGCTTTCGTACGCGGCAATTACGCAAGCGATCACGCTAAATGGCGCTGCCGTCGATCAAAATTTACGAGCATTTGAAATCGGGCGCTGGGCCTATCTGCATCCTGCTGAGGCAGATGCAGTGATTACACCCAATGTGGTTTCAATGCCGCGTTCCTTGGAGGATCAGATCGCATTCCGCGAGGCGGCGCTGACGACCTACCAAGGTAAGCGGCTCGCACGGCGGTATCGCCAGCTTGTGGATCAGTTTCAGGACGAGCCGATGCGCAGGGCCGTGGCGATATCCTACCATAAGCTGTTGGCCTATAAGGATGAATATGAGGTCGCCCGGATGCTCTCCGACACAAAGGCAAAGGCCGAGGCTGAATTTGATGGGGACCTTAAGCTAACCTATCATTTGGCTCCGCCATTGTTGGCGCGTAAGGGGCACGATGGCCGTCCGAAAAAACGCGCGTTCGGGCAGTGGATCGGGCGATTGATGCCGCAACTGGCGCGGATGAAATTCTTGCGCGGGACGCCATTTGATCCGTTTGGCTATTCATCCGAGCGTAAACAAGAGCGCGCACTTAGCAGGCAATTCGTTGAAGATATGAATGATGTGCAACGTGTGATCCGTACTGACACACGTGATGCCGCGATTGCACTGGCAAATCTGCCGCAAGAAATACGAGGGTTTGGCCCGGTCAAAGAGGCGAGCATTCAAAAGGCGCAAGCGCGGCGACAAGAATTGCTTGCCGTCTTGCACGCGCCGCCCATTCAAGATGCCGCCGAATGATTGGAAATGTCATTTGCTTGTTGCTTGATTATGGTAATCTGAGCGGAACGAGTTTGATCAGGCCCGAGTAAATGGCGAAAAAAGAACGCGAAGTCGCACGCGACATATCCTATGCGACCTCAGTAAAGGGGCGCGGTAGCCGTGCTCTGGTCCGTGCCATGGAAAACGCGACGGGCCGCTTACACCTTATCCGTAAAGCACGAGGCTATGATTTGGATGTCGCGTCTGGGCAGGATTTTTGGGACGTTATAACAACGCGTTATGGGCTGGATCTTAATGTAATTTCGGGATCGATTGAAAGCATTCCTGCGACCGGGCCTGTTATCGTGGTCGCCAATCATCCCTATGGAATTTTGGATGGTTTGATGCTGGGGCGGATCATGTCGCAGCGCCGCGATGGTGACTTTCGGGTCCTTGCACATCGTGTGTTTCGTCGATCACCTGATCTAGAGCGAGTCATCTTACCGATCTCGTTCGATGAGACAAAAGAAGCGGCTAAGCTGAATTTGGCCACCCGCGCCGAAGCAGTGCGTTATTTGTCCGAAGGCGGCGCAATTGGCGTATTTCCGGGCGGTACGGTATCCACCGCTGCGACCCCTTTCTCTGCACCTATGGATCCGGGCTGGCGGACGTTCACTGCCAAGATGATCGCAAAATCAGGCGCGACGGTCGTTCCGATTTTCTTTGAAGGGGGTAATAGCCGTCTGTTCCAATTGGCTAGCCATATTCACAACAATTTACGCATGGGGCTTTTGATCAGAGAGTTCAAAACCCGCGTGAATAAACCCGTTCGCGTGGTTATCGGCGATCCCATATCTCCGGACACGCTGTTGGCGTATAAAAAAGACCCCAAAGGATGCATGGATTTCCTGCGTAAAGCCACGTATGACCTTAGCCCAAGCCCTATAGACTCAAGTCGTTTGGGGCATGAATTTGAGGCAAAATACAAGGTGCGTGATGGCCGTCGGGATTTTCGATAGTGGGCTAGGTGGGCTGACAGTACTTGATGCTGTTGCAAAGCGGTTGCCCGATGTTCCTCTTGTTTATTTGGGTGATAGTGCGCATGCGCCTTATGGTGTGCGGACCCCTGATGATATCTACAACCTGACAACCGCCGCGACGACGCGCCTGTTTGATGCCGGTTGTGATCTGGTCATTTTGGCCTGCAATACGGCGTCTGCCGCTGCACTGCGCCGGATGCAGGAAAGCTGGGTGCCCAAAGATAAACGTGTTCTGGGTGTATTCGTTCCGATGATCGAAGCACTGACAGAACGCCAATGGGGCGATAATTCGCCGCCACGTGAAGTAGCTGCGAAGCATGTCGCGCTTTTTGCCACCCCCGCAACCGTGGCAAGCCGCGCATTTCAGCGTGAACTGGCATTCCGTGCAATTGGTGTTGATGTAGAGGCTCAAGCCTGTGGCGGCGTCGTAGATGCAATCGAAGATGGGGATATGATCCTTGCCGATGCATTGGTGCGGTCCCACGTTGATGCGCTGATGCGCAAAATGCCGTCGCCAGACGCCGCGATCTTGGGATGTACGCATTATCCGTTGATGGAAGCAGAATTTCAGGCGGCGCTTGGTCCGGATGTTAAAGTCTTTAGTCAGGCCAACTTGGTTGCCGACAGCCTTGCCGATTATTTGACCCGTCGCCCTGAAATGGTGGGGCCGGGTACGGATGCGGCATTCCTGACGACAGGCGACCCGAAAAAGGTATCGGCGCGTGCGACGCAGTTCCTGCGACGACAGATCACCTTTACTGCAGCCTGATCGTACCTAAATATAGTCCCAAAGGGATAACACTATGACTTACAATGTCGCCATTCTTGGCGCTTCTGGCTACACCGGGGCAGAGCTTGTCCGGTTGATTGCTACTCATCCAAGCCTGAATATCGTCGGGCTTTCTGGTAACTCCAAAGCCGGCATGGCGATGGCAGATGTGTTTCCGCATCTGCGCCACTTGGACCTGCCTGTGTTGACGACAATCGACGAAATGTCATTTGATGGCGTGGACCTTGTGTTTTGTGCCTTGCCGCATGCCACATCCCAAGCCGTGATTTCAAAACTGCCAACACATCTGAAAATCGTGGACCTATCTGCCGATTTCCGGCTGCGTGATCCGGCCGCCTATGAAAAATGGTACGGTAAGCCGCACGCGGCATTGGAAATGCAAAAAGAAGCCGTCTATGGCCTGACTGAATTCTACCGCGACGACATTAAGAACGCACGCTTGGTTGCGGGAACAGGTTGTAACGCGGCCACTGGGCAATACGCATTGCGTCCGTTGATCGCGGCGGGTGTGATTGACCTCGACCATATCGTGTTGAATCTGATGGCCGCAGTGTCGGGCGCAGGGCGTAGCCTGAAAGAAAACCTGCTGCACGCCGAACTGTCCGAAGGGGCGCATGCCTATGCGGTTGGCGGCACCCATCGCCATTTGGGTGAGTTTGATCAAGAGTTCAGCGCTATTGCTGGTCGCCCGGTGAATATCCAATTCACGCCGCACCTTATCCCTGCGAACCGGGGCATCTTAGCGACGACATATGTGCAAGGTGATCCGCAGGTTATCTATGACACGCTGGCTGCCGCCTATGCGGACGAGCCGTTTGTCGTGATGCTTCCGATGGGACAGCATCCGTCGATCAAACACATTCGTGCGTCGAACTTCTGCCATATCGGCGTTGTTGCTGATCGTATTCCCGGCCGTGCCATCGTGATTGCGGCTTTGGACAACCTGACCAAAGGATCGTCGGGGCAGGCGCTGCAAAATGCGAACCTGATGTTGGGACTGCCAGAGACCGAAGGTTTGATGTTGGCACCGGTGTTTCCATGAGCGGGTTAAAGAGCCTCAAAAAGCGTCGTCGCGTTCAGGTCATCGGCATTGCCGGGGCCTGTGTTGCGGCGATTTTGGCCGCCTTGTGGTTCTTGCCTGACGACAGTTTCCAATACTTCCGATCACCTAGCGAGGTGGTCGCCGCACCGCCCGCACCTAATGAGCGGTTTCGTATTGGTGGGCTGGTCGAGGCTGGCACTCTGGTGCGCGGTCAGGGGCAAGAGATTACATTTTCGGTCACAGACGGCGGCGCATCGATCAATGTTGCCTACTCTGGCATTTTGCCGGACCTTTTTGACGAAGGTCAGGGGATGGTCGCACAGGGTAATTACATTAATGGTCGCTTTGAAGCTGTTGAAATTCTTGCTAAACATGATGAAACATACATGCCGAAAGAAGTGCTTGATGCGCTGAAAGAACAGGGCACGTATGTTGCACCGGACGGTACTGCGGTAACGAATTAACTTATCTAGCGCAGCCTTTGTGTCGCACAGACATGAGGGCTGACGATGCAAAGCATTACCGAAATTGCCACCGATATTGTCGCCCGCGAAGGCGGCTATGTGAACGATGCGGATGACCCCGGCGGGGCGACCAAATACGGTGTCACCGTGCATACCCTGCGTAGGCTTGGGATGGATTTGACTGGCGACAATGAAGTCACAGATGCTGACGTTCGTGTGCTAACCCGTGCCCACGCGGTTTCAATTTTCGTCGAACACTACTTTCGCGCACCCAAGATCGACAAGCTGCCTGACGCCATTCAGGCGTCAGTGTTTGATATGTATGTGAATGCCGGTGCGAGCGCTGTGCGGATACTGCAGCGCCTTTTGAACGATATGCGTATCGAGGTTTCTGTAGACGGTGTCATCGGCCCTCAGACGATTTTGGCGGCTAGTCGCGCGATTGGCGCAGCGCCCGATCATCTGGTTGATGCCTACGGAATTGCCCGTCGCAACTACTATTACGATCTTGCTGGCCGTCGTCCCGCTAGCCGCAAATACGCGCGGCGGCGTGATGGTGGTAAGGGCGGGTGGATTACCCGCGCCGAGGAATTCATCAGCCAACGCTATCACCTAACCGAGACGCAACATCGTGAAAGGACCGCGCAATGGGTTTGATCGCAGGTTTGATGACGTTCCTATTTGGTGACGGTCGCAATGTCGTGTCTGAGACAGCAGAAGTATTTCGTGAAAACGCAGAAGGGCGGGCTGTGCGTGTTGCGAACGCGCGATCGGAAAGTTTGCAGCAGTTCGCAGCAGAGTTTATCCATCCGCGCCGTGGTTTGTTTGATCGCTTTGTCGACGGGTTGAACCGATTGCCGCGCCCATTTTTGGCGCTAGGTACAATCTGGCTGTTCGTGGGAGCAATGGTGAACCCCGAAGAATTCAGCCGTGGGATGGAGGGGCTCGCGCTCGTTCCTGAACCGCTTTGGTGGCTGATGACAGCGATTGTTAGTTTCTATTTTGGCGCAAGGCATCAAGTGAAAGGTCAAGAATTTCAACGTTCTATTGCGGCAACGATGGCTGTCGCAGAGGCTCGGCGAAAGCCCATAGCCGAGGTGGAAAATTCAGCAATCCGGGATTGGTTGGCCGAGAATGGATAGGGATTGGTTTGATGATGTTGCGCGCCGTATCACCGCGCTAGAAACACGTAACGCAGTGGATGAGGTCCACCGCGAAAATGTCGCCGACCGGTTGGGCGCCATTGAAGACACCTTGAAGTGGCTTGTTCGTCTGATGATTGGCGGCTTTTTAATGGGGGCGCTGACCTATGCGTTACAGGGCGGTTTTCGGATCTGAATGAAGTCGCGTCAAAATGTATCGGTGATTTGACATCCTTGGCATGTTGTCATTGCCATATTTCGGTTATGACATCTGTTATGATTACAGAACTTGGACATTTCGCACTGATTCTGGCGTTTGGCATCGCCCTTGTTCAGATGATAATCCCTATGGTTGGGGCACATCGCAACAACCCCGCATGGATGGCGGTCGCTGAACCTGCGGCCATATCGCAGTTCCTGCTTGTGGCGCTTTCGTTCGGTGCGCTGACGTGGGCCTTTGTGACATCAGACTTTTCGCTACAACTGGTCTACGCGAACTCGCACACTGACAAACCGATGATCTATAAGATCAGCGGCGTTTGGGGGAACCACGAAGGCTCTATGCTCTTGTGGCAACTGATCCTGACGCTGTTTGGGGCAAGCGCAGCAGTTTTCGGTGGTAACCTTCCTGACCGGCTGCGGGCGCGTGTGCTGGCGGTACAGGCCTCGATTGCCGTTGCGTTCTTTGCGTTTATCCTTTTCACCTCTAATCCGTTTTTGCGACTGGCTGTGCCACCGCTGAACGGACGCGACCTGAACCCGCTGCTCCAAGATCCCGGCCTCGCGTTCCATCCGCCGTTTCTTTACCTCGGGTATGTTGGGCTAAGCATGGCGTTTTCCTTTGCAATCGCTGCGCTGATTGAAGGCAAGGTCGATGCCGCATGGGGGCGCTGGGTGCGCCCATGGACGCTCGCCGCTTGGGTATTCCTAACACTTGGAATCGCGCTGGGGTCTTGGTGGGCCTATTACGAATTAGGCTGGGGCGGCTTTTGGTTCTGGGACCCGGTTGAAAACGCATCATTTATGCCTTGGCTTATTTCAGCAGCATTGCTGCATTCTGCCATCGTGGTGGAGAAGCGCGAAGCGTTGAAAAGCTGGACGATCTTGCTTGCGATTTTGGCATTCGGGTTTTCATTGCTTGGGACGTTCATCGTACGGTCTGGCGTGCTGACATCGGTCCATGCATTTGCAAACGACCCGGCGCGCGGCGTGCTTATCCTGATTATTCTGGCTGTTTTCTTGGGTGGCGCGCTTACCCTGTTTGCTGTGCGTGCGGGTTCGATGGAATCCAAAGGTGTGTTTTCAGCGGTCAGCCGTGAAAGTGCGCTAGTGCTGAACAACGTCTTGCTGGCCGTTAGCTGCTTTGTTGTCTTCATCGGAACGATCTGGCCGCTTGTCGCGGAAATGCTGTTCGGTCGCACGCTATCCGTCGGACCACCATTTTTTGAGGCGGCATTTACACCATTCATGGTGGGGCTCGCGTCGGTGCTGCCGATTGGGTCAATCCTCGCTTGGAAGCGGGGCAGTCTGTCCCGCGCTACAAAACCGTTGCTACCTTGGTTCGTTTTGGCGATTGCACTGGGCTTGCTTGCCTATGCTGTTCAAAGTGGTCGTTCTGCGATGGGGCCGATTGGCGTTGCACTTGGCGTTTGGGTCGTTGGCGGCGCAACCGCGGATCTTTGGATGCGGAGTGGTCGTGGCGGTTGGATGGATCGCCTTGGCCGAATGCGGCGTTTGCCGCGCGCAGACTGGGGTAAAGCATTTGCGCATATGGGCATGGGTGTCACGATCTTTGGTATCGCTGCAATGATGGCGTGGGAAATCGAAGACATTCGCGTGACTGATATTGGCGACCGTTGGGATGTCGGGCAGTTTAGCTTCACGCTTGATGATGTGCGCCGCGTCGAAGGGCCTAACTATGTGACCACGATGGCAGACATGGGCGTCTGGCGCGGTGACAAACAGCTAACCGTGTTAACACCAGAAAAGCGTTTCTATCCGGTTGCTAAAATGCCCACGACCGAAGCGGCAATCCGTAACGGTATCCTGCGCGATATCTACGTCGTTATCGGTGATCCGCAGGTGGATGGTGGCTATGCGGTACGCGTTTACGTCAAACCATTCGCGAACTGGATTTGGGGTGGGGCGCTGTTAATGGCGCTTGGTGGTTTCGTTTCCTTGTCTGACCGCCGCCTACGCGTTGGCGCTGCATCTGCAAAGAAAACAAATATGGTGCCCGCAGAATGAAACGTTTGATCCTGGTCTTATGTATTATTGCGGCACCTGTGTTTGCGGTTGAACCGTCAGAAATGCTGGATGACCCCGCACTAGAGGAGCGCGCACGCGAATTGTCGCAAGGGCTGCGTTGCCCGGTTTGTCAGAATGAAACGATCGATGAATCGAATGCGACCCTTGCACAAGAACTACGGATCGTTCTGCGTGAACGGCTGGTCGCTGGTGATACCGACGAAGAGGCTGTCACCTATATGGTTAGCCGCTATGGGGAATATGTTCTGCTGCGTCCTGATGCGAGCGGTGCCAACCTGATCCTATGGTTGGCCGCGCCTTTGATGCTGCTGCTTGCGCTTTGGGTTGGGATAACGACCATTCGCCGTAGGAACATCGCACCAATGCCGCTAAGCCAAGACGAGGAAGAAGCGCTCGAAAAAATCCTGAAACAGTGACGCCCCGTCGTACTTTGCGTGGCGCGTCACTAGGATACTGTATGCACAACGCAGACAGAGGATACGCGCATGGATTATCAAGCAATCACTTATGAGATCACCGAAGGCGTGGCCTATATCACGCTGAACCGGCCTGCTTTGATGAATGCGTTGAACACGCAGATGCGGCTTGAGATTACGCATGCCTTTAAAGACGCAGAGCAAAGCGCGCGTGCAGTCGTCATGACGGGGGCGGGTGCATCTTTCTGTTCTGGTCAAGATTTGGCCGATGCGGCAGCCGGCGGAACCATCGACATGGAGGCCACGCTGCGTGATGAATATGTCCCAATGCTTAAGTCGATCTTTGATTGCAAAGTCCCAACCATCTGCGCCGTAAACGGGCCAGCTGCGGGGGCAGGGGCAAACCTTGCTTTGGCGGCCGATGTGGTGATCGCGTCAGAGGATGCGTATTTCGTCCAAGCTTTCACCCGCATTGGCCTGATCCCGGATGCAGGTGGCACCTACTGGCTGCCGCGACAAATTGGGGCCGCGCGTGCGATGGGTTCAACGCTTTTCGCTGATAAGGTAAGCGCCAATCAGGCTCGTGACTGGGGCATGATTTATGAAACGGCGCCAGCAGCCGAATTTGAAGCACATATAAAATCTCGTGCGCAGCAGTTGGCGAATGGTCCAACCGTCGCCTACGAACAGTTGAAAAAGGCTATTCGGGGCTCATTGGAAAACACATTGGACGAGCAACTGGCGCTCGAGGCCAAGCTGCAAGCCGTTTGTGGTAACACACATGATTTCAAAGAAGGCGTCACAGCCTTCCTTGAAAAGCGCGCGCCCCGCTACGAAGGGCGCTGAACCTGCGCAAGTAGGGCAAGCGCGTCCGCTGGGGGCGCTTGTTCAATCCTACGATAGGTCTTTCCATCGGTTGTGCGTGTCACAAGGCGGTGATCGATCAATGACCGCCGCAAAAGTGCATGATCACCAAAGCTGTGCCCGGTTTTTAGTACATCGTTGACTTGGGTTTCACTTAGATCCTGCTTGGCCGGTAACGCAGCCCAAAACACCCATAGGCATAATCCCTGCACCGAAGTCTGCTGTGGCCAGCGTGTCATGGTACCATCGTCAAAGACTCGCTGCGCCTTTTCTAGCGTGCGAGTGGTTGGTTCTTTTGCTAATGTAGGCGCGTCAGACTTTAAGTGCTGATAATTATCGTATCCGGCAGCCTTAGCGACCAGTGACAGCAACTTTGCATGCCCCGGGAAACTGTCTTGCTGCTGCAACGCGCTTCGCAGTGCTTTGGTAAAGGCGGATAGATCGCTGATCGCGATTTGTTGTGTTTGGCGTGGCATATTTTGCCCCTGCAATCTGTGCCGGAACCCGGTTGGGTCTGATGGTCGCCCTTGTCGCCCGGCTGATTGAAAGGTCAGCGGTCTATTTTGCCAATGTCAGGTTTAGCGTGATCCAACCGGATCGGCGACGCCTTGGTGAACTGATGACCAAGGGTATGCTAGCGCGTTCCATTCGGGCGCGGCAAGATGAAATACACGCTGTCTGACCAAATGCCGTTTATGCAAAAAGTATTCTTCTCGCGGTGGGTGTCCGTAAACCCCAAACGACGAATTAACCCGAAAGAGGCTGCATTTAGCGGGTCGGCTTCTGCGGTGAGTTCGGAATGATCGGTCGTATCAAATAAATATGGGATCACAGCTTGCATGGCCTCAAACACATAGCCCTTGCGCCAGTGGTCAGGGTGCAAAATAAACCCGACTTCGTTGTCACGATGGTTTCCCGCGCTTCCGATGTAGGCGTCACCTAACGTGATCTGAAAGTAGGTTGGGTTATTTTGCCAAGACGCAATGCAACGGTCGAGCAGCGCTTTGGTTACTGATCTATCCGCATGTGGGGCCGTTGACCAATATTTCATAGCGCGCGGATCGCTATACAGAGCATACATTGCATCCAAATCGTCAGCACGCGGTTCACGTAGGACAAGGCGGTCAGTCGTTAGCGTCACGGGTTATCCATCTTATGTGTCGCTTGGGGATGATGTCAGCTAAGAAAAAGGCCACCCGAAGGTGGCCTGCATCTTTTAGCGTTTTTCGATGTCGACGTAGTTGCGTGATGTTTCGCCAAGATAAAGCTGACGAGGGCGACCGATTTTCAGCTGTGGATCAGCAAGCTGTTCTTTCCACTGGGAAATCCAACCAACAGTCCGTGCCAATGCAAAGATCGGTGTGAACATGGATGTTGGGAAACCCATCGCTTCGAGGATGATGCCCGAGTAGAAATCAACGTTCGGGAACAGTTTCTTTTCAGCGAAGTACGGATCCGCCAGCGCTTGCTTTTCAAGCTCCATTGCGACCTGCAACAGTGGGTTGTCTTCAACGCCAAGCAGTTCAAGAACTTCGTCAGCGGACTGTTTCATCACAGTCGCACGTGGGTCAAAGTTTTTGTATACGCGGTGGCCAAAGCCCATCAGGCGGTAGCTGTCGTTCTTGTCTTTCGCGCGGGCGATGAATTCAGGAATACGGTCAACAGTGCCGATTTCCTTAAGCATTTCCAGACATGCTTGGTTCGCGCCACCGTGGGCAGGACCCCAAAGGCACGCGATACCAGCAGCGATACATGCAAACGGGTTTGCACCAGAAGACGACGCCAGACGCACGGTCGAAGTCGAAGCGTTTTGTTCGTGATCGGCGTGCAGCGTAAAGATACGGTCCATCGCGCGTGCCAGAATTGGGTTCACGTTGTATTCTTCGGCAGGGACCGAGAAACACATGTGCAAGAAGTTCGCAGCATAATCCAGATCGTTGCGTGGATATACGAACGGCTGGCCGATCGAATACTTATAGGCCATTGCAGCGATTGTTGGCATCTTCGCGATCAGGCGGATCGAAGCGACCTCGCGCTGGTGCGCATCGTTGATGTCAGTGGAATCATGGTAGAATGCGGACATCGCACCAACAACGCCAACCATTGTCGCCATTGGGTGTGCGTCGCGGCGGAAACCACGGAAGAAGTTGTGCATCTGCTCGTGAATCATCGTGTGGTTCGTTACCAGACGCTCGAACTTCTCAAGCTCAGCAGCTGAAGGCAGTTCACCGTAAAGCAGCAGGTAACATACTTCGAGATAGTGAGACTGGCTTGCCAGCTGGTCAATTGGGTAACCACGGTGAAGCAGTTCACCTTTGTCGCCGTCGATGAATGTGATCGTGCTGTCGCACGCGGATGTAGACGTAAAGCCTGGATCGTATGTGAATACGTCAGCTTGTGCGTAAAGCTTGCGGATGTCGATTACATCAGGGCCTGCCGTAGGGGAGTGGATCGGCAATTCGTATGTTTCGCCCTTGATGGTTAACTTCGCAGTGTCTGTATTTTCAGCCATATTTCTTCCCCTTATATGGTGCGCACGACAAATCATCGCCGGCGCATCTTTATTCGTCGGTGTTCCAGGTAACTGCCAATCGTAACGAATTGGTTTCAGTCGCTGGCGTCTTGAAGCCGGGCAATTGTTTCCTCTTGCCCCAAGACCAACATCATATCGAACACACTTGGTGAGACAGCACGCCCTGCGAGCGCCGCACGAAGCGGCCCAGCAAGTTTGCCAAGTTTCGTATCGTGAGCTTCGGCAATGGACGTGACAATCCCTTCTAAGGTGTCACGCGTCCAGCTAGCATTTTGCAACTGCGGCGTCAATTCCGACAGTATACCACGGGATACATCATTCAGCTGCGCTTTGGCTTTTTCGTCGATCTCTAGTGGGCGGGAAACAAGTGAAAAGTGTGCTTTTTCAAGTAATTCCGGAATGGTCTTTGCGCGTTCTTTTAGGCAGTACATTGCGCGCAATAGAAGATCAGATTGCTGATCTGTAAGGGCCTGTTCGCCAACAGATGCTAAATATTCGTGCACTTCCTGCAGCAGTGCAGCATCGTCAGTCACGGCAATGTGTTGGCCACAGATATTTGCGAGCTTTTTAAAGTCAAAACGGGCAGGCGATTTGCCAATTCCACTCAGGTCAAACCATTCGCGGGCCTGCTCATCCGAGAAGAATTCGTCGTCGCCGTGGCTCCAGCCCAGACGAGTCAGATAGTTGCGCATACCAGCGGCCGGATAACCCATTTGCTGGTACTCTGCCGCACCAGTCGCGCCGTGGCGTTTCGATAGCTTTTTACCGTCTGGACCAAAGATCAATGGAATATGGGCAAGCACGGGTTTCTCCCAACCCATGGCCTCGTAGATCAGGTTCTGACGGAAGGAGTTGGCAAGATGATCATCACCACGGATGACATGCGTCACGCCCATATCATGGTCGTCGACAACAACGGCCAGCATATAAACTGGGGTACCATCAGACCGCAGCAGGATCATGTCGTCTAGCTGGTCGTTGGACCAAGTGACATCACCTTGTACTTCGTCATGAAGGGTTGTTTTGCCGGTGCGCGGTGCCTTTAGACGGATGACGTAGGGCAGGTCAGGATGATCTGCCTCTGGCACATCGCGCCAAGGTGACTGGAACAGCGTCGACTGCTTTTCTGCACGCGCGTTTTCGCGGAATGCTTCGATTTCGTCTTGGGTGCTAAAACACTTATAAGCGTGGCCGTTGGCTAGCATCTCCAGCGCGACTTCGACATGGCGCGGGGCGTTTTCTGCTTGGCTGGTTGGTTCGCCATCCCAATCAAGCCCAAGCCAAGTCAGACCATCCAAGATCGCCTGTTTGTTTTCATCAGTCGAGCGTGACTTATCGGTGTCTTCGATCCGCAACAAGAATTTGCCACCACGACCACGCGCATAAAGCCAATTAAACAAAGCAGTGCGCGCACCGCCGATGTGCAAAGCACCAGTGGGTGACGGGGCGAAACGAGTGACGACTGACATGGAGAATTAACCTTTCGCTAACCAGCTTTCCGGTAGTGTCCGGATTGAATGGGAGATACGAAACTGCGGGGTAAAGAACAAGTGCGCACTGCTTTTCTTGACGTACTTCTGGCGCAACGCGGTGGGCTGATTGGCTGGGTTCCTGTTTGCCTGGGCATCGGCATCGGCACCTATTTCTCGCTTTCTCAAGAACCTAATCAAGCGATAATGGTCGGCGTCTGGCTGTTGGCGATAACCTTGCTGTGGATATCGCGATGGGTCCATCCCGCGCTGGCCCCCGTTGTTGTGGGCTGTTCACTTTTCCTCGCCGGTGCAGGCATCGCCCAGTGGCGAACGGCTCGTGTTGCCGAACCAGTGCTTAGTTTTCGCTACTATGGGCCGATTGAGGGGCGTGTGGTTAATATTGATCGGTCTGCAAGCGATGCAGCCAGATTAACGCTGGATAACGTTGTTCTTGCGCGTATGTCACCAGCCCGTACCCCGGAACGAGTGCGAGTCTCAGTTCATGGTGACCAAGTGATCCATAGCTATCAGCCGGACGAAACCCTGATCCTCACCGGGCACCTTTCGCCGCCCGCAGGTCCTGCGGAACCAGGTGGTTTTGATTTTCAACGACATGCGTGGTTTCTGGGGTTGGGGGCTGTCGGTTACACGCGCACTCCGGTTTTAAGGCTGGCCGCCCCGAGCGACCCAACATTGGCGATGCGCGTGTTTGCCACAAGGATGAAGTTATCTAGCTTTGTTCAGGCGGCGATCCCGGGCGAAGCAGGGGCATTTGCTGCTGCAATCATGACAGGCGACAGATCCGCGATGCGCCAAGAAACATTGGCGAATTTGCGTGCCGCTAATCTGGCGCATTTGTTGGCGATCTCTGGTCTGCATATGGGGTTGCTGACCGGATTCATCTTTGCGCTTGTCCGGTACGGATTGGCGCTTAGTGCGACGATATCGCTTCGGTATCAGACCAAGAAAATTGCTGCAGTCTGCGCATTAGTTGTCGGTGCATTCTATCTGGCACTTTCCGGAGGAAACGTAGCGACAGAGCGCGCATTCATAATGGTTGCAGTGATGTTGGTTGCAGTCCTACTGGACCGCCGCGCGTTAACTTTGCGCGCTGTGGCAATGGCTGCGATCATCGTGCTGCTATGGCAGCCAGAGGCGCTTACCGGGCCGGGGTTTCAGATGTCTTTTGCTGCGACGACAGCGCTGGTGGTGGTCTTTGGCGCATTGCGCCGCTTTGACATGTCGCGTTGGCCGAAATGGTTGCGTGCAGTGTTTTCTGTCGTTTTGTCATCCTTTGTTGCAGGGCTTGCGACCGCGCCTTTCGCTGCAGCGCATTTTAACCAAGTTGCACATTTTGGGCTCATCGCGAATTTGCTCAGCGTGCCATTGATGGGCGTCCTAGTTATGCCCGCAGCCGTTCTGGCGATCTGCCTTGCGCCGCTTGGGCTGTCGGGCGTCGGTTTTGCGCTCATGTCCGTTGGTTTGCGCTGGATCTTATGGGTTGCGGAAACTGTATCAGGCTGGGACGGGGCTGTCGGTCATATCGTTGCGCCCGGTCCTTGGGTTTTGTCGTTACTTGCGATGGGTTTGCTGTGGGGTGTCCTGTGGCAGGGCAAATTACGATTCGCAGGCGTTGCCCTTGTGATTTGCGCATTTGTGTCATGGTCGCAAGTAACCCGACCGCACTTACTGATCTCTGACAGCGGAGCGTTGATTGGGGTTTTAGGGCCTGAGGGGAGGGCACTTTCCAAGCCAACTGGCGACAGTTTTGTTGCGCGGATTTGGCTGGAAAATGACGGCGCAGTGTCTGACCAAGAAATCGCGGCAGGCCGCCCTGGATACCAGCGCGAAGGGCGGGTTGTTCGGGTGCAGGTCGGCGAATGGACTGTGTTGCAAGTATCGGGAAAAACCGCGCTTGCGGAGTTAGATGGATGCGATGGCGCTGATGTGATTGTTAGTAATCAAAAGGAAGTAACAGATTGGCCCTGTATCGTTTTTGATATTGACCAGCTACGCCGGACTGGCGCACTCGCTTTGGATATCAATGAACGTGGTGATTTAGTCGTTACCACTGCACAAGAGGTAACTGGGGTTCGTCCGTGGAACGCCGGAGCAGAATTGGCAGGTGGACAGATCATCCTGACCCAAGAAAACAAAAAGGGCCGCCAGAGCGACCCTTGAAGCAGCGTGAATACTCTAATCAGTAGGTGCGGATTAGCCCAACCAGCCGGCCTTGAACCTTGACCTGATCATCGCGGAATATGCGCGTTTCATATGCAGGGTTTGCCGCCTCGAGCGCGATAGCACTGCCGTTCCGGCGGAACCGTTTTAGCGTGGCTTCGTGACCTTCGACCAGTGCAACGACGATATCCCCATTATCAGCGACGGTGGTTTCACGGATCACAACAACATCGCCGTCATTGATGCCGGCGTCGATCATAGAATCGCCTTTAACTTCAAGCGCATAGTGGTCGCCTGCGCCGACCATCGACTGCGGGACCGAAACGTTGTGGGATACTTGGCTAATCGCCTCGATCGGGACACCGGCAGCGATGCGGCCCATCAAGGGAAGTTCGATCGCGCCATTGTCAATCGGCATTGCCGTTGCAGGGGTGCTGTCGGGTTTATCGCCGTCAATCACACGCGGGGTAAAGCCAGTTTTGCCCTGCATCGCGTCAGGTAGCTTAACGATTTCCAAGGCACGTGCGCGGTGCGCGAGGCGGCGAATAAATCCACGTTCTTCCAATGCTGTGATCAAACGGTGGATCCCCGACTTGGATCGCAGATCTAGCGCTTCTTTCATTTCATCAAAGCTAGGCGACACCCCATCGCGCTGAACGCGCTTGTGAATGAACTCTAGCAGGTCGAGTTGTTTTTTCGTCAGCATCGCATGTTCCCCTTGCAGGTTTTGCATATGTTCTATGCATGTTCCTGTTTTGTGTCAACTCTTGCGTGAGCACTGTGAACATTCAAGGTCAGATACGGATGATGTCGATTTTGTCGCCTGCGCTGCGGGCTGGGTCACCAATCGGACGAACAGCAAGACAATTAGCATCCGCTAGGACTGTCAAAAGCGCGCTGTCTTGGCGATCAAAGATGGTCACGCCGTCAGGGCCGATATGCGCGCGAGTATAGTGTTCTCTGATACCGTTTGGGCCAATGTCATGGGCAAGGGGGGCGGTTTCGCGTGGGGCAGGTGCCGTTCCCTGGCCAAGCATCTTGCGGATGACTGGCAGTAAAAAAATGTGCCCGCACACCATTGCAGAAACGGGATTGCCCGGCAGGCCAATCATCACAGAGTTGCCCATCCGGCCCGCCATCAGCGGTTTGCCCGGACGCATTGCGATCTTGTAAAACGACCGCTCCATTCCCTTGGCTTCTGCAACCTGTCCGACCAAATCATGATCGCCGACAGAGGCACCACCAATGGTCACAATCAGGTCGGCATCGGCTGACAAATCAAAAGCTAGTTCAAGGGCCGGAACGTTGTCGCGTGCGATTGGCAGCATACGGGCATGGCCGCCTGCGCCTTCGACAAGGGCCGCCAAACCATAACTGTTCGACGCAATGATCTGATCTGGGCCCGGAGTTTCGCCGGGCTGCACCAATTCATCCCCTGTCGCGATAATCGCGACAACGGGGCGGCGGGCCATCGGGACCTGCGCAATATTCATCGCAGCAAGAAGCGCAACATCCGAAGCAGACAAGACACGCGGTGCCTTAATCTGATCGCCATTCTTAAAGTCGGAACCAGCAGGGCGCACGTAAGATTTCGTTTCTAACGTGTCGCACAGGGTGATGGTGTTGTCGACACGGTCAACGTCTTCTTGGATCACGACCCAATCTGTTCCGGCGGGCATTGGTGCACCTGTGAAAATCCGCGCAGCCTGACCTGACCCGACGTTGCCAGCGAATGCGTGGCCGGCCGCAGCCTCTCCGACAACATCAAAGGTTGCGCCGGGGGCAACATCTGCACCAGCAACTGCATAACCATCCATAGCAGATGCAGCAAATGGCGGCTGATCACGGCGTGCGGCGACATCCTGCGCCAGCACACGTCCAAAGGCTTCTGCCAGTGGCACGGTTTCTGATGGTAAAGGCGAAACAAGAGCGAACAAGTGATCAAGTGCTTCGTTGACTGGGATCATGGATTTTCAAACCGTCCAGATTTTCCGCCGTCTTTTAGCGTCACCCGTATCCCGCCGATTTCCATATCTTTTTGAACCGCTTTGACCATGTCATAGACGGTTAGTGCGGTTGTGCTGACTGCTGTTAGGGCTTCCATCTCAACGCCAGTTTGGCCACCGGTTTTGACGGTGGCGCTGATCCTGATACCGGGTAGCGCCTCGTCCGGGGTCATTTCAATCGCGACCTTGGTGATGGGGAGCGGGTGGCAGAGCGGGATGAGGTCGGCTGTTTTCTTGGCCCCCATAATCCCAGCGATCCGGGCGATCCCCAGAACATCGCCCTTGTCTGCGCGTCCTTCGACAATCAAGGCAAGCGTTTCGGGGGCCATTTTGATGAAACCTTCGGCCACCGCGATACGTGCCGTGACGGGTTTGTCCGATACATCGACCATATGGGCTTTGCCGTCGGCGTCAAAATGGCTGAGGCCGGACATCACATGCCTCCGGTTGCTGGATTGGCAAGCAACGTGCGTGTCGCCGTTGCAACGTCATCCTGACGCATCAGGCTTTCGCCGATCAGGAAAGTGCGCGCGCCATAGCGGGCCATGTCTGCAAGTTCTTCGGGGGTGTTCAGGCCGCTTTCGCAGACGATTGTGCGATCTGCAGGCACCAGTTTCGACAGGGTGCGTGTGGTGTCTAACGTCGTTTCAAAGGTCTTGAGATTGCGGTTGTTGATACCCATCAGAGGGGATTTCAGCAGGCTTGCACGCTCAAGCTCTTCTGCATCGTGGACCTCAAGCAGGACATCCATTCCCCATTCAAACGCGGCATCCTCAAGCTCTTGGGCTTGGGCATCGCTGACCGACGCCAAGATGATTAGGATGCAGTCGGCGTGCAATGCACGGGCTTCGGCGACTTGATAGGTGTCGTACATGAAATCTTTGCGCAGGGCGGGTAGATCGACGGCGCTGCGGGCAGCCGTCAGGTAGCTATCATCGCCTTGGAATGATGGGCCATCTGTCAGCACGGATAGACATGTTGCACCGCCGGCCTCGTATGCTTTTGCAAGCTCAGGTGGGTTGAAATCGGGACGGATCAGACCCTTGGATGGGCTCGCCTTTTTGATTTCAGCGATGAGGCCATACCCTTCGCGGGCAGCCTCTTGTAGGCGATCCGCAAACCCGCGGGTGGGGGGCGCATCTTTGGCGCGCGCTTCTATCTCGGATAATGGAACAGCAGCTTTGCATGCAGCAACATGTTCCAACTTATAAGTTTTGATTTTTTCGAGAATGTCGCTCATGGGTCCGCCCAGTTTATTGGCTCTTGCCCTTGATCAATAAGCCACTGGTTGGTCTTTGAAAATGGGCGCGAGCCGAAAAAACCACGATGGCATGACAATGGGGAAGGGTGCGCTGATTTTAGTATCAGATGCTGTTCGCTGATGTGTTTGCTATAGCTCTGTGCCGGGCCGCCCCAAAGGATGAGCGCGCGCGGTGCATCATCCAGTCGCTTGATCACATCGACGACCAATTTCGACCAGCCAAGTTTGGCATGCGCCTTTGGCTTTCCGGGGGGCACCGTCAGGGCTGTGTTAAGTAATAAAACGCCTTGATCGGCCCAGTCCTGTAACCCAGTCTTGGTGCGCTTTTGATCCAGGTCGCTGTCTATCTCTTTGAAAATGTTGCCAAGACTATCAAGCCGACCGCCAAAGTCATCGGGAATTGAAAAGGCCAGACCGTCAGCTTTGCCGGGTGTGTGGTACGGGTCTTGGCCAATAATCACGACGCGGGTCTGATCGGGTTGGCAACGCTCTAGCGCCGCAAATGTCAGCGCCGGTGGCGGAAGTATATCGGCGTCGATCTTGGCTGTCAGAGCGGGAAGGTCGTCACCGAAAAACGGTAGATCGGCCCAACTGCCCAGACGACCAAGATCAAACATTAGGACGATGTGATCCGCGCGAGTGTTTCAACAGCCTGCTTTGCCTTGCCAGCATCAATGCTTTCGCGGGCGATTTCGACGCCTTCGGGCAGGGTGGCTGCCTTGTCGGCGACAACAAGTGCGGCAGCAGCGTTGAATAGCACGGCATCACGGTAGGCACCGGTCGCTCCATCCAGCAATGCGCGCATCGCATCTGCGTTCTCTTCTGGCGTCCCACCGATCAGATCGCGGAAATTGTGGACAGGTAGGCCCGCATCCTCTGGGTGGATTTCGCGCGATGTGACCTTGCCATTCTCGAGCGCGGCAACGGCGGTTGTGCCACAAATCGTGATCTCATCAGTGCCATCGCTGCCGTGCACAAGCCACGCTTTTTCAGTGCCAAGCTGCTGGAGCGTTTCGGCCATTGGGTGGATCAAATCGATCGCAAATGCGCCCGTAAGTTGGCGCTTTACGCCAGCCGGATTAGTAAGCGGCCCCAAGATGTTAAAGATCGTTTTGCATCCCAATTCTAGTCGTACAGGACCAACGTGTTTCATTGCTGGGTGGTGCATGGGCGCCATCATAAAGCCGATGCCAGCCTCAGCGATTGCACGTTCGACCACATCGGGCCCAACCATCACGTTGATGCCAAGCGCACTTTGCACATCTGCAGTGCCGGATTTAGACGATAGGTTGCGGTTACCATGTTTCGCAACGGGCACCCTGGCACCAGCCACAACAAACGCGGTTGCGGTTGAGATGTTCAAAGTGTGCTTACCGTCGCCGCCCGTGCCAACGATATCCATCGCACCTTCGGGGGCTTTGACAGGTACGCAATGCGCGCGCATGACAGCGGCCGCTGCTGAATACTCAGCTACGGATTCACCGCGTGTCCGCAGCGCCATCAGGAAACCCGCGATCTGAGCCGGTGTTGCCGTACCTTCGAACAGATATCCAAATGCGTCTTCGGCTTGCGCACGCGAAAGCGGGCCTTCCGATGCGGCGTAAATCAGTGGCTTCATCGCCTCGGTCATGCTGCAACCTTTGTCATCTCAAGGAAGTTGTTCAACAACTTGTGCCCGTGCTCTGACTTGATGCTTTCAGGGTGGAACTGAACGCCGTGGATTGGCAGCGTTTTGTGCTGGAGCCCCATGATCGTGCCGTCATCAAGTTCTGCCGTGATTTCAAGACTGTCGGGCAGGGTTTCGCGTTCTACAACAAGAGAATGATAGCGGGTCGCATCAAATGGGCTAGGCAACCCAGCAAACAGGCCCTTACCAGTGTGTTTCATCGCGCCCATTTTGCCGTGTACGATTTCGTGGCAGCGAACGACTTTCCCGCCAAAAGCTTCTCCAATCGCTTGGTGGCCCAGACACACACCCATCAAGGGTGTTTTGGTCTCGGCAGCGGCATGGACCATCGACAGGCAAATGCCTGCTTGCGACGGATCGCAAGGGCCGGGAGATAGCATAATTGCGTCGGGACGCATCGCCATTGCTTCTTGGACATTAAGCGCGTCATTTCGGCGCACAACGACGTTTGCGCCCAATTCGCCCAAGTAATGAACAAGGTTGTAGGTGAAGCTATCGTAGTTATCTATCAGCAAAAGCATGACAAAATCCCGTGCAGGTCGAATTAGGGCTACCGTCTCCCCCGTGGCTGACGGTATAATCAATGCCATACATGGGCCGGGACGCGGGGCAGCGTCAAGGTCGAACGGTGCGATTACAGACGACTTGAAGGGCGATTATTATATGCGGGGTAGTGTTTCAGGGAGTGTGTGGGCGCTTGTACTTGGTGGTGCAGGGTTAGGTGTTGCGTCACTAGTGAGCGAACAACCCGCAGGAAATGAACCGCCGCAGATGCCACAGGTTGCGGCACCACAAGCAACGCAAAGTGCTGAAATTGATCTTGATACTGGGACGACGCCGCCAGAGGTGGATCGTGAATTCGCTGTAACCGCGCCACGTGTTTCCGCCCCCGAAGCAGAAGTGGCGGAACCAACGACAGATACAGAACCTGCAGCGCCACCACAGACATTGCAGTTGGAAACCGAACTTAGCGTGCCGGCTGACGTGGGTGATGCGACGATTGTCACAGCGTTAGAGGAACCTGTTCTTGCGCCAACAACGGTTGAACCGCCTCAGATGCCTGTTGCGGATGAAAACGCTGTGATTGCAACACTGCCAGCACAACCGGAATCTGAGCCGAGTGAACTAGACGCGCCAATCGTGGCTGGCATTGCCGAAGATGCGTTGGTGCCGCCCCCGCCAGACGTCATTGTAAAACCCGCTGAACAGGTTCGTGTCGATGACGACGAACCCTTATTTGTGGCACCGACACCTGAAACCGTGGCTGAGCCGCCCGAAGCCGTTGTTATCCCAGAGCCCGATTTAGCAATCGTACCAGAGGCCACGGAGTTGCCAGAGGTCACCGCACTCCCTGTGCCTGACGAAACGCCGTCAGTGGAGGCAGAGATGACACCACCGGTGCAAGCGCCTATTATCATCGAGCCTGAGCCTGAGCCTGAGCCTGAGCCTGAGCCTGAGCCTGAGCCTGAGGCAGAAGCCGATGTCGCTGACGCTGAACAGCCTGTAGATAACACTCCGCCAGTAAACCGGGTCAAAGTGAACCGCCCTGGTGCGGAACCTTCCGAAACGTCAGAACCCGAAATCGAAGTATCTGTCCAAGAAGGCGAGGAAACTGTTTTGCCTGCGCTAGAACGTTATGCGACGGCATTTGAGAACCCAAATGGATTGCCGCTGATTTCAGTCCTACTCATTGACGACGGTTCAAATGGCGTGATGGCCGCAGAGGTGGCAGCTTTGCCATTACCCGTCACTGTTGTGCTTCATGCGCTTGACCCAAATGCAGCCGAGAATATGCGCGCTTACCGCGCTGCAGGTGTAGAGATCGCTATGCAAACCTCTTTGCCAGAAGGCGCGATTCCTACTGATGTCGAAGTGGCCTTTGAGGCAGCATTTGGTATTTTGCCGGAAACAGCGATTTTATTTGCGGACGGTACCGGCGTTTTGCAAAACAACCGGGCTGTAACCGAACAGGTTATGCGGGTTCTTGCAGCGGATGGCCGTGGGTTGGTTACAGTGCAACGCGGTCTCGGAAGTGCTCAACGCGCGGCTGAGCAGGCGGGAATCCCCACAGCAACTGTCTTGCGCGACCTTGATAGCGGTGTTGATGACCCGTCAATAATTGAAAGGTCATTGGACCAATCTGCGCTTCGCGCACGCCAAACTGGCAATGCGGTTCTGTTAGGTCATGCCCAAGAAAGTACGATATTGGCGCTAACCAACTGGGCACTTTCCGTGAACCAAGATCAAATGCTGCTGGCGCCAGTATCTGCGGTTCTACTGGACGCGAATTGAAAAACGTAAGCTGGATTTAAATCCAGCTTACGCTGAGCGGGCTAATTGCCACCTGTTTTGAACATGGTTGCGTCAGCCGCAGCTTTTCTGATGGCGTTCGATTTATGCACAGTTTCCTGATACTCGGCCTCTGGATCACTATCAAAGACCACACCGCCGCCAGCTTGGATGTATAGCTTTTCATCTTGCAACACCGCAGTACGCAGGGAAATACACATATCCATGTCGCCGTTTGCGCTGAAATAGCCACAGCCACCGCCGTAAACACCGCGTTTCTCAGGTTCCAGCTCGTCGATGATTTCCATCGCACGGACTTTGGGTGCGCCCGATACTGTTCCTGCAGGCATGCCAGCAAAGAATGCAGATAGCGCATCTTGATCATCGGCCAATTCGCCAACGACGTTTGAAACGATATGCATCACATGGCTATAGCGTTCGATAATGAATTCTTCGGTCGGGCGTACGGTTCCAACTTTACTGACCTTACCCGTGTCATTGCGGCCCAGATCAAGCAGCATGAGATGTTCAGCCAGTTCCTTTTCATCGGCAAGAAGATCGGCTTCGTTCGCTTTATCTTCGGCAGGGGTCGCGCCGCGGGGACGGGTACCGGCGATTGGGCGAATCGTAACCTCTTTGCCAAAAACGCGAACAAGGATTTCAGGGCTGGCCCCGATCACTTGGAAGCCGCCAAAGTTAAAGAAAAACATGAACGGCGACGGATTGGTCCGGCGCAGACTGCGATACAGTGCAAAAGGCGGTTCGCGGAATTCTTGGGTCCACCGTTGCGATGGCACGACCTGAAAGATGTCGCCAGCGCGGATGTATTCCTTAGCTGTTTCAACAGCGTCCAAATACCCGCTGTGGGTAAAGTTCGATACAGGTGGGCTTACTGGGGCTGGATCTGCCAGCGCGTGGCCATCTCCCGGCGTAGGGCGTTCAAGTGCGCGCTGCGCGTCCATCACGCGTTCAGCGGCTTGGGCATAGGCGGCACGCGCGTTTAATCCTGAGTTCACATAGGCAGGCGCAACAAGGATGACATCACCCTTCACGCCATCCAGCACGGCAACGACGGATGGGCGTAGCATCATCGCGTCAGGCAGCCCCAGAGGATCAGGGTTCACGTCCGGCAGGTGTTCAACCAACCTGATCATGTCATAGCCAAGATAACCAAACAGCCCCGCTGATGCGGCAGGTAGATCGGCGGGCAACGCGATCTTGGATTCGGCTATCAGCGCACGCAGCGCGGTTAGCGGGTCCGCATCCATTTCGATGAAGTCGGTGTCGTTGAAACGGGCGTTGCGGTTTACGCGTGACGTCGTTCCACGACATTCCCAGATCAAGTCAGGGTTCATGCCGATAATCGAATAGCGCCCGCGAATTTCCCCGCCCGTTACACTTTCGAGCATGAAAGCGTTAGTTCCAGCGCCTGATAGCTTCAGCATCAACGAAACGGGTGTATCCAAATCAGCGGCAATACGGGTATAAACGATTTGGTTTTCGCCCGCGTCATATCCACGGGCGAAGTTATCATAATCAGGTAAAAGCGACATTTTATCCTACTGGAACTGGGCGTTAACCGCGTTCACGGTGGCCTGATTAATATTCACGTCAGTCTCTTTTTGCAAAGCCGTCGCATAGGCGTCAAAGAGGTCCTGCGCGATAGATTGCGTTGCGTTGCTGCTGATACCTTCGATCCGTGCCGCCGTCAGTTCGTCTTCGGTATCTGGCGGTGTGATTGCGTCAAGACGCAAGATTACGGCACGGTCTTCTGCATCCAGAACAACAACATCCCCGGCCGCCATTTCGAACAGCTTCTCGTTAAAGGCGGGTGGGGTGCCTTCGACGAAATCGGTACGCGTTAGGTTTTCTTCGACCGTTGCCTGCAGTCCGAGCGTATCAAACCCGGTATTGGGTTGAATTTTGGCAACCAATTCTTCCGCACGTGCGATAACAGCATCTTGGACCGCCTGAACTTCCCACGCTTGAGCGACAGATTCGCGCACCTCATCAAGCGGTTGGACCGCCGGCGGGGTGATACCATCTAGACGCAATGCAAAAATACCGCCGTCTGCCAAGTCAATAACGTCCGCAAATGCACCTTGCTCAACGCGCGCAGCAGCGTCACGGAAATCATCATAGGCGGCGATTCCTTCGGCGACATCAGCTGTCCAATTGATGGTGCCAATTTGTAGGTCGGTCCGTTCCGCTAGATCCTCAAGCGTTGCGCCGCCTGCGATTAAGTCAAGAATACCATCGGTGTTACCAGAAATGACTTCGCGGGCTGCATCAGCCGCAAGTTCGTCACGCAATTGCGGTGTCGCTTCTTCGATTGGTGTTTCTTGGGCTGAGAGAACTGCGTTCATGCGGAACAATGCAGGCCCAAGAGGAGAGTTGAACGGACCGACGACTTCACCCGGAGTTGCCGTAAAGACGGCTTCGCCAGCGGCGCGCAGTTCTTCTTGGTCGACGTCGCCCATATCGACATCGTTCAGGGTAAGGCCACGTTCGGCAACAAGGTCTTCAAAGCTGGATTCGCCAGAATCGATGCGCGCGCGGGCTTCGTCCGCCTTCGCAGAGTCGAGATAAACCAAGCGTTCCACCAAGCGGCGCTCTGGCTGCATGAATTCAGCGATCCGGTCCTGATACAGCTGTTCAACGGCGGTTTCAGGAACTTCCATCTGATCCTGGATCATATCTGGGGTTAGCCAGACGTAGGTGATGTCACGTGTTTCGGGCAGAGTGAAATCTTCGGGATGGGCGTCGTAGTATTCTTGGATATCAGCATCTGTCGCACCAGGGATTGGTGCTGTCAGTGCCTCGGCATCGATTGATGTCCAAGTGGCACTGCGCTGTTCACCAATATAGGCGATCATCGTTTGACCAAAGACATCCATGCTTGGAACGCCGCTTACGACTGCGCCTTGCAGCAATGTGCGTGCCATTTCTTCGCGGAGTGTTGTTTCAAACGCGGATTCTGATTGACCAGCTTGCTGCAGCGCAAGGCGATAGCTATCGGCGTTAAATCCGCCACGACCTTGGAATTCTGGAATGGCTTTTAGCTGATCAAACACACGTTGATCACCAACGGAAATACCCAATTGGGCGGCTTCATTATCAAGCGTGCGGTTTAGGATCACGGACTGAAGCGCCTGACGGTCAATGCCAAGTGAAACAGCTTGTTGGAAGGTGATTTGCGTACCAAACTGCTGTGACATATTCTGAATCTGCGCGTTTAGCTGCCGCTGATAGGCTGTAATCGGCACGTCTTTGTCGCCGACGGTGCCTAGGCTGCGCATACTGCTTGAAAACCCGCTTGAGCCAAAGCCAGCCATACCAACAAGTACAACCCCGACAATGACCAATGGGCCGTACCGATTTTTCTTTTTTTCTGCCATAAGTCTCGTGCGCTCCGCCCTAATAGGTGGAGCATGAATACGGCCCTGCGCACATGGGTGCAAGGGTCAGTAGGGCAGGTTCGAAAGTCGATCGAATAAGGTCTCGATCCCGCTACGGTCGATATTGGCAAAAGCGATCCGCAATTGGCTTTCTCCGCCGGGTAGATCATCTGGCATAAACATTGTGCCGGGCAGTAAAAGGACGCCTGCGTCGCGGACCAATTTCGGAGCAAGCTCTGCTGATGAAATACCGTAAGGATGGCGCATATAGGCGAAATAGGCGCCGCATCCCAACAGTTCCCACCCGTGGGCAGCAAGTTTGGGGAAATGTTCATTGATCGCATTGCGACGATCAAGAATTTCTAACCGTTCACCTGCAAGCCACGCGTCAAGGTTCTGCATACCCCATAGCGCGGCACGTTGCCCAAGCTGGTTAGGGCAGATCGTGACCGTATCGAGAAACTTTTCAACCTCGGCTAGGCGGGCAGGGCTGGCGACAATGGCCCCCACGCGGTGCCCGGTCAGGCGGTAGGCCTTGGAGAATGAATAAAGCTGGATCAGCGTATCGTCCCAGTTGGGATCGGTAAAAAGATCGTGTGGCGAGCCCTCACGGCTGTCGAAATCCCGATAGGTTTCATCAACGATAAGCGAAATTTTATGTTTGCGTGCCAATGACATGAACGCACGCAAGGTCTCAGAAGGGTATTCCGCGCCGCATGGATTGTTGGGCGTCACAAGAGCGATTGCGCGGGTCCGTGGTGTGATGAGATTCTCGGCTGCGGCGGCATCGGGAATCATCCCGGCGCCAGCAAGCAACGGGACGGTTTTTACGCCCGACATATCCAGCCACATGCGGTGGTTGAAATAGTAGGGAACAGGAATGATGACCTCATCCCCTTCGGCGCAAAGGGTGGATATCGCGGCGGCAAAGGCCTGATTGCAGCCCGATGTGATTGCAACTTGGTCGGGCGATACAGTGCCGCCATATGCGCCGGTCCAACGTTCTGCGATTTCTGTCCGTAGTTCAGGAAGTCCTAATACCGGACCATATAAATGCGCGTTCGGATCGGTCAGGACGATTTGCGCCATTGCCTCGCGCAGGGGCGCGGGCGGTGGATCAACTGGGGCCGCCTGACTGACATTGAGCAATGGGCGGTCAGCCGGGTGGGACACACCATCTAACCAACGTCGTGCCTCCATCACTGGTGGAGCAAAGGTGATAGCGGTGCGTGGTTGTGTCATGGCTTGATCCAATAGAGCGGCTTTGCCGCACAGTATTTTTGGGTACCGTGCGGCAAGCGTTGTCTTCTTACAAGTCTGCTTAGTCTTTGCCGCGGTAGGGTTCGACGTATTGTAACGCCATGTCCCATGGGAAGAAGATCCAAGTGTCTTGGCTGACTTCGGTGATAAATGTATCGACCTGTGGTCGGCCTTTGGGCTTTGCATAGACTGTCGCGAATTGTGCGTTCGGATACATTTGACGTACGAGCTCAAGCGTTTTGCCGCTATCGACAAGGTCATCGACAATTAAAATGCCTGTTCCGTCGCCCATCAGCTCGGCATCTGGCGCCTTAAGAACCTTAGCTTCAGATCGATCTTGGTGATCGTAGCTTTTAACGCTGATCGTATCGACAGTACGAATGTCCAATTCACGAGCAACGATCATCGCCGGGGCCATGCCCCCGCGTGTAATAGCGACAACCGCTTTCCATGCGCCGTCATCAGGGCCTTGTCCATCAAGCCGCCAAGCAAGTGCACGGCTATCGCGGTGGATTTGATCCCAGCTAATGTGGAAACCTTTTTCGTGGGGCAGGCGTGTGTCGGTCATGGCAATGTTCCTTATGGCGGCTGTCAGGTTGCAGCTATCTTGACGCCGAGCAGTGCCAAAGTTGCACCAAAAGCGCGGTCGATGAGAGTTTTTAGGCTTATGTAGCCTTGGCGCGACCTTTCAAGCGAAAAGATACGTGCAACGAAAATATTCCAAATTGTTTCGTTAAGGAATACGGCCAATAGAATCGCAATATAGCCAATTATACTTGTGTCTTCCGGTACAGTTCCTAGGAATATAGCACTGAACAAAACCGCGGGTTTGGGGTTTGCGAGCTGTGTTTTAATGCCGAGCCAAAGTGCCGATAAACCGCTTCGGAGTGGTGCGTTTTGATCACCTAGGTCAAGAGGTGTGCTCGCCGAGCGCCAAAGCTTCCAAGCCATCCAGATCAAATATGAAGCGCCAAGGCACTTCATCCCAATAAGGAGTAAGGGAGCAGCCTTAAAAAGCACCTCTAGGCCGCAAAGTGCCATTAGTGCCCATATGACACCACCAATGCCGATGCCGACCGAGAGCATAGCCCCGGTCCGCATTCCTTCTATAACGCCTGTGCGGGCAGACATGACGACCGCTGGTCCGGGGCTAATTGCAGCGAGGAGATGCAAAAGCCAAATTGTGCCAAACGCCGTCAGTGTCATTGCTATTCCTTTGAGATGTCAGGGGCGTCTACGGCTTTCATGCCGACCACGTGATATCCTGCATCAACGTGAAGAACTTCGCCTGTGACGGCGCTGCCTAGATCGGACAGAAGGTACAGCGCGGATTTCCCGACCTCTTCTTGGGTCACTGTGCGGCGCAGCGGCGAATTGTATTCGTTCCATTTCATGATCAGCCGAAAATCGCCGATCCCAGAGGCAGCTAAAGTCTTGATTGTTCCGGCGCTAATTGCGTTCACGCGGATGGCATCTTTACCCAAATCTTCGGCTAAATATCGCACCGATGCCTCAAGCGCGGCTTTGGCCACACCCATAACATTATAGTGCGGCATGACCTTCTCTGCGCCGTAGTAAGTCAGCGTGAGGCAAGAGCCACCTTCAGTCATCATTTTTTCAGCGCGTTTGACAACGGCTGTGAAAGAATAAACCGAGATATCCATCGACATCAAAAAATTGTTTCGGCTTGTATCGACGTAGCGACCACGAAGTTCATTTTTATCTGAAAAACCAATGGCATGTACGATAAAATCAAGTTTTCCCCAGCGCTTTTCGAGCTCTGAGAATAGGTCATCAATAGACGTTTCGTCACCCACATCGCAGGGCAATACGATGTCTGATCCGACGGACTCTGCAAGCGGTCCAACCCGCTTTTTTAGCGCTTCGCCTTGGTAGGAAAATGCCAGTTCTGCACCGGCGTCAGCGCATGCTTTTGCGATCCCCCATGCGATGGATTTGTCGTTGGCTAGCCCCATAATGAGGCCGCGTTTGCCTTGCATCAGCTGTGACGTCATCGCTGTTGTTCCTTCGTCTTAGTTTACTTCGCGTTAGCCTCGTTTAGGCGATTGCAAAGACCGCATCAAGCTTTTGAACAGGTGGTCTAAAAAGGTTGCCACATGGGACGATTGTCCCTAAGCCTGTCACGCAAAGAAACGACGAGGTTTGTTAATGGGTGACAGGGACGGTATTTTCGCGGGCAGTGATCCGTTTACCATTGCACGTCAATGGCTTGATACCGCTAGGGAAATAGAACCTACCGATCCCAATGCAATTGCGCTCGCGACTGTAGATGCAACAGGTTTGCCAAACGTGCGGATGGTATTGCTCAAGGAGATTGAGCCAGAAGCATTTGTGTTTTACACCAACTACGAAAGTATAAAAGCACAAGAGATTGAAGAATCCGGTAAGGCTGCATTTGTCCTGCACTGGAAGTCGCTCGCGCGGCAGATTAGAGTTAGAGGGTTGGTCGACCGCGAGGACGGTCCAATCGCAGATGAGTATTATAAGTCACGATCTCTCAAGAGCCGGTTAGGCGCTTGGGCATCGCGGCAATCGCAGCCTTTGTCATCACGCGCGGCGTTGATGGCAGAAGTTGCGAAAGTAACGGTTCAAAAAGGGGCGGATCCGGGACGGCCGCCCTTTTGGGGTGGTTTCCGGATTGTACCTCTGGAGATCGAGTTTTGGTCAGATGGTGCGTTTAGATTGCATGACCGGTTTCGGTGGTCACGCGAAACAACTGATAGGCCGTGGGAAATAACGCGACTGAATCCTTAGCGTTCATAGTTATGAAGTGCGAGGAAGATTCGTTTTGGTTTCATGGTGCAGATCAGGATAAATTGAGGAAGACAGGGGCGATGTATGTCGTGCCTGAGGGGAATACGTAATGGAAACGCAGGGTGCTAGTGACCAACGGCGTGTAACGGGATTGGTAAAGTGGTTCGATCCGGCTAAAGGATTTGGCTTTGTCGTTGCTGACCAGGGTGGATCTGATATTTTGTTGCACGCCAATGTGCTGCGCAATTATGGTCAGGGTTCGGTTGTTGATGGATCTCATATAGAGATCGTCGTTCAAGATACCCAGCGGGGTCTTCAAGCGACCGAAGTTCTTACAATCACGCCGCCGCAGGCGGAAACAGCTGTGCCTTTAAAAGACATGGCAGAGTTTTCGCCCTACGACATTGCAAAGCGCGATATCGAGCCGGCGCGTGTGAAGTGGTTCGATAAGGCAAAAGGTTTTGGCTTTGCGAATATCTTTGGCAATAATGATGACGTGTTTATTCACATCGAAGTCTTACGCAGGTCAGGGCTGTCGGATTTACAATCGGGAGAGGCAATTGGCCTTCGCCTGGTAGATGGTGAACGCGGTCGTATGGCGATAGAGGTCGTTGGCTGGGAGATAGCAGCCAAGTGAAAGTTTGGGCCGTTGCTTTTTGTATAATAAGCGCGTCGCAGTCGGCATGGGCTGTTTGTGACGTAAACAAGGTGACGGTAAGCGGGGATTGGGGGCAGGCACATTTTAATGTGGATGTCGCCGATGACCCAGATGAACGCGCCAAAGGGCTGATGTTCGTCGAAGATCTACCTACACTGTCTGGAATGTTGTTCGTATATGAACAACCCCAAAGTGTGAGCTTCTGGATGCAGAACACATTGATTCCTTTAGATATGTTATTCGCCTCTCCGTCGGGTGAAATTCTCGCGATTCATGAAAATGCGATTCCCTTAGACACCACACCGATTCCCGGTGGGGACGGTATTCAATACGTTTTAGAGATAAATGGCGGGCTTTCGTCGCGTCTTGGGATCGAAGTTGGAAGTATTTTACAGCATCCGAGCTTTGGTTTTCAGGCTATTTTGCCTTGTGACGAAAAGAGTTCAAATTAGGTCTTTTCAAATCAGTTCACTGTGTTTAGAGAAGCGCTTGTCGGGGCGTAGCGCAGCCTGGTAGCGCATCTGTTTTGGGAACAGAGGGTCGGGAGTTCGAATCTCTCCGCCCCGACCATTCAACTGAAAAGTAGTGAATATAACGACAGCAGCCTCCGGGCTGCTGTGTCGTTTTAGCCGCGCTAAATATTTGATCATAAAGATTAACACGATCGGGCCGGGGCGGTGGAAAACTTCATCCGTTGTGTGAGAAATTTTGACTAAGTTAGCCGAACCAAAGGGCTTTCCGAAATCGCCGTTTCATTAACCTTCTGTGGACAATTTGGTGGATGAATCACTTCGGCGAGAAAGAGGCTGGCGGAATAGAGCCGTCAACCGTTTTAATCCGTATTTTGTGTTAAAAATCCGTTGACCCACTAGGGCTAGATGCGTCAGTTTGTGCGGGCAGATCGGCGATACACAAGATGTAGTGCTGGTTACCGGGGGCGGTTCAACAGGTAGGCCATAGGCCATTTACGTTATCCCAACACAGGTTTGGCCTTTGGCCAGAACGGTTGTGGTCGGCCAAAATGAACCCACGGGAAGCACATATTAGGTATCGCGCAGGCGGTTGGGATCAAGTTTTTTGCTGCAACGTCAGCAATGTCGATAAACAGGGGCAGACAGATGAAAATCGAACGTAATTTTACAAAGTCAGGGGAAGACGCGTACGCAGCGCTCGAATTCAAGACAACAACGTCCGAGATTCGTAACCCTGACGGCACAGTGGTCTTTAAACTGGATGAATGTGAAATTCCGGGTGGTTGGAGCCAAGTTGCATCTGACGTTATCGCGCAGAAATACTTCCGCAAAGCTGGCGTTCCTTCAGAGCTAAAGAAAGTCAAAGAAAAGGGTGTTCCTGAATTCCTGTGGCGCTCTGTCCCTGCCAAAGGCGCGACATTCGGTGGCGAAACATCTGCAAAGCAAGTTTTCGACCGTTTGGCTGGCGCATGGGCCTATTGGGGTTGGAAGGGCGGCTATTTCTCGTCTGAGGAAGATGCGCGCACTTACTTTGACGAAATGCGTTACATGCTGGCGACTCAGCGTGCTGCGCCAAACAGCCCACAGTGGTTCAACACTGGCCTGCACTGGGCCTACGGTATCGATGGTCCTGCACAGGGTCACTACTATGTAGATTACCAAACAGGCGAGCTGACCAAGTCAGCCTCTAGCTACGAGCACCCACAGCCGCACGCTTGCTTTATCCAATCGGTCGGAGACGACCTTGTGAACGAAGGCGGCATCATGGACCTATGGGTCCGCGAGGCGCGTTTGTTTAAATACGGTTCTGGCACTGGTACGAACTTCTCGTCTTTGCGTGGCGCAGGCGAGCCATTGTCAGGTGGTGGTAAGTCATCTGGCCTTATGGGGTTCCTGAAAATTGGTGACCGTGCGGCTGGAGCGATCAAGTCAGGTGGCACGACACGCCGCGCGGCTAAGATGGTTATCGTCGATGCGGATCACCCCGATATCGAAGAATTCATCAACTGGAAGGTCATCGAAGAGCAAAAGGTTGCGAGCATCGTAGCAGGTTCCAAGATGCACGAACGCTATCTGAACGATATCTTTGCTGCGATCAAAGCGTGGGATGGCTCTGAAGAGGGCGCTTACGACACCAAGACAAACGAATCTTTGGCGTCAGCTGTTCGCGCTGCGAAAAAGTCCGCCATCCCTGAGACATACATCAAGCGCGTGTTGGATTATGCAAAGCAGGGTCACACAAGCATTGAATTCCCAACTTACGACACAGATTGGGATTCGGAAGCTTACTCATCTGTCTCTGGTCAGAACTCGAACAACTCGATCCGTGTGACAGACGCATTCCTCGAGGCCGTTGAAAAAGACGCCGACTGGAAACTGATCAACCGTAAAAACGGCGAAGTCGCAAAGATCATCAAAGCACGCGATCTGTGGGAACAAGTCGGTCACGCTGCATGGGCTTGTGCCGATCCGGGCATCCAGTACCACGACACAGTCAACGCATGGCACACATGCCCAGAAGATGGTGCGATCCGAGGGTCAAACCCTTGTTCTGAATACATGTTCCTTGATGACACGGCCTGCAACCTTGCCTCGATGAACCTGCTGACATTCTACAAGAACGGCGAGTTCCAAGTCGAAGATTACATGCACGCCACACGTCTGTGGACTGTGACCTTGGAAATCTCTGTGATGATGGCACAGTTCCCATCCAAAGAAATCGCGCAGCGGTCTTACGACTTCCGCACGCTGGGTCTTGGCTATGCGAACATCGGCGGTCTGCTGATGAACATGGGCTTTGGCTATGACAGCAAAGAGGGCCGCGCCATGGGTGCTGCGCTGACTGCGATCATGACCGGCGTATCTTATGCGACATCTGCTGAAATCGCTGGCGAACTGGGCGCATTCCCTGGCTACAAGAAAAACGCAAAGCACATGCTGCGTGTTATCAAGAACCACCGTCTGGCGGCGCTTGGTAAAACAACTGGCTATGACAAGCTTGACGTAAAGCCTGTGCCATTGGACCACGCAAACTGCCCTGATCAACGTCTGATCGAACTGGCCGTTTCTGCATGGGACGAAGCGTTGGAACTGGGCGAACAGCACGGTTACCGCAACGCGCAAGTGTCTGTTATCGCGCCAACAGGCACTATTGGTCTGGTCATGGATTGTGACACAACCGGGATCGAGCCTGATTTCGCGCTGGTTAAGTTCAAGAAGCTTGCTGGTGGTGGTTACTTTAAAATCATCAACCAATCTGTTCCCGCCGCGCTTGAGAAACTGGGCTATGGCCCTGCGCAGATCGAAGAGATCATCTCTTATGCGGTTGGTCATGGCACAATCGGTCAGGCACCAGCAATCAACCATACTTCGTTGATCGGTCATGGTTTTGGTCAGGAAGAAATCGACAAAGTCGAAGCGGCGCTTGCCTCTGCTTTCGATATCCGTTTCGTGTTCAACCAGTGGACATTGGGCGATGATTTCTGCACCAAAACGCTCGGTATTCCGCACGAAAAGCTAAACGATCCAACATTCGATCTGCTGCGTCACCTTGGTTATACCAAGAAAGACATCGAAGCAGCGAACGATCACGTCTGCGGTACAATGACACTGGAAGGTGCGCCTTTCCTCAAGGAAGAGCACTATCACATCTTTGATTGTGCGAACCCATGCGGCAAAAAAGGTAAACGTTACCTAAGCGTTGACAGCCACATCCACATGATGGCCGCAGCGCAGTCGTTCATCTCTGGTGCGATCTCAAAAACGATCAACATGCCGAACGATGCAACCATCGAAGACTGCCAGAAAGCGTATGAGCTTTCTTGGTCACTGGGTGTGAAAGCAAACGCACTGTACCGTGATGGTTCAAAACTGTCTCAGCCTTTGGCTTCTGCTTTGGTCGAAGACGATGATGATGCAGCCGAGACACTTGAAAGCGGTACACCGCAGGAAAAAGCGGCAGTTCTGGCCGAGAAGGTGATCGAAAAGGTCATCATCCAAGAGGTACGCAACCGCGAACGCGAAAAGATGCCTCAGCGTCGTAAAGGCTACACGCAAAAAGCCATCGTCGGTGGCCACAAAGTTTACCTGCGTACGGGCGAATACGAAGACGGCAACCTTGGTGAAATCTTTATTGATATGCACAAAGAGGGCGCAGGCTTCCGCGCGATGATGAACAACTTTGCCATCGCGGTGTCTGTTGGGCTTCAGTATGGCGTGCCGCTCGAGGAGTTCGTTGACGCGTTCACATTCACGAAGTTTGAGCCAGCAGGCATGGTTCAAGGCAACGACAGCATCAAGAATGCGACGTCGATCCTTGACTATATCTTCCGTGAATTGGCTGTGTCCTATCTGGATCGTACCGATCTGGCGCACGTGAAACCCGAAGGCGCATCTTTCGATGACATTGGTCGCGGCGAAGAAGAGGGCGTTTCGAACATTCAAACGCCAACTGAAAACGCGGCTACCCGGTCATTGGAAGTACTGAAACAGATTTCCTCAACTGGTTATCTGCGCAAGCGCATGCCACAGGATCTGGTGGTGCTACAGGGTGGTGCGGGCACGACTGCACGGGCAAACGGAACCGATCCAGAAGTCACGCTGCAAGCCATCGTATCCGAGACAACAACCTCTGAGACGGCGATCAGCACTGGCACTGTGAGCATTTCGGCCCGCGATAAGGCCAAGATGCAAGGCTACGAAGGCGATCCATGTGGCGAATGCGGCAACTACACGTTGGTCCGTAATGGCACATGCATGAAGTGTAACACATGTGGCGGCACCTCTGGGTGTAGCTAAGGAATACCAAGATTATGGATTTTGCTTTCGAAATTGCTGGTTTTAGATGCGAGGCCAACTCCATGCGGATGCGTGGCCGGACATTGGAAGCCAGCTTTGAAACAGATGCGGCGGGCCCTTTGTCCGACGCATTCTTGAACAACACGGCAGTTTCATTCCTTGGGGCGTCTGAGCTTTCATCAGCCTATGCGATCAAGGCGATTGAAACTGACGCTGCAAACGGATGCACCGCAGTATTTGACGTGCTCAGTGCAGCGTAAAAGAATCCAGGGCGGGTGCGCTCGTCCTCGGCGTAGATCAGGCCGCAGGCAATAAACCGGGCAGTACATAAAGAGTGAGCCTGATCAACGAGACTACAGGGGGGCTTCGGTCCCCCTTTTTTTGCGCGCGTTAAGCGTATTACCGCCGGAAATGGTAAGGTTTTCCGCCAGTTGTTTGAAATTTCAGGGCGCACTACCATTTAGTCAGTACCTATTTTCATCAGGAGTTATTCACATGCGGTGTCACGAAGTAGATTACGAGATTTTTGGCGATGACATGCAGATCGTCGAGGTCGAATTGGACCCGCAAGAAACTGTCATCGCCGAAGCAGGGGCCATGAATTACATGGAAGACGGAATCGGCTTTGAGAGCAAAATGGGCGATGGAACGACCCCAAGCAGTGGCATGATGGGTGCGCTGTTGAATGTCGGTAAGCGTGTGCTCACCGGCGAATCTATCTTCCTGACCCATTTCAGCAATAACAGGCAGGGTAAAAAGCGCGTGGCCTTTGCCGCGCCGTATCCCGGAAAAATCATCCCTGTCGATATGTCCAAGGTGGGCGGTGAACTGATTTGCCAAAAGGACGCGTTCCTTTGCGCGGCTTTTGGTACGTCGACTGATATCGCGTTTCAAAAGCGCCTTGGGGCAGGGTTCTTTGGTGGTGAAGGCTTTATCTTGCAGCGTCTACGCGGTGACGGGATGGCTTTCATCCATGTCGGCGGAACAGTGATTAAGCGTGAACTCCAGGCTGGAGAGGTGTTGCGCGTCGACACGGGCTGTATCGCGGCATTTGATGCAGGCGTCACCTATGACATTGAACGCGCAGGCAACCTGAAATCGATGGTGTTCGGAGGTGAGGGTATCTTCCTTGCGACGCTTCGGGGACCGGGCACAGTGTATTTGCAAAGCTTGCCATTCTCGCGTCTTGCCGACCGTATCCTGCGTGCGGCCGGTCCGGGCGGCAGTAAGGGCGAAGGGTCCGTTTTAGGTGGGCTGGGGGACCTGTTCGGCGATCGCTAACGTGGGATGTCGAAACCGGGTTCGGCAAGCGTAAATCCAGCAAAGTCGAACCCCGGCGACACTGTACAGCTGACTAAAGTCCAGTCGCCCGTGGTGCGGGCGGCTTGCCAATGGTCGGTGGGTACAATGATTTGCGGTGTTTGATCGCCCAATACATCGGGTCCAAGAATGTGATCAACGGCAGGGCCGTTTTCAGTCTCGGCGAGCGAGAGCGTAATCGGTGCGCCAGCATGGTAGAGCCAGATTTCGGTCGCATCGACTTTGTGCCAGTGGCTAGATTCGCCAGCCTTTAGAAGGAAATAGATGCAGGTCCCGGTTGCGCGGCCTTCGTTATCTGCGACCCAGGTTTGACGATAATATCCTCCTTCGGGGTGTGGTTGCAGATTAAGCTTAGCAATGATGGCTTCTGCAGTCATTCGAACACCGGGATGTGGGCGCCAGCGGATCGGGGCAGGTGCCCGGTAAGCCGCGGATCAGGCGCGATTTCAATCTCTTGTTTGGTCGGGGTAAATCCCGCCCGCGTATAGAATCCCAACGCCTGCGGACTATCAAGCGTACACGTATGAACGTAAAAACGCTTGATCGAACGTGAAAACGCCCGCTTAATTGCGTGGGCCATCATCACGCGACCCGCACCTTTGCCAACCATAGTTGGCGTCAGTCCAAAGAACGCAAGTTCGCAGGCAACCGGAACACGGTGGTCAATTTCTATTAAACCTACGTCTTGTCCGTCCTGTTGCACTGTCCAAACTTCGTAGTTGGGGTCGTGCAATATCGTGGCAAGCGCATCGTCGGCCAAATGCAGCCGCGAAAACCACAACCAATCTTCGCCCACTGCCCGAAATAACGCGCGATACCAATCCAGGTTGGCGCGCGAATGGCGTAGAAAAGTGAATCCGGGGTGGTTTGTATCAGTGGATGGCGGCGCTGTCATCTCAAGGTGAGTAACAACAGTTGCGACCATGCCGCGCGGAATTTGGTGAAAGCCGGGTTTTAACATTCGGGCAGCTTAGGCCGGTTACTGGGGCAGAGCCAAGTAGATTTAAGAAGCCCCGCCAATCTAAAAAGATAAGCGGGGCTAATAAGTTAGGCTTTCAGGATCGAACGCCCAGCGTAGGTTGCTGTTTCGCCCAGCAGCTCTTCGATGCGGATCAGCTGGTTGTATTTTGCAAGACGGTCAGAGCGTGACAATGAGCCGGTTTTGATCTGGCCGCAGTTGGTCGCAACCGCAAGGTCAGCGATTGTCGCGTCTTCTGTTTCGCCGGAACGGTGTGACATCACGTTGGTGAATTGCGCACGGTGCGCCATGTCGACAGCTTGCAGTGTTTCAGTCAGCGTGCCGATTTGGTTCACCTTAACGAGCATAGAGTTCGCAGACCCTTTAGCGATGCCGTCAGCCAGACGGGCTGGGTTGGTCACGAATAGGTCATCACCGACCAGCTGAACCTTGTCGCCGATCATGTCTGTCAGTGTCTTCCAACCATCCCAGTCATCTTCTGACATGCCGTCTTCGATGCTGATGATGGGATAGTCGCTGGCCAGTTTTGCAAGGTAGGCCGCGTTTTCCTCGGACGTCAGGGACACGCCTTCGCCGACCATCTCGTATTTGCCGTTTTTGTAGTATTCAGTCGCCGCACAATCGAGCGCGAGATAAATGTCTTCGCCCGGCTTGTAGCCCGCTTTTTCGATAGATGTCATAATGAAATCAAGCGCTTCGCGGGTTGATCCAAGGTTCGGTGCAAAGCCGCCTTCATCACCGATGCCAGTGTTGTGGCCCGCAGCAGATAGCTCTTTTTTCAGCGTGTGGAAGACCTCAGAACCCATCCGTACGGCTTCTTTAATGTTCGCTGCCGATACAGGCATGATCATGAATTCTTGGATGTCGATCGGGTTGTCTGCGTGCTCACCACCGTTGATGATGTTCATCATTGGAACGGGCAGGGTGCGTGCCGATGTGCCACCGATATAGCGGAACAATGGCTGCGCGGTGAAATCAGCTGCAGCTTTAGCAACGGCCATGGAAACGCCAAGGATCGCGTTTGCGCCCAGGCGGCCTTTGTTAGGTGTGCCATCCAGTTCGATCATCGCCATGTCGATGCCGACTTGCTCTGTCGCGTCAAAGCCTAGGATTGCTTCAGCAATTTCACCGTTTACGGCGGCGACGGCTTCTAGGACGCCTTTGCCCATGTAACGGGATTTGTCGCCGTCACGCTTTTCAACAGCTTCGTGCGCACCTGTTGAGGCACCAGAGGGTACAGCAGCGCGGCCCATTGTGCCGTCTTCTAGGATCACGTCCACCTCGACCGTGGGGTTCCCCCGGCTGTCCAGAATTTCGCGGGCGTGAATGTCGATGATGGTGCTCATAATGTGCTCCGTTAGTGGGATGTTAGCGGTATCATACGCTCTATAGCGCGGGTTTTGACGCAAGGGAAGTACGACGCAGTCGTGCCTCGCGCCAGAGGGTATAGATCCCGGATGTAACAATGATTGCAGCGCCAAGTAGCGTAAGCGCATCCGGGTTTTCGTCAAACACGACAAAGCCGATCGTCAAAGCAAAGACAAGCCGTGTATAGCGGAATGGGGCGATGAGGGACAGTTGTCCAATGCGGGTCGCAGCCACAAGCATGTAATAGGCAGCTACCCCAACAATGACAGCGCCAGTCAGGAGCGCAATGTTTATGGGTTCTGGCATGACCATTGGCGTGCCGGTGACCAACATGACGGCGGCACCTGTCGGCACAAGGATCAAGAATGCATAGGTTGCTAACTGTCTCGATGTGACGCCAGCAGGCACCCGCCGCGTTGCGAGGTCACGTATTGCTAGCCCAATGACGCCCTGTACTGCGAACAAGGAATTTGCGTCAAATCCATCAAGGCCGGGACGCAAAACCAATAAAACCCCCAAAAGCCCGATACACACAGCAAGCCAGCGACGCCAGCCGACGGTTTCCCCTAAAAACAGGGCAGCACCTATCGTCACGGCCAGTGGTGTTGCCTGCAAGATGGCCGAGGCCGAAGAAATTGGGGTGAGTGCGATAGCCGTGACAAAACCCAGCGTCCCAATGACTTCGCCTGCGTTTCTGATTAAGACCGCAGGTTGCAGCAGATCACGTGACCATAATGTATCGCCATATGCGCGTGCCAAAATGGCAAAGACTATACCGCCAGCACCGCCCAAAAGGATCAGGATTTCCCCGACATGAAGCGCATCGGCAATCAGCTTGATAAACATGTCTTCGAAGGCAAAGCCAAGCATGGCAGCCACCATCAACGCGCTGCCGCGGATATTGTCCATTAGATGGCCTCGTCTCTGAGAGTTTCGCGATAGGCATACGCGGGGTTTTCAGGGAAGCAAAGACTGATAGCGTTATCTTTCTTCTGAATCCCCGCCGGAAAATCCGGGGCGATGCGTATCAGCTTTGATGCTGCGTACACAGCGCCACAACAAATAAAGCAAGGCCCTATGTCCCAGCACGATAATGATCCGCACCATGACGGCGATTTTACAAGTGATTTCAAACGTATGTTAACACGTCGTAATGTGTTAATTGGGGCAGGGGCGTTGTCGGTGGCTGGGGCCGCGCTCTGTGCGCAAGGGGCTGGTGTTCGCCCGTCTCCCATGAACCCAAGTCCAGAGGTCTTAGGCACCACCGAGAACGGTGAGATCTGTGTCGGGCAGCCGCAAGAAACCAACGGCCCATTCCCAGCTGATGGCACAAACACCCGCGAAGGGCAGACAGTATTCGCTCTATGAAATCGAAGATCAAAACTATCTGCGCGGGATGCAAATTGCCGATGCGAATGGCTCGGTCACTTTCAACAGCATCCTGCCGGGGGCATATCGTGGGCGCTGGCCGCACGTACATTTTGAAGTTTTCCGTAGCGCCCAAGCCGCCGTTTCAGGTGAAAAGGCGCTATTGGTAGGCCAACTCGCGTTCGAAAAGGCGCTGGTGTCTGGCTATTACGCTGCCGACACGCGCTATTCAGAAAGCATCCCGAACTTGGCCGTGCAAACGCTTAGCAACGACAATGTTTTTGGGGACAGCACCGCGCTGCAGCTCGACGCGCAAATGGTGAAGACAACTGCGCAGAACGCTAGCCGCGTTAGTTTTACATCCGAAATCGGATTGACTGGCGTCTAGTCTTTTTTGATGGGTACCGCGTAGAGCTCTAGGCGGTGCCCCTTTAATTCATAGCCCAGTTTAGTCGCAATGCGTTCCTGCAATGCTTCGATTTCGGGGTCCAAGAATTCAATAACCTCGCCGGTGTGCATGTCGATCAGGTGATCATGGTGGTCGCGATCAGCCGTTTCATAACGGGCGCGACCATCACCAAATTCGTGCTTTTCCAAAATGCCGGATTCTTCGAACAGCTTTACCGTGCGGTAGACGGTCGCCAATGAAATACGGGGATCAACGGCCGATGCGCGTTTATATAATTCCTCGACGTCGGGATGGTCGTCTGCTGCCTCTAGAACAGCCGCGATTGTCCGGCGTTGTTCTGTCATGCGCAGGCCATTGGATTCGCAACGATCAAGGATTGTGGGTTTCATAGGCGTCTCGGCTTTTTGGGTTTGTCCTAGTTAGCGTCAGTGACGCGCAGTTTCCAGATGCGATGGTCCGATTAGAACCATTTGATCCATCTTAAAATGGCATAAGTTCCGATCCCTAATGCAACCATGATCAGGCACAAAATCGCAAACGCATGAGGGTGATCCGTTCCTGGCACACCGCCTACGTTCACACCAAGAAGGCCGGTGATAAAACCGAGCGGTAGAAAAATCGCTGCAACAACCGATAGAGTATATCCGTTCCGCGCAACCCGTGCCTCGTGGGTCATATCGATATGAGCAGATAGCGCACGCAACCGGTCGCGCACTTCTTCGACCTCTTCCACGGATCGCATCGCACGGTTTGCAGTATCGCGCATGCGGTTACGTAGATTGTCGGGCATAAGGCCGCTGTGATTTTCAGCTAGTGCTGACAACGTATCCTTCATCGGGCCAATATGGCGGCGCAGCCGGATCGCTGTGCGTTGAATGTCAAACAGGTCAGGTAGCTCTGTCGCGCCACCTTCATAGACGGTGTCTTCCATTGCGTCGGCTTGTTCCTCAAGCTCGACAGACACGTTTTCGATGCGGTCGATAAGGTTTTCTGTAATCCGCGAGATCATATGCGCCGAGCTGGCGGGGCAGTCGCCACTAGCAATGCTCTTGCCGAGTTCGTCCATAGCAAAGACCCTTAGACGACGTACGCTGACGACCAAATTTCCCGTCATCCAGATACGCAACGACACCATGCTGGACAGATCTTGTCCCTCGTTCATATTGATGCCGCGCAAGGTTAGCACGATGCCTTTTTCGTCATCGTCCATATGAGGGCGGGTTTTTGCGGCAAGCAATGCCCGCCCTGCGCGGGGCGGCAATGCGTCGGCGCACCACGAAGCCAGTCCCGGGTCCGACAAATCAAAGTGAAGCCAGCGATAAGCGATGTCTTCTGGTACTTGGGCTGAAATCGCGGTGGCAGGCGTCGCGCGGCCATCACGCGTGATGTCATATGCATGCAAAGCGTTGGGATTAGGGTTAGTAGACAAGCTGTCCCTCCATTGTGCGCACGGCAGAGCCGCTAATCGTCACCGGAACCGGCGTCTTTAGCAGGGTTGTAGCCGTAATGAACGAAGGTCGCCCCATATCCTCGCCTTGAGTGATAGACAACTGTTGTGGGGCTTGGGTCTGCTCGGTCAACAGAGCGGCGAGCGTTGCTGCTGCGCTACCGGTCGCCGGGTCTTCGGGGATGTCATCAAGTGGGGCGAACATACGGGAATCAATCTCATTGCCATCGCGCACATAGGCATAGATCGCGAAATCCAAACCCGCAGGGTATTTCGCTGCGCCCTTGCGTATCGCGTCAATGGACGGCGCACATGCGGCAAGGCTTTCGCGGTCTGAAAGTTCTGCGATGACAAATGTTAAACCAAGACTGCACTGAATCGGGCTATGCGTAGCAGACGTGATAGCTGTTGCGGGTAGTCCCAGCGCTGCTGCAACAAGCGCAGTTTCAGGCTCGCTTATGCGTTCAAGCGGGGCGCTAGTCGTGAAAGACGCGGTGTCCCCGTCAAAGCGACAAGGGATCGGGCCGACACCAAGCTCTAGCACCATATCGCCAGTATGACCGCGATCACGCAGGGCAATCGCGGTTCCTATGGTGGGGTGGCCAGCAAAGGCGACCTCCATCGTTGGCGTGAAAATACGGACCTTCGCAGTATGCGCAGGATCACTGGGCGGATAGACGAATGTCGTCTCCGAAAAGTTGAATTCCCGCGCTATTTTTTGCAGGTCGGTTTCAAGTATTGCTGCCGCATCGGGAATGACAGCCAATTGGTTGCCGCCGAAAGGCTGTGTGGTGAACACGTCATAGACTACATAGTGGGTCATTGGGGTAACTCTGGTTCACTGCTAACGCGTTGTGCCAGCTTTGCAATGGTTAGCCCCTGCACAATGATTGAGAAGATGACCACGACATAGGTTGCCGTCAGGATGACGGGCTTCCATTCATTATCGGGCAGGGACAGCGCAAGCGCGACCGAAATGCCGCCCTTCAGCCCGCCCCATGTCATGACCGGGATGACACCGGACGCAAAGCTGCGGAACGGTTTGAGCATCAATACAGGCACGGCCACCGCCGCCAGGCGCGCGACCAGCGCAAGGGCAATGGAGGCAAAGCCCGTGACAACAAAGCTTGCGTCGAAGGCAATAGCAAAGACCTCGACACCGATCATCAGGAACAGGACAGCGTTTAGGATCTCGTCGATCAGCTTCCAGAACGCATCAACATACTGGCGTGTTTCTTCGGACATGCCGTGTTTGGCGCCGACGTCGCCAATCAAAAGGCCCGCGCAAACGGCCATAATCGGGGCCGAGACATGTAGGTACACCGCGAGTTCATAGCCACCAAAAGCAAGGCCAAGTGTGATCAGAACCTCAAGCGAGTAATCATCAATAAGCCGCATAACGCGGAACGTTAGCCAGCCCAACACGATACCAAGAACCGCGCCGCCAAGTGCCTCTTGAATGAAAAGTTCAGCGGCTGCCGCGGCACCGCTGCCATGGCTGTCGCCGTGTGGAAACGCCAACCCAACAAGGATCAGGAAGACGACATAGGCGACACCATCATTAAACAGGCTTTCGCCCGCGATCTTTGTTTCTAGCGATTTTGGCAGGTCTGCTTCGCGTAAAACCCCCAAAACGGCGACGGGATCCGTGGGCGAAATCAATGATCCAAACACCAACGCAATTAGGATCGGCATGCCTGTTAGCCATGAAAACCCGTAGCCGACAATCGTGGTCGAAAGCGCGATCCCGATCGTCGCCATCAGTGCAACAGGCACCCATTCGCGGCGCAGGTCCGAGATTTTCACATGCAGCGCGCCAGCAAATAGCAACAGTCCCAACATACCCTCAAGCAAGGCATCCGAAAAATCGATGCTAAGGACGGTGCTACGCACAGCCGCTTCCACGCCCAAGCTAGGCACGAAAAAGTCGAGGATCATCACACCAAATGACGCCAGCAACGACACGACCAGAATACCAATCGCCGCAGGTAGCCGCAAAAACAGATAATTAATGGACCCAAAGACCCCTGCTAGCACAATAAGCAGCGACGTAATTTGAAGCAGCGTCATAGTAGTCCCCTGAATTATTTTCCAAGTCTTATCAGTTGGTGTGCGTCCGGGCTACCCGCTAGAACATTCGCAGCCAGCTCCCTCCTAAGGGGCGGATATTGGCGCCCGTTCCGATCTTAAAACGGGCCAAGCCGGGGGCGCTGTGGGTGTCGACCGTCCCTAGATCAAGTTGGACAACACCCGTGTTCGCAAAACCATCCGCTGCTGCGATCAACATTCGATGGTGCGCGGCGTGTTTGCGGCCCGCTTCGTTGGACCAAGCAAGGTGATAGGTGGCGCATTTGCCATGTCGAATGAAAAGCATTCCGGCAACAATGTTCCCTTGCGATCTAGCTGTCCAAACTGTCACATCATTCGGTGCAATCGTGGAATAGCCGTGAATGATCCCGTGGGGGAGCGCGCGAAAACGCTTTTGTTTCTGCTGGGCAAGATCAGCTTTGAGCAACCATTGATGTTTCGCACTGTCGAAAGGTTCTTTGTATATCGTCAACGGGCTATGCTGCGCACGCCGCCATATGTTTCGCCATTTTTGGGTCATGTGTCGTTCTAGGCCGCGATCTAGCGCCAGTTCGGCGACATGGGCGGGTGTCATTAGCTGCCTGAACCCTGCGGCACGTAGGGCCTTTGCATCACCACCGTTGCTGTTGACTAGGCGTAGTCTGGAGCGCTTCAGTTCACCCACGTCACGACAATTGGAATGCCAGATCGGGCCGCGTGCCGCGAAATTTAGGCCAAAGCGTAGGATTACTTGCACAGGGACTGCATCTGGCAGGTCAATAACGGCGGTCGAAACGCCGATACGGTTCAGCGCGGCGCTATATTTCGGATGTTGTTGCAGTGGAAGGCGTAGGGGCAGGGACATGCCAACCGTTAAGCCATTCGAAACCTAAGGCGTGGTTAATGCGGCCATGAGGAACAACCAAAATTCAAATATCGTCGCTGGGATCGATGCACCACCGCCCCGGTCAACAACAATAGGGGCGGCCGTAGTGGCCGCCCTGATTGCGTTTCCAATTGGGGTTGCCCTATTGGTTCTAGACTTACTGTTGCTTTAGCCCAGCTGCACAAGCGCGTGACGCTTTTTGCCCGCACTTAGCTTGATTGGGTTCGCGAGCGCCGCCGCATCGATAACCATACCTGGGTTTTCAAGCGGTTCGTCGTTCACGCGCGCGCCATTTTCCGCGATTAGGCGTTTGGCCTCTTTGCCACTGCCGGAAAGGCCAGAGCGTACAAAAAGCTGCACGATGGAAATTCCGTCACCCAGTTCATCTGCGGTCAGCGTCAGCGTGGGCAGATCATCCCCTACGCCACCCTTTTCGAAGACTTCGCGTGCGGTCGCTTCGGCAGCTTTTGCCGCTTCAGCACCGTGCAGCAGGGTAGTGACTTCATTCGCGAGAATGATCTTTGCGGCGTTGATCTCAGAGCCTTCCAGCGCGCCAAGACGGTCACATTCTTCGACCGGAAGCTCGGTGTAAAGCTTGAGGAAGCGACCGGTATCGGCATCGGTGGTGTTGCGCCAGAACTGCCAGAATTCATACGGTGACAGCATGTCAGCGTTTAGCCAAACTGCGCCAGACTGGGATTTACCCATCTTCTTACCGTCTGATGTAGTCAGCAGCGGTGAGGTCAGGCCATAGATTTCATGATCCAGCACGCGGCGGGTCAGGTCGATACCGTTAACGATATTGCCCCATTGGTCTGAACCACCCATCTGCAGCAAACAGCCATAGCGGCGGTTCAGCTCTAGGAAGTCATAGGCCTGAAGGATCATGTAGTTGAATTCTAAGAACGACAGTGACTGTTCGCGGTCCAGCCGTGACTTCACGCTTTCAAATGATAGCATCCGGTTGATCGAGAAATGCCGCCCGATATCCCGTAGGAAATCGAGGTAGTTCAATTCGTCCAGCCATTCAGCGTTGTTAAGCATGAGTGCCTGATTGGGGGCCTCTGTGTCGTAGTCGATGTAGGCCGCAAAGACCTTTTTGATGCCAGCGATGTTGGCGTCAATTTGCTCTGGCCCAAGAAGCGGGCGTTCATCTGCACGGAAGGAAGGATCGCCCACCTTTGTCGTGCCGCCACCCATCAACGTGATCGGTTTGTGGCCGGTTTTTTGCAGCCAGCGTAGCATCATGATTTGGATCAGCGAACCCACATGCAGCGAACTCGCTGTGGCATCAAAGCCGATATAAGCAGGAACAACACCTTTGCTCAGCGCTTCGTCCAGCGCCTGATAGTCTGTGCAGTCGGCCAGAAAGCCGCGCGTCATCATGACAGACATAAATTCAGATTTCGGATGGTAGGTCATTGGCTTGTTCCTGCGGTTTGCACGGTGCACTCTATAGTCAGGTCAAGGCGCAAGGGAAAGCGTATGTTGAAAACTGGATTCGTAAAGGCGCTTGGCACGATGTCAGGAACGTCACTCGATGGCGTTGATGCCGCTGTGATTGAAACCGATGGCGTGACAATCAAGGCCTTTGGCACAAGTGATTATCGCCCATATTCGGCGCCCGAACAGTTGATCTTGCGCGATCACCTAGGACGATGGCCCGAAGATGGTGTTTCGCATGCTGCAAAAGTGGTTGAGGATGCGCATATCGCAATTATGTCTAGCTTTGCAGACGTCGATGTCGCGGGTTTTCATGGTCAGACGTTAGCCCATGATCCGGGCGGGCGTGGTACGCACCAATGTGGCGACGGTCAGCGGCTTGCTGATGAATTGGGTTTTCCTGTTATTTGGGATCTACGGGCCAATGATGTGGCGCAAGGCGGACAGGGTGCGCCTTTGGCACCATTCTATCACTTTGCACTTGCGAAATGGATCGGTGCGGATACGCCCGTTGCGTTTTTAAACCTTGGTGGCGTTGGCAATATAACTTGGGTTGATCCTAAATATGATGATCCAGCGTCTGATGGCGCGTTGCTTGCCTTTGACACAGGGCCGGCAAATGCGCCTATCAATGATGCAATGCAGGAGCGTTTGGGTATAGGGTATGACACCGAAGGGCAGCTTGCTGCGCAAGGAACACCAGAACCGGATATCATTGCGGCGTTTTTGGCGAACCCGTATTTTTCGCGCCTGCCGCCTAAGTCTCTTGACCGGGACGAATTCGTAGGATTGTCGGCTGCGGTGACTGGTCTTTCAAATGCCGACGCAATTGCGACGCTGACCAAAGCTGTGACCGAAAGTGTCGCACATGCGATCACCCAATGCCCGAAAATCCCCGCCCGGTTACTGCTCTGCGGAGGGGGGCGAAAAAACGTAACTGTTATGAATGAGCTTAAGGCTGCGACGGGCTGTGACGTGATCGCGGTTGAGGATGTCGGTCTTGATGGTGACATGCTCGAGGCGCAGGCGTTTGCATTTCTTGCGGTACGTGCGGCGCGTGGATTACCGATTTCCGCGCCAAAAACGACCGGAGTGAATCGGCCAACCACCGGCGGCCGAGCCGCGATGCCCGGAGACTCAGTTGAAATGGCTCCTTCACGGAACCTGCACCCAAAGTAAAATGCCTTTGGTTCACGGTGACGTGAACGCAAGTGATTGAAAGTACGCGGTGTTTTGCCAGAATTTACACGTTCTGTGCTCATTGCTGCCGACTTTCTTCACACAGCTGTGAGGCACTATTGAACCTTTTCCATTCGTGGGCAGTTGTATGCACAGACGACAACAAGACGAACGGAGAAAACAAAATGACTACGACTTATAAAATGGTTCGCACGAGCATCCTTGCTGCACCTTTGGCGTTGGCCGCTGGTATGGCTTCTGCAGGCGGGCTTTCTGAGCCAGTGGAAACTGTTGCACCAACCCCAGTGCCAGTAGCGGCACCTGTTATGACAGGTTCTGACTGGACAGGTTTCTACGCTGGTGGCCAACTTGGTTACGGTCAGTTGGATTCAGATGATCTGACCGAAGACCCAGATGGTCTGACCTACGGTGCGCACGCTGGTTACCTATACGACATGGGTAGCTGGGTTCTGGGTGCTGAACTTGATATCGACGGTACAGAAATCGAAGATGAAACAGCAGATGTTGCTGTTGACGCAATCACACGTGCAAAACTGCGCGTAGGTTACGATGCAGGTAACTGGCTGCCATACGTCACCGCAGGTGTGGCGCAAGCACGCGTTTCTGGTTCGCTTGACGCTGACGATACAGGCGGCTTTGCCGGTCTGGGTGCTGAATACCGCGTAAGCGACAGCATTCGTGTTGGTGCAGAAGTTCTGCAGCACCAGTTCGAAGATTTCGATGGTTCTGGCGTAGACATCGATGCGACAACTGCTGCAGCACGCGTATCCTTCCAGTTCTAATCACTGATTAGACGGTATTTGTTCGGGCAGGTGTCCTTCGTCCCTGAGGCCTTTTCCGGACAAACCATAAGGCCCACAGTGCAAGCTGTGGGCCTTTGCTGTTAGGTCAGCATTTTATCGATCGTGTCGCCGCTGATCCCATTTTGTAACGCGCTAAAATCACCGGTAAACATTTGCTGAGTTGCATCAAAAATAGCCCGGTGGGTCACCCGAGCGAGCGCTGAGCCCAGCGATATGCGGACCACGCCAATTGCGGCAAATTTCGCGTGACCATGCCCAGCAAAATCACCTGCAATCAACGCATTAACCGGCTTGTCCACGCTTTTGCATATGCGGGCCAAATCGGCCATGTTAGGCGGCATCGGCGCATAGAGACAATCAGCCCCTGCATCAGAAAATGCCTGTAGCCGTTTGATTGCCTCATCTGTGTCATAGACACCAAGCATGACACCATCAGCCCGTGCCGTCAGAACGAAATCATGGCTAAGGGCGCGCGCAGCACTGGTAGCTGCCCGAATGCGTTCCACTGCAAGGTCGAACACATAGGGGGCATCACCGGGAAGAATGATGTCTTCGATGCATATCCCCGCAAGTCCAATTTCGGCAGCCATGCGTACGGTTTCGGCGCAGTCATCTGGACTATCGCCAAATCCGTTTTCGAAATCACCCTGCACAGGCACCGTCGCGACCGAGAGGATCTCGCTCGCGTGGGCAAGCGCCTCATCTCGGGTAAGGGTGCCGCCGTCTGGCCGCCCCATCGTGAATGCATGTGCGGCGGATGAGGTGGCAAGTGCCTTGGCACCCATCACCTGCATCATCTTTGCGCTGCCACGGTCCCAGACGTTAGCCATTATAAATGGGTCGCCCGCGATGTGGAGGGCGCGGAATATTTCTCCGGGGTGGGTCATTTCAAATTCCTTTGTGCATATGTCTTTTCTAGATCAATCAAACGCTGTTTGCGCCACAGGCCGCCACCGTATCCAGTCAACGATCCGTCCGCGCCGATCACACGGTGGCAGGGGATGATCAGTGCGATCTGGTTCGCACCATTGGCGCGGGCAACGGCCCGGCTGGCAGTCGGTGCGTGGATCTTTTGCGCGAGCGCACCATAACTTCGGGTTTCTCCAGCGGGGATTTGCCGCAAAGCGTTCCAGACTTGGCGCGTGAATGGCGTGCCGTGTAGAACCAAAGGGACCGCAAAAGTGGCACTTTCACCAGCAAAGAATGCAGCCAATTCGGTTTCAACCTGATCTGTTGTGTCAAAGCGACCAAGGCCGATATCACCTTTAGTCAGTTTACGAAGACGCGCTAATTCGGTTGGCAGGGCTTTGCGGTCTGCAAACTCTAAAAGATGCAGCGCACGTTTGTCGCATACTGCGATCATATCACCCAGCGGTGTCGGGATATGTGCGGCACGTAACATGGCGTCAGTTTTGAAGCTGTTAGGCGGGGTTCCCAGCAGTTTAGCGAATGCAGTACGAAACGCAGCGGGGCTGTCAAAACCGGCCTCTAGTTGCGCGTCGATGACCTTGCCGGTTTCTAGCGCAGTAAATCCGTTGGCCAGCCGCCTTTGGCGCGCCATGTCCAGAAACGTCATGCCAAAGTGACGCTTAAAACTGCGCCGGATCGTCGAAGGATCGTATCCCATCCTGATAATATCAGCTTCAAACCAGCGCCGCGCCGGATCACTGTCCAATGCCGCAAGCAAAGCGGTAATCGCGGGGTCGTTCTGTGCTGCGGGGGCGACCGGATGGCATCGCTTGCAGGGCCGGAAACCCGCATGAATGCAATCTGATACGTTGCTGTAAAAGTTGCAGTTTTCGCGTTTTGGTTTGCGTGCTGGGCAAGTCAGTCGGCAGAATATTCCGGTTGATGAAACCCCTACAAAAGCGGTTCCATCATAAGCCGCATCGCGGGCAAGCAGCGCCTCATAAAGCGTGTCGTCATCTGGCAAGGTCATAAGCATGAAAACAGCTTATGCGATTCTGGACTGTCGTGCCGCCTGAAATCGGGCGTCTATTGTTCGACCATTTCAGAGGCAAAGGCGACCAGCCGTTTTAAGGCGGCGACATAGCGATCATCGTCAATTGTCATGGCAACCCGAATGTGACCTGCGGCTGCCGCACCAAAGCTTTCGCCGGGCATGACCGCGATCTGTTCGGCGTCCAGCAGCGCATTGGCGAAGCCTTCGCCAGATAGTCCGGTCGCGCGGATATCAAGCATCAGGTACATGGCTCCTTGCGCAGGTACAGCGCGAACTGCGTTCTGACCTGCCAGAACACTTAGTGACAGCTCGCGCCGCCGCCGAAACGGCGCGGCAACGGTTTCTTCGACCGATACGCCTTGGCCAAGCGCAAACTCGGCCGCATCCTGAACAAACCCAGCAACGCCGTAGGTCGTATGGGTGGCAAGGTTAATCAGATGGTTGATGACATGCTCTGGTGCGCAAACCCAACCAACACGGCTACCGGTCATCGCGTGGCTTTTGGACATTGAACCAACGACCAAAGTGCGTTCCGCCATGCCGGGTAGGGCGCGGGGGCTGATGTGATCGCCGTCCCAGACTTGGGTGTCGTACACCTCGTCTGAGATCAGCCAAAGATCGTGTTGCTGGCAGGTGGCGGCGATGCTTTCCATCGTAGCGCGCGAATAGACAGCACCCGTTGGGTTGTTAGGGCTATTGATCAACAGAGATTTCGCACCCGGCGCTGCCGAATCTAACGCGGCACGGGTCGGCTGAAACGCTGTGTCTGGTGTGGTGATAATCGCCTTTGGTACAGCACCGACGCTGCGGATCGTACCGGGATACGTTACATAGTAGGGATCAATGTAAAGCGCGGTGTCGCCTTGGTTACATACAGCGTTATGCGCGGCGAACAGTCCGGCCTGACCGCCAGGTGTCACTAGAATATTGGCGGCGGTGGTTGGCACGCCTGTTCGCGCTTGGATCCGCCCTGCAATTGCACTGCGCAAGCTGTCAGTCCCGGGAACAACAGCGTAGCCCGTATGCCCGCCGAGTGCCGCGCTATGCATGGCGTTCAGGATATCGGGGTGGGTGCGAATGTCATGTTCACCAATGTTGAGCTCGGTCACGGGGATGCCATCCGCGATCATGCGCCTTGCGCGATAAAATGTGTCCCAGCCGTCAGAGCCGCCAGCGGTGATATTCGTAATACGTTCAGAGAGTTCCATTCCGCATGGGAATGACACACGCCGACCAAAGTCAAGTCGGTAGCTTGGTCAAATTTCGCGGGCCGGGACCTTCGCGTGATTTGATGTCAGCCGGGTTATATAACGCGCAGCTTTTCAGGCTTAGACATCCGCATCCGATGCAGCCGTCTAATTTGTCGCGCAATTCCTCCATTGCGGCGATTCGAGCATCTATTTTTGCGCGAAAGGTTTTGCTGATCCGGGTCCAATCTGCCTTGTTGGGTGCTTTGTGATCGGGCAGGGCGCGTAGGTGTTCTGCGATTTCGGCGAGTGGAAAGCCGAGCGTTTGCGCCGCCATCACGAAAGATAAACGTCTGATATCCGCACGCCCATAGCGGCGATGCCCACCGCTGTTTCTAAGGGGTTTGACGATGTCATGCGTTTCATAGAACCGGATCGCAGAGACGGCTAACCCTGTGCGTTCAGCCAAGTCCCCGATGGATAAACCTTCAGCCATAAAAATAATCCTTGATCTCAAGTTAACTTGAGAAATTACAACCTGAATCACTGAAGAAATCTAGTGAGAAACGCCAATGTATAGCTCTAGCCAACGATTTTATCTTTCAGATAGCCGTGCTGCTGCGGCCCTTCGTCATGACGGGTTTGGTTGGGGGCACACAGATGACAGCGTCATACTGCCATCTGTCCGGCGGCGTGGATTGCTTGAACGTATGATTGGCAAACTGAAAAGGAACCTAAAAATGAGCCGTCTTGAACACATCAATATCACCGTCTCTAACCCCAAAAGCACCGCGCGTATGTTGGAGCAACTATTTGGCTGGCGTATCCGCTGGGAAGGCGAGGGCATGGCTGGCGCGGGCTATACGGTGCACGTCGGTGGGGATGACAGCTATGTCGCTGTTTATTCCGGCAAAGACCCAAAGCAAACAGTGCCCAAATCTGACGCTAGTTATGCCACCCGCGGTGCGATGAACCACATTGGCGTTGTCGTCGATAACCTTGATACGATTGAAGAAAAAGTCCGTGCGATGGGTTATGAAGCGCATAGCCATGCGGACTACGAACCCGGCCGCCGGTTCTATTTTCATGACGATGACGGCGTCGAATTCGAAGTTGTCAGCTACAGTTAAACCGCCCGAGGCTTGACCCGAGATGTCGCCGTGCCATTGTGATGGTGACAAAAGGAAAAAGCATGGCAAAGTTCGTCGCATTCTTACGCGGGATCAATGTTGGCGGGAACTGTAAGATTCCGATGGCTGATCTACGTGAGCTATGCGCCGAGGTGACCAATGATCCGGACGTCCGCAGCTACATCGCATCGGGAAATCTTGTGTTTGAAACTGATCGCGTTGCGGCTGATGTCGCAGCGCAGATCAGCGGGGCCATCAAACAAAAGTTTGGCTTTGAAGTGCCTGTTTTGGTTCTCTCAGAAATGAATATGCGTGCGATTTCGTCGTCTTGCCCATTCCCGGATGAGGCAGGCAACAAAGTGCACGCATTCTTGTGCCTAAATGACCCCGCCGTAAATCAGGACAAAATCGACTGTCTTAAAACCCCAACCGAACAAATCGCGATTATCGACCGGACGGTTTGGTTCTTTGCGCCCGAAGGGGTGGGGCGATCCAAGTTGATGGCCAATATGGAATCCTGCATCGGCCCGGCGACGGCACGCAATCTAAATACGATTTCTAAGATGGTCGAAATGCTGGACGACTGATCGCTTTGCTGCTATTTCGATCCGCATGAAGAGCATCTGCATCATTATCTGCTGCATTATTACCTGCTGACAACTGTCGCCGGCTGCTCTTTCACGTTTCAATTGAATGCTGAACTTGGTAAGCCCGCCGGCGAAACCCGTGCGTGAGGCGTTATGACTATTATCCGGCTGCAAAACACAAAGACCCGCAAACGCGAGGAATTTGTTCCCATCGATCCAAAGAACGTACGGATGTATCTGTGCGGCCCGACGGTCTATGACCGTGCCCACCTAGGTAATTCACGTAACGTGCTGGTGTTTGACGTTCTGTTTCGCCTGCTGCGCCATGTTTATGGTGCGGATCATGTGACCTATGTGCGTAACTTCACGGACGTGGATGATAAGATCAACGCACGCGCCGCCGAAAGTGGTCGCGAGATCGGTGATATCACGGCTGAAACCATCGGTTGGTATCATGATGATATGGATGCGCTGGGTGCTATGCGTCCAACGCACGAACCTCGCGCGACAGACTACATCGCTGAAATGATCGCGATGATCGAAGACTTGATCAAAAAGGGTCACGCTTACGCTGCAGAAGGTCACGTGCTTTTTGCCGTCGAAAGCTATGACAAATACGGGGCACTTTCTGGTCGGTCGTTGGATGACATGATCGCTGGTGCGCGTGTTGAAATTGCGCCCTATAAGCGTAATCCAATGGATTTCGTGCTGTGGAAACCATCAGGTGACGGTGTGCCGGGGTGGAGCAGCCCTTGGGGTTATGGCCGTCCGGGCTGGCATATCGAATGCTCGGCTATGTCTTATGATCTGCTGGGCGAAAGCTTTGACATTCATGGCGGCGGCAATGATCTGCAATTCCCGCACCACGAGAACGAGATTGCCCAAAGCTGCTGTGCCCACCCAGAAGGTGAATTTGCACGATATTGGATCCACAACGAAATGCTTCAGGTCGAGGGCAAGAAGATGTCCAAATCTTTGGGTAATTTCTTTACCATCCGCGATCTGCTTGATCAGGGTATCCCCGGTGAAGTGATCCGCTTGGTTATGCTAGGTACGCATTACGGCAAAACCACCGATTGGACCGAGGCCCGCCGCGCAGAGGCCGACGGAACGCTGCGTAAATGGTACGGCATTTTGCAGGGGCACGGTTTTGGTCCAGATCTGATCAAGGCGTTGCGGGCTGATGGCAAATGGGAAGCCGACGCTGAATTTATCGGTGTGTTGGGCAACGATCTGAATACACCCGGTGCACTTGCACGGTTGCATGTCTTGTCTAAGGGCAAAACACCTGCGGCGCTCGCTGGTTTTGCACATGGTTTGGAAATGCTGGGGCTGGTTAATGACTGGTCCAATATCCCAATGTTCGAAGGTGGCGAGGCGGGACCTGATGTCGCACCAGCCGTTGCGGCACGTGTTGACGCGTTGCTGGCGGATCGTGCCTCCGCGCGCGCAAATAAAGACTGGGACCGTGCAGATGAGGTCCGCGATATCCTGAACGCCGCGGGCGTGCAGGTCACCGACGTGGGCGGGCAGGCGACTTGGGCACCCGGTCCAGATTTTGACGCGGCTAAGCTGGGGGATCTGTGATGACGAAAGAACGTCTTTACCTGTTCGACACGACGCTGCGCGATGGGGCGCAGACCCAAGGCGTGCAGTTTTCTGCGGATGAAAAGCGTCAGATCACAGCGGTTCTGGATAAACTGGGTATCGATTACATCGAAGGCGGTTGGCCGGGTGCGAACCCGACCGATACCGAGTTCTTTGCCGATGTGCCGGAAACGCGCGCGACGATGACAGCTTTTGGGATGACCAAACGGCTAGGTCGGTCAGCAGAAAACGACGATATTTTGGCCGGTGTAGTGAATGCTGGAACGTCTGCCGTTTGTCTGGTGGGGAAATCGCATGATTTCCATGTGACGACCGCGCTTGGCATAACACTTGAAGAAAACACTGAAAACCTGCGCGCTAGCTTTGCTTATTTGAAAGAACGTGGGCGTGAAGGGTTGTTCGATGCAGAGCATTTCTTTGATGGCTATAAATCGAACCCCGCATATGCGCTTGAGGCTATTCATGCGGCATACGACGCTGGTGCGCGCTGGATTGTCTTGTGTGATACCAACGGTGGCACACTGCCGCATGAGGTGACCGATATCGTGACGGCTGTGATCGCCAGCGGTATTCCGGGCGATCACCTTGCGATCCATACGCATAACGATACCGAAAACGCGGTTTCCAACACGTTGGCTGCTGTCATGGCGGGCTGTCGTCAGGTGCAGGGTACGCTGAATGGTCTGGGTGAGCGTTGCGGCAACGCGAACCTGACCACACTCATCCCGACGTTGTTGTTGAAAGAACCATTCGCGAGCCAGTTTGAAACGGGTGTCAGCCTTGATGCGCTGAAAGGCCTGCGCAAGGCGTCACGTATGCTGGATGATATCTTGAATCGCGTTCCTGCGAAACAGGCGGCCTATGTTGGGGCGTCCGCCTTTGCGCATAAGTCTGGTTTGCATGCCTCGGCCATTGCCAAAGACCCGTCGACCTATGAACACATCGATCCAGCAGCTGTTGGGAACAGTCGTATCGTGCCGATGTCCAACCAAGCAGGGCAGTCGAACCTAAAGGCGCGTTTGGCCGACGCAGGGATCGAGGTCGAACTGGGAAATCCGGCGCTCGCACGGATTGTTGAGCGGATCAAAGAGAAAGAAGCCCAAGGGTTTTCTTATGATACTGCGCAGGCCAGCTTTGAATTGCTTGCCCGCGAAGAACTGGGCACTTTGCCTGAATTTTTTGAAGTGAAGCGCTATCGTGTGACGATTGAGCGCCGCAAGAACAAGCGGGGCAAGATGGTATCTTTGTCAGAGGCGGTTGTTGTCACCAAGGTCAATGGCGAACGGTTCCTGAATGTATCCGAAAGCCAAGGCCCAGACGGTAGTGACCAAGGTCCAGTTAACGCGCTGTCGCGTGCATTGTCCAAAGATTTGGGCCCTTATCAGCAGTATATTGAAGATATGCAGCTGGTTGATTTTAAGGTGCGTATCACGAATGGCGGCACCGAGGCTGTGACACGGGTAATCATCGATTCAGAAGATGCTCAGGGAAGACGCTGGTCGACTGTCGGTGTCAGCGCCAACATCGTAGATGCTTCGTTTGATGCACTAGTTGATGCGATCAATTGGAAACTGATCCGTGATGGCGCAAAGGTCTGATTTTTGAGTATTTTTGGCAAGATGATAGTGCGATGAGTCTGAACGCTTGTGCCGCTTTGGTCGAGAAGGCTGACCCAGAACGTTTCCGCGCGACGATGGCGGCACCGGTTGCTGCGCGTCGTGTGTTGTTTCCACTATACGCCTTTAACGTTGAGGTCGCACGTGCGCCTTGGGTGACAGAAGAACCAATGATCGCAGAGATGCGATTGCAGTGGTGGCGTGACGCGCTTGAGGAAATTGCGGGTGATACGAAACCACGCAAGCACGAAGTTGTTGACGCCTTGGCCGAGGTTTTGGATGCCGAAGGTGCGACGTTGCTGGATGGTTTGATCGCAGCGCGTCGTTGGGATATTTATAAAGATCCATTCGAGGATACCGCGCATTTCGATAGCTATATCGATGCGACATCGGGACATTTGATGTGGACTGCTGCGCGGCTTCTGGGGCAGGGCGATGAAGCTGTTATCCGGGATTTTGCCTATGGTGTGGGGGCCGCCAATATGTTCCGTGCCATTCCTGACCTAGAAGAACGGGGGCGCAAGCCACTGCTGGATGGCTCCGAGTCGGGTGTACTTGCCCTTGCGCAAAGTGCAGAGGCGCGGCTGACAGCAGCGATCAAGAAACGTAAGACTATCGCAGTTGATGCTGCGCCAGTTTTGTACGCGGGATATCTGGCCCGCCCCGTTCTGCGGCAAATTCACAAAGAGCCGGGCAAAGTTGCACGTGGCGCACTTGGCTTGCCGCCGTTGCGCGAACACTTGCGGTTTACCAATGTCGCGCTGCGCGGATGGTGGCGTTAGGTCGCTGTCGTCGGCTGTCGCACGAGCCAGATTAGCGATCCGCCTGCAAGTACGAGGAATGGGATCATAGCGAGGTTAACTGCGGTCCAGCCCTCGACTGCGGTCCCGCCTGAACAGTTCATTAGGCCGCCGGACGCCAGCGACGCAATTGTCACCATCCCAAAGACGATCATGTCGTTCATACCTTGGACGACGCCGCGTTCTTCGGGGCGATGGGCCCCAGCGAGCATTGTCGTGGCGCCGATGAAACCAAAGTTCCAACCAAGCCCAAGTAAGATCAGGGCACCATAAAAGTTGGTGAGCGTTACGCCTGATAGCGCAACGACACCAGCGCCAGCGAGGATGATGAGACCAGTCGCGACGATCCGTTCAACCCCGAAACGCGCGATCAGATGCCCAGTAAAGAATGACGGAACAAACATTGCGAGCACATGCGCAGAAACGATATCGTTTGCATTGTTTTTGTCGAAGCCACATCCGACAACGGCCAGTGGAGTGGATGTCATCACAAGGTTCATCAAAGCGTATGACACCATACCGCATATGATCGCTACCAATACGCGTGGTTCACGCAGCAGTTCGAGCCTGCTGCGCCCTGTTGGTGCGTCGGTGGCTGTGGGGCTTTGTTTGGTTCCCTTTGGCAGGTCTAAGAAGAAAAACAGTATCATGCCGCCCAAGTTCAATCCCGCTACTGCGAGGTAAGAGCCGAGGAACGGTACTGCGTAGGCATCTTGGACGACTTTGTTTAGCTGTGGGCCAATGATTGCCGAAAGCAGTCCGCCGGCCATGACATAAGAAATAGCTTTGGGTCGAAAGGCATCGGATGCCGTATCAGTCGCTGCAAATCTGAAAAAGCCCTGTGCCGACATATAGATACCGGTCAAATATGATCCCGATAAAAGAATGGGAAAGGATGCGACATACAATCCATATGCAGAAATGAGCGCGCCGACTGCGCCGGCGAACGCGCCGATGAAAAATCCGAAGCGGCGTCCGTTTCGTTGCATCAATGGGCTAAGCCATGGTGCCGTGGTCATCGAGCCAAAGACGATAAATGAAATAGGAAGCGTTGCAAGACAGGGGTTGCTTGACAGCATACCACCGGCAAGGCCGCCGATGACAAAAATCATCGGCATTTGTGCGCCTAGTATTGCTTGGGCCATGACCAGAACAGCAACGTTCCGTTTCGCGCGGGTATCGTCTGTGTAATCCATATGCCTATCGGTAAGCACCGATTAGGGCAGTGGCAATGCCCTTTATGTCGCGTCGATCAAATGCGCGAAGGAACCTGATACATTGTCGTTAATGAGCCCCATCGGTGGAAGGTGATTGCCTTCGGCGTCTTGGGCTTGGAATAGCGGTGTACCTTGCGCGTGTAGCGTTGTTGCGTAGTGGAACTCGTGTCCGGCCCAGCTACCTTGCATTGGTCCATCAGTCGTTTGCAATTGTCGGTAGCCCAGATGCAATTTCCGTTTTGCAAAGGATGTTTCTAGTCGCAACAGTCCAGCCATTGGGTGACTGTATCCGTCAGCGTCCGTTAGGCTGTCGCCTAAGACCATGTAACCTCCGCATTCTCCGAAAATCTGTGCGCGCGTGGTTTTCAGGCTGCTAAGGAAACGGTGGTTGCCAGAGAGACGTCCTGCGTGAAGTTCAGGGTAGCCGCCAGGTAAATAGATGAAATCAGAATCTGGTGCAGGATCGTCGTTGAGCGGCGAGAAAAATGAAAGTGAAGCACCTGCGGAGTGCCAATCGTTGATCAGATGGGGGTAGCAAAAGGCAAAGGCTTCGTCTTGGGCGATTGCGATGGTTTGGGATGGTGGTTTGAGTGTCGTGGATTTGCGCGCAGGAAGCGTCGCAGAGCGAAGGCTGATTAGCGCCTTAAGATCAACTGAATTTGAAATAAGATCAGCTGCGGCATCAAGGTATGCATCAAGGTCGGGGCGTTCTTGGGCTTGGATGAGGCCAAGGTGACGAGACGGTTGTGTCAATCCTGCCGTGCGCGGGACAGCACCAAGGATAGTAATCCCCACGAGTGCGCGTCTGAGCATGGCTTCGTGTCGGGGGGAGCCGACATTATTCAATATGATGCCCGCGATGTTCAGTTTTGGGTCGTGGTTGATAAACCCTTGTGCAAGGGCCGCCACTGAACCTGCCATCCGCCCTGCGTCGATGACGAGCACGACCGGAAGATCCAGAATGCGTGCGACATCGGCTGTAGCACCTTTTCCGTCGGGTGGTGCACCGTCGAACAGACCCATCGCGCCTTCGACAATCAGTGGGGTTGTTCCTGCTGCCAGCGACCGAACGCGTGCCGACGACATCGCCCACGCGTCAAGATTTAGGCAGGGCTGGCCACATGCCGCTTCGTGAAAACGGGGGTCGATGTAATCGGGGCCGGATTTGGCGGCGCGTATGGGGGTGATACGGCTGATCGCCCGGAGTAATCCAAGCGTTATCGTTGTTTTGCCGCTTCCCGATGATGGGGCGGCAATGACAAAGCTCATGTTTGGGTGAGGCGTTGCGCTGCCTCCGGCGGGAGTATTTTGACCAAAGCGAGGCGCATTTAGGCTGTTTCTGCGGGGCGGCCGCGCCCTAACGGGTCGAGGTTGCGTGGTCGTTGCCCCAGTGCCATGCCTTGCCAGTCGAGAACTTGCCGCATGAGAACAGATTTGCCGACGCAGATGATTGCGGGCGGCTGTAGGCCAGATTTGGCAATGTCATCTACCATTGCTCCCAGTGTCGTTTCGAGTACGCGCTGATCTGATGTCGTCGCTGATGTGACGACTGCCACGGGCTCATCTGATCCGCGCCCGGCATCCAGCAGCTTGGTCGCGATTTGGGCTATATGTTTCATGCCCATATAGATCACGAGGACCTGAGAACCTTTGGAAATGCTGTCCCAATCGAGCGATCCGGGAGTGTTACCTGATTGATCATGCCCGGTCACAAACGTTACCGATTGGTTCACGTCGCGGTGGGTGACTGGGATGCCAGCGTAAGCTAACCCGCCGATACCCGCTGATATACCCGGAATGATCCGCACGGGGACGTCATGTTGGATGAGAGTTTGTGCCTCTTCTCCGCCGCGACCAAAGACAAAGGGGTCGCCCCCTTTTAGTCGCAGTACTTTTTTGCCTGCGCGTGCGAGATCAACCAGCTGTAGTGAAATATCACGTTGTTTAGCTGATGGTTTGCCCCCGCGTTTGCCGGCATAGACGTGTTCTGCCTGCGGTGCCCAATCCAAAATAGCCTCTTGGACGAGCGCATCGTAGATAACGACATCTGCTTGACGTAATGCGTTTGCGGCATGCAGTGTCAAAAGCCCCGGATCGCCGGGGCCCGCGCCACAAAGCCAGACCCAGCCGGGTTCCATTTGGGGCCATGCGAAGGCGGGGAGATCAGGTGTGTTTGTCATGCCCCCTTTATGCCGTCGAACGCAGAGCTTGGAAAGGTGCCAAACGACCAAAGATTGCGGATTGGCGGCATCGTTATGCGCGCTTATAGTCGCACTAATGACAAGAAAGCCAATCGGAGAGTTGCGCCGTGGTTGGACCACAGGTGCTTGTGCGACCGCAGCAACAAAGGCTGCGTTGATCCGCCTGTGGGGTGGGACGTTCCCGAGCGACGTTGGTATCGTTTTGCCTAGAGGGGAAGCTCCGCAATTTCCGTTAGCATTGGCCGAGGCCGGTGAGGGGTGGGCGCGCGTTGGAATTACGAAAGACGCAGGCGATGATCCCGACGTCACGCATGGTGCATTAATTATCGTGACGGTCCGTCGATCTGCGGGAGGGGTTCAGTTCAAAGCGGGTGAGGGTGTCGGTATTGTCACACGGGCAGGTTTGCCCATCGCAGTTGGGGAGCCAGCCATCAATCCGGTCCCGCGTCAGATGATGCAGGGCGTTGTTGCGGAGGTCGCCGCCCAGTTTGGAGAGGCTGCAGGTGTTGAAATTGAGATTTCTATTCCCGATGGAGAAGCCATCGCACAAAAGACTTGGAATCCGCGGCTAGGGATAAAGGGTGGCCTTTCTATCCTTGGAACGACAGGTGTTGTTCGCCCGTTTTCTTGTGCGGCTTGGATTGCGTCGATTCATCGCGGGATCGATGTGGCGCGTGCAGATGGGCTGAAGCACGTCGCTGGATGTACGGGTGCCACATCTGAAAAAACGGTACAGACGTTATTTGGCCTGCCGGATCATGCCATGTTGGATATGGGTGACTTTGCGGGTGGTTTGCTGAAATATCTGCGTAAGCATCCTGTTGATCGCGTTACGATCGGCGGTGGGATCGGAAAGATGGCAAAGTTGGCGCAAGGGGCAATTGATTTGCATTCATCGCGGTCGCAAGTGGATTTCTCGGTGCTGGCAGAATGGGTCGATATGTCAGAGGTAAATCACGCGAATACCGCGCTTGAAGCTTTTGAAATGTCTGGTGAAAAGCTTTCCATTTTCATTGCAGATAGAGCGCGAGTTAAAGCTCAATCGTTGGTTGGTGATCAGGTTAGTATCGACACAATCGTCATTGATCGCGCAGGAAAAGTTATCGCAAGGTCTACGGCATGACTGTGTTGATTTTAGGGGGAACCAGTCAGGCGCGCCGCCTAGCTGAGGCATTGGCGGGGACCAATGCGATCGTCTCTTTGGCAGGCGCAACACGTGCACCAGATCCGCTACCGTTATCAACGAGAGTCGGGGGTTTTGGAGGGAAACAAGGGTTTCAAGAATACTTGGAGCGACATTCTATTTCTGCCGTTCTAGATGCGACCCATCCTTTCGCGGATCGGATTACAACCCGCACTGCCCAGATTTGCAGCCAGGTAAACATGCCTTATCTTCAGCTTCTGCGTCCTGGATGGTCAGCCGAACCGGGAGACAACTGGATTGAGATACATTCAGAACAAGACGCTGTCGATCATGTGCCAATTGGGTCCGCCGTATTTTTAGGCACTGGTCGTCAAACGCTTGACCGGTTTGCAAATTTGAAGGGTAGGGAACTTATTTGCCGTCAGATTGATCCGCCAAACGATCCGTTTCCATTTTCAGGTGGCCGATTTTTGGTTGGGCGACCGCCGTTTTCTGTCGAAGATGAAGTATTGCTATTTTCGGAATTGGGGATCGACTATTTGATAGTCAAGAATGCCGGCGGGGCTGCAAGCCGAACCAAGCTGACTGCGGCAAACCATTTGGGAATTCCGGTGTTGATGATCGCCCGACCTCCGCGTGGGAACTGGCAAATTGTCGAAACTGTTGATGCGGCCCTTAAATGGGTGCGGGCGTTATGAACGACCGGGTTATCATGTCTCTGGATTGCGTTGCAGAGGGCGCGGAATGGCTGTGTCAGCATGAGCCACGTTTTGGGCGCGCGATGCGGGGGCTGCCGCCATTGCCGCTACGCCGCAAGCCGGATGGCTTTGCTGAATTGTTAAACGCGATTGTCAGCCAGCAGGTCAGCGTGGCATCGGCGAATGCGATTTGGGGGCGGCTTCAAGGTGCGGGGATGATTTCCCCGGATGTGATTACACGCGCTTCTGGTGATGATTTACGGTCATTGGGGCTCAGTCGTCAGAAAGCAAAATACGCTAAAGCTTTGGCAGATGCAGGAATTGATTTTGACGCACTGCGCCTGCTGCCGACAGATGATGTGGTGAAGACACTGACTGCGGTTTCTGGCATTGGTGTTTGGACCGCTGAAATCTATGCGATGTTTTCACTGGGCCGGGCAGACGTGTTTGCGCCGGGAGATTTGGCGCTTCAGGAAGCCGCCAAGCTTATATTTGAACTGGATGAACGCCCCAAAGACCGCGCATTACGAGAAATGGCGCGCGATTGGTCGCCTTGGCGATCGGTTGCAGCGCGGATCATGTGGGCCTACTACAAACAAAGCAAACAACGGGAAGGTATCAGATGACACGGGCACTCGATGCGCAGCGGCGCGAGCCAATTTCGGGCGAAATACGATCTTGTGTGGTGTTCCTGCACGGATACGGTGCGAACGCTGCTGACCTGATCGGCCTTGCCGATCCGCTAAGTGAACATATGCCCGATACCTTGTTTATCGCGCCCGATGCACCAGAAGATTGCGCAGGTTCCCCAATGGGGTTTCAGTGGTTTCCAATCCCATGGATCGACGGTTCGTCCGAAGAAGAAAGCCGCGCAGGGCTAGAGCGGGCAGCCGCAGATTTGGATGCGTTCTTAGATGGTGTCATGGTCGACGAAGATCTATTGCCCGAACAAGTAATCGTTCTGGGGTTTTCGCAAGGCACCATGATGGCATTGCACGTGGTGCCGCGCCGCGAAGATTCCGTTGCGGGAATCGTCGCATTTTCGGGTCGATTGTTGGATCCTGAACTGCTCGAAGACGAGGCGAAGTGTCGTCCGCCCGTTTTGCTGATTCATGGCGACGAAGACGATGTCGTACCGCCGCAGTCGCTTCCTCAAGCTGCAGAAGCCTTGCAGGGCGCTGGTTGGAAAGAGGTTTTTGCCCATATTATGAAGGGTACTGGCCACGGAATCGCGCCGGATGGTTTGCAAGTTGCGTTGGCATTTATGCGCGATCGGTTCGGAATGGGTTAGAAAACCGGTTCCGTTAACGAAGCCGTTACCGGTCATGTGCAACAACATTGCATGTGACCGCGTCAAAAAGGCTTTGATATATGTTTCATCCGCAGGTGATTAACACGCTCGCCCCGAATTCGGTGCTTGGATGGGTATTGCGGATGCCAATATTTGCTGCGGTGTTTATCGGTCTGACGATGTCGCAGCGTGTATTGCTTGGCAAGATTGGGCTGGAAACGTATGCCCAAGCTGTATTGGTTTCAGTTTTTGGTGTTTTGTTTGGGACGTTTTTCGTTGTTGTGTTGCGTAAGGTTAAGTCGCTTCAAAGCAAGGTGCAGGCCGTAGGTTCTGCCGACCCTCTGACAGGTGTTTGGAACCGTAAGGCATTTTGTGAAGCAGCTGGGCGCCTCGTTTCGCAAAATGGCGTGCTGCTTGTTCTCGATATTGATCATCTTGGTGCGATGAACAGTAACCATGGGCGCGGCGCGGGGGGCGTGTGTCTTATGGCGCTTGCGCAGCGATGCCGTGAATTGACGCGCGAAACAGATGTTGTGGGCCGTCTTGATGGGGCGTCAATCGCAATTTACCTGCCCGGCGTACCCGCCGAGATCGCGAGGGAAATCGCAGACCGATTGAAAGACGGTATTCAAGTGTGCTCGGGTGGGCAGATTCTCGAAGCGACAATTTCTGTTGGTGCTGTTGTCGTCAGAGGTAAGCCTTCTATCGAAACGCTTTTGCGCTTTGCAGAACGCGCCTTGGATCGCGCCAAGTCCGAGGGGCGGGCACGTGTCATCATGCGTGGGTGGCCTAAAGCCGCCTAGTTCGCCTATATTTTGTACAATTTCCGGTAGATGCTGGGGGTTGTCACATTTCTGACGCGATATATAGTCCTTAATTAAGAGGACTGCGGGAACGCCGCTTTGCACAGTTCCCGCACTTCGTGGTGTGGGAATTAAGATATGACGCAGGCAGAATTTCGAATTGATTTCGTACGTGAACCCGCGGCGCTAAAGCAATATCCAGCTTTGGTGTTGAACGCGGATTATCGTCCGTTGTCATACTACCCGTTGTCACTATGGCCTTGGCAAGACGCGATCAAGGCAGCTTGGTTGGATCGGGTGGATATCGTCAGTGAATACGACGAATACGTTCATAGCCCAACGACAAAAATCCGAATCCCAAGTGTTGTCGTCCTGAAAGATTTTGTGAAACCGCGGAAACAGGTCGCGTTCACACGATTCAATTTGTTTTTAAGAGATTCGTTTTGCTGTCAGTATTGTGGTGCAAAAGGTGATTTGACGTTCGATCACGTTGTTCCGCGTGCTGCGGGTGGGGTTACAAGCTGGGAAAACGTTGTGGCCGCCTGTTCACCATGTAATTTGCGCAAAGGGTCAAAGTCGCTCAAACAATGTGGGATGAGTTTGCGAAAACCGCCACGTCAGCCTGTAACTGAACAGCTTCATAATGTGGGGCGCAAGTTTCCGCCAAATCATTTGCATGAAAGTTGGGTCGATTTCCTTTATTGGGATGCAGAACTAGAAGCTTAGCGCTATCTGGTGCTAGACTTGCCTAGCTGCGCGGGTTAGATACGCGGCGTTAGCGCTAACGTACCTAAACTAAGCGGAGTAAGCTATGGTTTCTCGCGTCATTCCCGTCGAAACTTTTGATCTTGTCATTTTTGGCGGGACCGGTGACTTGGCTCGCCGTAAAATTCTACCCGGTCTGTTCCGTCGGTTCCGTTCGGGGCAAATGCCAGAAGGATCACGTATTATCGGTGCAGCCCGTTCTGATCTTGATCAAGCAGGATACCGCCAGATGATTGCGGATGCAGTTGCGGAATTCGGCGGTGAAGAAAAGAAAGATTCCAAAGGCTTGGATGCTTTCATTGAAACCCTTGATTACGTTGCAATTGACGCCAAAGGCGACGGTGGCTGGGCGAAGCTTGCGGAAATCGTTCGAAAAGATGTTGTTCAGGCATTCTATTTCTCAGTCGCGCCATCGCTGTTTGGTGATTTGGCCGAACGTCTACACACAAATAACATTGCAAACGAGCAAAGCCGGATTGTTGTCGAAAAACCGTTTGGTCGCGATCTTGAAACAGCACGTGCACTGAACGAGACTTTGGCGACACACTTCGATGAAAGCCAAATCTACCGAATTGATCATTATCTTGGTAAAGAAACGGTTCAAAACCTGATGGCCGTGCGCTTTGGTAATATGCTGTTTGAGCCGCTTTGGAACAACCACTACGTTGATCATATCCAAGTCACAGTAGCTGAGACAGTGGGCGTCGGTGGCCGCGGCGCATATTACGATAAATCAGGTGCGATGCGCGACATGGTGCAGAACCACCTAATGCAGTTGCTATGCCTTATCGCGATGGAACCCCCCAGCCAATTTGGCGCGGATGAGGTTCGTGACGAAAAACTAAAAGTTATCCGTGCGTTGCAGCCAGTTGAACCGCACCATATCGTGCGTGGACAATACGACGCTGGACCAAATGGCCCAAGTTATCGTGAAGATGCTGAAAATGCCCGCTCGTTTACTGAGAGCTTTATCGCGATGAAATGCGAAATCGCGAACTGGCGTTGGGCAGGGGTGCCGTTTTATCTACGGACCGGGAAGCGTATGAAAGCGCGATCTTCTGAAATTACAGTTGTGTTTAAGGATCTTGGGCATTCGATTTTCGAAGGCGACGAGGCACGTCACCGTAATATTCTGTCGATCCGGTTGCAGCCAAATGAGGGCATGGATTTGCAGGTCACCATCAAAGAGCCTGGCCCAGGTGGCATGCGCTTGATTGACGTTCCTTTGGACATGACCTTTGCTGACGCGCTTGGCCCGGATGCTGAAGAAGTGCCGGACGCTTACGAGCGTTTGATCATGGACGTCATTCGCGGAAACCAAACACTGTTTATGCGTGGTGATGAGGTAGAAGCTGCGTGGCGTTGGACCGATCCGTTGATCAATGGCTGGGAAGCACGCAATGACGTACCGAAGCTTTATGATGCTGGCTCTGCTGGGCCCGAAGATGCATTGGCGATGATGCATCGTGACGGCAGAAGATGGCGTGAAATCAAAGCATAACGCTACTATTTTAATCTAATAATTGATCACATGAAAGGCGCTGCAATATGAAGCTGCTTGAATATCCCGATGCGGAAATGATGATGATGAACTTGGCGGATACTTTGGCCGGAGAGCTGAAGAATGCGCTACTGACACATGACACCGCATCGCTTGCGGTGCCGGGTGGAACGACACCGGGGCCGATATTTGACAGCTTGTGCAGTGTTGATCTGGACTGGTCGCGAGTGCATGTGATGCTGACTGATGAACGTTGGGTGCCTGAAGATTCCGAACGCTCGAACACACGGCTTTTGCGTCAGCGCCTGCTGGTCGACCGAGCGGCAGCAGCGCAGTATATGCCGCTTTATGCGAAGGCAGAAACGCCAGAAGAAAAGCTACCTGAATTGGCTGCGGACTTAGATTTGGCACTGCCGATTTCCGTTTGCCTGCTGGGTATGGGCGCGGACATGCACACGGCGTCGATCTTTCCGGGGGCGGATCGGCTTGATTTAGCGTTGAACGGAGATGACCGTTTGGTCGCCATGCGCGCACCGGGCGCGCTAGAACCGCGCATCACACTATCTGCGGCGGTTTTGAACGCGGCGATCAGTCGGCACATTGTGATCGTTGGTACGGAAAAACGCGCGGCATTAGAACGTGCCCAGCAGTTAACACCAAGCGAAGCGCCTGTTGCCGCGATCTTGAACGGCGCAACAGTACATTGGGCGGAGAAATAACATGTGGAACGAACTTAAAACGCACCATAATACTGTTGCAGATCGCCGGTTTGAGACCTTGGTTGACGCGTCGCGTGCACGCGATTTTTCTGCGCAAGCCGGCGATATGCTGTTTGACTATGCCAAGACGAACATTGATGCGACGGGGCGCGCGCTGTTGGTCAAGCTGTTGGATGACGCCGGGGTCGCGGACAAACGCGACGCGATGTTTGCTGGCGCACCGATAAATGAAACCGAAGGCCGGGCGGTGTTGCATACAGCGCTGCGCAACCTTGATGGCGGGCCTATCACCGTTGATGGCGCCGACGTGATGCCCGAGATATTAAGCACGCTTGATCGTATGTCCGAATTTGCCACATCCGTGCGTGACGGTAGCTTTGCCGGGCAGGGTGGTAAGATCACTGATGTGATTAACATTGGTATCGGTGGCTCTGATCTGGGGCCTGCTATGGCGGTTAAGGCGCTGGCGCCGTATCACGATGGACCGCGTTGCCATTTTGTAAGCAATGTCGATCCGGCAGATATTGCGGGTGTTTTGCGCCAATGTGATCCGGCCACGACGCTCGTTATCGTTGCGTCTAAGACTTTTACAACCATTGAAACCATGACAAACGCGCGCACGGCGCAGGCATGGATGGGGCAATCTGTGACTGACACAGGCGCGCAGTTTGCTGCATTGTCCACGGCCGAAGACAAGACCGCCGCGTTTGGGATTGATCCAAGCCGTGTCTTTGGTTTTGAGGATTGGGTCGGCGGCCGCTATTCAATGTGGGGGCCGATTGGTCTTTCGCTCATGATTGCGGTTGGTGGTGATGCCTTTCGCGCGTTCTTACGCGGCGGCCAGGCGATGGACGTACATTTCAAATCAGCTGCGTGGGATGAAAACGTACCGGCTTTGCTCGCGTTGGTTGGCATTTGGCACAATCAGATTTGCGGGTACTCAACACGTTCCGTTCTGCCTTATGATAATCTTCTCAGTCGTTTACCTGCCTACCTTCAACAGTTGGAAATGGAGAGTAACGGCAAAGGGGTCAGCATGGATGGTGCTGATTTGGATGTAAATTCAGGCCCCGTTGTGTGGGGCGAACCCGGCACGAATGGCCAGCATGCTTTCTATCAGTTGATCCACCAAGGTACGCGCGTCATACCTTGCGAGTTCCTTGTCGCGGCGCGTGGTCATGAGGATGATCTACACCATCAGCACCAGTTGCTTGTCGCAAACTGCTTGGCGCAGTCCGAAGCATTGATGCGCGGCCGTGATTTGGACGAAGCACGCGGTAAAGTCGCAGATAAGTTTGAGGGTGCCGAGCTCGAACGTCAAGCGAAGCATCGCGTGTTTCCCGGCAACCGCCCGTCCGTCACAATCGCCTATCCGCAGCTTGACCCGTTTATGTTGGGGCAGATTATCGCGCTGTATGAACACCGTGTTTTCGTTGAAGGCGTTGTTTTGGGGATCAACTCTTATGATCAATGGGGCGTTGAGCTTGGGAAAGAGCTTGCCACGGCGTTGCAGCCTGTTGTCGAAGGGACACAAGGCACAGATGGTAAAGACGGATCAACGGCTGCGCTTGTGAGTTTCTTGCAAAAGAACGGTGTTTAGCGCAAAGCTGGGTAACCGAATAACGAAAGTAACGCGATGATTACCCAATATGTTCCATATGTGATGTCGGCAATTTTGATTGTTGCGGTCATGATTGATGTACGTACTGCGCGTATGCCAAACTGGCTAACACTTTTGCCTTTGGTCCTGTTCATCGTGCAGGTCGGGGCATCAGAAACGCCGTCGGCATTTACATGGCAACTTATGCAGGGGGTGATCGTTTTTCTGCTTGGGATTGGCCTTTTCGCAGCGGGCGGTATCGGTGCAGGTGCTGTTAAGCTAATGGCTGGCACAGCTTTAATTGTACCAACGTCCAGCGCGTTTTACGCGATCTTTGGGTTTGTCGGGTCTGTTTTTGTGCTGTTCCCGATTGTTATCATGGTCCGCAAGGCAATTGGATCAGACGACAGTAAGTGGGCAGTGCTATCACGGCAGATTTTGCCAATGAGCCTGCCAATCGCTGTGGCAGGCTTACTGGGTATGTTTGCGGTATAGGTGGATCTGGATCCACCCTACGTTAAATCGCTGCAGTTACGATAATTTCAACGTTGTAGTCTGGCGTGGCAAGTTTTGCTTCGCCAGTCCAGCGGGCAGGGGCGTGTCCTTGGGGTACCCAAGCATCCCAAGCTGCGTTCATTTCCGCGAACTCATTGACGATGTCTGACACCCATACTTGAGCTGTTAGGATGTTAGTTTTGTCAGTGCCAGCCTCGGCCAGAAGGGCGTCGATCTTGGACAGAATATCATTGGTTTGATCGGTGACAGATGCGCCGGCAATACCGACCTGTCCGGCTAAATATGCAATCCCATTATGGATCACCATTTGGCTCATCCGGGCGTTTGTGTGCTTACGGGTAATTTCGGGCATCGGGGCCTCTTTGCTGTTGGAAAACATGGAGCGGGTAACGAGAATCGAACTCGTAACTGAAGCTTGGGAAGCTTTCGTGATACCTTTTCACCATACCCGCTCGTGCGCCATCGTCTAAGCCGCGGTGCGGCCTTCGTCAACGTCTATTACGTGGTTGCGTTTACGCGTAAATATCCTCGCGAGTGGCGGGTGGACCTGTTACACCGATACGTCGTTTCGACGACAGTGTTTGGTAGAGGTTGACCACGTTACGTTGGAAACCAACCTCAAACAGCGCAAAGTAAGCCAACCAGAGACGAACGAGTTCGTCACCCACCAGTTCTTCGGCTTCGACGCGGTTTTCCCATAATTTATCGTGCCAAAGTTCGAGGGTAAGGCGGAAGTGCTCGCGGAGCGATTCAGTGTCGTGTACTTCAAATCCATGGCGTTCGAAGTCTGTGATCGTGCGACCAATATGGTCCAATTCACCGCCCGGGAAAATATATTTGGTGATCGTTTTTTGATAGCCTGTCGGGTGATCAAAGTCGGCCAAGTTGGGCGTTACCCGACGTGTAGATGCTTGGTGTAAGCACAATCCGCCAGGTTTTAGCATACGGTGGATGTTCTTGTAGTAGCTGTCGTAGTTGTCAGCGCCAATATGTTCAAACATCTCGATCATCGAGATTTTATCAAAGTGGTTGCGCTCTTTAAGATCGCGGAAGTCGGTGAGTTCGACGGTAACTTTGTCTTCTAGGCCACGTTGTTTGATCCGTTCATTGACCAACGCGAACTGCGTTTCAGACAGGGTTACGCCCTTGACGGTCACACCGTAAAATTCTGCAGCATGGCAAGCAAGACTGCCCCAGCCGCAACCTACATCAAGCATCTGCTCGCCTGGTTTTAGCCGAAGCTTGCGGCAAATATGGTCGAGCTTGTCGATCTGCGCTTGGTCAATATCGTTGTCCCAATCCTTAAAGTATGCGCAGCTATAGACCATGCCGCTATCAAGGAAGAGTTTGTAGAAATCGTTAGAGACATCGTAGTGAAATGCGATCATCGCCTTGTCGTCACGTTTGCCTTTTTGGAAACGGTCCAAAAATGCCCGTGGCGAAAACTTTGCGCGTTCTTTGAACACAAATGGTGCCAATGCCTTGGCCAATTTTGCCTTAGAGTAAGACTTGAAAAACTTGAGGATGCTGACGTGGTCAGTCGCCTTAAGCAGTTGCAGCGGGGACGCGTCGGTAATGCTGATGTCACCGCTTCCGTATAGCCCGAATAGCGTTGCGATATTTGGCTTGAGTAACATTTGGCGGATTGTATCCGCAGAATTGATGACCACTTCGATATTTGGTGCATCGGTACGGTTGTAATCTATCGTGGACCCGTCCCAAAGTTTCACCGTTAGGTCGGCTTTGACCGAATCTTTTGCGGCGTTAAGGAGGGTGCTAATCGATTGAAGTTGAGCGCTCAAAATAAATACCTTCTGCTTTGTTGGCCCGAAGTTATCGACGTGGCGTAACCGCGTCCATAGCTTTGGTTCAAAAAACAAAAAATGGTGTTATCGGACTGAGAAACGTTGTTTTAGCTCGTGCTGGTGGGGCGTTTACGTCGGCGTCTGGTTTGTCCGCTACCTTCGTTAAATTTGACATCGGGCAGGGGCGCGATTGATCGCAATATTTCGAATGGGTCAACGGCGTTTGGCATGGCTGACGCGTTTACGAAATGCTCTTGGAAGCACGGTTCAATCGCTGTTTCGATTTTATGGATTTGTCGGACTGTTTCTTCGATTTCGCGACGTGCATCGGTGTTCAGTAATGCGATTCTTGCGCCTGTGCCTGCCGCGTTGCCAGCGCTGGTGACCTTATCTAAGGGCACATCAGGGATCATCCCAAGAACCATCGCGTGTTTTGGGCTGATATGTGCGCCGAAAGCACCGGCAAGGATAACCCGATCGACGTGATCGACGCCGAATTTATCCATTAGCAGTCGTGCACCTGAATACAGTGCTGCCTTCGCCATTTGGATTTGTCGCACATCGTTGTTGGTCACGGTGATTTTAGGGCCGTCGTTTTCAGTGCCGTCAAACAGCAAATAGGAATTTGTCCGCCCATCGGCAAAGCAATTTGGCGATCCGGTTTGTTCGGCAGATCCGATTAAGCCGGGCGCATCGACGATGCCAGCCATGCGCATTTCGGCGACGACTTCGATAATCCCAGAGCCGCAGATGCCGGTAATTCCTGTCTGTGCGATAGCCGCGTCAAAGCCTGCTTCGTCAGACCAAAGATCAGAACCGATGACTTTGAAACGTGGCAGTTTGGTAATTGGATCGATTTCGACGTGTTCGATTGCGCCGGGTGCTGCGCGCTGACCAGAACTGATTTGCGCACCTTCGAATGCAGGACCTGTTGGCGATGAACACGCCAGCACCTTTTGGCGGTTGCCCAGTAAAATTTCGGCGTTGGTGCCGACATCCACCACGAGCATGAGGTCCTCGGATTTGCCCGGTGCCTCTGATAATGCCACGGCTGCAGCATCCGCGCCAACGTGTCCGGCAATGCAAGGAAGAATGTAAACGCGTGCTGCAGGATGCAGTTTTAGGTCAAGGTCGACGGCGCGAAGTGATAGGCTGTCAGACGTCGCGAGCGCAAAGGGCGCTTGGCCAAGTTCATAGGCATCGATTCCGAGAAACAGGTGATGCATGACGGGGTTACAAACGAACACCGCATCAACGATCAGCGTTCGATCAATGTCAGCTTCTTGCGCAATTTGGACAAATAACGTGTTCATCCCTTCACGAACGGCCGCAGTCATTTCGTCAGAACCCGTTGGGTTCATCATGCCATAGCTAACCCGGCTCATCAGATCTTCGCCAAAGCGGATTTGCGGGTTCATGATACCAGATGATGCGACGACTTCTCCGGTGCGCAGATCGCACAAATGGCCGGCAATGGTCGTTGAACCCAGATCAATCGCAAGTCCGTAAATCGCGCCTTCGTAATAGCCGGGCCAGATGTTGATAATACGTGGGCTATAGCTGTCATCCCCAAGATGCACAGCGACGGTGACTTTCCATTCACCTTTTCTTAACGCGGGTTGGAGAGTCCTGAGAACGCCCAAATCCGCCTCAAGCTGGGGTAGTTCCCATTCGCGGCGTAGTGCATCAACAAGGCGTTCAAGATCGCCTGACGGATCGTGCATGTCGGGTTCGGCGACTTCAACATAATACAGCCGCGTCGATGGGTTCATGACGATATCACGCGCCTCGGCACGTTTGCGCACGACTTGCTTGTGTACTTGGCTTTCGGCAGGAACGTCGATCACGATATCGCTTTGCACCGTTGCCTGGCAGCCAAGGCGGCGACCCTTCTTTAGCCCCCGAATAGTGTCATAGCGCTCTTCGACGCTGTTCCATTCTGATAAAGCGTCGGGCGCAACGGTCACGCCGTGTTTGGAAAACTCACCATAGGACGGCGTAATTTGGCATTTCGAACAAATGCCGCGCCCGCCACAGACACTATCAAGGTCAACGCCAAGCTGACGCGCAGCCGTTAAAACAGGGGTGCCAACCGGAAAGCGCCCGCGCTTTCCTGAGGGCGTAAAGATAACAAGTGGATCAGAGCTCATGAACGCGGCCTTGGATTGTTTGTGCCTAGATAGCGTGGTGCGCGGCAAATGTAAGGTCAGAACCCGTCATAATGATTATGTGATGCGGCATTGAGTGACACTCTGTGACCGAATGGGGTATGTGCTGGATTGAAATTGGTTATGAAGGCATGGCTGTGTGGCCGTGCAAATGCTGAGGTGATTTTGATGAAACGTCCTGTCTTATTTGTAGCGCTCCCTGCTTTTGCGTTCATGGTCGTTTGCGCGCTGGATATCATACGTGAATCGCCACCTTGGGACGTGGTCGATATTGCGCTTGATGTCGCGCAAACTGCGATGCTTGTGCTGATGGTTGTCGTTGTTGCGTGGTCGACGCAGCGTGTTGCGCAGATGCGCGATGATCAGCAGGCATTCCGTGATTCCATTATGCGAAACAATGCGCAGGGCGACGACTGGCGTGCCGCACGATCCCAAGAGATTGCAGCAATGAGCGACGCAATCGCGCTTGAGTTTCGGGCATGGGGCTTGACGGGTGAAGAAATGGATGTTGCTGAACTGTTACTCAAAGGGGCATCGCTAAAGGAGATCGCTTTGGACCAAAGAGCATCGTTCGCCAAAATTCGCGACAAAGCCCAGTCTATTTATCGCAAAGCAGGCATTTCCGGACGGGTCGAACTTTCTGCCTATTTTTTGGACAGCTTGTTTGCGAAAACAGCCAGAGCCGAATGAGCGCTTAAGTGCCACTTGTTGATCTGGCGCAAGGCATTGTTATCTAAGTGCGGTTTATCGTTTCCTTAAGGGAGGCGTTAATCATGGCCGCTAAAAACAAAGTTGAACTGCTTGAAATTACGCATAAAGGGTTTGGAAAGCTTGTAAAACTGTTTGAAACGCTGTCCGAAAAAAACAGCGCTCCACAAAGGTGATGAAGATACATCAATAAAGGATGTAATAGCCCGCCGCGCGGATTGGATTGATCTGTTTTTGGGCTGGTATTCGGATGGTCTTGCCGGGAAGACGGTTTATTTTCCTGCCGAAGGTTACAAATGGAATGATTTGAAACGGTATAATGCTGATCTGCGCGCGTGGCAAAATGACCTGGACTGGTCAGGTGCGGTTGCGCTGCTTCAGGCCCGCTACGATAAGCTGACGGCATTTATCGAAGGCTGCTCAGAAAACGAACTTTATGGTGGGCCGATGAAGGGTGCGAACAATAAATGGACGCCCGGACGCTGGGCTGAGGCCGCAGGGCCAAGCCACTTTCGATCAGCGTCAAAGTATCTTCGCGCAGCTCTTAAAAAGGCCAAGGATTCCGACGGTTGAATCCTCGCAATCGCCCGCATCACAGGCTTCACAGCATTGTATGATGTCCATTTCGTGGTCTTCGCCGCTTTGGGGGTTTTGTAAGAGGCATTTCCATGCGATAGCGCAGTGCCAACGATGCCACCCAAGGAGACGGTTGATGGAGATTCGCGAGGCGCTTACCTTTGATGATGTGTTGTTGGTGCCGGGGGCATCAAACGTGATGCCATCTACGGCTGACACATGCACACATGTAACCAAGTCGATTGCTTTGAATATTCCGGTTTTGTCCAGTGCTATGGACACAGTCACCGAAGGGCGGATGGCGATTGCCATGGCCCAAGCAGGCGGCATGGGTGTTATTCACAAGAACCTGAATGTTGAAGAGCAGTCCAAAGAAGTGCGCCGCGTAAAGCGTTTCGTATCTGGGACCGTCTATAACCCCGTTACCCTGCGACCTGATCAGACATTGGCAGATGCTAAGGCGCTGATGGAACGCTACCGCATCACCGGTTTCCCGGTCGTGGGCGAGGGTGGCAAGATTGTTGGTATCGTAACCAACCGTGACATGCGCTTTGCGCAAAACGACGATACGCCGATCAGCGTCATGATGACGACCAAGGATCTTGCGGTTTTGCAGGAACCTGCAGATCTGGACGAAGCTCGTTCACTGATGCAGGCGCGTCGGATCGAAAAGCTGCTGATCACCGATACTGCCGGTAAACTGACAGGCCTGCTGACGTTGAAAGACAGTGAGCAGGCGGTTTTGAACCCAATTGCATGCAAAGACAGCCTTGGCCGTTTGCGTGTCGCTGCGGCGTCTGGTGTTGGTGATGCTGGGTTTGAACGCACACAGGCGTTGATTGAAGCGGGCGTTGACATGGTTGTCATCGACACCGCGCACGGCCATTCTGAAGGTGTGGCGCAGGCTGTAGAACGCGTAAAGGCACTGTCAACGGACGTGCAGATCGTTGCCGGTAACATCGCAACAGGCGAGGCGGCTAAAGCCCTAATCGGTTCGGGTGCAGATGCAGTTAAGGTTGGTATCGGCCCCGGCTCTATTTGTACAACGCGCATGGTTGCCGGTGTTGGTGTTCCTCAGTTGACCGCGATCATGGATTGCGCGGCGGCGGCGGGTGACATTCCGGTCATCGCTGATGGTGGGATTAAATTCTCTGGGGACTTTGCAAAGGCAATCGCAGCGGGTGCTTCATGTGCAATGGTCGGTTCAATGATCGCAGGTACGGACGAAAGCCCGGGCGAAGTGATTTTGTACCAAGGGCGTTCGTTCAAATCATATCGTGGTATGGGCAGCCTTGGCGCCATGGCGCGTGGTTCTGCTGATCGTTATTTCCAAAAAGATGCGGCAAGCGACAAACTGGTTCCCGAAGGCATCGAAGGTCAGGTGCCCTACAAAGGATCGGCGAGCGCGGTAGTTCATCAACTTGTTGGCGGTTTGCGTGCTGCAATGGGGTATACTGGCAATGCCACTATCCCTGAGATGCGCAAAAACTGCAATTTCGTGAAAATCACAGGTGCGGGCCTGAAAGAAAGCCACGTGCACGACGTGCAAATCACGCGGGAAAGCCCGAACTACCGGATTGGTTAATGGAACACATCGCACACCATAAGGTCGAAGAGGTAGACGTTTTCTGCTTGACCGATGGTGGGCTGGAGTTTCCGCCTAGAATATTTCCCGGCGTTGAGGAACAGCGCCGAGAAGCACTTTTGAAGGATGCAGGTCTAAACGGCGTGCAGACTGTATTTAACTGCTATGTGTTGCGGTTTTCTGACGGTCGCGTCGCGATGGTGGATACCGGTTGCGGTGCGGAGTTCGGTGAAAAGGGCGGGCGGATGCGTCTCCTTTTATCTCGGCTTGGTATTTTACCCGAAGACGTTTCGCGGATTATCTTTACTCATTTGCACAGCGATCACTGCGGTGGCGCATTGACTGGTGATGAACTGACTTTTCCAAATGCCGAGATCACGCTGCACGCCCGAGAAGCTTTGCACTGGAATGGGAAGGATGCTGTAGCCGGCCGTTTGCTGGATCGTGTTTTCTCTGTTCGTACAGTGCGTGGAGATGACGATCTGGGGGATGGGATAACTGTGTGGTCGTTGCCGGGTCACACGCCCGGGCATATCGGGCTGCGCTTGGGAGGTTTGGCGCTCGTTGGGGACGTCGTGCACTCAGAGGCGCTCCAGTTGCCTGACCCTGCCACACGTCCAATCTATGATGAGGACCCGGACCTAGCGATTCAAAGCTGTAATCTTGCGCTGAACGCAATTGTTGATGACGGACTTGTGTGGTCGGGGTGTCATATGCTTGGCCCTGAAAAATTTGCGCGCCTCGTGCGTCAGGGACGGGGATTTGTACGGATGTCACTTTGATGCTGACGCATCGAGACACCCGCCGATATGAAGGTCAGCGTATAGGCTGATCGTGGAATGATTGCCGTTGTTTCGCGGCATTTGCATTGCGGCGCAGGACAAATTTTAGCGCTGCAAGCGCGATTAAGAACAGCGCGATGCAATTGAGCGTTTGCGAAAAGGTCATTCCTTGTGACGCGCGCGGTGCGAGTGCGGCGGCGCGGCCATTGACCCAAGGCTCAATGTAAAAGAACCGAGACGCTCGCCGCAGGCCTTCTTTTTCAATCGCTTCACGTGCGACATCGTCGTAGGAAACCGTACTTTGGTACGCGCCGTTAAAGTGAAATACTGGTCCGAGTTTTCCTTGATCATGGATGTTTTTGAATATCCAGCCAAGAAATTCGTCGGCATCTGAGTTTGGGATAACGATTGCGGCCTTTACTTCGCGCTCTGATCCGTTGGCTTGTGGATCGAACAACAGCCACATGGCTCTTGCGTTGCTATCCTCGCCCTCTCCTCGGTGCAGACGATAGTTGTAGTTGGTGTTGATCTGCGCTGCGATGTTGATCTCGCTTGCGAGCCCGATATCATCCCAAGTGAAGTCACCCAGCGCAATTGGTTTCGGTGTAGGCGCGGCAAGGGCCGCCGCACGCGTTTCTGCAGCGGCAATCTGTCCATCGCGTGAATTCATTCCGAAATAGATCGCTAAGGCCGCCAATACGATGTAGCCTAGTGGTGGAAGTCTGAAAAATAGATGTAATAAATGCTGCACGAATACGCTTTCTTAGATAGTTGATGGCGCTATTGTTCAGTCGAAACATGTCAAGAATTTGTCTCGCGTGGCGATTTTACGTATCGCTCAAAAATTTCTCTGACGTGTCTTTGAAAGTTGGAAAACCGTGGTTATACCGACCGTCTCGCTCTTGATCTTGAAGGTTTTTGATAATGTCTACCCAGCATCAGCTTTCGTATAGGTCAAAGCAATGACCCCCGGCGCACGTGTCGCTGCCGCAATAACTATTCTTGATGTGATACGCGAAGGCCAAGCGGCAGAGCTGGCGCTGACAAGTTGGGCGCGTGGAAGCCGTTTTGCCGGATCCAAAGATAGGGCTGCCATCCGCGATCACGTATTTGATGTGCTGCGTGCACGGCGTTCACTGGGTGACGGGACTGGGCGCGAACTAATGATGCAGCTTGTTAAGCGTGATGGCTTATCAATGGATACGCTATTCTCGGGCGAAAGGCATGCGCCAGACCCGCTGACAGAGGAAGAGCGTGCGGTCTTAGAGACACCTGTGTCGCTGTCGCCAGCTGCGACATGTGATGTGCCTGACTGGCTCTGGCCGCATTGGAAAGACAGCCTAGGCCGACACTCAGAAATCGCGGCTTTAGCGCAGCAATCCCGTGCGGATGTCTTTTTGAGGGTGAACCAGCGCCGTGCGACTGTGCAGAACACGATGGATATGTTGTCAAAAGACGGTATATCGGTTGTGCCTCATCCCGACATCGACGGTTGTTTGCGCGTGACTGATAACCCGCGCCGCGTCAAAATTGCTGAGGCATTTGTCGACGGTATCGTCGAATTGCAAGACGCGTCGTCGCAATTCGCGATTAATGCAGTGACAGTTTCCGATGGGGCGCGGGTGCTAGACTACTGTGCAGGCGGCGGAGGTAAGGCGCTTGGCTTTGCTGACAGGTATAACGCTGCTGTGTTCGCACATGATATTGCCCCAGCACGTATGAAGGATTTATCGACGCGTGCTGCGCGGGCCAAGGTTGAAATTACACAGGTGGCGACTGATAGTTTGCTGAGCCACGGCCCATTCGACGTTGTGTTTTGTGACGCGCCATGTTCCGGCAGTGGGACGTGGCGGCGAACGCCTGATGCAAAGTGGCGACTTACCCAAGAGCGACTTGATACTTTGAACGCGATGCAGACCGAAGTCGTCGCAGGCGCAACGCAGCTGGTCGCAGATGATGGGGTGTTAGCATACGCAACCTGTTCTGTTCTTTCTTCCGAGAATGATGCGATTGTTGATACGTTTTGTGCGGCGAACCCGGACTGGCATAGTGTGCAACGCCATCAGCTGTTTCCAGGACCTGACGGAGACGGTTTCTATTTGAATTTATTGCGTAAATTCTAACCACCCTCTTTTCGCGGGCGCGTTGCCACGGTACGCATTAAGGATTGGTTAAGCATTTCTAGGCTAAGCCAGTCCCGAGCGAGCAGTGAGGTTGGCAGTGTCCACAAATCAAATGGTTGATGTTCCGCGATTGTCGCCGATCATTCCAATATCGAGACGTCTTTTGTGGTGTGGTAGTGCCGGATTGTGCTTGGTCGCATCAGTCTTTGTACCTGACATGGCTGTACGGCTTGGTTTGGTCGTTGCGGGCGGGGGGCTTGGTTATATTGGTGGGCGTCCGTCTGGGATCGAACAACGTACCGCGCGGCTGATTGCGCATGACCCAGATCATGCATTTATCACGGATAGGCATGGGAACGTCGGATATACCAATCATACTGCAGTCGGTCGCTTTGGCGATTGTCGTGGGCGTAAGCTTTCTGATGTGTTTGAAAATCTGATTGCGGACCCTGCTTCGCTGCTCGACCGTATGCAGCGCGCAACAGCGCAGCAGCATTCGTGCAAAGAATACATCATTACGCGGCGGGCACATTTTAGGCTTCGCATTTCTAAACTGGACCAAGAACAGTTTTTGTGGCGGCTAGATGAGCTAGGCGGAATTGACGCGATCCAAGGTGAAGGGTTGATGTTTCCGCTGGTTACGGCAGCCTCTGATGGTGTGATATCGCATCAAAACAAAGCCTTCCGCGAACTTTATGGCGGGTCGGTGAACCACCTACGTGATGTGTTCGATGAGTTGCCGCTTATGTCAGGCCAAACCGTATCAATGAAAACGCTGAGTGGGCGTGTTTCCGTTGTTATCGCTGAAACCAAAGGTCAGGCTGGGCGTCGTGATATTATCGTTATGCCATCTGACAAACTGCCCAAAGTGATGCCAACGCTTGGTGCTGGATGGGATGCAATCGAGGATTTGCCTGTCCCGCTTTTGAAAATTGGTGCAGAAGGCGCGATCCTTGCGTCGAACCGCGAGGCGCGGCAGCTACTTGGGATGGAGCTTTCGCGAGAGCAGCGTATGTCTGATATCTTAGACGGGTTAGGGCGTCCTATAAACGATTGGCTGCGTGAAGCTGCAGAGGGACGCGGCGGACATGTGTCTCAGTTCTTAAGAGGACGCGCAGATCGTCAAGGTACTTTTGTTCAAGTGACGCTCAATATCGCAGGAAAGGCAAACGATCCTCATTTGATAGCCGTCTTGAACGATGTCACAGAATTAAAAACGCTAGAAGCCCAGTTTGTACAAAGCCAAAAAATGCAGGCAATTGGTCAGTTGGCTGGTGGCGTTGCACATGACTTTAACAATTTATTAACTGCAATTTCAGGGCATTGCGATCTGTTGTTGTTACGCCATGATGAAGGCGATCAAAACTACGGCGACCTTATTCAAATTCACCAAAATGCTAATCGCGCAGCAAGCCTTGTCGGGCAGTTACTTGCCTTTTCACGAAAACAAAACCTGCAACCAGAGGTCATTGATTTGCGTGACACGCTGTCGGACCTGACCCATTTGTTGAACCGGCTTGTCGGTGAAAAGGTTACTCTCTCGCTGCACCACGATCCGGGATTGGCGCAGATCAAGGCGGATAAGCGCCAGCTTGAACAAGTGTTGATGAACCTCGTGGTGAACGCCCGGGACGCGATGAACGGCGCGGGTGAAATTCAGGTCGAAACTGAAAATCTTGTCCTGACAGAACCGATGATAAAAGACCGCGCAGTGGTGCCGCCCGGCGAATATGTATCGGTCAAAGTTATTGACGAGGGGCATGGGATCGCCCCTGAGAAGCTCCCTAAGATATTTGAGCCGTTCTACACCACCAAGCGTACTGGCGAGGGGACGGGGCTTGGCTTGTCGACGGCCTACGGCATCGTCAAGCAAACCGGCGGCTATATTTTCGCCGATAGCGAAGTTGACAGCGGGACTGAGTTTTCCTTGCTGTTCCCAAGCTATGATATCCCGGTGGCAGAGCCTTTGACATCTGTCGTTGATACCGCCGAGCTGATGGCGCAGCCTGTCGATGGTGTTGTGCTCTTGGTCGAGGATGAAGCACCGGTGCGTGCGTTTGCGTCACGCGCATTGCGCTTGCGTGGCTACACGGTGCTAGAGGCTGACTGTGCTGAAGCCGCGATTGATTTGCTCGCCGATCCAGAGCTTCATGTTGATCTGTTCGTCACGGATGTGATTATGCCGGGAATGGACGGCCCAACATGGGTGCGCCAAGCGTTACAGCAGCGGCCCAACACAAAGGTTGTCTTTGTTTCTGGATATGCAGAAGATGCATTTGGGGACGGCGAAACGCGCATCCCCAATTCTGTATTTCTGCCAAAGCCGTTCTCTCTCAATGCATTAACGCAAACAGTTCAAGCGCAACTTAATGACGCAGCTTAGGCAATTAGTGACCTTTAGAAAGGCTTACAAGGTGTGCGGCTGAGCCTGTCAAAGCGGCATAGTCATCGTGAACGACATGTACGCCAAAATTGGTCATAAAGCCTGCAAAACGCCCCTTATCGCGAAATGCGTCGCCAAACCCTAGCGTGGTCAAATGTGCAGAGATCGCACGTGCAACGCCGCCCACCAAATACACCCCACCAAAGGGTAATTGGATCAGGGACAGGTTGCCGCAAACGGTCCCCAAAATACGGGTGAATAAACGCGCGGCTTCGATCGCGCGCGCGTCTGTCCCGTTGTCGCAGTGCACCATGATGTCTTTGGCTGACAGTTCACGCGGATCGTTGGCTTCGACACCTAAGAAGGCATAAGCGCGTTCAAGCCCTCGTCCAGAAAGAACGTCTTCGACGGCAGGAAAGCCATGTGCTGTGGACACAAACTGGCAAAGACGCAGCTCCATTTCGTTACGGATCGGTAGGTTTGCGTGTCCGCTCTCTGATGGGGGGACAACACGTCCGTGTTCAAGATCAAACACAGGCGCTGCGTTAAAGCCTGTTCCGACACCGACAACCAGCTTTGCCGCGTTATCGGGTACATCCGGCCCTTCAAGCACAGTTTGGATGTTTTCTGGGTCAAGGTGTCCCAAGGCATGCCCTTGCGCTTGAAGGTCATTCAGGATCGCCACAGTTTCAGCGCCAGTCGCACGCAAAAGCGTATCTTTGTCGATGGTCCAATCTAGGTTGGTCATCGTTGCTTCGCCGTCGCGTACAGGGCCCGCTACGGCCACACAGGTTGCGATCGGGTCAACGTCGCCTTCGTCGCTGATGTATTGGCGCAATACAGATTCCAATCCTGGGAATTTGTTGTTGCTGTAGCGCCGGATTGTATGTGTTAGAACTTTCTTGCCATCGGCAAGCGCAACACGCGTATTTGTGCCACCAATATCAGCGACGAGTGAATAAATGTTGTCTGGGTGGCTCATGGGGGGACCTAACGCGCGATAGCTGTTTTAAGTGCGTGATAAGACGCTTTTGGCGTCCGCTTCAAGGTGTCAAAATCAACATGGATCATACCGAAGCGCTTCTCATAGCCAAAGGCCCATTCATAGTTATCGAGTAAGGACCAATAGAAGAAACCTTTGACGTTTGCGCCTTCTGCGATGGCGTGTTTTGCGGCCATAATATGGTCTGAAACATACTGCATCCGAACCGGATCAAATACCGCACCATTTTCAACATGATCGTCCCAGGCCATCCCATTTTCGGTCACATAGATCGGCATATCACCCACGTATTCTCGGGACATCCGGGTTAGAATGCCTTGCAGCCCTTGGGGGTAAATTTCCCATCCCATTTGCGTCAGGTCTAATGTTGGTTCAGCCGCTTTTAAGCTTGGCCATGCAGTATCAGGATCAGGTAAAATTTCATGACGAGTGTAGTAGTTCACACCAAGCCAGTCCATTTTTTGACTAATCTGGGCCATGTCGTCTTGCCAACCTGCAGGCATATGATCACCGAATCCATCAAGAACCTCTTGGGGGTAGGTGCCTTTGGTTGCAGCTTCGATAAACCAACGATTATAGATCGCGTCTTGTAGGTTTGCGGCGGCAATCGTGGCAGGTTCATCATTCGCAGGCGGGCTATGTTCAAAGTTCAAAACGATACCGCAATTATCCATTCCTTTGGCGCGCAGCCGTGTAATGGCCTCACCATGAGCAAGCATGATGTGATGCATCGCGCGCGCGGTCGCGCGAAGATCGCGTAATCCCGGTGCATGGTGGCCAAGGAAATGCGATAGGAATGACACGCACCACGGTTCGTTGATGGTTGCGATGGATGCCATTCGGTCGCCGATTTTGTCGGTGATGATATCCGTGTAATCGCCAAAGTATTTGGTCGTATCCCGATTGGTCCAGCCGCCTTTATCCGCAAGCGCCGAGGGAAGTTCCCAATGATAAAGTGTTTGGAATGGCTTCAGTCCGCGTTCGAGGATCGCGTCAGTCAAACGGTCGTAAAAATCCAATCCTTCAGGGTTCACCGTGCGCCCGTCAGGCATCACGCGTGCCCAAGATGTTGAAAACCGGTAGGCGTCCATCCCAGCATCTTTGAGAAGATCAAGATCTTCTGGGTAGCGGTGGTAGTGGTCGCAGGCCAGTGCACCGTCTTCGGCACGGATAACATTGCCGGGTGTGGCTGCAAACGTGTCCCAATGGGTTGAACCTGCGCCACCAAATTTGTGACCTTCGATTTGATAGGCAGCCGTGGCAGCACCAAACAAGAAATCCTTTGGGAAATCAGAGCGTTTAAAGTCCATCTTAATCCTTTCGGGGGGCCGGGCCCGTTGATTGCCCAACCACAAATTCACATTCAAGAATGACGCGTTGTGGCGGTTTTGTTGTGTGTTCGATTGTATTCAAAAGCACCTCTGCCAGCCGTCGTCCGGCAGTGCGCACGGATGAGCGTGTGGCGGTGAAAATCGGGGTATCGCCACCGTTTTGCAGGTATGACAGAACGTCATCGTGGGTGATGACCGATACGTCTTTGCCCATGGTCAATCCGTGATCTTCGATCGCCCGGCGCACACCAAGGGCGCTGATCAATGACGCGCACAGAAACGCTGTCGGCGGATTAGGCAGCGCAAGCTGCTTATAAGCAGCCTCATATCCGATGATCTCGGTCATTTCGTTAGAACACATCAATGCGGTATCAATCGGAATGCCATGAGAACGTAAAGAGGCTTCGTATCCGCACCGCCGTCGGTGTGCAAAGTCCATGTTTTCAAGACCGTTGACGAGGGCGATCCGACGATGGCCGAGATCAAATAAATAGTCAGTTGCTTGCTCGAAGGCTTCGTGGTTGTTCACGTCCAAAAAGGTATAGGGCAGGTCGCAATGTGTCACCTGGCCGTGTACAGCAAAGGGTAGTTCAAGGCTGGTCAGAAGCGCGATCCGGGGGTCATCGATACGCGGACCGTGGACAATCACCCCGTCGACGGCGCGACGCGATTTGAGGCTGCGATAGATTTGTTCTTCGTTCAGATCGTCCACGATAGACAAGATCATTTCAAAGCCGTTGCGGGCATATGTTTCACCAGCGCCAGCGATAAAATCACCAAAAACAGGGTTAACCATTTCGTGTTTGGTCGACACGGGAATAACGTGTCCAATTGCAAGCGCACGACCAGTGGCAAGTCCCTTTGCACGGGTGCTTGGGTGGTAATTGAACTCTTTCGCGGCACGTTCGACTCGGTGTCGAGTTGCTGCGCTTACCTCTGGATAGCCGTTCAGCGCGCGGCTGACCGTCGTTTGGCTAAGACCTAGGTTTTTAGAGAGTTCTTTGAGGTTCATGGTGCTTCGGGGTGCCGCTTTCGTGGGTCAATATTGAAGTGAAAGCCCGATTTTTGGGCGTAAAACTGTTTCGTAATCGTTTCAGTAGTCAGCATTTTGTCAAATTCCAAGAACTTTTTGATGTCAGGCAGTTGTTGACTTTGGTGCTATGTTGGATGAGTGTAAACAAATCCAAAGCGCTTTGGGAAGCTCTGATTCCTGCTGCGCTTGACGGAGGTGAGTGCACGTGATGTGCTTTTTAGATTGCGCGCTATTTTGGCGTGAATGGGAGGACAATCCATGAAAACGAAACTTTATGCAGGCGTTGCAGCCGTTGCTTTGTCGGCAGGCATGGCAAACGCAGCGAGCCACGTTGAGCTGACGCCGGGCGAGGGTGACTTCACTTGGGATAGCTATAACTCTTTTGCCGAAGCAAATGATTTTGCGGGCGAAACAGTCACAATTTCGGGCCCTTGGTTGGGTTTGGAAGCTGACAACTTCGCGAGCATGGCAGCATTGTTTGAAGCCGCAACTGGCGCAAGCGTTTCATACGTAGGTTCTGACAGCTTTGAGCAGCAGATCGTTATCGATGCCGAGGCTGGCTCTGCTCCTAACATCGCTGTGTTCCCACAGCCTGGTCTTGCGGCAAACATGGCTGCTCGTGGCCTGTTGACTGCGCTACCAGAAGGTACAGCTGATTGGATCAACGACAATTACGCCGCTGGTTCGTCTTGGGTTGATTTGGGCAGCTATCCAAATGCTGACGGCGAAACAGAAACTTACGGTTTCTTCTTTAACGTCAACGTGAAATCGCTGGTTTGGTATGTTCCAGAGAACTTCGAAGACGCTGGCTATGAAGTCCCAACAACGATGGAAGAACTGCTTGCGCTGTCCGACCAAATCGTCGCTGATGGTGGTACACCATGGTGCATCGGTCTGGGGTCGGGTGCTGCGACTGGTTGGCCTGCGACTGACTGGGTCGAAGACATCATGCTGCGCACTGCGTCATTGGAAACATATGACGGCTGGACAACAAACGACGTTAAGTTTGACGATCCTGCAGTGATCAACGCAATCGAAACATTCGGCAAATTCGCACGCAACGACGCGTGGGTTGCTGGTGGCGCCGGCGCTGTCGCAACAACCGACTTCCGCGAAAGCCCAAAAGGCCTGTTTGACAGCCCTCCACAGTGCTACATGCACCGTCAGGCGTCGTTCATTCCTGCGTTCTTCCCAGAAGGCACAGAGCTTGGCGAAGATGCTGACTTCTTCTACTTCCCATCTTTCGAAGCCGAAGATCTGGGTAACCCGGTTCTGGGTGGTGGTACGCTTATGGCGATCACAACTGCATCTGACGCGACTAACGCATTCATGGAATTCATGAAGCTGCCAGTCGCACACGAAGCAATGATGGCCCAAGGCGGCTTCCTGACACCACACTCTGGTGTGAACACAGCGACATATGCTGATGACACACTGCGTGGTCAGGGCGACATCCTGCTGAACGCGACATCTTTCCGCTTTGACGGTTCTGACCTGATGCCGGGCGCTGTTGGCGCAGGTTCTTTCTGGACTGGCATGGTTGACTACACAGGCGGCAAAGACGCAGCAGCAGTCGCTGCTGACATCCAAGCTTCTTGGGACGCAATTAAGTAAGCGATACCGCTTATGAGAAATTGGGCCAGCGCGGTATTTATCGCGCTGGCCCCCACAAGTTTTACCCGGGGGGGAACGGACGATGCATCCAGCGGCACAGGGTCTTCTGACAATTTTTCTAGGGGTAGGTGGATGTATCGCCTATTTCTACTTTTCCAACCAATTTCTAGACAAGGTTTTGTTCCCTGCAAAAGGTGAACACGCTGGTCGCAACATTAACCGCGCTAACATGGTGCGCCCTTGGCTCTTTCTTTTTCCAGCAATTTTTGCCCTTGGTCTTTACCTCGCTTACCCCGTCTTCGCGACGCTGTGGTATTCATTGACGGACCGTGATCAAGGCGGTGCTTTTGTTGGGTTAGCCAACTATCGCCAGATGTTTGACGACCCCAAATTCTGGGAAGCTGTTCAAAACAACATGCTGTGGCTGCTTGTTGTGCCTGCTGCATCGACTGCGTTTGGTCTACTTGCTGCGCAACTGACTGACCGGATCAAATGGGGCTCAATCGCGAAATCCTTGATCTTTATGCCAATGGCCATTTCATTCGTCGGTGCCTCGGTCATCTTTAAACTGATCTATGATACGCGCCCCGTCGGCCAAAGCCAGATTGGTGTACTCAATGCGGTGTGGCTACAATTTGACGGCGGGGTAGGGTCGTTCCTGATCTTACGTTTGGTGCCGGGCCTATTGATGATCTGTGCTGCTGCCGCTGCGCTTTATGTTGCTTGGGGCATGGTACAAAAAGCGCTCGTCGGCAAAGGTGGCGGTTTGGCAACTGCGCTTCGCGGGGTAGGTACTTTGCTTCTTGCCGGCATCGCATTTGCAGCGCTTGCTTTGGCGTTTGGCGCGTTCACAAAAACCTACGCATACGGTGTTCCACAGACTTGGCTGACGATCCCGGGCTGGAACTCATTCTTCTTGATGATCGTATTGATCTGGATCCAGACTGGTTTCGCGATGGTGATCTTGTCCGCCGCACTTCGCGGTATTCCCGAAGAAACAGTCGAGGCTGCAATCGTTGATGGCGCGAACCCGTTTCAGGTCTTCTTTAAGATCAAGATGCCACAGATTTCTGGGACAATTGTCGTCGTTTGGACAACCATTACGCTGGTCGTTCTTAAGGTCTTTGACATTGTATTCGCGATGACAAACGGCCAGTGGGAAACCCAAGTTCTGGCCAACTATATGTACGACAAACTGTTCCGGGCAAACGACTGGGGCCTTGGATCCGCGAGCGCGATGATCATCATGTTGCTTGTGTCACCCATTCTAATTTGGAACGTCTATAACGCCCGCAAGGAGATGCGCTGATGGATAATATTGCTGGCAGCAAGTCCTCTTTAACGTGGATCGTTCACATCTCTGTGGCGCTTCTTGTGGCGCTGTGGTTGTTCCCAACCGTTGGTCTTTTGGTGTCATCATTCCGGACGACTGACCAGATTTCTAGCTCTGGTTGGTGGCAGTCACTGTTCCCGACGGAACAGAACGTTACATTGCGGACAACCGATCCCGACGACGAAGGTGTGCAGACACTTGTAGATGGCGTTTACACGATCACAGGCAATTTGTTTGAAGAAGCAGGCGCAGAAATTAGCGTTTGGGGATCATCGTCACGCGCGATTGATGCCTACACTGTGGGCGAGACAGCTGACCTTGGCGATGGTGAAACAATCACCGTGCAAGCGAACGGTGACTACGTATGGACTGGAAACGAAGAACTATCAGGCCGGGGGCAACGTGTTTTTGCAACAGCGAAAACACCGCCAGAGTTTACTTGGGCTAACTACAAACGCGTATTGTTCAGCGGGTCATCGACAGACAGCATGGCCAAGGCGTTCTTTAATACGCTGACCGTGACGATCCCGGCGACCATCATTCCAATCGTTATCGCAGCCTTTGCAGCCTATGCGCTGGCATGGATGGATTTCCCAGGTCGTGCGATCCTTATCGCGCTGGTCGTTGGATTGCTGGTTGTGCCGTTGCAGCTTGCTTTGATCCCACTACTGCGCTTACATCTGAACATCGGTATCGGCAAAGGGTATCTGGGGGTTTGGCTCGCGCATACCGGCTTTGGGCTTCCGCTCGCGATCTATCTGCTGCGGAACTATATGGTCGGACTGCCGCGCGACATCATCGAGAACGCAAAGGTTGATGGCGCAACTGATTTCCAGATCTTCACCAAGATCATTCTGCCGCTGTCTTTCCCCGCGCTTGCGTCATTTGCGATCTTCCAATTCCTGTGGACTTGGAACGATCTACTGGTCGCCAAAGTGTTCTTGATCGACGCGACCGGGCAAACCACCGTCATGACGAACCAAATCGTCGAATTGTTAGGGACGCGGGGTGGTAACTGGGAAATCCTTGCCACAGCGGCATTCGTGTCGATCGCGGTGCCATTGGCCGTGTTCTTCGCCATGCAAAAGTATCTCGTGCGCGGTCTGTTGGCCGGCTCGGTTAAGTAAGCCTGTCTTGGGAACCCCCAAGGCTTTCATCAAATCCATCCCAAAGCCCCGTGCAAAGTCACGGGGCGGGGTGCAGTAGGAACGACGTTTATGACTACGGCTCTTGCCACAAAACCTGGAAACGCCAACGACAAAGATTGGTGGCGCGGTGCGGTGATCTATCAGATTTATCCGCGTAGCTATCAGGACAGTAACGGTGATGGCATTGGCGATCTTTTGGGTATCGTTCAACGGCTTCCATACATCGCGTCGCTTGGCGTCGATGCAATCTGGATTTCACCATTCTTCATGTCGCCCATGAAGGATTTTGGCTATGACGTTAGCGATTATTGCGATGTCGATCCGATGTTCGGATCACTGGCAGATTTCGATGCGGTGATTGAAACGGCACACAGCCTTGGCGTGAAGGTCATGATTGACCTTGTGCTTAGCCACACCAGTGATCAGCACCCTTGGTTTGCTGAAAGCCGGGCTAACAAAATCAATGACAAGGCGAACTGGTATGTTTGGGCCGACCCGAAACCAGATGGGACCGCGCCGAACAACTGGCTGTCCATCTTTGGTGGGTCTGGCTGGCAGTGGGATGCGCGCCGCGAACAATATTATATGCACAACTTCCTTGTGTCCCAGCCTGACCTGAACTTCCATGAACCAGCCGTGCAAGAGGCGCTGCTGGACGTGGGCCGTTTTTGGTTGAACCGTGGCGTTGATGGTTTCCGTCTGGATACGATCAATTTCTACATGCATGACGAACAGTTGCGCGATAACCCTGCGCTGCCACCTGAACGCCGGAACGCAAACACTGCGCCAGCGGTGAACCCGTACAACCACCAAGAACACCTGTACGACAAGAACCACCCCAAGAACGTTGAGTTCCTGCGCCGTCTACGTGCCGTCATGGAACCCTTTGGCGCGGCTGCGGTCGGAGAAGTCGGCGATAGCCAGCGTGGTTTGGAAATTTTGGGCGAATACACACGCGGCGATGATCTAATGCAGATGTGCTATGCGTTTGAATTCCTTGCGGCTGACATTCCAACCGCCGACCGCATCGTCGAAGTGATGGAAGAAGTTGACACGGTGGCTGGCGAAGGCTGGGCATGTTGGGCGTTTTCCAATCACGATGTGGTGCGCCACGCGACACGTTGGAACCTTGCACCCGGTGCGCAACGGATGTTCACAACTTTGATCATGTGTTTGCGTGGTTCGGTTTGTATCTACCAAGGCGAAGAACTGGGCCTGCCAGAGGCCGAAGTCGCATTTGAAGACCTGCAAGATCCATATGGCATCGAATTTTGGCCCGAATTCAAAGGCCGTGATGGTTGCCGTACGCCAATGGTTTGGACTCCTAACAGCCAAAACGGTGGCTTTTCGGACGCAAAACCGTGGTTGCCAGTCGCGTCCGAGCATTTGCCTCTTGCCGTATCAGCACAAGAAGACGAGCCGGGGGCGCTTTTGCATCACTATCGCAAAGCAATTGCATTTCGCCGTGCCCATTCGGCGCTAAGCCAAGGTAGCCACGATAAATTGCGTGCCAAAGGTGACGTTATCTATTTCACACGGACCGACGGGGAGCAGACGATTTTCTGCGCATTCAATGTAAGTGAAACACCATCCGATTTTGATTTGCCAGACGGCAACTGGATCCCCATTGGGGCCGAGTTGGGCAGCGCGCATGTGTCAGCTGACGGTCGTTTGCATCTTGGCCCATGGCAGGTTTGCCTTGCGCTGAAGACAGATATTTAAGGGAGTGAGACATGGCTGATTTAAAACTAACGGACATCGCCAAGACATATGGTGGCACTGTCGAGGTGCTGAAGCATATCGACCTTGATATCAAAGAAGGTGAGCTGATCGTTTTTGTCGGCCCTTCGGGCTGCGGTAAATCGACATTGCTGCGGATGATTGCAGGTCTTGAAAAGATCACCAGCGGTACGCTTGAGATCGACGGACAGGTCGTCAATGACGTGCCCCCGGCACAGCGTGGCATTGCGATGGTGTTCCAGTCCTACGCGCTTTATCCTCATATGACCGTTCGCGAGAACATGTCGTTTGCATTAAAGTTGGCCAAGAAATCCGCGTCCGAGATCGAAGAGGCTGTGAACAAAGCCGCACAAATTCTGCAGCTAGAGGAATACTTGGATCGGTTGCCAAAGGCACTGTCGGGCGGCCAACGTCAACGTGTTGCAATTGGCCGTTCTATTGTTCGCGACCCAAAGGTCTATCTATTTGATGAACCGCTTTCCAACCTTGATGCGGCGTTGCGTGTCGCTACCCGAATCGAAATAGCCCAACTTAAAGAATCGATGCCCGAAAGCACGATGATCTATGTCACACACGATCAAGTTGAGGCGATGACGCTTGCGTCACGTATCGTGGTTCTTGCGAACAAAGGTATCGCACAAGTTGGTACGCCGCTTGAGCTCTATGAGCGTCCAGAAAACGAATTTGTGGCGCAGTTTATCGGTTCACCTTCGATGAACCTGTTGGCCGGCGAAATCATTGAAACAGGCACGCAAACGGTCGTGACGCTGGACGGCGGCGGTACAGTGACATCTGCCGTGCCAACACGCGATAATGAAAAGGGACTCAGGGTAAACGTTGGTGTTCGCCCCGAGGATATGTTGGAGACAACCGGTGATGACTACCTGTTTGAAGGCAAAGTGAACTTTACCGAAGCTTTGGGCGAGGTAACGTTGCTGTATTTTAATAAAGTGGGCGACAACGATGCCGTGATTGGCAAATTGCCAGGTGTCCACGCTGGGTTGCGCGGCAAGTCCGTTCGCATGAAGGCGGAGCCTGAAAAAGTTCAGGTGTTTCATAACGGTAAGTCGCTTTACTATCGTTAAAGCGTTGTGAAAACAAAAAAGGACCGCTGAGAGATCAGCGGTCCTTTTGCATGGCTGAATGCCAATTGACTATCCGCGGCGGCGACGTCCGGTGCGCGCGCGACCTTCGCCGGCTTTCACGGGCGCGCGGTTGAACTTGATCCAGTCCGATCCTGACGGATCGTTGTCCGTAAGGAAGTTCGCTGCGCGGATGGCTTCCATTTCAGAGCCTGCCTTGGCTTTGGTTGATCCCATGCCAAACAGCGTGACAAACAACTCGTCATCGATGTCTTCTGGCAAGATAATCCCGGCGGCGGCGATTTCTGCTTTCTTTTCTGCGATTTTTTTGGGGCCGACGGGCAGGGCAATTGGGTTCATGATGGCGGATGTCATCCCCGCTTCCATTGCCATTGGCAGGAATGCGTTGTTCACGCCGTGACGGTTTGGCAAGCCAAAACTGATGTTGGACGCGCCGCATGTTGTGTTCACGCCTAATTCTTCGCGCAAGCGACGAACCAATGTGAACACCTGCAAACCAGCCGTGGCCATTGCGCCAATTGGCATCACAAGCGGATCAACCACGATGTCATGCGCGGGGATGCCGAAATCAGCGGCGCGCTCTACGATCTTTTTTGCGACAGCAAAGCGCACGTCGGGATCTTCGGAAATGCCTGTGTCATCGTTCGAGATCGCGACAACAGGCACGTTGTATTTCTTAACCAGCGGCAGGACGAGCTCCAACCGTTCTTCTTCGCCAGTGACAGAGTTCAGCAGCGGGCGACCCTCTGCGGCGGCAAGACCGTTTTCCAACGCGCCGGGAACAGAGCTGTCGATACACAATGGTGTGTCGACAACCGCTTGAACGCGTTCGATCAGTTCTTTCATCAACGGCGGTTCAACAAAGTTGTTGTCGGCGTAACGTGGATCTTCGGCCATTTTGTTCGAAAACACAGCGCCAGAGTTTACATCAAGGATGTTTGCGCCAGCGGCGGCTTGTGCAATTGCGTCGGCTTCGACGCGACTGAAATCGCCTTGTTCGAGTTCGGCGGCCAGAATTTTGCGACCCGTCGGGTTAATCCGTTCCCCGATCACACAAAAGGGTTGGTCGAACCCGATGATGGCAGTCTTTGTTTTAGATTCGACAATCGTGCGGGTCATAAGATTTCCTTGGTTTTATTTGCGGGGACAGTCGCGCTGCCGCCGTTATCAATTGCCCAATTTGCATTCGTCTTAATCCCGCCCAGAGGGAAGAAATGCACATTGGTGATGTTGAACTCTGGGTTTGCCGCTTTGTGGAGGGCGAGTTCGGTTAACACATCTGTTGGCTCATATGGCAAAAGAAGCTTTGTCACATCCATAGCGCGCTTTTGCAGAACCTTCAGTGAGGGGCCAACACCGCATGCAATCGCAAATTTAATCAGGGTTTGCAACTTAGCCGGACCCGCGATCCCAATATGCACGGGGATTGTGATCCCCGCATCACGCAAGGCATCAGCCCACGCGATGATTGGCTTCGCTTCAAACGCGAATTGTGTCGCTAGCGCCATTTTGGCGTCAGTCGTTTCCGAGAAGCGTTGCTTCCAATGCAGCGCTTCCATGACGTTTTTGTCGCTGCCGTCTTTGTCGATGTCGCGGTTACCTTCGGGGTGGCCGGCCACGTGCAGGCGTTTGAAATCGCCGAACAGCCCGGTTTCCAGCAACTGCATTGAGCTGTGAAAATCTCCCTTGGGTTCCGCAACACCACCGGCCAGCAACAAGGCCTGATCAACATCTGCTTCGCCTTGGTACCGCGCGATCCAATCAGCAAGCATTGCTTTGTCTTGAATGATCCGTGCAGGGAAATGCGGCATGACCTTGTAGTCATCTGCCGCTAAGCGTTTTGCTGTCGCAACCATATCTTCAATCGGTGTCCCGTCGATATGTGCGATGTAGACGCGTGTGCCTGCGGGAAGGAGGTCTTTGAAGTTGTCAATTTTTTCTGCAGTTCTCGGCATCACCTCGATTGAATAGTCTTGCAGCAAAGCAGAAATTTCGGGGGATGCCCCCAAAACAGTGGCGTCTTTCCGTTTTAAAAAGGGAAGCAGGGACATGGCGACCTCCGTAATGCGCGCGGGTATTTTGACCGGTGTCTTCAATTCCAGCCATCGTTTGCGATAAGCGTTTTCAGGCGCTCTTGATCGTATTCGGTTTCAATGCGCGCTGCCTCTGCGGTGGCGGCCTTAATATCGGTACCGTCAACGGGGTAGGGGGCGGCTTTGCGGAAGCCAGCCAGATAATCGTCAGACCCTGCTGCGCCAGATTTCATCGCAGCGCGGTCAATGGCCTGTTCAAACCGTTCTGGCAGTGGCATTTTAGTGCCTTTGCGCCCACGGCCGACGATGACTTGGGCGGGCATATCGCGCCAGTAGACAATAGTGACATCGGGCATGCGGTGATTCCCCTCATTGCTGTTACTTCGGTTCTAACATTCGATTTTTGTCCCCGATGTCGGTTTTCGACATCACGGACGCAATCAGCGACCGAGACGTGCTAACGCGGTAGGCCTGCGCGGGCTAGGGCTGCGCAGGCTCATAATCCTCATGTTCCAGATGTATCTTATTCAGATAGCGTTTGTTGCACGATGTTGACGTGTCGCAAGCGCGACGACCCCAAACCCGACCAGCCCAACAGCCACTGTGGCCAGTATTGCCCAGCCATGCACTGCAAAAATGACACCCGACGCCAGCGAGGCGAGCGCCGCACATATGGCTAAGGTCATATCGTTTATACCTTGAATCAAGGGGCGCTCTTCGGGGCGCAGTGCTGTTTGCAGCATATAGGTGCCGCCAACAAAACCAAAATTCCACCCGACGCCAAGCGCGATCAAAGCTGCATAGAATTGAAACGGTGTTTTCCCTGTTAGGGGGATCATAGCTGCAATAAGAAGCAGTATCAGCCCGCTTATTGCGATCTGCGTGCTTCCATATTTCTGGATAAGCTTCCCCGTAATAAGGCCGGGCGCAAACATTGCGACAACATGCCAACGGATCACGTCGGCGGCTTGGTCTTCACCTAAGCCGCATCCGACCATCGCGAGCGGGGTAGGTATCATCAAAAATATCATGATTGCATGGGCAAATGCAGCGACTGCAATGGCTGTCACAACCCGAGGGTTTTCGCGTAAAATTGCGATTTTATTACGGTTTAGTCGCATGGGTTTTGTAACGTCGTGCGGAATACGCAATGCGGCCACCGGGATCATCCCCAGTGTACCTAACGCGACGATCCCGATATATGCCCCTGCAAAGGGAATTGGCGCCAACAGATCCTTTAAACCGCTAAATAGTTGTGGCCCGACCAAGGCTGCCACAAGGCCGGATGCAATCGTCACTGACATGGCTTGCGCCTTGTGTTGATCATCGACAACATCCGCCGCAGCGAACCGAAAATAGTTCACGCAGATCAACCCGGCACCCAAAATGATGTGACTGATGCAAAGTAGTGAAAAGCTTTGATGTATCATTGCATAGGCCCCCAGCGCGCCACCTGCAATCGTCAGGCACGCGGCAAGCATGAACCCAGCCCTGCGGCCATATTTGCCCATAAACAGCGAAATCGGCGTGGCGACTGCAACGCCGACAATCAGTTGTACAGTTGGTGGCAAGGTTGCCATCCATTGCACCGGCGCAAGATACCCGCCAGCCAAAGCCCCTAATATAATCAGCATCGGCATCGCAGCCCCAAGCAGGATATTCCCGCATAAAATCATTGAGAAATTTCGATTAAACATCACCTATGTCCTTTGATTGGTTTCAATGAACATTATTGATTGCCTGTGTTGTCTAAAATGACATACTATCATCAATTATGGACAATACTGATCGACGCATTGATGTGCTTTTATATGACGGTGTGAATGCGGTTGACGTCACAGGGGCCGCGCAGGTTTTTAGCTCTGCGACTGATCTGGCTGACGCCCAGTATGTAATCCGCTACGTATCGATGGATGGTGATCCAGTGCAAAGCAGTTGCGGTCTACGGGTAATGGCCGATGCGGCGTTTAATATTGGTTCAGATGCGGATGACCTGATTGTTCCGGGCGGGCAGGGTGTTGATCGTGCATTGGAATGCACACCGATTTTAGATTTGATTGCGGGTTGGCAAAACCGCAATGGTCGCCGGGTTATCTCGGTGTGTTCGGGGGCTTTGTTACTTGCGAAGGCAGGGCTGCTACACGGGCGTGTTGCGACGACCCATTGGCGACGATCGGGTTATGCCGCGTCGCAATTCCCTGATGTTGATTGGCAAATTGATCGGCTTTATTGCGACGATGAAACTGTGATGACCGCTGCCGGGGTAACGTCAGGTATTGATCTGGCTCTTGCCATTTTGCGCAAAGATCATGGTGATGATACTGCATTGCAGGTGGCACGTGAAATGGTGGTCTATCTGCATAGGCCGGGTGGGCAGAACCAGTTTGCCGACGTCCTAAAGGCCCAATTCGCCCAAACCGAAGACTTGCGTGTGTTGGTCGATACTATGGTTGATAATCCTCAGCAGGGATGGACATTGGACCAGATGGCCGATGTCGCCTGTATGACGCCGCGCACGCTCACGCGGCGATTTGCAGCGGGATATGGGCTTTCGCCGGTGAAGTTTTTGGAACGTATTCGCGTGAAACAGGCCGAAGCTGCATTAGGGGCCGGTGCGCCCGTTGCAGATGCGTGCGCTGTGGCTGGATTTCGTGATTTTCAGCAAATGCAGCGCGCGTTTAAGCGCCATAACGGCACAACTGTCGGTGAATATCGCAAGCGATTTGGGCCTAATATGCGGGCTTAGACCGGTTATCTGGTCACGAAGTTGAGACGGCCCTTGCGCCACGACGCCCAGAGGCCTAGCTTGGGGATAACTCGAAAATGGAGGGCGTGACTATGGCGCCCAAGCGTCCCAAAGGTGCGGGCGCGTTCCCAAAAGCGGTCGATACCCCCGCGCCAAAACGACCTGATCCTGAATCGCTTTATGCGGCGCTGGATCTAGGTACAAATAGCTGTCGTATGTTGATTGCCCAACCAAAGGGCAGCCAATTTCATGTTGTCGATAGCTTTTCAAAATCTGTGCAGCTTGGCCATGGCCTTGAAAGCACAGGACGGTTGTCGCGTGCGTCGATGAACCGAACCATTTCTGCTATGCGGATTTGCCGTGAAAAACTAAAACGTCACGGCGTAAAGCACATGCGTCTTGTCGCGACCGAAGCCTGCCGGCGCGCACATAACGGTAGCAATTTCATTGCACAGGTGCGGCGTGAAACAGGGATGGAGCTTGAAATTATCAAGCCCGAAGAGGAAGCCCGGCTTGCCGTGATTTCCTGTGCGCCTTTGGTCAGCGTGAACACGGAACAACTTCTTGTCGTGGATATTGGCGGCGGTTCGACCGAGCTGGTTTGGATTGACCTTACCAATGTCCCCAAACGCGAACGGCCGCGCGCTATTATGCGTTTACATGCGGGTTTTAAGTCTGATCCAGGTCCTTTTGCTGCGGCGAAAGTGGTTGACTGGATCTCTGTTCCGTTGGGCGTCGCGACGCTGCGCGACCAATTCGCTGATGTCGAAGATGATGCCGCACGGTTTGCACTGATGAGCTGGTTCTTTGAGGAAAACTTAGAAGAGTTTTCGCCTTATGCTGCTGCCCAAGCGCGCGAAGGGTTTCAGATTATCGGAACAAGTGGAACGGTAACAACCGTCGCAGCGAGCTATTTAGGGCTCAAGCGCTATGATCGCACCAAAGTCGATGGGTTGCGCATGACGTCTGACCAGATTGATACCGTCATCCGAGACTATCTGACGCTTGGTCCGGCCGGTCGACGTGCTGACCCGCGCATTGGAAAAGATCGCCAAGCGCTGATCATGTCAGGCTCTGCAATTTTGCAGGCGTTGATGCGGCTTTGGCCGACAGATCGGCTGTCTGTGGCGGACCGTGGTTTACGCGAAGGGCTACTTTATGCGCAAATGTCCGCAGATGGGGTCTTGGAAGACGCACCGTTTTAAGCGATAGGCAAGAGTATGGCCAAGAAAACAACAAAGAACTCATCCGGACGCGGACAACGCGATCTGACGGTTAAGGTAAAGACTGCAAAAGGGCGCAAGCTTAGCTCGACGCTGTGGCTGCAGCGGCAATTGAACGATCCTTACGTAAAGCGTGCGCAGACAGATGGGTACCGCGGGCGGGCGGCCTATAAGATTTTGGAACTTGATGACAAGTTTCGGTTTCTTGTGCCGGGTGCGCGCATTGTTGATCTGGGTTGTGCGCCCGGTGGTTGGCTACAAGTTGCTGTTAAGCGTGCAAACACATTGGGCGAACGCAAGAGCAAGGCGCAAGGCTATGTTCTTGGCGTTGACCTGCAAGAGGTTGATCCGATTGCGGGCGCCGAAATCCATCAGCTTGATTTCCTAGAAGACGATGCCGACCAAAAGGTCATGGGCTGGCTTGGCGGTACGGCTGATGTTGTAATGTCTGATATGGCGGCCTCTGCGTCAGGACATAAACAGACGGATCACCTGCGGATCATGACGCTGTGCGAAGCTGCGGCCTATTTTGCGTTCGATGTTCTGACCGAAGGCGGCACGTTCGTTGCCAAAGTTTTGGCCGGTGGGGCAGAAGGCGATTTACAAAAATTGCTTAAGTCGCGGTTTACCAAAGTTGCAAACGTAAAACCGCCTGCGTCGCGGTCTGACAGCTCTGAAAAATTCGTTGTGGCGACAGGTTTCAAAGGTCGGGTTGACGACGAATCCTAAACTAAGACTGCGCGCGTTCCCAAATCGCGAATTCTTCACTGCGCTTTTCGTGCAATTTGTCTTTGATATCCGGTGATAGCTGTAGATCAAGGACTGGCGAAACATTCCTCATCGGTAGATCGATTTCTACATCAAGACGTTGTTCAAGAAATTGAACGGCTTTGTTGAGGGATTCGTATCGAAATAAGTGATCGACACCAAGATTATCGTCATTCAAGCGCACAAATTTATTTTGCGATCCAACCTTTGCAAATTCTGCTGGCTTGCCTTTGCAATATTCGAGCACAAAGTCGTCAAAGCTAATGTTGGCAGTGCTATTTTCATGGCCCAAAAGTGCATCACGCGTGCGGTAGCGATACCAGCTTCCCAGCCAGTCAACAGGATGTCGGATGATGGCCATCACTTCGGGCCCAGTTTCCTGTGATTGGTTTATGAGGGGACGTAAGAATCGCTGATATCGGCGCATGTTTACGTGTTTAATCGACGGAGGGTTTCGCAAAACCATAGATGCCCGCGGCGCAAGGGCAGCAGATAGGGCCGATGTTCCGGTCTTTGGGACGGCAAGGATAACGAGTTGTTCTTTGGCAAAAACAAGCATTTATGAGGTAAATCTCCATCAGGTCACGGTGGACCATAAGTCATCAATATAATTTTAACCACTATCGAGAAAGCTGTGGATAGGAAATTTTTAGTTGCAATGTTCTCCTTTTGGTCTCATTGGTGTGGGAACATAAAAAGAACAAAGCAGTGATTGCCGCCTTGGCAGGCGCGTGAAATAAGGACTTGAAACATGGCAACGGCAGAGCTCCTCAAAATGGCTGACAAGAAAACGGCAGATAAAGAAAAAGCGCTCGAAAGCGCATTAGCGCAAATCGAACGTCAGTTCGGTAAGGGCTCTATTATGAAGCTCGGCGGTCAAAATCAGATGGCCGACATCGAGGCAACATCGACCGGTTCACTGGGGCTTGATATTGCGCTTGGCATCGGCGGTCTGCCCAAAGGGCGGATCATTGAAATTTATGGGCCAGAATCTTCTGGTAAAACCACTCTGACGCTCCATGCGATCGCGGAAGAACAGAAAAAAGGCGGTGTTTGCGCGTTTGTAGACGCCGAACACGCGCTTGATCCGACCTATGCGAAAAAGTTGGGTGTGAACCTAGATGAACTGCTGATTTCTCAGCCCGACACAGGGGAACAGGCGCTCGAGATCGTGGATACGTTGGTGCGTTCAGGTGCCGTGAGCATGGTCATCGTCGACTCGGTTGCGGCGTTGACGCCGAAGTCAGAGCTTGAGGGTGATATGGGTGACAGCAGCGTTGGTGTGCATGCGCGTCTGATGTCGCAAGCGATGCGTAAGCTAACTGGTTCGATTAACCGTTCCGGTTGTATGGTTATCTTTATCAACCAAATCCGGATGAAAATTGGCGTTATGTTTGGCTCGCCTGAAACAACAACGGGCGGTAACGCGTTGAAATTCTATGCGTCTGTCCGTTTGGATATTCGTCGGATCGGCGCAATCAAAGACCGTGACGAAATTGTCGGTAACGCTACTCGTGTGAAGGTCGTGAAAAACAAGGTAGCACCTCCGTTCAAGCAGGTTGAATTTGACATCATGTATGGCGAAGGCATTTCCAAGATGGGTGAATTGCTTGACCTTGGTGTGAAAGCTGGTGTCGTCGAAAAATCAGGCGCATGGTTTAGCTATGGCGACGAACGCATTGGGCAGGGCCGTGAGAATTCTAAGACGTTCTTGCGTGAAAACTCGGCCATTGCGATTGAGATTGAAGATAAGATTCGTGCCGCGCACGGTCTAGATTTTGATGCACCAATGGGTGGTCCTGACGATGACGATCTTGTCGAGGTATAGGTCCGCGCGTTGAATTGAATAGAAGGCGTCGCCGTTGCGGCGCCTTTTTCGTTGCTGAACCCGATTTATCTATAGCAAGAATTGCCTGCGTACTGTGGACAGTGGGCAGGTGCACCGCTATTTCTGCGCAGGACTATGACGCATTTATGAAAGTCTGCCATGACAAGCCTCGCTGACATCCGATCCACCTTCCTCAACTATTTTGGTAAGCAGGATCATGAAGTAGTGGCCTCTAGCCCGCTGGTGCCGCGCAACGATCCAACCTTGATGTTTACGAACTCGGGTATGGTACAGTTCAAGAACTGTTTCACTGGGGTTGAAACCCGTGATTACGCGCGCGCGACGACCAGTCAAAAATGTGTGCGTGCCGGTGGTAAGCACAACGATCTTGATAACGTCGGGATGACCGCGCGCCACCTGACATTTTTTGAGATGCTCGGTAACTTTAGTTTTGGCGACTATTTCAAAGAACAGGCGATCCCATACGCATGGGAAATGGTGACCAAAGAGTTGGACATACCTGCGGAAAAGCTGCTGGTCACGGTTTATCATACGGACGACGAAGCCGCTGACCTTTGGAAAAAGGTTGCTGGTTTGCCGGATGAACGGATTATCCGCATCCCGACAGATGATAACTTTTGGCGGATGGGGCCGACTGGCCCGTGTGGTCCTTGTACTGAAATCTTCTTTGATCACGGCGATCACATTTGGGGTGGCCCTCCCGGTTCGCCCGAGGAAGATGGCGACCGGTTTATCGAAATCTGGAACCTTGTTTTCATGCAAAACGAGCAGTTCGAAGATGGATCGATGAAACCGCTACCCAAGCAGTCGATCGACACTGGCATGGGGCTAGAGCGTATTTCGTCGCTGTTGCAGGGCACGAACAACGTCTTTGAGACTGACCTGATGAAGGCGCTGGTCGACGCGTCAGCGCATGCTACATCGACCAGCACGGACGAAAGCATTGTAATGCACCACCGCGTCATTGCGGACCACCTGCGTTCCACGTCATTCTTGATTGCCGAAGGCGTGCTGCCATCAAACGAGGGCCGCGGTTATGTGCTACGCCGCATTATGCGACGCGCGATGCGTCACGCACATTTGTTGGGTGCAAAGGACCCGGTCATGCACCAGTTGGTCCCCGCATTGGTTCAGCAGATGGGTGCGGCTTATCCTGAACTTGGTCAGGGTCAGCGTTTGATCGAAGAAACACTGCTGAACGAAGAAGTGCGCTTTAAGCAGACCTTGGATCGCGGTCTTAAGTTGCTTGATGATGAAGTTTCAAATCTGCCCGAAGGCGCCGCATTGCCCGGTGAAGCTGCATTCAAGCTCTATGACACATATGGTTTCCCGTTGGATTTGACCCAAGACGCACTGCGTGATCGTGGTCGCACGGTGGACACCGATGGGTTCGACACTGCTATGGCCGAACAAAAGGCCAAGGCACGTGCCGCATGGTCCGGCACAGGCGAGGCCGCTGACAGCACGATATGGTTCGATGTTGCTGACCAGCATGGCACGACAGATTTCTTGGGCTATGACACGACTTCTGCCGAGGGCCAGATCGTCGCGCTTGTTGCTGATGGTGCACTGGCTGATACCGCTGATGGTACAGTTCAAATTGTGCTGAACCAAACGCCATTCTATGCAGAAGCAGGCGGTCAGGTTGGTGATGCCGGTTTGCTTACCACTGAAACAGGCACTGCCGAAATCACGGACACGAAGAAAGTGGCAGGCGTTTACGTGCACTTTGCAAAAGTGACCAAAGGCTCGATCAATAAAGGGCAGGGCGCGACGCTTGTCGTTGATCCTTCTCGCCGTGCAGCCATTCAGGCAAACCACTCTGCGACGCACCTGTTGAACGAAGCCCTGCGTGAAGTACTGGGTGATCATATTGCACAGCGCGGGTCATTGAATGCGCCTGACCGCCTTCGTTTTGACTTTAGCCACACCAAGGCATTGTCAGCGGCTGAACTGGCGAAGGTCGAACGCGATGTGAACGCGGTGATCCGCCAAAATACAAAGGTTGAGACCCGTATCATGACACCTGACGATGCACGCGCGATGGGTGCGCAGGCGTTGTTTGGTGAAAAATACGGCGACGAAGTTCGCGTGGTTTCAATGGGCCGTCAGGCCGGGTCTGGAAAAGGCACGTCAGCCGACACTTATTCGCTTGAGCTTTGCGGGGGTACGCACGTTACTCAGCTTGGTGAGATCGGTGCGTTTGTCGCGCTTGGCGATAGTGCATCAAGCGCTGGTGTCCGCCGGATTGAGGCGCTGACAGGTCAGGCCGCGCTTGATTATCTACGTGGGCAAGACGAACGGTTGATGGCTGCGGCAGCGGTTCTAAAGGCACCTGCATCCGAACTTGCAGACCGTGTCAAAGCCCTGATGGACGAGCGCAAGGCGCTTGCTAACGAAGTGGCGCAGCTACGTCGCGAGGTCGCGATGGGTGGCGGCGCGAAAGAGGCTGCACCATCAGAAGTTATCAACGGCGTTGCGTTCCAAGCGCAGGTCTTGCAGGGCGTAACGGGCAAGGATTTGCCCGCGCTGATCGACGAAATGAAAACGGCTATGGGCAGCGGTGCTGTTCTATTGATCGCTGACACGGGCGGCAAGGCTGCCGTTGCTGTTGGCGTGACCGAAGATTTGGTGGGACGCGTTTCTGCTGTCGACATCTTGCGAGCTGTCACGCCCGAGCTTGGCGGTAAAGGTGGCGGTGGCCGTCCGGATATGGCCCAAGGTGGCGGTGCTTCTGCTGAAAACGCAGAAGCCGCGATCGCTGCCGGTAGATCTGTCTTGGAGGGATTGAAATGAGCGCACTTTGGATTGCCCACGTCACTGTAACGGATGACGCAGCTTACAAAAAATACGCGGAACTCGCAGGGCCAGCAATCGCAGACCACGGCGGGACATTCATTGCTCGCGGTGGTCGCTATGTGCAGCTAGAAGGCAAAGAGCGCCCGCGCAATGTTGTGGCGCGTTTTCCATCCGTCGATGAGGCGGTGGCCTGCTACCATTCCGATGCCTACCAAAAAGCGTTGGATCACGCACGTGGCGCATCCGAGCGCGAGTTAGTCGTCGTCGAAATTTCAGAATAATTAAAGGCGCGGCATCGACCGCGCTTTTTTATTGCCGTGATAGGCTAGGGGCGCTGTCAGCGACGAGAGCTTCGATCGCATCTGCCAGATGCACCTTGTCGATGTGATCATCACCCGCAGCGACTCGGATTAAGTGCGCGCGGTGAAGCACATCTGTATGCGTATACCCCTGCGGCGGTTCAAAGCGGTAGCTGGCCAATTCAATCAGCATTCCACATGGATCGCGGAAATAGATGCTGTCCATAAAACCCCGATCCTTTGGACCGGAGTTCGGAATTTTTCGTTCTTTCAGTCGATCAACAGCCTGATCAAAGCTGACCTTTGAAACCGCAAAGGCCAAATGATGTAGATAGCCTTGGCTTTGGTCAACAATCTGGCGTTTGGGGGTCCGGTCTTCGGCGGTGAAAACGGTAATCAATCTGCCATCGCCTGGATCGAAATAGAGATGCCCTTGGTCAGGGTCGTCCAAATTTGGCTGTTCGAACACAAACGGCATGCCCAGAACGCCTTCCCAAAAGTCGATGGTAGACTGCCGGTCTGCGCCGGTGATGGTGATGTGATGCACACCTTGGCTTTGTAGCTTTTGCATGGTCGCCTCCTGCGGTTTGTTCACAAGATAGTAGAGTTCGCGCAAAGAAAAAGGGCGGCCCATGCGGACCGCCCTGTGCAAAATTGCAGTGTTGCCGCGAATTAAGCGGAGCGTGACTGACGCTTGCGCTCGTGCGGATCAAGGTAACGCTTACGCAGACGGATCGCGTTTGGCGTGACTTCAACCAGTTCATCGTCATCAATATAAGCGATGGCTTGTTCCAGTGACATGGTCACAGGCGTTGTCAAACGAACTGCTTCATCCGTACCAGAGGCACGCACGTTGGTCAGTTTCTTACCTTTCAATGGGTTCACTTCAAGGTCGTTTTCACGGCTGTGCTCACCGATGATCATACCTTGGTACACTGGTTCTTGTGCGCCGATGAACATCTTACCGCGATCTTCGAGGTTCCAAAGCGCAAACGCAACTGATGTACCGTTTTCCATGGAAATCAGAACACCCTGACGACGGCCATCGATCTTACCTTTGTAAGGTGTTGTGCCGTGGAAGATACGGTTCAATACACCCGAACCGCGCGTGTCGGTCAGGAATTCACCGTGGTACCCGATCAGGCCACGTGACGGCACATATGCAATGATACGGGTTTTGCCAGCACCGGCAGGTTTCATCTCGATCAGCTCACCCTTGCGTGGGCCGGTTAGCTTTTCAACAACGACACCTGTGTATTCGTCATCCACGTCGATGGTGACTTCTTCAACAGGTTCCATGCGCTGGCCGTCTTCTTCGGTAAAGATAACCTGAGGACGTGAGATTGACAGCTCAAAGCCTTCGCGACGCATGTTTTCGATCAAAACACCCATCTGCAATTCGCCACGACCGGATACTTCGAACGCGTCGCCACCGGGGGTGTCCGCGATTTTGATCGCAACGTTGACTTCGCATTCTTTTTCAAGACGGTTGCGGATCACACGTGATTGCACGTGTTTACCGTCACGGCCAGCAAGCGGGCTGTCGTTGATGCCAAAGGTCACTGTGATGGTTGGCGGATCAATCGGCTGGGCAGGGATCGCTTCGTCGATGCTCACGTCACAGAGTGTGTCAGCAACGGTAGCTTTGGTCATGCCTGCGATCGTGACAATGTCCCCCGCTTCGGCAACATCGATCGGCTGCTGAGAAAGACCGCGGAACGCGAGGATTTTAGAAACGCGGAACTGTTCGATTTTTTCGCCAGTACGGGACAGGGCTTTGATCGTGTCGCCGGCTTTCAATGTACCAGTTTCAACACGACCTGTCAGAATACGGCCAATGAATGGGTCCGCAGACAGTGTTGTCGCAAGCATTTTGAACGGTTCGTCTTTGTGTTCAATCTGCTTTGGCGTTGGGACGTGCTCGACGATTTTGTCGAACAGCGCGTCAAGGTTTTCGCGTGGACCGTCCAATTCATTGTCACACCAGCCAGAACGGCCAGATGCAAACATGGTTGGGAAATCAAGCTGATCGTCGTCTGCTTCAAGTGCAGCAAACAGGTCGAATACGGAATCAACAGCCTGATCAGGTTCACCGTCTGGCTTGTCGACTTTGTTCACAACAACGATTGGACGCAGACCCAAAGCAAGCGCCTTGGAGGTCACGAATTTAGTCTGTGGCATCGGGCCTTCGGCCGCGTCAACCAGCAGCACAACACCATCAACCATCGACAGGATGCGTTCAACTTCGCCGCCAAAGTCGGCGTGGCCGGGCGTATCAACGATGTTGATCCGTGTGCCTTTCCATTCGACAGACGTACACTTCGCAAGGATTGTGATGCCACGCTCGCGTTCGATGTCATTGCTGTCCATCGCCCGTTCTTGGGTGGCTTCGTTTTCCCGGTATACGCCGGATTGCTTTAGAAGTTCATCAACAAGAGTAGTCTTGCCGTGGTCAACGTGCGCGATGATCGCGATATTGCGGATATCCATAGGTCTGCCTTTTGGGTAAGTTGTCGCGCGGATACCGTGCAATCGCAGCAAAAGCTACCCCTTATTCGCAAGACGGTGCGTTAGTGCGTCGAAGTGTTTGAAAATAGGTGTATGATAATGATCCCAATCAGGATCAGCGCAATGCCAATGACGGCCGGTAGGTCAAGCTTTTGGCCAAACACGGCGTATCCGATCCCTGCGATCAATACGATCCCGAGGCCGGACCACATCGCATAAAGAATTCCCACCGGCATGACCTTAAGCGCGAGCGCAAGTAGGTAAAACGATGCCGCATAGGATATAACCACAAGAACAGATGGCCAAAACCGCGTAAACTGTGCGCTGGCTTGCAAGGCTGATGTGCCAATCGTTTCTGTGATAATCGCAAGGATGAGGTGAATGTAATGTGCTGGCATAGATCTGACGTAGCTCAGTTGGCCGATACTGTCATTAAACAAAACGGCGGCTTTGTGCATAAAATGACGCTGCAGTTGGATCAACTATAGTGGTCGCAAGGTTTACCGTTATAGTATTCTGAAATTAGAAACAGCGCTCGTACGGTTGTACGACTTTAAGAAGAAAGAATAGGACCTCTGGATGAAGCTTCACTTTGCTAAACCATTGATGACCACGTTATTATTAGTGACAGCCGCTTGTGGTGGCGGAGGCGGTGAAGATGATGATCCCATTGTTCCAGGTAATGATCCTACCCCGGGTTCAAACGGGTTAGACTATGCCGTGTCGCAAAATCTTAGAGATGCTGAAGGCAATGCAATGACATTGACGTCAGCATCATTCGAAAGTGGTGCAGGGGCATCAGCGCAATCAGGCAGTATTACGCTAGATGCCGGTTTTTTGTCCGGAGGCGCATTGAGCGGTAGCGTTGATGTATTAGGCGAAACCGTGGCGATTACGAATGGCACTGGCAATCTGGCGAATGGTCAAGATGTGACGCTCGTTTACGAAGCAGGCCGTTCCGGTGATTATGTTGGCGCTGTTGAGCTGGTTGCGTCTGAAACTGGTGGCGCTGTTGCGGGCGAAACACATTACGTATTCGGATTCGAAACTGACCCGGCAGAAATCACCTCTGGTACGGCGACTTATTCTGGGGGTTTTCAGGCGTCAGGGCTGCTGAATGGAACGACAGAGGCGGAATACGAAGGTGACGCAACTTTCGACGTGAACTTTGCGGGCCGTGTTGAGGGGGCTTTTTACGGGCGGTTGAATGACACAACCGATGTTGATCTTACCCTTGGCCAGACGTCCTTTGGCGGGAATAGTTTCGAAGGTGATCTTTCGTGCGCAAATGGTTGTTCTGGCACGGCTGGCAGCGTTGGCGGCACGTTTTATGGTCCAGATGCCGAAGAACTGGGGGGCGTTCTTGCACTTGAGTTCGGTAACTTTGAAGGTGCAGGGACGCTTATTCTAACCGTGGATTAAGCCTAGCGGGCAACATAGCGGTCGGGCCGGTGATTGACGGCGATACTTAAGTTGATAATCACCGCGCCCAGCAGCGACCAAATGACCAAGTGAAATGGCAATATGAAAAACGCGACGCTAAATAAAATTGCGTCGACAATCAGCTGAAAGTACCCGGCGCGGAACCCCGTCGCATCCTGTATGATCAGGCCCAACACACCAAACCCGCCCAGCGATCCGTTATGGCGAAACATCACGATGAGGCCGACACCAGTGACACAGCCGGCGACGACTGCCCCGAGCCACGGTGTAATTGTTCCCATCTGCCAGCCTATCGGAAGTAGCTCGGTTACGACTGAGAGAAGGGTCACTGACACAAGTGATTTTATAGTGAATGCAACGCCCAGTCGCAGGTATGCGAGAATATAAAACGGGATATTGATCACGAAAAATACGGCGCCGAATGACCAGCCGGTCAGGTAGCTAATAATCACAGCAAGCCCAGCAGTTTGGCCCGTAATGAGGCCAACGTGAGTTAAAACATGTAGGCCAATGCCGCATAGAAATACTCCGAGGGCAAGTCCCTGTGCGTCATCAATGCGGCTGTGTTTTGGTGGGGTGGGGGAAACAGTCATAAAGTGATCTTAGGTCAATAATGTTGACCCTCACAATCCAATTCTGATGGTGTGTCGGAGACAGCCACAACTGCCCCCGACGCAAGTATTACATAGCGGCGTTTAGGTTTTCGTCGATCTTTTCAAGGAAGCCTTCGGTAGTCAGCCAGCTTTGATCCGGGCCAACCAACAGTGCCAAGTCTTTGGTCATAAAGCCGCTTTCGACGGTGTCGACGATGACTTTTTCCAGTGTGGATGCAAAACCCATCAGCTGCGCGTTGTCGTCAAGTTTCGCGCGGTGCTTGAGGCCGCCCGTCCAGGCAAAGATCGACGCGATAGAGTTTGTCGACGTCGCTTGGCCAGCTTGGTGCTGACGGTAGTGACGCGTCACCGTACCGTGTGCCGCTTCGGCCTCGACAATTTTCCCATCGGGCGTCATCAACTGCGACGTCATCAGGCCAAGTGAACCAAAGCCCTGCGCGACCGTGTCAGACTGCACATCGCCATCGTAGTTCTTACAAGCCCAGACGAATTTGCCGGACCACTTCATCGCGGAAGCAACCATGTCGTCGATCAGGCGGTGCTCGTAATAGATGCCCGCTTCTTTGAACTTCTCTTCGAATTCTTCTTCATAGACCTTTTGGAACAGATCCTTGAAGCGACCGTCGTAAGCTTTCAGAATCGTGTTTTTGGTCGACAGATAGACGGGCCAGCCGACATTCAGGCCATAGTTCAATGAAGCGCGTGCAAAGTCGATGATCGATTGATCAAGGTTGTACATGCCCATAGCGACACCAGCAGAAGGGGCGTCGTAGACCTCTTTTTCGATCACAGTGCCGTCTTCGCCAACGAACTTCATCGTAAGTTTACCAGGGCCGGGCATCAGGAAATCGGTTGCTTTGTATTGGTCACCAAACGCGTGGCGTCCGATAACAATCGGGTCGGTCCAGCCGGGCACAAGGCGCGGCACGTTTTTACAGATGATTGGCGCACGGAAAACAACACCACCAAGGATGTTCCGGATTGTACCGTTAGGGCTGCGCCACATCTTTTTCAGGCCGAACTCTTCGACGCGCGCTTCGTCAGGTGTAATGGTCGCACATTTTACGCCAACGCCGTATTTCTTGATCGCTTCGGCCGCATCGATCGTGATCTGGTCGTTTGTCTCGTCGCGGACTTCCATCCCAAGATCGTAATACTTTAGGTCGAGGTCCAGATAAGGCAGGATCAGCTTTTTCTTGATGAAATCCCAAATGATGCGAGTCATTTCGTCGCCGTCTAGCTCGACGATCGGGTTCTCTACCTTGATCTTAGTCATGTGTCTCTCCGTATGAGGATGGATTCTGTGTATCCCATAACGTAAAATTATGGCCGCAGGAAGTCTGTATACATTGGTATACCTGATATTTTTATAGCAATTTGTAACCTAATGCGGTGTGCTGATTGATTGGGTGAATTGGAAACACAGTGGGGTAAAGATGGTAGGCCCGGCAGGACTTGAACCCGCAACCAAAGCGTTATGAGCGCTCTGCTCTAACCAGTTGAGCTACAGGCCCCCCGTGGCGCATGAAGTAACAGAACATGCAGAGGCGTCAAGCAGCAGTTACGCAATCTTTTCAATCTATAGGGAAGCGAGTACTTTTAGGTAAACGGCGGGAACTATTAGGTTTGAACCGCCAGTTTCCGCCGTTTCGTTTGTCTAGAGATACCATTGAAGTTGAGGAGGGCTTCGGTCTCTGGCTGTGAATACGCGTGAAAAGGTTAATAAACCGTATGTGAATCGCATTTTATTATGGTTTCAGCGCGCCAGTGCGTTGCGCAATCGCGGGGCTTGGGCTATCGCAGCTTCAACGTAAAGATGGGGTGTCACAATGACCAAAAACGGCCTGACCTACGCAGATGCTGGGGTGGATATCGACGCTGGCAATTCGCTGGTAGAGCGCATTAAACCAGCAGCAAAGCGCACGGCCCGTCCGGGCGTGATGGCCGGACTTGGCGGTTTTGGTGCATTGTTTGACCTAAAAGGTGCGGGTTACACCGACCCGGTTCTGGTTGCAGCCACTGACGGTGTTGGAACCAAGCTTCGCATCGCGATTGACACAGGCAACGTTGATACCATCGGGATCGATTTGGTCGCTATGTGTGTGAACGATCTGGTGTGTCAGGGCGCAGAGCCACTGTTTTTCCTTGATTACTTTGCGACTGGTAAGCTCGAACTAGACGAGGCGACCCGCATTATTGAAGGCATTGCTGCTGGATGTGAAGCATCAGGTTGTGCGCTGATCGGCGGTGAAACCGCTGAGATGCCCGGCATGTACCACGAAGGTGATTTCGATCTGGCAGGTTTCGCGGTCGGCGCAATGGAACGTGGCGCAGAATTGCCTGCTGGTGTTTCCGAGGGTGACATACTGCTGGGCCTCGCATCTGATGGTGTGCACTCAAACGGGTATTCTTTGGTGCGCCGCGTTGTTGAGCTTTCTGGTTTGACTTGGGGGGATGATGCGCCGTTCACCGATGGCACATTGGGCGAGGCGCTGCTTGCGCCAACACGTCTTTATGTCAAACAAGCGCTCGCTGCGGTGCGCGCCGGGGGCGTTCACGCGCTGGCCCATATCACTGGTGGTGGCCTGACTGAAAACCTGCCGCGTGTTCTGCCAGAAGGCTTGGGCGCGCAGATTGATCTGGGTTCATGGGAGCTTCCTCCGGTTTTCCGTTGGCTCGCAGAAACTGGCGGGATGGCAGAAGCTGAATTGCTGAAGACATTCAACGCCGGTATCGGCATGGTTCTGGCCGTAGATGCCGCCGAAGCAGAGGCGCTGACCGTGTTGTTGGCCGAGGCCGGTGAAACGGTTCATCACCTTGGCACAATCACCAAGAGCGAAGGCGTTTCATACACAGGCGCACTTTTGTGACCAAACGCGTTGCGATCCTGATTTCTGGCGGCGGTTCTAATATGGTGACGCTGGTCAATTCCATGACCGGCGATCATCCGGCGCGGCCTGTTCTGGTGCTTTCGAACGATCCAAATGCTGGCGGTCTTGCCAAGGCGCGTGCATTGAACGTTCCAACCTTTGCTGTCGATCACAAACCGTTTGGCAAAGATCGCCCCGCGTTTGAGGCCGCATTGCAAAAGGCATTAGAAGTCGCAAAACCTGACATTATTTGTCTTGCTGGATTTATGCGTATTTTAACACCCGAATTTACGCGCAACTGGGAAGGGCGAATGTTGAACATCCACCCGTCACTGCTGCCGAAATACAAAGGCCTGCACACGCATGTCCGCGCGCTTGAGGCGGGCGATACCGAACACGGCTGCAGCGTGCATGAAGTTACCGCAGAATTGGACGGTGGTCCGATTTTAGGGCAGGCGAAAATAGCGATCAGCGCTGATGATACTGCCGAAACATTAGCAGCCCGTTTGTTGCCTTTTGAACACCAATTATACCCGCAAGTGTTGCAACGTTACGCCGCTGGGGATCGTACCCCGGTAATGATTAACGGCTAATGCACGGCCGACCTTTTCATTTTTTGGTCAATCGCTTATCAAATGTCACCACTGTGGCCTAGTATTGAACGATTGACGGACGACCTATGAAAAAGATCACTACGACCGAAGCTTTGGCGGACTTCTGTAAAGAGGCGGCAAAGCGGCCATATGTAACCGTAGATACCGAGTTTTTACGCGAACGGACGTATTATTCAAAGCTGTGTCTCGTGCAGTTGGCCTATCAGGATGAGAACGGCGAAGACGCTGTTCTGGTTGATCCACTTGCTGATGGTCTGTCGTTGGAGCCACTATATGATCTTTACCGTGACGTTGGGGTGGTCAAAGTATTCCATGCTGCCCGCCAAGATCTTGAGATTTTCTTTGTTGATGCAGGGGTGATCCCTGAACCACTGTTTGACACGCAGGTCGCTGCGATGGTCTGTGGCTTTGGCGAACAGGTTGGGTATGAAACGCTTGTGCGAAAGATCGCAAAGGCTGATTTGGATAAATCGTCACGCTTTACGGATTGGTCACGTCGTCCGCTGACGGATGCGCAATCCAAATACGCATTGGCAGATGTGACGCATTTGCGCGATATCTATGAATTCTTGTCGGCACAGTTGGATAAATCGGGCCGTAAAAAATGGGTTGCGGAAGAAATGGCAGTACTTAAGGATCCTGCGACTTATCAGGCCGATCCTGATGCCGCATGGAAACGCGTGAAGACACGAACGCAATCGGGTCGTTTTTTGGCGATCGTCCGCGAATTGGCCCGGTTTCGCGAAATATATGCCCAAGAACGTAACATCCCACGTAGCCGTGTTTATAAGGATGATGCATTGGTCGAGCTCGCCTCAACCAAGCCACAAAACGAAGCCGACTTGGGGCGTTCACGTCTGCTACTGCGCGAGGCGCGCAGAGGCGATATCGCTCAGGGTATTCTGAAAGCTGTCCAAGATGGGGTAAATGTCAAACCCGAAGACATGCCAACTGTCGTGAATCCGCGGGCGAAATTACAAGTGAACCCTGCGTTGGCAGACATGTTGCGTGTTCTGTTAAAGGCGAAAACAGATCAAGAGGGTGTCGCGCAAAAGCTTGTTGCGACATCTGCTGATTTGGATGCTTTGGCGGGCGGTGAACGCGATGTCCCAGCACTTAAGGGATGGCGCCGCGAGGTGTTCGGTCACGAAGCGCTGCGGATGTGTGACGGGTTGGTCGGTTTGGCTGTGAAAGGTCAGAAAGTCGTCACCGTCACGCTTTGATCTGGACCTGCAGGGGCTGTGCCCCTACATGACAGTCAAACACCTAAAAGGTACTGCAATGGCAAACCCTGATTTTGAAGAACTTGTTGAAACCTTTGAATTCCTTGATGATTGGGAAGACCGCTATCGTCATGTGATTGACATGGGTAAGGCGATGGAGCCGCTCGAAGAAGCGCTCCGCGTTCCCGCGACCAAAGTGGACGGATGTGCCAGTCAGGTGTGGCTTGTTCCGCAAATCAAAGACGGTCTATTTACCTTTCATGGGGCAAGTGACGCAATGATCGTGCAAGGTTTGATTGCGGTGCTGCTGGCGTTGTACAATAATCAGCCCGTCGCGGATGTCGCCGCCATTGATGCGCCTGCTGAGCTCGCCCGGCTTGGGCTGAATGACCATTTGTCGGCACAACGTTCAAACGGCCTACGCGCGATGGTTGACCGTATTCGCGAGACAGCTGCTGCTGCTTAGGCGGACCGCAGTGCGGCAGTTAGATCACCATAACCAGTAAATCGATACTCAAATTTGAGGCCAAGCCTATCAGCGCATTCACGTGCCTTTTCAATAAGTTCTGGGTTTTCTGTTTGTCCTTGGTAAACTAGCTTTTCGTAATTGCCGAAATACATATCGCGAAGTTGGGGGTGCTTTGATAGGCCTAATGGTTCCCAGACGAATGCATCAAATTGACGGACCAAAAAGTCGGTCAGGTAAAAGGATGTAACTTCATCCAGCGCGTTAAAGGCTTTGTTACCTTCAAAGAACGAATAACAGTGGGGCCCTGCGATCATTTCAACGCCCAGTTCATTGCAGGCAGTAGCTAATTCGCCGCCGGTTCCGCAGTCGGCGTAGACGACAAAAATTCGGTCGTAATCTGCACGATGTTGTTCGATCGCAGCGCGAACAGCAGGAACTATTTTTTCAGGTCGAGCATGATAGATGGCGGGCAAACACTGTAGATCAAGGTGATCCCAGCCGTTCCCATCGCGCACCGCAATGATTTCGCGTGCCAGTGCACCACAGGCAATCAGCAGTACCCGGCCACGTCCTTCAGGCGGTAGCCCATCAGTTGTAAGGGTGGCGTCGCTCGTCATTGGCGCCAGGCAACAAAATAGCGCAGGCACAAAGTAATGCAGAGCACGATCAAAACCGTAACGGGACCAAAACCGCTGCCGAATGCTGTGATCATCCAAACGGTGATTGCCGCGCATCCAATGACGCAAAGCAAGATGAGTGCAAGTGTCGTACGCGGCATCTTAGGTCCTTATCAACTTGAACGGATGCCGCGTCAGAAAGTTTTTACGCCGAGGCACCTTGGTTATGTTTACGCGCCACAAGCGCTTTGGCTGTTTCAACCGCAACAGCCGCATCGCGGCAATATGCGTCTGCGCCGATGGCTTTGCCGAACTCTTCGTTCAAGGGGGCACCACCAACAAGAACGATATAATCATCGCGCATGCCTTTTTCGACCATCGTGTCGATCACAACCTTCATATAAGGCATAGTGGTCGTTAGTAGGGCGGACATACCTAGGATGTCAGCATCTTCAGCTTCAATAGCTTCGATGTAGGCCTCGACCGCGTTGTTGATGCCAAGATCGGTCACTTCAAAGCCAGCGCCTTCCATCATCATCGCAACAAGGTTTTTGCCGATGTCGTGTATGTCGCCTTTGACGGTGCCGATCACCATCTTGCCCATGCGCGGCGCACCAGTGGCGATCAGCAATGGTTTCAAAATGGACATGCCACCTTTCATAGCGTTTGCAGCCAGCAAAACTTCGGGGACGAACAAAATGCCGTCGCGGAAGTCGTGGCCAACAATCGTCATTCCGCCGACCAAGGCCTCGGTTAGAACCTTATACGGGGCCCAGCCGCGTTCGATTAGGATGTTCACACCCTCTTCGATCTCTTCCTTCATGCCATCATAAAGGTCGTCAAACATCTGCGCGACGAGATCCTCGTCATTTAGTTCGGACAGGATGATGTCATCTTCTTCGTCGGACATTTGGCACCTCTATTGCATTTCGTCCTTACGTAATGCGCCTTTATTGATTTGACCAGCCAGTGATTTGCGACATTCAAAAATTCAAGACCGACGAACACTTGTTGATGTTCGCTTTATGTTCTATTTGGGGGCATGGTTGATGATCTCACGCAACGACATAATCGTACGCCGGCGCGGGCGGCTATTTCTAATCCTGATGTCCGGTTCGATAGATACACAGCGCGGGCCGTGGATGATGGCTGGCACCAAGACGAAGATTTGCCAATCTTGCGGACAGAGGTCAGCGAAGAACGTGCACGTAAGATTATCACACGTAATAATTCGCCAGACCTGTCGTTTGGTCAGACCATAAACCCGTATCGTGGGTGTGAACATGGATGCATCTATTGCTTTGCACGCCCTAGTCATGCGTTTCTAGGTCTTTCGCCCGGATTGGATTTTGAAACCAAGTTGATCGCACGACCAAATGCCGCAGAGCAATTGCACAAAGAACTTTCGAGCTCTCGATATGAACCTGCGACGATTGCAATTGGGACGAACACTGACCCTTATCAGCCGATCGAAAAAACGCGCGGGATTATGCGCGATATCATGCAGGTACTCTCAGATTTTAATCATCCTGTCGCGATCGTGACCAAAGGCACGTTGATCGAGCGCGATATTGATATCCTTGCACCTATGGCTGCAAAGGGTTTGTTACGTGTCGGGGTGTCTGTAACAACGCTAGATCCGAAAACGTCGCGAGCAATGGAACCGCGTGTTCCGCAGCCTGCAGCCCGTTTGCGAACGATAGCGAGGTTAACCGCTGCCGGTGTCCCTGTGCGTGTGATGGTGGCTCCGATTGTGCCGGCCCTAACGGATCATGAGCTAGAAGCAATTTTAGAGGCATCTTCCAGCGCTGGAGCTGTGGCTGCGTCGTCGATTGTGTTGCGGTTACCCCAAGAAGTGGCCGGTTTGTTTCAGGACTGGTTGCAGCAGCAATATCCGGATCGGGCAAAACGAGTTATGGGGCGTATCCGAGAGTTGCACGGGGGTAAGGATTACGATCCACAGTTCGGAAAGCGGATGACCGGGCAGGGGGAATGGGCGGCAATGATCAAACAGCGGTTCAAACTTGCCACACGCAAGTTGGGGCTTGATCGGTCGTTGCCCGATTTGCGGACTGATCTATTCGCGCGGCCCCCGCAGCGCGGGGACCAACTATCGTTGCTTTAGCTTTTATTTGCGGCGTCGGCCGCGGCGTGGTGCTGCCTCTGGTCCGGCGCCATCAGTGCCGTCAGACGCTGAGGAAAATCCTCCCAAGCTTTCTGAAATCTGTTCCAGCGTCGGGCGTTCGCCACGTGGGCGTGTTTCGAGCGCTTCGCGCATGGCGCGCAGATGCTCTGGTGTTGTTCCACAGCAACCGCCAATAATTGTGGCGCCGCAATCACGTGCCAGCACCGCATAGTCACCCATCAATTCAGGCGTACCGTCATAGTGGATGTGACCGTCGTGGTACTTAGGGATGCCTGCATTCCCTTTTGCGATGATCGGCGCAGTTGGGCCAGCAGCAGTAAAGCCCAAGACGGTACGCAGCAGGTCGGATGCACCAACGCCACAGTTTGCGCCAAATGCGAGCGGCTGGTGTGCAATTTTGCCGACCTTTTTGACCATGTCTGCCGATGTCAGCCCCATCATTGTACGCCCAGCAGTGTCAAAGCTCATGGTGCCACACCAAGGCATGCCTGCAAGCGCGAATGCTTCGGCAGCCGCGTCGAATTCTTCTGCCGCACTGATGGTTTCAACCCAAAGCACGTCTGCGCCACCTTCTTTTAGGCCCTCGGCCTGTTCGTGGAACATTTCAACAGCGCGTTCGTGTGTCAGGCTACCCATTGGTGCCATGATTTCGCCGGTTGGCCCAACAGAACCCGCCACGACGATCTTGCGACCAGAGGCGTCAGCAACTTCGCGCCCTAGCTCAGCGGCTGCTTTGTTCAATTCATGCACACGGCTTTCTGCGCCGTGCAGTTTCAAGCGTGAAGCGTTTGCACCAAAGCTGTTGGTCAAGAAGATATCGCTGCCCGCATCGGCTGCACCGCTGTACAATGCTTTGATCTTGGCGGTTTCATCAACGTTCCACATTTCAGGCGCATCGCCGGACATAAGCCCCATATTGAACAGGTTCGTTCCGGTCGCACCGTCGGCCATCAGCCAGTCGCGCGTTTCAAGCAGTTCTGAAAGGACGTTCGTCATGATCTCTCGGGGCTCCCGTTTTGTTTGACTAGTCGCTTGTCATGTCTTGGGGATAACTTCAATTCTAAAGCTGCTATTTTGATGAGACGTAACGCTTTCCAAGGTAAGTTTTGCAATGGACGGTGTATCGCAACAGCGATGACCAGGCCGCTGATCCAAAACATTAGCTTGTTGGGGGCAGCGTGGTAGCGCGGCAGCCAAACTGGTGAAAAGCTACGTTTGAATTGGATTAACCCGCGTTTTCGTTCCGACCAATATGACGGTGTGTGTCGTGGGTCTGGCACTGTCGCAAGTGAAACAAGCGTAACGTTTTCCGCTGCGGCGGCGTCAATGGCGGCGACAATCGCGGCATGCATGGCCCCATCTGGAAGACGGCCTTGGTGGCGGATTAGATCAAGGTGCCAGTTATCGTGGCTAATGCAAAATGTAACAAAACCAATGGTTTCGCAGTCATTTTTAATTAAAAATACACGCTGTTTCGCGATCAGGTCGGTTGAAAACCGACCCATCGAGAACCCCATTTCACCACCATGCTGAATTGCCCAGTTGCGCGCGATTTTCGCGAGAACCGGCATGGTATGGGCGTCATTGGCTTGTTGGATGTGAACACCTGCCAATTGGGCACGGCGTAACTTGCGACGTAAAGTTTGAAACCCGCGCCCTTCGAGCGTCCAATTGTTGGGGCGAACTACGGCCTCCATTGCGATCCGGCGCACGTACCATCCAGCCCGGTCTGCGGCTGCAGCAAGTCGTGGTGAGCAATTATAAAAAACACCGCATCGGCCGCGACGTCGTGCTACGCGGCCAATTTTTTGCACATCTACAGGTTCGCTATGCTGTTGATCGTGTGCCCCAATGCTACAGTGAAAAAATGGCAACCGCCCGATGAACCAATCGCGCCCAGCGATGTGCCGCAGGTCGCCTGTTTGATATGCGAGACCCCAAAATGCAGGGCCTTTTATGTCGGAGGTGGTCGGTGTTTTGCGTGACATGATCGCAATGAATGCAATTGCGGCTGGAATTACGTAATAGATCACGCGAAAGATTATTAGACTTGCGACCATCTCTTCTTGGCCTGAAAGCAGTGTTAATAGGGTGAGGTCGAATGCGCCCGCGCCACCGGGGCTGCTTGATAAGAGCCCTGCACCCAACGCGATAATATAGGCAGCGAATAACATGGTGAACTGCGTTTCAGTACCGGCAGGTAACAGAACGTAAAGCGCAGCGGACGCGCACAACATGTCAAACCCGGTCCAGCCCATAAGCTGGAAAAGTCGTGTCGTTGTCAGCGCACCTTTAAACCTATCGCGTCCAAATGCGACAGCGCCAAGCATAATAATAGAAGTCAGTGCGATGAGTATGACCCAAATCGGTGAAAGCTTCATGGTTGCCCCTAGCCACCATACTGCGACAAGCGCGTAAAGCGCCCAGCATGCCATAAACGTCAGTGATACCGCCGCCGAAAGCTGCGTCACCTTCCATAGTGACATTTGCGGGAGTGAACGGAGCCGTACCAAGCTGGCCGTTATTGCGCCGAACCCCAGCGTTTGAGCGATTGCAACTGCTGTCATGCCAGCGCGCGCGGCAACATGAGGAGCAATCCCTGTCCGCAGAGTTTGATGCCAGATTGCATCGTATTGTCCGACCGCTCGTAAGCTTAGCCAAGTCGCCAACGCAGCAATGGAGCACGATTTGAGCTCGACAGCGACCAGTGCATTTTTAATCGCGCTGATGTCCATCGCGACGATTTTCTGCCAAAGTAAAGTAACACAAACCGCAAAAATGAGTATGGGTAAGGCGATTTTTATCCCTCTCGTGACAGCGAAACGAGAAGCTTTGTTAGATGATTGATTCATACTTGCTCCGGGTTACCAATTCCGGAGTACGCATATGTGATGAATTGCAAATTAATGCGAGAGTTAAAAACTTAAAATGTGCAGTTACGGTGGGTGCTGTTGCTTTGTTTCAGGTTTCGGACAGGATTTGTTCTTTGGCCTCAAGCAGCAATACAGTCATTTGTGCACGAATTGTCGTTTCATTTGCGTGGTCTACAAGATCAGCTACCAGTTTATTGATCAGTTCGCGGTCGTCAGGGTGCGTCATGTCAGCCGTAACGACTTCACTAGCATAAACCGCAGATTCTTCGGGCGATTTATTCATGAGCGCGGCGGCCCAAAGCCCAAGTAGGCGATTTCGCCGCGCCACGGCTTTAAATTGCATTTCGGCGTCATGTGCGAATTTGGCCTCAAAGGCGCGTTCGCGTTCTTGAAACGTGTCCATAATAACCTCGTGGCTTTGTTGAACAGATATAGAATATATGGTTTCGCAGGTGCTTGCTCGCAAGGTGTGCTTGCACTATGACGCGCGTATGACGCGGCCCAGGGCGGGCAGGCGCATGTAAAAAGAGGTGAGCATGGCACGCCGCAAGAAAATTTATGAAGGCAAAGCGAAGGTCTTATATGAAGGTCCTGAGCCAGGGACGCTTGTCCAGTACTTCAAGGATGATGCGACCGCTTTTAACGCGGAAAAGAAGGCTGTAATCGACGGTAAAGGTGTGTTGAACAACCGCCTTTCAGAGTTTTTTATGACCGGCCTGAGTAATATCGGTATTCCGACGCATTTCATTAAGCGTTTGAACATGCGCGAACAGCTAATTCGTCAGGTAGAAATCATTCCGCTTGAAGTGATTGTGCGCAATGTTGCGGCAGGTTCGATGGCGAAACGTCTTGGTATGGAAGAGGGCACCCCGTTGCCGCGTCCGATTGTCGAATTTTCGTACAAAGACGATGCCTTGGGTGATCCGTTAGTTCCCGAAGAATACATCGTTGCCTTCGGTTGGGCGAGCCAGCAGGACTTGGACGATATTATCAGCCTTGCGCTGCGTGTGAATGACTGGATGTCGGGCGTCATGTTCGGTGTTGGTATCAAGCTGGTTGATTTCAAAATTGAGATCGGTCGCGTTTGGGACAACGAATTCCCGCGTCTGCTTTTGGCCGATGAAATTAGCCCCGATAGCTGCCGTTTGTGGGACATCGAGACAGGTCAAAAATTGGATAAAGACGTGTTTAGGCGCGATCTTGGCGATTTGGCAGATGCATACACTGAAGTTGCGAAACGTTTGGGTGTTATGCCATCGAATGTGACACATGCGACAAAGCCCACATTGATCAACTAAGGTTGATTTTTGACTACTTAAACAAAGCGAACAAGGGAAAGCCACTGATGAAAGCCCGCGTATATGTAATGTTGAAAAACGGTGTACTTGACCCGCAGGGAGAGGCTGTGCGTCATGCGCTTGGTAGCCTTGGCTTTGATGGCGTCGAAGGTGTGCGTCAGGGTAAAGTGATTGAACTTGATCTAACCGAAGGCACTACCGAAGCAACGATCGAACAGATGTGCGAAAAACTGCTCGCGAACACTGTGATCGAAAGCTACCGGATTGAGGTGCTTTGATGCGCGCTGCTGTCGTTGTTTTCCCCGGTTCCAACTGCGACCGCGACATGGCGGTCGCGTTAAAAGCGGCCGGCGCTGATGTAAGTATGGTCTGGCACAAAGATGCCGCGTTGCCTGACAATGTCGATCTTGTTGCTGTTCCGGGCGGGTTCTCGTTTGGCGATTATCTGCGTTGTGGCGCGATTGCCGCGCAGTCTCCGATCTGCAAGGCGATCGTGGAACACGCAAACCGCGGCGGTTACGTTCTTGGTGTCTGTAATGGATTTCAGGTCCTGACTGAAACCGGATTGCTTCCGGGCGCATTGATGCGCAATGCGAACCTTAAGTTCATCTGTAAATCTGTTGATTTAAAAGTGGAAAATTCAAATTCTGCATTTACGTCAGGTTACGCCGCAGGTGATGTGGTTGCCTATCCAGTTGCGCACCACGATGGAAATTACTCGGTTGACGCCGAAGGCCTTAAGAAGATCGAAGCAGAGGGTCGCGTCGCGTTCCGGTATGTCGACAACCCGAACGGGTCAGTTGCCGATATCGCGGGCGTTTTGTCAGAAAACCGTCGCGTTCTTGGAATGATGCCTCACCCAGAACGTGCTGTTGATGAAGGTCACGGCGGCACGGATGGGCAGGCGCTTTTCCGCGGACTGATAGATCAATTGGTTACTGCCTAAGTTGCGTCCTTGCTGCGGGGGTACCGCGGCCATAGAGTGCGTGCATGAGCACGATAAAGACAACGAACGGGCGGCACGGTCAGGGCAGATGGTTTCTGCGTCTTTCGATTCTGGTCGTCTGCCTGTTTGCATTGATTGTTATTTATGTTTCCAACCAGCTTTTAACAAAGCGGTTTACAGAAACTATTAGTGATAGTTCTGAGGTTAGGCTTGCGCTTTATGTCACGAACCTGACCAGTGAATTGCAGCGAAATTCGGTTGTGCCACAGCTTCTGGCGCGTGATCCAGAGCTGATCCGTGCGCTGGAAACGCGCGATTTTTCAAAATCTTCAGATCACTTACTGTCATTTGTTTCGGAAATTGGATCGGCTTCGCTACTGCTGCTTGATCGCATCGGCGAAACAGTTGCCGCGACGGCCCATGATGAAGTTGGCGTTCTGCACACAAATGAACCCTACTTTATGAATGCATTGAATGGCGATCAAACCGTCTATGCAACCACGCGCAACGCTGACGGTGATTTCACCTATGTATTTTCCCGTAAAATAGAAGTTTTTGGTCAAGTGCGTGGCGTGATTGCTGTCGAAGTGAACTCTGCGTTGCTACAAGCGGGGTGGGTTGGCGGATCAGAGGCCGTTCTTGTGCTTGATAGCGAAGGCCAAATCATCATGGCCACAGAGCCACCCTGGCGCGGTTTGACAGAGCAAGAGGCGTTACGCGATAGCCGCAATATAACATTTTGGGATGTTATGCAGCGCAAATTTCGCGCGCTTACAGGGCTGCCTGCAGATGCGTATTTGTCTGGCGAAGCCGTATTACGCCGTGAGGCCCGTGTCCCTCACGAAGGTTGGAAGATGGTTAGCTACACGGCCTATGCATCGGTTCGCGAACGTGTGAACGGTATTCTAGCTATCGAAGTCATGGGATTTGCGATTCTATTGGCAGTGATGTTTTGGTTTATGTCACGCAAGACAGCTTCTAGATTGGTGTTTTTCCAACGTGAATCGGCTGAACTTCGTGCGCTAAATCGCCGTTTGCAGCGGGAAATTGCCGAACGCGAAAAGGTTGAGCAAACGCTTCAGGTTGCAGAGCAAACGATTGCGCAATCGTCGAAACTGGCGGCACTTGGGGAAATGTCTGCAGCGGTAAGTCACGAGCTAAACCAACCATTGGCTGCGATGAAAACATATCTCGCGGGCGCACGGCTTTTGCTACAACGTGAACGCCCAGAAGAAGCAATGTCATCCTTTCAGCGTATCGACGATCTACTTGAACGTATGGGCGCGATTACCCGTCAACTTAAGTCATACGCACGAAAAGGTGCCGATGCATTTGAACCGATGGATATTCGTGCGGCAGTATCGACTGCGCTTGCGATGATGGAGCCTCAATTAAAAATAAGAGACGTCAATATCATCAGATCGCTTCCCAACGAACCGGTGATGATTTTGGGTGATCGGTTACGATTAGAGCAGGTCATTGTGAACCTGCTTCGCAACGCATTGGATGCAACGAAGGGGGCAAGTAACCCAACGGTTGAAATTTTGCTCGCGGCTGGTGATACAATCAGTCTACAAATTCGAGATAACGGAGAAGGTATCGAAAACCTCGATCAGTTGTTTGAGCCGTTTTACACGACCAAACAGCCGGGGGATGGAACCGGATTAGGATTGGCGATCTCATCTGGGATCGTTGGCGACCTTGGCGGGCGACTGATGGCTCGGAATGCCGTAGATGGCGGGGCTATTTTTGAGGTCCAGTTGCCGCGCTTGAAAAATGACGTCGCTGCGGCGGAGTAAGTAGGAAAGAAAATGAGCATGAACAAAGCCATGAAAATTGCAATCGTGGATGACGAAACGGATATGCGGCAGTCAATTAGTCAGTGGCTGACGCTATCTGGCTTTGAAACTGAAACATTCGCGTCTGCCGAGGATGCCCTGAAGGGTTTAGGGACGGATTATCCAGGTATCGTCGTTTCTGATGTGCGGATGCCCGGTATGGACGGTATGCAGTTTTTGAAAAAACTCAAAGGTGTCGATAGCACGCTACCTGTGATCATGATCACAGGTCATGGTGATGTGCCGATGGCGGTTGAGGCAATGCGCGTTGGGGCTTTTGATTTCCTTGAAAAGCCATTTAATCCGGATCGAATGACCGAACTTGCGAAAAAGGCGACGCATGCACGACGTTTAACACTGGATAACCGTGCGCTTCGCAAGGAATTGTCAGACGGATCCGCGTTGATCAAAAAATTGATCGGTCAGTCACCACCGATGGAGCGTTTGAAAGAAGACATTTTGGATCTGGGGCAGGCCGATGGCCATGTGCTGATCGAAGGCGAAACCGGCACAGGTAAAACGCTTGTCGCACATGCCTTGCATGCCGTTGGGGCCCGCGCGTCTAAGAAATTCGTACTGCTCAGCTGTTCTGCTTACGATGAAGAGACACTTGGTCGTGTGATCTTTGGCCCCGCTCGCGATGATGAACCGATCCCTGCGATCGAAGAAGCCCGTGGTGGCACATTGGTTCTTGAGGATATCGAGGCGCTAAGCCACGCATTGCAGGCGCGGTTGTTGACTGCGATCAATGAGCAGGGGACACCTGCAGAAACGCGCATCGTTGCGATTTGTAACCTGCAAGAGCAGGATAAAACTTGCGAAAGCGTGCTGCGTCCCGATTTGTTTTACCGGTTGGCGGCACTGCGCATCACTGTTCCACCACTACGCCAACGCGGCGAAGATATCCTGACGCTATTCGCTCGTCTGAGCGAACAGTTTGCTGATGAATATGGGTGTGATGCCCCAGAGGTGAGCGCACAAGAAGCCGCCCAGCTTTTGCAAGCGCCGTGGCCGGGTAACGTTCGACAGCTTATCAATGTGGCAGAGCGTGCAGTTCTTCAGAACCGTCGCGGTACCGGATCTATCGCCTCGCTACTGATGGCAGATACCGAAGAAATGAAGCCCGCAATTACGACTGAGGGTAAGCCGCTAAAAGAATTCGTTGAGGCCTTTGAACGGATGCTTATCGACAACACAATGCGTCGTCATCGCGGGTCTATTGTTTCGGTAATGGAAGAGCTTTGTCTGCCGCGCCGAACGCTGAATGAAAAAATGGCTAAATATGGATTGCAGCGGTCTGACTATCTTGGGGGTTGATGTCAGGCCTCTTCAATAAATTTTGGCTGGCAGGGATGATAGTACATTCCTGCCATTTTTCTTTTAAGCCTCCGAATATCGCATTTGATGCACATTTTATGCTTATTTCAACGATTTGCGTTTGGTCGTGAACGGAAAAGAAACAGTTTCCGATTGTAATCTGTCACTGTCCTCCCTTATGTATGAGGGACGGGTGACGTGGGAATGTCCTGCACCTTTGACAGATTCTCTGCATCAATAGTGTTTTACACATGTTGATCGCAGCTGATTTGATCCCAAGGGATCAGAAGAACGCTCTGGTCATGCGGTTAAAGACGCTGACCGGGCCCTTAATGGGCCTTAGGCTTGACCTAAGGTCGGAGAAGAAACGCGATGCAACGCGCGACGTATATAGGCAAGGATGCAGTGGCCCTGAGGGGCCCCGTATTTGCCCGCGCGCAGATCGCCTTAATCAGACACGTAACACGAACAACTGCTCCCCCAGGGGGGGCTATCGGGTTATGTGCGAACGGACAATATGCCAAAGAAAATGTTAATCGATGCGACACACGCGGAAGAAACCCGCGTCGTTGTCGTAGACGGCAACAAGGTCGAAGAATTTGATTTTGAAAGCCAGTTCAAACGCCAGCTAGCTGGCAACATATACCTCGCTAAGGTTACGCGCGTCGAACCATCCCTGCAGGCTGCATTCGTAGACTACGGTGGAAATCGTCATGGGTTTTTGGCGTTTTCGGAAATTCACCCCGATTACTACCAGATTCCGGTTGCTGACCGCGAAGCGCTCATGGCTGAAGAAAAAGCCTATGCTGAAAGCCTAAAGGCTGAGGCCGAAGCAGAGGAAGAAAAACCTAAACGCCGCCGCAGCCGCGCGAAACCAAAGCCAGCAGCGGTTGAAACTGAGGATGCCGTCGTAACAGCCGAAGCTGCACCCGCAGAAGATGCCGCTGACACTGAATCCCCGGCGGTCGCCGAAGTCGAAACACCCAAAGTCGAAACGCCAGACGAGCAGACCTCTGGTGATATTGCGGGTATGGAAACCATCGATCTTGGTGACGACGACGAAGGCAGCTCTCCTATGGTGCTGGTCGCTGATACACCGGTTGAAACGCCGTCTGCCGATGATGCGGATGACGAACAGCCGCAGTTGGACGCGCGTAGCAAAGATGACAGCATCGAAAGTGTCGCCGAAGAGGATGACACCGACGAAGTGCGCCCAGTGCGCAAACCGCGTCCTAAGCGCTACAAAATCCAAGAGGTCATTAAGGTCCGCCAGGTCCTGTTGATCCAAGTTGTCAAAGAAGAACGCGGCAATAAGGGCGCGGCGCTAACGACTTACCTGTCGCTGGCTGGTCGTTATTGCGTACTTATGCCGAACACCGCGCGCGGTGGCGGTATCAGCCGTAAGATCACAAATGCAGCTGACCGTAAAAAGCTGAAAGAAATCGCCGGCGAAATGACTGTGCCTGATGGCGCTGGTCTTATCATTCGTACAGCCGGTGCGCAGCGCACCAAGGCTGAGATCAAGCGCGACTACGAATATCTGCAGCGTATGTGGGAACAGATCCGCGAACTGACTTTGAAATCTGTCGCCCCAGCTAAAATTTATGAAGAAGGCGATTTGATCAAACGCTCGATCCGCGATCTTTACTCAAAAGAGATCGACGAAGTGATTGTCGCGGGCGAGGCAGGTTACCGCACCGCCAAAGACTTCATGAAAATGATCATGCCGTCTCATGCCAAAAACGTAAAATACTACACGGAACAGTTGCCGCTTTACGCCCGCTATCAGGTCGAAGGCTATTTGGGTGGTATGTTCAACCCAACCGTTCAACTGCCTTCGGGTGGCTATATCGTGATCGGCATCACCGAAGCGCTTGTCGCGATTGACGTGAACTCTGGCCGTGCCACGAAAGAGGGTTCAATTGAGCAAACCGCGCTAAAGACTAACCTTGAGGCGGCTGATGAAGTTGCGCGCCAATTGCGCCTGCGCGATTTGGCCGGTCTGATCGTGATCGACTTTATCGATATGGACGAGCGTAAGAATAACAGCGCCGTTGAGAAGCGTTTCAAAGACAAGCTCAAGACTGATCGTGCCCGTATTCAGGTCGGTCGTATTTCGGGCTTTGGTCTGTTGGAAATGTCCCGTCAACGTCTACGCCCCGGCATGCTCGAGGCGACAACACAGATGTGTTCGCATTGTCATGGTACGGGTCTGCTGCGGTCTGACGATAACGTATCTCTTTCGATCCTGCGTCAGCTGGAAGAAGAAGGCGTGCGCGGTCGTTCCAAAGAAGTATTGGTAAAGGCGCCAATCACGATCGCCAACTTCTTGATGAATGGCAAGCGTGAGCATATCGGCGATATTGAAGCACGTTATGGTTTGTCTGTGCGTATTGAGTGTGACCCAACGCTTGTGTCGCCCGATTTTGCGATTGAAAAGTTCAAAACCGCAACACGCGTTGTGCCAGAGGCCGCACCTGTCGTGACGAGTACTGTTATCATGGACGACGATCATGACATCGCGGTCGAGGCCGAGGTCGAAGACAACGAATTTGCCGCGAATGACGAAAACGGTGATGGTGACGATAAACCCAAGCGTAAACGTCGGCGTCGTCGGCGTCGTCGGGGTGGTAACGGAAATGGTGAAAACCAACAGGCTGAAGGCGGAGAAACAAACGATGTTTCTGAAACTACCCCAGCAGAAACACCTGTTGAGGCCCAGGATGCCGCCCCAGTTGAAGCAGATGCACCTGTTGTAGAAGCCGACGCTGAAGTAGCTGTTGCTGAGGAAAAGCCAAAACGCACGCGCTCGCGGACACGTAGAGCAGCGCCTAAGGCTGAAGATACGGCGGAGACTGTTGTGGCGGATAAAGCAGGTGAAGCAGATAAAACTGCTGCGCCAGAAGCCGAAGAGAAACCTGCGCCTAAGAAGCGGACTCGTACCCGTAAAAAGGCGGAGCCTAAGCCAAAAGAAGCACCAGCTGAGGCTTCTGCAACAGATGATGAGGTTGTCGCTGAAAAGCCAAAACCAAAGCGCCGTAGTCGCGCAAAGCCCAAAGCGGCCGTTGTGACTGAGGATGCTGTTGTTACTGAGCCCGCGCCAGATGTTGCGGCGACGCCAGCTGCTGAAGCAGAAACGCCAGTGGCGGTTGCTGAAGTGAAGGCGGAGCCCGAGCATGTCGTCGAGGTGAAACCTGAGCCTACTGTTGAAGTAGTGCCAGATTCAGCACCGGTGGCAGAACCAGCTCCGGAACCGGTATCCGTTGCTGAAACTGCGCCTGCTGAGGTATCTGATGAACCTGCCAAGCCAAAGCGCAAAGGTTGGTGGTCATTAGGGCGCTAAGCTTAAATACCATCATGTAAAAAACAAACGCCGTCCCTTGGGGGCGGCGTTTTGCGTTTAACCTTTTTGGATCAAGTATATTTGACCGTCTTTAGCACCCTCGGTGCTGATCAGGTTATGGCCAGCCTCGGTGCAAAAATGTGGAACGTCGATAATCGCAGCAGGGTCATCTGCAACCATTCGTAAAACCTGTCCACTTTGTAGCGCTTGCAAGCGCTTGCGCGCCTTTAGGACGGGAAGGGGGCACAGCAGGCCCCGTGCATCTAAATCAGCATCATGTGTCATACCTTTCGATTAGGGCTGATGTTTCAATATGTCCACTAAGATGTGACAAAACGGCAGGTGACCAAATCACGGACGTCGCTTAGGAAGGGACACAAGAGGTTACCTAATGTTCGAAACAACTACAATTTTTGATGCCGGCCTGCTGCCTGCTATGCTGGTCGCGCTTGCTGCTGGCGTGTTATCATTTCTAAGCCCATGCGTGCTTCCCGTCGTGCCACCCTATCTGGCTTACATGGGGGGCGTATCTGTTAGTGAGCTTGAGGAACAGCGTCACGCACGACGCCGCGTTTTTGTTGCCGCGTTGTTTTTTGTACTTGGGCTGTCGACGATATTCATCCTACTTGGCATCGCCTTTTCGACCATGGGCCGGGCATTGCTTCAGTATCAGGACTATTTTAGCACCGTCGCAGGGATTGTCGTTATGATCCTTGGTGCCCATTTCGTGGGTGTTTATCGGATCGGATTTCTTGACCGTGAGATGCGCTTGGACGCAGGGGATAAGGGTGGGTCTGCTTTTGGTGCTTACCTTTTGGGATTGGCGTTTGCATTCGGGTGGACGCCCTGCCTTGGTCCTATTCTTGGTGCAATCCTAAGTCTGGCGGCATCCGAAGGTAGTATCGGGCGTGGAACGATATTGCTAGCAGTCTACGCGATTGGACTTGGCATTCCGTTTTTAGTGGTCGCTGCATTCTTTCCACGGTTGAAGGGTGCAATGGGCTGGATGAAACGGCACATGGGACGCATTGAACGGACCTCTGGCCTATTGCTTTGGACCGTTGGTCTGATGATGCTGACAGGACAGTTCGCCGCGATAAGCTATTGGCTGCTTGAGCATTTTCCAGCGTTAGCTGCCGTCGGATAAGACTTATGTTTTTGGTTGTGATCCGCTAACCTGTCATAACAGGGGATCAACAAGGATCAGCGATGACCGACCAATCCACGCAGGTCAAACGACGCCGGGTGTTTCACATTCCGGGCTATGATCCCATTCCGCCAAGGCGTTACCGCGAACTTTACAGGACCGAAAGCGCTGCGCAGGCTGCGATCAGTGGATACGAGATCGATGTGCAGGCGCGTTCAACTAACAAGACCTTTGGCTGGACTGTGAACGCAAATATTGATGATCAAAATGTTGCTGCACGCATCGACGTATTAGTGTGGTCTGACATTGTACGTGACAGTATGGCGCAGTCTATTCCGGCGACTTATTGGCAACTGCTTCAGACTACGTGGATATATATCAGTACAGGAACATTGCGCAGACTAATGTGGATGCGCAAAGGGCCAGTGATAGCCGCACTGTATCCGGTTGGGATGCTGTTATTGCAGTTGTTCGCAGCGGTGTTCATCGGACGCTTCATTGGGGGGGGCGTTCAAAGCGGATTAACGTGGATTGCCGCGTTGGTTGGAAGCGGGATTGTAGCAGATTTTGTCGGTTGGTTTGCTTGGGTGGTAAAGTATCTTCTTTGGGCTGGCATCGTGATCGTCGTGCTCCGTTGGTTCAAGGCAAAAGACGGCAAGCTGTTCGCCTATTACCTGATGCATGATTACGCATTTTCAGCACGGTCCTATGGCGCAATCCCAGCAGCTTTAGGTGACCGTATGAAAGAATTCGGTGACACAATTGCAGAGGCGTTTTCTGGAAACGTTGATGAGGTGCTGATCGTGGGACATTCGTCGGGTGCGCATCTCGCCGTGTCAGTATTGGCTGATCTGATCCGCGAAGGCAGGGTACCTGCCAATGGTCCAAAGCTGGCTTTTTTATCTTTGGGGCATGTGGTGCCGATGGTGTCGTTTCTTCCACATGCGCGCAGATTACGGACAGACCTTGCATATCTTGCGACACAAAACGTGCTGACTTGGGTCGATGTGACCGCACCGGGCGATGGGTGTTGTTTTGCGCTATGTGATCCAGTTGCGGTTACCGGTGTGTCACCACCCGGTAAACATTGGCCGCTTGTGATTTCTGCCGCCTTTACCCAAAGTCTAACACCTGCCCGTTGGAAGGCGCTGCGCTGGCGGTTTTTTCGGCTACATTTTCAATATCTATGCGCGTTCGATCAGCCAAAGGACTATGATTACTTTCAAATCACGGCTGGCCCGGTGACATTGCAGGGCCGTTATGCTGGGCGGCCGCCTTCGAAATCGCGCATTGATGTAGCAGTTTCAAAGTACACATCGGTTATGCCTTCATGACCGAGATACCGCCGAAACCTAAAGCGCGCCCTGAACGCGTGTCGCTCTTCCGGTATCTACGTTTGTTTCGGCGCGATATTTTATCGGCGCAACCAGCAAAGTTATATCGTGCGTGGATGGCAGAGTTTCGGACGCCGTTTTTTCGGAGCTACATGATCAACGATCCAAAGTTGATCAACGAGGTACTAAAGGCCCGCCCCGACGAGTTTCCAAAGTCGGAACGCATTGGGGCCGGACTGCGCCCGCTTTTGGGTGAAAGCGTCTTTCTGACGAACGGAGAAACATGGAAACGCCAACGCAGGATAATTGATCCTGCGTTTGAAGGCGGGCGGTTGCGCGATACGTTTCCCGGCATAATGGCGGCGGGGCAGGCGGCAGCACAGCGTCTTGAGCCTCTTGCAGATGACACACCTCAAGAAATTGAAGCGCTCACCAGTCATGCCGCCGCTGACGTTATTTTTCGTACGCTGTTTTCACTACCCATCGAAGATGAGACTGCCCAACAGGTATTTCACGAATTTAGGGCATATCAACGGTCGCAGCCCATTCTGAATCTGGCAGCATTTATACCGGGGCCGCAATGGATGCCGCGGTTCTTTAAGTCAGAAACACGCCGGACTGCGCGAAAAATCCGTTCTTTGATTACGCAGCTCACGCAAGATCGGTTAGCGTTGATTGCCGCTGGGACCGCGCCAGATGATCTTGCGACCAAGATTATGACGACCTGTGATCCAAAGACAGGCGAAACATTCACTGTCTCAGAGATGGTCGATCAGGTCGCTATTTTCTTTTTGGCTGGGCATGAAACCAGCGCGTCGGCACTGGCATGGACACTGTATTTATTAGCGCGATACCCCGAATGGCAGGAAAAGGTGGCGGCAGAAGCCGCAGACTTTGACGGAAGCTTCTCGAACCTATCAAAGCTTAAAGTGACAAGGGATGTATTTCGCGAAGCATTGCGATTGTATCCTCCCGTGCCAATGATGGTCCGCGAGGCCACCAGCACGTCTACATTTCGAAACCGCTTGGTACGACGCGGTGCACAGGTCGTGCTGTCACCTTGGCACCTCCACCGACATAGTCGACTGTGGGATAATCCTGATGGTTTTGATCCCGGCCGCTGGGCTACTGAAAATGGAAAATCCCGCGTACGAGATGCGTACATGCCATTTTCAAGCGGTCCACGTGTATGTTCTGGCGCAGGGTTCGCGATGATCGAAGGTGTGGTTCTGATGGCATCTTTGTTGAACGGTTTTGAGTTTAAAACAGTTGAGAATCGCGAGCCAATACCTGTGGCATATCTTACGGTGCGCGCAAGGAATGGTATCTGGCTGAGAATCAAACGACGTCGATTGGAATGATTCTGACTAAATGATCAAAAAATAGGCGGTGTCGGCTGAAGTTTGTCTGCATTGCGGCATAAGTGCGCTTTGATTGTGTCGAATTGTGCGGCTTCCCGCTCACAGTTGCTTGAACGTGGCGTTTTTGTCGACACATGGCGGCATTTACATGTATCGTTAATATAGGAAGTTTGATTTTCACCTGAACATCAATCTGCCTTCGGGAAAATAAAAACTGCTCGCGAAACGAGGACAATCATGACTATTGCACTACCAGGTTCGTCCAAAAAAGGTATTGGTGGACTATTTGGACGTAAGTCTAAAACTGAGAAAAAGTCGCCTACTGCTGAAAAGCAACTGACTCCGCAAGAAGTAGCGAAAATGTTTAAGGGCCCAGCTGCTGTTAAAGTGGTGAAGCCAACCAAACTGAACGACGTCGAAAAGAAAGATGTTGAGCGTTTGGGTAGCCTGCGTGGTGCGCTTTATTCAAAAGACTGATCGCGCAACAACGCGTGCTCTAACACATAGACCCGCAAGGCCGACGCGAGACCGATGTCTCCTCGGCCTTCGTCTATTTCAGCGGCTAAGCCATTGATTGTTTTGCCATCTTGGTCCGCGATTTTCCGAAACTGATCCCAGAAAATATCTTCGAGCGACACGCTTGTCCGGTGACCGCGCAGTGTGAGTGACCGTTTTGCAGGGCGCGCATGATCAGTCATCTTCGAATTTCAACTGCGATAACCTATCATTTGTTTGCTTATCACGAGACGCTTCCAATAGCCGTTCGGCCTTGGTGCGGCCAAAGCGGACGGCATTTTCGTCCGCTTTGGCTTTGGCCTCGGCGCGATTACGCGCTTTACGGGCCTGGTTTAGGTTGATCGGCTTCACTTAGGACCGATCATGTCTTCAGGGCGCACGACCTTGTCGAAGGTTGCTTCGTCCACAAAGCCCAGTTTGATTGCTTCTTCTTTCAGGGTAGTGCCATTCTTGTGCGCAGTCTTCGCAACGGTTGTCGCGTTGTCGTACCCAATGGTAGGCGCCAGCGCTGTGACGAGCATCAGGCTTTCGCGCATCAGCTTTTCGATCCGCGTACGATCAGCACGGACGCCAACAACACAGTTGTCAGTGAACGCCGAGGACGCATCACCCAAAAGCTGCATAGATTGCAATACGTTATAGGCCATCATTGGCTTCATTACGTTCAGTTCAAAGTGACCTTGCGAACCCGCGAAACCGACAGCGGCGTCGTTACCCATGACATGCGCACAGACCTGCGTAATCGCCTCAACCTGAGTTGGGTTAACCTTGCCGGGCATGATGGATGAACCTGGCTCGTTCTCTGGCAGCATCAATTCACCTAGACCACAACGTGGGCCAGAACCCAGCATGCGGATGTCGCAAGCGATCTTGTAAAGGCTGGATGCAACAGTTTTCAAGGCGCCGGACATTTCGACCAATGCGTCATGTGCAGCCAGTGCTTCGAATTTATTAGGTGCTGTGACAAACGGTAGGCCAGTGATTTCAGCCATGTTCGCGGCAACTGTTTCACCCCAACCTTTGGGCGTGTTCAGGCCAGTGCCCACGGCTGTACCACCCTGCGCCAATTCATAGATCGCGGGCAGGGCGGCTTTGATGCGGCGCAGGCCCATTGCGACCTGATGACTGTAACCGCTGAATTCCTGACCCAGTGTGAGCGGCGTCGCGTCCATTGTATGGGTGCGGCCGATTTTGATGATGTCAGCGAATTCTTCTTGTTTCGCGATCAGTGCTGCGTGCAGTTTTTCAAGACCGGGTATCAGAACGTCACGTGCAGTCGTCGCAACTGCGATGTGCATAGCGGTTGGGAACGTGTCGTTAGAAGACTGACCCATGTTGCAGTGATCGTTGGGGTGGACCGGGTCTTTGGATCCGATCACGCCACCCATCAATTCGATCGCGCGGTTGCTGATCACTTCGTTGGCGTTCATGTTTGACTGCGTGCCGGAACCTGTCTGCCATACGACCAGCGGAAAGTGATCGTCCAATTTGCCGGCGACGACTTCGGAGGCTGCTGCAATCATGGCGTCTGCTTTGTCAGCGTCCAATTTGCCACGTTCTTTGTTCGCCATGGCGCAGGCTTGCTTGATCACACCAAGCGCACGAACGATTGCAACTGGCTGCTTTTCCCAACCAATTGGGAAGTTCATCAAAGAACGCTGGGTTTGCGCACCCCAATAGCGGTCCGCTTGGACCTCAAGTGGGCCAAAACTATCGGTTTCTGTGCGTGTCTCGGTCATGGATGAACCCCTTTTGAAATAATTTCAAAACAGGGTTTAAGCTGCAGCCCGCAGGATCGCAAGATCGCAGCGTTACTTACGGAATTGATCCAAGCTAACCACTTCAGCTTCTTTACGCTCTTCTGGCTCTGCCTCAGGCTCGACCATTTCTTCCATCGGCGCTTCTTCGATATCAAGAATATCTGCGTCATCTTCATCGTCTTCGGGGCTTTCAAAGCGCAGGCCGAACTCAACAGAAGGGTCAACGAAGGTGCGAATAGCGTCGTAAGGGATATAAAGCCGTTCAGGGCTGTCGCCAAAGTTCAGGGTGATTCCGAAACCTTCGTCAGTAACATCAAGGTCCGCAAACCAGTGCTGGATCACGACGGTCATATCACCGGGGTAACGGTCTGATAGCCAATCTGCGATCTCAACATCAGGGTGCATTGTGTCAAAGGTGACAAAGAAATGGTGTTCGCCAGGAAGGCCATCCTTGGCGATATCAGTCAGCACATTTTGGATCAGGCTCCGCATTGCACGGTGCATTAGGTTTCCATAGTCGATGGTGCTGGTCACTGGCATTTCCCCACATTTCTTACCCTTAGCATACGTGGTTTTTGGCGAGTGAAAAGGGGGCGGTTTCAGAATGCGCCGATGATTAGCCCCGCGAGTGCCGAGATCAGTAAAACAAGTGGTAAGGACCAGTTTTTTCCAAGTAGTAGAAATCCCGATAATACTGCTAGTGCCACAGCTGCAGGCTGGATCGATGCAAAGCTTGGCCAAATCAGCGAAAAGATACCCCATTCATGGGTGGTGATTTGGTCAAAGAATACGTGAAGCGCAAACCAGAGAGATAGGTTGGCGATGACCCCAACCACGGCTGCTGTGATCGCAGCGAGCGCCCCACGAAGCCGCGGCCGGCTATCAAGCCAGTCAATTAGTGGTGCCCCGGCAAATATCCAAATAAAACAAGGGACAAAGGTAACCCAAAGGGTTAACGCTCCAGCCGCTAACGCCAAAGCTGTTCCGCCCTGCGCTAAGCCTGCGATCATGCCAACAAATTGGGTGACAAGTATCAGCGGTCCCGGTGTTGTCTCTGCAAGACCCAGCGCATCCATCATTTGATCGGTGTTAAGCCATTGATAGGAAACGACGACCTCTTGGGTCATGTAAGCTAGAACAGCGTATGCACCTCCAAAGGTGACGACGGCCAAGACAGAAAAGAACTTGCCAACTTCTAAAAGGAACTTTTGTTGGGTTATAGCGACAATAATCAAGGGTGCTGCCCAAATCGCGAGGCCGATCATGATCGTCGTGATAGTCTTCCGCAGGCTGGGTAGTTTGGCGTCTAAATTGTTTGTTGTAGGGGCTTGAAAAAATGCTCCAATCAGCCCCGCACTCAGAACAACCAGCGGAAAAGGCGTGGCAAAAAAGAAAAGCGCGACAAACGCGGCGATTGCGATCATGTTATGTGCTGGCTGTTTCAAAGCGCGCTTTGCGATCTTAATCAGGGCTTGGATCACAATTACGACAACACAGGCTTTGACCCCCAAGAACAGTGATTGGACAAGCGGAAGATCACCATAAGCACCGTAAGCCAGAGCCAGCAGGGTGATGACAATCGCGCCGGGGATAACGAACAAGCCACCACCAATGAGACCACCGAGAATGCCAGCGCGTTTCCAGCCAGCATAGGTGGCCAACTGCATTGCCTCGGGCCCGGGTAGCAGCATGCAAAACGACAGCGCCTTGAGGTATTCATCCTCAGAGAGCCAAGGACGATCCTCGACCAGTTCTTTGTGCATCAATGCAATCTGCGCCGCTGGCCCACCGAAGGATAGCAATCCGATACGGCCAAATACACGAATAAGTTCAGAAATCATGGGTTTCATCCTGCGCATCACGTGCCCAGCGATAAAGCGCGTCATATATTTCCATTCCAGCGATTAGCTGCGCGTCGTCATTGCGATACATACGCGAAAGCCCAACTGATATCGCAAGCAATCCCGCTGCCTGTGGGGCAAGCGCATGCCGGTTTGTATCTGCAGCCCGCACCACCGTCGTCAATGTGTCTAGGGAAGGGGTATGCAACTCGAATTCGTCCAACATGGTGTCAAAGGTGCATTGATCGCCTCTGTGGCCCCAATGCGTATCTGCAATATCAAATGGCGTGGCGCCGAAACGATCAGCGACATCTAAGACTTGGGCGGGTGGGACGAACATGAACTCTGCAAAAGGATCAACAAACCTCTTAATCAGCCAAGGGCATGCAATGCGGTCGATCTTGGGCCGGTGGCGAGTCACCCAAAGCGATCCGGGGACTTTTGCGGCGGGAACGCGGGGAAGCTGTGCATTTTTCCAAGCTATATTCCCGCCTTCCAATGCCTGTGCGTCAATACCTCGGCTACGCAGTCGGGCAGCAACGCCATGCGAAAGTTTTAAACCCTTTTGGCAGATAATAATTGTCTGTTTGTCTGCAGACCGCGCGACAATCCCGTCGATGTCAGTATGCGGGTGTCGTTGCGCGGTTGGAATAAGATAGGGATCATCGGCAAAGTCGGGATCAATGCAAACGTCAATCAGCACGGGACATTGCGGTGTGCCGATTAAGCGCATCAAGTTCGCGGGTGAGATTTCGTTCAAAGCAGCCATGTGCATCCTTTCTGAAAAGTGGTCAGTGGATGCGACGCTTTGGCCTGAACCTTACGGGGTGTTCGCGGACCCCATGCTGCATTGATGCGAAATGAAACCAGTTAGGTCAATACTATCCAATAACTTTACTAAGTTCGCGCAGGATCTTTGCTCGGATGGCTTCGGGGTAATTGCGGTGTGTGCGTGCTGTCATAGCAAAACCGTCGCGGGTAATAACGGCACCACGATAGAAATTCGTGATGGCTAGCCCCATGGATTCAATTGCAATGGCGTTGATGGTCACATCGGAGCGTTCCGCGGCTTGGCGCGCAAGATTGACGTCGCTGCCACCATTCGGCGTACCGTCACCTGAAATGTCGATCACCTGACGCTCGCAATCTGGCGCGCTGTCAAAAAGCCCTAGCGCAAAGTGGATCGCTTCGGCAGGCGCAGTGTCTGATAGGATAAACGCGCGTTCCATCAATCGAGCACGATCGGCCAACAGATTTGCGTCTAATGATGTACGAATGGTTGTCCAAGGTATCGAAAGCTGCTGTTTATCCGATCCCGACCATTGCATGACCGCGATTGGGACTTCGCCTTCGACCATCGCAGCGACGATTTCAGGGTCACGCAATGCGTCTGCCATTCCATCGGTTTGCAGCCGGTACTCTGCGACATCAATAGAGTTCGATACGTCTATACTAAGGACAAGAGCTGTATCGCAGCCGACAATTGCAAATATATTGAAGCGGGGGAGTTAGGTGCAGGTTTCTGTTGCCAGGTACCTGCGAACCCCGCCATAAGCTGCGAGCCTATGGACTTAAGTTTTCGATATTTCGCACAGCTTACGCTGCGAGAGCCATCGGTGCTTTGTTGTCATTTGCAACTAGCTTTGATGAACCGATAACGGTGGTGTCTCACCGAAACAAAGCAAACCCCTTTAGACGTTCGTCGATCCTATTTCGTCCCCATGGCTGCCAAATGAGCAGTTTTTGGTGGAGACGCAGGGTACCGCCCCCTGGTCCGATCCGCTTATTACGAGCGCGTTTATGTTCATAGTCCCGAAGGACAAGTTACAGATAGGTGTTCAGGCGGGGTTGTGCAAGTGGGCGAATGCAGGTGTGCAACTTGCCCGCTGCGATCACATCTTAGTGCGTTTGACGCTTTTAAGGTGGTTTTGCTCGTGCCGGGGTGGTCATCTTTTTGCTGAACCGCTACGCGTCCCGAAAAAATTGCGAGTGCTTAAGTTAGATGTTAAAATTAATCCCCGCTGTGACCTATGTCGCCGCAATCTTTGTCGTTGTTAGCCCCTTTGGACAGTCGCAGGCAGAAGATACCAACCAAATTTCTTTGGGCCATTTAAAGACAGACACCTTTGACGGTGGATATCTTTTTGGTAACTTTAACCTATCGGTGGGCGAGAGGGCTTGGGGCGCAGAACTGGGCATGTTTGGTGTCGTCGGACGCTTACATGAAACATATGCGTCTGCGACATGGACCCAGAATGGTCACAAAATCGAACTGGGTTTTCCGCGACCTGCATATGATCGCTTTGCTGTTTCTGGACTGACGCAGCTGATGCCGCGTCTCGCGCTTTTCAGTATTAGCACAACCCGTAGCCGGGCAACCGACGGGGTTATGACCGAATCTGAATTCCTCCCTTATGGCGCGGTCTACAGCGATCACGTGCGTGACCTTAGCATTTCTGTGCATGGCGTGCCGGATACCGACATTACGATATACGGCATTGGTACCAGCGTTGCTTCAGGTCAATGGGATGTCGATTTGGCCGCCGAGGCCGTATCAGAAAATTCAGCTTGGGATTGGAATGCAAAGACGCAGCTGCGCTATGATGCTGGGCCTGCACGCCTAGGTCTTGGGCTGTATGCAGCTGAGGCAAATGATGCTGGACATACCGCTGAAATGTTTGCCGAATTTGATATTCACGACGATACAGAGCTAACCGCATTGCTGCGGCAAACCGAAGGCACAGACCCTGCGATCGGTCTGGGCGTTGCATATGCGTTTGACCTTGGGATCAGCACTGATTTCATAATGGTCCATGCCGCAGACGAAGGGCTTGCTGTCGCTGCGGCTGTTTCTTACGGATTTTGATCAAGACGCTTGTGAATACTGTGCCGTTGTATCGCTAACGTTGTCATAGCGTTGTGCGATGATACGGGTGAGTGGTCGACCTTCGGGTGTGATCCGCAAAATATTGTCGTCACGCACAACAAGACCAGCAAAATCGACAAGCAACGCATCGTGGATCGGGGTGAGCGCACACGCGTCTGGAAATTCATCTAACGCGCTTAGATCAATTTCGAACTGGCACATCAGCATGTTGATCGCCGCAGCGCGCGGTCTGTCCGATGCGGACAGGTGATAACCACGATGACCAGCCAAGTTTTCGCCAATAATCCGCTGAATGTAAGCGGCTGTCGTGGATGCGTTTTGCATATAACCTTGCGCGAATTGCGAGATTGATGAGGCGCCGATTCCAATTAGGCTTTGACTGGTGTCGTCGGTGTAGCCCTGAAAATTGCGGCGTAGTTGTCCGTGATTTCGCGCAGTTGTAAGCGAATCTTCTGGCTTTGCAAAATGGTCGATACCAATGGCTTCGTATCCGCTTGCTCCAAACGCGCGGGCGGCTTGTTGGGTAAGTTGGTAGCGCGTTTCTTCATCTGGTAATGCTGCGTTGGGAATAAGCTGTTGGCGTTTCGCAAAGTTAGGCACATGGGCATAGCCAAACAAGGCAATGCGGTCGGGATCCAGTTGCATGACTTTTGAAATCGTATCATCCAGCTTTCTAGCGTTTTGATGAGGTAGCCCATAAACCAGATCGGCGTTTAACGATGTAACCCCTGTCGCACGTAGGCTTTCGACGCAGTAGCGCGTGGTTTCAAAGCTTTGTTCACGGCCGATAGCCGCTTGAACATCAGGTGCAAAATCTTGAATGCCAATGCTTGCCCGCGTCATACCCACTGCTGCGAGCGCCTCAATTTTGGCGTCATCGACAAGTGTAGGGTCAACCTCAACTGAGAATTGAAAGTTTGCGGCAGGAGGGATAACATCCATGATTGCGGTCGCGAGGTCCCGGATCATGTCTGGCGTCAAAATGGTTGGCGTGCCACCACCCCAATGCAGCTGCGCCATTTTCACCCCAGCGGGCAAAGTTTTTCGCAATAATTCTAGTTCTGCTTTTAGGGATGTCAGGTAGGTTTCAACCGGTTTGAGTGTCGTTGTGCCTTGCGTGCGGCAGGCGCAGAACCAGCATAGGCGTTCACAAAATGGGATGTGAACGTAGACAGACACGGGGTTGTCGGCGTCGAGAGTGCGTAAGCATTCAGACTGAAACGCTACTCCGGTCTGCGCGGAAAACGCGGTTGCAGGCGGGTAGCTGGTATAGCGGGGCACACGGGTATCGAATAATCCGTGTTGGCGAAGGCGTGACATATTATTCATGTCGCCTGAAATGGCATATCCCCGCGCCTGTGTATTTGCGCCAGATCAAATGGCGCGGGGAAAGTTGTTAGGTTGCAGTGTCCATAAAACATGCTGTAATTTCAGCGATTTGTTCGGGTGTGTGGTCGCGTTTAAAGAACGTCGCGAACCCGGTGTCGGGCATCATCAGATATGTCTGGGTCGAATGATCGACGAGGTAGTATTCATCGTCGCCATCTTGTTTACGGTAGTAAGTACGATACGCCTTAGAGGCGACGCTGACTTGCTCTGCCGATCCGGTTAGACCGATCATGTCCTCGTGAAAGTTTTCTGTGAAATCACTCACGACCTGCGGTGTATCGCGGTCAGGGTCAATCGATATGAATACAGTGCCAATATCGTAGCCTTCGTCTTCCAAAAGGTAAGCCGCCTGCGCGTTCCGAGCGCTATCAAGTGGGCAAACATCGGGGCAAAAAGTGTACCCAAAATAAACGAGTGTCGGTTTCGTGATAACGTCTGTATCCGTGACGGTTTCACCAGTTTCAGATACGAGCTCGAATGGTCCGCCAATCGCTGTTGATGCGACTGCGGTATCGCCGCAAGGGATTTGCGTCGCGTTTTGCGATACATTCCAAGTGTATAGGCCCAACCCCGCCGCCGCAATAAGGGTTGTTGTCCCAATAATGACAGCTTTCATTGCCGTCTCCTTTGGTTTTGCGCCTTCGGTGGGCCGAAGGCGCGTGTCGGGTTATCAGTGATTGTGTTCCATGGTGCGTTCGACCACTTCAAAAGTGATATCCACTTCGCCAGCATGTTCAAAAATCAACGTTGCGGGAATGGTTTCACCGACCTCAAATGGGTTGCCCTGTAACCCCATGAACATCACATGATAACCGCCCGGCTCGAGCGCAACCATTCCGCCCGCCGGAACTGGGACACCTTCGACATGCATCATTTTTGCGACGCCATCGGTGAATTCCGTGGTGTGCAGTTCAACACGTGGAAAGTCGGCTTCGACGCCAAGAAGGGTATCATCTGTGTCGCCGTCGTTTGAAATATGCATGAAGCCACCGCCAGCCATCGCGGTTGGTGCTGTTTCAAAAGCGGCGGGGTGCATCACTGTGATGTTGGATTCTGCCCATGCAGCTGGTGCGGTGAGAAGCAGAAATGTACTTGCGATAAGGGTATTCAGTTTCATGGTTCGACTTTCTTAAGGGGCCGGGCCAAAGGCCGGACGATAGCATTGATTGTTGGTTGTCGGCGCTAAGCCAATGGAGGCGCACGTGCGGCGTAGGCCCAATCAAGAATAGAAAGACGTGAAATTGATGCGTTTTCCCCAATCCAAAGAGTGGATGTCGCAAGCTGCAGAGCAGGAAACTGTGCAGGAGTAGGCGTCAAACAGCCATGTGAAACAATGCAAGCAAGGCATTGGTCAACTCTGGCGTGACGTGGATCACCAGTTTGACCACAGATGTCGGCCCAGTCACCGCCAGCAAGAACGTAAGCCGTCGCTTGGGTATCAACCGCTGGTGTAAGAGCGCGATGCCCAAAGCCAACAAAGGCAAGGGCGAACACAACAATACATGAGATAAGGCCGCGTCTGATCATGCCGCAAGATTTAAGCGATCTTATCGCAAGATACAAAGGCTAAACCGTCGCAGGTGCGGTGGATCAAGATCCACCCTACGCGGTAAAGGCGGCACCTAAGGCGCCACCTGTGCGATAGCTATTTAGAAGCCAGCTTTTATGAGCTCAAACGTTTCTGCTTGGCGTTCGCGCATTGCGTTGCTCATTGGGAGTTGCGCCAAAACAGGAACGTCTATTGTGCCAAGGCCCGATGCGATCAAATCGTCCTCGCTGACTTGGGTCGAAAGTGCGACTGCGTTTGCAGAGCCGTAACCGGCGTCAAGCAGTGGCACAACAGATGCATCTGCAAGCATGGCATTCATATAGTCATAGGCTTTGTCTTCGACGCCGGGACTGTCAGCAAGGTTGACGTAACCGCATAGCCACAGAGATGAGCCTTCTGTGGCCTCGCGTTGAAAGGCAATTGGCCGTTCTTCTTCGACCATGGCCGGATAGGTTTCGTTCCATGCCCAGCTAATTAGGATTTCGCCAGATGAAAGCAGCTGTGCCAGCTCTGCTGGGTCCGTCCAGTAGGTGCGTAGGTTGGGGTGAACTTCACGCAGCCAATTTGAAGCGGCTTCAAATTGTTCATCAGTTGCGTTGGTCCAATTATCGACCCCAGTCGCAAGGTAGGCCAGCGCGTAGGCATCATCGACGTTGTCTGGCAAGGTAAGTCGGCCAGCATAAGCGGGGTTTTTGAAAACTTGCAGGGTCGCAACGTCATCTGCTGGGACTTGTTCAGGGTTATATGCAATGGCTGTTGAGCCAAAATCAGTCGGGATGAAATAGACTGCTTCAGCGGCGGCAACATCTGTGCCCGTTAGATTGCTATCCAAATCACCATATGCGGTGATTTTGTCGATATCCCATGCTTCAATAATACCGCTTTGTGTCCATTTGCTTACAGAGCCAGCGCAGATATGTGCGACATCTGCCTTAAAACCAGAGCGAATTTTTTGGAATGCTTCGTCTTCATCCCCGAAGAACGCGAAGGTTGGAGCGTCGCCGTGCAGTTCCACGTATCCACTGTGAAAAGCCGGATCTTCAAAGCCGGAATAGTCAAAGACCAGTAGATCAGCGTCTTGCGCAGAGGCCGCGGATGTAAGCGCAACAAGTGAAACAGCGCTAAGAAGTGTATTAGATTTCATAAATCGTACTCCCGATTATACTCTGAAAGAGAGATTAGGTCTGCAACGGACGTGCGGCAAGTGGGATTTGATTGTAAGCTGGTGCCATATTTGAAAGGCGTAGCATTTGAGCGATTTCAGCGGTGATGCGCATTGAAATGCACGCGTGTGATTTCTTGACAGGATTGCGAAACTTGCTTTTCTTAGCTGAGTATCCCTGCACCTCGAGTGATTGAAAAAAGGATTTCAACGGTGATTACTCCTGAATACTGCCGCACGATGGCAGCTTATAACAAATGGCAAAATGATGGGCTGCGTGAGATTGTCAAAACCATGGATTCAAAGGCGCTTGAACAAGATCGGGGCGCATTTTTTGGATCTATCATTGCGACGCTGAACCATTTGCTTTGGGGTGATACGCTTTGGATTAGCAGATTTGATGGCGGTCCTGCCCCAGATCAAACCATTAAGGACAGCACGCAATATATGCCAACTTCGGCGACTTGGGCGGCGCAACGGTTTCGTGTGGATGGGCGCATCACACATTGGGCCGATCATGTACACGCCATTGATCTAACTGGTACCTTGCGTTGGTATTCCGGATCGTTGCAACGGGATTTTGAAAAACCGGTGGGCTTATGTGTGATGCAATTGTTTAACCATCAAACACACCATCGCGGACAGGTACATGCAATGCTAACGGCTGCTGGCGAAAAACCTAATGATACTGATCTTCCCTTTATGCCAGAAAGCTGATCCTTTGATGATATCGCAATGAGGGAGGTGCATATGTTCAATGCTTTGATCGTTGAAAAAGGCGAGGATGGGAAAACCACGGCGGGCGTGCAGCAAATTGAGATTGATCAATTGCCTGCTGGCGATGTGACTGTGGCAATCGAATATTCAACCGTGAATTACAAAGATGGGCTTTGTATCGGTCCCGGTGGCGGGCTTGTTCGGAATTACCCACATGTGCCCGGCATTGATTTTGCGGGCACGGTTGAGGCATCTGATGACGCGCGCTATGCGCCGGGTGATAAGGTTGTTCTGACCGGATGGCGTGTCGGAGAAGCGCATTGGGGTGGCTATACTCAAAAGGCCCGAGTGAAGGCTGATTGGTTGGTGCCGCTTCCTACTGGGATCGATACGCGTCACGCGATGGCTGTTGGGACCGCTGGTTTTACGGCTATGCTGGCTGTTATGGCGCTCGAAGATCATGGGATCAAAGATGGTCCGGTGCTGGTTACTGGGGCAGCTGGAGGAGTGGGGTCAGTTGCAACAGCCATTTTGGCAAACCTTGGCTATGATGTCGCCGCAGTGACGGGGCGTCCTGAAACTGCAGATTATCTAACATCGTTGGGTGCAACGCAGATCGTCGCACGTGAAGACATCAACGAAACGACCAAACGTCCGCTTGAGGCGGAAGCGTGGGGTGGCTGTATCGACGCAGTCGGAAGCGCCATGCTTGCGCGCGTGCTGGGACAGATGAAATATGGTGCGTCTGTTGCGGCTGTGGGCCTTGCTGGAGGGGCTGATTTACCCGCAACTGTGATTCCATTTTTGCTGCGCGGGGTGAACCTGCTAGGGATTGATAGTGTCATGCAACCTTATGAAAACCGTTTGCGCGCCTGGGAGCGGATTGCACAAGACCTTCCGATGGCGAAACTTGAAGCGATGATCCAGCCTGCGACGTTGTCGGACTTACCAGATTTGGGGCGCGATATTTTGCAAGGTAAAGTAAAAGGGCGCGTCGTTGTGGATGTGAACGCTTAGGATAAGCGCATTGTAATTGTATGCGCTGCGCGGGTGAGCCACAAAAAGCCACTTGAATTTGGGGCCTTGATGTATTTGCATCAGGGCCCTTTTTATATCACGGGCTTGACCTGCGCCAATCGACGCTAAGTCATGTGAAAATACTTTTAGGACGCAGCGATCATATGAATAACTCACCTATTATAGTCTGGTTTCGGCGCGATTTACGGCTGCGCGATCACGAAGCATTGGCTGCGGCTTGCGCAACGGGGCGGCCTGTGATTCCAGTGTTTATATCTGACACGCTGGTCGACAGCTTAGGTGCTGCGCCGAAAATGCGGCTAGGTCTTGCGGTGGATCATTTTGCAAAGCTGCTCCGATCAAACTCAAGCAATCTGGTATTACGAAAAGGCGATGCGTTAACGGTCTTAAGAGAGCTCGTTGCCGAGACTGGGGCAGGGGCTGTGTATTGGTCACGCCTATATGACCCCCAGCATAAATCGCGTGATACCGCTGTTAAGGCCGCGCTTAAGCAAGACGGAATCGATGTCCACAGTTTCACAGGGCATCTGTTGTTTGAGCCGTGGACAGTTGAAACGAAAATCGGCGGTTTCTACAAGGTATTCACGCCGATGTGGAAGTCTGTGCGTGACCGTAGCTTAGCGATGTCATTGCGTACACCGGATGGAATTGCATCTCCGGATCAGTGGCCAATATCTGAAAGCCTGGAAGATTGGCACATGAGTGCTGCGATGAAGCGCGGTGCTGATGGTTTGGCAACCTACTGTGTCGTCGGAGAGAACGCTGCAGCAGACCGCTTGCAACAGTTTTTAAGTGAAAAAATCGGCCGATATGTGGAAAATAGAAACATACCGGGCGTCGCTGGAACATCTGGGCTGTCGGAAAACCTAACCTATGGAGAGATCAGCCCGCGCCAATGTTGGCACGCAGGTTGGAAGGCTTTGCATGATGGACATGCGGGGGCGGAAACGTTTTTGCGAGAGCTTGTCTGGAGAGAGTTCGCATATCATTTGGCTCACCATACTCCGCGGTTGTTGACCGGTAATTGGAAACCCGAGTGGGATGCCTTTCCGTGGAATACCAATGAAACAGAACATGTTACGGCGTGGAAGCAAGGTCGAACAGGTGTCCCTTTCGTGGACGCTGCAATGCGTGAAATGTACGTAACGGGGGTTATGCATAACCGTGGTCGCATGATTGTTGCATCATATTTAACAAAGCACCTGCTAAGCCATTGGAAAATCGGTTTGGACTGGTTTGCGGATTGTCTGATCGACTGGGATCCGTGTAGCAACGCGATGGGATGGCAGTGGGCGGCCGGATCTGGTCCCGATGCAGCGCCTTACTTTAGGGTTTTTAACCCTATATCACAGCTCGATAAATTTGACCCTCAACGCACATACGCGGATCGTTGGATCGCTGAGGGGAAAGCAAACCCCAGTGATACGGCGCAATCTTATTTCGATATGGTGCCGAAGTCTTGGGGGATATCAAAGCAAGATGCTTATCCTGCAACGATTGTCGATGTGAAGCTAGGGCGTGAACGTGCGTTGGATGCGTATAAAACGCGTTAATCGGGGCCGATAACGGCAAACACGCAACACATTTTATGTTGGGGTGTTTGGTTGGATTTGTCATGCAATTATCTGATAATATTTGTTTATTATTATTATTGATGGTAACTTTGGTGCCGTTTTTGTTCTTGTAGGCGCTTTTACGCATGATCGATCCGATTGTTCATGTGTGCCTCTTGCATGGATTAAGATCATCGCTGAAAATAGGGCTGAAATTTTGCCTGCGGCCTTGGCCTGTGGGCGGGAACAATAAGGATAAAAGATTTATGCCTACTGCTGGACGGCTTGCTGGTGCCGTATTTCTTGCTTTGTATGGTTGGTATATAGCAGGTATCGCAATTCCATATTTTCCAGAAGCAAACGCGCCCGGATATCTAATACCTTTATGTGCTGCTTTAGGGGTGTTTTTTGGATGGCGTATGTTAGGGCGTCATGCTGGGCTTGGGTATCAAGCTGCGATAGGACAAGGCTTAACGGTAGGGCTAGTTTTTGGTTTTAGCGTTTTGTTTGTTATGGGGTTTATGCAGATGATAAGTAAGGCGATGCGACATCATTATGATGGGCCTATGGAAGCATTGCTTGGGTCTTTTACTGAGGCCGGTGTAATCGCGCTATATTTTGCAAGCATAAATATTATCGCATCTATTTTGATTGGCGGCGTCTTGTGTGCTTGGGGCACAGAGTATTTCGCGAAACGATACCCGTAACTTATGAATATTTTCGTGTACGGGACGTTGATGTCCCCCGAACTGTTCCGCGCCGTTTCCGGCAGGTCCGGGTCATCATATTTGACGGCACGGCTGGATGGCTACACCCGTCATACGGTCGATGGCGATGTGGTGCCATTTATTGCGCCTGAGGGAACTGGCCAAGTTACTGGGCTTGTCTGGCTTGATGTGAGCGAGGCGCAGCTGTCCCGCCTTAGCTTGTATGAGGGTGCCTTTGGATATGAATTGCTCCCGATTTCGGTGATCGGGCCCGACGGAGTGCTTGAGGTAATGTGCTATATGCCGCCTGCTGGGATCACTGCTTCTCAAACGCCTTGGTCACTTGCCGAATGGGAAAAAACCCATCTTGCGCCCGCGTTATTGGCTGCGGATGAGCTCTATTCACACGTTCCTTTGCCGGGTCCTGAAACGTTACGTCGGATGTGGCCTATGATTGAAACGCGCGCTTGGGCCAAACATCGTGTGCGGGTTGCGCCTGCAACTGTGCGGCATGATGCTAAGCAAAGCGATGTTTTGGTTGTGTCAAAGCGTCCTCCTATGGGCGAATTCTTTCGGTTGCAGAATATCGATGTGCATCATCGGACCTTTGATGGTGGGCGGTCTGATACTTTGAACAGGGAAGCATTCCTTGTTGTTGATGCCGCTATGGTCCTGCCTTACGATGCTAAGCGCGATAAAGTGTTGTTAATCGAACAGTTTCGGGTTGGTCCTGCAATGCGCCATGATCCCAACCCATGGATGCTCGAGCCGATTGCAGGAATCATTGATGCGCGCGAAACGCCAGAGCAGGCGGCACACCGTGAAGCCGAAGAGGAAGCTGGGCTTAAGATAAGCCATCTTGAACCCATCGGAGAGTTTTATGCCTCTCCCGGTGCGAATACTGATTATTTTTACACCTATATCGGCCTATGTGAACTATTGGCAGACGCGCCGTATTTTGGCGGTTTAGCGGACGAAGGAGAAGACATTCGCTTGCATCCAATGCGTTTTGACGATGCTATCGCGCTTGCAGATAGTGGCGAAATCCAAGTTGGACCGCTGTTGTTGATGCTGAATTGGCTTGCACGCCATCGTGACCGACTTCGCAGCATGGCTTGAGTTCACGCGAGCGCGGTTCTACACAGGTAGAACGTAATGAAAGGCGCCGCTATGACCATCCGAAACGACCTTGCCGATGCAGTTGGCAATACGCCACTGATTAAACTTCGCGCTGCATCCGAGGCGACAGGGTGTACGATTTTAGGCAAAGCTGAATTTTTGAACCCCGGGCAGTCTGTTAAGGATCGCGCGGCGCTTTATATGATCAAAGATGCAATCGCGCGTGGCGACCTAAAGCCGGGCGGGACAATCGTTGAAGGCACTGCTGGGAATACTGGTATTGGGCTTGCGCTTGTTGGTGCGTCTATGGGGTTCAAAACCGTAATTGTGATTCCTGAAACGCAAAGTCAGGAAAAGAAAGACATGCTACGTCTTGCAGGCGCGCAGTTGGTAGAAGTGCCGGCTGCACCGTATCGCAATCCAAACAATTTTGTTCGTTATTCTGAACGCTTGGCGATTGAACTTAATAAGGTTTTACCGAACGGGGCCGTTTGGGCGAACCAATTTGATAATGTCGCAAACCGCCAATCACACATCGAAACCACTGGGCCAGAGATTTGGGAACAAACCGATGGTAAAGTGGATGGATTCATCTGTGCTTGTGGATCTGGTGGTACGCTGACAGGTGTTGCTATGGCGTTGCAGCCGAAGGGTGTGAAAATTGGATTGGCTGATCCTGATGGCGCGGCGCTGTATTCGTTTTACACAACCGGCGAGCTGAAGATGGAAGGCGGTTCGATCTCGGAAGGGATTGGCCAGGGGCGCATCACCAAAAACCTCGAAGGTCTCAAACCTGATTTTTGCTACAATATCAATGATCAAGAGGCCGTTCCTATTGTTTTTGATCTATTGCAAGACGAAGGTCTGTGTATGGGCGGGTCAACGGGTGTGAACATCGCTGGTGCAATCCGTATGGCGCGTGACATGGGGCCAGGCCATACAATTGTGACCGTGTTGTGCGACTATGGTACACGCTATCAATCAAAGTTGTATAATCCCGAATTCCTACGGGAAAAGGGCCTTCCGGTTCCTGAATGGCTTGAGGCCGAAGTGAACCTCCCCTCCGTTTTTGAGACCACATGATCCGCAATTTCTGTCTCGTCTTTTGCCTTGCTGTGATTTGGCCCTTGGCTGGGTTCACGCAAGATTTGCCCGAAGAGGCCGCTCAGACGTGGGAACAGGTCGCGACACGTGCCGAAAGTGTGGCCTTGCGCGATGATGTGTCGCAATTTGCGATGAAACGTCTACGCGCAGAGCTGGTCATTTGGCGTGATCGATTTCTTGAACGCACAACGCTTAACGCGGGGCGGGTGGCGACGGTTGATGCGCAAATTGCGGCGCTGGGGCCGGTGCCTGAGTCCGGCGAAGAGGCGGATTCAATCAGTGATCGGCGCGCTGCACTGGCTGCGCAACGGCAGACTCTGGTTGCGCCACGGCTTTTGGCCGAGGAAGCCTATGCGCGCGCAAACGGATTAATTGGCGAATTCGACGCGTATGTTTTGCAGCAACAAAAGGATGTTTTGACCGAAAGGGGGGATGTTCCCCTGAATCCCATTTACCTAGCACCTGCGATCACTGCGGTTTGGACGATGCTTGAAAACTTGGCCGTTGAAACACGCGCAGGTTTTTCTGTCCAAATCGAACAGGATACACTGTTGCCAAAGCTACCACGGGCGGGCTTTTTTCTTTTGCTTGCAGTTGCGTTGCTGGGGGCTGGGCGTCGGCAGGTGACGGCATGGCGAGCTGCATTGACTGAAATTGACGGGCGACTGATGGCGCTTTGGCTGTTTGGTCTCTCTCTCTTGCAGATATTGGTTCCTGTACTTGGCCTTGAGGCATTGACCACGGCGCTTGAAACACTGGATGTGTTTGGCGTCACAGGCAGGGCCATTGTGGCGCGTATGCCTTGGGCGGGGTCTGTGGTTGTGTTTGCATGGTGGCTCAGCCGTCAAATTTTCCCCACCGGGCAGCGGTGCGGTTATTTGGGGTATGACGCGGACACGCGCGCGGCCGGGCGGCGATATGGCCTAACCATCGCATGGGTCGTTGCAGTTACTTCGTTGTTTGACGCCGGTATCAACACCATTGATGTTGCCAGTGGTGTCGTTGGCGCGATTGAGCTTCCTGCGATGATTATTGTTTCATTGTTGCTGTGGCGGTTTGGTGTCGCCGTTAAGACCAAGCCAGTCGCGATCGATGGGCAAACAGTATCGCAAGGACGGGTTCGAGGTGTCGTTGGCAAGGTCTGCATCGTCTTTGCTGTTGTGACGCCAATAATGGTGGCCATTGGATACGGTGCTGGTCGCAACTTGATTTTCTCGTGGCTTCTTACGCTGGGCGTTATCGGTGTGGTTCATATTCTACAGCGATTAGTGCATGATCTAAGTGCACCAAAGGACGCGTCTGACGAACAGGGCACGGGCGTTCTTGCGCTGATGCCAGTGCTGATAAACTTGGGGCTATATCTGGCAAGCCTCCCTATTATTGCACTGGTGTGGGGTGCACGTGTCGACGATTTAGTCGAAATATGGGCGCGCTTTCGTGAAGGTTTCGCTCTTGGTGATAGCCGCATTTCCCCAATGGATTTCGTGACCTTTGCGCTGGTTTTTGGACTGGGGTATCTGCTGACCCGTACGATACAAGGCACGTTGCGAAAGACCGTTCTACCGCGCACCCGGCTTGACCTTGGTGGTCAAAATGCTGTCGTCGCCGGGTTCGGTTATGTCGGGATTATTCTGGCAGCGATTGTCGCGATCACGAGCGCGGGGATTGATCTGTCAAATCTTGCGATTGTTGCTGGTGCGCTATCTGTCGGTATCGGTTTTGGTCTTCAGAACATCGTTTCAAATTTTGTGTCTGGGATCATTTTGCTGATCGAACGGCCTGTCAGCGAAGGCGATTGGATCGAAGTCGGTGGGCAGATGGGCTACGTCCGTTCTATCTCAGTAAGATCAACACGGATCGAAACGTTTGACCGGACAGATGTAATTGTTCCGAACGCTGATTTGGTTAGCGGGCAGGTGACAAACTGGACACACGGTAATTTGGTTGGTCGCGCCATCGTTCCGGTTGGCGTTGCCTACGGAACTGACGTTGAAAAGGTCACCACGATCCTGCGTGAAATCGCAGAAGCTCATCCGTTGGTGATCATGACGCCACCACCGAATGTTTTGTTCATTGGTTTTGGCGCGGATTCGCTCGACTTTGAAATTCGGGCAATCTTACGCGATGTGAACTTTGTGCTGTCCACAAAGTCTGAGATCAACCATGCAATCGCGAAACGGTTCGCCCAAGAGGGTATCGAAATCCCATTTGCGCAGCGCGATATTTGGCTGCGAAACCCAGAAGCCCTGGACGGAGGAAAAGAATGACCGACCTGCTATTTCGCGATGATGCGTATTTGCGCGAAGCAAAGGGCAGGGTGGTTGCGATTACCTCTGAAGGGGGGATCGTGCTGGATCAAACTGTCTTTTATCCAACCTCGGGTGGGCAGCCGGGCGATAGCGGCATGTTGGTCTGGGATGGTGGTGCCATAGATATTGCGACCGCTGTGAAGGGGGAAGGCGACAGTGTCGTTCTGCTTCCTGCTGAACCCGCTGCATTGCCGTCAGAAGGCATCGTTGTAACGCAAAGTATCAACTGGGATCGGCGTCACCGTTTGATGCGCGTTCATACAGCGTTGCATCTATTGTCGGTTGTCATTCCATTGCCTGTGTCTGGTGGGGCGATTGCATCTGATAAGGGGCGTCTTGACTTTGATATGCCAGGAGCACCCGAAGATAAGGCCGCGCTAGAGGATGATCTAAACCGCCTTATTGCTTGCGACATGGATGTAAGTTCAGAATGGATCACAGATGATGAACTTGATGCTCAGCCTGATTTGGTAAAGACCATGTCGGTCCAGCCCCCGCGCGGAAGCGGCAAAATCCGCTTGGTCCGAATTGGTGTGGGGAATGAAACCGCAGATCTGCAGCCTTGTGGTGGTACACATGTCGCCAATACCCAAGAAATCGGGCGTGTTCGGCTGGGGAAGATTGAAAAGAAGGGTCGCCAGAACCGGCGAGTCTATCTACATCTGGAGTAATTGATGAAACCTTTTGGTATTGCTGTCATAGTGACGTTTTGTTGTTCTCCGGCTTTCGCTGATAATTTTGTTGGCTGTAGCAAAGAAGAAGCACACATCGTTGATACGGCATTTCGCAACGCAAAGGCGCTTACGCTAAAAGCTGCGACAACAATCGGTGACACGCCCGAATACGCCCGTTGGTTTGGTGAATATTCGACAGCGAATGCAGAAAATGTACGTTCAAACCTTAAGGCCGTCGTAGGCGCAATCCGTAGCGGCAGTGTCACCGCGCAGTGTAATCAACGTTTCGAAGACGGCTGCGATGCAGGGGAGTATGCTTGGGTGTACCCGAACGAGGCTTATTTGATGCATCTATGTCCGCCGTTCTTTACGCTCCCGCAGTTAACGGCGTTAGAACCCGGTGCACAGGAAAGCAATAATGGGACGCAAGAAGGAACGATCGTGCATGAACTGTCACATTTTTTACGTGTTGCGGGAACGGATGACTATTGCTACTCGCGTAGTGCCTGCGCTGAAATGGCGGACACCGACACCCATAGGGCGATAGATAACGCTGACAGCTATCAGTATTTCACAGAGGACGTGACGTACTACGCGCGCCAACGCATTTCTGGAAAACCGTCCCAATAGGGGGCTGATTACTGCGGTTTTATCGTCGGCGCTCGTGCCCGAACAAATCATGATCGAGCGGTTGATCAAGCATCTGTTCAGTCTCGGCCAGCCCTTCACGTGACAATAAAATCGCAAGCGGGCGCAAGCCGGGTACATAGCTGCATACCACCAACATCATAACCATGATGGGGACAGACAAGAACATTCCCGGCACGCCCCAAACCGCGCCCCAGAACGCCAACGACAAAATAATCCCGAATGATGACAGTCGCAGCGCACGCCCCATAAGCATCGGATCAATAATGCTGCCATTTACAAATTGAATGACCGCAGAGATCGAAAAAATAGCCAACGTAACGGCTGAATCCCCGATTTGTACATGCGTGATAAGTGCAATCAAGAACGTTGCGATGATCGAGCCGATATTTGGAATAAAGTTCAAGACGAACGTGATGATCCCAATGGATGACGCCAGTTCAAGCCCAAAAGCCTTTGCCAACAAAAATACCATCCCACCAGTGATGGCGCTAATCAGTGTTTTTACAAGCAGATAATAGTTCACGCGGTGAATGATAGATTGGATAATTTTACCTATCCGTACCGCTTGGGCTTCGTTGCCGACGAAATTATTCAGTTTGGTTTGAAACCAGATGCGTTCCGCGAATAGGAACCCGACAAACAGGATAACAAGCACCGTAGCTTGCATGATGCCACTGGCTTGGCTCGCGGCGGTGCGTGCATAGCTCTGTACGTCGATGGATCGGAGCGCATTCAGGACTGCGAGCTCACTATCGTCGCCCATCCAAGCAAATAAAGACGCGATCGCCGATGGCGCACGTTCTGTATACGATAGGGTTGTAACAAGGACGGTGTTCACCTGTGCCAATAGAATCGAAGCAAGCATTAATAACGCGGTGGCAATCAGAACCATTGCGACAAGGCTGGCCAATGCATTGGGGATGCGAAATGGCCCGATACGCTGGCGTGCGATGAAGGTAATGACGTCACTTGTTAGGCTGAAAAGAATGATCGCAGTGGCAAGTGTGATAAGCATGAAGCGCGCTTGCACAAGCAAAAACAGGACGACAGCAAAGGCAATGATCACAACGGCACCCGTCTGCAGCCGGTTTGAATCACGCTTTTCACCAGCGCCTGTTACTTGAAGGTCATTGTGCATATGAGCATGTCATTAGTCGTTTAAGTTGTCTTACTATATGGTCCAGACGACGGCAGGGTAAACACCTGCAAAAACATATCTATTTGGTCTTGCAAAGGTGGGGCAGATAAGGCTAAACCGCGCCCCACGGACAGGTGGCCGAGTGGTCGAAGGCGCACGCCTGGAAAGTGTGTAGGCGGGAGACCGTCTCCAGGGTTCGAATCCCTGTCTGTCCGCCACTAAACTGCCCGTATGTTGGGCGTTTATTCACGAATTATTGCATCTTTTCAGCCCTGTAAGGTTTTATTAACCTTTTGTGGTCAGTCTTTTTCGCATGAATTCCCGCATATAATCCCGCATAGGCGGTGCATTTTAGAGGAGGCTTGTGGATGGGCTTAACCCTAGATCGTGGGCGTTATTATTTTGTACTGAACGTCCCAAAGGAGTTGTTTGGTAAGGTGGTAGGCCGGAACGGCCAACCTGTGCGGCAGATACGTCAAGCTTTGAAGACTGCGGATCGCAGTGTCGCGAAGCGTAAGGCATTTGCGCTTGAAGAGCTCAAGCGCGCCGAATGGCAGTTATTGCGTCTTGGTGAAGATGCCCTAGCATATCAAAAATACGAGGCTGCGAAGCAGATATCAGAGTCACATGGGTTTGAGTATATCCCCAGTGATGTGCTCTTGCAGCGGTCCTTTCAAGACAACCTGCCGCGTTTGAAAGCTGCCGCAGGCCGAGAGAACAATCCGCCACCGCCTGAAGTTGCCAACGCCATTTTGGGCGGGGTCGATGTAGCGCTTCCGCCGCTTCGCATCGTCTTGTCGGAATACATCGCGCTCACCAAAACCAAACACATCCGTAAATCTGATCGACAGCGACACCTTTGGCAATTGCCAAGAGAGCGCGCTGTCACCAACTTTGAAAGGGCCGTGCCAAAACGAAGCGCCGTCGGCATTGATAAGATCACACGTGATGATGCGTTGAAGTTCCGGGACTGGTGGGGCCAGCGTATTCAGACTGGTGAAACCCGTGCGGAAACGGCCAACAAGGACTTTGGACACCTGTCGCAACTGCATCGGGAATGGTGCGAACTCAAAGGACATACGGGTCTTGAGAACCCGTTCGCCAAGCTTCGTTTCGACAAGGCCATTGATCCATTAGTCACGCGACCGCCATTCTCTCGGGCGTGGATCCAATCGAAGCTGCTGGGTCAAGGCGCGCTGGACGGGTTGAACGCTGAGGCTGCGGATGCCCTGCTCGTGATGGTTAACACTGGGCTCAGGCCATCTGAGATACTGTCCTGTCCGTTGGACGACTTCTGCCTTGACCAAGACATCCCCTTCATTCGCGTCGCGGCACATGGGCGCGAGCTAAAACAGCGCCACACGGCACGGGACATTCCTTTGCTTGGCACCTCTCTTGCGGCGGCAAAGCGGATTGTCGCGCGCGGCGGCATAACCCGCTATCTACATAAGGCGAATACTTGGTCGAGCTTGGTCAACAAATACCTAGAGAACAACGGCCTCAAAGAAACGCCCGCACACACGGCCTATAGCCTGCGCCACTATGTTGAGGACGCCTTATTGGCGGCTGGCGTGGATGATCGGATCCGCGCTGATATCCTTGGTCACAAATACGCGCGACCTGTTTATGGCTCTGGCGGTGGGTTGAAAATGCGTAACGATGCGCTCAACAAGATAAAATTGTGAACCACTTTTCACTTTCTGATTGACTTTGCGACAGGCTACCTCCTGTTGGGGTAGGACGAGTTCACCACACTGAGGAGCCACCTCGCTAGTCTACCCTGCCTTCGTCACCCGCCCCCTGAATACCCCAAATAGCCACTTGGCTTGACCAAGTGAAAGGAGATTGAATGTCTATGCAAATAGGCAATGGCGGAGCTATGTCTGAAACCAAGTTTTCAGAACATGCTTCCCACGCCGACGACTCCCCGCAAATTGAACCACCTGAACCTCTTCTGCGCCAAAGACATAAAGGGCTTGCCTTACCGTTAGATTACCTTGGTCCGCTTCGCGAACCAGTCGAAGCCATCGCCAAGCTCACCGACGCACCCATTGAGATTGCCTTTCAATCTGTGTTGGGGACAGTCGCCCTTTTCACACAGCATATTTGCGACGTTGAAACGCTTGCAGGGCCTGCACCGTTAACCGACGGACAACGCGTTCATTGAAGCATTTAACGGCAAGTTCCGTCAAGAATGTCTGAACGCGCATTGGTTCTTGAGCCTTGCAGATGCCGCAGAAAAGTTGGAGACTTGGCGTAGATACTACAATGAAGAACGGCCCCACAGCGCGATCGGGAATAAGTCTCCGATCATGCTAGTAAAATCAGACGGTGACACCAGCCCACCAATCTGACGAAAGCCGGAAATATCTAGATCCAGGTGGTCCAAGGTTGGGGGCAAGTGCAATTTCAATATCCCAATGATCTTTTCTTCACTAAAACGGCTTCTCTTCATCGTCTGTCTCCTTGTTGGAGAACAGGCTAATTCAAAACACTGGACTTTTCAGGGGAGCAGGTCACAGCCCCCCTCAACACAGGTCAAAATCATTACCCCCTTCTCACGTTAAACGATACAGACTGTTCAAAATTTCTGAAATTGCCCGCTCTGAAAAGTTATCTTTCACGCTATCCAAATTTTTCTGATGCCATGTCTGCATGTCACCAGAAGACGATAATAACGACTTTATACTATCTATAGTTTGGCCCAAGTTGTCCCGATCCTCGACAACGAAAGAGGCATCTCCGGCGATCTGCTCGCTGAAACCGTGGTTTGTTACAATTGGGATACAGCCTTGGCTCATAGCTTCGGTGAGAGCGTTTGAATGACCCTCTCCGTACCAATGGGACAAGAAGACAAAGAAATGTGCCTTGGACAATGCCGCCTGAATTTTGGGATAAGGTTGTGGTCCATGAAACTTGAGAATTTCAGGAGCATTCAATATTTCGGATACCTCGTTTTTAAAATCCGAACTTACACGGCCAAAGACATCAAACTGGACTTTTATACCTTTTTCGTGAAGTGCCTTGACCAGTTGTGCGCCATGCTTGACACCCTTTGCGTCATTCACTGCGCCCACGTAGACGAACCGAATGATATCGTTAGGTTTTGGCGGTACTGTCGATGGAATTTCGTTATCCAAGATAAAGTTTGGCAAATGATGGATGGTTAAGTCGGGCCTCATTTCCTGAAGAAAAGGGATAAATCGCTCACCTTCAACTGAGATCGCATCAGCGAGGTCCATAAATTTTCGGAAGAGATGTTGGTAGAGTGGCCCGAATTTTTCATAGTCTTTCACAAGGCGGCCTGCCCTGAGATCAATGATAACCTTGTTGTCATTTCGTTTGAGGCGCTTAACCAGCATATATTCCCAAAGCAAAAATTGTTTATAGAGGGGCGTTATGTGACACAAAGTGTTAGTACTACATTGGGTCGCGTCGTTTTTTATTTTCCGAAAGCTACGATGGTAAACAGAAAGCTTGCTTAAAGAGCCATGTGTTTCGCCACCAGAGTAGGCACACTCAAAAACGTTAAACCCCAACCTTTCTTGCAAATCAGAGAGCCGCCTATTGGCAGCTTCAAAGCCTCCAGGTGCTGGGATATTCTTGCCAGCAATTGGACCAATGATTACGATAGATTTGGACACGCCTTCAGAGGCTGATTGCTCTTGGACTGGACTGATGTCTGAATACGTCATGGCCTCACCTTTTGCGAAATATATGTCTATTTAATTGCCTCATAACTCGCATCTTGCTAACATCTTTTGCAACGTTATTTTTCATTATACTTCCTCCATTACTAGATGTACTGACCAACCTCCTTCTACGGTAGATTGATCACTTCTGTTAGAGCAAGAGCAAGTATATGAGTGAATCTGGTACCCCCAGCCTATGCTGACGTAATTTGGATATATATGTTTAGTCGTCGAAAGCTATTGAGTGACTCCTTACTTCTTCTCGCCGCGAAGGTTGGGGGGATTGGGGTCCAACTCGTAACAACAATTTTTCTGGCCCGTTCACTCGCTCTTGAAGCTATGGGGCTTTACGCCCTTTTCTACACAGCAATAGGTATTTCCAGAGCTGCAGGTCCGCTTGGGATTGATCAAGCTTCGACACGCCTAATTGCGATGGCTGAGGCCGGAAATCATACTCGTGTTTCACATATATCCCTCGCGGGCAGCGGATTAACATTATTGATGGGACTCACACTTGGTGGCGCGATTTGGGCTTGTTCTGAATTTTCTGGACTTTTAAATGCCTATAGTCCGACCGAAATGATTATTTTTTCCGTAGGCATCCCTGTATTCATGGGAATAGGGCTCTTGCTTGGGCAAATCCGAGGGATGGGACACAATCTTTTAGCACAAGCCCCCGATGCCTTAGGGCTGCACGTCTTGTTATTGATTCAAATACTCTTTTTACGTGCTGATGGCGCTTTAACACTAACATCCGCAATGGCTTCGCTGGCTATTGCAGGCTGGGCCGTATTCATTTTTCAATGCATCGTACGATTGAATCTTGGGAAACTGTTTCTAGGCCTACCCTCCAAGCATACCATACGCGAGTTGATCACAGAAGGACTGCGGATTTTCCAAGCGCACTTTCTCACGGTTGCGACCACCAACCTTCCTGTATTTTTTGCCGCTGCCCTCGCCGGGCCTGCAGCCGTTGCTATATTTGAGATTGCTCGTCGATTTGGGAATCTATTCTCAGTACTTACATCATCAATCGGTGCGACTTATAGTCCGAGTTTTGCAAAGTTCTCCCAGTCAGGGGAAACTCAAAGGCTCAAGCGTCTTATTCTCGATGCAGGTATGTTGGCCGGCGGCGCAGCATTTATTTATGCTGTACTCATCGCGCTTCTTGGAAAGCACGTCATTGGGATATTTTTCCCGCAAAGCTATTTGGCGGCTGTTCAGCCGATGGTCATCATTGCTGTCGCCACAGCTATAAATGCAACCTTTAGCTCGGTATCAACATGTTATCTAATGTCGGGCCGATCTCATATTGTCCGCAACTTTACATTAGCAGCCTTTGGCATTGTCTGTCTGATAAGCTGGTGGCTTGGTCCTGTTTTTGGGGCCACCGGAATTTCGATAGCAATTATTCTTTCTCGGTTAACCCGAGATGGCGGTATAGCTTACCATTTTTGGAAAAGGTCTAGGTAGTGATTTTTCTAACCTAGTTCTCTTTGTAAAGCCTTCGCCTTTTCTTCAGACAATTCTTTCATAGCCAGCGAATAGCAAATCACCGCGAAAAATAGAAATATTGCATTGGGGCGCACTAATAATGCATTTGAAATGCAAGAGGTAAGCGCGAGTGCCGCAAACGGTGCAAAGAGGTTACCCCTCTTGTAGCTTGAGCCTAGATAGAACCATCCTGCGACGACTAGTGCCCCAAAGAGCCCAGATTCCCAAATATATTTTAGGATATCAGAATGTGAGTCTTTATAATCCCACCACCATATACCTGTGCGTAACAAGTCCGTTCCCGGACCTGTCCCAAACAGAAATGTGGGCACGCCACGTTGGTAGATTCTTGTCAATCGTTCAGCATAATTAGGAATACGTCCACTTGAAAATTGGGATAACTCATTAACATCCCCAAAGACAAAAAAAGCAGTAAATGCAGCCAAGACAAAGCCAGCTACTATATATAAATACGGAGAAACGCCCAATCTATTTCTATCGTCTCGGAAAACCTGTAATCCAACAATGATAATGAGAAAAAGTATAGGTGTGCGAACACCATTGCCTATAATTAAGAAAATGAGCGCGCCACATATCACGATGAAAATATTCCGTGAAACCTCATGTTGCCGATGAAGTGTGAATGCAGCAAGCATTAGAATGACTAAAATATAGCCAGTTGTGTGCAACCCCGCAGTAAACGGGGCAAATCGTGGAGAAAAATTAAGAATTTCTTTCGGCAAAAGCAGTGCGTGCCCAAGAGCTGACGCAATAAATATATAAAGTATCCACTTGAGAAGTCTGGCTGAGATTTGGCTTCGCCCTGCTAAAATCCCCAAAAACATAAAAAATACGCTTCCCTGGCGAACCCCGACAAGCATGCTTGGGGGAAAGGGAGTAGGATCATTTGCCCAAACGAGAGACCCTATAATCCAGCATATAGAGATGCCCCAAATAGGAAGAGCAAACTTCAACACATCCAAATGGCGGCCACGCCCAAAATTTATGAGCGCCACGGAAACATACCCTACCATAAGAGCACCACTTATGGCGCTCGCTAGCCCTTCGGGCACATAATCAAATGCTAAAACGAATAAAGCATGGCCAGCTAAAATAACATTTATCATATGACCTCAGATCTTAGGATTAACTGCCAAATATAATATGAAATCCCGACCATAGGCTTATAAAATCTTTCACGTTCAATACCAATAGTTGCGCAAAGAGAAAACTAACTTATCGGACCTTTATCATGCAGGTGTTGCGCAAACTGTAGGCGATGCGAACGTCCCACTAAGGAACATAAAACATTATCACTTTAGAGTATCTGGACCTGTCGCGGATTTGTTCCGCTCCTTTGACTTGGTATTTTGCCTCAAAGGAGAAACGAAATGGCATCACCACAACGAACCCCAGAATTCAG
>NZ_PVTP01000002.1 GCF_003003285.1 Yoonia maritima | reverse complement strand
CCTCACTGCCATCGTCAACGGCCACAAGCAGAAGCATATCGATCAACTGCTGCCGTGGAACTACGCCGTATAGGTGGGGTCTAAACCGCGTTTACGCCCCATATTTCAGGCCTTGCAATTCACTCAAGTAAAAGACCGCTTTGAACCAACATGTCTTTACTGGATATCTGACGTAGTAAATTGATCGCGCTGGGTGATGTCGCAGCGACCATATGGTCGCCATGCCCGCCGTCACTCACGTCGGTCAAATCAACCATGATAACATTTAGCCCCTCAACATCGCGGGCGGCATCTAACTGCCCCACCTTGGATCGCCCGCCGATCAAAAACGATGATAGGCGCAGCGCCCTGTCGGTGCCGCTCGTTAGGATTACATAAGGATTGTCGCGATCACCGATCACCTCGACTTGCCGTCGAAATATATCTGGATCGATATCCGGCGATAAGAGAATCACAGTCTCAATGTCAGCAAGCACATGATCATCCCCCGAGATTGCGAGCTGGCGCATCGCCTCCATCGTGAGCTGTGCCCCCATCGAATGCGCAAGAAGCGTGATCCGCTTGTCAGAACCGCGCGACACGGCAGTCAATAACTGTGTCAGATCATCGCGCGCAAATAAAATGCTATCGCGATCATAAACATATGCACTGGGTGACGCGGCGGACGCCCATGAAAACACAGACTTTACCCCGGCAATGTCAAAGTCGTAACCAATCTGCGCAAGTCGAAAAACAGCCTCGGTTGTGGTCGAGTTATATCCGTGCATGAACAGCAAAATCTCATCACCGGGTGCAGCGGCGAGGCCCTCGATATACTCAGCCTGACTTTTCGGTCGATAGCTGGCCATCGTGAAACCACCCCCCACATCATGTGCAGTTTCAATGCGACCTGGGGCATGTGTCGATGGGATGGTTACGTCAACGCGGGCGAATTGCGGCTGTGTAATACGATCATTGTAAGAAAACGCCCCGACGACCGACGGCGTTTGTTGCGTAGCAACGTAAATCGTTTCAACTATTGCTCCAGACACGCCCGGAACAACAGTAATATCGTATGGACGGGTGCACGCCACCATCGCCAACCCCACGATGGCGAAATATATGCGCGACAAGAGCTTAATCCAATTCAGTCCAAGGCCACGGCTTAACCTCACTTGCGGCAACCTGATAACGCGCAGCTTTCGCCATCCAAACGCCCATCGTTGTCCCGATTTCGGCCAACTGATCATTTGGTTCACGCTTCTTAAACAGCATGATCACGAATTGCGCGACGGTCAGCAAGCCCAGCAGTGAACTTGCCATACTCATGAGAACCGCAATGATGATCATATGCACCAAACGTAGCCAAATGCTTTCAAAATCTGTTTCAGATCCAGCGCTTTTTTCTTCGGGCATGCCCTTCTCTCCTACTTATCGCCAGCGGCGAATACCATATCCATCATCTTTTGCGTTCCACGTGAAAACTCAAGAGGGCATGGATAATCAGTGCCATCCCGAACAGAATTACAGAAGTTTTCGACCTGCAACACATAATGGTTTACACCCGGCCAACGTTCGGTTGTGACGGTCGTACCATCAACCGCAAGCGTCAGCTCTGCCTGATCAAAGACATTCGCATTAAATGGGCAACTTAACTCTAGAACGCCTTTTTCACCGTGGAATGTAACCTGCTGGCGATTGAACATCCGTATCGATACCATTGCGGAATACGTGAACGTCGAGAAATCTGCGGCGACCTGTGCAAAGGTATCAACACCGTTTTCAAGGCGCAGCTTCGCATAAGGTATCTGATCCGGTTCTTGCCCTGTCACAAACCGCGTTGAACCAAATGTATAAACCCCAATATCACGCAGCCCGCCCCCACCTTTATCAGCTTGGTTTCGGATATTATCCATATCGTCGTTAAAGAATGTAAACGCTGCGTCCACATGTTTCAGATCGCCAATCGCACCGCCCTGCACAAGCTGCTGCGCCCGCTGAAACTGCGGGTGGTGTACAATCATAAACGCTTCGGCGGCCAGCTTGCCTGCTTTGTCGCGTGCGGCAATCATCGCGTCAAAGTCCGCATCCGACAGCGCAATCGGCTTTTCACATAACACGTGCTTGCCAGCCTCCAGCGCCTTGATCGTCCACTCAACATGAAGGTGATTTGGCAACGGAATATAGACTGCGTCAATTTCCGGGTCAGCCAATAACGCGTCATAGCTATCGTGGACACGCAAATCAGGCGCGAACGCTTTAAACGGCTTTGCTTTCGCAGGGCTCGACGTTGCAAGCGCAGTAAAAGCGGCGCCTTTCGCGGCATGGATAGCCGGGGCCATGTGGTTTAATGCAAAATTCGCAGCGCCCAAAACGCCCCAACGGATTGGTGTCATAAAACTCTCCTCTTCGGGGCGATGTTAGCGCCAAGCCTGACCAAAGGGAAAGCGTCAGCTTTGTGATTTTACAAAAAATATCCCCGCCAAAAATACTCTGACGGGAACATAATATTTTTCAGCTGACGACAAAGGTTACGCTGTTTCCAGCATACCCTTTTCTTTGGCGAGCTCCTGCATTTTCGTTTGCAGTTTCTCAAAGGCACGCACTTCAATCTGACGAATGCGCTCGCGGCTTACGTCATATTGACCGCTTAGATCTTCAAGCGTGATCGTTTCATCAGACAGACGGCGCTGCACCAAGATGTCCTTTTCACGGTCATTCAACACTTCCATCGCCTCAGCAAGAAGCTCGCGACGCACATCTAGTTCATCATGTGCTTCGTAGTCCCCTGCCGTGTTCGCGCTTTCGTCCTCAAGCCAATCCTGCCACTGCATGGTGCCTTCGCCATCAGACCCAACCTGCGCGTTCAGTGACGCATCACCACCAGACATCCGGCGGTTCATAGAAATCACTTCGTCCTCGGTCACACCAAGGTCTGTCGCGATCCGCTTTACGTTTTCAGGACGCAGATCACCGTCTTCCAACGCGCCAATCCGATTTTTGGCTTTGCGGAGGTTAAAGAACAGCTTTTTCTGTGCTGACGTCGTACCAAGTTTGACCAACGACCATGAACGCAGGATATATTCCTGAATAGAAGCACGAATCCACCACATCGCATAGGTCGCCAAACGGAAGCCCTTTTCAGGGTCAAAACGTTTCACGGCTTGCATAAGACCAACGTTGGCTTCGGAAATCACCTCTGCTTGCGGTAACCCGTATCCACGGTATCCCATGGCAATTTTAGCAGCCAATCGCAGGTGTGATGTGACCATCTTGTGCGCGGCTTTGGTGTCTTCATGATCCACCCAGCGCTTTGCCAGCATATATTCTTCCTCAGGCTCCAACATCGGGAACTTGCGGATTTCTTGCATGTAACGGTTCAGACCACCCTCTGGGGTTGGTGCTGGTAAATTCTTATAGTTGCTCACTGTCGTGCCCTCCTATGTTTAAAGGCTTAACATGGATATGGTGACGTTGACGTAGCGTTTCAAGTCTACGCACCAATTTTCTGTGAATTCAATATGAACCGATCAGTTTAGCATTGCGAGAGCGTTTTACGTGCACTCACGCACATGGGACTGAATATTTCAGCCCTGATACCCAAGCGCTGCAAGCAAAGCCTGCATATCTTCGGGCAAACCAGCCTCGAACTGCATGAATTCACCAGTTACCGGATGCTCAAAACCAAGGGTCGCGGCATGCAGCGCCTGACGCCCAAAGCCCGCCACCGCAGCCACGCCGGCATCCCCCACAGCCTTTGGCGACAGTTTGCGCCGTCCACCGTAAACAGGATCGCCAACGAGCGAATGACCACAATGTGCCAAATGAACCCTAATCTGATGGGTGCGGCCCGTTTCCAGCCAGCATTCGATCAATGCAACGCATGCTGGTGCACCCAACGGCGCAACGATACGCGAACGCGTAACAGCATGACGACCGGTGGTAAACGAAACAGCCTGGCGCTGACGGTCAGCCTTGTGACGGCCCAAGAACGTCTGCACCTTTAAGATATTGCCCGGCTCAAACGATGTTCCCTTGATCCCGCGCAAACGCGGATCATTCGCGTCAGGCACACCATAGCAGACAGCTAGATAGCGGCGCTCAACCGTGTGCGCTGCGAATTGTGCGGCAAGGTGATGATGCGCACGATCCGTTTTTGCCGCAACGAGAAGACCGGTCGTTTCTTTATCAATGCGGTGCACGACGCCCGGGCGTTTCATGCCGCCGACCCCAGACAAGCTGTCACCGCAATGATGGATCAGCGCGTTCACCAATGTACCGCTCGGCGTACCAGGCGCCGGGTGAACAACCATACCGGACGGTTTATTCACCACGATCAAATCATCATCTTCAAAGACAACTTCAAGCGGGATGTCCTCGCCAACGATATGGCTCTCTTGGGCAATCTCCACGCTGACAGCAACCTGTGCGCCTTCAGCCACACGGTGCCGCGGATCAGTTACAACGCGACCATCAACGGTGACTGCACCTTCTGCGATCAGTTTTGCTAAACGAGACCGGCTGAGTGATGCATCATCGGGCACATCACGCCCCAATGCTTTATCCAAACGCGGCGGTGGGGATGCTTGAATAACAAAGGAAATCACATCAGACATGGCAGCTCGGCTCTCGCGTTCAAAAATACGACCACCAACTCGGCTGGCGGATCAAGTTTTGGGGTTTGCTGGATTGGCAGACAAATAGCAAGTGCGCTACGCCGTGCTCAAATTTAGCTAAATTTGAGAATGGTACCGCCTCCCCGGCTTGAACGGGGGACCCCTGGTTCCACAAACCAGTGCTCTAACCAACTGAGCTAAGGCGGCATTGCGGGTCATTTAGCGGCACCGAAGATTGAATGCAATACCCTCAACTCGGAATTCCTTTGTGTTTTCCGAACTAATCGCAAACTGAAACATACCCAAATGAGAAAACCAGCAAACCATATGGCTAGAAATCTATTCATTTAACCCAATTGCCACATAAGTGGCTGCCTCTGTAGTAAACCGTTACAAAGAAGGGGACCGAGATGGGTATCAACTACAGGCACGATATTGAAGCGAGCATGCAGATCGGGCAAACAGAGCAAGGCAAGGTCCGTATTTCCGTCGAAGCCGGCGGCATTGAAATCCCGTTGGATTTCGGGCCGGAAGAAGCCGCCGAGATCGCGGAAGAAATTCGTGTTGCAACTATTGGCTTGATCCTATTGCCAATGACACCGCTGCCCATGTAGAAAAACCCATAAACAGGGGGCCTAAATGGGTATCAATAGCGAACGCGACATCGAAGCCAACATGCAGATCGGTCCGACTGACCACGGTATGGTACGTATTTTCATTGAAGCCAACGGCGTTGAAATTCCGATGGATTTTGATCCAGAGGAAGCAGAAGAAATCGCAGAAGAAATTCGCGCAGCAACAATAGCGGCGCGTGCCGTCAAAAAGGGCGGGTAAACCCTGAGTCGCGCGCGGCCAACGCGCGCAACGCAGCATGGCGCGCAAATTTCTGCAAAAGCACCTTACGTCTCGCGGGCGCAAGTTTTACTTGCGGCCCCATCCGTATGATTTCCGCGCCATAGCCGTCCGCAATAATAAGCCCGGTATCGTCAGGCAATAAGTCCGCAGGAAAACCGCTGTCGACAGCCCAAAAGAACCGGTCACACCATTCCAGATACCCCTGCCACTTTTTGTCAGACTGCAAATCGGCGCGGCTCGATTTGCATTCAATGATCCAAATTTCACCCTTTGGTCCCAACCCCATGACATCGACCCTTCGTCCGGATGTCGGGACGAACTCTTCAACGCTCACAAAGTCGTAACTATACAAATGACGACAAACCCCACGCGCCAGCAACTGGCCAGGCATTAAGTCATTCTGCGTTAAGATATCAGACATTCGTCAAATGTGAACAATAAGTGAACAAAAATCAATTCACTTTTTTCATTACATAGGTCATTTGCGCCACGCCCAACTGTGAAACATCATCAACAAATACGGCGATTTAACGCTTTATTAGCAACATACTGGCATTTGTCTTTACAAACCAAACACTAAGCGAAATATCGCCGAGGCAAACATTTAACAAACGACCACGTTTATGTTCCAAATGTGGCGATTGACGTAAGATCAGAGTTCAGTTTTCCCCTGAAACGTCACTTTTTCGACTGCTTTGGCCGTTAGGTATAAGATAGTTTTCAAAGGAGCTTACCATGTCACTTTTTCACGGAATTACCGTCTATGAAGTATCAATGGCTCTTTTGATGGTTGGCTTCGCGGAACGCTTGCTGCTTGCATACGCACCGATTGAGATGGTCGGCCCTAACGGGTGGCTAATCAAAGGCGACGTTGAAGAATAAACTGACGCGAACCACTTGCCCTGCCCCCCAATCAACCCTACCTGTTGCCTCGGCGGGCTTCTGCTCTTCTCGTTGTCACGGGTACAAATCCAGCGGCCTTAAGCAAATCCTAGGGGGCTGGCTCTGTTCTGACCCTGGTTAGTTTACCTGGCACCCACCTGTACATACAGGTCCTCAGGATTAGTTACCTTTACGGATGCAGCGGTTCCCGCCACCTTTGCCTATCACTTTTCAGACACGCTGCCTGCTAACGCCACAAAAGCGACACCTGTGGTCAGAAAATTGATCCCCAGCAGTAGCCCAATTGCCCAAAGTGCGGTGCCCGGCAAACCCGCAATCAAGACAAGGCCAAGAAAAAGGGTAATTGCGCCATTCAGCGCCAACCAACCCCAACCCGTTTTGTGCCTGTGTTGCATCGCAATCATCCCTTCAACGCCGCCCTGTAGCAAGAAAACGACCCCGACAAGAAATGTCAGCCCAACCAAACCGTTAAGCGCGAAAAGCGCCATGTACACACCCAACGCCAAATGAAGCACCGCGATCAGCCCGCTCCAGATCGCTGATTCCCAGCGTTTCGCCTGAAAGGCATGATATAGGAGCGCACCGCCTGTGAGCAGGAAAACCCAACCCAGCAGCACTTTCGCAGCAATCGAAAATACGAGTGGAAAAAGAATTGCCAGCGCACCTAAAACAATCAACACAATGCCAGTCGTTCGAAACTGGCCTCTGAACTTGCGGACGGCCTCAATAACTTCAGGCGGTTGTTGATCGATATTAGACATGATCGCTCTCCTTTACATAGTTAAGCTGTGGTGAAAGCCATCGAACTTCAAGTCCTCGCCCGCCGACCACCAAAAGTTGATGCGGCGATACAGCCGAGATCGTAGAATTTGTGGACACACGTCAACAAGGATCGACACCATGCGGCGCAGTCAAACCATATCGACCACACGTCTATTTATGACACCATTCGCACCCAAACACGCTGACGGACTGTTCGTGATGAATTCCAACCCCGACGTCATGCATTTTCTCGGCGGGCCACAATCGCGCGAGAAAACTGAAGAAGGTATCACGCGGATTCAACGCCGCTGGGTGACGCATGGGTATAGTTGGTGGACTGTTCTTTTAAAGGACACCGATATCGTCATCGGTGCAGCCTGCCTCCAGCACCTCGCGCATAAAGAAGATGCACCCTTAGAAATTGGCTGGCGTCTTATCCCACCTTATCAAGGTAAGGGATACGCAACCGAGGCTGGTCAAGCTGCGATGGATTTTGGATTTCATCGCGTCGGTGTTGACTACATTTGTGCAGTCGCAGACCCAAAGAACATCGCTTCACAACAGGTAATGCAAAGGTTGGGAATGACATATGTTGGCATTCAAACCCACTACGATGTTCCATGTGCGTATTATGAAAAAAGCAAACCAGCCTAGAATTTTTCCGGCTGCGCCTCGCGTGCCATGTGGTCAAGCACAGCATTTACGAACTTTGGTTCCTTACCGTCGTGCGAAAATGCTTCGGATACAGCGACAAATTCGCTGATCACGACCTTAGGAGGCGTTTGCGCTTTCTTCAGCTCGGCACCTGCAGCACGAAACAGCGCCCGCCATGTTGGGTCAATCCGCGCGATTGGCCATTTTGCAACGAGCGCACGGTCTGTCATCTGGTCGATTGCAGCTTGCTCGTTTACGGCGCCTTCCATCAGGCCACGAAAGGTTTTCAGATCACCCTCGATCATTTCGGCGTCATCGTATGTGGCGCCGAATCGGTGATCTTCAAACTCACGGATCACTTGATCCACAGTCTGCCCAGAGGCTTCCATCTGGAACAACGCTTGCACGGCATAGAACCGTGCAGCGGATTTCATTTTGCGAAGTTGGTTGTTCGAAATGGTCATGCTGATGTTTTGCCACCTGTGTTACCAGCCAGCAGAATTTCCTGTGTAAAGCCCACCGGTTTGTCGGATTCGCCCCATTTACGGGCGAGCGCGATAAGGTGCAAGGCCGCAGCGGCTGCTCCGCCACCTTTATTCATCTGGGCAGGGTCTGCACGCACAACGGCTTGATCACGGTTTTCAACAGTCAGGATACCGTTTCCAATACAAACACCCTGTAATCCCAACAACTGAATTGCCCGTGAACTGTCATTACATACAGTATCATAGTGGGTGGTTTCACCGCGGATGACACAGCCCAACGCGACGTAGCCGTCAAAATTGCTTAGCCGTTCAGCGATACCGATGGCGGTAGGAATTTCCAACGCACCTGGAACTTCAACAATTTCCCAAGCTGCCCCAGTCTTTTCGATTTCCGCCTTTGCACCCGCAATCTGATTGTCCGAAATATCTTTATAATATGGCGAAGCCACAATCAGGATTTTCACCGGTTTTTCAAACTCTGGCAGCGGCATGATGTAGTGTGATGGTCCAGCCATTATCCGATCTCCGATATTTTGCGTGTGCCTGTAATTTCCAGACCATAAGCATCAAGCCCAACCACTTTGGGCATTGGTGAATTCGTCAGCAGTTCAATTTCATGCAAGCCAAGCGAGCTAAGGATTTGCGCGCCTAGCCCATATTGACGCAAAGTCTGCGGCGATGTTTCTTCGTCAAGATCAATCTGCATGTGCAGATCTCGTAACAGAACCAAAGCACCGCGGCCTTCGGCAGCGATCGCATTCATCGCATCACCAAATTCGTTGCGACGTCCGGTCGGCCCAGCGCCCACTATATCAAGCATCGGGTCTAGCGCATGCATCCGTACCAAAACGGGTTCTTCGGACGTGATGTCCCCCTTCACCAGTGCGATGTGTTCGGCCCCTTGCGTTTCATCAGTGTAAATACGCATCTCCCAGTCGCCGCCAAATTCTGAGTGAATTTTCTTCACGTCGCGAACACGGACTAGATTGTCATGCCGACGACGATAGGCGATCAAATCGCTTATCGTTCCAATTTTCAGCCCATGCAGCTGTGCAAATGCGACCAAATCGGGAAGTCGGGCCATTTCGCCATCTTCCTTCATAATTTCGCAGATCACACCCGATGGGTTCAAACCGGCAAGCCGTGAAATATCAACAGCGGCTTCAGTATGGCCTGCACGAACCAAAACGCCGCCCTCGCGGGCACGCAGCGGGAACACGTGGCCGGGTGTCGCGATATCAGCCGCACCTTTCGATGCGTCAATCGCCGTCGCGACAGTACGGGCGCGGTCATGGGCCGAAATACCTGTGCTCACGCCTTCGCGGGCTTCGATACTGACCGTAAAAGCAGTTTCGTGGCGCGAAGAATTATGCGACGCCATAAGCGGCAAGCCAAGCGCATCAATACGCGCGCCCGGCAACGTGAGACAAATAAGGCCTCTGCCGTGTTTTGCCATAAAGTTGATCGCATCAGGTGTGGCCATCTGGGCCGGGATCACAAGATCACCTTCGTTTTCGCGATCTTCGTGATCGACCAGCACGAACATACGGCCATTCCGTGCATCGTCGATAATGTCTTCGATCTTGCTAATCGCGTCAGACCAATCACGCTCGATTGGGCCGGGTGTCTCGAATGTCTGGCTCATGCGGATCCTCGAATATATGATACAGAGCAAATAGAGCAGCCGTATCGCTTTTAAAAGGGCGGTGGATCGAGATCCACCCTACGACGTCACGGCGCACGCCGTAACGTAGGGTGGGTTTTAACCCACCCGCCCTATGAAAAAGGCGTCAGCGGGAAGATATCCCGCCAGCTTGGCAGCCTCGCTCCAATCACGCTCAAACCCAGTATCACCGACCAACACAAACCGATCTGCTGGCTGCTTTCCTGATTTAATCACCACTTGTAGATGGTCGCGCATATCTGTCCAAGTTCCGTCAAACCGTGGTGCGGCATAAGCGCGGTCTATTTCCGGGAAGCTGGTCAAATGCGTTGGTGTCACCGGAATATGGGCCAGCCCGATACGTTGCGCCGCAATAAGATCACCTAGCTTATCTGCGCGTGCTATTGGCATCGGCTGCCCATCGCGCATGACTTGCAACGCGTTGTTTGAAAACAAAAAACCAATCAGATCATGACCAGTACTGGCACGGATACCTGCGTATGTCTTATACGGTAGCCCAAGCTGCGTCGCGCGCCGAACGCGTAACCGCACCACCTCGATTGGCAAAGTTGGCATCAGGTTTTTGCGTGCCTTGGTCCAAACATGCTTGCGCCAACTATGACCGGGTTCGTCCACTCGCCCCGAGTTATGACCGATACCAGCCATCATTCGTATTCCTTAAGACGCGCCACGTACCGTGCCATCGTGTCGATCTCGATATTGATCAGGTCACCCTCTTCCACATCACCCCATGTCGTTGCAATCTTGGTGTGCGGAATGAAGTTGATACCAAAGTCGCTTCCGTCGACTTCGTTTACGGTCAAAGACGTGCCATTCAGGGCCACTGACCCCTTTGGCGCAATGAATTTAGCAAGCTTACCGGGTGCGCGAAACGTAACACGTGTACTGTCGCCTTCATCACGAATTTTGATCACCTGCGCGACACCATCAACGTGACCAGAGACGATGTGCCCACCTAACTCGTCGCCCACCTTCAACGCGCGTTCCAGGTTCAGCCGTTTACCAACCAGCCACTCCCCAACATTTGTAGCGCTGACTGTCTCGGCTGAAATTTCGACATCAAACCAGTTCTGCGGGTCAGCACCTAACGCGATCACGGTCAAACACACACCGTTACACGCAATCGAAGCCCCGATATCGATCCCGGCGACATCATAGCCAGTGCCAATGCGCGCCCTTAGATCGCCGCGTTGTTCCAGTGTGATGATTTCACCGATATCTGTGACAATCCCTGTAAACATGCGTTATTCCTTTATTTGTCTTATCATGACCTAGCCCTTGGAATGACGACAGGCAAGCATTGGCGCTTTATCCTTTTCGTCTCCGTTTGATGCTTACCACGCAGTGCGCAACCCGCTATAACGCGGATGATGAATACACAGCGTAATTTTTTGTTTCTACAAGGGCCGCATGGGCCATTTTTCAGACAGCTGGGGCGCATGCTCGTCGCTGCGGGTGCTGGCGTTCAGCGGGTTGGCTTCAACGCCGGAGATCGTGCATTTTGGTGGCACGCGGACGGATACATTCCTTTCACCGGTGACTTAGCGGCTTGGCCGGATGCATTTGCTGATATTTTGATGAGCAACAGCATTACCGATATCGTTGTTTATGGCGACACCCGACCACCCCACGCAATTGCCATACGCCAAGCCAAAGATGCTGGCATACGCGTGCACGTCTTTGAGGAAGGCTACCTGCGTCCTTATTGGGTCACATACGAACGGAATGGTAGCAACGGGTATTCGCAGTTAATGGCGCTATCTATTGCAAACATTCGGTCACGTCTTGCGCGAACAGGTGCTGATATTCCAGTTCCACCTGCCCATTGGGGGGATATGCGCCAACACATTTTCTATGGCGCGCTTTATCATTGGTTTATTTTGTTTCGGAACGGAAAATACCCACATTTTCGCCCACACCGTGCGCTGGCCATTCGACGTGAGGCGCTTCTTTATTCGAAGCGGCTGGCGTTGATGCCATACTTCGCAGCAGAGCGCGAAATCGCAACCCGCAGAATCAAAAAATCGAGCTACCCCTTCCACATCGCGTTGCTCCAACTTGAACATGATGCAAGTTTCCAGGCGCATTCTGACTTTGATGACATGGAATCCTTCTTGCGCGTCGTCATTGATGGCTTTGCCGACGGCGCGCGGCCACACCACCACCTTGTCTTTAAGGCCCACCCATTGGAAAATGGGCAGTCTCCAATACGACAAATGATCAAAGAAATGGCAGAAGGGCGCGGCATCAGCGACCGCGTGCACTATGTACGCGGCGGTAAGCTTGCGGCGCTATTGGATCAAGCACGCAGCGCAGTGACCGTGAATTCAACTGCCGGCCAACAAGCATTGTGGCGCGGCATTCCGTTAAAGGCATTTGGGACCGCCGTGTATAGCAAGCCCGAATTCGTTTCGGATCAACCGATCGCGGAATTCTTTGCAAACCCGACCCGCCCCGACACAGCAGCCTACCGCGACTATCGCCGTTTCTTACTTGAGACCAGTCAGATACCCGGTGGTTTTTATTCAGTCACAGGACGACGACAATTAATGCGGCATGTGGTTGACGCAATGCTTTCACCAGATGGACCCTACGATCTGACTGTACTTTCATCGCTGCAATCACAGCCTGCTGTTACAAAGTGATTATGAACAATGCCTAAGATCTCTCGTCAAAATCTATATGTCTATAATGGCGGTTTATTAACCAAAGGGCGGGTGCGCCGCATTGTCGAACTTGCGGGTTACGACATTCGTGTTGGTGTGCCCAAAGATGGTGATCTTGTTGGGGTCTGGGGGCACAGCCCCACCTCTCCGCGCGGTGAAATCGTTGCACAACTGAAAGATGCGCCAGTCCTGCGCGTCGAAGACACATTCTTACGTTCAGCTCGGCTTGGGCGTGACGGGGATGACCCGATTGGGTTGAACATCGATCAACGCGGTGTACATTTTGACCCAAGCACACCATCCGATCTTGAGCATATCTTGTCAGAGCATCCGCTGGACAACACTGCATTACTCGATCGTGCTCGGACCGGAATTGACACCTTAAAGGACGAACATCTTTCGAAATACAACAGCTTTGACCCGGTGCACCCAGCGCCCGAACCCGGCTATGTCTTGGTCATTGATCAAACACGCAAAGATGCATCGATCAAAGCAAGCGGAGCCGATAGCAACACCTTTCGCGAGATGTTGTTTTACGCGCAAACCGAACATCCCACATCCAAGATCATCATTAAGACGCACCCAGAAACGACCGCAGGCCACCGCGATGGGTATTTTGGAGAAAAGGATACCAACTATCGCATCTCACTCAGCGACGATCCGATATCGCCATGGGCGCTGCTGGAAGGTGCCATCGCTGTTTACACGGTCACATCACAGCTTGGATTTGAGGCCATCATCGCAGGCCATCGCCCGGTTGTCTTTGGGCAACCATTTTATATGGGTTGGGGGCTAAGCGATGATCGCAAGCCATTGCAACGCCGCCAACGCAACCTGACGCGAGCGCAGCTATTTGCGGGGGCCATGCTGCTCTACCCAACTTGGTACGATCCGTTCCACGATAGGCTCTGCAGCTTTGAAGAAGCCACCGCCACACTTGCCGCAGCCGCACGCGCATGGCGCGAAGACAACAACGGCTGGGTTGCCGCAGACATGCGCCTTTGGAAACGCGCGCCACTTCAGAAAATATTTGGCGACCAAAAACGCGTCATATTTACACGCGGTAAAAACGCAGCACGCAAAGCGACGAATGCAAACCGTCCCTTGTTGCGATGGGCGAATACAGGCGCAACCGACGCGACATTGGTCGAAGATGGGTTCTTACGGTCTCGCGGGCTAGGCGCTGATCTTGTTGCGCCGCTTAGCCTCGTACTTGACGATCTGGGCATTTACTATGACGCAACACGGCCAAGCCGGTTGGAAGCATTGATCAATGCGTCAGAAAACCTGCGCGACACCGAACGTGCGCGTGCGGCAGCATTGATCCAACGGATCATCGACGCGCATCTATCAAAATACAATCTGACGCGACCCGCACCGATTGACCTACCAAAAGGGCGCCGAATTTTAGTCCCCGGTCAGGTCGAAGATGATGCATCTATCAGAAAGGGCTGCACAAACATCGCCAGCAATGCGGCGTTGCTACAAGCCGCTCGCGAAGCCAACCCTGCCGCCATCATCGCCTATAAACCGCATCCCGATGTCGAAACGGGCCTGCGCCCTGGCGCACTACCCGACGCTATGAAATGGGCCGACATTATCTTAGCCGATACCGATCCAATTGCGGCGCTTGATCACGTCGACGAAGTCTGGACCATGACATCGCTCATCGGGTTCGAGGCATTGATGCGCGGCAAAAAGGTAACCTGCCTTGGCATGCCATTTTACGCAGGTTGGGGGCTAACAGATGACCGGTCGTTACCAATCGCACGTCGTACCGCACATGTCGATATCGTCGCGTTGGTACATGCCACGCTTATTGCGTATCCACGTTATTTTGACCCGATCACCGGCTTACCTTGCCCGGTCGAGGTGATCGTTGATCGGCTTGAAAACAACGACATTCCGCCCCCCGGCAGAATGAACCGTATCCTTGCAAAGGCACAGGGACTATTGGCCAGCTATGCGTTTTTGTGGCGCCGCTAAATCCGACGCCAGCTATGCATGATATCGGCACCTAACGGCTGCACCGCTTCAAGTGAAAGCCGTGGGGCGCAGGCCAGCCTTTCAACGCCCATCGCAGCAAGCGATGGTGTGCCTTCAGCCCCGATCGCCATTCCCGCTGTGAACACCACCAGCCGATCAACCAATCCAGCGTTCAACAGCGATGCGGCCAACATTCCGCCACCTTCGCAAAACACACGCGTAATCCCCTGATCTGATAGTGCTGCCATTGCAGCCTGTGGATCCACCTGCCCAGACGACACATCACAAGGCAGACTGACGGCACCCAAATCGGTCCACGGCTTGGGGTCGCTATTCTTACCGTGGCAAAGCCAAACCGGCACCTCGCGCGCGGTTTGCGCCAAACCACAATCCGCCGAAATTTTCATTCCACGCGATACTATGACGCGCACTGGCTGCCGGGTAATTCCAAGCCCACGTACCGTAAGTGTCGGATCATCGGCACGCACTGTCCCCGCGCCAACCATCACTGCATCATGGCGCGCGCGCATCATATGCACAGTGCGGCGTGCCTCTGGTCCGGTGATCCATTGGCTTTCGCCTGTCGCTGTCGCAATACGCCCATCAAGTGTCCCGGCAAGCTTTAGCGTCACATAAGGCCGGTTTTGGGTCACACGCGACAGAAAGCCAGCATGGTCATCGCCCGCTTGATCCGCAAGCACATCAGTTGTGACCTCAATCCCAGCATCTTGTAGCATCGCAATACCGCGGCCAGATACACGCGGATCGGGATCACCCAAGGCGACCACCACACGCGACACGCCCGCGTCAATCAACGCATGTGCGCAAGGTGGCGTTTTTCCATGGTGTGAACAGGGCTCAAGCGTAACATATGCCGTCGCACCGCGTGCCTTTTCACCGGCCTGTACAAGCGCAACCGTTTCAGCATGAGGGCGACCACCGTCAGCGGTGCGCCCCCGCCCGACGATCACGCCATCCTTAACAATGACACAACCAACGGCTGGGTTCGGCCACACACGACCCATTCCACGCCGCCCAAGATTCAGGGCAAGCGCCATAAAGCGGGCATCCGTCTCTATAGTCACTCGTCTGAAATACTATCTGGGCGCAGTTCGCTAACGAATTTATCGAAATCATCCGCGGCTTGGAAGTTTTTGTAAACACTCGCAAAGCGCACATAAGCCACGGTATCGATCCGCGCGAGGCTCTCCATGACGATTTCACCGATCGTACCCGACGGAATATCGGTTTCACCCATGCTTTCAAGCCGGCGCACGATACCGCTAATCATCTGATCGATGCGGTCCGGTTCAACCGGGCGTTTTTGCAAAGCAATACGAATAGAGCGTTCCAGTTTAGGTCGATCAAAATCTTCACGGCGGCCATTCGTTTTAATCACCACCAAATCGCGCAACTGTACACGTTCATACGTCGTAAACCGTCCGCCACAAGCTGGGCACAAACGGCGACGGCGAATGGCCGAATGATCTTCGGCAGGTCGTGAATCTTTTACTTGAGTGTCAACATTTCCGCAAAAAGGGCAACGCATGTCCGGTCCTTGTCAGCTACTGCTGGGGTCACGCCCCAAGTTATCCACAGGCACTATAGGAACCTACGCAGGTTTTGGGTAGAGGGCAATTTACGACGCAAGATAGAGGGGAAAATCGTGACACATCAGACTCACTCTTGTGTCTTGAACCACAGCCGATTCCGATCGTCCCATTCATACCCTGCGGCCTCTTTCGCTTCGTAAATTTCAGGTGTCCAAGCAAACGCTGTACTTCCGCGTTCGCAGTTAAGGTTTACCAACGTTTCGCCATCGCGTTTCACTTGAACTTCACCAAAATGCGGCGTCGGGTGATCTTCCTCTGTTTCGTCGTCAAACATACGATCAAAACCTGCAACGACGGTATAGCTATATTCATCATTCCTAAACGTCAGACTTTCCCATATCGCGCGCCCGACACCCGGCCATGGGGTATAATTGATCGTTTCTATAGGTTCGGACAATGCTAAATCTGGCAAACGACCTTGCAGCCCAAAGCTGTAGTATGCGCTGGTGTCATCAAAACAAACCGACAGAACATTTTGACTATTTTCAATATTGCAGGACATAAATTCTTTCTGCCCGATTGGGCAGCCAGCAAAGACAGGGCCCGACACAACGATCAACACCGCAATAGATGAAACGCGCATATTCCCCCGCTTATGTAGATAAATGTGCAACCACACGCCGTAGATGCGGTCGGTCACGATGTTCAAATAAATAAATCCCCTGCCACGTTCCCAAGGCAAGTCGCCCGTCACTCACTGGAATACTTAACTGAACGGGTAACAACGCTGCTTTGATATGTGCTGGCATATCATCCGGCCCTTCATAGGTGTGGGTCAAATAAGCCATCGATGGATCAGAGGTCGGCGGCACCAATCGGTGGAAAAAGTTTTGCATATCCACCCGCACTTCGGGGTCCGCATTTTCCTGAATAAGCAGGCTGGCCGAAGTGTGTTGCACGAAAAGTGTAAGTAGCCCAGTGCCCTGCACCCATTTGCTTACGTTGTTTGTAAATTCATAAAGCCCAGGGCCGTGTGTCTGTATTTGAAACGTTGTCTGCATCCACTGACATTGCGCGCTCAACGCATTGGGCGCAAGTCAGCCACCGCTAAAATCCAGCTTCACCTTGAACTGCATGGCAGGTTTCAAGCACATCGGTCTCCGCGTTATCTGTATCTGGGGAAATCGGCATCGCACATACATCCGCTGGCAACGACGGGGTTATCTCACTCAACAACGATGGGCTAATCTGCGCAAGCATACCAGGCATGGGTTCAACCGCGTATCCGTGCAGCGCGGAAGCAACACCAAAGGCCATGACAACAGCAAGCGGCGGGGCGTAGAAATGTCGCATCAGAATATCCTCTTTGATACGACGCAAATAATTCTCCGCAGGGCGCATTCAATCTGCTCAAACGGCCTTTGGGCTGCGCGCAGATGCACATCACGATTTATCGTATCCAGATCGTGCCGCTAGAATTTGCGATTGGTTTTTCTCGGCCCAATCAAGCAGCTGAGAAAACGGTGCCATAAACGACAGCCCGACATCTGTTAGACTGTATTCAACGCTGGGCGGCTTGGTATCATACACCTTGCGACGAACCATGCCATCACGTTCAAGGTCACGTAAGGACTGCGTCAGCATACGCTTAGAAATATCAGGCAAAGCCCGTCCAAGTGCGTTAAACCGCTGTGGTTCTTTTTCAAGTTCCAACAAGATCAGAGATGTCCACTTCGCGGCCACATGATCCAAAACCATCCGCACCGGACAATTATTAGGGTCAAAGCCCCGCGCCTTCCATTGCTCGATACGATCCGTCATCAAATCCCGCATGAAGGTTCCCTTTTTGTTACCTAGGCATGAAAAACTGCCTCCTTTTCAGGCTCACACGCAGTCTCTAAGTGAGACCTATACACGAATCGAAACCAAAGGAAAATCCAATGAGCACATATCTTGTAACGGGCGCATCAGGGCAGCTTGGCCAGCTTGTCGTCGATCACTTAGCCACACGCGTGCCTGCCGCCGACATCATTGCATTGGTACGTTCAGACGATCAGGCCGCAGCATTCGCGGCAAAAGGGATCGCAACCAGACTGGGCGACTATGATAATGCTGACAGCCTTACGGCGGCGCTTAAAGGCGTTGATCGGCTACTCCTGATTTCATCATCTGCTGTCGGTGAACGCGCACGTCAGCATGGTAACGTGATTGATGCGGCAAAGACCGCCAATGTGGGCTTTATCGCATACACATCCATTCTGAACGCGCAAAACAGCCCGATGGCATTAGCGTCAGAGCACAAAGAAACTGAAGCCGCGATCATCGCAAGCGGCCTGCCACACACGTTCCTACGGAATGGTTGGTACTCGGAAAACATCACAATGACCTTGGCACAAGACATCGAACTTGGTCAGCACTTTGGCGCGGCAGGCACAGGTAAATTCGCGACTGCCACACGGAACGATTACGCCGAAGCAGCCGCAGTCGTCTTAGCCGGAAGTCACGACGGAAAGGTACTGGAGCTTGCTGGTGACAACGCCTTTACCCTTGAAGAATATGCCGCGGCCGCGTCATCCGCCACGGGCAAATCAATCGACTACACCAACATGCCAGAAAAGGCATTCACCCAAGCATTGGTCGGCGCAGGGCTTCCCGAAGGCTTTGCCGCAATTCTTGCCGACAGTGATGCAAAGGCTGCCGATGGGGCGCTGTTCAATGACAGTAAAACACTATCCGCTCTCATCGGGCGACCGACAACCGCGATTGATGTGACACTCAAATCCATCGCTTAAGAAAATCTGGAAACGGTGCATCCTGCTGCGCACCGTTTCCACCTTGGCCTGCAGCGCGATTGTTGGTTATCTTTGGCAACACACAAGGAGACCACAATGTTCGCAAAAGAAAAGATGTCCTATAACGCGGTCCCCCTGCCCGACCAGCAAAGCCTGACCGACGCCCAAGCGCAAGAAAAGGCGCAAGAGTTCCGCGCGTTCATGGCCAAGCGCCACTCCATCCGCGACTTTTCTGACCGTCCGGTGCCCCGCGACATCATTGAAAACTGTATCATGACGGCGGGAAGCGCCCCTTCCGGTGCAAACCATCAGCCTTGGTTCTTTGCCGCTGTGTCTGATCCTGCGCTCAAGGCCCGCATCAGGGTAGAAGCAGAAGAAGAAGAGCGCAAATTCTATGATGGCGGAGCCAGCGACGAATGGATCAAAGCGCTTGAACCGATCGGCACCAACGCGGACAAACCGCACCTGACCACCGCGCCATGGCACATCGTGATATTTGCCCAGCGGTGGGGAGAGTTCGACGATGGGACACGATACAAAAACTACTACGTCCCCGAAAGCGTCGGCATTACGACAGGTTTCCTGATCACCGCGCTGCACAATGCGGGGCTATCGTGCCTGACGCATACGCCGAACCCGATGAAATTCCTGAACGCGGCCTTAGATCGGCCGGCTTCAGAAAAGCCGGTAATGATCCTCACCGTCGGCCACGCCGCCGAAACAGCGACGGTGCCGGAAGTAGCTAAATATAAGAAGCCGCTGGATAAGATTGCGCGTTTCTATTGACACAGGTCAGCGCCCACCCGTGCGATGAAGGCGCTTACAGGTGTTTGCAATCAGTCACGCGTCGGTTCTACACGTTCCCACCTGAAGGCCCAAACTCTTCAAATATCCTAGCAAAACGGAGGCATCTTCATAGCTATGAAGATTAACCGCAACTTCCTTCTCCTGCACAACTTCTGCAGTTGGAAATCTATTTAGCACAGCCTGATGATCATGCGTTTTAAAAAAAGGATCTCGAAAATAAAATCTTAGATGAGATTTCGCACCTTTGAACGCAAAGTAATTCTCGCCATCAATGCGTATTTGCAAAACCGAAAACGCTCCTTGCGAGGCAGGCCGCAAGGCGTACCCGCTACCCGAATATAAAGCTGTGAGCATCAAGAAAAACGCATTTTTTACATCAGCGGTCTCGAGACGAGCAGCTATCCGGTCTAGATGAGATATCTGTTTTTGGTTATGCATAAACAAAACGCCCCCGTTTCCGGAGGCGCCTTTCTAATCACTGATCCAAGAAACTCCGTAGCTTCCGGCTCCGGCTTGGGTGCTTCAGCTTCCGCAGTGCTTTTGCTTCGATCTGTCGGATACGTTCGCGCGTAACGCTGAACTGTTGCCCGACTTCTTCGAGCGTGTGGTCGGTGTTCATTCCGATACCAAAACGCATGCGAAGAACGCGTTCTTCGCGTGGGGTCAGTGATGCCAGAACCCGCGTTGTGGTTTCCTTCAGGTTTTCCTGAATGGCAGAATCCAGCGGCAGGATCGCGTTCTTGTCTTCGATGAAATCGCCAAGCTGTGAATCTTCCTCGTCGCCGATTGGCGTCTCCAAAGAAATCGGCTCTTTCGCGATCTTCATGACCTTGCGGACTTTTTCCAAAGGCATCTGCAGCTTTTCTGCCAATTCCTCTGGGGTTGGTTCGCGGCCGATTTCGTGCAGCATCTGACGACCAGTCCGAACCAGCTTGTTGATCGTTTCGATCATGTGCACTGGAATACGGATCGTACGCGCCTGATCCGCGATAGAACGCGTGATCGCCTGACGGATCCACCATGTGGCGTAGGTCGAGAATTTATAACCGCGGCGGTATTCGAATTTATCGACCGCCTTCATCAGGCCGATGTTACCTTCCTGGATCAGATCGAGGAACTGTAGGCCACGGTTTGTGTATTTCTTAGCGATTGAGATCACGAGGCGCAGGTTGGCTTCGACCATTTCTTTCTTGGCCTGACGCGCCTCTTTCTCACCTTTTTGAACTTGCTGTACGATACGGCGGAATTCAGTGATATCGACGCCGACATACTGACCGACTTGGGCCATATCGCCACGCAGTTCTTCGATCTTATCTGTCGATTTCTCGATCATCATTTGCCAGCCGCGGCCAGCCTTTTCGCTCATTTCTTCAAGCCAGTTCGGATCAAGTTCACGACCACGGTAGGCATCAATGAATTCGCGACGGTTAATCCGCGCTTGGTCAGCCAGCTTTACCATCGCGCTATCGATCGACATGATACGGCGGTTGATGCCGTACAATTGGTCAATCAGCGCTTCGATACGGTTGTTGTGCAGGTGAAGCGAATTCACCATGAGCACGATTTCAGACCGTAGCTTTTGATATTTCTTTTCTTGTTTCTCAGTAAATGATGAATCTTCATTCAGGGTCGCTGACATACGTGCGTCTTGCATGTCTGAAAGCTCTGCAAAGTCATGCGCGATGACTTCCAACGTTTCCAGAACGCGTGGCTTTAGCGCAGCTTCCATCGCAGCAAGCGACATGTTTGCCTGATCGTCTTCATCGTCGTCATCGTCTTTGGCAATCGGATTGCCATCGGCATCAAGCTCTTGTGCTTTTTCAGCCTTTTCACCTGTGTCAGCGACAGGGGCCGCAACAACGGTTTCTTCCTCATCGCCCATTTGGTTGCCAAATGTGGTCTCAAGGTCGATGACATCGCGTAGCAAAATGTCTTCGGACAAAAGTTCGTCGCGCCAGATCGTAATCGCTTGGAAAGTCAGCGGGCTTTCGCATAGCCCGAGGATCATCGTGTTACGGCCAGCTTCGATCCGCTTTGCGATGGCGATCTCGCCTTCACGGCTTAGCAACTCAACACTGCCCATCTCGCGCAGGTACATGCGGACAGGGTCATCTGTCCGGTCGAGCTTTTCAGCTTCGGCGCCACCAAGAACAACATCGCGCGAACCGGCCACAGTCGCGACTTCGGTCCCGCCTTGGTTTTCGTCGGTCTCTTCTGATTCTTCTTCTTCGGTGACCTGAATGCCCATTTCGGACAGCATCGACATCACATCTTCGATTTGATCTGACGATACCTGCTCTGGGGGCAAGACAGCGTTCAACTGGTCGTAAGTGATATAGCCCCGCTCACGCGCGTCGGCGATCATTTTTTTGACCGCGGCTTGGCTCATATCAAGGCTGATATCACCATCTTGGTCAGCGTTTTTACGATCGTCGTTGTCTTTCGCAGCCATCAAGGGGCCCTTTCAAAGTCATCTTTTCCGGGCCGAAGTGATTCGGCCGATTCGGTTAGCGTCGAATCAACCCTGCATCGCAGTGATTCGCAAGCAGGTCACGCCTTGTTTTCAAAGTATGTTGCCATTCATGATTCTGGCGTGTCCGGTCCATCGGCATAACCAATCTGTTTCAGCAGCCGATCCAAGGCACTTAGCTCGTCTTTCTTAAGACGCGAACCATTTTTCCGCACGGCATATTCTGCCTTGTCATCATTGTCTCCTCGCTCTGCGCGCTCAACTGCTGCGGTCGCTTGCGCCAACCGCCAGGTCAGCCCTTCATCGGCAACACCAGAGAGATCCTCTACGGCATCTTCGATTTCACGCGCATGCCCTAACCGCGCATTCAGTTTTGCAAACTCCTCTGCCAGACAAAGGCGCGCTATCGCATCATCTCCCGCACGCCGAATTGCTGGGCTAATAGCCACATGGCTGTGGGTCATCAGGTTTTCAAGTACCATGGGGCCCAAAGCATCGACAATAACGCCACGCAAATCATCTGCACCAAGGTGCCGCAATAAGCAGCTCTGCACATCGCCATGTGTTTGATCGCGACAATCCAGTTCCTCCAATGCGCTCTCAAATTCGATCGCGACTTTCGGGTTTGCGACTAAGGTCGCGAGGATCACAGCTTCACGTAGGTATTCTTCTTTCGCCGCTCCTGTCCCAAGCGCCGAGTTTTTACTTGTTGAAACGGGGCTAATATCGCGCTTCCACGCTGCTTGATTTCCCGGGGCCCATTTACGTTGCTGCGGCCTGGCACCACCACCCGAACGCTTGCGTTTACTAAACAGCTCCCAGCGCATCTCTTTGATAGCTTCGCCGTAATGCGCGCGGATCGATGGGTCGGAGATCAGTTTGATCTTTTCGCGTAGCGCTTTATCCAACGCAGCCTTCCGTTCGGGACTGTCGTAGGTCTTCCCTTCGGTTTCGCGCTGCCACAATAGCTGCACCATAGGGATCGCTTGATCGATCAGCTTTTGCATTGCCCCTGCCCCTTGTGACTTGATCAGGTCATCGGGGTCCATTCCGTCAGGCATCAATGCAAAACGCAAAGATTGGCCCGCTTCGAGCAATGGCAGCGCAATATCGATCACACGCATTGCGGCACGCAACCCGGCAGTATCACCATCAAGCGCAATGATCGGCTCGGGCGCAATGCGCCACAGCATCTGCAATTGATTTTCGGTGATTGCTGTCCCTAACGGCGCGACCGTTGCTTCAAACCCTGCCTCTGACAGGGCGATAACATCCATATACCCCTCAGCCACGATCAACGGCTTGCCCTTGCCGGCAGCCTCGCGTGCGGGGCCGTGATTATACAGACTACGCCCCTTGTCGAACAAAGGCGTCTCGGGCGAGTTGTAGTATTTCGCGGGCTGGTTCGGGTCCATCGCCCGCCCGCCAAAGCCAATCGCACGCCCCCGCGCATCACGGATCGGGAACATGATCCGATCTCGGAACCGGTTATACAAACCATTCCCACGGTCACTTTTCGCAGCCAACCCAGCATCGATAATAAGCTTTTGCTCAATCCCCTTGCCGCTCAGATGCTCGAGCACCCCATTGTGCGCCGGCGCAAAACCAATATTCCAACGTGCCTGCGCCTCAACGCTTAGGCCGCGACGCTCAAGGTAGTCACGTGCAGCGGCGGCAACACCCGTCTGCAATTGCAAACGGTGAAACTGGACGGCTTGCTCCATGATATCCACCAGAATGGTGCGATGATCCGCCTTTTGCTGCGCTTGCGGATCGCGCTCTGGCATCGGCATACCGGCTTCGCCGGCAAGAATCCGTACAGCCTCCATAAAGTCGACATTCTCGGTCTCGCGCACAAACGAGATCGCGTCACCCTTTGCGTGACAACCAAAGCAGTAATAATACCCCTTACGATCATCGACGTGAAAGCTGGCAGATTTTTCTTGGTGAAACGGACACGGTGCCCAAAGATCACCCTTGCCCTGATTGGACTTGCGGGTGTCCCACATAACCTTACGCCCAACGACTTGCCCCAAGGACAGTCGCGTACGCAATTCATCAAGGAAACCCGGCGGAAGACTCATACTCGCTTTATCGCGCAGTTCACGACAAAGGCCAATGCGTTCTTATTAGTCAGATCATCATTCCAGTGCCGTCAACACGCCCCAAGAACGAATCGAATACGTTTTTCGTCACCATTTCCACAAGACAACAAAGGCTAAACGAATTCATATCGCGGCAGATTCTCGCTTACACTACAGTTCCGCTATTTTCGCCAATCGAAACAATAACCGAACTTCACCACCTTTAGCCACGATATCCCCCAACATTTCACACATGTCAAAATTGTCCGCCCCAATTTCGCCACGCCACATTTGCGCCAAACAATAAGCGTTATGCACCTTCAAAGTTATGTCGTATATAAAACTTGGTGCTTTGCCACGAGGATAGACCATGCCCATGATGTTTACACAGAATACGCGCTCTTTTGGCGCCTCCAAGTCGCAAGACAGCCTTCGGAAACGCTTCGCGGCGGACGAAGATGGATCAATTTTGATAATGACAATCCTGCTGTTGGTTGCAATGCTCATTATGGGCGGCATGGCAGTTGACTTTATGCGTTTTGAATCCCGTCGCGCAGAAATCCAAGGTGTTGCCGACCGCGCGGTCCTGTCCGCAGCAAGCATGAGGCAAGAATTAGACTCTGCAGACGTCATAACAGACTTTTTTGAAAAAGCTGGGTATGCCGACGCACTCGATGGTGAACCGATAATAAACAACACGGGATCGTCAAAGTCTGTGCAGGTCAACGCCATCGTTGATGTAGACACTTACTTCCTAAAGCTCGCTGGGATTGATGTGCTAGCTGCTGCGGCATCTTCACGAGCAATCGAAGGCGTCGGTGACATCGAAATTTCACTGGTCCTCGACATCTCGGGTTCTATGGACAATCGCGTTATTGTTGGCCAAGAGTTTGTGAACGCCGGTTCTAACGGCTGCAGCTGGAAAAAGGCGAATTGGTATCCTGGATACGGAAACGGGTGCTTTGTTACAGTCTATGGTGACCGTAAAATTGACCTTCTACGTTCTGCTGCGACAGATTTTGTGACCACAGTACTCGAAGCAAACGGCGATCCAGACGATCCAGATACTACATACCGACCTATCGTTTCTGTCTCTTTGGTAAACTATTCTGCAAATGTGAGCGTAGGCGACGAACTGTTTGACGCGATCAACGTAGCGGTCACAACAAGTCAGGACCCTGAAGACCCAGAGTCGACCTTCATCAATCCTAGCCGCTGCATTGATTTTGATTACACCGATTTCCAATCGGCAGAATTCGACACTTCACGCGCTTATCGTCAAACGCAGTATTTTGATGTCTATTCTAACAGCAACGTCGAAGTCCCAATTCAAACAACGTGCCCGAACAAAGATTACGAAGGTATCATTCCTTTCGCGGACCAGCCAGACGCAATCACAGATGCAATTTCAAAGTTGCAACCGACACTCAACACATCCATTCACTTGGGTATGAAATGGGGCGTCTCACTATTGGACCCCTCAATGCAAGACATCATTGAAGATGTTGACAGCGTTCACGAAGAGTTCCGCGGCACGCGTCCTCTAAATTATGCCGAAGATAGTGGAGTCAACACGCTGAAATACGTTATCCTGATGACTGACGGCGAGAACGTAGATACAATCCGACTAGTTGACGACACCTACGATGAATACGAAGAACATGTGCGCTTCCGTGACTACACGTTCAATTACTGGTGGTACAACGTTAACGATGATCTGAAATCCGATTATCTAAACAACAGTGGCTACTTCGTCGGTAGTCGCCTGACTGAAACTGCTTATACTTCGTCGCAAGCAGACACCCTGCTAAGCCAAATATGCACCAAAGCGAAAGAAGCCGATATTATCGTATATTCTATTGCCATGGGCGCAACTTCGCACGGTGAAGATGAAATGGAAGCATGTGCATCAGAACCTAAGTCACGTTACTACAACGAAACAGCGGGTAACGCGATTGACGAAATCTTTGAAGGGATTGCGGAGCAGATTACTGACCTAAGGCTGAACCTATAATGTCATCTAGTCTTACATCACTTTTCAAACGTTTAGTAAGCGACGAAAGTGGGGTTGTAACAGTTGAATTTGTTATAATCTTCCCAATATTCTTCGGCTTCTTTATGATGACGATTGAATCAGGGATCATTGCAATTCGTGATGTGATGCTTGAACGCGGCCTGGACGTAACGATACGTGACATCCGCATTGGTACATTGATGGACCCAGATGCGCCGACGCTCCGTAAAAACATTTGCAATGCTGCAAGACTGATACCTGATTGCGAGAACCAACTGCAAATAGCGATGTATGTGAAGGATCCGGAAAGCTGGACCCCGCTCCCCAACGACGTGAACTGCATTGATCGGAGCGTGAGTAACCGGCCAGCAACAGATTTCACGCATGGCGACGGGAACCAATTGGTCGTTGTGCGCGCTTGTGCACGGGTGAACGTCTTTTTTCCGACATCAGGAATAGGAAAAGCAATTGTCGAAAATGGGAGTGCTGCATCTGGCAATTCATACGCTCTCGTTGCGACATCATCTTATGTTGTAGAGCCACGTGATGATTAAATTACTCAATGACCTCAGACGCGACGAAGACGGTATAGCATCGGTAGAACTCGTCTTGTCGATACCGATACTAGTTTGGGCATTACTATCAACGCACGTTTATTTCGATGCTTTCAAAGCCGAGTCCCTAAGCACCCGTGCAAATTTAACCGTTTCAGACATGTTTAGCCGAGAAGCCGAAGTCAACGATGACTACATAACGGGTGCCCATTCGCTACTCGAACAGCTATCAGATGGCGGCGGTGCCCCCAGTTTACGGATCACAAGCTATTACTTCGATGCTGGGAACCCAGATACATCATCGGATGATGAATACGTTCTAGTGTGGTCACAGGAACGTGGAGACGAATACGTTCCCCACACTCAAGCGTCACTGGATGCAGTTTCACACCGTATACCAATCATGTCCAATAACGATAAGTCGTTTCTGGTTGAAACGCACATTTCGTACACTGCTCCATTTTCGATTGGAATCGGCCCGTTTATTCCAACCAAGTTAGAGGGAATTGAGTTTTCCCACTTCACCCCCATCCGCTCCCGGTTTGAAGGCGAATTATGCTATGTCAATAGCGTAGGCCTTAGATCCTGTGCACCCGTAGACGACGACTAGTGGTCAGCAATCCGCAGCGCTATTTGCTCTGCCATGAATTTGGCCTGACCTGCTGAGGTCACGCCACCGACACCAACCCGGCGCCCAAAGCGCCACCAAAGCCCCGGTGCCCAAGCCCGGGGCTTTTTGGCTTTTAGCTTCAACGTGAAGCCATTCGATGGTTTGAACGCAAATGCGCCGCGATCTACTGCGATAATTTCGTCCATACGTGCAAGCACAAGGCCATTTGAATCGCGAATTTCAGTATCTGTAAGCTCAATCACGCTTAGCGTCGCCCGCCGCATTTTTTCGGCAAGCCACAACGCCCCTGCGCCGAACCCAAGCATAAAGACTAACCAAACCGTCGCAGGTGGCTGCACCAACGCGGTATAGATCACCATCGTACCCAGCGCGAAAAGCACCCCAAAAGCAAAGGTGCGGCGTAGCGCTGACGCCTGAACTATGGCGTAAACACCGTTTTCGTCGGATTGGAACATGTCGCACCTCATTTGCGTTTTTACCGACCTACCCCACGTTTGCACGAATGCCTAGACTTAGGCTAGCTTGCGCTTTTTAGTAAGTGCTGCATAAAGTACGCCAAATGCGACTTATGCCATTCTTCATATTTGCCCTCGCGGCCTGCACCGAGTTTCCAGCACTTGACGGCAGTATCAGTGACACAGCACGCGATGCTCCCTACCCTACGGTGTCATCGCTTCCAGATATCACCTCAAACAACGTCCCAAATGACGTACAGATGGCCACTCGCGTGGCTGCCTTGCAAGCCCGCGCAGAACGTCTGCGTCGGATCAATATCGCTGCGTTGCAGTAGCCCGCCCTATTCGCTAGTAGGGCGTTGATAAAACGAACCACGAATGGACCCAGACATGATGACACCACTACGCCTTGGAATCGCGGGTCTTGGCACCGTAGGTGTTGGCATCGTAAAAATTGTCCAACAACACGCTGATTTACTGGAAAAGCGTGCCGGACGTCCAATCGTCATTAGCGCTGTATCGGCACGATCAAAGTTCAAAAACCGCAACGTTGATCTGTCAGCTTACGCATGGGAAGATGACCCAATCAATCTTGCGAAACGCGACGACATCGATGTGTTTGTCGAAGTCATGGGCGGCCATGAAGGCCCGGCCAAGGACGCAACCGCCGCTGCGATTATCGCCGGCAAGGATATCGTAACCGCAAACAAAGCACTGCTTGCGATTCATGGGCAAGCTTTGGCTGAGTCCGCAGAAGCTGCTGATCGCGTGATCCGGTTTGAAGCCGCTGTTGCAGGAGGGATTCCTGTGGTGAAATCCCTAACCGAAGGGTTGGCAGGGAACGAAATTACACGCGTCATGGGTGTGATGAACGGAAGCTGCAACTACATCCTCACACGGATGGAAAACGCTGGCCTAAGCTATGAAGACGTATTCGAAGAAGCTAACAGCCTTGGTTACCTAGAGGCCGATCCAGAACTAGACGTTGGCGGTATCGATGCAGGTCATAAGTTGGCGCTGCTTGCGTCCATCGCATTTGGCACACAGGTTGATTTTGATGCGGTGGAACTTGAAGGTATCGGCGCGATTACCATCGACGATATCCATCAAGCCGCAGACATGGGATACAAAATCAAACTGTTAGGGGTCGCGCAGATGACCGGTCGTGGGCTTGAACAGCGCATGTCCCCTTGTCTTGTTCCTGATACTTCGCCGCTTGGGCAACTTGAAGGCGGCACCAACATGGTCGTTCTCGAAGGTGATGCTGTTGGACAGATTGTTCTGCGTGGCGCTGGCGCTGGCGAAGGACCAACCGCAAGCGCCGTGATGGGCGATGTCATGGATATCGCGCGTGGCTTGCGGATTTCAACGTTTGGCCAGCCCGCAAACACCTTACGTCAAGCACGCGCCGCACGCGCAGCGGTGCCTGCACCGTATTACCTACGCCTTCAGTTACTTGATAAGCCGGGCGCCTTAGCAAAGGTCGCCCATGCCCTGGGTGAAGCAGGCATTTCAATTGATCGTATGCGCCAATATGGCCACCATGATACTGCTGCGCCAGTGTTGATCGTCACGCATAAAACAACGCGCACAGCGCTCGAAGATGCCTTGGCTGACTTCACGAACACCGGGGTCGTCTCTGGCGCGCCCGTCGCAATTCGCATCGAAGAAGTCTGATAATACGCGACAAATTGCCTAAATTTCAGCATCAGGATTATTACGCAATTCTGATGCGAATGGGTTAGCGCAAACAGTATTGCAGCATGCGAACGGACACGCTTTAGGGGAACTAACCATAAAAGGACCTCCCACCGTGACCAAAGCTGCCGACTTTAACGACCGCTCACTTTCACTTGGACTTGCCCGTGTTTCCGAGGCTGCGGCCATCGCCTGCACCCCGCTGATCGGGCGGGGCGACGAAAAAGCCGCCGACCAAGCCGCTGTTGACGCAATGCGCACCCAGTTGAACAAACTAGACATTGCAGGTGTCGTCGTGATCGGCGAAGGCGAACGCGACGAGGCACCGATGCTTTTCATCGGTGAAGAGGTTGGTTCTGGCAACGGACCCGGTGTCGACATTGCGCTTGATCCACTTGAAGGCACGACATTAACGGCCAAAGACATGCCAAACGCGCTGGCGGTCATCGCGATGGGACCGCGCGGATCAATGCTGCACGCACCCGACGTTTACATGGATAAACTTGCGATTGGGCCGGGATACGCCGAAGGTGTTGTCACGCTCGAAATGTCCCCCACAGAACGTGTCGCAGCATTGGCCGCGGCCAAAGGTTGTACAGCGCGCGACATCACAGTTTGCGTGCTTGAACGTCCTCGCCACGAAGACATGATTGCAGAATTGCGTGAAACGGGTGCGGCTATCCGGCTGATCACAGATGGTGACGTCGCTGGCGTAATGCACTGCGCAGAGCCCGCAATTACCGGAATTGATATGTATATGGGATCAGGCGGCGCACCCGAAGGTGTTCTAGCAGCGGCTGCGCTGAAATGCATGGGCGGACAAATTCTGGGTCGCCTATTGTTCCGCAATGACGACGAACGCGGCCGCGCGACCAAAGCAGGCATCACAGATTTCAACCGCGTATATACCCGCGATGATCTGGTTACTGGCGATGTCATATTTGCGGCGACCGGCGTCACAGACGGATCGCTTGTAAGCGGAATCAAACGCGAAGTTGGCTATGTCACGGCCGAAACAATTTTGATGCGCTCTAAAACTGGGTCAGTGCGTCGCATGATTTACCGCAACCCAGTTTCTTAACCGCGCCTTCGGCGAGAGTATTTCATACAAAGCGAGGAATAGGGCGTGGCACCAGCTGCGCCCTTTCTCTATTGTGCTGAACTATGACACAGACACAACATAAAGCGTTCCTTAATGTAACCGAATCTGCGACAGGCCGGCGCTGGGTTGGCCCAAGCATCGAAGAAGACCGCCTGTCCGAAGCGATGGCACAAACAACCGGCTTGCCCGCACCGATTTGCCGCACGCTTGTCCGGCGTGGCGTGGCCGAGGATGGCACCGAAGCATTCCTTTCACCAACATTGCGCGACCTTCTGCCCGATCCGCGTGATATGCGCGACATGGAAAAAGCAGCGGCACGTTTTCTAACAGCCGTAAGTGCCCGTGAACGCATCGCCATTTTCGCTGATTACGATGTCGACGGTGGCACATCAGCCGCCCTTTTAATCAATTGGCTACGCGATATGGGGTTAGAGACCACGCTATATATCCCTGACCGCATTGACGAGGGTTACGGCCCAAATGATGAAGCTATGGCGATGCTTGCCGCCAACCACAGCCTGATCGTTTGTGTCGATTGTGGAACGCTTTCTCATGGGCCGATCGCTGCGGCGAAGGGCGCTGACGTGATTGTATTGGATCACCACCTTGGTGGGGAAACACTGCCCGATGCCGTCGCGATCGTGAACCCAAATCGGCAAGACGAAAGCGGTGATTTAGGGCACCTTTGCGCGGCGGCCGTGGTTTTTTTGATGCTGGTCGAAGCAAACCGGCAGCTACGCGACGTAGGCACAAAAGGCCCCGACCTTATGTCGATGTTAGATTTGGTTGCCTTGGCAACTGTTGCAGACGTTGCGCCCTTGATTGGGGTAAACCGCGCATTTGTTCGTCAGGGCCTAACCGTGATGGGTCGCCGGCAACGTATTGGGCTTACTGCACTTGCCGATGTGGCTGGACTAGACCAAGCACCGACGAGCTATCACCTTGGCTTTTTGTTGGGGCCGCGCGTGAATGCTGGCGGTCGTATCGGGCAGGCCGATCTTGGCGCGCGTCTACTGGCCTGTGACAACCGCCACGAAGCCGAAGCCATGGCCGCGAAGCTTGATCAACTGAACACAGAACGCCGTGAAGTAGAAGCGCAAGTGCGTGATCTTGCGATTGAACAAGCCACCGAACGCGGCCTTGACGGTCCGTTAGTTTGGGCCGCGGGCGAAGGTTGGCATCCGGGTGTGGTTGGGATTGTCGCATCGCGCCTGAAAGAAGCAACCAATCGCCCCGCGATCGTGATCGGGTTGGACGGTGACGAAGGAAAAGGATCTGGTCGCTCTGTATCGGGAATCGATTTAGGCGCAGCGATTCAACGCACCGCATCTGAGGGACTGCTTACAAAAGGCGGCGGGCATAAAATGGCCGCAGGCCTAACCGTTGCGCGCGATCAGCTTGAATCTGCAATGGAACGATTAGGCGAACTATTAGCCAAACAAGGCGCAGCCGACATCGGTCCTGCTGATCTGCGATTGGATGGCATCCTGATGCCGGGTGCTGCGACCGTGGAATTGGTCGAACACATTGAAAAAGCAGGGCCATTCGGCGCCGGCGCCCCTGCCCCGCGCTTTGCTTTTCCCGATGTTCAGATTCTTTTCGCGAAACAAGTTGGTGCTAACCACCTCAAAGTCACTTTTGGTGATGGTTTAGGTGCGCGGATCGATTCTATTTGCTTTGGTGGCATGGATGGGCCGCTTGGCCTTATGCTGATGGGACACAACGGTGCCCGCTTCCACTTAGCAGGCCGCCTAGAGGTAAACACTTGGCGCGGGCGCCAATCCGTTCAGCTGCGCCTTGAAGACGCTGCACCTTCTTATTGAGAGGTTTCTGCGTAAAATCCTAAAATAATTAAAAATAGGACTTGCGCCCTTCGGTCGGTTTTTCTAAAAGCGCCACACACCAAGTGCGGTCCCTTCGTCTATCGGTTAGGACGCCAGGTTTTCAACCTGGAAAGAGGGGTTCAATTCCCCTAGGGACTGCCATGGTGTTTCCCAACGAAACAGAATATATGCGAAAATCGCATGGGTCTGATTTTTTATGAATTCCTACGACATTTCCTTCACTATAGGACTTGCGCCCTTCGTTAGGTTTTTCTAAAAGCCCCACACCAAGTGCGGTCCCTTCGTCTATCGGTTAGGACGCCAGGTTTTCAACCTGGAAAGAGGGGTTCAATTCCCCTAGGGACTGCCATGGTATTTCACTGAAAAGCGATATCCGTCCACGACGGCCTTGGTAGATAATCCATGTGATTTGAAATTCAGTATTTTCCCACCGCGATCCACGCACTAGGTTCTGATGTGAAGCCATCACAAAGGAACCGAACCATGGCCCCAAGATATCTACATACAATGGTGCGCGTGAAAGATCTCGATAAGACGATCGCGTTTTTCGAACTGCTTGGACTAAAAGAAACACGCCGCCACGATAGTGAGGCTGGCCGCTTCTCACTCATCTTCATGGCCGCCGAAGGACAAGAGGAATGCCCCGTAGAATTGACCTACAACTGGGACGGTGATGATGGCCTACCATCAGATGGTCGTCACTTTGGCCACCTCGCATATGCTGTCGATAATATCTACGAAACCTGTCAGGTGCTCATGGACAACGGCGTGACAATCAACCGCCCGCCGCGTGATGGGCATATGGCGTTTGTGCGCTCGCCTGATAATATCTCGATCGAACTGCTACAGGCGGGTGACAGCCTGCCAGCAGCGGAACCATGGGCAAGCATGGAAAACATAGGCCATTGGTAAAATCCGCCCTCATCGCCGGGCTTTGCGTCTTTGCAAACCCGGCTGAGGCATGCCGCCTCGCGCTTGTGCTTGCTATTGATGTGTCGTCGTCCGTTGACGCGACCGAAGATCAACAACAACGCGCGGGGCTAGCAGCGGCGTTAGTTGCGCCGGATGTGCAAATCGCGTTTCTAAGCAACCCCGACCCGGTTGCATTGTTCGTGTTCGAATGGAGCGGTCGCTACAACCAAGACGAAATTGCCCCATGGACCTTAATTCGGTCCCCGAACGACCTGTTGAACGCCGCAGAGACAATACTAGCGAGCGAGCGCAACCATGATGATTTTCCGACGGCGATGGGCTATGCCTTGGGGCACGCGGCGATACAGTTGCAGCAAATGCCTCAATGCCTATTTCGCACAATTGATGTCGCTGGCGACGGGATCAACAACGAAGGCTTCGGTCCCGCAGCAGCTTATAGCGCATTCCCCTTTGACGGCGTGACCGTCAATGGACTTGTGATCGCATCAACGGATGATACAACGTCAGGCCCGCTGTTCTTTTATCAATCTCAGGTCATTCGCGGCCCCGGTGCTTTCGTTGAAATAGCGCAAGGGTTTGATGATTACGAAGACGCGATGCGACGCAAGCTTATCCGCGAAGTCACTCCACAGGTGATTGGAAGCAACTTTTCATCCACTGGCCAATCCGAATGAAATTGGTCGCGCTCATCGCATTATGCATACCCAGCATGGCAGACGCGGCCTGCCGCCAAGCACTTGCGCTAGGTCTAGATGTTTCAGGCTCTGTGGACACTGCAGAGTATCGACTTCAGCTTGATGGTCTTGCAACAGCCTTAAACAGTGAAGCCGTGCAAGAACTACTTTTTCTTCAACCTGCTGCGCCGATTAGCATCGCAGTCTACGAATGGAGCGGCCCCGAAGATCAAAAGCTGATTTTACCGTGGACCACCCTGACCGGACCACAAGATTTAAACAAAACAGTGACCACGTTGATAACCCATCAGCGCAGCGAAGCTGCGCCAACGACTGCGATTGGCTCTGCGCTTCTCACTGGGTTTGCACTTCTTAGCCAACAATCGCATTGCTGGAAACGCACGTTGGATGTGTCGGGGGATGGGCCCGCAAACACCGGGCCACGCCCCCAAGATATTGCCAACACAGCAATGCCTGACGGGGTGATCGTCAACGGCTTAGTGATTGATGCGTCCAACGACGCGGAACTTGCCACATATTACCGATCATATGTCATTCGTGGCCCGGGCTCTTTTGTCGAAGTTGCAGGTAGCTTTGACGATTATGCCGCGGCGATGGAACGAAAACTGCTCCGCGAATTACAAAGCATCGCTACCGGCGCCTTAGAGTAATACGAGGGACGACGGACCGGCGGCGCCCCTCAAAAACACACCAATCGTTACAATCAAAACCGTCAACAAGGCGCGTCAGTAGATATATCGAATCTGCTCTGTCCAATACCGCTCAACCCGGCGCAGGGATGCGGTGATATCCTCCAGCCCCTCATGATCCAGAACATCGCGATCAACCAGACCATCCGCATGTGTCGTAAAAAGCTTAGAAACGATCCCACGCACGTTGCGCCCTTTTTCAGACAGTCGAACACGCACAGACCGCCTGTCAATCTCGCTACGCTGGTGGTGCATGTACCCCAGTTCGACCAATTTCTTTAGATTATAGGAAACGTTCGACCCTTGATAATAACCGCGCGTCTTTAGTTCCCCTGCAGTGACCTCATTGTCGCCCACATTGAACAACAGTAGCGCCTGCACTGCGTTGATCTCTAGAATTGCGACACGCTCAAACTCATCTTTGATAACATCCAGCAATAATCGATGCAGCCGTTCCACCAAGGTCAGCGCATCGAGGTAACTTGCCATAAAACTGGCACTGCGCGCCGCCGATAACCCCGACGGATTCGGCCCATCAATATCCGTATGAATACTCATCTTTTTACTCCGTCTTTGACTTAAGGACAGAGCTAACGTGAAATTAGAAACATTCAGTTAAATGATAAAATTGAACATAAAATACGCATTTTATGCTGGTCGTGTGACCCCATGTGCGCCTTGCTTAATGTGCGCGATCAATGCCGTGTATTCATCAGGTACTGCTAACTGTCCACCGACCCAGCCATAGATGTCGTGATCATTTTCAGTCAGCAATGCGTCATACAGGGCCAGTTCCTGGTCCGTCATGTCGCCAAGATGCGCATCAGCATAGGCGGATAGGACCAGGTCCATTTCCTTGATCCCGCGCCGCATTGACCGCATCCGCATCCGTTTAATCATGGCTTCGCGTGTTTCGGTCATTGCTGTTCCTTAATTGCTGTGCGCAGACGCTTTTCCAACTGCCCAAGCTTTTTACCTGACTGGGCGATCTGCGACCGCAAAAGCCGCATTTCGGCCAAAAGATCAAGCAGATCCGACGAAATCTCCACACCTTCTTCTGGCGCTTCGGGGCCTTCGCCCTCTCCGGTAAGCAGCCAGCTTAGCGAAACCCCCAACATGCCGGACAGCATTTGCAATCGATTGGCGCGGGGTTCTTTGGTGTCGTTTTCCCAACCCTCAATGACCGAAGGCTTCACGCCCAAACGGCTCGCCAGCGTCTTTTGCGTAAGCCCAGATGCTTCGCGTGCTCCTGCAAGCCGGTCTCCGAACGTTGCGGCGTCTTCGCCAAACCAATCGCCTTCAGTCTCGGTCATCTTTGATATCCTTGTTGCTTGCGTTTGCGGATTACCCCATCCTATGACAGGCATAGCCGTAATTTACCACCGGATGACAAACATGACCTTTCTATCAGCGACCCTCGACCGCGTTAAGCCGTCACCAACAATTGCAGTAACCACCAAAGCCGCCGAGCTGAAAGCTGCCGGTCGCGATGTCATCGGGTTGGGTGCGGGCGAACCAGATTTTGATACCCCGCAAAACATCAAAGACGCTGGGATCGCTGCAATTAATGCCGGCAAGACGAAATACACTGCCGTCGATGGCATCCCCGAACTGAAAGAGGCGGTATGCGCCAAGTTTAAGCGCGACAATGATCTGACCTACACACCAGCCCAAGTGACTGTCGGCACAGGTGGCAAGCAGGTTTTGTATAATGCATTCATGGCGACCCTGAACCAAGGCGACGAAGTCATCATCCCCGCCCCCTATTGGGTCAGCTACCCCGATATGGTGCTACTTGCTGGCGGTGAGCCAGTTGCGGTTGCTGCCTCCTTAGAAACAAACTTCAAAATCACAGCTGCACAGCTAGAGGCCGCAATCACGCCCAAGACAAAGTGGTTCTTGTTTAATTCCCCTTCTAACCCCACAGGTGCAGGGTATTCATGGGAAGAGCTAAAGGCGCTCACCGACGTATTGATGCACCACCCCCATGTTTGGGTTATGACTGACGATATGTACGAACATCTTGCATATGACGACTTTAAGTTCTGCACCCCTGCCCAAGTTGAACCGGGTCTTTATGACCGGACGCTCACAGTGAACGGCGTGTCCAAGGCCTATGCCATGACCGGTTGGCGCATCGGCTACGCTGCAGGCCCAGAAACACTGATCAAGGCAATGCGCAAAGTTCAGTCACAGTCCACGTCAAACCCATGTTCGGTCAGCCAGTATGCTGCGGTCGAAGCCCTGAATGGCCCGCAGGATTTTCTTGCGCCCAACAACGAAATGTTCGTGCGTCGCCGGGATTTGGTTGTCGACATGTTGAATGCCGCAGAAGGCATCATCTGCCCAAAACCAGAAGGCGCGTTTTATGTGTACCCGTCCATCGCGGACTGCATCGGCAAGACATCGGCCGCTGGCACGTTGATCGATAATGACGAAACCTTTGCGACCGCCTTGCTTGAAGAAACAGGCGTGGCAGTGGTCTTTGGCGCAGCCTTTGGTTTGTCACCGAATTTCCGGGTCAGCTATGCGACATCGGACGAGTCACTCAAAGAAGCCTGCACCCGCATCCAAAACTTCTGCAAGGGGCTATCATGAACGATCTGCCCCCTTATTACTTTCGGGTCCGTGATAACGGGGCTGCCGTGTTTCGGCTTGATGTCGAAAACCGGCAGCGTCGTATCGAAATGGATCAAATCGCGATCATCAATACCAACCGGGGCGACTATAAACCCCAAAGCGGTTACACGCTGACCGATGATGATATTGCCGCCATCGAAGAATGGCTTGCCGCGCGCACGAAACTGAACGCCCACCGCGATATTGATGACATTCACCGTGCGATTGATCAGATGAATATCACGACCCAATGGGTCCAATCCAAAGCCACCGACGCGCAGTTAGAAGACATCACTGACCGTTTCTTGCTCGCAATGCATGATCTGCGCAGCGTATTGGTCCGCAAAAAAGCGGACCGCATGACAAAATCGAACGGCGAATAGGCTGCGCTAGACGCCTTGCGGCAGTGGTCGCCCTTCGTGCCAAGCGATAATGTTATCTAGCGCCATCTGCCCCATCGCTTCGCGAACCTCAAGCGCTGCGGTCCCAAGATGCGGCAGCAGGACAACGTTTTCCATCGCGCGGAATGCGTCTGGGACAATCGGTTCTTTCACAAACACATCTAGGCCCGCGCCGGCGATCTGGCCGGCCTGAAGCGCCGCGATCAGCGCGTCTTCGTCAACGACATCACCACGCGCAATATTCACGAAAATACCGCGTGGCTTCATCGCAGCAAGCGCTGTGGCGTCAATCAGGTTCGTGTTGCTACCGCCACCGGGAACCGTGACAACAACGATATCCGCCTGCCCCATCAGGTCTGCCAGCGTGTCCACCTGCGTTGCTGGGAAATCCACGTCTTTGCGTGATCGGTTGAAATAGATCACTGGCATCTCGAAACCATAATGACAGCGGCGCGCAACAGCCTGACCGATACGGCCCATGCCAACAATGCCAACGGTCTTACCGGTCACATGTGTTCCCAACATCTCGGTCGGGCCCCAACCCGTCCATTTGTCGGCGCGCACAAGGCGCTCACCCTCACCTGCGCGACGACAAGTTGACAGTATCAAGGTCATACCAATATCGGCAGTCGCGTCGGTTACGACATTTGGCGTGTTCGACACTGCAACACCAGCGGCCTTGGCTGCATCGGCATCAATATGATTATAGCCGACACCAAAATTCGCGAGCACGCCACAACGCAAGTCACCCTCAAAGGCCTCTGCGCTAAACTGATCGCCAAGCGTCGTCAGGATCGCGTCATATTCCTTTAGGGCAGTATTCGCTTCTGACGCGGTCAAACCTTCGGACATATCACGCACAGTCACATCATATCTTGCACGCGCTGCGGCAATATTCGCCTCGGGAAATGCCCGAGTGAGTAGTAGCTTTTTCAATGCAGTCTTCCTCCCACAGGTACAGTTTGATCAGGACCGACCAAAACGACCTCACCTTTTTCGTCCGGCATCCCAAGAACAAGCACCTCGGACATGAATTTGCCGATCTGGCGCGACGGAAAATTCACCACGGCCAGCACCTGTTTGCCGACCAGTGTTTCTGCGGCGTAATGCGCTGTAATCTGGGCAGATGTTTTCTTTTCGCCGATCTCATCACCGAAATCGATCCATAGCTTGATCGCTGGCTTGCGTGCTTCTGGATATGGCTCCGCGCGCATCACCGTACCGACGCGCACATCGACCTTTAGAAAGTCGTCAAAACTTATCTCACTCATTCGCAAGCTCACGAGACCGGGCAGCAGCCGCAGCGACGGCACGACGCATCAAAGCCCCAAGGCCTGTTTCATCATCCATCAAGACCTCAAGCGCTGCTTGGGTCGTACCATTCGGCGAGGTCACGTTAACGCGCAACTGTGTGGGGTCTTCGTCCGCGTTTTCAGCAAGATCACCAGCACCGCCAACAGTCGCCTTGGCAAGCTCCATCGCAAGCTCAGCAGGCAGGCCCTCTGCCTCTCCGGCAGCGGCCAAGGTTTCAATCATGTGAAAGACATAAGCGGGACCAGAGCCTGACACAGCCGTAACCGCATCCATCTGACCTTCGTTATCAAGACGCACAGTTTGGCCGATTGACCACAATAGCGCCTCGGCCAAATCCATATCGTCTGGCATGGCTTTAGCGTTGCCAATCAGTGCAGTAATGCCGTGGCCAATTGCTGCTGGCGTATTTGGCATCGCGCGAATGATTGGTGTTTTATCACCCAGCATTTCTTCGAAAGTACGTATCGGGGTTCCGGCTGCGACCGAAATAACCAAGGTTTTCCCGTCGCCTAGCGATTTCACATCGGGCAATGCGTCGGCCATCATCTGGGGTTTCACGGCGACCAAGGCGATTGCAGGATCTTTCGGAAGATCACCGCCCATATTCACGCCTTGTGATTTCAGCCAGTCAGATGGGTTCGGTTCGATGACCCAAACTGATTTTGGCGGCAAGCCGTTGCGCAACCAACCGGCAAGCATCGCCGACCCCATTTTACCGCAACCCAGAAGAACAAGACCGCGCGTAGCGACGTCATTCATGTCCATAATATGCACCTTCTTGATAGAGTGGTGCAAGATTACGCAAAGTCAGGCGGGCTTTAAACCCACCTTACACTTTATTTTAGGCGCGGCCGTATGCGCCGCCAATGGCGATCTGCACCGCTTCGGCGGCTGAACGCTCTGCCCAAGTCACCAATTGGATCGCTGGATAGTACTGTTCGCACGCGCTCACGGCGGCTTTGATCATGGTGTCAATTTGATCTGGGCCAGCCATCTGATCACCAGCAAGCATCAGGCCATAACGATAAACCATCAGCTTTTGCTCGTCCCACCATGTGAACGACCCAGCCCAACAACGATCATTGATCGTGTTAAGCGCCTCGTACAGGGCGGGCATCCGATCGGCTGGTGGCTCCATTTCATAGGTACAGATCAAACGCAGCGTTTCATCATATGCGGACCACGCCAATGTCACGGAATAAGTGCGCCACTGACCTTCGACAACCATTGCGATTTGATCATCGTGAATGCGGTCGAATTCCCATTCATGATGCTCTGCGATGTGCTCCACCAAATCAATCGGGTGAAGATCCTCTGCCTCGAGATACTGTTCGGACAATGCCATATGCTCGGCCTCGCTACTTTGGCGCATGGGTCATGGCAGTGCCCAAGCGCTAGGTGCCTGCTCTAGGGACTGTGTTATTTACGTTCCGCCCCTACTACATATCGTGCGGTCATTCAGGGGATTCTGTAAAGCAGTTTCTTGGGGATAAGTCAGAGACGCGAAAAGTTTTCTGGGGATAATTGCGTTTTCCATCGGCAGAACACAAAGTGCGTTGCAGATATAGGAGCCTCCCAATGAATATTGATCTACTTAAACGCCTTTGCGAAATGCCGGGTGTTCCGGGAAACGAAGACCGCGTACGTGATCTTATTTCGACCGAAATCGAAGGGCTGTTTGATGAAGTCACAGTCGACCCAATGGGGTCACTGCTGTGCAAGCGGAATGCCACCGGAACCGACCCGCTAAAAATCATGCTACTTTGCCACATGGATGAAATTGGCTTTCTGGTCAGCCACATCAGCGACAAAGGCTATCTTTATCTGCAACCTGTTGGTGGCTTTGACCCGCGCAACCTTTTCTCGCGCCGTGTATTGGTCTGCACAGACGATGGGGACTATAAGGGGGTAATGAACCCAGGCGGCAAACCCGTCCACATCGCATCCCCCGAAGATCGCAAAAAGGTGCCGGAACTCGGCGAATTCTTTGTCGACCTTGGAATGGGAGAAAAGGCCCGTGATGTTGTTAAGGTCGGTGATTTCGTTGTGATGGACGAGCCGTTTTTAGAAATGGGCGACAAATTTGTATCCAAAGCATTGGACAACCGTATCGCTTGCTGGCTCGGCATCGAAGCGATACGGCAACTTGGCGACAAAGGCCATGACGCAGAAATCCACGTGGCATTTACCTGCCAAGAAGAAGTCGGCCTGCGTGGCGCGCGCACCGCATCTTATGCCATCAAACCTGATATCGGCATCGGCATCGATACAACGCTTGCCTGTGACACCCCCGGCATCCCAGAAAAAGACGCAACGACTCAGCAAGGCAAAGGCTTCGGGCTTCATGTCCGCGACAGCTCATTCATTGCAGACAAGGCCTTAGTAAAAGAAGTTGAGTCATTAGCGATCAAGAATGACATCCCCTACCAGCGCACCATGCTAGCGGCTGGCGGCCAAGACGGCGCCGCCGCACAGCAAGCAGCTGCAGGTGCACGTGCCGTCGGCATCGTCGTAGGAACACGCTATATCCATACTGTGACCGAAATGGTCGAAAAAGGCGACTTGCAAGCCGCGTTGGATATCATTGTCGCCTACCTCAGCGAATTTTGAACCGCCTGACGATCACAACCGAATTGGTCCGCGCAGTGATCGCGGACCAGTTTCCACAATGGGCCGCTCTGCCCATACGCCCGGTCGCAAGCTCTGGCTGGGACAATTTCACATTTCACCTTGGCGACGACATGTCGATCCGGCTGCCAAGCGCCGCACGCTACGAACCGCAGGTCGCTAAAGAGCAAAAGTGGCTGCCCCGCCTCGCCCCACATCTTCCCGTGCCAATATCAGCGCCCATCGCGATGGGCATCCCATCCGCAGCATACCCCTATTATTGGAGTGTCATGCGCTGGTTGCCCGGCGCATCCGCAGATCAAGCAGCCCCTGAAAATCAGTCAAACATTGCACGCGATTTGGCCCGTTTTCTAACAGCGTTGCAATCCATTCCAAACCAAGGTGGCCCGCAACCAGGGCCACAGAACTTTTATCGCGGCGGCCTCCTCAAGACTTATGATGACGATGTGCGACGTTGCCTAAATATGCTCAAAGGACGTTTCAACACCGCACACATCACGGATATATGGGACACAGCCTGCGCAACTCACTGGGAATCCCCACCCGTTTGGGTCCACGGAGACATAGCCCCAAGCAACTTTTTGATCGCAGAAGATCGCCTCGCTGCGGTCATCGACTTTGGCGGATGCGGTGTTGGTGATCCTGCGTGTGATCTGGTCATCGCATGGACTTATTTCGCGGGAGATGCCCAACGGGTATTCCGCGAAACGGTAAATATGAACGCAGATACCTGGGCGCGCGCAAAGGGTTGGGCGATTTGGAAAGCGCTGCTAGTGACCTGCGATAAAGGCGGCGACACCGAACACCTTAATCACCTCTTGATTGAAATGAGCGCTACCAGCAAAAAGTTATAAGCTCATAACGCCCAGCAATGGAACCCAGCCTTTCAAAACCAATGACTTTCCCAAAACCATAGCAAGTGCGGTCAGCGCAGCGGGTCGGACGAAAACATAAAGAACAAGCCAGAACCCCAGAAACACGATTCCCCAATAATAAAGGCTATCGACATGATCGCCATACCCCATTGGGCTTAATAACACAGTGATTGAAGGGGACGGGTTCACAGTTACGCCACTTAGACCAATAGCACCTATACAAAAAAGTATAAGACCGGCGATGGATGAAACGAGACTGGAAAGATAACTCATCACAAAACCGCCAAGTGGGAGAATAGTTGGTTAACTGCTATTTCTCAGCCAATATAAACGAAATTTTAGTATGTGGTCAAATCTAAAAATTGAAAATAAACAACCCAAGGGATGTCAAACATTTACACCCTTAACTGCAACACTAACAGCTTTTGCACGGCATTTTCTCACCAATGCTATAAAGGGATGCGTTCCACCCTGCGGTGAACCGTAGAACATTGCCGCAAACAGCAAAGCAATAAGAATAATATCGATCATAGCATCTCTCCACAATTCCACCACGAGTTGTGCAATTTAAGTACATCTCGCAGTTAAACCGAATAAGGGGAAAAATGCCCGCAAAATGGCAGACTTGGGGTAACTCAGCGAAAATCCGCCAATAACGTAACGGCACAAACTGCGCCCCAATAGTTCACGCACATGAAAAATTGAGGAAAGCCAGCGCGTGCCCGCCTTCCATTTCGAGGTCCAGAATTACTTCGCCTCAAGCGCCGCGATACGCGCAGCAAGCGCTTCGTTTTCTTCGCGGGCCTTTTGGGCCATCGCACGCACCGCGTCGAATTCTTCGCGCGTTACGAAATCGCGGTCAGCCAACCAGCGATCCATCATAGAAGACATCGCTGTCGACGCTTCGTCCTTGGCCCCTTGCGCAACACCCATGGCATTGGTCATCAGCTGGCTCAGGTCATCAAAAATCTTGTTCTTGCTTTGCATAGCACTCTCCGTTCGCGGTTACGTTCTATATGGGCCTTGGGACCTCTGCGCACAAGCGTTGTAGCTGGTTGACTTCGCCGCAGCACCAAGAGAGGAATAGCGCATGTTTGCAGCGATCCCCTTCCCCGATATTTCGCCCGAGATCATCTCGATAAACCTCTTTGGTATGGAACTGGCGCTGCGCTGGTACGCCATGGGTTATATCGTTGGTATCGCGATTGGCTGGCAGCTGATCAAACTGGCGCTACGCCGTCCGCAGCTGTGGCGTAACGGTCCGCCAATGCAGGAAAACCAGCTTGAGGATCTTCTGACGTATATCGTCATTGGTGTGATCGCTGGCGGGCGTCTGGGCTATATCTTGTTCTATAAGCCCAGTGAGTTCCTGTCCAACCCACTTGATATCATCAAGATTTGGGAAGGCGGGCTTTCATTCCACGGCGGGTTCCTTGGTGTTATCCTTGCCGTGATCCTATTCAGTCGCCGCAAAAAGGTTCCACTGTCTGATCTTGCCGACATCATTGCAGTCGCCGCAACGCCCGCGATCCTGCTGGTGCGTTGTGCTAACTTTATCAACGCCGAACTCTGGGGACGCCCCACAGATTTACCTTGGGGCGTGATCTTCCCGGGCCAAGCCGCGCAATCATGTGCAACGCTCCTAGCGGACTGCACACGCCACCCGTCGCAGCTTTATGAAGCAGGGCTCGAAGGCCTGCTTCTTGGCACGCTCCTGATCCTGCTCGCCTTCCGCTTTAACGGGCTGAAGAAGCCTTGGCTGCTGACCGGGACATTCTTTGCCGGATATGGCTTTGCCCGCTTCCTTGTTGAATTCGTGCGCCAGCCAGACGCGCAATTCCAAAGTGTCGGAAATGAGCTTGGGCTTGCCTTCCACTATAATGGTTATGGGCTGACAATGGGACAGACGCTGACCTTACCGATGATCATCATTGGCCTGACCGTCGTGGCAATGGCGTGGCGCCGATGACACCGCTTGCGCAGCAGCTTATTGCACGGATCGGACGCACTGGGCCGATCACGCTTGGCGACTATATGGCCGAATGCCTCCTGCACCCCGACTACGGTTACTACGCCACCCGCGACCCATTGGGCGCAAAAGGCGATTTCATCACCGCGCCCGAAATCAGCCAGATGTTCGGCGAACTCATTGGGCTTTCACTAGCCCAAAGCTGGCTCGATCAAGGGGCACCCACACAGATTGCACTCGCAGAACTTGGGCCCGGGCGCGGCACGCTGATGGCCGACATCTTGCGCGCGACCAAATCCGTTCCGGGTTTTCATGCGGCTTTGACTGTACATTTTGTCGAAGCCTCCCCGGCCTTGCGCAAAGCCCAAGCCAGCGCCGTCTCCGAAGCTGTCTGGCATGATGATGTCACGACCTTGCCTGATCTACCTTTGTGGCTGGTCGCGAATGAATTCTTTGACGCGCTCCCGATTAGGCAGTTTGTCCGTGAAGGCACGGGATGGCGTGAACGGATGGTTGGCGTCAGTGATGACACCCTCACCTTTGGCCTGTCAGCTGCGGCACCTCTGGCCATGCTGGAACACCGGATCGCCGACACCAAAGACGGCGACCTAATAGAACATTGCGCCACCCTGCCCGGCGTCATGCAGCATATCAGCCATAAGATCGCAGATCACGGCGGCACGGCGCTGATCATCGACTACGGCGACTGGCAGTCATTGGGCGATACGTTGCAAGCACTGTCTTCCCACAAAAAAGCCGATCCACTAGCCGAACCCGGCACTGCTGATCTGACGGCACATGTGGATTTCGCAGAAATCGCGAGCTATGCCGCCCCTGCCAAATTCAGCCGCCTGACACCACAAGGTGTATTCCTTGAACGACTGGGGATCACACAACGCGCGCAAAAGCTGGCGACCCGCTTACAGGGCGCTGCACTTGAAACGCACGTAAAAGCACATCGGCGCTTGACCCACCCTGCCGAAATGGGCGACCTTTTCAAAGTGATCAGTATCTATCCTGTTTCGGCAACCCCGCCCCCCGGATTGGAACCATGACTCTCGACATCATCACCAGCCCCGACCTAGACGGCACAACGCACGGATTCTTTACGCGTCGTGGCGGCGCATCATCCGGCGTGTTCGCAGGATTGAACTGCGGTTACGGCAGCTCTGACCAGCATGATATCGTCAGCATCAACCGCGCACGCGTCGCCCAGGCAATGCACGTCGCACCCGATCACTTGGTTGGCGTACACCAGATACACTCTGCCGACGCGGTCATCGCCGATGGCCCGCAAGACCAACACCCCAAAGCAGACGCGATTGTCACCGCGACCAAAGGTATGGCGCTGTCGGTTTTAACCGCAGACTGCCAACCTGTTCTTTTTGCCGATAGCAAAGCAGGCGTCATCGGTGCTGCTCACGCAGGATGGAAGGGCGCCCTAAACGGCGTGCTTGCAGACACGGTCAGCAAAATGGAATCCCTTGGCGCATCAGCAGCCAATATCACAGCAGTCATCGGTCCGTGCATTAGCCAGCGCGCCTATGAGGTCGGACCCGACTTTATGGATCAATTCACCGCGCAGGATCCAAAACTTGATCGCTTTTTTGTCGCCGGAAGCGATGATCGGTTTCACTTTGATCTACCGGGTTTTGGCCTGATGAAACTGCATGAATGCGGCATCACACAGGCAAGCTGGACACACAATTGCACCTATAGCGATCCTGATCGGTTTTATAGCTACCGACGTACAGTCCACCAAAAAGAAGCCGACTATGGCCGTTTGATCGCCGCGATCTCACTTTAACCATAAGGTAAAACATCATCAATACGCCCAATAAATGCCTGAATTACAGCTAATGCTCGGCAATTAGGCTCACATCCGTGGGCCTCGCAGATCACGAGGGACGATGATGAAGCAACGTTGGCAAGCCGCGGTAACAACCGCAATACTCAGCTACAATAGCGTACTTCCTTGGCAGCGCGGAAAACCAAGGCAACTTATGATTGCACGCAGAACTTAGCCTATGTTCGCTTTGGACATGGCGAAATTCGGCCAAGTAAAATCAATTTTTTTGACATTTCGTCTTCACTCCACTTTGATCAAGAAATCAAAATTTCCAATCAAATTTGCACCTTAAGTGCAAAAGTTTGATCGAACCCCGATAGGCATCCACATGAACCCACCCCTTAACACTGGGGCCGACCCCACAATTGGCACGACCAACACCGAAGCGGCGCGGCGGAGCAGATATGCCGCAAGCAATATTCCGACACGTAAATACGAAATCAGCTATCTTCTCCCTAACGGAGACATTGCCGAAATGTCGCGTATTGCACCAGCTTTGCCTGCATTTGAAAATGCTTTCGGGGCGTTAGGACGGGGTGCGATGGTCGTCACTAGCAATGGCCCTATGACGATTGAGGATCTGCTGCCAGGTGATCGCGTACGTCTTGCCAATGGTGAATTCGAAACATTGTTATGGCGCGGCGCAATGCTGATCCAGCCGGATGACACGAACACCAACAGTGAAAACAACTGCCTCACGCGCATAACCGCAGAGTCATTAGGCCCATCACGCCCATCACCAGATTTGATTCTCGGCCCGACCGCACATATCCTTCACCGCGCGACGGGTGTCCGTACCTTGACCGGGAAACGGGCCGCTTTTATTCCCGTCCGCGATTTCATCGACGGCAGCCAGTTCATTGAACTTCGCCCAGCGCAGCCAGTGAATGTCTTCCAACTTGGATTTTCGCGTCAGGAAAGCATCTTGGTCAATGGCATCGAAATAGAAAGCATGCACCCCGGTACGTTCTTCGCGCTTGGTCTGCGCGGTGAAATGCTTGTGCAATATTTGTCTTTGTTTCCGCACAAAATTGATCTGGATGATTTTGGCGAAATGCGAAACCCGCGCCTTCGCTTACGTGATCTGGAACTGCTTGAATAGTTGCTTCCAAAAACGCCACATCAGCAACACTGATGCGACCGCCAATCCAACGACAAGCCCCATCCAAAGCCCGGCGGCGCCATACCCGAACCAAAACGCCAGCACATAACTTGCTGGTAGGCCGATCACCCAATAGCTGATCGTTGCCATGACCATCGGGACAGCAGTGTCCTGAAGGCCACGCAATAGACCAAGCGCAAGCACCTGTGCGGCATCGACGATTTGAAACAAGGCAGCAATCACAACCAGCTGCGCCCCGACAGACACCAGCGTCAACCGAGCAGGTTCATCAGGGTCAACAAACAGTGACACCAAAAATTCTGGGAACAGCATAAACAATGCTGAAGTGACCAACGCGAACAATCCGGACATGCAAATCGCAGTGATTCCACCGCGGCGTAGCGATACAGGGTCTTTACGACCAAGAGCCCGCCCCGCCCGCACAGTCGCGGCTTGGCTAAAGCCGATGTGCACCATGAATGTCAGGCTCGCCAATTGAATAGCGATGCCATGCGCCGCCAGTTCAATCGCACCAATCCAGCCCATCATGACCGCGCTTGCACTGAACAATCCGCCCTCGGCCAACGACGTTAAGCCAATCGGCCAGCCAAGCCGGAACACGCGGTTTAAAATCTCGCGGTCACTACGCAGGAAATTCTTGAACAGTTGATACTGTGGCAAGACGCGTAACGTATATCCCACCAGAATAGCGACCGAAACAATCGTCACCGTAACAGACGCAATCGCAGCGCCACGAATACCCAATTCGGGTGCGCCCCAATTGCCGAATATCAGCGCATAGTTAACGAACCCATTCATGACGGCAGTCCCTACCGTCGCCCATAGCAGCACTGAGATATGTTCAAGTGCTGACAAAAACGACTTTAGCGTCATCACGATCAGAGCCGGGATCATCTGCCAAATTGTGATCTGTAGATAATAATGGGCCAACTGCGCCACATCTGCATCTTGCCCAATCGCAATCAGAATATCTTTCGCCCAGAAAAACGGGACAGTCACTGCAAGCCCGTAAAAGATCGACAGCCATAGCCCCATGCGGGTCACACGGCGAACTTGGGTCTCATCCCCTTCTTCTGCTGCAGATGCAACCAACGGGGTAACGGCCTGTGCAAACCCAGCGCCAACAATAAACACCACGAACAGCATCGTGCCCGCGATGGTTGATGCTGCAAGCGCAGTCACATTATACCAACCAAGCATAATCGTATCGGTCATGTGGATCGCAAACTGCGCCACATTGCTTAGGATTAATGGCAAACCAAGCTTGGCCACCGCCCGGATATGTTCAGGGTATGATTGTGCGATACGTTCCATATGCAAAGGCTTATGGGGGATTTTACCGCCCGTCCATAGACATCAATGCGCCTCGCGTGACATGTTGACTGAAAACCGGAGACAACGATGGGAAGCGACTATGAACGAATAATTTCCGACGCGCAGCCATTCTATAAACAGCTTACTGCCAACAACACCAAGGATTGGTGGACGCAAAATAGGGCGACCTATGACGACCAACTGAAACCAGCCGCGCTTGCGTTACTTGATGATATGATCACCCCGCTGTCTGAACTTACAGACGCCCCGATAAAGACAAAACTGTTCCGCCCGCATCGTGATGTCCGGTTTTCAAAGGACAAGACACCTTACAAGCCACACCTGCACATGATGTGGCAAATCGAATCCGGCGCTCCTCAAAACCCCATCTTTTTCTTTGGTGTTGGTGCCGATTATGTGACCGCTGGTGCGGGCATGATGGGATTTGAAAAAGCAATGATCACCAATTGGCGCGAGATGCTTGATCTAGATACTGACCGTATGCTTGCCATTCTCACGGGGCTTGAAACCGCCGGTTTTGCATTTCGGGAACCGGCGTTGAAACGCGTTCCGCCCCCTTATGACAAAGGTCATGCAGCGGCATCGTTTTTACGCATGAAAGCTGTCGTTGCCAGCCGGCCAGTTACGCCGGACACACCGTTAAATCAAATCCTGACCGATACGTTCACAAATTTGTGGCCGCTCAACAATCTTTTGATTTCAATTGCCGAAGCTTGATCCGGGTGGATTAAAATCCACCCTACGATGCACTACGCTCTAACCACCCTTGGTAATGCACAACGGGCGCACCCGTGAATGGGGCCATAAGTGATACATCAAAATGAAAGCGTCCGTCTTTTTCATACTCACGCGATACGCTTTTGGGCAGCGCAAACTGTGGCAATGGGATCGGCCCAACACGTCCAGCTATCACTGGGAAATGCAGTTGGTCCTCGTCAACGTACAACCCAAGCGTAAACGTGAATGGTCCGAACCTCTCGGTCATCTTACCCTTATGTCGGCCTAGATAAGATCTGAATTTTTGCCCATCAAAACTTCGCTCCCAGCGTTCACCACCGTTATAAGGCGTCATCATCACGCTCACCGGGATATCTGAAGCATCTGTAGGAAAACGAAATAGCGCCCCTAAAAGGCGCGCCCATGTAGATTGTCCGCGTGTGACGGCACCACGGCCAACCCAGCGTCGCGGCCCGTATATTGCGTGAAGCTCTTGAACCGCGGCTGGTAGATCCTGGTTTCCCGCCTCAAGATGGCGGGCAAACAAAGGCTGCACTTGTTGAGTTAACGTTTCAGTCGATACCGCTAAATCAGCCATGCCATCGCGTATCGCATCCAATGAAATGATCGCGACGGCTGGCCTTGCCCCTTTTGGTATCGTGGCAGGCGCACGCAGCACCACGCGAGCAGCGACTGCGGGAATGTACGGCCCCTCGCCCTTGGTCGCGACCATTCGCCATGTCCGGCGTTCCCATCCCACGCTTGACCGCACTGTGACCGCAACCGACATACCGCCCGCATCCGTCCCAAACGGATAAAGCAGCTTTGCCAGCCATAGCAGCAAACTGATCAGCCACTCTGGTATTGGAAATCTCCAAAAGCCGCGCAGCCAAGAAAGGACGGCCAACGACCAGTTCATCACCCCAAGCTCTAGCCCCGCGCGAAACAGCACAGAACGCGCCCCAAAGGCCTGCGCAAATAATCTGTGATCGGGAACCTCAATCATCCAGCCTGACCGCACAATCCCCTTGCCTATGTCGAAACGCGCAGGGCGCGACCAACTGCGCATTGGGACATTAGCGCCATCTATCGGCACATCAAAATCGGCACCGCATTGATGCAGAATACTCGCTACGACAGACCGTCCACGTGGGGCGCGGTTTCCCGGTAGGATTCCAGTATTGATCGTATCAACTTCATCCGCACCTTTGATGAGTTCAGCCACGGCCGACGACGAAATCGCCGGCACACTCGACACACCGGACAGCACGAACACGCCGGCAGCCTTTGCCGCTTCGTCCAATGCGGCAATTCCGGCGCAAAAGGCAGGATCATCCGCCAGATCAAGATAATTCACGCCCTGCGCGATGCAGGCCTTTGCAAACGAATATGGGTCATCACCATATGCGTGAAACGGACCTGCGGCATCAACAACTGCATCAGGTTTCAGTGCCCAAAGCGGTGTCAAATCACCAGAGCGATCCACGGCCAAATGCCCAGCGCCGAACTGAGCAGCCAGTGCCTCTGCCTTTTCAACAGAACGCCCAGCCACGATAACCTCGTGATTATCACGGGTGAGCAAATCAACCAGCTTTGCCCCGAACACGCCGTAGCCACCAAGGACGATAATTCTCACGACAACAACCTCGCGCGGAATTTCGGGTCGGGCAAGGTACACATATCCCCGCGTCCAAACAGAGCATAGCGGTTACGGGCGACACGGGCGTATAGCCAATTGCGGATTGGACGCGGGATCACCCGCAAAGCCACGAACAATCGGCCCCACCCGTCAAAGCGTTGTCCAACCCGGATCAACGCATCAAAATCGCGCCAAACGGTCCCATTTTCAATAAACAACCAAGTATCCGGATCTAACGGATCAAGCCCATTGTCACGCATCAACGCCGCCCCGGTATCAGATTGGATCGGGGCGATCTTAATCTCGCCCGACTTATCAAGCCGATGGATCATACGTGCACCCCAACTGCAAAGGGCACAAGTGGCATCCATGACGGCGACTAGCTGATTTGTTTGTATCATTCGGCGTCCACTTCACTAACCTTATTGAGTGAAGTGACGCCAATAGCAATGGGCCGCGAATCTAGTCACGGGTAGCGAAATCTTGATTGGCAATGGCCTCTCTGCGGGACAATGGGTGTGTTCGCTACAAATGAACCAATGTCGGCTTTGAGGCAGCCGCCAACAAACAGTCGTATCGGGAAGCCAAAAATCGAAAAGGACATAGAGCAAATTATGTTAAGTAGTTTCCAATGTACTTAATATTTTAGAAGCGTACATCGCGGTGAAAGAATGAGGCGAAAAGGGGGTGTTAATGGCTGTCGATTACTTCGGAAGATATTTTACTGATGAAGGTTTCAAGTTTACTGAGCTTATAAATGATGATTTTTTCCAACCTGTTCGATTGCTGTTTCAAAATCGCCACTACGTTTCAGCTTCAAAACTCTTATTTGTTGCCATCGATTCCATAGGCTTCATCGAGTATGGGGATGAAAGACATAATACGTTCATCAAGTGGTTAGACACATATTCCGATATTCAGAAGCTAGGAATCACCTCCGCAGAATTGTGGGAACATCGAAATTCACTTCTGCATATGAGCAACTTAAACTCTCGAAAAGTAGAATCTGGCCATACTAGGATGCTGGTGGGCTATGTTGGTGAAATGCCTGCCGAAGTCGAGCTTGATACCAATAAAACAGGATACTACGAGATTCCCAGATTGATAAAAACTATAGGAGAAGCCTGCGGAGAGTGGTGTCTTACCTATGACAAAGAGCGCGACAAAATCCACAAATTTGTAGAACGGTACGACCTGATAGCTTCAGATGCTAGAATGTTAGAAATTCCCTTAGAAAGGTAGGTTAGCATAGGGATATTGGGACGAAATAAGACACCAATAATTTTGCAAACGACCACTTTTGAAATTTAACGCATCAGCCCTTATCGTTCCACAAAGGCTCGTTTTGACATAGTCGTAATAGCGGACACCCGTGCATCAAGCTGCATCCATTAATACGGGCTCTAAGCTGACCTTGGTAGCGATCAAGGCCTAAACACTTCGACGTTATGGTACGCATCACCCCAACACATCCCGCCAAGAATGCTTGGGCGCGAACCCGACCATCTGCTTGGCTTTGTCATTGGCATAAAACGTCTCGTCCGGGCGCATCTTCCGTTTGACGGGAACACCTTCATAAAACTGCGCGATGACTTCGTCGGATGTGATCCCAACTGACATGTCGTCGTTGGCGACGTTAAAGACCTCATACCCCAGCCCATCCGTTTTTAGGCAGCAATCAACCATATGCCCCAGATCGCGCGCGTCGATATAGGCAAAGATGTTACGGCGGCGCAGCGCGGGGTTTTCCATAAAGGCTGGGAAGTTCGTCGCGTATTCATGCGGCTCGATCACGTTGTTGATCCGCAGCCCATAGATGTCGATGCCTGAACGGGCCTGAAACGACTTGGCCGTCATCTCATTGCAGACCTTAGACATGGCATAACTGTCGTGCGGCACGGTGGGGTGATCTTCGTCGACGGGCACGAAATCGGGTTTCACCTCACCATCAGCAAAACAAACGGCATAGGTGGTTTCGGAACTTGCGAAAATGACCTTGGGGATACCCAGCTTCACGGCAGCTTCGATCACATTGTATGTGGTGATTGTGTTCTGGCGAAAGCATTCGCCGTCCGTGCCGATCATCACGCGGGGTACAGCCGCGAAATGCACGACGGCATCGTATTTCGGCACACCGGTTCCCGCATCCAATTCATGAAAATCAGTAAACTGTGACATGGCCCCAATGACTTGTCCCGCATCTGTCAAGTCAATCAGCAGCTCAGATACATCCAAACCCGACGGGGTCATATCCGCATTTACGACCGTATGGCCCTGCCCTTGCAAATAGGTAATCGCATGTTTGCCAGCCTTGCCGCTGCCGCCCGTAAAAAAGATACGCATGGTTTGTCTCCGTTTTCGACCACCGTAGCTTAGTTTCGACGAACCACAACGGTCAGCCTCCTAAAAGGAGCGGCATCCAAAATAATTTAAATCGGGTGAAACTATTGTGAACGACCTTCGTGATTACTAGGCAGCGTAATAAATGCGTAGCCTAAACCAGCTTTTAACAAATCTTACCCCCGTACACCGCGGAACATTATCAAGCGAGATCACTAACAATGCCAACTTCGTTCAAAGTCTTTTCTCTAGGGCAACTTCCGATCTGGGACCCGCAAGAGGGAAACACCACGTTGCAACAGTCTGCGGTGACTAATTCTTTGGGAACCTATGGCTCGTCAGAGGCCCCTTTATTTCGGGATATCAAAAACTTTGATCCTGCAGGAAATGGCTTCGGTGGAGGCTCGGCGACTTCCTACGATATAGACAATAACTCCTCAAACGATCAATTTAGCATTGATGGCGGCCCAACCCAAACGTTTGATGCTATTATGGTGTTCAACGCTGTCATTACGTACAAAGATGGAACCACCGCAACGATCACTGCCAACGTTATGCAAGACGTCAACGGCAACTCATATTGGGTCCCAGAGACCATTGAGAACGCGGATCAGGAAGCAATCAATGCGCAGGCTATTCGCTCACTTGAATTGGTGTCACCAATATACGCGAATAATAATGCAGGTCAGGGCTATAACATGGCCGCTGACCGGGCTGATAGCGATCCGCTTTGCTTTACGCGCGGCACATGCATTGCCTGCCCAAGTGGGCCACGAATGATCGAACACATCGCAGAGGGCGATCAAGTAATGACGATGGATCATGGTATCCAGACGGTCAGATGGATCGGCCGACGTACTTACGCCGCAGTTGGTCGCCTCGCACCCATTAAAATCAAGGCTGGCACACTGAACGCCATCGTGGATATAGAGGTCAGCCCACAGCACCGTATTCTGCTGCAAGGCCCAGAGGCCGAACTATTATTTGGAACAAGCGAAGTCTTAGTTCCCGCCAAACACCTCGTGAATGACGACACCATCACCGTGCGACGCGGTGGCGAAGTCGAATACATACACTTACTCTTTGATCACCACGAAATCATCTGGGCGGATGGCGTCGCCGCGGAAACGCTATTTCTAGGTGAAACAGGCAAACGCGCACTAGATGCCGAACAATTAAAGGAACTGCACACAATATTCCCTGAGCTAAGCGACTTGAAAGCCAGTACCATGAAGACGGCGCGCCTAGTCGTAAAGGGGTATGAAACCGCAGCCCTGATTGCCGCAAACAGCGACAACCAGACATCAGCGCCCATCGCTCAGGCCATCTAAGAAGACCTGCCAGAAACACGTTACGACTGCTCCGATTTATTCGGCTAGGCCGCGCCTACGCACATTCCGTGATTGCTCCATCCGCGACAGGCTGCCATATTAGCCCAAACCAAAAGAATGAGCAGTACCATGGCCGATGATCTTCTCTCTGGGGGCGCTTCCCCTGACGACTACAATGCATCCTCTATCGAAGTGCTTGAGGATATGGAGCACGTGCGCCTACGTCCCGGCATGTATATCGGGGGAAAGGACGAACGCGCGCTGCACCACATGGTCGCAGAAATCATCGACAACTCCATGGACGAAGCGGTCGCCGGACACGCCACATGGATCGAGGTCGAGCTGCACGAAAACGGTCACGTCACTGTACGCGACAACGGGCGCGGTATTCCGATTGGGGCGCACCCCAAAGACCCGACCAAATCCGCGGTCGAGATCATCTTTTGTACGCTGAACGCGGGCGGTAAGTTCTCGGGCGACAGCTACCAGACCTCTGGCGGCCTGCACGGCGTTGGCTCTTCGGTGGTGAACGCCCTGTCCGATCACCTGCGTGTCGAAGTCGCACAGAACAAAGAACTCTACGCGATGGAGTTTTCGCGCGGTGTCCCCAAAGGGAAACTTGCGAAAATCGGCGCAGCGCCAAACCGGCGCGGAACTGCGGTGACATTCCACCCTGACGAAGAAATCTTTGGCAAACTGACGCTGAAACCCAAAACGCTATTCAGAATGGCGCGGTCAAAGGCATACTTGTTCTCCGGCGTTGAAATCCGCTGGAAGACGGGAATCAACGATGGCGACACCCCACTCGAAGCCACATTCAAATTCCCCGGCGGCTTGGCCGACTACCTGACCGAAACCATGTCAGGCGCGACGACCTATTCTGAAAAACCCTTTGCAGGCACCGTGTCGTTCCAAGACAAATTCAACGTCCCCGGCAAGGTCGAATGGGCGATCAACTGGACCCCTGCCCGCGACGGCTTCATTCAGTCCTACTGTAACACCGTCCCCACCCCCGAAGGCGGCACGCACGAGGCCGGCTTCTGGTCCGCGATCCTTAAGGGGATCAAAGCCTACGGTGATCTGGTCGGCAACAAAAAAGCCGGGACAATCACGCGCGAAGACCTGACCACAGGTGCCGGCGCACTTGTGTCCTGCTTTATCCGCGAACCGGAATTCGTCGGGCAGACAAAGGACCGTCTCGCCACAACTGACGCCCAGCGAATGGTCGATGCTGCCGTGCGTGACCACTTTGACAACTGGCTCGCCGCGGATACCAAATCCGCAGGCGCGATCCTTGATTTCCTTGTGCTGCGTGCCGAAGAACGTCTTCGCCGCAAACAAGAAAAAGAAACATCGCGTAAATCCGCGACCAAGAAACTGCGTCTGCCGGGTAAACTGACCGACTGTACGTCCAAAGACCGCGTCGGCACCGAGCTGTTCATCGTCGAGGGTGACTCGGCTGGTGGTTCTGGTAAAGGCGCGCGTGATCGTAAGACACAGGCGCTGCTACCGCTCAAAGGTAAAATCCTTAACGTCTTGGGGGCTGCATCGAACAAACTGTCGTCCAACCAAGAAATCAACGACCTCTGCGAGGCATTGGGCGTTGGCATGGGGACGAAATTCAACGTTGATGATCTACGCTACGACAAGATCATCATCATGACCGATGCGGACGTCGATGGGGCGCATATCGCGGCGCTGTTGATGACGTTCTTCTTTACCCAGATGCGGCCGCTGATCGACCAAGGGCACCTCTATCTGGCCTGCCCACCGCTCTACCGGCTGACCCAAGGCGCGCGGCGCGTCTATGTGGCCGACGACGCCGAAAAAGACGCGATGATGGAAAAGGGCCTAGGCGGCAAAGGCAAGATCGACGTGCAGCGGTTTAAGGGTCTGGGTGAGATGGACGCAAAAGACCTCAAAGAAACCACGATGGACCCGGCCACCCGCAAACTCATCCGCGTCACCGTCCACGACGACGAACCCGGCGATACAGCCGATCTGGTCGAGCGTCTGATGGGTAAGAAACCAGAACTGCGGTTCCAGTACATTCAAGAAAACGCGCAGTTTGTGGAGGAGTTGGATGTTTAGGGGTGATCCATCACCTTAAAAGCAAGCCCAAAAACCATATGGCAAAGCTGTCTTTTACCGAACATAATACACAGTCCAACATAGATCGTTCGGTGTTTCGCGATGCGGTACTATTCCTGCTCAATCGTATGAATACTGAACTAATGCTATTGTCAAAATCGTCCAAACTTCTGACCGGGTCGCAATTCAGAGTTGCTACAGCACTATGTATGACTGCATGTCAAACCGGTACAAACATTTCGCGTTTAGTCGATCCGATATCGTTGTGCAGCAAAGATGCGCTGCCGCTTGCCCGGACCTTCTATGAAAGTTGTTTGAATGCCTGCTGGCATCTAGCTGATGACGGACAACATGCCTCCAAATCGGAACTCTATACCGTCTATAAGTCCTACAAAACTCAGAAACAGCACTACAGCTTAGGTAAGACCTCAGGCTTCATAGAACGTGAACCAAAAATGGATCGCAACTTGCCAATAGTTCAAAGGGCGATAAATACTTTCGAACCTAATGGCAGTTCATCAAAAGTAAAAAAATGTTTCGACATCACGCGAGCTCAGATGTTGAATGAAGTAGGCGAAGTATCCAGATTTTCTGCAATTTTGTTGGAAGGTTGCGAAAATATGAACTGGGAGAATGCGTCAGAAATAGCCCACGGTTCATTCTACGGCTTCGAACTATTGCAAGCCAAAAACCGAAGTTCAGTGGATCCATTCGCACATATTGAAAACTTCATCGTGACAAATGCTTCATATGTTGTAGTGGCATGTGCCGATGCTGTTGCGCGAATGGCAAGAGCAAAGGTCACCAATTTATCCAATGCCAAGCACGTAAGTGATGCTGCAAAGCTATTCTATCAAGAAGAAATTCCGGAATTAGCTGAAAAAATAGAAACGCTGTCGTAACTGAATCCTAGGTTGCATACTTGCCTGTGCCGTGGGTTTCAGAAACATTTGTGACTACACAGGCATACAACCTTGTACCATCACGAATACCAATACAGGGCAGCGCTTGGACCTCGGGGTGGGTGCGAAGCGCCCTCCCCATGGGGGAGGTCCGGGCGCTGCCCGGCGATGCCAGGCGGGACGTGGATCAGACCAAACCACTCCATCGCACGCGCCGTTAACCCGGCCAACGCCCCACACATGTCCGACGCTTTGCCGACGCAAATCCGACGTGATGCCGACAGCCCAAAAACCCTTAAAACAAAGGCGTTAACCTATGATTCGCAGCCCCGCCCCGTAGGGTGGGTTTCAACCCACCGCACGCTGACAAAAGCAGCCCTACTCTTCGCGCTGTAGCAGCTCAATGTAATCAGTCAGCAGCAATAGCTTGGTCGGTACAGGCGTTCCCAACCCGTTTTCCTCGACAATCACGGTCGCGCCCAGATCGCCTGCGCCGAACTCCGGCATCGCCACGCTAAAGTGCGCGTCGCGTTGTAGCCCGTCGATGGTGCTCATGACTTGGTCCCGTGGAAACACCCCACCATTGCGCGACGCGATCGTCGTCAGGTCCGGCGGCACAGTATCCAACCCACGCGCATAAGGCCCATCGCCCTGTGCATTCGCACCATGGCAGCCTGCACATTCGGTTGCGAAAATCTCTGCCCCTGTTTCAGGTTCCTCGACACAGGCGGCCAGCGTAAGCGCCGCAAACATCATCAAGTACCGCATGTATATCTCCCTATTTTCATCACGTTAGCAGTATTGCTACGGATGACATTGATCTAGATCATCTCTAACACGCCAGCGGTCAGACGCACCTGTCGGTCCATCCGCGCGGCAAGTTCAAGGTTATGTGTCGCAATGACCGCCGCCAGCCCGGTGTCGCGCACCAACGTCATCAGCGCGTCAAACACTTGGTCCGATGTATCAGGGTCAAGGTTCCCTGTCGGCTCATCCGCGAGCAAAAGCGCGGGTTCATTCGCAAGCGACCGACAAAACGCCACCCGCTGCTGTTCCCCACCCGATAGCGCCGCCGGACGATGCGAGGCCCGCTCTGCGATGCCAACCTTGCCCAGCAAATCCATCGCCCGCGCATGCGCGGCCTTTTCAGTTACCCCATTGGCTAACTGTGGCAGCACGATGTTTTCAAGCGCGGTAAACTCAGGCAGCAAGTGGTGGAATTGATAGATAAATCCAACCGTACCGCGGCGCACGGCAGTCCGTTTGCGATCCGACAGATTGGTCATATCCGTCCCACCAATCGTCACCGTCCCTGTGTCCGGCGTATCCAGCAGCCCGGCAATATGCAGCAGCGTTGACTTACCCGCCCCCGACGGCGCGACCAATCCAACGACCTCGCCCGGCTTCACGGATAGCGAAACACCTTGCAGCACACGGACTTCGTTCGGTTTTCCCGCGTTATAGGTTTTGGTCAGCTCTGCGACCTCAAGCGTGAAATCATTCATAGCGCAGCGCCTCGACTGGGTTCATCCGGGCGGCACGGCGCGCCGGGAAAATAGTGATAATCCAAGACAGCCCCAGCGACAGCGACACTGATTTTAAAACGTCAGATAGGTGGAGTTCAGCAGGCACAGCATAGATTCCACGGATCGAAGGATCCCAAACGCCCCCGCCCGAGACAAAGTTCACGAAGCTGAAAATCTGGTCGATGTAGATGGCAAACAGGCAGCCAAGCACAACGCCGCAAAGAGTCCCGACAGTCCCGATCCCGGCACCACAGATAAAGAACACACGCATGATCGACCCTTCGGTCAGCCCCATGGTCCGCAAAATTCCAACATCACGCCCTTTGTTTTTAACGAGCATAATTAGACCACTAATGATGTTCATCGACGCCACCAGCACAAGGATCGACAGGATGATGAACATCACGTTGTCTTCAATGGTCAGCGCGCGCAGATAGCGGCGCACGCGGTCTTCCCAGCTAAAAGCCCACATGCCAGCCCCTGCTGCATCCGCGATGGGTTGCTTGAGCCCTTCTGACAGGGTGATGTCGTCGAGCTGAACCGCAAGCTCATCCGCGACGCCATCGCGATTAAAGATAAACTGTGCGACATCCAGAGGCAGATAGGCACGTACCTCATCAATCTGATAGCGCCCGGTCGAAAAGATATAGACGACATCGTAGGCGTTGCGCCGTGTGGATTGCCCCATGGGCGTCGCCGCCCCAGAGCGTGTCGTGATCTCGATCCGGTCGCCAATGGTCACCCCAAGGTTCGCAGCCAGTTCAGAGCCAAGCGCGATCCCGTTGGGCAGATCGTCGATGTTGCCATAGCTACGGTCGCTTTCAACGATGGCGTCAGAAACCTTAAGGTCTTCAAGCCTGATTCCATAGATATCAGCCAGTCCCAGCCGTCCAGATGCATTCGCCATCGCCTGCCCGCGTACCAGCGGAAACACGTCAGTGACATGGTCCTGCTCAAGGATACGCGCCGAGACGGCTTCGTAATTGTCGATGGTCCCACCCGGCTGTTGCACTGTGACATGCGCATAGGCACCCGCGATGGTATCAACGAATTCAGCGCGAAATCCTGACCGCACAGCAAGCGTCGCAATCAAGGCGAAAACGGCCAAGGTGACCCCGATAAGACTGATCCAAGTCATCACGCTGATGCCGCCTTCGGCACGTTTGGCACGGATGTATCGCCAAGCGATCATCCATTCGAATTTGGCAAATGGGCGAGTAGACGTCATGAAATCTCTTTTTCTAGGTGCCGTGCGCGATACGGCTTAACCGTGGTTACCAGTGTTCAAAAGCGGGGTAAGGTCGCGCCCTGCTGAGGCTGCCTTACTCTGCGCTGCCCACAATAGACCACGACGTAACATCTCGTGCGCAGGGCCGCCAGAGATGACGTTCGCCTGATGCCCCAGCGCATTATAATAAACGCGCCCAAGCCCCCATTCACGGGTCCATGCAACGGGCATATCAACAGCACCATTCGGGCTGTGGTACCACGTCACGACATCCGTTCGGGTGGTCGCCAAGACGTTATTGGCCGGATCGACATGCAAATAATACTGTTCAGTTGCCACGTCAAAATCGTCGATACCCGCGACAAGTGGATCATCAGATGTAATCGTCACCCGATGTTTGACACCGTCACCACCCGGATGCGCGACCCAATTAGCCCCAGTGATAAATTGCCAAAGCGGCGCAGCACGAAACGCATCACACATACCACCGTGGCAGCCAGCGATGCCCGTTCCATGCACCACCGCTTCCGAGACATTGGTCGCGGCCTCGCGGGAAAGATCGCCCATCGTCCAGACGGGTACGATCAGGTCATAGGTTTTGAGCGTGTCACCATCGTCGAAGCAATCAAGGCTACCAGCCAGAACGGTTTCGATGCCCGCGTCTTGCAAAATTGCGTCAAAAATCGCTGCGACTTTATCGGGCTCATGACCATCCCAGCCGCCCCAAGTAATCAACGCTTTGGTCATCGCTTTGCTCCTGCAAGTGGCCGAATATGGCTTTGTTGTTCAACATGTGGCTCCGGCTTACGGACCGGCGGATCGGCCTTAACGCGTAACGCAGGCGCTGGTCTTGCGGGTTTCCGTTTGGGCCGAGCACGGCGAAACGGCATAGTGAGCATACCCAATACTGCGCCAAGAACGGCCCAGCCCCCCACAAACCCAGTACCCGCGGCAGCGGCACCCGCGGTGCTAACGGGAACGGCAGGGATGAAATCCTGCCAAACCGCCTGAAAGGTTTCGGTGTCTGTCATGCGATGAGGCATGAGCATCCGTTCAATCGGCGACGCGTCGCGCAGCGCAATGAGGTTGTCGCTTAGTCGCGTATGCCGTGAAATGGTTCGCCGCCACATGGCCTCTTGCCCTTGCATCAAGGGAACCGCCGCCATCGCTTCCAACATTTCTTCGCGGCCAAGCCCCTCTTGCAAAGCGGTCGTGTCAAACTCTTTTACTTGGCGTGACAGTTCATCCACCTGCCCACCAAGTCGTTGAAGATACTGCTGCGAAAACTCTGGGAATTGGGACAGACCGGCAGCCCCAGCAACCCCGCCTGCAAGGCAAAGCACCCGGATCATATCCGGCATCCCGTCAAATCAGTCTGTGTCATCTGCTGCCTCAACACATGTTATTTTCGGGCAGCATAACAGAGATTTCGCGACCCGTTAACGTATCTTGAAAAAATGGGCGCTGATCCGCAAGGACCGCGCCCATTCCAACACATCAAAGTACTGTGTTCGCTTATGCGATACCTTCGTAGATCTTTGTGATCTTTGCGATAGCCTCTGCTGCGGGCATCTCGGTAGCTTCGCCCGTCCGGCGGCAGGTGACTTCGACGACACCGTTTTTGATGCCACGCGGTCCAATCGTGATCCGCCAAGGCAGACCAATCATGTCCATGGTGCCGAACTTGGCACCAGCACGTTCATCACGGTCATCATAGAGCGGCTCTAGTCCCGCAGCGGTGAACTGTTTGTACAGGTCCTCGCAAGCTGCATCGCAGGCCGCATCGCCGGTACGCATGTTCAAGATACCAACGTGGAAAGGGGTGACGCCTTCGGGCCAGATGATACCTTTGTCATCGTGGCTCGCCTCGATGATCGCACCCAAAAGGCGGGACACACCAATACCGTGCGATCCCATGTGGACAGGCACTTTGCCGCCTTTGCCATCATCGACCAGCGCACCCATTGCATCAGAATACTTAGTCCCAAAGTAGAAAATTTGGCCAACTTCAATGCCACGTGCGGTACGACGACGCTCCTCAGGAACGTCAGCAAAGACTGCTTCGTCATGGGTTTCATCGGTACGGGCGTAACGACTGGTGAATTCGTCCATGACAGCAGCACAAGCAGCCTTATCATCATAATCGATCTCGCGATCACCGAATTTCAAATCGGTAATTTCGCTGTCGTAGAACACCTCTGATTCACCAGTATCCGCCAGAACAAGGAATTCATGCGTATCGTCGCCTCCGATGGGACCGGAATCAGCACGCATTGGGATCGCCTGAAGGCCCATACGTTCGTAGGTGCGCAGATAGCTAACAAGGTGACGGTTATATGCGTGCAGCGCCTCCTCTTTGGTCAGGTCAAAGTTATAACCATCTTTCATGTAGAATTCGCGGCCACGCATCACGCCAAAGCGCGGGCGGACTTCGTCGCGGAATTTCCACTGGATTTGGTACAGCGTCAGCGGCAAGTCTTTGTAGCTGGTAACATGCGAACGGAAAATGTCAGTCACCAGTTCCTCGGCTGTTGGCGTGAACAGCAACTCACGGCCACCGCGGTCTTTGATGCGCAGCATTTCTTCGCCGTAGGCATCATAGCGGCCACTTTCGCGCCACAGGTCCGCCGACTGGATCGTTGGCATCTGTATGGCGATGTGGCCCGCGCGCGCCTGTTCTTCGTGCACGATGTTTTCGATCTTGCGCAGCACTTTGAAACCAAGCGGCAACCACGAGTAGATGCCCGCGCTGGCCTGTTTGATCATGCCTGCCTGCAACATATAGCGGTGGCTGACGATCTGCGCCTCGCGGGGCGTTTCTTTGAGAACAGGGAGGAAATAGCGGCTCATGCGCATCGGATCGACCTTCTTGGAAATTCGGTTAGGACGGGTGTAATCCGCGCACGCGGCCCTCGCAAGCGCTGACATGTGCCCAAATGGCCAGCAATCGCCTGATAATTTGCCTACTACCCTTGCACAGGCCTGCGCCATACCGCATCTAATTAGGTAAGTAACAAGGGGTGATAGATGGCGCTGCCAGTTCAACAACAAGCAAAATACTGGGGAATCGTGACTGTTGTCATGCTCGTCGTGCTTTGGTTTTTGGGTGATGTGATCCTTCCTTTTGTGTTGGGTGGCGCGATTGCATACTGTTTTGATCCCATTGCGGACCGGCTCGAGGCGGCTGGGTTTAGCCGCACCGCTTCGGTCACAATCATCACTTTGATTGCCGTAGTACTGTTCATCCTATTGATCCTGCTCGTGATCCCGACGTTGATCTCGCAAACGACGCAGCTCATCGACACAGCCCCCCAATTATTTGACCGACTGCGATCGACGCTGACCGAACGGTTTCCGTCGCTTGTCGATTCTGAAAGCACCGTACACAAACAGCTATTGGCGATTGGCGAAGCCATCCAGTCAAAGGGTGGAGAGTTACTTAATGGCGTACTTAGCTCTGCTCTTGGTTTATTGAATGTTGTTGTTTTGCTGGTCATCGTGCCTGTCGTCGCATTCTATCTGTTGCTTGATTGGGACAAGATGACAGCCCGTATCGACGATCTATTGCCACGCGATCACGTCGAAACGGTGCGTATGCTTGCGCGTCAGATCGACAGCACATTAGCATCGTTCATTCGCGGCCAAGGTACGGTTTGTTTGGTCTTGGGCACCTATTACGCTGTCGCGTTGATGATTGCGGGCCTCAAATTTGGACTAATTGTCGGGTTTATCGCCGGGCTTGTGACCTTCATTCCCTATGTCGGTGCACTGGTGGGTGGTGTACTTGCCGTTGGGCTGGCGCTGTTCCAGTTCTGGGGTGGAACCGAAGTCATTGATGGTGAAACAATCATACAAACAACCAATTGGCTCCGGATTGGTATTGTTGCTGGCATCTTCTTCTTAGGTCAGTTCTTAGAAGGCAATATTCTAACGCCAAAGCTGGTTGGTGGCTCGGTTGGGCTGCACCCTGTTTGGCTACTATTTGCGTTGTCAGTCTTCGGATCATTGTTTGGATTTGTTGGGATGCTGGTCGCTGTGCCTGTTGCCGCAGTCATTGGTGTACTGACACGTTATGGGATAGAACACTACAAAGGCGGACGCCTTTATCGCGGACTATCAACGGACGAATAATCATGGCTGATCAACTTACATTCAACTGGCCAACAGGTGTTGCGCTGGGGCCGAACGATTTTTTCGTGTCCGGCGCGAATGCACAAGCATTTGCAATGCTAACCGCCCCGCAGTCGTGGCCCGATCGCAAGCTGGTCGTCGTGGGCCCCAAAGGATGCGGCAAAAGCCATCTCGCCCGGATTTTTCAGTTTCAAACGGATGCGTTGACAGTCGATGCCGGATCGCTTGCGCCTGACTTTCAAACTGATGCTAAATTCGTGATTGTCGAAGATATGGAAATTCTGCCCCAAGCGTCAGAGGAGGCAATGTTCCATCTTCACAACCACCTACGCAACACTGGCGGTACGTTGTTGATGACGGCACAAACCGCCCCTACCCGTTGGTCAATTGCCTTGCCTGACCTAGCCAGCCGGATGCAGGCCACTACCGTAACGCAGATCGACAACCCAGATGACGCGCTATTGTCGGCGTTGATCATGAAGCTATTTGCAGATCGCCAGATGATGCCAAAACCTGCTCTCGTACAATATTTGATGACGCGTATTGAACGATCATTCGCAGCAGCAGCGGACATTGTGAACCAACTTGATGATGCTGCGCTTACCAGCGGTCGTAAGATCAACAAGGCGCTGGCTGCTGACTTGCTGGACAACTAGTCTCCGTATCGCGATAATTGTCACAAAGTCGCAATAGTTGCGGCACATAAGGCAATTATGAACACAACAAACTTTCTTGAAGGGGCGTTTCCTGCCCCGACCGAACTAGACATTGATCTGGCGACACCTGCGCGTTTTGTAAACCGCGAACTCAGTTGGCTTGGGTTCAACTGGCGCGTCTTAGAAGAGGCCGAAAACACCCGTGTTCCATTACTTGAGCGACTGCGGTTCTTGTCCATTTCGGCTGCAAATTTGGATGAATTTTTTAGTGTTCGTGTTGCTGGGCTACGTGAATTGGCGAACGCCGGGAATGTAACACCCGGCCTTGACGGGTTAACGCCAGCTGAACAATTGCTGTTGATCGACGCCGACGCACGCCGCCTGATGGCCAGTCAACAAACGGTATTCACCGTCCTACAAACCGAGATGGCAACGCAAGACATTCACCTGCTCACCCGGAATGATCTAAGCACCGGCGACATCGCCTACCTCGAAGATGTATTTCTTGAACAAGTCTTTCCCGTTCTTTCACCGCTCGCGATTGATCCCGCGCACCCGTTCCCATTCATTCCGAACGAAGGATTTGCGCTTGCCCTACAACTGGAACGCAGCAGTGATAAACGCAGTTTGCGTGCGCTGCTACCTGTCCCTGCACAGATCGACCGTTTCATCGCGCTTCCCACAGATCAGGGGAATCGGTTTCTACCGTTGGAAGAATTGCTTTTGTTACACATTGGGCAGCTTTTTCCCGGTTATAAAGTAAAAGGTAGCTGTGCCTTCAAAGTATTGCGTGACAGTGATCTTGAGGTTGAAGACGAAGCCGAAGATCTGGTGCGCGAATTCGAAGTCGCGCTTAAACGCCGCCGTCGTGGCGAGGTCGTGCGACTAAAGATTTCTGCCGAAGCACCCGCTGCGCTACAAACGCTTATCATGTCAGAACTCCACGTCACATCAGAGGCGGTGGTCGAAGTTGATGGCATGATCGGCATTGCGGATCTTAGCGAACTGGTTCTTGATTCGCGCCCCGATCTGTTGTGGCCTTCGTTCTCGCCGCGAGTTCCGGAACGTGTGCAAGACCACGATGGCGATATGTTCGCGGCGATCCGGCAAAAGGACATGCTACTGCACCACCCGTACGAAACATTTGATATGGTGGTCCGGTTTCTACAACAGGCGGCGCGCGACCCTGATGTCGTCGCCATCAAACAAACGCTTTACCGAACTTCCAAGCGATCCCCTATTGTTGAGGCGCTGTGCGAAGCCGCTGAAGACGGAAAATCTGTGACCGCTTTGGTTGAGCTAAAAGCCCGCTTTGATGAGGCAGCCAATATCCGGCAGTCGCGCCGTCTCGAACGCGCTGGGGCGCATGTGGTGTATGGGTTCTTGAACTATAAAACACACGCGAAAATCAGCACTGTCGTCCGCCGCGAGGGCGACAAACTGGTCACATACACGCACTTTGGAACCGGCAATTATCACCCGATCACAGCACGGATTTATACCGACCTGAGCCTGTTCACTTGCGACGCAAAGCTGGGCCGTGATGCAACCAAAGTCTTTAACTACCTGTCTGGATATGCTCAGCCAGAGACGCTTGAAAACCTTGCGATTTCGCCGCTAAGCCTGAAACAAACCTTGCTTGATCGCATCGCAGCCGAGGCCGATAACGCGCGCGAAGGCAAACCCGCAATGATCTGGGCAAAGATGAACTCTTTGATCGAATCTGACGTCATCGATGCGCTTTATGAAGCATCGCAGGCAGGCGTCAAAATCAGCCTCGTGATCCGTGGGATATGCGGCCTTCGCCCCGGTGTGAAAGGACTGTCTGAGAATATCAGGGTTAAATCGATCGTCGGGCGTTTCTTGGAACACTCGCGGATCGTGTGTTTCGGCAATGGCTCTGAACTGCCTTCGAAAAAGGCCAAGGTTTATATCAGCTCTGCCGATTGGATGGGCCGCAACCTGAACCGACGTGTTGAAACTCTGGTCGAAATCAAGAACGCCACCGTCAAGGCACAGATCGTTAGTCAGGTTATGGCTGCGAATATGGCTGACGTCGCGCAAAGCTGGGTGATGGCGGCAGACGGCAGTTTCAGCCGTGCGATCATACCCGAAGGCGAGTTCGCCTTTAATTGCCACCGTTTCTTTATGGAAAACCCGTCTTTGTCTGGTCGCGGGTCAGCAGGTGCATCTGACGTCCCGAGGTTGACGCATACCGACGATTGACCGATACCTGAAAGGGTAGAATACGGGGATCACATGACGACACAACCAGATCCGGACACCATTGATTGGGGTCCTTTTGGGCGACCACTGTTCGAAGATGCAGCGGCCAAAAACCTTAGTCGTGTTGGCGTCATTGACGTTGGTTCTAACTCGGTCCGTTTGGTCGTGTTTGACGGCGCCGCGCGGTCACCCGCCTATTTCTACAACGAAAAGATCATGTGCGCCTTGGGCGCAGGCCTATCTGAAACTGGCCACTTAAACCCCGAAGGCCGCAAACGCGCGCTTTCAGCGATCCGCCGCTTTGCTGCGCTGGCCGAGGGCATGGGCATCCTGCCCCTGACTGCCGTTGCAACCGCCGCTGTCCGCGAAGCCAGCGACGGCCAAGACTTCCGCGATGAAATTCTAAAAGAAACCGGCGTAAAACTGTGGATCATCGACGGTAAAGAAGAGGCCCGGCTATCCGCACAGGGTGTCTTGCTTGGTTGGCCGGGCAGCTATGGGTTGGTCTGCGACATTGGTGGTTCTTCGATGGAACTGGCCGATCTTGCCGAAGGACGTGTTGGACAACGTGTGACCTCTGCGCTTGGCCCGCTCAAACTGCGTGAAATCAAGGGCGGCAAAAAGGCCGTAAAAGAATACGTACGCGAAACCATAGCCCGTTTACACGACGAGATGGGCAATGAAACAGGGATGCGTCTGTTCCTTGTTGGCGGTTCATGGCGGGCCATCGCGCGTGTCGATATGGAACGCCGGAATTATCCGCTAACCGTTTTGCATGAATACCGCATGTCATCGCGTCAGATCAGTAAGACAGCCGATTATATTAGCAAATCAGACCTGCAAGACTTGCGCAGCCGCTGTAATATTTCAGACAGCCGGATGTCTCTCGTGCCGCTAGCATCGATTGTTTTAAAAGAACTGATGCGCACCTTTAAGCCCAAAGACGTTGCCATTTCATCTTATGGCATCCGCGAAGGTATGCTGTTCGAACAAATGCCGCGTGAACTACGTGACCGCGATCCGTTGGTCGAGGCATGCCGCTTTGCCGAGGCTAAGGACGCACGCATGCCGGGCTTTGGTCGGCTGCTTTATGACTTTGTGAAACCACTATTCCCCCGTGCCAATTGGCAGCGCAAACGCATCATCAAGGCGGCCTGCCTGTTGCACGACGTAAGCTGGCGTGCGCACCCTGATTACCGGGCAGAAGTCACGTTTGACAACGCCACCCGTGCCAACCTTGGCGGACTAAAGCATTATGAGCGTGTGCTGTTGGGCCTCGCGCTTATGAACCGCTACACGAATAAAACCGACAAGACGCGATTTGCGCCACTGTTCGAAATGCTGGAGCCTGCACAAATCAAAGAAGCCGAAGTTCTTGGTAAGGCGCTTCGCCTCGGGGCAATGCTGTGGTTATCCCCGGATGAACCGCCCGGAACGCTCAAGTGGAAAGCAAAGACCAGAGAGCTGACGCTTATCCTTACCGAGCATGCCCGCCCGCTTTACGGAGAAGTCGCCGAAGCACGCTTTGCGGCGCTTGCATCTGCGCTTAATGCCACTGCGACCGTCAAATTCACTAAATAGTCTAGGCAGATAAATCCAAGACCACCGGAAAATGATCAGATGCCAGCAGTAATGCATTCCGCAAAGGTTCGTTTTCATAACAATCGGGGTGATCAAACGGGTGCCAAATCTGCCATTTGGGGTTCTTTGACCGCAGGCTTGGTGAAACCATAATGTAGTCCAACAGCGCCTGAAGATATGGTTCACCCTTACGTTTGAACCGAGATGTGGTGGGCATCGCCCCCAAACGTCGGCTAAGCGCCTGTCGCGCATGCGGATCAAACATCTGCGTTCCGTTACCTTCGCCCAGAACGATTTCTACACCTGATCTGCCGAACAGTTTTTCGTATTCATCGAGACCCGGACCATCGTTAAAATCACCAAGAACGATCAAGTCTTCCCCGGCAGCCAAATGGCTTTCGACCCGCCCACGCAGCCAGACACATTGTGCCAATTGTTTACGGCGGTTCTCGATTGAAATTCGGGTTGCTTCGGCATCGTTGCGGGCCCCGTGCGGCGCCTTAGACTTTGCGTGGACACCAATCAAACGCAATGGCCCCGTTGGGCCAGTCACCGCCAATTCAAGCGGCGGCTTGGACCAACGGATCGGCTCTGGGGCAGCATCAACATCAAGATCCATCGCAAAGGTTTGGTCAAATCTTGGAAATTCATCGTCGCCTTTCGGATCGTGCACCGCAGTAATCACATCAGGGTCGTATAGCATGGCAATTTCTTGCTGGGTTTCGTTCGAATACCCCATAAGGGCCGAGCGCGCCCTTAAACCAAAAGCGCTGGCAAAGTTTTCAAGCGCCGTCACCGTGTTACGATGAGGGCTCATGTCAGGTGCTTCAATAATCATAACCGCGTCAGCATCCAGCGCCGTAAATACATCACCCAAAGCCTGCGTTTGCTGTGCGCGTGTCACATCCCAGCGCGATGACCACCCACCGTCGTTGATCAACTTTCCTGCGTTGTTAAACAGGCTGTTGAACCATTCGATGTTGTAGGTCGCTATTCTCATCTGCGGGCACCTTGGATTTCTTCCCAAGCACGGTTTATCGCAACCATGCGGCGTTCGGCCAGTTTTACGGCCTCTTCTGGGACGCCGCGCGCGATCATTTGATCAGGGTGGGTATCGCGCACTAACTGCCGCCAAGCGCTGCGGACCTCATCCATAGGTGTCTCAGGCAACACACCTAGCACATCGTATGGGTCACGTTCTGCCTCGGTCACGAACTGCGCGCGGATACCGCGAAAACGCCGATCATCGAAACCGAATATTTCTGCGACATTAAATAGGAAATCATCCTCTTTCGGATGATAAACACCGTCAGCCATCGCAATCTGGAACAAGCCTTCCATGAGGTGACACAGTGGCCGGTCATCATCGCCAAACATCGCCTTGATCTGGCGAGCATAGCTTTCATACCCAGCGACGTCCTGCCGCGCGAGGTTGAACACACGCGCTGCGTTCTCCTCTTCCTCTGGGGGAATGACGAATACTTCACGAAAGGCCACGACTTCATCGCGTGTCACAATTCCGTCGGCCTTGGCCATCTTGGCACCCAAGGCAATCACCGCAATCGCAAAGGCCACAGTCCGGTCTGGTGATGTCCGCAGCTTTTCAAAGACCGCAGAGAGCCCCTCGCCTGCTGTAAGTGCGGCAAGCGCTTCGGCAATGCGCGACCAGATCGACATGTGCATTCCTTTCAAAGGTGCTTTTGCATCAATACGAGATCGATCCAACGGCCGAACTTGAACCCCACTTCGGGCAGGGTTGCAACCGTCTGAAACCCAAGCGCGACATGAAATCGCACCGCGCCGGGGTTCTCTGCGCTGCAGCCAGCAAACAGCGTATGCATGCCAGCGTTTTTCGCATCAACGCATATGGCGTCCATCAATTTCCGCCCTGCACCTTGTCCGCGGGCATCAGCATGCAACATGATCGTGTGCTCTGCGGTGTACCGATAGCCCGCACCACCGCGAAACTGGAAGTAGCGCGCAAAGCCAAGAACACGGTCTTCGTCCTCCCAAACAAGACATGCTTGTTTGGTTAGTTTGGCGACCTCATCAACTGATTTTTCATCTGGGTTAAACGTGATGGTCGTATCACGAATGGCAGCATTCCATATCTGTGCGATTGCTGGCGCGTCCCCGGCCAAGGCTGGGCGTATCATCGTAGTTCCTTAACCCCATTCGGTCCCTCAAATCGGGCAACGAACCCCGGCGATCCGACTTCAAACTTAATGCGCGGGTCATCCAGCTGCGCAAGACGGGCGATCTTTGTGGCCTCTGGATGCGAGACTATAAATTCGCGCAATCGCAACCCAGACGGTTTGAGGCTATTGGCAGGATGAACAGTACCCGCACCCCACTTTATCAACGTGGGAAAGCCCCCACCAAACGGCAGGCTACCGTCATCAGGAACGGTAATATCCCAGCGCAAATTGCCACGCTCCAGCTCTCTCTTCGGTCCAGCCGTATCAGTATAGTCGATTAAATTATCGGCGCGACAAATCCAATTGGCCAAACGAGGAGGACCTGTAAAGTCATCCAATCCAAACCAGCTATGCCCGCGCGACGGAATTGCATCGGGATCTTTGGCAATCACTTCGAGGTAGAGACCATCTTCCAGCCCCAGCAGCATGTTATGCGTACCATACTGATCATGCGAACCACCGCGTTCAAGCATAATGCCCAATTGCGATTGCACTAAATCGACACCTTCACCAAGCGTCGCTGCCCCAACGGCCAAATGATCTAACACAAACATCCAAGCGGCCTCCAAAGCATCAGTCAGTTTCTCAAGAAACCCTCATTCGAGCCTTGATGCAAGCATGCAGCACATTAGATAGAAGCTACAAATCACATAACAATAGGATAAGCACATGGGTCTACGCGCCGCGCTCGATCGTTTTTTTCGTCACGACGCTTTTGGGGGATTACTATTAATGGCATCAGCCGTCGTGGCATTGATTGTCGCGAACTCTGGCCTATCCCCATTATATGATCGTTTCTTAGGTGCATATCTTGCCATCACAGTGAACGGCGAAGGCTTAGAGAAGCCTGCCATTTTATGGATCAATGATGGATTGATGGCGATCTTCTTTTTCCTCATTGGGCTTGAACTAAAACGCGAAATTTTAGAAGGAAAGTTAAAGAACCCCCGTGACGTGATTTTACCGGGAATGGCAGCCATAGGTGGGATGGTCGTGCCCGCGCTTGTCTTTGTCGCCTTCAATTGGGGCAATCCGATAACCATCGGCGGTTGGGCTATCCCCGCCGCAACAGATATCGCTTTTGCCCTGGGTATATTGGCCCTTGTTGGCGCACGTGCACCTGCATCTCTCAAGGTGTTTCTATTAACGCTCGCCATCTTGGACGATCTCGGAGCAATCTTGATTATTGCGTTATTCTATACCGCGAACCTTAAAGTCGATTACCTGTTCCTAGCAATCTTACCATTGATCGGTCTGATTGTGTTGAATGTACGCGGCACGCACCGACTGGCACCCGCAATTCTTTTTGGCGCAATCATGTGGTTCTTTGTGTTGAAATCGGGTGTCCATGCAACGCTCGCAGGGGTGATCACGGCATTCCTTATCCCGATCAAAGATCGCTACGGAAAGTCACCGCTACACGCGCTAGAGCATGGATTAACGCCTTACGTTTTGTATCTTATCATACCGATATTCGCATTTGCGAATGCTGGTGTCGTATTAAAGGGGCTTTCCGTAAGCGATCTGTTCGCGCCATTGCCAATCGGTATCGCGTTGGGGCTAATCATAGGCAAGCAGGTGGGTGTTTTTGGCGTAAGCTATGCGATGGTCAAGATGGGCTTAGTTCGCCTGCCTCACGGAGCGAGTTGGGTGCATATCTATGGCGTATCTTGCCTTGCAGGTATTGGTTTCACGATGTCTCTCTTTATTGGGTCCCTTAGCTTTGATAGCCCAGAACTGATGAACCAAGTCCGCCTTGGCGTGCTTTCTGGTTCCCTTGTCTCTGGGCTGCTGGGCTATGGCGTTCTGATGCTCGCCTCAAATCGCAGATTAGCCGCCTAAAGTTTCGGCGGCTATTTCTGTTCGATCCCCCCTAAGAACGTGCATCCCTAATCAAGCTCAAGATATCCTGAGCAGCCTTGGGGATGTTCGTACCGGGGCCGAAGATGGCTTTGACGCCGTTGTCATACAGGAATTGATAGTCCTGCTGCGGGATCACGCCACCGCAGATGACGATGATATCGTCGGCATTTGCATCCTTAAGCGCCTGCACCAACTGTGGTGCCAGCGTCTTGTGACCCGCCGCTTGCGAGCTGATACCGATGACATGCACGTCATTGTCGATCGCGTCTTGTGCGGCTTCGGCTGGCGTTTGGAACAGTGGGCCAACATCGACGTCAAAACCAATATCGGCGAATGCTGTCGCGATGACCTTAGCACCTCGGTCGTGACCATCTTGGCCCATCTTCACCACAAGCATCCGCGGGCGGCGGCCTTCGTCTTCGGCAAAGGCTTCTACACTGCGCTGAATTTCAGCAAAGCCTTCGTCACCCTCGTAAGCGGCCCCATATACACCAGCGAGCGTTTTGACTTCTGCTCGGTGCCGTCCAAATGTCTTCTCCATCGCCATGCTGATTTCTCCGACTGTGGCGCGCGCGCGCGCGGCTTCGACTGCAGCTTCTAGAAGATTTCCGCCTTCGGTCGTACGGCGGGTGAGTTCATTGAGCGCCGCGTCAACAGCGGCCGCATCGCGGGCAGCCTTGGTCGCGGCTATACGTTTGACTTGACCCTCGCGGACCGCGTTATTGTCGATATCAAGGATATCAATCGGGTCTTCTTTGTTCTTGCGGTATTTATTCACCCCAACGATCACTTCTGTGCCGCGATCAATGTCCGCCTGCCGGCGGGCGGCGGTTTCTTCAATACGCAGCTTGGGCATCCCAGAAGCCACCGCCTTGGTCATACCACCCATTTCTTCGACTTCTTCGATCAGCGCCCACGCCTTATCGGCCAGCTGAGCGGTCAGGTTTTCGACGTAGTACGACCCGGCCAGCGGATCGACGACATTGGTGATGCCTGTTTCTTCTTGAAGGATTAGTTGCGTGTTACGAGCAATGCGTGCGCTAAATTCAGTTGGCAGCGCGATAGCCTCGTCCAAGGCGTTTGTGTGCAAAGACTGCGTGCCACCTAATGCGGCCGCCATCGCCTCATACGCTGTGCGGATGACATTGTTGTAAGGGTCTTGTTCCTGCAAAGAAACGCCGCTGGTCTGACAGTGCGTACGCAGCATGGATGACTTTGGGTTCTTTGGTTCGAACTCTTCCATGATCCGCGACCACAGCAATCGGGCGGCGCGTAGCTTCGCGGCTTCCATGAAGAAATTCATGCCAATTGCGAAAAAGAACGACAAACGCCCGGCAAATGCATCGACGTCCATGCCACGTGCGATCGCTGCACGGACGTATTCACGGCCATCTGCCAGCGTGTATGCAAGTTCTTGGACAAGGTTCGCACCTGCCTCTTGCATGTGATAGCCAGAGATCGAAATAGAGTTGAACTTCGGCATCTCATTCGAGGTGTATTCAATAATATCAGCAATGATCCGCATCGACGGTTCTGGTGGATACACATAGGTATTCCGAACCATGAATTCCTTTAGGATATCGTTCTGGATCGTCCCTGACAGCAACGCTTTATCGTGACCCTGCTCTTGGCCAGCGACAATAAAGCTTGCCAAAATCGGGATCACCGCGCCGTTCATTGTCATCGACACGGAAACCTTATCCAACGGAATACCATCGAACAGGATTTTCATATCCTCAACGCTATCAATCGCAACGCCAGCTTTGCCAACATCGCCCTCGACCCGAGGGTGGTCGCTGTCGTAGCCACGGTGTGTTGCTAGGTCAAAAGCAACGGACACACCCTGCTGACCGGCATCCAAGGCCTTGCGGTAAAACGCGTTCGATTCTTCAGCGGTCGAGAAACCTGCATATTGGCGGATCGTCCAAGGACGGCCCGCGTACATCGTGGCCTTCACACCACGCGTAAAGGGCGCAGCACCCGGAATGCCACCCATATGCGGCAGGTCAGCAGCATCTTCGGCGGTGTACAACGGCTTGACCGCGATGCCTTCCAAAGTGTCCCATGTCAGGGCGTCCAAGGGCTTGCCACGTAGTTCTTTTGTGGCGATTTCTTCCCATTTTTTCTTATCCGTCATGCTGGCCTCCTGCTGAGGGTGCGAAATTAATTTCGCTAATCTGCGCTTGGCCCTTAGTATTTGGGTAAGCGGCAGCTATATCTAATGTTATGAAGTTACTAACGCACATCGGTCTAACCGTTTTATTCATCGTTTTCGGCCATACGCTGGCAGCCCAAGAACAAACAGTTCTGGAACGCTGGGAAGCCGACCACACCGAAATTTTCGATGCCCATGATGTGTCGCTAAACGAATTGCACTGGATCGCACGGCCGTTGATTGTCTTTGCGGACAGTCCCAATGACCCACGTTTCCAGCAACAGATGGATCTGCTTGCCGCAGGTCTTGATGACCTAGCAGAGCGTGACGTGATCATCATCACCGACACGGACCCAGCCGCACGTACATCGGTGCGCACAACACTGCGTCCACGTGGGTATTCCATGACCTTGCTTGGTAAAGACGGGCGCGTGGCACTACGCAAACCAACACCATGGAGCGTCCGCGAACTATCGCGTTCCATCGACAAAATGCCTCTGCGCCAGCAAGAAGTCGAAGACCGTCGCTTGCTGGCGCAATAAGTCGCGTTTATTCGAGAAAATCTTCCGCATCGGGAATTCTCCCGAAGGCGATCTTGGCCCCGGTATACGGTACTTTGTAGCGCGGCAATTCCCCAAACCTGATGGTGTCTTGACCGAACCGCTGATTCAATCCATCGATAGCACTGCATAGGTTCTCGCGTCCGGTTTTCGTACCGGCAGTTCTGTCCGAAAACATATCTCCCATTGTGGCTTCTACCGATTGCAGATGCCCCAGCATCACGCTGATAGACTTTAGATGCCGCGCGGAAAACAACGCCCATACCTCGGCCAGTTGGGTTAACAGAACAAACGTGTCCTGTGTTGGGGCGAATGTAACCGTGTAACTGCCCCGACCATATGCAGTACAGTGGATGCTGACATTCAGCATACCAGCCAGATTGCTTTCGCGCCGCAACCGTGCGCCCAGTTTGACCAACAACCGGCGCGCCACAAGAAATGCCCCCGATGGTGTGCAATTTGGTCCCGTCAAACGCTGTCCATGGCCCAGTGAACTGTGTCGTCGTGGAGGCCGCAAAACAGTTTCCCCGTGAAGCTGCCGCAGGAAATATTCTCCCTCGACGCTTCTCCAGATATGGCGTGCTGCCTTGGGCGAAAGATGGTAAAGTGACGGAATGTCGTACACGCCTGCCCGGTTCAATCTCCTTAGCATCCCCCGAGAAATTCCTGACAGATCGTCCAACGCGAGATGCGCGATTTTGTCTGGTAACACCTGAGGTGACAGCCAATTCAAACCATTCGGCTTTTCTAGTTCTGCCGCAATCTTGGCCAGAAGCTTGTTCTGAGCCACCCCAACTGAACAGCCTAACGCCGGACTGACCTGTTCTTTGATCGCCACTTGCAGCGCCTGCCCAAGTGCCAGCGCAATGTCCAAATCTTGCTGACGTCCAAGAAGGCGACACGAAAATTCGTCGACAGAATGGGCTTTGTCGATTGGAATGACCGTATCGACCGCTGCCCTGATCCGATGATGGTAGTCGACAAACACGTCGTGCTTGGCCGGACGAAACACGATCCCGGGACACAGCTTTTGCGCCGCGGCAGTACGCACGCCCATACCTACGCCTTTGCGCTTGGCCTCTATACTGGCTGCGATACAGGCCGCATTCTGCGCCATTGTCGTGACCACACCAACGGGGCGCCCGCGCAGGTCTGGTTCCTCCGCCTGCACAACTGAGGCGAAGTAAGAGTTCATGTCGAAGAATAGCGTGTTGAATTTCACCCGCATCACCGGAATCGCATTGTTCACCCATTAAGAAATGAGAACATATCATGAACACTTGCGCGGTCAACGACATATTATTATTCGAACTCCATGATCACGTCATCCACAGCGAGGCTATCACCGCCGGCTGCGTTGACCTTTTTCACGATACCCTTGCGTTCAGCCCGTAGGATGTTTTCCATCTTCATCGCCTCAACGGTACATAGCGCTTGGCCTTCTTGAACCTCGTCGCCTGCTTGCACATCGACCTTCACGATCAGACCGGGCATCGGGCAAAGTAGGAACTTTGAAGTATCCGGCGGCAGCTTTTCTGGCATCAGTTTGGCGAGTTCCGCCTGACGCGGGCTGCGCACGTGGACCTTAATATCAGCCCCACGGTAGCGCACCCGGAAACCACCCGAAATTTCGCCTACCTTGAGAACTAGCGGCGCACCGTCGACAGTGAGACGCGCAAGCGGATCACCCGGCGTCCAATCGCTTTCGACGCGCAGCGTTGCGCCACCGATTGTGACAGTAGCGCCATCACGGTCGGCGTCTATTTTTACTTCATGTGACGCGCCTTGCAGGCTTACGACCCAATCTTCGCCAACGTGACGTTCATGGTTGCCCATCGTGCCTGAAATGCGTGCGCGTCGGATTTCGCCAACACGGTGCATGGCAGAGGTCGCCGCAGCGATCCGGATGCAAGCATCCTCGTCCAGCGTTACGCCTTCAAACCCTTCGGGGTATTCTTCTTCGATAAAGGCGGTCGTCATGTTGCCGCTGGTGAATTTCGGGTGGTCATAGACCGCAGCCAAGAACGGCAGGTTGTGACCGATGCCTTCGAGTTCAAACCCATCCAGCGCCAAACGCATTTCTTCAATCGCGGTGGCACGATCCGGTGCCCAAGTACACAGTTTAGCGATCATCGGATCGTAATACATGCTGATCTCACCGCCTTCGAACACGCCAGTGTCGTTGCGAACTGCCCGCGTAGGCGTCGCCTCTTCTGTTGGGGGGCGATAGCGGGTCAAACGGCCAATTGATGGTAGGAAGTTACGATATGGGTCTTCGGCGTACAGGCGGCTTTCCATCGCCCAGCCATTAATTTTCAGATCAGACTGCGCGAACGGCAGCTTTTCACCAGCAGCGACGCGGATCATCTGTTCGACCAGATCAACGCCCGTGATCAGTTCGGTGACGGGGTGTTCCACCTGCAAGCGGGTGTTCATTTCTAGGAAATAGAAATTCCGGTCACCATCAACGATGAATTCCACCGTACCCGCGCTCGTGTAGCCAACGGCCTGCGCCAATGCGACAGACTGTTCGCCCATGGCTTTGCGGGTCGCCTCATCAAGGAATGGGCTTGGTGCTTCTTCGATCACCTTCTGGTTCCGGCGCTGGATCGAACACTCGCGTTCGTGCAGGTAAACAGCGTTACCGTGGCTATCCGCCAAGACCTGAATTTCGATATGGCGTGGTTGGGTCACGAATTTTTCGATAAAGATGCGGTCGTCGCCAAAGCTGCTGGCCGCTTCGTTCTTGGAACTTTGGAAACCTTCGCGTGCTTCGTCATCGTTCCAAGCGATACGCATCCCCTTACCACCACCGCCAGCAGAGGCTTTGATCATGACGGGGTAGCCAACTTGGTTGGAAATTTTCACCGCCTCTTCGGCGTCTTCGATCAGGCCCATGTAGCCCGGGACGGTAGAGACATTTGCGTCTTGGGCGAGCTTCTTGGACGTGATCTTATCGCCCATCGCCTCAATCGCGCCCTTAGGTGGCCCGATAAAGGCAACGCCAGCGGCTTCTAACGCCTCAGCGAATTTGGCGTTCTCTGAAAGGAAACCGTAACCGGGGTGTACTGCCTCTGCGCCGGTCTGCTTGATCGCATCCATCACCTTGTCGATGACGATGTAAGACTGGTTCGCTGGGGGTGGGCCAATGTGGACCGCTTCGTCGGCCATTTTCACATGCAGCGCATTCTTGTCAGCATCAGAATAAATCGCGACGGTCTGAATGCCCATTTTGCGTGCTGTCTTGATCACGCGGCAGGCAATCTCGCCTCGGTTAGCGATTAGGATTTTCTTAAACATGTTGGCTCCCCCAAACAAAAAATCGCCGCCGGGGTAATACCCGGGCGGCGATTCATTTGATTTAGACGCGCCGAAATGACGCGCGTATTCGTATTACCTACAACCGTTGATGCCTGCGTCATCGCAAAGCACGCCTGCGGCCGCACCAGCAAGAATGGTACCGGTACGATCTGTGCCCAGCACTTCAGCTGCGACAAGACCTGCGCCTGCGCCTGCGACGCCGCGTTCCACGTCGCCTTCAAGACAGCCAGCAAGGCCGAACATAGCCACTGCGGCAAGGATGATTGATGTCTTTTGCATAGTTTTCTGCCCTTTGAAATTGTGTTTGCAGACCAAGAATTGGCCCTATTCACAGCTAAATCAATAGACACAGTTGCGTGATATTCAATAACAGTCGCTTTTCCGCCGATATTCGGAGCGACATCGGTGTCCGGTCCGCCTAGTGAGGAGGCAGACCGGTGAATTGAGGGGTCGGTGAATGGGTAATCTATGCAAAGCCTGTTGGCAGACCTTTGTTGCGCTAGCTTTAGTCTGTGCGACCGGAACGCATCTGCATACCCACTTATTATGCCCCCCCACAATTGGGCTAATTTTCGCCCACTTGCGACACTGCCCTGCATATGAACACCCGCAGCCACTACGTTATTTTCCGAATATTTCGGGAAAGCTGACCTGCGCGACTTTTACGTCGATCTGCAGCATGGCCTCGTAATCGGCGGGATCAAATGGATCTTCGGCTGGGATCACCTCTCGGCCAAACAGCCAGCTGATGCGTCCAGCATCTAGGTTGCCGCGCACAAATGGTTCTTCACCAAAGTGTTCCCATAGTGCCTGCATAAAACCGGCGTCGGCGCGTTTGTCGGGTGGACGGCGATCAGGGTAACGGACGCGTTCCGTCAATTCTGTCGCACCATCCTTATTGGCACGACGAAGCACGAACTGAAAGTCCGTACCCGGCAAGCGCCCCGGAAAGCCGCGATGTTTATCCATATATGGCAATGCCATGATGTACCCTTTTTCTATTGTGGTCTGCGCGGATCAGATAACCCAAACCCACAGACGGCAACCAGCGCGAAAACGCGCGCGGCACCTTTATCACAACGGAATGTTGTCGTGCTTTTTCCACGGATTTTGCAGCTTCTTGCTGCGCAAGCTTGCAAAGGCCCGGCATACCCGTTTGCGTGTCGAATGCGGCATGATCACTTCGTCGATGAACCCTTTTTCGGCTGCGACAAATGGATTGGCGAAACGATCTTCGTATTCTTTCGTCCGCTCCGCGATTTCCTCGGGGGATTTGCCGCGGTGGATAATCTCGGTGGCGCCCTTGGCGCCCATCACCGCGATCTCAGCAGTCGGCCACGCATAGTTGAAATCACCGCGCAGGTGTTTTGACGCCATCACGTCATATGCGCCGCCGTATGCCTTACGGGTGATAACAGTAACTTTAGGTACGGTGGCCTCACCATATGCAAAGAGTAATTTCGCTCCGTGCTTAATAACGCCACCGTACTCTTGCGATGTACCAGGGAGGAAACCGGGCACGTCAACAAGGGTCAGGATCGGAATTTCAAAAGCATCGCAGAACCGCACAAAACGCGCGGCTTTGCGTGAACTGTCGATATCCAGACAGCCAGCCAGAACCATCGGCTGGTTCGCCACGACACCGACTGTCGATCCTTCAAGGCGAATAAATCCAGTCAGGATATTCTTAGCAAACTCTTCCTGAATTTCATAAAAATCGCCTTCATCCGCGAGCTTATGAATAAGCTCTTTCATGTCATAAGGTGCGTTCGGGTTATCAGGGATCAGCGTATCAAGGCTGTCCTCGATCCGGTTCACGTCATCAAAAAACGGACGAACAGGTGGCTTCTCGCGGTTATTCAGCGGCAAGAAATCAACCAAACGACGCGCCTCGGCCAAGGCCTCGACATCATTATCGAACGCACCGTCTGCGACACTGGATTTTTTGGAATGGGTCGATGCACCCCCCAGCTCTTCGGCGGTCACGACTTCGTTCGTGACAGTTTTCACAACGTCTGGACCAGTCACAAACATATAGCTGCTGTCTTTGACCATAAAGATAAAATCGGTCATCGCCGGGCTATACACGGCCCCGCCCGCGCAAGGCCCCATGATCAGGCTGATCTGTGGAACAACGCCCGATGCCATAATATTGCGCTGGAAAACTTCGGCATAGCCCGCAAGCGACGCAACGCCTTCTTGGATACGCGCCCCGCCCGAGTCGTTGATACCAATCACTGGCGCGCCATTTTGCATCGCCATATCCATGATCTTGCAAATCTTTTGGGCGTGGGTTTCCGACAACGAACCACCAAAGACAGTGAAATCCTGCGAGAACACATAGACCATGCGACCGTTGATTGTGCCCCACCCCGTCACAACGCCGTCACCTGCTGGGCGGTCAGCCTCCATCCCAAAGTCGGTGCAGCGGTGTGCAACAAACATGTCGAATTCTTCGAACGAGCCTTCGTCAAGCAACAGGTCAATCCGCTCGCGCGCGGTCAGCTTGCCTTTGCTGTGCTGTGCAGCGATCCTACGCTCACCACCGCCAAGCCGCGCGATGCCACGCCGGTTTTCGAGCTCTTGCAAAACATCCATCAGATCGCCCCCTTCGTCAATTCAATATCTACCCATAACCGCAAATAGCACCGCCAAGAAGCACGAAGGCGAATATTTGCAAATTATCCAGTTAGCGAATTTTAGTTTTTGCAAATGTGCAAATTTTTGCTATTTGGTCAAAATTTATCAAAACCCTGAATAGACATCCTAGATGCGCGGCCCTACCTCTTGGAAATGAGCAATTTACCTTTCATTCGTTTTTTAGATCGAACCACCCCGCCACATATCGTAACGCTCGTGCTTATTACTGGCATGTCGGCGTTAAGCATGTCGATTTTCCTGCCATCCCTCGCCAAGATGACGGCCTATTTCGACACGGATTACGCGATCATGCAGATCGCCCTTTCCGGCTACCTCGCGGCGACCGCCGTACTGCAAATATTCATCGGACCAATTTCGGACCGATACGGCAGACGCATTATGATTATGGGCGCACTGACAATTTTCGTCATCGCATCTATCGGCGCACTTCTTGCACCCACAGTACAGACCTTTTTGTTTTTCCGCATCTTACAGGCTGCCGTTGCCACGTCACTGGCACTTAGCCGCGCCATCGTACGCGATATCGTTTCCCAAGAAGAAGCGGCATCCATGATGGGTTACGTCACGATGGGTACAGCACTTGTCCCTATGTTCGGCCCGATGGTCGGCGGATTACTGGACGAAGCATTCGACTGGCACGCCATATTCATATTTCTAGCGGTCGCAGGATTTGCCACACTAATACTGGTTTACCTAGACCTCGGTGAAACCGTTGCAAAAGGCGGCGTGAGCTTTCGCGATCAGGTCAAAGCATATCCAGAGCTACTCGGCTCGCCTCGATTTTGGGGCTACGCCCTGTGCAGCGCATTTTCATCTGGCGCTTTCTTTGCACTGCTGGGCGGAGCATCGTTCGTCGGTAGTGAAATCTTTGGGCTTTCCCCAATGTGGAGCGGGATCGCACTTGGCGCACCAGCCATTGGATATGCAGTCGGCAATTACCTGTCGGGGCGATATTCGGTGAAAGTCGGCATCAACAAGATGGCCATTATTGGCACGAGCCTTACCATCTTGGGGCTTGGCGCATCAGCAGCCCTGACGCTCGGCGGCCTTGTCCATCCGCTCAGCTTCTTTGGGTTTTGCGTTTTCCTCGGTCTTGGCAATGGCATCGCCCTTCCGAACGTCATGGCCGGGTCAATCTCGGTCAGACCGCACCTTGCCGGTACGGCCAGCGGGTTAAGCGGCGCGATCATGATCGGAGGCGGCGCAGCGCTGTCGCAATTTGCTGGCGGCATTCTGACGGTCGAAACAGGCACCTTGCCATTGCAACTATTAATGCTGGGAACTGCCGTACTTTCATTGCTGTCGGTATTGTTTGTCGTCTGGCGGGAACGCAAGATCACTTGACCCCACCTTTGCATTAGCTAATTTAAGTTAGCAAACTTGCAAAGGTAGCCAGATGGCCGTTCAAAAACTCTATGCGGGCGCAAAGCTACGCGAACTACGTGGACGGCTATCGCTGACGCAAAAGGACTTCGCAGGCAAGCTTGGCGTATCCCTGCCCTACTTAAACCAGATGGAAAACAATAACCGCCCCGTATCGACGGCGGTGGTACTAGGGTTGGCGCAAGAATTCGGGTTCGACGTGACCGAATTGCAAGCCGGGGACGAGGCACGCCTTGTCGGGGACATGCGCGAAGCGATGGCCGATCCGGTCCTAAGCGGCGCGGCCCCTGCCCTTGCTGACCTGCGACTGGTTGCGGCAAACGCCCCTTCGATTGCACGTGCGTTTCTGGATCTACACGCCGCTTATCGCCAAACTCATGAACGACTGGCCTCCCTAGACGAAGCATTAGGCCGCGAGGATGCCCGCCTACAACCCAGCCCGTGGGAAGAGGTGCGCGATTTCTTTCACTATTGCGACAACTACATCGATGCTGTGGACCGAAGCGCCGAACGATTTGCAAGCCAACGCAAACCAGATGAGACAATCGCGGACGCCGTTATTCGTGCGCTGTCAATCCAGCAAATCAACGTCATTTACGGCGACACCAATACGGTTCGCCACTACGATGCGCCTAGCAAAACGCTAACCATTTCGCGCTATGCCCATCCCGCGACCCAAAGCTTCCAATTGCTGCTACAGCTCGCACTGATCACCCAAGAATCGTTGCTCGACGCAACACTGGACCTTGCCCGTTTTCAATCACCCGAGGCCCGCAGCATCGCGAAGGTCGGACTTGCGAACTACTTTGCGGGGGCCGCACTGATGCCGTACGGCGCATTCCTAGACGCTGCACAAAAAGAGCGACACGATCTAGAAGTGCTTGCGACACGTTTCGGCGCATCCATCGAACAAGTCGCGCACCGTCTTTCGACCATGCAGCGCCCGGGCGCTAAGGGCATCCCTTTCTTCTTCGTACGCGTTGATCAGGCGGGCACGATTACCAAACGCCACTCCGCCACGACGCTACAATTCGCGCGTTATGGTGGGGCCTGCCCGCTATGGAACATGCACCAAGCATTCGAAACACCGGGCCAATTCTTGCGCCAACTTGCAGAAACGCCCGATGGTGCTCGGTATTTCTGCCTTGCCCGAGACGTTAGCAAATCGGGCGGCGCATATAATGTGCCAACACGGCGCTATGCGATTGGATTAGGGTGCGAGGTGCGCCACGCACCCGCTTTGGTCTATGCGGATCACATGGATTTGGGCGCAGCAGACGCCTATGCCCCGATCGGGATTTCGTGCCGAATCTGCGAACGCCGCAATTGTCATCAGCGGTCAGTACCCCCACTTGAACGCCAGTTGCGCGTCGACCCAAATACGCGCGGCGTACTGCCCTATCAAATCGACTGAACGTCACTCTAGGAAAGAAAACACAATATGGAACTGACAGGCACACGTGTCATCGCTGCAGACATTGATACGGTCTGGGCGCATCTGAACAATGCTGAAACCTTGCAAGCCTGCATTCCGGGCTGTCAGGAACTGACGGGATCAGCCGAAGACGGATTCGCCGCAGTGGTCAAACAAAAGGTCGGCCCGGTATCCGCGACCTTCAAGGGTGAGGTAACGCTTGAAAACGTTAACGCTCCGAACAGCTATACTATCGTTGGTGAAGGCAAAGGCGGTGTTGCGGGATTTGCCAAGGGACGCGCAGATGTCACGCTAGAAACCGTCGATGAAGGGACAGAGCTAAGCTACGTGGTCGATGCAAAAGTGGGTGGCAAACTGGCGCAATTGGGCAGCCGCGTGATTGGCGGATTTGCCAAAAAGATGGCAGATCAGTTCTTTGAAAAATTTCAAGAAACCGTCGAAGGCAGAGACAGCGATGCCTCTGCCTAAGATGTGAATTAGGCCGCGTTTGCTAGCAAATTCGCGATTTGGTCTTTCAGGGCCAACCGTTCTTTGCGCATCTGCGCCATGTTCAGATCGTCTGTCGGTTCTACGTCGGTTTCGGCGCGATGTACCGCACGGTTGAGCGCGTGGTATTCATCATACAGCTTCGCGAAATGCGCATCAGATGCTTTTAGCTGCTGCATCGCTTCAACTTGATTTGGGAATTCCTCTAGCAGTTCATGAGGTGTGTGAGACATGGTTCTATCCTTCTGATGTCCAATTGAGGTCATCATAAAACGGCCCGTATGATCTCACATTGATCCGGATCAACAAATTCAACGACGTGCGGGGCGCCATCCTGCTGCTTCAGCCTCGGTTACGGTACAAAACCAGCGCTCGCCGGTTGAGGCGTTTATCCCGGTGCGATCATAGTTTTGATTTCCCGGAACATGATAGATTTTGCCGCTGTCCGATATATTACCCTTGATCACGCAATCGGTCGTCGGAGCATTGCGTTCTGCGACCTGTTCCGACCGATACTCGGCAGGTGCCTGCACCTGAAAACCCCAAAGCCCCCGGCCCATAATTGCCGCGGCCTTTTCATCGAGATCATAATCGCCTGAATATTGCCGATAGGCCCAAGCATATCCAGCATTCACAATCGCTGCGCCCATGTCCGCACCATCGACAGTGCAACGTGCAACGATGCGCCCATATCGATCAGTATCAACCTTAGTGCATCGCGCCTCGCGGCCTTCGTATTGCACCAAGACTGCATTGCGCGCCCAAGCACCGCAATCCCATTCGTCACCATTCGCCGAACACGGCTGCCCCATCTCAGGCGCATCAATGCCATGCAAACGCACCCGAACACCGCCAACGTCCAACGTATCCGCGTCGATCACGTGGATAACACCGTTGGGCGCAGCCAATGCAGGCGACGCAATCAGTGTAAAAATCAAAAAAGACCAAAACCGGAACATGCCGGTTAACTAGTTGTTAACACCGCCCCCGTTCAAGGGGCGATGTTAATAAAGGTTAACGCTGTGATGTTTCCCAGTTTGGGTTGATCCAAGGCTCATCGTTCACAGCTGGCAACGGGTTACGCTGCAGAATGTGATCAGACACTTTTTCTCCGACCATGATCGACGGCGCGTTCAGGTTCCCGTTGGTAATACGCGGGAAGATAGAGCTATCAGCAAGCCGCAGACCTTCAACCCCGATCACGCGAGCCTCTGGATCAACAACAGCCATTGGGTCATCAACCGCGCCCATCTTGCAGGTGCCACACGGGTGATAAGCACTTTCGGCATGTTCGCGGATAAAGTTATCCAACTCTTCGTCAGACTGCGCGGCTTCACCCGGTTGGATCTCATGACCACGATATTCGTCAAACGCCGCTTGCCCAAAGATTTCGCGGGTCAGGCGGATACATTTGCGGAAATCTTCCCAATCGGAAGGGTCGGACATATAGTTGAACTCAATCTTCGGATTGTCGTTCGGATCACTCGAGCGCAACGTAACCTGCCCACGCGATTTCGATCGCATCGGGCCGACGTGTGCTTGGAATCCATGCCCTTCCGGTGCGACCTTGCCATCGTAACTGACCGCAATCGGCAAGAAATGGAATTGGATATCAGGGTAGTCAACACCCTTGTCAGAGCGAATAAATCCCGCACTTTCGAACTGGTTCGAAGACCCCAGACCGGTTTTCCAAAGCAACCATTCCAGCCCGATCTTGGCCTTGCCGCGCAGGTTCCAATAGGAAAACAGCGTGACAGGTTTGGTCGCTGCTTGTTGAATGTAAAGTTCCAAGTGGTCTTGCAGGTTTTGCCCGACGCCGGGACGGTCTGCGACGACTTCGATACCATGTTCAGCCAGATGATCCGCTGGACCGATACCAGACAACATCAGCAATTTGGGCGAGTTCAACGAAGACGCCGCGACGATGACTTCGACGTTGGCTTTGATCACTTCGACCTTATTGCCACGGCTGACTTCGACGCCAACAGCCTTGCCATTTTCGATCACGATACGACGCGCAAAGGCACGGGTGATGTTGCAGTTGGCGCGTTTCAACGCAGGCCGTAGATATGCATTCGCAGCCGACCACCGGTACCCTTTGTAAATCGTCGCATCAAAGGGGCCAAAGCCCTCTTGCTGCTGACCGTTGTAGTCACCTGTGACAGGGTAACCCGCCTCTTCACCCGCTTTTACAAACGCGCGGGTCAGGGGGTTTTTACGCGGTCCACGTGTGACATGAAGCGGGCCATCGTTGCCGCGCCATGCAGGATCACCGCCGTGACCACCATCGTGCCAGTGCTCCATCCGTTTAAAATAGGGCAACACATCGGCGTAGGACCAACCCTGCGCACCGCTTTCGGCCCAATGATCAAAATCACGTGCGTGACCGCGCACATAGATCATCCCATTGATCGAAGAGGATCCCCCGATGACTTTGCCACGCGGTGTGACCAACGACCGACCACCCAGATGCGGCTCGGGCTCTGTTTTCAGGCCCCAATCATACATCTTCATGTTCATCGGATATGACAGCGCTGCTGGCATCTGAATGAACGGACCACGGTCTGAACCACCGTGTTCGATGATAAGCACCTGCTTACCTGCCTCAGCCAGACGATACGCCATGGCACAACCGGCCGAACCGGCCCCAACAATTACATAATCTGCTTGCATCAGAACGGTGCCTCGACTTCGCCCATCGCCACGTACACGCCTTTGATCTGGCTATAATGTTCGATCGCGGCTTTGGAGTTTTCACGCCCGACACCTGACATTTTCGACCCACCAAATGGAGCCTCAACCGGTGCAAGGTTATAGGTGTTGATGTAGCATGTGCCTGCCTCAAAACCGGCGGCCATACGATGCGCACGGGTTAGATCGGCGGTGAACACACCAGCGGCCAGACCAAATTCGGTCGCATTGGCGCGCTCTAGAACTTCTTCTTCGGTGTCGAAATCAAGCACGGACATCACCGGCCCAAAGATTTCATCGCGAGCGATGGTCATGCCGTCAGTGACGTCTGCAAATACCGTGGCTTCTAGGTAGAAACCTTCGCCATCCACACGTTTGCCACCTGTCACAAGCGTCGCACCTTCCTCATTGCCTTTGGCAATGAAGCCTTCAACGATATCGCGCTGACGTTCCGACACCATCGGGCCAAAGTTCACATCGGGGTCTTGCGGATCACCCATTTTGATACCCGCAAGCCGTTCGGTCATACGTTTCAAAAACGCATCCTTGATGCCCTTTTGCACGAACACACGTGTACCGTTCGAACAGACCTGACCTGTGGAATAGAAGTTACCAAGGATTGCGCCAGAAACGGCATTTTCCAGATCGGCATCGTCAAAGATAACCAATGGCGATTTACCACCCAATTCCATGGTTACATGGCGCATACCTTCGGCAGCAGCGGCATAGACCTTGCGGCCTGTTGGCACTGAACCAGTCAGAGATACTTTATCAACGCGCGGGTCACTGATCAGCGATGCGCCGACTGCACCGTAGCCTTGGATCACGTTATAAACGCCAGCGGGGGCGCCTGCCTCGACCAAAATTTCCGCGACTTTCAGCGCGCAAAGCGGTGTCATTTCAGACGGCTTGAACACCATCGCGTTGCCACAAGCCAATGCAGGTGCGGCTTTCCAACATGCGATCTGCGTGGGGTAGTTCCATGCGCCGATCCCGACACAAACGCCCAACGGCTCGCGGCGGGTATAGACGAAATCTTCGCCTAATTGGATGTGTTCGCCCGTGATGCTAGCGGCCAACCCGCCGAAATATTCCAACGCTTCGGCACCGGATGTCGCATCTGCAACGGATGTTTCCTGATACGGTTTACCCGTGTCATAGGTTTCCAGCACTGAAAGTTCATGGTTGCGTTCGCGCATGATGTCAGCAGCTTTGCGCAACACACGACCACGGTCGGTCGCGGTCCAGCTGGCCCATTCCTTTTGCGCGCGTTTGGCTGACGCCAATGCTTGTTCAACAATCGCCGGGGTCGCGGCATGTAGGGTCGCGATAGATTTGCCCGTCGCGGGGTAAATCACATCGATCACCTCGCCTGCGGTATCTTCGACATATTGGCCATCGATAAAGTGGCTAGCGGTAGGTTGTGTGGTCATGGCAGGTGCCTCCGGCGGGAGTATTTGAAACAAGATGAGGGGGGGTTATTCGCCACGTGGAAAACGTTGGCCTTCCTCAAGAACATTTAGGTCCATGTGATTGCGCATGTAGCGTTCAGACGCTTTTTGCAGCGGCTGGTAATCCCATGGGTAGTAATTACCATTGCGCAGGGCCTCATAGACGACCCAGCGGCAGGCTTGTGAGTGGCGCACATCGGCGTCGAATTTGGCAAGGTCCCATCGGGCCTCAGATTTTGCGCGAAGCTGTGCGACTGTGCCTTGGTGTTCGGCGACTTCGGCAAGGTTGGTAAGTTCATGCGGGTCGGCGTCCATGTCGAACAACTGATCCGCATCTAGTGCGCAGCGGTTATATTTCCATTTGCCATAGCGCAGGGACACAAGCGGCGCGTAGCTACCTTCTGCGGCGTACTCCATTGCCACGGGTGTATCGCGTTCACCGCCCTGCCCCAGATGCACAAGGCTTTCGCCGCTGGTCCATGGCATGACTTCGGACATATCCACGCCCGCGATATCACAAAGCGTTGGTGTTACGTCGATGCTGCTCACTGGTGTTTCGATCAGGCCCGGCTTCATCTCTGGGCTTGCGATCATCAGCGGCACGCGCGCCGATCCATCAATGAACGACATCTTGAACCACATACCGCGTTCGCCCAGCATATCGCCATGGTCGGACACGAACATGATCGTAGCCTCTTGCCGCGAATCCTTTAGCGTTTGCAGGATTTCACCAATCTTATCGTCGAGATAGCTGATGTTCGCGAAATACGCCTGGCGTGCCCGACGGACATGTTCGGGTGTGATGTCGAAATTCTTGGCATCCATCGCATCATACAGGCGCTTCGAATGCGGATCGAGATCGTCGTAAGCGATTTCACCGACTGTCGGATCAAGATGTTCGCAATCGTTGTACAGGTCCCAGTATTTCTTGCGGGTCACATAGGGATCATGTGGATGCGTAAAGCTGACGGTCAGGCACCAAGGGCGCGCGTCATGCCCACGCGACAGATCATAGATTTTACGGGTCGCGTGATATGCGACCTCGTCATCATACTCCATCTGATTGGAAATTTCCGCGACACCTGCCCCGGTGACCGACCCCATGTTGTGATACCACCAGTCAATCCGTTCGCCGGGTTTACGGTAATCAGGGGTCCAGCCAAAATCAGCTGGGTAGATGTCGGTGGTAAGCCGCTCTTCGAACCCGTGCATTTGGTCTGGTCCGACAAAATGCATCTTGCCCGATAGGCAGGTTTGGTATCCCGCCCGGCGTAAGTGGTGTGCATAGGTCGGGATACTAGAAGCAAATTCCGCAGCGTTGTCATAGACCCCGTTTCGGCTGGGCAGTTGGCCAGACATAAACGCAGCACGCGCAGGCGCACACAACGGTGACGCCGTATAGCTGTTTTTAAAACGGGTCGAACGCGCGGCCAATGCTTTGAGGTTTGGCGCATGTAGCCAATCAGCAGGGCCATCAGCGAACAGCGTGCCGTTCAACTGGTCGACCATGATGATCAAGATATTTGGTTGGCTCATGCGTGTTCCTTTAATTCGGCCTGCAGCAGGGCAAGCACATGTTCTGTAGCGTCCATCCCCATCTCGCTGCTTTGGTCAAGACCCCGACGTAGGTAGAGGCCATCAATCAGCCCAGCGATTCGCTCGGCCGCGGCATCTGCGCGATCACCGATCAGCGGGCGCAGGTCATAAACAAGGTTACTATGTAGGCGGCGTTGATAAATTGTCAGCAAACGTTGGGCTTCAGCGCTGGACTGCGCCAAAACGTAAAAATTCAGCCACGCGGCAATGACTTCGCGACGGAAATTCGAATTCGTGAAGCCTGCGCGAATAATCGCCTGTAATCGCGATACATTATCGTCTGCCATGGCTAATGCGCCGCGCACTTCGGCACCATAAACTGTCAGCGTATGTCGCATCGCAGCCAAGAAAATTTGGTCTTTGCCACCAAAATAGTGATGCGCCAAGGCAGATGACATGCCGGCACGCTTAGCAATACGGCTAACCGTTATGTCCAGCGTCCCTGCGGCACCGATTTCGTCAATCGTCGCTTTCACTAGCGCTGCGCGACGGATAGGTTCCATCCCAAGCTTTGGCATCTAATTCTCACTGTGAGGTTGCCAAAGCAGACTAGATTGTTCTTTATTGACTCGTCAATCAAGAAAAAGATCCAAAACTGGGAGCTATGAAATGAAACTCAAATCAACTTTGTCCGTACTGGCGATCTGCGCTGCGGCACCTGCACTGGCAGACTGCGACACAGTGCGCTTTTCCGACGTAGGTTGGACAGACATCACTGCGACAACTGCGGCGACGTCTATTGTGCTTGAGGCACTGGGCTATGAGACAACAACGGACATCCTGTCTGTACCTGTCACTTACGCATCAATGGCCGAAGGCGACATCGATGTGTTCTTGGGCAACTGGATGCCGACAATGGAAGGCGACATCGCGACATACCGCGAAGCTGGTACAGTCGACACCGTCCGCACAAACCTTGAAGGCGCGAAATACACGCTGGCGACAAACGCTGCTGGTGCTGCTGCAGGAATCACTGACTTCGCATCTATCGCCCAAGCCAAAGACGCGCTGGACGGCAACATCTACGGCATCGAAGCAGGTAACGACGGCAACCGCCTGATCATGGACATGATCGACGCTGATGCATTCGGCCTAGACGGTTTCGAAGTTGTCGAAAGCTCTGAGCAAGGCATGCTGGCACAGGTTGAGCGCGCAAACGACCGTGACGAGCCTGTTGTATTCTTGGGCTGGGAACCACACCCAATGAATGCCAACTACGAAATGACTTACCTGCCCGGTGGCGATGACTACTTTGGCCCGGACCTTGGTGGTGCGATCGTTGCGACCAACACACGTGCTGGCTATGTCGCTGAATGTACGAACACTGGTAAGCTGCTGGAGAACCTCGTTTTCACACTCGCTATGGAAAACGAAATCATGGGTGCGATCCTGAACGACAACGTTGATCCAGAAGACGCAGCCAAAGCATGGCTGGCTGGCAACGCCGATACATGGACACCATGGTTGGACGGCGTAACAACCAAAGACGGTGGCGACGCGGTTGCTGCTGTGACAGCTGCACTGGCTGAATAAAAAACAGATTGGGGGGCCGCATGACGCGGTCCCCTTTTCATTACGACTAAAGGGACGATGATGGACTGGCTAACAGAACATAAAATACCAGTCGGAGACTGGGCCGAGACCGCCGTGGATTGGCTCAAGACCTATGGGCGCGCATTTTTTGACACGCTAAGCGACGGGCTAGATTGGATGATCGACGGGATCGTCTGGTGCCTGCAAACGCCGCCGATGTTCTTAATCATTGCCCTGTTCATTGCCCTGACTTGGGTTTTGCAGCGCTCTTGGAAAGTATGCGTGCTGGTGCTGCTGTGCCTACTTTTCGTTGTGAACCAAGGATACTGGGAAGAAACGACTGACAGCCTTGCGCTGGTACTATCGTCGTGTGTGGTTTGCATGGGGCTCGGCGTGCCGCTAGGTATCTTCTTTGCGCACCGCCCAAAGCTGTACCAAACATTTAGCCCGATTTTGGACTTGATGCAGACGCTACCTGCCTTCGTCTACTTGATCCCAGCAATCGTGTTTTTCGGGCTTGGTATGGTGCCGGGACTATTCGCGACTGTGATCTTCGTGCTGCCCGCACCAATTCGGCTTACATATCTGGGCGTCTCCAATACCCCTACCCCGCTGCTAGAGGCCGCTGAATCTTTCGGTGCAACAGCCTCGCAGCGCCTATGGAAAGTCGAACTGCCCTATGCATTCCCGCAAATAATGGCCGGTCTGAACCAAGTCATCATGCTGTCACTGTCGATGGTCGTGATCTCGGCTTATGTCGGCGCGAATGGGTTGGGTAAGCCTGTCGTGCAGGCCTTGGGGCGTAACGACCCCGGCCTAGGATTTGAATCTGGATTTGTCATCGTGGCCGTTGCAATCATGCTGGACCGGATGCTGCGGGTGAACACAAAATGAGTGCTGTAGAATTTGATAACGTCTCGATCGTATTCGGGAACAAACCGCTGTCAGCCCTACCATTGATGGACGAAGGTCAGGAACGCGAAGACATTCGCGCAGCCACCGACCAAATCCTTGGCGTGCATAACTGTTCGCTGAACGTTGAAGAAGGTGAGATCCTTGTACTGATGGGCCTGTCCGGGTCTGGCAAATCGACATTGCTACGGTCGGTCAACGGGCTGAACCCCGTCGTGCGCGGCGATGTTCGGATCAAGACGTCGCAAGGCATTACATCCGTCACAAACGCCGACAAAAAGACGCTACGCGAATTGCGACTGCACGACGTTGCGATGGTGTTTCAACAGTTTGGCCTGCTGCCGTGGCGCACCGTGCGCGACAATGTTGGGCTCGGACTTGAACTGGCTGGAATGGATAAGGCTGCCCGCAACAAGCGGGTGATCGAAGAATTGTCATTGGTTGGGCTTACTGATCGTGCGGATGCGCTGGTGGGTGAACTATCCGGCGGTATGCAGCAACGTGTTGGGCTTGCCCGTGCATTCGCGACCGATGCCCCAATCCTACTGATGGACGAACCCTTCTCGGCGCTTGATCCGCTGATCCGCACGAAGTTGCAGGACGAATTGCTGGACCTGCAAAAGAAACGCAACCGTACCATCATCTTTGTGAGCCACGATTTGGACGAGGCGTTCAAAATCGGCAACCGCATCGCAATTATGGAAGGCGGCCGGATCGTGCAGTGTGGTACGCCGCGTGACATCTTTACGAACCCGGTGAACGACTATGTTGCCGAGTTCGTCGCGCATATGAACCCGCTTGGTGTTCTTACCGCGCGTGATGTGATGACGGATGGCACCTGTGACGGGCCGGAGATCGACGTTGAAACGCCAGTGAATGACATCATCTCACAGATCGAAACAGAAGCACTGCAAGTCACCCAAAACGGTGCGCCAGTGGGTCAGATCACCCAAAGTTCGCTTCTTGCGCGGCTCGCGCCGACAACGCCAACAGAATAAAACAACCTGCGCCGGTTACACCTTTGTGGCTGTGACCGGCGGGGTAATCTGACGACGCGCGACGGCTTCGCGCCAAGTGATAAAGCTGACCGACGCCATAATCACAGCGCCACCAAAAATCACCCAGCCGTCAACGCCTTCGCCAAACACCACAGCTCCCAACAGCACAGCCCATACCAACTGTAAGAACGTGACCGGTTGGGTGACAGTCAGTGGTGCCGCGGCAAAAGCCAGCGTCATCGCGTAGTGGCCAGCGGTCGCGAAGCATGCGACCAAGAACAGCCAACCCAATTGCGGCAGTGTCGGCGTCACCCAGACCGCGATCGCGGCTGGAGCAAGGCCGATAGTCACGGTGATGGACAACATGCCAACGATCACAGGGGCAGAGACTTCACCAGACAACTGCTTTGCGATCAGATATCCGATGGCGAAACAAACTGCGGTTCCCAGCATCGCGATATGGCCCGGCTCAATTGCTTTGACACCCGGTCGCAGGATTATGAGCGCGCCGATCAGCGCGACAACCACAGCGGCCAACCGGCGCGGTGGTAAACGTTCTCCCAAAAACAGCGCCGCCCCGATCGAGACATAGACTGGCGAAAGATAATTCATCGCGGTCACCTCGGCGATGGGAATGCGCGCCATAGCAAAGAACCACAGGATCACGGCAATGGTGTGAACGACCCCGCGAAAGGCAAATAGCTTAATCTGACGCTTCGTCAGATGGGCGTCCAAAATCGGCTTTATCATCGGGATCAGGAAAACCACCCCGAGCAAATAGCGTAGGAATGCCGCCTGCGCTGCGGGCACCCCGTTACCGACATGTTTTACGACCGCGGTAACGCCAACGAACATCAACCCTGTGACGATCATCCAGCCGACCCCGGCGATGGGCCGTGATTGTTTTTGCTTATCCATGGGCAAGTCGTGTCACCCCGATCCAAAATTGGCAAGCAGGGGGCGCGATGATTTTTAGCTAAAAATCATCTGGTAGAAGCCGCGCAGGCAGCATAACACAGTGTCCATGAAAATACTGTTTCTTGGCGATGTTATGGGCCGCGCCGGCCGCACTGCAATTAGCACACATCTTCCGCGACTGCGCGAAGAATGGAAGCTCGATTTTGTTGTCGTGAATGGTGAAAACGCAACGGCTGGCATGGGCCTGTCCGGCGATCATGCGAAGATCCTGCTTGATGCGGGTGCTGATGTTCTGACGCTGGGCGATCATGCGTTTGATCAAAAGGACATGCTGTCCTTTATCGCAAACGAGCCACGCATCATCCGCCCTTTGAACTTTTCCAAATCCGCACCCGGTGTTGGCGCCCGGATTTTCAACGCCCCCGGCGGGCGCAAAGTGCTTGTTGCGCAGGCGCTCGGTCAGGTGTTTATGAAACGCCCGTTTGACGATCCGTTCTCGGCGCTTGATGGGTTGCTGAAACAATACCCAATGGGTGGCCAAATTCAGGCGAGCCTTGTCGATATTCACTGTGAAGCCACATCGGAAAAGATGGCGACAGGCCATTTCTGCGATGGCCGCGCTAGCATTGTTGTGGGCACACATACGCACGTCCCAACGGGTGACGCGATGATTTTGCCCGGCGGAACCGCCTATATGACCGACGCTGGCATGTGCGGAGATTACAATTCGGTCATCGGCATGGATAAGGCTGAACCGATGCGCCGCTTTATCACTGGTATGCCAAAGGCACGCTTTACCCCTGCCAACGAAGAAGCCACCCTATCTGGCCTTTATGTCGAAACTGATGATCGGACAGGCAAAGCCACCCGCGTTGAAATGGTCCGCCAAGGTGGGCGGCTAGCACAGGCGGGCCCTGCGTAAATGCGCAAACGCTTGCCCTTCATCATTCTCTCCGCAAGACTGTAAATCATGGAAACTGTATTTCATCTTTCGCAGGCGCAGTCCGCCTTTCTAACCATGGCCGTCGTGGCGGGCATGTTTATCATGTTTTTACGCGAAGCCTTTCCGACAGAAGTTGTCGCAATGATTGGCGTGTCCATCCTACTCGTGTCGGGGGTCTTGCCTTACGACGACGCAGTCGCCGTACTTGCCAACCCTGCCCCGTGGACGATTGCAGCGATGTTCATCATCGTTGGCGCGCTGGTACGGACAGGTGCCCTGAATGCGATGACGCAGGCCGTCGAACGACAGGCCAAGATCAGCCCGGCACGGGCAATTGGCGGCAGTTTGGTTTTCGTGGCCGTCGCGAGTGCGATCATGAATAACACACCACTTGTCGTGGTTATGATCCCCGTGTTCGTACAGCTTGCGCGGACTTTGGGAACGTCGGCCTCTAAACTACTGATCCCGCTTAGCTATGCGGCGATTGTTGGTGGCACGATGACGTTGCTTGGCACGTCGACCAACCTGTTGGTTGACGGTGTTGCGCGCTCATCTGGGATGGAGCCCTTTGGTATCATCGAGATCTTACCAATCGGCGTAATTGTGGTCGCTTGGACGTTTGCCTATCTCTACTTCGCTGGTCCGCGTCTGCTGCCAGACCGGACAAGCATGGCCACTATGCTGTCTGATCGTTCCAAAATGCGGTTCTTTTCAGAGGCAATCATTCCGCCAGACAGCAACCTTATCGGTCGCGAAGTCACAGGCGTACAGCTGTTCAAACGTGACGGTGTACGGCTGATCGACGTGGTGCGAGGCGATGTATCGCTGCGGCGCGAGCTAAAGGATGTCACATTGCAAGTGGGTGACCGGGTTGTGCTGCGTACCGCCATGGCTGAGCTCCTTTCGCTACAAGCGACCAAAGACTTGCGCCGTGTTGACCAGCTGTCAGCGGTTGAGACCACCACGGTCGAGGTTCTGATTACGCCAAACTGTAAGATGGTCGGCCGCCGCCTTGGTGCGCTGCGCCTTCGTCGTCGTTACGCTGTCTACACGCTTGCGGTTCATCGTCGTGATACGAACCTTGGCCAGCAGATGGACGACATGATCGTACGTGTTGGCGACACCCTATTGCTTGAAGGTGCGCCCGAAGACATTCAGCGTCTTGCTGAAGACATGAACCTTGGTGATGTGTCGAAACCTTCGCAGCGCGCCTATCGCCGGGCCCATGCACCAATTGCTATCGGTGTACTGCTGCTTGTTGTGATCCTTGCTGCCGTTGGAGTCGCGCCGATTCTGCTGCTTGCTATTCTTGGTGTAACCGCCGTCTTAGGCACTGGTTGCATTGATGCAGACGAGGCGTTTGCCTCCGTCGACGGCCGCCTTCTTGCGTTAATCTTTGCAATGCTTGGCGTCGGGTCTGCGCTACAGTCATCAGGCGCAGTTGCGATGATCGCGGATACCTTATCGCCTGTGATGATGGTCTTGCCACCGTTCTTTGTTGTATTGGCGGTATTCGCCATGTCGTCGACCTTAACTGAACTTGTGTCGAACAATGCTGTCGCTGTCGTCATGACCCCAATCGCTATTGGTCTGGCAAGCGCACTTGGGGTTGATGCACGGCCTTTGGTCGTCGCTGTTATGATCGCGGCGAGCGCGAGTTTCGCGACACCAATTGGATATCAGACCAACACGCTGGTTTACGGTCCGGGCGGTTATAAGTTCGCGGATTTCTTGAAATTCGGCATTCCGCTGAACCTGTCGCTTGCGCCAATTGTTTCCTTCGCGATCCCCTATTTCTGGCCCTTGTAAGCAAGGGTTGCGGGGGCACCGATGGATGCCGTATAGAGACGCAAATTTACATCTATAAAGACGAGGTTTCCGATGGCTGGCCACTCAAAATGGGCGAATATTCAGCACCGCAAGGGGCGTCAGGATAAGCTGCGTTCCAAGCTGTTTTCCAAGCTGGCCAAAGAAATCACTGTGGCCGCCAAAATGGGCGACCCGGACCCCGACAAAAACCCACGTCTGCGGATGGCTGTCAAAGAAGCCAAATCTAGCTCTGTGCCAAAGGACGTGATCGACCGCGCGATTAAGAAATCGCAAGGCGGCGACGCTGAGAACTATGATGAAATCCGTTATGAAGGCTACGGCCCAGGCGGCGTTGCTGTGATCGTTGAAACGATGACGGATAACCGCAACCGGACTGCATCAACGGTACGTTCAACATTCTCAAAGAATGGCGGCAACCTTGGCGAAACCGGTTCAGTTGGCTTCATGTTCGATCGCATGGGCGAAGTCGTCTATCCGGCGTCTGTCGGCGATGCTGACACAGTGATGATGGCCGCGATCGAGGCTGGTGCAGACGACGTGCAAAGCGACGAAGAAAACCACGTTATCTATTGCGCCGACACTGACCTAAACGACGTGTCGACCGCGTTAGAGGCTGAACTTGGCGAATCCGAATCCACTAAACTGATTTGGAAGCCTAACATGACCACAGAGGTCGATGCCGAAGGTCTGACCAAACTGATGAAGCTGCTGGACACGCTTGAAGAAGACGATGACGTGCAGCGCGTTACGGCGAACTTTGAAGCCTCTGACGAGGTTATGGCTGCGTTCGCAGAAGAGTAACTTCTGCCGAAAACGCCTGTCGACTACGCCCCGTTGGGTACGCAATTTCCACATTGGATTTGACGTGCGCGGCGGGGTTTATTTTTTGGTGGGTGTCATAACACCTTGCTCTGTTACGATCAGATCAAGCGGTTGATCTGTCTGCTCGAGCGGTAACGCACTGTCTTCTTGTGCCGCATAGGTAAATCCAATCGCCATTGTTGGCTGAACCTCGCGTAGCGCCTCTAGCGTGCGATCATAGAATCCGCCGCCATACCCCAACCTGCCCCCTTGTCGGTCGAATGCGAGCAAAGGCACGATAACGATCTCAGGTATCATCCATTCGCCCGTCTCGGGGATCAACGCACCAAATGCGCCAGCCATCATTGCGCAGTCTGGTTCCCACAGTCGAAATTTCAACGGATGTGCCTCTGCGATAATCACCGGCATACCGACGAGACCATGGGCTGCCGCCTCGGCCAAGGCAGGCAACGGGTTTATCTCTGTGCGGATCGGGCTGTAGCCTGCAATCGGCACACCACGATAACCGGCCAGTACTTCGCTTAAGTACCCAGACGCAGCCACAGCGCCATCATGTGCCTCCTTACGGCGCACAAAGGCCGCTTTGCGGGCAGCCGATTTGTCGATCATAGCAACCACATGGCAGCAAGCCCGAGGAAGGCAAAGAATCCAACAACATCCGTAACCGTTGTCACGAATGCGCCGGAGGCAAGTGCCGGATCAATACCAAAGCGTTCGAGCATGACTGGGATAACTGCACCGGCCAACCCTGCGATAACCATATTGATCACCATTGCCACGCCGATCACAGCGCCAAGCATCGGGGAACCGAACCATAAGATGCCAACAACCCCCATCACCACCGCAAAGATGAGCCCGTTAATCAGACCAACCAGCACTTCGCGCCGGATGACCCGCCAGACGTTTGCAGCAGTCAAATCTCGGGTTGCGATGGCGCGCACGGCAACTGTCAAAGACTGCGTCCCCGCATTCCCACCCATTGACGCGACTATCGGCATCAACACTGCCAGCGCAACAAGCCCAGCAATCGTTTCTTCGAACAATGAAATCACAAGTGACGCAAAGATCGCGGTCAGAAGGTTCACGGCAAGCCATGGAAATCGCTGTTTTGTCGTTTCAACCACACGGTCAGACAGCGACCCTTCACCAACACCAGCAAGGCGCAGAATATCTTCCTCGGCTTCTTCCTCAAGGAACGCCATCGCGTCATCAATCGTAATCACGCCGACGATCCGATCATCGTCATCAACCACCGGGGCAGTGATCATGTGATAGTGATTGATCGCTTGCGCGACCTCTTCAACGTCTTGGGTGACGTGGAATGTGCGAAACGTATCTTCGGTCAGGGTGGCAAGTGGCGTGTCGCGTGGATGGCTAAGGATACGTCCAAGGGTGACGTACCCTGTCGCCTTAAGCCGTGGATCGACCAAAACCACGTGATAAAACTGCTCAGGCAGCACCACGTCAGAACGCAAATAGTCAATCGCATCACCCACAGTCCAATGTTCTGGTGCGCGCACCAGTTCTGACTGCATGTGGCGACCGGCCGATTCTTCTGGATACGACAGCGCCTGTTCAACAACGACCCGGTCACCCGCGTCCAACGCGCCAAGAACGGCTTCTTGCTGGTCATCGTCCAGATATTCGACCAGATCGACGACATCGTCGCTTTCCAATTCACGAACAGCCTCGGCCAGGTCGGCAGGCGCAAGTTGTTCGATAATCTCTTCGCGCAGGTTTTCGTCCAGTTCAGACAGGGTATCCCCGTCCATACCGCCCTTCCAAACGGCAATCAGGTCACGGCGGTCGCGGCCGTTAATTTGCTCGATGAGGTGGGCAATATCAGCGGGGTGTAAAGGGTCCAGCAGTGCGTCAATCGCGTCCGAATCTTCGGCCTGTACGGCATCCAACACATCCGAGACAAGACGATCGGTGATACCAAATGCTTCGTCTTCGTTGATTTCTAGTTGCTCTGCCATGACCTGCCCTCGCTACCTCCTGCAACATAGCCAATCACGACCTGCTGGCAACGCCATTCAGCGATTTACCCCACCGTAGCCGCCCCATATGATCAGGCTATGACAAAGCAACTTCTTCTTGGCCAAACGCTTGGCTTTTCGGGCAATCCTTTGATTGGGGATTGGAATGACGCCGTACAGTTCGATAGCGCAGGTGCTGTGCTGATCGAGGGCAAACAAATAAGCGCAGTTGGTTCGGCCGCCGCCCTGCGCGCGGCCCATCTGGACGCAAAAGTTACCGATTACGGCGATGCGCTGATCAGCGCGGGCTTTGTCGATGCCCATATGCATTACCCGCAAACCGGCATCATCGCGAGCTGGGGCAAACAGCTGATCGACTGGCTGAATACCTATACCTTCCCCGAAGAAGCCCGATTCAGCGACCCCAAGTATGCAACCGAAGTCGCGGAACGTACGCTCGACCTTGCGCTTGACCACGGCACCACCACGCTCACCAGTTTTTGTACGATCCATCCTGCAAGTGTCGATGCGTTTTTTGGCGCTGCCGCTGATCGCGATATGGCCGTGATTGCGGGTAAAACCTGCATGGACCGCAATGCGCCTGACAAGCTGCAAGACACCGCGCAATCGGCCTATGATGACAGTAAGGCGTTGCTTGAAAAGTGGCATGGCAAAGGGCGTGCCAGCTATGCGATTACGCCACGGTTTTCACCGACATCGACGCCAGAACAATTGGCCGCGCTTGGAGCGCTCTGGTCCGAACACCCCGACTGCCTGATGCAGACACACCTGAGTGAACAACTCCCCGAGATTGCTTGGGTGCGTGACCTGTTCCCAGATTCCCGTGACTATCTGGATACTTACGAGGCATTCGGGCTGTTAGGTGCTAAGGGCCTGTATGGCCATGCCATCCACCTTGAACAGCGCGAGATTGACCGACTGAACGAAGTCGGTGCCGCAGTCGTGCACTGCCCGACGTCCAATACGTTCATCGGATCAGGACTATTTGATCTGATGGGGTTGGCAAAGACTGGGCTGTCCATCGGGCTTGCCACTGACACAGGCGGTGGATCGTCGTTTTCGATGCTGCGCACCATGGCTGCAGCTTATGAGATCGGCCAGTTGCGCGGCACGGCATTGCACCCTGCCCAACTGATGTGGCTCGCAACAGAAGGGTCGGCAAAGTCACTGCACATGTCCGGGCAAATTGGTCATCTGGGCGCGGGTGCGATGGCGGACATTACTGTGCTTGACCTTGGTTCAACGCCCGCGATTTCGCAGCGTTCAGGCCGAGCGGCCGACATTTGGGACGCGCTATTCCCAACGATCATGATGGGCGATGACCGCGCGATCAAAGACGTGTGGATCGCAGGTCAAAAGCGACGGGCCTAATTCGCCAGTCGCTGCGCCAAGTCGTTCTGTCTGCGAATGGTCGCGCCCAGATCAATCGTTACCAATTGCCCATCCGCAACAACCTGATGGCCCTCAACAAACAAGTCGCGTACTTTCTGAGGTCCCGCCAGCACAACTGCCGCAGGATCCCATGACCCTGCGTTTTCAACGGTCTGCGCATCCCACAGGGCAATATCCGCGCGTTTGCCAACTGCGATCTGACCGCAGTCATCGCGCCCTAAAACCTGCGCGCCACCACGTGTCGCGATTTCTAGCGCTTCGCGGGCTGACATAGCATCCGCCCCATTTTTGACTCGCTGCAAAAGCATCGTTTGACGTGCTTCGCCCATCAAGTTGCCGATGTCATTGCTTGCCGATCCATCTACACCCAATCCAACGTTTACGCCTGCATCTCGCATCTCGCGTATAGGCGCGATGCCGGAACCAAGCCGACAGTTGGAACAGGGGCAATGCGCAACACCTGTCTGCGACTGTGCGAACAGATCAATTTCTTGACCGTCCAGTTTCACGCAATGCGCGTGCCAGACATCATCACCCGTCCAACCCAAATCTTCGGCGTATTGACCGGGCCGACAGCCGAATTTTTCAATAGAATAGGCAATATCTTCGTCGTTCTCAGCCAGATGGGTATGCATCATCACGCCCTTATCGCGGGCAAGAATAGCAGCATCGCGCATCAGATCACGCGATACGGAAAACGGACTGCAAGGGGCCACGCCAACCCGCACCATCGCGCCCGGGTTTGGATCGTGGAATGCATCAATAACGCGGACGCTGTCTTCTAGGATTGCCCGCTCGTTTTCGACAAGAGCATCAGGCGGCAAGCCACCGTCGCTTTCGCCAATGCTCATCGCACCGCGCGTGGCATGAAAACGCAAGCCAACCTCTTGGGCGGCGGCGATTGTATCATCCAACCGCGATCCGTTTGGATAAAGGTACAAATGGTCCGACGTCAGCGTACAGCCCGATAGCGCCAATTCAGCCAACCCGACTTGGGCAGAGATGAACATTTCTTCCGGGCCAAAGCGGGCCCAGATGGGATAGAGGCGTTGTAGCCAGCCAAACAGCAACGCGTCTTGCGCACCCGGCACAGCGCGGGTCAGTGTTTGATACAAGTGGTGGTGCGTATTCACGAGGCCCGGCGTCACAATACGACCATTTGCATGAACCGTGGCACCCTGCGTCTCAAGCCCCTGCCCGACTGCCGCGATGACGCCATCGCGGATCAGAATATCCGCACCTTTCAATTCACGGCGTGCGTCGTCCATCGTCAGAACGATATCAGCATTTTTGATGAGCGTCTCAGCCATTCAGGCTCTCTTGCAGGATCGCCATAGCCTCGGCGTGGATATCTGGGTTCGCTGCTGCCAGCGCACGACCACCATGGTGTGCAGGTCCGCCATCCCAATCAGTCACAATACCACCAGCCGCTTGGATCACTGAAATTGGGGCCTGAATATCATATGCATTCAACCCTGCCTCGATCACAAGGTCGACCTGTCCTGCTGCCAACAACGCGTAGGCATAGCAGTCCATACCGTACCGGGTCAATTTCGCCTGCCCGGCGACAGCGTAAAACGCGCGTCCTTCATCGGCGGTACCCACCTCTGGGAAGGTCGTCAGCACCGTCGCATCAGACAATTTGCTTTGCGCGATACATTCTAGAGTATGAGTTCCGCGCGGCCCTGTGACTTCGGCAATACCAAAGCCACCAATGAACCGTTCACCAATGTAGGGTTGGTCAATTATGCCAAACAATGGACCCGTTTCATCTGCCACAGAAATCAGCACCCCCCAAGTCGGCGTGCCACTTATATAGCCACGTGTGCCGTCGATCGGGTCAAGCACCCATGTCAATCCAGACGTGCCCGGGGTTTCACCGTATTCTTCACCCAAGATACCATCTTGGGGTCGTTCACGGGCGATAATCTCACGCATTGCTTGTTCAGCCGCGCGGTCTGCAACAGTGACAGGATCAAAGACCTGACCACCCTTGTCGTCTGCAACCAATGCAGGAGTTCTAAAATGCAGCAGGGTCTCGGGCCGCGCTGCATCTGCAAGTAAATTTGCCACGCGGATCAACTCCGCCTGAAGGGTCGTGTCCAATGGCATGAGGCTGTTCCCAACTGCGCTACGTTACCATATGCGGTAACGTGCGGCAGTCGTGATGGTCAAGCCGCTTAAGCAGCTTCGCTTAGAACGCGCGCCAAATCAAAGAGGCGGCGACGCTGGTTTTCTGGGATAGCGTAGTAAGACCGTAGAAGTTCGAGCGCTTCTTTATCTGTCAGAATATCTCCCGGCATGTTGCCGTTTGCGCCATCTGCCTGCACCTGTTCGTCCAGACCTTCAAAGAAGAAAGATACAGGGACGTCCAGTACCTTTGCGATATCCCAAAGACGGGACGCGCTGACGCGGTTCATACCGGTTTCATATTTCTGAATTTGCTGGAACTTAATTCCAACATTTTCGGCCAACTGCTGTTGCGTCGTGCCGTTCATCCAACGGCGATGACGAATACGCTTCCCCACGTGTACATCGACTGGGTGTTTCATTGATCGTTTCCTTAGTTCAAAATAATTGCGGCATTTTGTGTTCCGCGTCCCGATAGGCACCGCACACTTTGCCTGAGTGAGCCACATCCGGTACCGTGCTAACGGAATGCACGCCCAGAAAAGAACACGCAACGGTTGCAACCCATTACCTTACCTTAAGGACAGGTTCTGGCGTGCTTGTTCTCGATCAAACGGTAAAAAAACGAGCAAATTGTAAAGATGTCAAAGTTTTCGCATAAGAATTCACAAAGTTTTCCAAAGTGATTCGGGGTTTCATGCGCGCTTTTCAGGTAACTTCACATACTCAACCGCCAGCAATTGCTGACGCGAAAGAGCCAGTTCCACAAGAAGGAGAGGTACTCTTGAGTATCGCAGCCTGTGGGTTGAATTTTGCTGATCTTCTTATGGCCAAGGGCACTTATCAGGACACACCCAACCCGCCATTCACCCTTGGTATGGAAGTATGCGGCACAGTTATAGCCCAAGGGCAAGGCGTTAGCAGCCCCACTATCGGAACGCGAGTAGCGGTATTTGGCGGCCAAGGCGGGCTATCCGAACGTGGTGTATTTCCCGCAGATCTGTGCACGCCAGTACCAGATGATATGCCTGCGGAGGCCGCAGCGGGTTTTATGGTTGCCTACGGCACATCCCACCTAGCACTAGCGAGACGCGCAAAACTGCAGGCCGGTGAAACTCTGCTCGTGCTTGGTGCGGCTGGTGGGGTTGGGCTCACCGCGGTTGAGGTCGGTAAAGCAATGGGTGCACGCGTCATTGCCGTTGCCCGCGGGCAGAAAAAGCTCAAAGCGGCGCAAGAGGCTGGTGCAGATCATTTAATCGATTGCGACGCCGATGATGTCAAAGAAGCCGTCAAAGCACTTGGCGGTGCTGACGTCGTTTACGACCCCGTAGGGGGTGACCTGTTCAAGGCAGCACTTGGCGCATGCAACCGCGAAGCACGTATTATCGTGATCGGCTTCGCAAGCGGAGATGTCCCCCCGATTCCCGCCAATATTCTTCTTGTAAAGAACATCAGCGTGATCGGTTTCTATTGGGGCGGGTATCTAAAGTTCAACCCAAGCGCGCTTACTGATAGCCTTACTGAATTGATGACATGGTATACCGAAGGTAGGCTCCGGCCGCACATCAGCCATGTCTTGCCGTTAGACCAAGCAGCAGAGGCGTTGGACCTGCTGCGCACCCGTAAATCAATTGGTAAGGTCGTCGTTACGCCATGACAGGTGCCTTTAGCGTGTAAAAACCATCACGCACAAATTTAGCCAGATCGTGGATGACAGGCCCCTGATCAAGGTTGGCCTGATAAAGATTCACATTCATGTCGCGTAAGCTCGGTAAATGCCCGCCGTGTTCGATTCGCTCTAGATGGCGGGGTTCTGTGCCTTCAAGCATGGTATGCACAGCCAGATCGGCGCTCACAGTCGCCTCTATTGTACGACTAAAATTGCTTTCCACAGCCATTTCCCACGGGATACCCACCTCATCAAGGCGGCGCTGTACAAACTGGCGGAAGATACAGCTTTCCTCATAAGCTAAACGCAAAGGTCGCTTTTTCCACGCCTGCCCCTTTGGCGCCCCCACCCAGATCAGCGGAATCTTGGTGAGCGTCTCACCACCTTCTCCTACCGAATCCTCAGTAGTTAGAATGACGTCGATCGCACCGCGCCTAAAATCCTCGACCAAGCCGCGTGTGAACGATGATACTAAATTCACGCGAACACGCGGATATGCCGCCGCGAACCGCTGCAATACGACAGGTATAACCGGATAAACGATGTCATGCGGCACCCCAAGCGTGACTTCGCCTTCGTATTCAGTCGCCGTGAGCTTGCCATATACTTCGTCGTTCAGTTCAAGCATCCGGCGCGCGTAGCTTAGTAACAATTCCCCCTGAGGTGTCAGGCCAATGCTACGTGCCGACCGGTCAAGCAACCCGACACCTAGTGATTCTTCTAGGCGTTTCAATTGCATAGAGACCGCCGATTGCGTCAAGTTTAACAATCCTGCAGCCCGCGTCACACCACCAGTGTCCGCTACAGCAACAAATGAGCGTAAGGCCGTTGTGTCTAGATTTCGCGTCATATCAATATTCCTGATGATTAATAACTCAAACATTCATTTTCATTATGCACGCCAGTGAACTATCCATCAAGCATCGAAATGAAACTCACTCCAATCATCACGAAAGGACATACTATGACCGCTTCTATTCAAAGCAGCATTCAATGCATCCCATCGCGACGTGTCCGCCTTACCACGCGTTTACTGGGATATCTGCAAATAGCGCGCCAGCGCCGTCAGCTCGGCAAGCTCGATGACCATATATTATGTGATATTGGTGTCAGCAGGCACGAAGCAATGACCGAAGCAAACAAAGCCCCGTGGAACGTTCCCGGCCATTGGACGCAATAAATACACAATCGTACGAAATCAGCGTTGTTAACGCCCTAGGACCTTGAAAAAATAGCCATAGCTGCCAATATCGTGAGCAAGGGTTCTAACGATCGGAACCACGACATTAATTGGAGGTCACAATGGCACAATACGATTGGGCAGACACAGGCGCCGGCGCACGCACAAGTGCGATCGACGAGGGCCTGCGCGCTCACATGAACAAAGTTTACGCGACCATGTCGATTGGCATGGTTATTACGGCTGCGGCAGCATGGGCTATCGCAGGTCTGGCAACAACGACGGATCCATCAGCAGCCGTGTCTATGATGCGTAACGGCACAATGCTAACGGACCTTGGCGCACTGATTTACGGATCACCACTGCGTTACGTCATCATGTTCGCACCGCTGGCGTTCGTCTTTGGCCTTAGCGCGATGATCAACCGTATGTCCGCTGCAACAGCGCAGCTTGTGTTCTATGCTTTCGCTGCTGTGATGGGCCTCTCGCTTAGTTCAATTTTCCTTGTCTACACAGGCGCATCAATCGTTCAGATCTTCTTGATCACAGCGATTGCTTTCGCAAGCCTTTCACTGTGGGGTTACACCACGAAGAAAGACCTGTCTGGCTGGGGCACATTCTTGATGATGGGTGTAGTAGGCTTGGTTGTTGCGATGATCGTCAACATCTTCCTGCAGTCACCTGCAATCATGTTCGCGATCTCTGGCATCGGCGTTCTGATCTTTGCTGGCTTAACAGCGTATGACACACAAAAGATCAAAACTGACTACATTGCTCATGCCGCACATGGCGACAGCGAATGGTTGGCGAAATCTGCAATCATGGGTGCGCTGAACCTGTACCTTGATTTCATCAACATGTTCATCTTCTTGCTGCAGCTGTTCGGCAATCGCGAGTAAGCAAGATAGCATAGCAAACACAAAAGGCCGGCGGAAACGCTGGCCTTTTTTCGTTTATTCGCAAAGGTGTTACGATGCCCATCATTCGCGCCAAAGATGCTCAGCTAGATGAACCCGAAAAGACACACGCGGTCTTGGGCATCTATAGTGCCAGACTATTTAGCGACAGCGGTGGCTTAACGCAGCTTGGGGCATTCACAGAAACCCTGCCGCCCCGTTCAAAGTCATCACTGCGTCACTGGCATGCAACCGAAGACGAGATGATCTATATGCTAACAGGTACAGTCATCGTGCACGAAGGCCCCACCAGCAGCCCCCTACACCCCGGCGACAGCGTCACATTCAAAGCAGGTGTACCCGTCGGTCACTATCTAGAGAACATCAGTAACACAGACGCAACCTACTTGGCGATAGGGACACGCGCAGACAATGACATAATCACCTATCCCGACCACGACTGTGTGCTTCATTTCGATAGGACGACCGGGAAACGGCGCTATGTGACGCTGGATGGAGAGCCCACGGTGTCGCCCTACTAACAGCCGACTTCGTGTTTCAGATCCGATTCTAGCCCGGATTCGCCTGTGGCACAGTAGCTCCCATTCTCTAAGATAAGCCTGAAAAACTGCTGACCTTATGAGGTAAACCAAGAATACTGTGACTGAATAAAAGCAGATACAAAGTCTGCGCAATATAGGATTTGAACAGATGAAAGAAATATCGCTTTTCACCGTGATGTTTTTGATGGCTGGAACAATGGTTTCGGCAGGTTACACGAACTATGAAGATGGTAGCCTGCCTAATACGATCGCTCCACAATACCGCATCTGCTACGATGGCGTTTGTGACGAGACGCAGCTTTCTTTTCAATGCTCTAATATTAATGAGACACAGCAAGGGTTCGCAAATGGCTGGGCAACCTACTACACGTCGCCTCAATCAGGCACCGAGAGTTTTCGCGTAACTTGGCAGGGCCGCGTAATCGACGAAGACAAACACAGTAGATTATCCATTGAAGAAATCGTCCAGCTGACTGAGCCTACTTCCGAACGCAGTTCTGCCGCGCTGACAAGCTGCTTAGCCGTTACCGATAAAGCCATAAACTGCCTTGGTGCTGTTGGTGAAACTGAAGTCAAGGAGAATGCCTGCATTAAAGGCCAGGACCCAACAGACTGCTGGGCCGTTGAGGCCGCGGCATGGGACGCGCAATTGGCGTTAGAAATGGCCCTTGCGACAGAGTCCGTTGCAATAGATCAAGATTTTGCCAACGATCTGCAAGCGTCTCAAGATAATTGGCTCAACACGCGCAGCAGCGACTGCAAGGTATACTGGCCGCTATTGTTCACCCCCGATGGCGGTGCCACTTTTTGTCGTGCCGAATATACTGCAAAACGGATAGACTTTTTGCGCGATGTCGTTAGCGGTTTCGAATTCCAAGGATAACAACTGAGATAAAGTTCACTATCGTCACCGCACGGCTGGCAGGATTATGACAGCAATCGTTCGCGCAAACCCAGAGAGTTGACACTTCTGCACGCTTCGCGGGGACAAACATCAAGTCTTTAAAACAAAAAAAGCCACGCTATTGCGTGGCCTTTATTCGAACCAAAGGGACAATCAATTACTTGATCTTGCCTTCTTTGTATTCGACGTGCTTACGCACAACGGGGTCGTACTTTTTGATGACCATTTTTTCGGTCATTGTACGTGCGTTCTTTTTCGTGACGTAGAAGTGCCCGGTCCCCGCAGTGGAGTTCAGGCGGATCTTGATGGTGGTAGGCTTCGCCATGTCTCATCTCTCCTGGTTGCGGGCCGTCATCGGCGCTACGCATAAATATCATTGAGGCTGCCTTTTACGCCAGCCGCGCCCCGAGTCAACCGCAAAGACGCGCATTATATTGCTTCCCAAGTCAAATGATGCAGAATCATTTGGCATTCTGACCAACAGGGAAGCCAGATAGCATGCGAAAGCAATATCATTTGCGCACAATCGGATCAGATACGCACATCTGGGACGTACACAAACTGGTAGACGCGTCGGCCGATCTGCCGGTTCACGACATTCCAATAACCGATATTTCCGAAATTGATGAAAACTGGTGGTATCAAGAACCCGGTTCGGTGCCGACGCCGGTATCAATCGCACGACATATAAGGCTGGTTCAGCAGGCGGACCTGACCTATCCAATCATTCTATGCGCCAAGGGTCGGCTCATGGACGGCATGCACCGTGTCGTCAAAGCACTAAGCGAAAACCACAAAACCATTCGAGCCGTCCAGTTTCAAGTAACCCCACCCTACGACTTTCGTAATGTCTTGCTCGGTGATCTGCCCTATCCTGACGAACAGCCCTAAGCCAAGCTGAACCAGACAAGCCCCTACCAGTCACGCATGATATTTTTATTGCAGCATCTGATATTAAATGAAATTGGCAGTTAAACATCAGAGTAAAGGTCAGGTTATGGCATTTTCGATTGGCATCGGCCCCAACATCCGCAAGTCAGCCTATTTCGACGCAACAGTACGCGACGGCGTAAAAAGCTTTTCCGTCTACAATCACATGTATATTCCTGCCCATTTCGGCGACCCCGAAGCCGAATATGATCGCCTTATCTCTGGCGTGGCGATGTGGGACGTCGCAGCGCAGCGTCAGGTACAGCTGTCTGGCCCAGACGCAGGCAAGCTGGCACAATATCTAACACCGCGTAACCTGTCGGGCACCAAAATCGGTCAGGGCCGCTATGTCCCGCTGTGCGACCATCAGGGGTGGGTTATTAACGATCCGGTGCTTTTGAAGCTGTCGCAAGACCGGTACTGGCTTTCGGTTGCTGATAGCGACATCCACCTTTGGGCCGCTGCACTCGCTGCGGAAAAAGGCTGGAATGTCGAGGTATCAGAACCAGACGTATCGCCGCTTGCGATCCAAGGACCAAAGGCCGCGGATGTCGTCGCGTCGCTATTTGGCGAACAAATCCGTGATTATCGTTACTTTGGTTTCGAAGAAACATCACTGGACGGTATACCGCTGGTTTTGGCACGTTCAGGATGGTCCAAACAAGGCGGCTATGAATTATATCTCATGGATCGTAGCCGCGGCACCGAACTGTGGGACAAAGTCAAAGCAGCCGGCGCACCGTATGACATCGGTCCCGGTGCGCCCAACGACGTAGAGCGATTGGAAAGCGGGTTAATCTCATACGGTGCCGATATGCGCTGGCAAAACTACCGCGCCACACCATTTGAAATGGGTTTTGGCGGGTTGATTGATTTGACTTCGGATATCGAATTCGTCGGCAAAGCTGCACTTACGGCGCTAGCCCAGCAACCCAACCTGCGTCAACGCATTGGGCTTGTGATCGAAGGGAACCCTGCGCTACCGGGGCACCCCGTTAATTTAACCTGCAACGGCAAAAATGTGGGTTTTGTCAGTGAGCTAGCGTTTTCGAAACGGCTTGGCAAAACAATTGCCGTCGGCATGATCGCATCCAACCTTGCTGATACAGCGGATACGCTAGCGGTACACATCGGTGCAAAATCATATCCGGCTGATCGCCACATGATTCCGTTTATCAAATAAGGCTTTACGTTGACCGGAATGTGGGTGTCCAATGTAGATCAGATGATTTGCGCGGACGGCCTATAAGCCGGATCTTGTCCTTTGGGTTACCCCAAATGGATGACCATTCATCTACACCGCCTGTTACCAGACGGTCTCTAGCTGCCAACCCGGACTACTCGGGCTCAAGCATCCCTGCCTTACGGCGCGTAGTCCCTATTTGGCATTGCTCCCGGTGGGGCTTGCCGTGCCGCTTACGTTGCCGCTCGCGCGGTGGGCTCTTACCCCACCGTTTCACCTTAACCTTGGCTTTGACGAATGCGCACCATAGATGCGACCAAGGCAGTCTGTTCTCTGTGGCGCTTTCCCTAGGGTTACCCCCGCCGGGCGTTACCCGGCACCGTGCTTTTTGGAGTCCGGACTTTCCTCGGACGTTACCGCCCGCGGCCATCCAGCCATCCGCGCATAACGCAGTTAGGTGCTCGCGGCGTTCACGTCAACGGGGAAACGGCGCGCGAGATCGGTGATCATGCCAGCATCAGTTTCATCAAGTGGGCCCGTAGCCCAAGGACGGAATCGCATCCGAAACACCGATAGCAGCAAATCAGCATCATCCGTGGCCGTATATCCAAAGGATCGCATGCGCGGTGCAAAGAACTCAGGGTTCTCTGACGCAACCTCTTCGGGCCAAACTGCGAACCCCATCCGCGCAAGCCGACGCCAGTCGAATCGCGCGCCCGGATCAATCTTGCGCCCCGGCGCCATGTCCGAATGCCCGATGACACGTTCTGGGCGGATGCCCCAGCGTGCATTGATGCCTTTCAGCAGATCGGCCAGCGCATCCATTTGCGGGGCTGCAAAGGGGCTAAAACCATCATTGGCAATCTCTATCCCGATAGAGTGACTATTCACGTCTGTGACCGCCCCCCAGCGCCCTGCCCCGGCATGCCACGCGCGCAGCGCCTCTGGCACAAGCGACATCACTTCGCCGCTTTCTGCAATCAGGTAATGCGCGGACACTTCGTTGGCAGGATTACACAACGTATCGCGTGCAGCAGCTGCCGATTGCATCGCAGTATAATGCAGCACAACCATATCAGGCTGTGTAACACCACGCCGAGGCCCACAGTTGGGCGAATTATATGTGGTCAGTTTCAGTTGCCGAATGCCATCTTGAACGGTGCAGGGTCCCATCCACAGGCGAATCCGTCACCATCGGGATCAATCCCGCGACGATCTCGTTCTGGCCCGCCCCGCGAAAGAAAGTCGCGCTGCGCATCGTCTGGCGTTGCATAGGTTGCACAATTTCGTTGATAGCGCCCCTGTGTGGACAACAGCGAACGGCTATACCATTCCTGCCCTTTCACGTTTGGCGCATTCACCGCGTATTCAACGATGTTTGGTCCAGTATTGGACGGGCGATCTGGCACTGCTGTTGGCGCGACCTGTTCGCGTGCGGCTGCTTGTGCAGCACGCCGCGCAGCATCGCTTTCGATTGTTTCGCGACCAGACACCGCATCAAAGTTCTGCTCATCAGAGATACTGATGTTGTTTGCCTCAACAGCGGCTGGCTTTAGCGCCGACAGCGGTTCACGGTCAGTCTGGCTCGGTTGCGCCTGTCCAATACCCGCATTGGCAAGCTCAGAAGAAGCAATCGCTTGGGTGCCGGGCAGAGGTGCAGGGTCGTTACGTACAACCGAATTCACCTTTGCGGGTGGAATAATTGACGTCTGCGACGACGTTAACGCCGCCTCGCGACGCGCGCGCTCCAGTTCGTAGTTAGAGTAATCATCAAAACCAACGCCACGCGCACGTTGCGCATCTGTTGTCGCGCAAGCGCCCAACGCCAGAATGCTTAGCGCAATACCATAGCTAAATTTCATCGATGATCACCTGCTACTCAACATCTTCTTTTGAAGATAATTACCACCACTTGGTCGGTTTGGCTACAAAACCCGCTGTTTGCTCTAGGCTATAGGCCACATTCAGCAGATCGGCCTCTTCCCACGGACGCCCAATCAACTGCAAACCAAGCGGCAAGCCACTGGCATCAGTGCCTGTTGGCACAGCAATGCCGGGTAGACCAGCAAGGTTCACAGTGACGGTAAACACGTCGTTCAGATACATCTGAATCGGATCAGCATCCGTCATTTCACCCAAACCAAACGCAGCCGAAGGCGTCGTTGGCGTCAGAATCGCATCGACACCGTCAGCAAACACATTGTCAAAGTCGCGCTTGATCAACGCACGCACGCGGCGGGCGCGGTTATAATATGCATCATAGAAACCAGCGGACAACACATATGTACCGACCATCACACGGCGCTGTACTTCGTGACCAAAGCCTTCGGCGCGGGTCTTTTCGTACATTTCAGTGATGCCATCGCCTGCGTCTAGTTTCGCGCGGTGACCAAAACGAACGCCGTCATAGCGGGCAAGGTTTGACGATGCCTCTGCTGGGGCGATCACATAGTATGCTGGCAAAGCGTATTTCGTGTGCGGCAGGCTGATATCTTTGATCACAGCGCCCGCGTCTTTAAGCATGGCAGTGCCGTCTTCCCAAAGCTTCGCGATCTCTGCGGGCATACCATCCATACGGTATTCTTTGGGAATACCAATGACTTTGCCTTTGATGTCGCCAGTCAAGGCAGCCTCAAAATCGGGCACAGCCAAATCGGCGCTCGTGCTGTCTTTTGGGTCGTGACCACACATGGCTTGCAGCATGATAGCCGCATCGCGCACGTCTTTGGTCATTGGGCCAGCCTGATCAAGCGACGACGCAAAGGCGACAACGCCCCAACGTGACACGCGGCCATAAGTTGGCTTCAAACCAGTAATACCAGTGAAGGCGGCAGGCTGACGGATTGAACCGCCGGTGTCTGTACCCGTGGCCGCAAGGCAAAGGTCAGCAGCAACCGCGCTAGCCGAACCACCGGATGATCCACCGGGTGTCAGGTTGCGGTCGTCCACCTTCCATGGGTTTACGGCGTCGCCATAGACAGACGTCTCGTTTGACGAACCCATCGCGAACTCATCCATGTTCAGCTTGCCCAGCATCACTGCGCCGGCATCAAACAACTGTGTTGTGACGGTCGATTCGTATTCAGGTTTGAACCCTTCAAGGATGCGTGACGCAGCTTGCGAAGGCACACCTTTGGTACAAAATAGATCCTTGATACCCAGCGGGATACCACACATTGCTGGCGCATCGCCTGCTTTGATACGCGCATCAGCTGCAGCGGCCTGTTCGGTCGCAATTTCTGGCGTCTTGTGCACAAATGCGTTCAGGGCACCCGCATCTTCGATCGCCGTCAGACAAGTGGCCGTGATCTCAGCGCTGGATGTGTCACCCTTGCGCATTGCGTCACGGGCCTGCGCAATGGTCAGTTTTGTTAGATCAGTCATTATTCAACCACCTTCGGCACGGCAAAGAACCCTTCGCGGGCATCAGGAGCGTTCTTTAGAACTGCTTCTTGTTGATCGCCATCAGTAACAACATCTTCACGGCGCTTTAGGCGCTGCGGAGTGACAGATGTCATCGGCTCTACGCCTTCGACATCGACTTCATTCAGTTGCTCGATAAAGCCAAGGATCGCGCTGAATTCAGCGGCCAAAGCAGGCAGGGCATCGTCTTCCACCTTAATGCGGGCGAGTTTCGCCACGCGGCGGGCGGTTTCTGTGTCAATCGACATGGAACGCGTCTCCGGTAAATCTTTCACCCGCGTTTACCGCTACAAACTGCGGGTCGCAAGCATATGGCGGCTGTAAACGTGAATCATCCACGTCAACATTGCGGCATTCAGGCAATGCCACATAAAATGGGTCCCAATTGGGAAAGCGGCGCATAAGAATTCATCAAGCGAACGCAACGCGATAGACAAACAAAGCAATGCGCAGCCAATTGCAAACCCTTTGGCGGTATCCGGCAAACGCTTTCGCAGTGCGAAGGCATAAGCAAATAACAAAATCGGAACCGTCCAATAGAAATTGGAGATCCTGACAAATGGGATCGCATTCAGAACCGGAACGGTGATCGCGGCATACGGTACAAACAGTGCTGTCGCGAACATTGCGATGCGCGGCTCAAATCCCAAGACATCGCGATGCACCGCAAACAGGTATACCAAGATAAACACGCCAATCGGCGCGACGTCCGCAAGCGCCGCCCAAGCCGTGGCATGGGTATGAAACAGATAACTCCCAATCCCGATCAATGCCAAAATCACGCAAAGCGCGCGCGCCAATGGCTGGTCTTTCGTTCGCCGCCACATCATTGCGGCGCCAATAACAAAGGCGAGGTTCGTAAGCGCGTTTATCGGCTCGGACCAATAGGCCGCATCGGTGCGTTCACAATACCCATCGATTTGCGCAAGCCAATTCACTTAACGGGTACGCGTCGTGCCGCGAAAAAATCCATCAAGAGATCCTCCGATTCCCGTGCTGCGATTCTGTCATAGACCTCTGGCTTGTGATGGCACTGCGGGTGCGAGAATACGCGCGGCCCCTGCCCGACACCGCCAGACTTAGGATCAGCAGCACCGTAATACAGTCGCGCGATCCGCGCGTTACTGATTGCTGCAGCACACATCGGACACGGCTCTAAGGTTACATAGAGGTCAAACCCCGTCAGTCGCTCTTGGCCTAAGGCAGCGCAAGCCGCCCGGATCGCAAGCATCTCGGCATGGGCCGTTGGATCATTCAATTCGCGTGTGCGGTTGCCTGCTTGTGCAATCACACCATCTGGACCCACGATAACAGCACCCACGGGCACCTCACCACGCTCAGCGGCAGATCGTGCCTCGGCAAGGGCAATCTTCATGTAGCTACGAAAATTCATGTGAATGTGATGCCCCGACCAAGCACCCACTGGCAAGGGGCGATCAAAGCAGCTATGGGCATAGATATGACTAATGACACACCTTCGGGCGATCGCATCGCCAAAGTCCTTTCCCGCGCTGGCATTGCAAGCCGCCGCGAGGCCGAGCGTATGATTGCCGACGGCCGCGTGACCGTGAACGGCAAGATAATCGACAGCCCTGCGTTGAACGTAACCGCAAGTGACAAGATCACGGCTGATGGCAAATTGGTGGGCGAACCAGAACCGCCACGCATTTGGCTGTACCACAAGCCTACCGGCCTTGTGACGACGGAACGCGACGAACGCGACCGCCCGACTGTTTTTGGTGCCCTGCCCGAAGATATGCCCCGGGTAATGTCGATTGGCCGCCTTGATTTGAATTCCGAAGGCCTGATGCTGCTGACCAACGACGGCGGCGTCAAACGCAAGCTGGAACTGCCGTCAACCGGATGGTTGCGCCGTTACCGCGTACGGATCAAAGGCAGCGCAAGCGAAGCGAAGCTAGATCAACTGCGCGCCGGCATTGAGGTTGATGGTGTTAAGTACCAACCGATGATCGTTACCTTTGACCGCCAACAAGGCGCGAACGCATGGCTGACTGTATCCATCCGCGAAGGCAAAAACCGCGAGATTCGCCGCACGATGGAAGCAATCGGCGTGACCGTGAACCGGCTGATCCGCGTCAGCTATGGTCCGTTTCAACTGGGCGAGCTGAAGGCGGGCGAAGTCGAAGAAGTAAAACAGCGCGTGGTCCGCGATCAGCTGGGGCTGTCAAACAAACCAACACCAACGCGCGTTCGAAAACCGGTAAACCGGCCTAGCGCGGGGAAAAAACGGCGCAGTTGAACCCTTGTTCTGTTACTTTGCGTTGTGCATGGTAAAAGTAACAAAACTTTCTGGGGGAATTCGCTTTGGCCGACCTGCTGACGCTCGAAAACGCAACTAATTTGCTCATGCTTTGCTTTTTGCAGGCTGTTCTGGGCTTTGATAACCTTCTTTATATCTCAATCGAGAGCCAACGCGCCCCGGTAGCGCAGCAAAAATCGGTACGCACTTGGGGTATCATGATTGCTGTCGCGCTGCGCGTGGTGCTGCTGTTCACGATGATCAAGCTGATTGATGCATTGTCCGAACCCTTCTTTATCATGGACTGGGCTGGTGTGCTTGAAGGCGGCGTTAACTTTGCGACCATCGTGTTTGTCATTGGTGGTATCTTCATCATGTACACAGCGGTGAAAGAAATCGCGCACATGCTGTCGATGGATAACCTAGGCCATGACGTTCATGGAAAATCAGGAAAATCAGCTGCTCAGGTTGTCATATTGATCGTCATCATGAACCTGATCTTCTCGTTTGACTCGGTGCTTTCGGCGCTGGCGATTACGGATGTGTTCCCAATTCTTGCTTTCGCGATCATTCTTTCTGGCCTTGCGATGTTGCTGCTGGCTGATGGCGTGACGCGTTTCTTGGAAAAGAACCGTATGTACGAGGTGCTTGGCCTGTTTATCTTGCTGATCGTTGGAGTCGTTCTTTTGGGCGAAGCTGGCCCAGCCGCAGCCCACGCCGTTCACGACGACACGTTGAACATCAAGGTCTTTGGCAAGGATATCATCCCAATGTCTAAGTCTACATTCTACTTCTCTGTCGTCGTGCTAGTTGCTGTCGAAATCATCCAGTCGGGCTACAGCCGCAAACTCAGTGCACAGCGCCACGCTGAGCAGAAACACTAAGCCGGAGCAATGCAATGGCCCGCTTGTTCCTTGCTATCGCCCTTCTCGCAATCCTCGCGATTGCTGGATTGGCGCTGCTAGGAACAGTGCAGGCGGTGGCCCTATGGGCCCAAGGAAAGGAAGAAGACCAGATGCCGCAAACATTCAAGCGGATCAGTTATATTGTTCTCGTCATTCTCATGTTTGGTATCACTTCTGGCATGTTAGGGGCCTCTTGATGGCAAAGCGATTTGGCGGAAAATATAGCCCTGACGGCACGAATAATGCCCCGCGCGAGGCCGTTCTTGATATCAGAGGGGCCCGCGCGGCTAGGTCCCCTGCCCGGATATTATATGTTCCGGCAGTTATGCTGGTTCTAACTTCAATCAACGACGGTCCGGCGACATTAGTAGCCGCGCTCGTCGGTGGCGGCATTCTGACCCTTGCGGCTTGGCTGCTCCAAGAGGGGCTCGTCGCTGAGGCTGCATATAACGCCCGCAAGGTCGCCCGCCGCCCTGCATTGCCACGCAAGATGATGGCATCACTGCTGACCGGGATCGGGGTCGCAATTGCCGCTTATACAGGCGACACCGGAGTTATCGGTTCGGTTTTATACGGTGCTGCGGCACTTGGCCTGCATGTTGCGGCCTTTGGGATTGATCCGCTCGCGGACAAACGAATGGAAGGCATCGACGATTTCCAACAAGATCGCGTTGCCCGCGTCGTGGACAAGGCCGAAGCACACCTAGAAGCCATGCGCGGCCAGATCGACATTTTGAACGACCGTAAGCTCACAATGCGCGTCGCGACATTCCAAACTGTCGCCCGCAAAATGATCCGCACTGTAGAAGAAGACCCACGCGATCTAACCGGCGCACGCAAGTTCCTTGGCGTTTATTTGCAAGGGGCCCGCGACGCGACAACCAAATTTGTCGACCTGTACCAGCGCAAAAAAGACGAAAGCGCCCGTTCAAACTATGAGGCGCTGTTGGATGATCTGGAACAAAACTTTGCCGCGCGCACGGACAAGATGATGCTGGATGACCGTAGCGACATGGATATTGAAATTAACGTATTGCGTGACCGCCTCCAACGCGAAGGCGTCAGCTTGAAACCGAAAGGAAATGACGAATGACCGAGATTACCCGCCAAAAGGCCGAAGCGGCACTCGAAGAAGTGGCGAAAGTGACAGCCGTCGTTCTGCCTGAACCAAAAGGCGAACTGGTGACGCTTGAACAAGCCGACGCACCAACCAGCGCTGAAATTACCAAACGCATCGCGGAAATTGATGTGACTGACACCAATTCTATCGTGTCGTTTGGTTCTTCGGCACAGGCTGAACTGCAAGTCATCAGCCAAGAAATGCTAGCCGGTGTACGTAACAAAGATGTCGGCCCTGCTGGTGACAGCCTGCGCAACATCGTGACAACGATCCGCGGCTTCTCGATCTCTGAACTGGACGTGCGTCGCAAGCGTAGCTGGTGGGAAAAACTATTGGGCCGCGCGGCGCCAATGGCGAAATTCGTTGCCCGTTTCGAAGATGTCCAAGGTCAGATCGACCACATCACTGATGATCTGCTTGGCCACGAACATATCCTGCTAAAAGACATCGAAAGCCTCGATGTGCTTTATGACAAAACGCTGCAATTCTATGACGAATTGGCGCTGTATATCGCTGCTGGTGAGGCCAAGATCGCTGATCTAGACGCCACAACCATCCCAGCGAAAGAAGCTGAAGTGCAGGCAGCCCCAGAAGATCAGGCCGTGATGAAAGCGCAAGAACTGCGCGACATCCGTTCTGCACGTGACGATCTGGAACGCCGTGTGCACGATCTGAAACTGACACGTCAGGTGACGATGCAGTCCTTGCCATCTATCCGCTTGGTTCAGGAAAATGACAAATCGCTGGTCACCAAGATCAATTCGACCCTCGTGAACACTGTACCGCTTTGGGAAACACAGCTGGCACAAGCCGTCACGATCCAGCGTTCATCCGAGGCCGCAGAAGCCGTGCGCGATGCAAACGATCTGACCAACGAACTGTTGACCGCCAACGCTAAGAACCTGCGCCAGGCCAACCGCACCATCCGCGAAGAAATGGAACGCGGTGTGTTCGACATTGACGCCGTCAAAGAGGCCAACGCCAACCTGATCGCGACAATCAACGAAAGCTTAGAGATCGCAGACGAAGGCAAACGCAAGCGTGCGGAAGCCGAAGTTGAGATGCAGAAGATGGAAACTGAGCTGAAAGACACGCTCGCCGCAGCCAAAGCAAAGGCAACTGGCACTGGCGACGTGGTTGGCACCTCGGTCAATAGCTAAGAAAACATGGGGTTTGGGGGCAAATTGCAGTGTTTCGGCTTGCTCGTCACTTTGGCGGGCACGGCCGGATGCACGGCATTTGCCCCACCCCCACCTGAAATTCCCGAACAACCGGCACCCGAAGTAGTGACACCTGTTGCGCCGCCAAAGGTTGTCGAACCAAGCGAAGCCAGCAAGCAATTGACAACCTACTATAAGCGCCTGCAAAATGATCTTCTGACGCAGGGCCTATTGCGCGGTGATGGGGGCGGCCCCGACACCCAATTCACGGATACACAGCTGGCCCGCGATTTCGTACGTATCGCCCTGTTCAACGAATACCGTGACGACAGCGATTTTCGGAACGCCCACAGCACAGTTTCTAAGTTGCGGCGTTGGGATCAACCCATTCGGATGTCGGTCGAATTCGGCAGCACGGTGCCCTACGCCCAGCGTGATCAAGATAAGGCAAGCGTTCAGACATATGCTGCGCGACTATCGCGGCTGACTGGGGTGCCGATAACCTTTGATAATACCAACCCCAATTACCATGTCCTATTTCTGGGCGAGGACGACCGCCGCGCTTTCGAACCGAAACTACGCGAGCTGATCCCTACGATCTCGGATGCGACGGTGCGGGCGTTTGTTAATCTGCCTCGAGATCAGCTTTGTGTTGTCATCGGGACCTTTGTGCCCGGTCACTCTAGCTATACCAAAGCAATCGCCGTGATCCGCGCCGAACACCCGAACCTCATGCGTAGCGCCTGCATCCACGAAGAATTGGCACAAGGTATGGGTCTTGCCAACGATAGCCCCGGCGCGCGCCCCTCGATCTTTAACGATGACGAAGAATTTGCGCTGCTGACAACGCATGACGAATTGCTTCTGCAAATGCTATATGATCCACGTCTAGAAACAGGCATGGACCCCGCAACTGCTGCCCCCATCGCACGGCTCATCGCACGTGACCTGATGGCACAAGGGGCAAGCTGAACTGTTATAACTACGGAGGCCACGTAAATGGGCATTTTCGATTTTCTTACCGGCGAATTCATCGACGTTATTCACTGGACCGACAACACCCGCGACACGATGGTCTGGCGGTTTGAACGTGAAGACCACGAGATCAAATACGGCGCCAAACTGACGGTTCGCGAAGGTCAGGCGGCAGTATTCGTGCACGAAGGCCAAATGGCAGACGTATTCACGCCGGGGCTTTATATGCTTGAAACCAACAACATGCCCATCATGACCACCCTGCAACATTGGGATCATGGGTTTGATAGCCCATTCAAGTCAGAAATCTACTACGTCAACACTACTCGTTTTTCTGACCTGAAATGGGGTACCAAAAACCCAATCATGTTGCGTGATCCAGAGTTCGGGCCAACACGCCTGCGTGCTTATGGCACCTATACGGTTAAGGTCAGTGATCCGGCTGTGTTCTTGCGTGAAATCGTCGGTACCGATGGCGAATTCACAATGGATGAAATCAGTTATCAAATCCGCAACATCATCGTTCAGGAATTCAGCCGCGTGATCGCATCATCCGGCATTCCCGTTCTGGACATGGCCGCCAACACTGCTGATCTGGGCAAGCTGATTGCATCCGCGATCGACGGCACCATGAAACAATACGGTCTGTCTATCCCAGAACTTTATATCGAAAACATCAGCCTTCCCCCTGCGGTCGAGGCCGCATTGGATAAACGCACGTCCATGGGGCTAGCTGGTGATCTGGGCAAATTCACACAGTATTCCGCAGCCGAGGCAATGACGGCTGCCGCAAACAACCCGGCTGGCGGCGGTATGGCTGCAGGTTTGGGTGCTGGAATGGGTATGGCTATGGCTGGTCAAATGGCCCAACAAGGGCCTTGGGGTGCAGCGCCTGCACCGGCAGCGGCTACACCTCCGCCACCACCACCTGTTGAACACGTATGGCACATTGCGAACGCTGGCGAAGTGACGGGACCGTTTTCAAAGGCCGCCATGGGGCGCATGGTGACTGAAGGCACGCTTTCTCGCGACAGCATGGTCTGGACGCAAGGGCAAGATGGCTGGCTACAGGCTGGTGAAGTCATTGAACTTGCGCAGCTATTCACGATCATGCCACCACCGCCACCGGGCGCTTAACCTTTAGTGTGGCACGTTTCAGCGTGCCGCATCCTTTCCCTTTTTGCGTTTGACACAAAGTGCACACATGACCGCTGAACTCGTCTCCGAAGTCGAACACCGATTTCCGTGTAATACCTGCGGGTCCGACCTGCGCTTTGATCCCGGCGAACACCAACTGGTCTGCGACCACTGCGGAAATGTTGAGCCAATCGAAGGCTCGCGCCATGTTGCTGGCGGCATCAAGGAACTCGACTTTCGGGCGGGCCTTGATCATCGGCTGTCGAACGAGGAAATCGAAGAAGTCCGCGTGACCACCTGCCCCAACTGTGGGGCGCAGACAGAATTCGACGCTGATGTGCACGCTGCAGAATGCCCGTTTTGTGCGACACCAGTTGTCACCGATACGGGCACTCATCGACATATCAAGCCCCGTGGCTTGCTACCATTCGATCTGGACGAAGGGTCCGCGCGCGGGGCGCTGACGAATTGGCTGGGCAGCCTTTGGTTCGCACCAAACGGCCTTATGGAATATGCCCGCAAGGGCCGCAAAATGAACGGCATTTACGTTCCCTACTGGACATTCGATGCCGACACCAAAAGCAGCTATCGCGGTCAGCGCGGCACGCATTACTATGAAACAAAAACCGTGATGCGGGACGGCAAGCGTACCCAAGTACGCGTGCGCAAGACCCGTTGGCGGCCTGCTTCTGGGCGCGTTGCACGTTTCTTTGATGATGTGCTGGTGCTTGCCTCAAAGTCGCTGCCAAAGAGATACACTGATGGGCTAGAACCTTGGGACCTGTCGGCACTGGAACCTTACAAACCTGAATATCTGGCCGGGTTCCGCGCCGAAGGATATCAGGTCGAACTCGACGAAGGGTTTCAAGAAGCCCGCGTCTATATGGACCGTATGATCCGGCGCGACGTGAAATACGACATCGGCGGTGACGAACAACGGATCAGCTCTGTCGATACCAATGTCAGCGACGTGACCTTTAAGCATATCCTGCTGCCTGTTTGGTTGGCTGCGTATAAATACCGGGGCAAAACCTATCGGTTTGTCGTGAACGGTCGGACTGGCCGCGTTCAGGGCGAGAGGCCTTATTCCGCTTGGAAGATCGCATTTGCAGTTTTGATCGGTCTGATCCTTGCGCTTATCGCTGGATTTGTTATCGCTAACAGCCAGTAAGTATTTCGGAGAACTGTCATGATCATCTGCTGCGGCGAAGCCCTTATTGATATGCTGCCACGCCAAACAGAAGCTGGCGAAAGCGCATTCGCACCGCATGCTGGCGGGGCGGTGTTTAACACAGCGGTCGCGCTGGGGCGGCTTGATACGCCCGTGCAGTTCTTTTCGGGGCTTTCTTCTGACCTGTTCGGGGACATCCTGCGCGATCAGTTGGCGAAATCAAACGTCGATAGCAGCCCCGCTGCAATCTCGGATCGTCCTACCACTCTGGCATTCGTCACGTTGACCGACGGCCATGCGTCTTATGCGTTCTATGATGAAAACACCGCAGGACGAATGCTGTCTGTTGATGACCTGCCCGCGTCCGGCCCAGACGCACTGTTCTTTGGTGGGATCAGCCTTGTCGTGGAACCCTGCGGTGCCGCCTATGAGGCGTTGATGCTGCGCGAGGCCGCAACCCGCGTCACAATGATCGACCCGAATATTCGCCCCGGTTTTATCACCGACGAAGAAAGCTATCGGGCCCGTTTGACCCGTATGTTGGGCGCTGCGGACATTATCAAAACCTCTGACGAAGACCTTGAGTGGATCACCGGAAACACTGATGCTCAGGCCCTTTTGGCCAGCACAGGCGCGAAAATTGTTCTGCTGACACGTGGTAGCGAAGGCGTCACAGTGGTCACCGCCACTGGTAGCTTTGACGTGCCCGCCCAAAAAGCGACTGTTGTTGATACAGTTGGTGCAGGCGATACATTTAGCGCTGGTTTCCTTGCTGAAATGGACAAGCGCGGCTTGTTGACGAAAGAAGCGATCACCAAGGCAACCCATGACGATCTAAACGCAGCCACGGCCTTTGGCGCACGCGTTGCTGCGATTACCGTCAGCCGCGCAGGCGCAAACCCGCCCTGGGCATCTGAACTATGAGAGCATTAATTCAGCGTGTCACGCAGGCATCCGTCAGCGTTGACGGGCAAGTGATTGGTGAAATCAGCCATGGTGCACTGATCCTAATCTGCGCCATGCAGGGCGATGACGCAGCGAAATCTGCACAGCTCGCCGCGAAGATCAGCAAGCTGCGTATCTTTACTGATGACGCAGGCAAGATGAACAAATCCCTACTTGATACCGGGGGGTCCGCGCTAATCGTAAGCCAATTTACACTGGCCGCAGATACTTCGCGCGGTAACCGTCCCGGTTTTTCAGCAGCGGCCCCACCTGCCGAGGGCAAGGCGCTATACGAACAGTTCATTGCTGATGTTGGCGCGCTTGGTATCGAAACCGCAACCGGGCAGTTCGGGGCTGACATGGCTGTCAGCCTGACAAACGACGGCCCGGTTACGATTTGGATGGACGTCTAAGCCCTTAGTTTTGCACCAACGGTTCCCACCCCGAACAGCGCGGCTGCCATACATATCACCGAAGGCCCCACGGGCGTATCAAAGATCAACGCAAAGCGTAAACCGCCTAGCGCGGCCAATACCCCGACACCTACTGATAGCAGCGCCATGCGCTCTGGCGTGCGGGCGAACCCTCGGGCGGTTGCAGCCGGTATGATCAGCAGCGCGGTGATCAGCAACGCACCAACGACTTTGATCGCAACAGCTACAACGCCAGCCAGCAGTAGCGTCAGCACCAATTGTTCGCGGCGCGGGTTAATGCCCGCCGCATAGGCAAGTTCAGGGCTAAGGGTCGCCGTCAGCATCGCAGACCAATGCCACCACAGCACGGCTGCAACGACAGCGCTACCGCCCCATATGATCGCTAAATCAAACCGGGTCACGCTTAGAACGTCACCGAACAGATAGGCATCAAGATCGATGCGTTGACCGGGGATCATCGTGACGGCCACAAGGCCAAGCGCCAAAGCCCCATGCGAAAGCACACCCAGTATGGTATCAATCGCCGCCCCCTGCCCGCTAAGGCCGTGGATCAAGACCGCCATTGCCAGCGCAACAATAACCACGCCAAAGGTGATCGACGTGCCAAACCCCAGCGCAAGCGCCACGCCCAGAACAGCCGCATGTGCCGTTGCATCGCCAAAATAGGCCATCCGTCGCCAAACGACGAAACACCCTAAAAGACCTGCGGCAATCGCCGTTCCAACCCCGGCAAGGGCAGCGCGCACCAAAAAATCGTCTAACATTTATTCTGCCGCCTCGTGCTTAGGGTGGTGGTGATCATGGTCGTGGTCATGCCCATGGTCGTGTTCGTGGCGATACAGTGCCAAGGCACCACCCGTACCTGTCCCGAACAATTCGCGATAGGCAGGCGCCACGGAAACGACCTCTGGGGTGCCTTCACAACAAACGTGACCGTTCAAACAGATCACCCTGTCGGACGCGCTCATCACGACGTGCAATTCATGGCTTACCATCAGTACCGCACAGCCCAGATCGCGGCGCACGGATTCGATCTGGCGATAAAACGATGCAGATCCTGGCTGATCCAAGCCTTGTGTCGCCTCGTCCAGCATGAGCACATCAGGTTTGCCCAAAATTGCGCGCGCCAGCAGAACACGTTGAAACTGCCCGCCGGACAGTTGCGACATCTGCCGTTGGCCAACGCCCGGCACGCCTGCTGTTTCGAGTGCAGCAGCTGCATCTTTTGCGGCAACACGATGCGGCAGGTTCAGAAAACGCTCCACCGTAATCGGCAATGTCGGATCGATATACAGCTTTTGCGGCACATAGCCAACGCGCAAGCCGGGCTTACGTGTCACGCTGCCCTTTTGTGGTTTCAGCGCACCGATCAACAGCCGCAGCATTGTTGATTTTCCGGACCCGTTGGGACCAACAATCGTGACGATTTCTCCGGGTTCAAGCGACAGGCTCACGCCCTGGAGCACCCGCTGCCCGCCATGTGAAAAGTCGATATTCTTTGCCGATATCAGGCTCATGCGGTCGCACCTTTGGCTTGGCAGGCAGGGCACAGGCCTTCGGCTTCGATGACTGTCTGTTCTAAAAGAAAGCCACTGTCGGCAGCAGCCTGCTGCAAGGCAAGATTCGCAGCTTGCGCTTCGGCAACAAGGCCACATTCGCGACAAATCATAAAGGCGGGATCGTGCGATGCACCGGGATGTGTACAGGCGATAAATGCGTTCAGGCGTTCAATCCGGTGCACAAATCCTTGATCTACTAAAAACCCCAACGCGCGATACGCCACTGGCGGCTTAGAGCCAAGGCCTTCGGCATCAAGCCGTGCCAACACGTCATAGGCCCCCATCGCGGCATGGCTTTCCAGCAAAATCTCCAGCACGCGCCTGCGAACCGGTGTAAGCTGCGCTTTGTTTTCCTTGCACTGGCGTTCAGCAGTTTCAAGCGCAGCTACAACGCAGCTACTGTGATCATGGCTTTCAAAGCCAAGCGTATCCGAGGGCATATATTTGACCTTGTGATGTTATAACATACACAATATAGCCGTGCCGTCATCAAAGGACAAGGACCTAATCATGATTCGCACATGCACTGCACTCTGCCTGCTTCCACTGTCTGCCCTAGCCGAAGTTCCAAAGGTTATGACCGATATTGCCCCTATTCATAGCCTTACAGCACAGGTCATGGGTGATCTTGGCACCCCCGATTTACTGCTACCGCCGGGTTCTGACCCGCATGATTTTTCACTCCGCCCGAGTGACGCAAGCCGCTTGTCAAACGCAGATTTGATCGTCTGGGTTGGTGAAGGCTTAACCCCATGGTTAGAAGAACCGCTAGCGACGCTTGCGCCTAACGCCGCTCAGCTTGAATTGCTAGCAACAGAAGGCTGGGAACAGCTGGCCCCACGTGGTGCTGAGGACCATGAGGACCATGAGGACCATGAGGACCATGAGGACCATGAGGACCATGAGGACCATGAGGACCATGAGGACCATGAGGACCATGAGGACCATGAGGACCATGAGGACCATGAGGACCATGAGGACCATGATCTTCACGATCACGGCGATGTCGACCCCCATGCATGGTTAAATCCAACAATTGCTGCAAAATGGGTTGCAATTATTGCTGCCGACCTTGGCAAGGCAGACCCCGATAATGCGGCAACCTATGACGCCAACGCCCAAGCTGCCGTCACGCGGCTGACTGCACTCGATACGCAAGTCGAAACGGCCCTATCTCACATCCCAACCTCGGGCTACATGCTGCCGCATGATGGTTACCAGTATTTCGAACACCGCTACGGGTTGGAACCTGTCGATATGATCGCAGGAATCGACGCACGTGCGCCAGGGCCCGCACAGGTTGCCTCACTGCGTGATCTGGTCGCTGACGGAACGGTACAATGTGTCTTTAGCGACAACGAAATAAGCCCACGCACAACAGCCGTGATTACCGAAGGCAGCGGCGCAAAAATTCACACAATTGACGGGCTTGGGATGACACTGACACCCGGCGCAGACCTTTATGAAGCGCTGCTTCTGGGACTCACGACCGCTTTCATCGACTGCCTATCCTAAACCAACCCTTCGGCGCGCAACCAATCTGGGATCGCGCCGATATGGGGCAATACGACGTCTGCACGCGGCGCAAGTTCCTCTTGCGGCGCAGGGCCCGTTAAAACGCCAATCGTTAGCATCCCGGCTGCACGCCCAGCGTCCAGATCATGGGTGCTATCGCCAACCATCGCACATTCCGCTGTCCCTAGTCCGGTTTGGGCACAAAACGCGTGCAACTGCCCCGGCTCTGGCTTTGCGCCATGGCCACTGTCATATCCTGCAATGAAATCAAAATGGGACCGCACCCCGGCACGTTCTAGATGACGCAACGCCGGAGCTTCGGCATCGTTAGTCGCAATGCCAAGAACCAAATTCATCTCTGCCAATGAGGTAAAATAATCTACGAGCGGCACCGCCTCTTGCTGTTCGACCAGCGCAGCACTAGCGTTCATGCGCGATAACAAATCAGCCTTTGATACATCGCCCAGCACCGTCAGAATATGGTCAGCGACGACATCAACGGTCGACGCGATGACAACACTTCCCGGAAAGAAACGGTTGGCCGAAGCGTCATATCCCAAGACCTCTGTCAACGCATCGAACTGGGCTTGATCATCACCCGTTTCGGCCTCCAACATTTGGCGGGTCCATGCGCCCCATGTCGCATTGAAATCGAACAATGTGCCGTCTTTGTCGAAAATGATGCCCTTGATCACGTTGCTACCCTTTTTATGTTGCGGCGTCAGACGACCCCGGCAGACAAGTCATGTCAATTAAGTATTCGGTCTCTCAAGTCCAATGAACCGCCTCTGCCCCCGGCAGTGCGTATCGCGCGCGCAGCGGTTTATCATATGCCAGATCCAGCGTGTCACAGAACGCAACAACCCATGCATCGTCCATCGTAATGAACTCAAGCACCGCAGCCAAAAACGCAGGTTCTGTGGCCTTTGCACGTAAATCATCGGCTGATCCGCCTGTTGCGCCTAAAAATATGGGGCAAAGTTCGTCATTACCGACCAACCACGCCAATGCCTGCAGCGCGATTACCTGTGCTTGTTCATGATCCATGAGTGATCCTTAAGTTTTCGGAAACTGTTTTTTAACTAATGTCATTCAAATTGTCTGAATGAAATGGGGGAAACCTCGTGGAGGATAGCAGAATGCCCGGACGTATATTGATCGTTGATACCGTCGCCACCAATCGGATCGTCATGAAGGTTAAAATGCTGGCGGCGCAATTTCGGGTGGATGTCTGCGCTAACCGCAAAGAGGCTGAAGCCAGCATTCAAGATAACCGTCCTGATCTGATCCTTGTCAGCCTTGGTGAACCAGCGACAGAACTGCATGATTTTTGCAAATCACTGCGGGCATCGCCCGGCACACAAAGCGTCGCAATCATCGCCATGGGCGTTGCAGAGACCGCAACTGCAAGATTTGCAGCACTTGACGCAGGCGCAGATGATGTCCTGCCGCGACCAACGAATGACGCGTTGCTGCTCGCCCGCATCCGCAGCCTGTTGCGAGTCCATAGCACGCATCAAGAATTACAACTGCGCGATGGCACCCGCAGCGCACTTGGCTTCGAAGAGCCAGCCACCACATTTGAAACCGCCGCAAATGTAGCCTTGCTGTCTGCTGCGGGCGCGCCAGATAGTGTGTTACTTGCATCTTTGACCCACGGGTTGGGTCATATTATTCGTTCACTTGATCCTGATAAGGTACTGCGCATGGGACGGCTGCCCCCAACACCAGACCTGTTTGTGGTAGACGCAAGTGACCCCGACTTTCTAGAAACGCGGTTCTTTGGGTTGGTGTCCGACCTGCGCGCACGCGCGGAAACGCGACAATCGACGCAACTGATTATCGTTCCAAAAGACGCCGACGAAATGGCCGCAATGTTTTTGGATCTTGGAGCAGATGACGTTATTCCTGCAGATGTATCGACAACTGAAATCGCGCTGCGGGCCAAATCGCTTATCAAGCGTAAACGCCTTCACGACAGATTGCGCGACACCGTCCGTGACGGGTTGCAGGCTGCAGTAACCGATCCATTGACTGGTCTGTTCAACCGACGCTACGTCGACCCACACTTGGCAAGCATGGCACATCAGGCACAGATATCAGGCGACGTTATGGCGGTAATGATGGTTGATATCGACCATTTTAAGATGATTAATGATACCTACGGCCATGCCGCCGGTGATAGCGTACTGAAACAACTGTCAAAACGGCTTCAGGGCAATGTTCGCGCTGTTGATCTAGTTGCCCGTGTCGGCGGAGAGGAATTCTTGATCGCGCTACCTGGTACAACCGCCGCCCAAGCACAATCAACCGCGAACCGGCTGCGGCAACTGGTTAACAGCGCACCATTCGACATCGGCGAAGCGCACCCAAAGCTGTCGGTCACAGTTTCCGTCGGCGTCGCGGTCAGCCCAACAAAAACAAAGCAAGAATGTCGTCCTAGCGCAATTTGCAAAGAAGCGGACGCAGCGCTTTATGTCGCCAAATCAGCCGGGCGCAACCAAGTTGCAATGGCATGCTCAGTCGCGTGATTTACGGCCGTCACGGTCACCACGATTTCCGCGTTCGCGGACATGTGAAAGTTCTGCAACCAACCGATCCGCAAACGCGTTCCTTTCATCGACAGACATTGTCGTGAAATGGTTGATCAACACGTTATGAGCATTGTGCTGAAGCTGCTCTGTGTGCTGGCTTTGCTCCGCCATCAGAATCCGTAGAGCATCTGGATCAAACGGGTCAGCGCGCAACGTCAAAACCATCTTTGCAATCTGCCCCCGCACGTCGAAGTCAGCCATTGGTCGCGAACGCCGTAATGCAATCGCGACTTGGCGTCGGTCCTCGGATTCTAGCGCGCGCGAAATCGGGCCAAGCCCCAAATCAAAGCTCCGCGGCGGCCCGTCTCCTATACGTCCAGACGCAAGAGACCCGATCGCCAACCCTGCCACAGCAAGGTTCAACGCAAGCGATGCCACCAGCACGATACGCACGGTGCGCCCGTTTTTTGCTTGTTCATCAGCCATCAGTCAAATCTCCTGTCGCGAATACCGCGTCGTCGTTAAAGATGCTCACACTGACCTCATCACCGAAGTAGGCAGCGGTGTAGTCTTGGATTGATGCGGGCGGCGCAACGCCGATCCAGACACCCGCAAAAGTTGCGGTCACCAAGCCACTAACTGCAGGCCAGCCACCCAACATGTCGAGCAAACGCTTGCCCACGCTCGCTCGCGGCGCAGAGATCGCTGGCGGCGTCGGCAACACAGCACCCGCCAACACCCGCGCCATAAGATCATCAGACGGGGTCGGCGCAACAGCACGTGCCTGCGCAAAAATGTCTTCCAGCATGTCGTCACTATGATCAATCATCATCATACCCCAGTTCAGCCTTCCGCCCTGCCATAATATCAGCCAAGGCGCGTTTCCCCCGCGCAGTCAAACTTTCGACTGACCGCACGCTAATGTCCATAATCTGCGCGATCTCGGGGTTGGACAGCCCCTCTAGATGCCGTAGCGCAACAGCTTGCGCTTGCCGTTCTGGCAAAGCTGCTAACGCATCCGACAAAGCCTGCATACGCGTCGTTGTTTGCATTTGATCCGCGACACTTGGCGCGCCATCGGTTGGTTCTGCAATTTGATCCAGCGAAACACCACCGCGACGTTTGCGCAAAATATCCGTGCAAAGGTTCGCAGTGACACGGTACAGCCAAGTACTGACCAATGCCTCGCCCTGACGCCATTCTGTTGCCTGTTTCCACAGGCGTATCATAGATTCTTGAGCGACATCCTCGGCCTCTGCCGTGTTTGCCAGCATGCGTGTCGCCTGTGCCAACACCCTTGGCAAAAGACGGACCGTCAACGCACGCGCGGCCTCTGCATCGCCATTGGCAAATGCAATCAGCAGCGCCTCGTCTGGGGCGCCCGCAAAGGGGTCTGGCATCGCGTTCATTAATTCTTGTGCTACCGATATTTTGTATTCTTGGCAAATGGCAGGGGCGCGATGCCCCCCTGCCATAAACCATGTCAGTGCTTACCGCGTGAGCCATGTCCGCCACCGTGACCGCGTTCGTGGCGACCACCCGCACGCTCTTGCATGCGCTCTTGGGCTGTCGCGAACTCTTCCTCATTCAACACGCCGTCTTTGTCGGCGTCCATGCGTTCAAACATGCGCTCAAACCGGGCACCGCCCCGAGGCTGCATTTCGTCCATTTGCAAAATGCCATCATCGTTGGTGTCCAACCGCGCAATCATCCGCGCGACGCGATCTTCTGCATTTGCAGTTGCTTGCGCGACCAACTCTTCAGCGGTAAGCGCGCCATCTGCATCAGCGTCTGCATCCGTAAATCGAGCGTTTGCACGTGCTTCAAGTTCGGCCATTGTCAGTGTGCCATCGCTGTCAGTATCAAGCGTAGCAAAGTCGGGACGTTCAGGCATGTTTTCCGGCACGGGTTGTGCGGTAACTGCGCCTGCTGTCATCACGACGCCTGAAAGAAGTGCTGCCATCAAAATCTTAGTTTTCATTGTCATTCCTCAGTTTAGGTTATGTGCGACGATTGTTTGCCGCAGACCCTCCTTCAACGCCGGTGCGCTGGGTTTCCGTCGCCAACACGCAAAAAACTTTTACAGTTCACGCGACACGGCGCCGCAACAACCACCATTCCCCTTTTAAAAAAGGCCCCAATACGCCATCTAGATGAGTGAAACTCGGAGACACATCATGTCAGACGCCCAAACTTTCCTTTCTGAACGCCCAAGCAAACCCGCAATTTTGCGCGGTCTACGCCGTCGTTGCCCCAAATGCGGCGAAGGACATATGTTTGACGGATACCTTAAAGTCGTCGACAACTGCCCTGTCTGCGAAGAAGACCTGAGCCAACACCGTGCCGACGATGGTCCTGCTTACTTAACCATTCTTCTGGTCGCACACATCCTTGGCTTTGCGATCCACCTCATGTGGAACTTGTGGCAACCCGAACCCATTGTGATGGCCACCACACTTACAATTGGTGCGGTCGCATTGTCGCTCTTTCTTTTGCCACGACTGAAGGGCATGATCGTCGCAATTCAATGGTCTCGCCGCATGCATGGGTTCGGGCAAAATTAGTTTAAAAAGGAATCCGATGGATAAATCAGCAGTCCGCGACGCAGCAACGATTATTGTGTTACGCGACGCAACGAAAAATCCATCCGTTCTTATGGGACAGCGCGGTTCGTCAGCAGCGTTTATGCCGGGCAAGTTCGTTTTTCCGGGTGGCGCGGTTGACCCTGTCGATGCCACCGTCCCCATAACTGCCCTGTCCAACATTGACGATACGCAACTGCGCGAAGACAGTAATCTAGCGCCAACCACCCTTGCCGCAGCCGCAATTCGCGAACTGTGGGAAGAAACCGGCCAGATCCTTGGCACACCTGCATCATGGAAAGATGCACCAAAAGGGTGGCGTGGATTTGCGCGGTCTGACCATCACCCAAATGGTTCTGCTTTACAGTTTTTCTTTCGGGCCATTACACCGCCCGGTCGGCCACGACGTTTTGACGCGCGCTTCTTTTTAACAGATGTTGCCACACTTGTTACGGACCCTGATGATTTCAGCCGGGCCGAAGACGAACTCGCACATTTGCAATGGGTCCCGCTTATGGATGCGCGCAGTTTTGATCTGCCGTTTATAACGCGGGTCGTATTGGCGGAGCTCACCGCGCAAATCGCGTCTGGTGTGCGCCCCAAGAACGTACCCTTCTTTCGCAACAATGATGAGGCACGTTTGGTCAGCCGTCTTGGCGATCGAAGCCTATTTTAAGTAACTAAAACCAATAGCACGATGCTGACCGCAAGAAATATAATCCCCTGCCATTCCCGGCGGCTAATCTTTTCACCAAACGCGAATGCACCAATCGCCAGCGACAGTAGCAGTTCAATCTGCCCCAGTGCATTCACATAAGCCGCAGTTTGCAAAGTGTAAGCGTTGAACCAACAGATCGACCCGACCATGCTGGTTAATCCGACAAGCCCCGCAACCCGCCAAGCCCGTATCACGCGCATGATCTCTCCGCGTTCGCGCCAGACCAACCAAATCGCCATTGATGCGGTTTGCAGTGCGGTTACGATCGCGAGCGTGACAATCGCGCGGTAGAATACATCACCTTCCAACAACGACAGTGACGCACCACGGTATCCGTTTCCAGACACGCCAAACAGCACCCCTGCCCCAAGGCCCAGCGCCGTCGCGCGATTAAAAATCCGTTGATGCCACGACCCAATCGCATTGGGTGGATCAGAAAGCAATAACACCCCGACAAGGCCGATAATCATCGCACCAATCGCCCAACCCGTAATGACATCACCAAGGATCACAAACCCGATCAGCGCACTGAGCAAGACTTCGGTTTTCTTAAACGTGATCCCCACAGCAAAGTTTCGATGACTAAACAGCGCCACAACGCACATGGTCGCCAATATCTGCGAGGCACCGCCAGCAATTGCATAGGGCCAAAACGACTCTGGGATTTGGGGAACGCCCTGCCCACTCGTTCGCGCATACATAATCGCAATTAGAACGACCAACGGTGACGAATAGATAAACCGTGCAAAGGTCGCGCCTGCCGTCGATAGCTGCATACCACGCAAATGCTTTTGCAGCATAAATCGCAGCGCCTGCGCAGTCGCTGCGGCCAGCGTGATGGGAATCCACAGTTCCATGAACGGTTATCCTTTCACCCCAACCGATTTGCCTGCCCCATGCGGTTTTGGCAACGCGGCGTGTGCGGTCGCGACCTGTTGTAGCGCAGCAGATACTTTTGCTGATGGTTCACAGGCACGGCGCGTTTCAAGGCTCACGTGGATCAGCATATGTTCCCCTGTCGCGAGTTCGCGGTCGCCAGCAAGCATCCGGTGAAACAGATGCATCTTTTTGCCAGAACCCGAAAGCACTTGGGTCTCGACACGGATCACAGTGCCTGCATGCACTTCGTCGATGTGCCGAATGTGAGTTTCCGCCGTGAAATAACTTGCACCGCCCGCGATATAATCCGCGTCGACACCAGCAAGCAGCATCATACGATCAGACGCATCGCCAAAGGCTTGTAGATACCGTGCCTCATTCATGTGGCCATTGTAATCTGTCCAATCCAGCGGAATGGCGCGTTCAACCGTTACGATTGGCTTGCTCAGGTCATCGGGCAGGACGGGCTTGCCTGCGATCCGCTGGTCTTGGGTATTCAGCAACGCCCCTGCCCCCCAATCTTGCGCCTTTAGTCCCCGCAGGATCGTGACCAAGTTATCATCGCGGGTGCGTTCAAGTTCGCGAATAGACATGGCGCCCGACTGCGCATCAGACTGATCTGCGATCTTATCAATCAAAGTATCATTCAGTTCCGGCACATCCATCAGCTTGGTCCAAGGCCATTCTAGACATGGGCCGAACTGTTCGATGAAATGGCGCATGCCCGCTTCGCCACCGGCAATGCGGTAGGTTTCGAACAGACCCATCTGCGCCCAGCGCAGGCCAAAGCCATAGCGGATTGCATCGTCTATTTCTTCGGTCGTGGCGATCCCATCGTTGATCAACCAAAGAGCCTCTCGCCAAACAGCCTCTAGCAGGCGATCCGCAATATGTGCGTCGATCTCGGCCTTGATGTGCAACGGGTGCATGCCGATGGCGGTTAGTATCTCTTTGGCTTTAACGGTAACCGCGGGGGATGTCTTTTCGCCGGGAACCAGTTCGACCAAGGGCAGCAGATATACCGGGTTAAAGGGGTGCGCGACGACGATCTGTTCGGGCCGTGTGGCACATCCATGCAACTCGCTAGGTTTAAAGCCACTTGTCGATGATCCGATCACAGCGTCATGGGCGCAATGTTCCTGCAACACCTGATAAACCTTGCGCTTAAGCGGTAACCGTTCTGGTACGCTTTCTTGAATCCACGATGCCCCCTGAACAGCGTCAGACATCGTGTCGTGAAAGCTCAGGTTTCCTTCGGACGGCAGTGCAACGTCTGACAACCCCGGCAGAGAACGACGCGCGTTGGCAACGACCTCGCCGATCTTCCGAGCGGCATCTGGACTAGGGTCAAAAACCCGTACATCCCAGCCCATCAACAAAAACCGAGCGGCCCAACCACCGCCAATGACGCCACCGCCGATGATTGCTGCCGTTTGTGTCACTTAGTACTAGCCTTGTGCAGAGGGGTGATTAAATTCATCAGCCGGAACAGGTTCACCACGGACCGATGGATCACATGCCACCATCGCGCTGCCGTGGTCACGGATAATCAAACCACCACGCGCGCGGCATTGTTCAAAGGTCATTCGGTTTCCGATGACAAGGTATTCATGCATTCCGGCACTTCCCCCCATTGACCCGCCTGTTTCACACGCGGACAAAAACACAACACATCCCAAGATCAATTTCTTCACGGGGAAACCTCCATCAACTGGCTAAGATCATAGCCGTTAAATCCTAAAACATCACGCGCGGCGCGCAACCTATCCGCGGGTATTTCAGGATCACGGTTTAAAATCCACCCCGACTTGCCATTGGGTGCGCCAACAACCGCCGTGCGATAGCCTTCATCCACCCAAAGAACCCAGTAATCGGCAGCGACAAACGGAACGCCATCAAAACGCACCACTAGGCGGCCGGGGCCAACGACTTCGGCACTTCCGTTGATGCGTGACCGTTCGGAGCCATCCGCGTTGCGGCAGATATTAAGCACCGACAAGGTGCCGTTATCCCGCAGGCCATATTCCGCTGTGGCCCGCGCACAGTCCTTTTCAAACGGTACGGGATAACGCGCCACCTCGTGCCACACACCGATATAGCGGGCTGGGTCAAACAGCGCTTTCGATGAAATCGGTGCCTCGACATCACGGTAGATAGCCATCGGTGCACAGCTAGCAAGCAGGAGTATCGCGAATAAAACTCTCATGCGGTCACCGGTGCACGTTTGGTTAGACCAAGTTTGGCACGTACCTCTGCAGGGCCGATAACCCGCGCGCCAAGGTTTTCAATCGTTCCAGCCGCCCTTTCGACCAACTGCGCGTTTGTCGCCAGAACGCCGCGATCTAGCATCAGGTTATCCTCTAACCCCACACGCACATTACCGCCCGCCAGCACGCTTGCCGCGACATAGGGCATTTGCGACCGCCCAAGCCCAAAGGCACTAAATGTCCAATCATCTGGCACGTTGTTCACCATTGCCATAAAAGTGTTCAGATCATCAGGCGCGCCCCAAGGCACCCCCATACAAAGCTGAACCAGCGCAGGGCCGTCCAACACACCATCTTTGACAAGCTGTTTCGCATACCAAAGATGCCCGGTGTCAAAGGCTTCGATTTCAGGCTTCACACCCAATTCAGTCATCATCCGCCCCATCGCAACCAACATGCCCGGCGTATTCGTCATGACATAGTCAGCCTCGGCAAAGTTCATCGTGCCGCAATCAAGCGTACAAATCTCTGGCAAGCATTCGGCGACATGGGCAACGCGTTCTGTCGCGCCAATCATGTCGGTACCCTGTACGGTCGGAAACGGTGCCTCAACGCCACCAAACACAATATCGCCCCCCATCCCTGCGGTCAGGTTCAAGACGACATCGACCTCTGCATCACGGATGCGATCTGTAACTTCACGGTACAGGTCCAAGCGACGCGAAGGTGCGCCAGTATCGGGATCACGTACATGGCAATGAACGACGGCAGCGCCCGCTTTGGCGGCATCAATCGCGCTATCTGCAATCTGCTTCGGTGAACGCGGCACATTTGGGCTACGGTCTTGGGTCGCGCCCGATCCGGTCACGGCGCATGTGATAAACACCTCGCGGTTCATCGCAAGTGGCATGGGGAACTCTCGTCGTTAGATCAACTTGCCGCGACACTCACTGAAAAATGCCAGTGCCACAAGGCGGAATTCTTGACAGACCATCCTGGCATCTGGCAGGTCTGCGGCATGATCAATTGTATGCACATCGCAGCAGTTTATTTTACCGGCCCCATATCGCGGCGGCCGGTTCTTTCCTGACACCAAAGACACCGACATGCCCGCAAGGGTGTTCAGGTTATTCTTGTGTCCTTGCGGCAAACGCAAAGGACAATTCCAATGATAGAAATTAATCAAGTCACACCAAAAGACATCCCAGAGCTTCTGGGTATGATCAGCAAGCTTTGTGCGTTCCACGGCGACACCTGTACGCGCGGGCTTGCAGAGACCCAAACGAAATTCATTGACGGGCCACTTGTAGGGTTGATCGCACGCAAGGGCGAACAGGCCGTCGGCTATGCCGCACTGGTCACACATTGGCGGCCTATGAACGACGGCGATAGCGTCGATATCTTGCATTTGTACGTGACCGAAGAAATGCGGGGGCGCGGCGTTGGTCGGCGCCTTGTCGCAGCGGCCAAAGAGCATGCTCAGGCTCACGGCGCGACCAGGCTAACAATTGGCACCGTCCCCGATAACCCCGGCGCTGCGGCCGCCTACCGGACAATGGGTTGGGCCGAGATCACAACGCTTCCCGGCCCAAGATTTCAAATCGCGCTTTAGCCCCACCCCGTAGGGTGGATCCCGATCCACCTTACTTAATAGGGCATTGGGTGCGCTCTATGCACTTGGTCGATCTCAGCAACCAACTCATCGCTCAATACAACGTCCTTGCCACCCAAGATTTGCTCCAACTGCGCACACGTGGTCGCGCCGAAGATTGCGGAAACGGGGAACGGACGTGTACGTTGCCATGCCATCGACATATGCACCGGATCGACACCGTGTTTCGCGGCCAGATCAAGATAGGCTTGGGTCACTTCAAACACTCGGTCTGATTTGCGGCCGCCAAGGTCGCCGTTGATTGCCATACGGCTACCTTCAGGCAATGCGCCGTTTTGGTACTTCCCAGTCAGCAACCCACATGCGAGCGGAGAGAACGCCAAAAGCGTCACATCTTCGTTCACTGACATCTCAGCCATGTCCGTATCGTACAGACGGCAAAGCAGGGAATATTCGTTCTGCACAGCAGCCATACGCGGAAGACCAGCCTCTTCGGCCAGATCAACCCATTTGGTCATACCCCATGCGGATTCGTTCGATGTACCAACAGCGCGAATTTTGCCTTCTTTCACCAAATCACCCAGCGTGGTCAGCACGCCCATCATATGGTCAAGCGTCTTTTGACGGTTTTGGCCTGACGGATCAAAGGTCCAGTTTTGGCGGAACATATACGACCCACGATCAGGCCAATGCAGTTGGTAAAGGTCGATAACGTCTGTCTTCAAACGCTTCAGTGATGCTTCTGTCGTTTCGCGAATATTGCCAGCGTCAAAGCCTTTACCATCACGGACCCAGCCCGGATTATTTCCGGAAACTTTGGTCGCAATAATGACGTCATCACGGCGACCGGTCTTGGCTAGCCAGTTGCCGACGATTTCTTCAGACAGGCCGACGGTCTCGGCTTTGATCGGGTTCACGGGATAGGCCTCTGCCGTATCCAGAAAATTGATCCCAGCATCTAACGCCATATCGATCTGGTTGTGTGCGTCATCTTCTGGGGTTTGGTTGCCGTATGTCATCGTTCCAAGGCACCATTCAGTGACCTCGATACCTGTGCGGCCAAGTGGGAGGGTCTTCATAAAATCTATCCTGATTAGAGAGCGTTAGGCTAAAACTAATGCCCCATTTCATCAACGCAACCCCTGCACTAGAATTGTGCATATACACACAGATAATGCGCGCCAGCGGCCTACTCCTTCGGGGCTCTGGTAATTAGATCAATTGTACAGACATTTTCGAAAGGAAGTTCAAAATGGCCTATGATTTCAATGGTAAAACAGCAATCGTAACCGGTGGAGGTTCCGGGATCGGCAAGGCTATCGTCGAAGAACTTGTAGCCGCTGGTGCAAAGGTGCTGATCGCGGACCTGAATATGGACCACGCCGAAGAACTGGCCGCAAATTTGGGTGAAAACGCCAGAGCGTTTAAGGTCGACACCTCAAAAGCTGAAGACGTTGCCGACATGGTTCAAGCCGCAGCTGAGTTTGGCGGGACACTCGATATGCTGGTCAACAATGCCGGTGTTGGCGGAGCGGCCGCACCATTGGGTGAATACCCAATTGAAAGCTGGCAAAAAGTTATTGACGTGAATCTGACCGGCGTCTTCTACGGTATTCGCTATGGTATTCCAAAGATGATCGAAACAAGCGGGGGCGGCTCAATTGTGAACATCGCGTCAGTGCTAGGTTCAGTAGGGATCGCGAACTCAGGTGCCTATGTGGCAGCGAAACACGGCATTGTGGGCATGACCAAATCTGCCGCCCTAGAATACGGTGACAAAGGTATCCGCATCAACTCTGTAGGGCCTGGATTTATCAAAACACCATTACTGGATGAAAATCTGGATTCAGACACAATGGCCTATCTTGCCAGCCAGCACGCGACCAAGCGTCTAGGGACACCAGAAGAGGTTGCCAAACTGACCTTGTTCTTACTGTCAGAAGACGCAAGTTTTATCACAGGCAGCTATCATCTGGTCGATGGCGGATACACGGCGCAGTAAATGAAAAGGCCTGATCCCGATATCGGGCCAGGCCTCACCGTTTAAAAGTTGTAGAATGCACCGATACGCGTTGTTGTAACGGCCGCAGTTGAATTATCGTCCATAAAGTCTCGAATGAATTCGGCACGCAGTGTTACGCGGTCCGTAAACCCGGTCTCCACACCAACACCTAAGTTATATCCGTCAGCACTGCCGCTTTGCAGGTCATACTCGGTGATGCCACCAGCGACGCGCGCAGAAACTGTCCCAAGATCGTAAGAGCCCCATGCGCGCAAACGCTGGGTGCCATAATCTGCATCACCGCCTGCGTGACCGCCGACTTCGACCTCTGCTCCGTAGCCGTATAGACCTTGCCCAAAACCAACGCCGCCAATAAGCGACCCAAGTGTTTGCGTGTCACCAGAATGCGGGTATGCATAATCAAGTGCCGCGCCAGCGTAGAAATTTTGTGCGCTGGCAGCGCCTGCTAATGCAGCAAATGCTGCGCCTAATATGATTGTTTTCATGGTTAGTCCCAATTTTGATTTTTCTATGTGCATCGTATCGTCGCAAAACGTTCAACGCCAGTAGATGCCTACTACATCTGGCATCTAACGCATTACCCCGTTAGATAGGCGCAAATTGATAGGAAAACCACGATGGCCCGTCACCTCATTACGTCCGCAATCCCCTATATCAACGGGATTAAACACCTTGGTAACCTTGTGGGCAGCCAACTGCCTGCTGACCTGTTTGCACGCTACATGCGCGCACGTGGTAACGAAGTTTTGTTCCTATGCGCGACCGATGAACACGGGACCCCTGCTGAACTAGCTGCAGCCAAGGCTGGCAAGCCTGTCGCCGAATACTGCGCCGAAATGCACGACGTGCAGGCCAAAATCGCAGAGGGCTTTCGCCTTTCGTTTGATCACTTTGGTCGTTCATCCAGCCCGCAAAACCAAAAACTGACCCAAGCATTTGCAGGCCGCCTGGCCGATATGGGGTTGATCCGTGAAGTCACCGAAGAACAGGTCTATTCCATCGCTGACGGTCGTTTCCTACCCGACCGCTATATCGAAGGCACCTGCCCTAACTGTGGATTTGAATCAGCCCGTGGCGACCAATGCGACAACTGCACCAAACAGCTTGACCCGACCGACCTGATTGACGCGCATTCCACGATTTCAGGCTCAACCGATCTTGAGGTTCGCGAGACAAAACACCTGTATCTGTGTCAGTCAGAGCTAAAGGATGACTTGGCCGCTTGGATCGACAGCAAAGCAGACTGGCCCATCCTGACGACATCCATCGCCAAGAAATGGCTCAACGATGGCGACGGCCTGCAAGACCGCGGCATCACCCGCGATCTGGATTGGGGCGTACCCGTCAAACGAGGCGATGCCGAATGGCCCGGCATGGAAGGCAAAGTGTTCTACGTCTGGTTCGACGCGCCCATCGAATACATCGCCTGCGCCCAAGAATGGGAAGACGCGGGTAAAGGCACCGACTGGGAACGCTGGTGGCGCACCGACAAAGGTGCTGAAGACGTCACCTACACCCAGTTCATGGGCAAAGATAACGTACCCTTCCACACACTATCGTTCCCAGCGACGATCAAAGGCACACAAGAGCCTTGGAAGCTGGTCGATTACATCAAATCATTCAACTATCTGAACTATGATGGCGGCCAATTCAGCACTTCGCGTGGACGCGGCGTGTTCATGGACCAAGCGCTTGAACTGCTGCCTTCAGACTACTGGCGTTGGTGGCTTTTGTCGCATGCTCCAGAATCGTCTGACGCTGAATTCACGTGGGAAACGTTCCAAACGGACACTAACAAAGACCTTGCCGATGTCCTGGGCAACTTTGTTAGCCGCGTGACAAAGTTTTGCCGGTCAAAGTTTTCTGAGGACGTTCCCGCGGGTGGCACATACGGCCCCGCAGAAGAACAGCTAATCGCCGACCTCACGATACGTATCCGCGCATACGAAACCCATATGGAAGCCACCGAAGTCCGCAAAGCGGCGGCCGAGCTACGTGCGATTTGGGTGTTGGGCAATGAATACCTACAATTCAACGCGCCTTGGACGACGTTTAAGACCGATCCAGAAACCGCCGCGATGCAAATCCGCCTCGCGTTAAACCTGATCCGGATTTACGCAGTCTTGTCGGCGCCATTCATTCCTGACGCTGCTGCGACGATGATCGCCGCGATGCAGACAGACGATGACAGCTGGCCTACAGATGTAGCAGCGGCGCTGGAAACGCTGCCTGCTGGTCATGCGTTCACGGTACCGGAAAACCTATTCCGTAAAATCACCGACGAAGAACGCGAAGAATGGGCAGAACGCTTCGCTGGCACACGCGACTAAGGGGACGACAATGATCATTGGTCACATCGGTGCACGTGCGGGCAGCAAGGGCGTCCCGGGCAAGAATTTTCGCGATCTACACGGCAAGCCCCTGATCGATTGGGCGCTGGACCAGTTGTTCGAAAATGACCGGGTGGACCATGCTGTCGTGTCCACTGATTGCCCCAAAATGTACGAACACGGGCTGAAGCGCGGTGCACTGGATATCGGCTTGCGCCCTGCGCATCTCGCCACCGATACAGCCGCCAAATGGGACGTCTGGCAGCACGCACTGCTTGAGGTAGAAAAGCAAACCGGCCCTGCAGATGCATTCCTTGATCTGGATTGCACATCCCCCCTGCGCCTTCCCGAGGATGTCGATGCTGGGCTCGACCTGTTCTTCAAAGAACAGCCCGATATGGTCATGTCCTGCTGCGAAAGCCGCAAGAACCCCTATTTCAATATGTTAGAAACCGACGAAACCGGTGGGCTACATGTATCGAAACCCCTGCCCCACGGCGTGGTTGCCCGCCAACAAGCGCCGATGGTCTACGACCACGTTGGGTTGGTTTATGTAGTAAAACCTTCGTACCTGCGCACGGCGACCCGCCTATTCGAAGGCCACGTGATCCCGCTCATCGTACCCAATGAACGTAGCCTTGACGTCGATAGCCCGTTTGACTGGGACGTGATCGAATACTTGATGGGCAAACAAATTTCTGACGGACTGCGTGCGGAGGCAAAATAGAAAGAATTTAGCAAAATTCTTTCGCCGCTACTTAACGCCAGCCCTGCCAAAATCGCAACGTCGACTGCTTTTCCGCAAAGCTTTTTGTTAACTCTTCTGGATCGTATTCAGTCGTAATCCACTCGTCGATCGCGATGGGCGATTGTGCGGTTCGCGCGGCATAAACATCCAAGAAATGGTCCAAAATTCCGGTATGCGTTTTACGGATGTGCAAAAACCGAAAGCTAAGCTGTTTTTGCGCGACACTTAATGGCGCGCCTGCAAACATCATGAGATAAATTGCGGCCGCCAACCCAGTACGGTCGGCACCTGATTTACAATGCAACAAAAATGGCCGTTCGATGGTTTCAAAGGCGCTAATCAACGATGTAAGCTCTTTGACCGATGGAGCCCGCCGCGCCGCCATCTGTGAGTTCACCAAGGTTAAACCCAATTTCTGACAGCTTTCGACTTCGAACAAGTAATGCGGCTGTTGAGCGACACCACGCAGGTTTAAGACAGACTTGATCCCCATCGCGGCATAGGCTTCGAACCGTGCATGATTCGGGTGGTTCGAGCGATATGCTCCCGGCGCAAATTCTTCAAAATTGTGCCAACGTAAACGGAGCACGCCGTGATCAAGCCAATTGAAATGAAATTGCGACCGCTTACGTTCTTTCGGGTCGGTAATGTCATGCCCAAATGATTGACGCAGCTTCTGCTCTTTTTTCTCGAGTTTCTTTAGTATCCGACGGATCATCACAGGCCCTACTTTATCAATCATTTCTCACTTGGACCATGTACCGAACCATTGCAATGCTCACACTGCAATTGCTCCGCCGCGTCAAAGACCTTAGAACCACATTAACAAAACGCGCAGGAGCACACATATGGAAATCGCAGGTCGTAAAATTGGTCCAGAGCACCCGCCGTTGGTGATTGCCGAAATCGGTATTAACCATGGTGGTGACCTTGAAGTTGCCAAGGAAATGGTGCGTCTTGCTGCTGGCGCTGGCTGCGAAATGATCAAGCATCAAACCCACATCATCGAAGACGAGATGACGGAAGAAGCAAAGCAAATTTTTCCGCCAAACGCTGATGTGTCGATCTGGGATGTGATGTCTGCTTGCGCTCTCTCGCTCGAAGATGAAAAGGCGCTAAAGGAATACACCGAAAGCCTCGGTATGATTTGGGTTTCGACCCCTTTCAGCCGTGCCGCCGCCGATTTTCTGAACGAACTCGACGTGCCTGCGTTCAAAATTGGATCGGGCGAGGCAGATAATCTTCCGTTAATTCGTCACATCGCCTGCATGGGCAAACCTGTGATCATGTCTACGGGCATGCAGAGCATTGAAAGCGTTCGTGCATCTGTTCAAATTCTCGAAGATGCCGGTATCGAATATGCGCTTTTAGAGTGTACCAACCTATATCCATCGCCCCCGGAAATTGTGTCACTACAAGGTGTAACAGACCTTAAAGACGCATTCCCCAATGCCATTGTCGGATTTTCGGACCATTCCATTGGGCCAGAAATGGCACTGGCCTCGGTCGCACTTGGCGCATGCATTTTAGAACGCCACTACACCGATAGCCGTTATCGCAAGGGCCCGGATATTATTAACTCGATGGATCCGTCAGAACTACGTCATATCATTGATCGGTCCCGCGAAATTCATACGGCCCTGATGAACCCAAAACAACGCACAAGCGCCGAAGAAGACGTTTACCGCTTTGCTCGTGCCAGCGTTGTTGCAGACCGAGATTTACCAGCTGGGCACGTTATCACCGAAGCTGACATATGGGCCCGTCGTCCTGGATCTGGTGAAATCGCTGGATACGATTTTGATAAAGTCGTCGGCAAAACGCTAAACCATGCCGTCACGCGGAATACGCAACTCAAATGGGCCGACTTACTGTGATGCCATTGGGTTTGACAGATATACCTGTTTGGCTAATAAATTTGCCGTCCTCTCAGGATAGGATGGCTAATATGCAGGAGCGTTTAGGCGAACTCGGTATCAGCTACCATAAATTTGACGCGATAAATGGCAAGCAATGCTGGGAAGATCTTGTACCTTCCATCGACATTGAAGCGTTTGAAAAAAACGTGGGGCGCAAAGTTATGCCCGGAGAAATAGGTTGTTACCATTCTCATCTCAAAGTTTGGGAACAGCTTATTGAAACCGGTGCACGAGTTGGCCTGATACTAGAAGATGATGTCGTTTTTCACCCGAACTTTCGATCCGCCGTTGATTTGGCACTTGAGCACAAGGAAGCTTGGGACATTCTAAAGCTCAATTATATCAGAGCAAAGTTCCCCGCCAAAAAAGCGCGCATCGGGGAAATGTATATACAGTCATACATCGGGCCATTCACCGGTATGGGAGCATATCTAATCCACGCAGAGACCGCTGCACGGATTTTACCGCAAATGCTACCAATAACACGGCCAATCGACCATGAGATCGACAGACCCAAATTTCACGAAATAAGACATTTAGCGCTGACCCCCTTCCCTAGTCACGTCAGTGACAATAACGACAGCACGATTACAGGCCAGAGCTTTGGAAATGTCGAGAAATTCCCGCCTTGGAGACGACTTCGCACCTATTCTCTGCGCTGGAAAAATCTAATCGATAAGGCAAGGTATCTTTCGAAGTAACCTCCCCTCTACCAATCATATCAAAGCTAAATCAAAGAGCCGTAGTCTCGGATTTCGACGTCATCGTCGCGCAAAGCCTCGTAAACAAGCGACCACTCCGCTTTTTGTTTTTCAGTTGCAGCCGATAACGGAACTTGGATTGAGATACGCTCACATTCAGGAACCATTTGCCCCAACGTGAACAGCGCCGTCGAATACCATGAAACAAATAACTGTGGCAGTACTTCGTTGCTTAGCATTGTTGCTTCGATGGACTTTTCAAACCGCTGAATTGGCATAAGTTTCGCTATCTTCGCCAATTTCTCGTCGCTCTCGTGACGGTGTGGGACATATGTGATCTTCCAGTCGCTCAACGACTCGACCGCCATAGAAAGAACTTTGAGCTCCGCGTCCTGGTCTACTCCCCCCTTTTCGCTAAGCCACTGGCCGATAAAGAATGCCTGTTTGTTTGCCATAACCTGATTTGGATGCCGACTCTGGCGCAGCAATGCGAAATCATTGCGCATAATGGCTCCACAGGTCTGTGCCTCAATCTTTGGGTTAGAGAAAACTGAGAAGTATTTGGGCGTGGTTTCATTCGGCTCATTCAAACACCCTTTAGACAAGAAGTGAGGTATAACGAAAATAGAAGCCGCGCCATCATCAAGCCAAATAACTTCATCACCAAACATACGCCCTAACATTCGAAACCACTTCAAGTACGGGTCGCCAAGAAATACCTTTCCGGTCGCGCGCGCCATTTTCATCCGAATGCGCAGCGTATTCCAAAGTCGAGCAGGAATTCTCATCGCCCCCTTATTCTTCGGTTCGCGGTGCCTTGTGACGAGACTCCAACCGGTATCCAACGCCGCGTTCTTTTGACGATACTCTGGCGTATCCGAACCACATCGATCGATTATCACCAAATAATTATCTTCACCTCGACAGAATTTCTCACGTGCCTCTTGTGCGCACATCAGCTGAAACGGGTTCAGTACAACAAATAGGTTTTTCTTAGACCGGTGAAGCATTAACGCCTGTTCCTAATAGCAGAGTTTGAACGTGGCTATCCACAATAGAAACCCAGATCAATAATCTTTCTCATCAGTAGCTTAGCGCAAATGCTGCCCGTTGGCCATTCATCCCGCAACACCCTGAAATTGAAGCTATCTTTCCGCCGGATCGTTTCGCGAGCGAATGAAACCCCCTAAATAAAATTCGGAATGCGACACACACGGCACATATTCCGCTCACCCTGAAGCCCAATAAACAACCAAAACGCACAGCGATTAATCAACACCGACACATCACTCACTTAACCCGTTGCAAACCCACGCGGTCGCTTACCTATCGGCAACCTAGATGTTAGCCGTCGCATCATGGATGTCGCCTTGAAAATTTTGGTTGTTGAACCTGACGCCGCGCGCGCGCAAGATATTATTGACGCGTTAAAAGACGGTGGTTGGGGTAACGTATTTATCGTCTCTGACATTTCGTCGCTTGCCCCTAAGCTGACAGAGATCGACCCAGATATTGTGCTGATCGACATCGCCCACCCGGATCGGGATACGTTGGAACATATTGGGACAATATCGCATGCCAAGGCGCGCCCTGTCGCAATGTTCGTGGACAGATCAGATGCGGATCTCACACAGGCGGCGATCACTGCGGGTCTAAGCGCCTATGTTGTAGACGGACTGCAAAAAAACCGCATTAAGCCAGTTTTGGAAACCGCAATCGCGCGCTTCAAAATGATCGAACAAATGCGCCGTGAACTTGACGCCGCAAAACAGGCACTGACGGACCGCAAAACGATTGATCGCGCCAAGGGGCTGTTGATGAACGCGCGCAATATAAATGAAGAAGACGCATACAGCCTGCTACGTAAAACTGCGATGGACCAAGGCCGCAAGGTCATCGATGTCGCCCATGCGCTTGTTACAGCTGCGGATTTATTGGGATGACAATACACGAAGTAAAATGCGGCTTTCTTCCACTGATAGACGCAGCGCCATTGATTATCGCCCGAGAGCTGCAGTTTGCACATGATGAAGGTATCGACCTGCAACTGATCCGACAGCCATCTTGGTCCGCATTGCGTGACCTTTTGGCACTTGGCCAGATTGATGCGGCACATATGCTATCACCGATGCCACTCGCCATGACATTAGGGCAAAGCGGCATGCCCACAGCAGTCGATGCGCTGATGGTCCTATCCGTGAATGGCACCGTGATCGGGGTGTCACAAAGCCTTGCAAGAGATATGGAGAAAACAGGCTGGACCGCTGATTTTTCAAGCCCCGCGCCTGCCGCAACGGCATTGTTTGGTTCAAAACGAAAAACCATCCGGATCGGTATCCCCTTTCCTTTTTCGATGCACCGCATGCTGTTGGAACACTGGTTATCCGCGCATCCTTCATTCAGAAGCAACCGCGTCGAAATCATCACCGTCCCGCCGCCTCGCATGGCCGATGCCGTCGCAAATGGGATGCTCGATATGTTTTGCGTGGGCGAACCTTGGGGCACCGCGGCTGTTCAACAGGGCGTCGCTGAACTGATCCTTCCAGGGTCGGCCATTTGGCAATTCGCACCTGAGAAAGTATTGGGCGCAACCCATGATTGGGTCGAACAGCACCCTGACGCCAGCCGTGGCTTAGTACGCGCCATCTACCGCGCGACGCGCTGGCTTGATCAGCCGACCAATAAGCCGCTCGCGGTCGAAATCTTGGCACGCAGCCAGCATATTGACCTGCCACACGAAGCGATTGATCCCGCGATTTCAGGCCAGATTGTTCGCCGAAAAGGCACGCCGCCGATCAGCCCTGACCATTTTTTATTCTTCCAAAAAAATGCGGGCAATTTTCCTTGGCGCAGTCAGGCGGCTTGGATCGCGGAACGGATTGCAGCCTGGGGTGGACTGGATCACCAAGACGCAGTGCGTCGCGGGATGGCTTGTTTTCGCAGCGATTTATACCGTGAATATCTTGGCCCGATTGGAATCGACATGCCCGGTGCATCCGTAAAAGTCGAAGGCGCGCTACGCGTATCGACCGCTGTTTCATCAACGACAGGACAAATGATTCTGGGACCTGATGCATTCTTTGATGGCGCGATATTCGACTTCGACACCCAATAGCGATGAAAAATTGTGCAAATGCTGTACCGCAGCATTATGCGCAGTTCCGCCACTGACATCAGCTTGAATCCCCCGGCACAAAGGCCATGATGGACCCCAACAAAGACAATGGCGTCTTTTAAATGTCTCCACCGATTGGCGACAAATTAATTTGAGCAAAGCCGCTCGATACCTCTGCGCAATCCTCCCTGCGTAGATTTATCGAGCGGCTTTTTTCATTATGCGATACTTAGAAAGGACCGCAAAAATGCTAAAGACCCTCCCATTTGCGCTGACAGCCAGCGTTCTTCTTGGCACCACTGCTATTGGTCAGACGCTTGACCTCGAAAAAGAGGACCTGACGTTTGGCTTTATCAAGTTGACTGATATGGCACCCTTGGCGGTCGCATATGAAAACGGCTACTTTGAGGACGAAGGCCTGTTTGTCACACTCGAGGCGCAAGCAAACTGGAAGGTTCTGCTAGATGGTGTCATCGACGGCCAGCTAGACGGCGCGCATATGCTTGCAGGTCAACCATTAGCCGCGACAATCGGTTTCGGCACCGAAGCACATATCATCACACCGTTTTCGATGGATTTGAACGGCAACGGTATTACCGTTTCCAACGAAATCTGGGAACAGATGAAACCAAACGTGCCCCTGATGGACGACGGTCGCCCACAGCACCCAATCAGCGCGAGCGCTTTGGCACCCGTTGTTGAGGACTACAAAGACCAAGGTATCCCATTCAACATGGGCATGGTTTTCCCCGTTTCTACGCACAACTATGAACTGCGTTACTGGCTTGCCGCTGGTGGGCTAGAGCCGGGTTATTATTCGACTGACGACATCAGCGGCCAGATTGGCGCTGACGTGCTGCTGTCTGTGACACCTCCTCCACAGATGCCGGCCACTCTCGAAGCGGGTACAATCTTTGGTTACTGCGTTGGTGAGCCATGGAACCAAGCGGCCGTATTCAAAGGCATCGGTGTTCCAGTGATTACCGATTATGAGCTTTGGAAGAACAACCCTGAAAAAGTGTTCGGCCTGTCAGCCGAATTCGCAGAAGAGAACCCGAACACCACATTGGCTCTGACCAAGGCGCTGATCCGGGCGGCTATCTGGCTGGATGAAAACGACAACGCCAACCGCGAAGAAGCCGTGGAAATTCTGGCGCGCTCTGAATACGTCGGCGCAGATGCCGAAGTGATCGCAAACTCGATGACTGGTACGTTTGAATATGAAAAAGGCGACGTTCGCGAAGTGCCTGATTTCAACGTGTTCTTCCGCTACAACGCGACTTACCCGTTCTATTCAGACGCTATCTGGTATCTGACACAGATGCGTCGCTGGGGGCAAATCGCCGAGCCTAAGACCGACGAATGGTTCGTTGAGACTGCCCAAGACGTCTACCGTCCTGACATCTACCTCCAAGCAGCACGCCTACTGGTCGACGAAGGTCTGGCGGACGAGGCTGACTTCCCATGGGACAGCGACGGCTTCAAAGCACCAACACCCGCCGAGGATATCATCGACGGCATTGCCTACGATGGCCGCACACCAAACGCCTATCTCGACAGCCTGCCAATCGGCCTGAAAGGCGAGCAGATCATCGTCGGTAACGAAATCCAAGGCTAACGCAACATAACGCCCTACCCCGCCTTGGGGTGGGGCACCCCCACTTGCCCTAACAGACCACAGGACAACAGCATCATGACCGCAATCGACCCAGATACCCTTGACGCAGAGGCACGCCGCGCGCGCCTGTTCACAAGGATCAACAAGGCAGACGCATGGTTCCAAGTTTTGGGCCTGTCATGGGTAACACCCATTCTCAAAGCCGTCGCAGGCGATAACCCACGCGCACAGTTTTCCGAAATCTGGCGCCTGTTGGGTGTGCCGATCCTCGCGATTGGTATTTTCCTTGTCGCTTGGGGCACGCTCGCACCCAAGGTGCAAACATCCCTTGGCGCGATCCCCGGGCCGGTTGAGGTCTTGGAACAAGCGAAAAACCTGCATGCTGATGCGATCCGAGAAGGCGAAAAAGAAGTCGCATTCTTTGAGCGTCAAGACGCGCGCAACGCTGAACACATCGCCAACGGTGACACCGACAAAGTGCGCGACCGCCCGTACACGGGCAAACCAACATATTACGACCAAATCTGGACCTCGATCAAAACGGTCTTCTTTGGTTTCTTGATTGCGTCCATCGTTGCGATCCCACTGGGGATCATGGCGGGCCTTAGCCCGACGGCGAACGCCGCAATCAACCCAATGATCCAGATCTTTAAACCTGTTTCACCACTCGCTTGGTTGCCGATTGTGACGATGGTTGTCTCAGCCGTCTATGCGACCAACGACGGCATGTTCTCAAAATCCTTCCTTGTTTCCGCGATCACCGTGACCCTTTGTTCACTGTGGCCAACGCTGATCAACACAGCATTGGGCGTGGCAAGCATCGACAAAGACCTCGTGTCGGTTTCCAAGGTCCTGAAAATGAACACCTACACCAAGATCACCAAGCTGGTACTGCCTTCGGCGCTGCCGCTGATCTTTACGGGTCTTCGCCTGTCACTGGGTGTTGGCTGGATGGTGCTGATTGCCGCTGAAATGCTGGCGCAAAACCCCGGCCTTGGCAAATTCGTTTGGGATGAATTCCAAAACGGTTCGTCACAGTCGCTTGCCAAAATCATGGTTGCAGTTCTGACCATCGGGATCATCGGGTTCATGCTCGACCGGGTCATGTACGCCCTCCAATCCATGTTCACCTTCACAGAGCAGCGGTAAGATCATGAGCATTCTCAAGTTCGACAACGTCTCAAAAAGCTTTGGCGAAGGACTGCATAAGTCTGACGTCCTAAAGAACATCAACCTCGAAGTGAAAGAGGGCGAATTTCTGGTCCTCCTTGGTTTTTCCGGCACCGGGAAAACCACATTGATCAACCTGATGGCTGGACTGGAACAGCCAACATCCGGCAGCGTCACATTCAAAGACACGCCCATCGCGGGCCCCGGCCCTGAACGCGGCGTGATTTTTCAGAACTATTCGCTGATGCCCTGGCTGACAGTGAGCGGCAATGTGCAGCTTGCCTTGGACAGCGTGTTTCCGAACATGCCAAAGGCAGAGAAAACACAAAAAGTCGCGCATTACGTTAAGATGGTTGGCCTTAGCCACGCCATGCAGCGCCGCCCGGCTGAATTGTCCGGCGGTATGCGCCAACGAGTAAACGTCGCACGGGCGCTGGCCATGAACCCAGAGGTTCTGCTGCTAGATGAACCACTGTCCGCACTTGATGCGCTGACACGTGCGAACCTTGCTGACGAAATCGAACACATCTGGGAAGCCGACAAAAAGACCTGCGTTCTGATCACCAATGACGTGGACGAAGCCATTGTTCTGGCCGACCGGATCATCGCGCTAAACCCAGATGGCACATTGGGCGATGAATTCAGCGTCGATATCCCGCGCCCCCGTGACCGGACCGAGATGAACAACCACGATGGTTTTAAGAAACTGCGTGCGTCAGTCACGAAATACCTGATGGACAAAGGCATCGCGTCCAAGGTCGAAGGCACACGCCTTTTGCCCGATGTCACGCCGATCCATGGTGTGCCAGCCGCTGTTGCCAAAGCCCAAGAAAGCGTCCGCGACGAAGGTTTCTTGACGTTCTCGAAGCTGCATAAAATCTACCCCACCCCAAAGGGTCCCCTGACGGTGGTCGAAGACTTTGACCTAAAAGTAAACAAGGGTGAATTTATCAGCCTCATCGGGCATTCGGGCTGTGGTAAATCTACCGTTTTGACAATGGCCGCAGGTCTGAACCCGATTTCAAAGGGTGCGATCCGTCTTGATGGTTGGGACGTGCAAGGTGCCGACCCAGAACGCGCCGTAGTGTTCCAATCGCCAAATCTATTCCCTTGGCTCACAGCCAAGGAAAACGTCGCGATTGGTGTGGACAAGGTCTACCCCAAAGCATCCCAAGCAGAACGCCAAGACGTCGTTGAATACTATCTTGAACGCGTTGGACTTGCCGACAGCATGGATAAATCTGCCGTCAGCATGTCAAACGGCATGAAGCAACGTGTCGGCATCGCCCGCGCCTTTGCTTTGTCGCCCAAACTGCTGCTGTTGGATGAACCATTCGGGATGCTCGACAGCCTGACCCGTTGGGAACTGCAAGAAGTATTGATGGAAGTCTGGTCGCGCACCAAGGTCACCGCGATCTGCGTGACCCACGACGTGGACGAGGCGATTTTGCTTGCTGATCGCGTGGTGATGATGACCAACGGCCCACAGGCAACCATCGGTAAAATCACCGACGTGAACCTGCCGCGCCCACGGACACGCAAGGCGCTTCTCGAACACCCTGATTACTACACCTACCGCCAAGAGGTTCTGGATTTCCTTGAGGAATACGAACACGGCGCCAAGCCGAAACCAAAGCCACAATCGATAGCAGCGGAGTAAACCATGACTCAGAAATTAATCATAATCGGTGCTGGCATGGCCACTGGCCGCGCGCTGGAACAACTGATCGAGGCGGATCCGAACGCCTATGATGTGACCCTGTTCAACGCAGAGCCACGCGGTAACTATAACCGGATCATGTTGTCCCCTGTCCTATCGGGCGAAAAGACATACGAAGAAATCGTCACCCATTCCGCCGAATGGTACGAAGAGAACGGCGTCACCTGCCGCTTTGGCGAACGTGTCGCGAATGTCGACCGCGCGCGCAAGGTTGTGATCGCAGAGAACGGCGAAGAGCTACCCTATGACAAGCTGATGTTCGGCACAGGTTCGAACCCATTCATCATCCCAATGCTGGGCCATGATCTGGAAGGCGTCATCGCCTACCGTGATCTTGAAGACACCGAACTGATGATGTCGATGAATGAAACTAACAAGGTCGTCGTCATCGGTGGTGGTTTGCTTGGGCTAGAGGCCGCAGCGGGCATGGCCGCGCGTGGCGTCGATGTGACCGTGGTCCACATCATGGGCCACCTGATGGAACGTCAGCTGGACGAAGCCGCAGGATACCTGCTGCGCAAGGCGCTCGTGGACAAAGGGATCACTGTCCGTTGTCAGGCGAACTCGAAACAGATCCTTGGTGAAAACGGCAAAGTACGTGCGCTGCAATTGGACGATGGCACTGAATTGCCATGCGATCTTTTGGTGATGGCAGTCGGAATCCGTCCAAATGTGAAGCTCGCCCAAGATATCGGTTTGGCGGTTGGCAAAGGTATCCACGTGGATGACCAGATGCTGACGTCGGACGCCGACATTCTTGCGGTTGGTGAATGTGTCGAACATGACGGTGCCATTTTTGGTCTGGTCGCCCCTCTTTATGACCAAGCCAAAGTTGCGGCTAAAACGCTGCTTGATGAACCAGCGACGTTTGTACAACGCGAGATTTCGACCAAGCTAAAAGTTACGGGTTGTGATCTGTTCAGCGCTGGCGATTTTGCCGAAGGCGAAGACCGCGAAGACATCGTATTCCGTGACCCGGCGCGTGGCGTTTACCGCCGCCTTGTGCTGCAATCGAACAAAGTGATCGGTGCGGTCATGTATGGTGATACCGCCGACAGCAACTGGTTCTTTGGGCTGATCAAAGACGCGACAGATGTGTCTGATATGCGCGACACGCTGATCTTTGGGCCAGCTTATCAGGGGGGAACCCCCATGGACCCGTTAGCAGCCGTTGCAGCCTTACCAGATGACGCGGAAATCTGTGGGTGTAACGGCATTTCCAAAGGTCAAATCATCGCTGCAATCAACGGCGGTGCCGATACGCTTGACGCGGTAAAGGCCACATCTAAGGCAGGGTCTTCTTGTGGGTCATGTGTTGGCTTAGTCACCCAAGTGCTGGGCCTGACATTGGGCGACGAATTCAAGATGCCCGAGAAAGAGACGATCTGTAAGTGCTCTGACCTATCCCACGACGACGTGCGCAAGTTGATCATCGCCAAAGAATTGAAATCCATCCCGCATGTTATGCAGGACTTGGACTGGAAATCCCCCGGCGGCTGTCACGTGTGCCGTCCCGCGCTGAACTACTATCTTGTTTGCGCATGGCCCGGCGAAGAGGTCGACGACGGCAAGTCACGTTTTATCAACGAACGCGTCCACGCCAACATCCAAAAAGACGGCACCTACTCTGTTGTGCCGCGGATGCTTGGCGGGATTACCACGCCTAAAGAATTGCGCGCCATCGCCGACGTCGCCGATAAATTCAAGGTCCCAACAGTGAAGGTCACCGGCGGCCAGCGCATTGACCTTCTGGGCGTCAAAAAAGAAGACCTGCCAGCAATTTGGTATGATCTAGGCGAGGCAGGTATGATGTCCGGCCAAGCCTACGCCAAAGGTCTGCGCACCGTAAAAACATGTGTCGGGACGGATCACTGCCGCTTTGGGACGCAAGATTCTACAGGACTTGGTATCAAGATTGAATCTGAAATGTGGGGGGCTTGGTCACCGCATAAATTCAAACTTGCAGTCACAGGCTGCCCCCGCAACTGCGCGGAAGCCACCTGTAAGGACCTTGGCATCATTTGTGTCGACAGTGGCTATCAAATCCTTGTCGGTGGCGCTGCGGGTCTTGACCTGCTCGAGGCACAACTATTGGTTACAGTCCCAACCGAAGAAGAAGCGATCGAAGTGTCCTGCGCCTTTTATCAGCTGTACCGTGAAGGTGCGCAGTATCTGCATCGCCCTTATAAATGGATCGCGAAAGTTGGTCTTGATTGGGTCAAAGAACAGGTCGCGGATGATCTGGAAAACCGTGCGGCACTTGCTGAACGGTTCCGCTATTCGCAAAAATTCTACCAAGTTGACCCATGGGCAGAACGCGCGCGCAAAGGTGTGGATTCACATGAATTCACCCCGCTCGCTGACTTTACAAAGGTAGCTGCAGAATGACTGATTTCATCGATATCGGAAGCGTGACTGACATCCCTGTTCAAGGCGCGCGCATCGTTCGTACGGCGCACGGCGACATTGCGGTATTTCACACAGCATCCGGCCACTTCTACGCTGTAGACGAATACCTTGAAGGCAAAGCAGGCCCATTATCAAACGGTATCCAGCACGGCGAAAAGGTCACAGACCCAATGCGCAACTGGGTGTTTGATTTGGCCACCGGCGAAGCCCAAGGCGCGGACGAAGGCTGTGTTGGCACCTATGAAATGAAGGTCGAAGATGGGCGTCTGCTGCTATCAAGCGCTGCGATTGCCGGACAGGTGGCCGCAGAATGACATGCGTAAAAACAACCTGCCCCTATTGTGGGGTGGGCTGTGGCGTGCTTGCGCAGCCCGACGGCACAATCAAAGGCGACCCTGATCACCCGGCTAACTTTGGTAGGCTGTGTTCCAAAGGGTCGGCGCTCGGCGAGACCATCGATCTCGATGGTCGTCTTCTCGCACCGCAGATCCTTGGCCGTGAAGCGGGTTGGAACGATGCACTAGATCTGGTCGCAACAAAGTTCAGCGCGGCAATCCGCTATTACGGCCCCGACAGCGTTGCCTTTTACGTGTCAGGGCAGCTGCTGACCGAAGACTATTACGTCGCCAACAAGCTGATGAAGGGCTACATCGGGTCCGCCAACATCGACACGAATTCCCGCCTTTGCATGGCATCCTCTGTTGCCGGGCATAAACGCGCATTTGGCACTGACACGGTTCCCGGTACTTACGAAGACCTAGAAGAAGCTGACCTGATCGTTCTTGTTGGTTCCAACCTCGCGTGGTGCCATCCGGTCCTGTATCAACGCATTGCAGCAGCAAAGGCCGCACGCCCGGAAATGCGCGTCGTCAACATCGACCCACGCATTACTGCAACAAGCGATTTGGCCGATCTACACCTGCAGATCAAAGGCGACGGTGACGTTGCATTGTTCAACGGATTACTTAGCCATCTGGCTAATAGTGGGAAGCTTAATAGCGATTACATCAATGCCCACGTCAACGGCTTTGATCTTGCGCTAGAAAGCGCAACTGCGGACGACCCTAGCGCAAGCGGGTTAACCCCCGATGAAATCGTCGAGTTCTACGCGATGTGGGCTGGCACGGAAAAGACTGTCACGATCTATTCCCAAGGCGTTAATCAGTCGATGTCGGGGACAGATAAAGTCAACGCGATCATCAACTGCCACCTTGCCACAGGCCGCATTGGCAAACCCGGCATGGGCCCGTTTTCCGTCACCGGACAACCCAACGCGATGGGCGGCCGCGAAGTTGGCGGATTGGCCAATATGCTCGCCAATCACCTTGATATTGAAAACGCCGACCACCGTGATGCCGTGCAAGCCGCGTGGAACAGCCCGACCATCTGCACCAAACCGGGGTTAAAGGCGGTCGACCTGTTCAAGGCCTGCGCCGATGGCACGATCAAGGCGCTCTGGATCATTTCTACGAACCCCGCTGTTAGCCTTCCTGATGCGGATGGCGTGGCAGAGGCGATCAGCAACGTGCCGTTCACGGTTGTCACCGACATCATGGCGCGGACGGATACCGGCGATTTGGCTGATGTATTGCTGCCCGCCACCGGCTGGGGCGAAAAGAATGGAACCGTCACCAACTCTGAACGTCGTATTTCACGCCAACGTGCTTTCCTGCCCACCCCCGGTGCGGCGCGCCCCGATTGGAAAATCATCTGTGACGTGGCCGAGCGTATGGGCTTTGATGGATTCGGCTATGAAACCGCCGGTGACATCTTTGCTGAATATGCAGCCACAACAGCGCTAAGCCAACAATTTGGCAAAGACCTTAATCTAGCAGCGCTAACAGATGCGGACTATGACAGCCTTGCGCCAACCCAATGGCCTGTTGGCAAGCAAACCCGGTTCTTTGCGGATGGCGCGTTTTATCACCCAGACGGTAAGGCACGTATGATTGCGGTTACCGCGCCAGAGCTCAGCACAGGCAAGTTCAGGCTGAACACAGGCCGCAACCGCGACCAGTGGCATACGATGACCCGTACTGGCAAATCGCAGCGGCTTGGTGCGCATTTGGCAGAGCCTTATGTCGAAATCCATCCCGACGACGCCGATGCAATTGGCGTTGATACGGCGGAACTGATCACGCTTTATGGCCCAAAGGGCAAAGGTATCTTCCGCGCACTGATCAGCGAAAAGGTCGCGCCCGGAAACCTATTCGCACCACTGCATTGGACACGCCAACTGTCTGCCGCAGGTGTCGTCAATAGCACGGTCGAAACCGGCGTCGATCCTATCTCGGGCCAACCCGCCACGAAAAGCGCCCAAGTTGATGCGAGCAAATGCGATGTTGCTTGGTACGGCTTCGCCGTTAGCGCGGCACAGATGCAGCCCAGCCGCCCCTACCATGCTATCGCCAAGACAAGCACAGGTTGGCAGGCAGAATTTGCAGGCATGAAAGCCCCAAGCAACTGGGAACATGAGGCACGCAATATTACGGGCACAAAGGCAGGTAGCGCCGCGGTAATGCAGGACGCCACAACTGGCGATGTCCGCGTCGCGATCATTGAAAACGACCAAATCAGCGCGCTGTTTTTTGCGAGCACCACCCCCGTTGTCGTCGCCCGTCAGCATGCGGCAACGCTGATTGGATCAGGCGTTGCAAGCCTTGCGGCGCTCGCCGGTCGGACGGCTGCGGATATGCCAGACCCCGGTGCCACTGTTTGCGCCTGTTTCAATGTCGGCGTAAACACATTGCGAGGCGCGATTAGCGACGGTGCTATGAGCGTCGCCGCATTGGGCGAAGCAACTTGCGCTGGCACCAACTGCGGGTCCTGCAAACCCGAATTGGCGGCCCTGATCGCACAATTCCAAATCCCGGTGGCCGCTGAATGACCCTAACTCCCTTTGTCCAAACAGTAGCTCGCGGCGCTGGCCGCGCCCGCCCTCTGACACAGGACGAAGCGGCGGAAGCCATGCAAGTCATCTTGGACGGCAAGGCAGAGCCAGAGGCATTAGGTGCCTTTTTGATGGTCCTGCGTTTTCGGGGCGAAATACCTGAAGAGATCGCAGGTTTCACACAAGCGCTACGCGCGAAATCACCGGCGCCGATGTCCGCCGACTTAGACTGGCCGTCTTATGCAGCAGGCCGCACACGCGGTGCGCCACTGTTCTTGCTGTCGGCGAAATTGGTTGCGCAGGCAGGCTACCGCGTGGTCATGCACGGCTGGAACTCTCATCAAAGCACAGGCGCATCTGTACGCGATGCCCTTGGTGCGCTTGATATCCCGTTTGATGCCAGCGACGCGCCAATCACCTATCTGCCCGTTGAAACCCACGCGCCAGAGGCATTCGATGTCTTGCGGCTTCGCGATACGTTTGGCCTGCGGTCTTGCATCAACACGGTGCTGCGCATGTGGAACCCGACCAGCGCCCGCGCGACGGTTCAGGGCGTGTTCCACCCGTCTTATCGCGGGCTACAAGCGCAGGCCGCTGCGCTATTGGATCAATCTGACCTGACGGTGATCAAAGGCGGGGGCGGCGAATTCGAACGCAACCCAGCCAAGGGGATCCAAATCTTTGGCCTGCGCAATGGTAAACATCACCAGACCGAAGCCTCCGCACTTCGCGACGACACGCGCCGCATGAACGAACCCGAAGCCCAAGTGGACGCCACCCAAATCTGGGCAGGCACGCAAACCGATGCCTTTGCCGAAGCCACAGTTATCGGCACGACAGGCATCGCCCTGTGGACATTGGGTGCCGCTGACACAGTTGAACAAGCCGACGCGATGGCCGCTACCCTTTGGGCAGAACGGCATAGCCAGCAAAGGATATCTGCATGAAAACCTTTCCAATGTTTCTGACCATGGCAGGTCGCCGCGTTGTGATTGCAGGCGGCGGCGAACAGGCCGCACAAAAATGCCGATTGATCCTGAAAACCGAAGCGCAGATCACCATTCTGGCTTCCTCACTCGACCCTGAGCTGGCAGATCTCCATGCCGCCGGAAAAATCGGATGGGATAACACGGCGATCACGGCGCAACATTTTGCAGACACCGCGCTGGTATTCATCGCAACCGGGTGCCCCGGCATTGATTCAGCACTTCACGCGCTGGCCAAGGACGCAGGCGCGACCGTGAACGTCGTTGACCGCCCTGATCTGTGCGATGCCATCACTCCGTCTATCGTAGACCGTTCGCCCGTGGTTGTCGCGATCGGCACCGAAGGCACAGCACCTGTGCTGGCCCGGCAAATCAAAACGCGGATGGAAGAACTGCTTGAGCCTCGACTGGGTGATCTGGCTGCGGTCGTGGGCCGTTTGCGCGACAGTGCCGCGATGCGGCTCAAGCCGCGTCAACGCCGCGACCTGTGGCGCTGGGTGTTTAACGGCCCTGCCCGCGACGCGCATAAACGCGGCGCAGAACGCGAAGCAGCACAGCTGATCAAAGATGCAATCGCGACAGCCGATTTTGGGCAAGCCGGCCCTGCTCCAGTTTCACTTGTCGGGGCGGGTCCGGGCTCAAAAGACCTAATCACATTGCGCGGCGTGCAACGCCTGCAAGAGGCGGACATCATCTTTTATGACCGGCTGATTGACCCCGAAATCCTTGACCTCGCACGCCGTGACGCGGAACGCGTTTACGTTGGTAAAGCCCCCGGTGCCCATAGCTGGCCCCAAGATAAAATCAGCGGGTTACTGGTTGCAGCAGCGCGCCAAGGCCAACGGGTCGTACGCCTGAAATGCGGCGACCCCGGCGTATTCGCACGCGGCGCAGAGGAAGCAGACGCACTGACCGAGGCAGGGATCCCATTCGAAATCGTACCCGGCGTCACTGCGGCAAGTGCCGCATCCGCAGCCATGGGTGGTTTCCTGACTGAACGCGGCCAATGCGACACATTGGTGCTGACGACAGGCCGCGGTGAACATATCGACGACACCCCCGATTGGCCTGGGTTATTGACGCAAGGACGACGCGTCGCGGTTTACATGGGCGTCGGCACCGCAGACCGGATCGAAGCCGCGCTCACGACGGCAGGCCTCGCCCATATTGTTGAAGTCGACATCGTCGCCAATGCACAGATGCCGTCGCAAAAGATCGCACAATGCAAAGCGGCTGATTTGACGCAAACAATCAACAATCATGGTATCACCAACCCAGCGATCCTGTTCCTCAGCCACCGGAAAACGGCCCCGGTGCAGCTCGCCCACACTGCTTAAGTAAAGCGAATTGCAAAGCTTTGCTTGCCCTTCGGGCTACAGGAACATAACATGAACACGTAACGACCACAGCGCTGAGACCTTTGATGTTCACTGTCCCACTTCCTCGCATCGGAACCGACGTTGCATGGCGTGATGCTGCCAAACGCCTGATGGGCGCAGGCGTCCCCCCCAAAGAAATCCTTTGGGATTTCGCTGGAACGCTCACGCCGTTGCTCGACAATGCCACCCCGCTCCCCGAAGCCAAGCGTCGGGTGCAAGCTCCGCAAAGCTTCTTAACGCTTGCGCAGACGGTTGTCTGGCACCGGGATGACGACAGGTTCACGCGGCTTTACGCGGTGCTTTGGCGGCTAAGAAATGAAACTGGGTTGATGAACGAAAGCGAAGACGCCGACCTCATCGCGCTCCGCCAATTGGACGATGATGTTCTGCGCGCCCAAAGTCGGATGCGTAAATCCATCAGCTTTCGAGACCTGCGCCAAGGCGGCGCGCGCCACAGCTTTGCCGCGTGGTACGCGCCTGCGCATCATGTGGTCGAACCAATCGCGCCCTACTTCGCGCAACGACTGCCCGACCTAGACTGGATGATCGCCACCCCCGACGTGACCGCTCAATTCATCAACGGCAACCTAAGTTTTCACCCTGGCCAACCCAAACCCGACTGGCCCAGCAACAAAACCCGGATCGACGAGTATTTCGGGGATTTGTTCAGTCCTTCGGGAGAAATACATGCTCCACGCGCTTAAGGTGAAAGCTCAGGTTTCGCGCAACGGCTCCACCCGATATCTTTCTACCCAACGACTGCTGTGCGGGGTGATCTCAATGGATCGATGCAACACATGCGTTGAAACGCTCTGCTGGCGTTTGGTATCCCAGCGTTTCGAGGTCTTTCGTTAAGCTGCCTTGCGACGGCGCTCAGCTTTGCTTGACTATGTATCGACAAATCTCTGCCCTTTGGAAAGTACTGTCGTAGCAAACGATTGGTGTTTTCATTTGAACGGCGCTGCCAAGGGCTGTGACAGCGCTGCTCTGTAGTTCTTGGCGCCTCCATTGCGACTGACTTCGCAACTTATTGTCGATGCCGAGCGACGCAACGATTGTGCAATCGCCCTCAGAGACATTTTGGCAATAAGGCCTCTCGAAATCTCTTCACGTTCGGGCAGCGTAAGGGCCAAACGCGATCTCACGCGTTTAGGTGGCCGAATGCCACCAGTTCGCGCCAGCAGCGGATAAATCGAAGATGAGGCACGATTGAATCTGCGTCCAATCGAACTCAAAAACTCCCCACGCTCCCATCGATCCCACATCTCAGACTTTTGCGTGTCTGTGTAAAACGTACGTGTGCGATACTTCATGATAAACACTTCACCTTTCCTAAAAGATTAAAGTGTTGCGTCCACAAGTTGAAATCACCAGCAGAGCTGTCATTTGTTTTTTTTCAATCAAATGGCTCTTTTCAGGTTTTGTTCTCAACCGGCTTAAGCAAATATGAAAATTGACCAGATCAGATTGTCGATGCAGATCGCCTGCGTTTCGCTTAGGTGGTCTCTCATAGATAACCTGAGAAGAGGTCGAGCAGCATGACAAATGGTAACAAGACGGCAATCGTTACTGGTGGGCTTTCTGGTATGGGGCTGGCGATTGCACGTCGGCTGGCGAAAGACGGGGCGACAATTGTTGTGGGTGCGCGTAGTGCGGGGGATGCAGCGCATGTTCGCGACATCCTTGGTCGCGAACATGCGACCCTTCACGCAGCCGCCTTGGATGTGCGATCCAGCGAAAGTGTTGACGCGTTTGTGGCCGACGTCGCTGCGACCCACGGAAGCGTTGATATCTTGATCAATGCGGCGGGTGTCTATGAATAAGCGGCTCTCATTGGTCATCCGGACAAGGTTTGGGACGATCATATCGAAAGCAATCTCAGCGGATCGTTCCGCACCATTCGCGCTGTGATGCCACATATGAAGCGCGCGGGCTGGGGCCGGATCGTCAATATTGCGTCGGTCGCCGCGCACAACGGGATGGCGAATAACGCGGCATATTGCACATCCAAGGCCGGGCTTTTGGGGTTGGGTCGATGTGTCAGCCTTGAGGGTGCCGCGCACGGGATCACCTGCGTTTCGATCAGCCCTACATGGGTGGAAACCGAAATGTTGTGACGATTCATTGACGCGGATATCGCGGCGACCGGACAAAGCCTTGGCGAGATACGCGCTGAATACGCCAAATCAAACCCGCAGAACCAGCTTGTTCAACCCACCGAGGTGGTAGAACTGGCCGCGTTCCTGGTCAGTGATGCGGCCCGCGCGTTGACGATGGAGGATTATCAGATCAACGCAGGCGCCCTTTGGTAGGCCGCGCCCCGCCGCGCCAATAGCGTGTCCCCGTCACTGATAACGCTATAGGGACGGCCAGATACGCGCGCCCAAGCGGCGCAGGCAGCCGTGTTGATAAAGGACGCATCAGTCTGCAAGGTTTCGGGGAAATTTGCGATGACGTTTGCGATACCGGGGTCAAGATCGACGGAGGCCAGCCAATCGCCCACCGGCATCGCATTGGGATCGTTTGGCGTAATACGCGCAGCTGCCATCAGGTTATAAATCGGGCTACCCATTGCCGTGACTGGGCCAAGCAAAAACGCGGCGGCGGCGGTGACGTCAGTCATCGGAAACGTCAACGATTGCGGCATGTGACCGGCTCGCAAAGATGCCGCGAGGATGATTTCATAGATGTCACGCGGGTTCGGCGCGTCCAGATCATAAAGCGACGGCACCGAACAATTGCAGCAGAAATACCCGATGCACGGATCGCTGTTTCTGCCGCAATTTTCGCGGCGCCGTAGCCTGTGATATTGTCCCATAGCTTCGCGGGTGTTTCAGGCCACGGGCCGCCACGATCAGGAAAAACTGAACTGGACGAGGTGAAGCGCAGGTCCGCATTTGCATCGCAACAAAATTGCAAAACCGTGTCCATGCCACGGGCAGACCAATCGAGCATTTCAGTGCGCCCAATGGCGAGGTTCACCATCGCGGCACAGTGGATAACCTGCCTGACCGAAGCTGCCAGCGCTTTGGCCGCGGATGCATCAAGGCCGAAATCGGGCGCATCCAATGTGCCGGGGACCATGGTGTAGCGATCACTTGCGATCCCATGCCTCACGGCGACTTCGTCCAGCCGGTCACGCGCACCACGGTTTTTATCGCGGACAAGACAATAGATGACATCGCCTTTGGGTAAATCACGGGCCGCTCGGGCAAGAACATGCCCCCCCCCAGAAATCCCGTCGCGCCGGTCAGCAAAATGCCCGGGCGGTCAAAGCTGTCAGTGGGCGCGGGCGCGTCGGCCTCTTGCGTCATCAACTGATCAAGACGGTGTAGCGGCACGTTCATCGCAAGTTCAAAGTCGATGGGACGCCTATAAGCCTTTTCCAGATCAAGCATAAAGGTGACGCACATCAGGCTATCGCCACCTTGGTTATGAAAGCTCAGCGCTGGATCAATCTGTGACGGCGCACACCCCATCGCAGTCGCAGCAGCGGCGATCACGCCATCTTCGGCGGCACTTTCCAACTCGACGTCATCCGTCACGATAGGCAGGGCACGGATGTTTGCTTTGCCAGAGACAGGATGCAGAGGCAGCGCATCCATTTGCACCAGAAAAGACGGAACACAATAGGCAGGCAATACCTCGCGCAATTCAGCGGCAAAGTCCGGCGGCATGCGATTTGTGCCTGCCGTCAGCCCCCAATTGTCCGCATTCGCCTGAACCTGACTGGCATCGGCGGCGTAGTAGAAGATCAGGGTTTGGCCACGCGTTCCGACATCCGCCACCCAAGGGGCGGCACTGGAGAACGCCAGTTTGTCGCGCAACGTATCGGTCAACTCCCGCGTCTGGATCGAAAATCCGCGTAGCTTGAGCATATGGGCAATGCGCCCTTCGATGTGAAGCGCGCCTGTGTCGTCAACCCAAGCCTGGTCACCGGTATCATACAGCCGCGTTTTGCGCCCCTCGATGCTGAGTTCACGAAACCGCAGGCGGGTTTCTTCTGGCCGGTTGATGTAGCCGCGCCCCAACATGCGCGGCCCTTCAAAATACAACTGACCAGAGGTTCCGGTGGGACAAGGTGTGTCAGTTTCATTCAGAATAATTGCGCGCAAATGCTCCATCGGCACACCAACAGACACAGAGGCGTCGCCCGCAGGTTCGGTCAAATGCGACATGCAGACATCATGTGTTTCGCAGATGCTATAAAGGTTCCACAACGCCGTGTTCGGCAATTTTGCAAGCGATGTCGTGACCAAATTGTCGTCTACGACTTCGCCGTTCAGAACAACGCGGCTCAGGGGCAAGCGGTCGGCTTTCGTCTTATCGAGCGCGGTGAGGAACGTGTTGTAGAACGACGGTGTGAACAGCATCTCGTTAACGTTATGTGCGATCAGAAAATCCGCCAGTTCGCTAGGGCTGAACAGCGTGCTGGCATCGGGGAACCACAACTCGGCCCCTTTGCGCAGCGGGCGAAACATTTCCCAGATCGCAAACACATAGATGCCGACGCGCATGCCGCTGCGGTAGGGCGTGAATTCATCACGCCATTCATAAGACAGAAAGGCCGCATCCTGAACCACGGGAATGCATTTTGGCCGCCCCGTCGTGCCTGAGGTGGCCACAAGATAGATCGGATCATCAAGCGACACATGGGCTGCACGAAGCGGTTCACGCAATGCAGCATCCATATGCAACAGGTCCGTCGCATCGACGATTTTACAATCACCCGGCAAATGGCCAGCGGCCACATCTTGGCACGCAACCACCAGACTGACCTGCAATTCGGAAATGATATTGTGCAGCACCATTTGTGGCATTACCGGGTCCAGATGCACAAAAGGTCTCCCCATAATCACACAGGCCACGGCGCTTGCGGCCATTGCTACCCCGGGGGACCCGAAAATACCCACGATCTGCGGTTTCTTTAGATACGGGCCAATATCTTGGGCAAACGCACCAAGCCTGCCGTAGGAAATTGTCCGGTTCTGATCGGACAGAGCAGGCACATCACCGAATTTTTCAATAGCGCGGACAAGATCATCGGCGACGGTCTGGGATGGGATGGGATCATGGCGAGTGTCCTTCTTTATTTCAAAGACCTAACAGGGCTAATCAAAAATGACACCGTATTCTTACAATCTTTCTGGACAAGCTGAATTGACATACCTCGCACCAACGCCTGATTCGATCAGGTCATCAAAGCGGTCACTTATGACCTGCGCGGCATCGGTTATAGTGGGCTCAATGCAGCCATTCTTCTAGAGGAAATTCCGAGGCCTATAACCAGCCCCGGACAACCCTTAAGTATTAAACAAGAAATGCATCACATCGCCGTCTTTGACGATGTAGCCTTTGCCTTCGGCCTTCATCTTACCAGCTTCTTTCGCGGCTTGTTCGCCACCAAGGCCGACAAAATCATCATAACCGATGGTTTCCGCACGGATAAACCCGCGCTCAAAGTCGCCGTGGATGACGCCAGCGGCTTGTGGGGCGGATGTGCCTTCTTTGATAGTCCAAGCGCGGGCCTCTTTCGGGCCGACGGTAAAATAAGTCTGTAGGTGCAACAGTTCGTAACCAGCACGGATCAGACGGTCTAGGCCCGCTTCCTCTAGGCCCATTTCGCCCAAGAACATTTCGGCCTCTTCGGCGTCGAGCTGGCTGATTTCTTCTTCGATCCGGGCAGAGATCACAACATGGGAATTGCCCTGCGCCGCAGCCATTTCGGCCACACGTGCAGATTGGCTGTTACCAGCGCCAGCGCTTTCTTCTTCGACGTTACAAACGTACAGAACCGGCTTGGTAGTCAGCAGTTGCAGCATCTTCCACGCCTTGGCATCATCGGCATCGACCTCAACGGTCCGCGCAGGTTTACCTTCTTCCAACGTCGCTTGGGCCGCCTCAAGCAAGCGCACCTGCTGCACAGCCTCTTTATCACCGCCACGGACCTTACGTGTTAGGTTCTGCAGGCGCTTTTCGATGCTCTCCAGATCGGACAGCATCAGTTCTGTTTCAATCACATTTGCGTCTTCAACCGGGTCAACGCGACCTTCTACGTGGGTAATGTCGTCGTCTTCAAAGCAACGCAACACATGGGCAATCGCATCACATTCACGGATGTTGGCAAGAAACTGGTTACCCAGACCTTCGCCCTTAGACGCGCCCTTAACCAGACCGGCGATATCAACAAACGTCATCCGGGTCGGGATGATCTGCTTGGACCCAGCAATTTCAGCCAATTTATCAAGGCGCGCATCAGGCACAGCCACGTCACCCACGTTGGGCTCAATGGTGCAAAACGGAAAGTTCGCAGCCTGCGCGGCAGCGGTTTTCGTCAACGCGTTGAACAGGGTTGATTTGCCCACATTTGGCAAACCCACGATACCCATCTTGAAACCCATGTCAGCTCTCCTTGAAACTCTTGTGGGCTTCTAGGGGGGGAATGGGTTTGGTGCAAGATAAACAGGGGATCAATTGCGTGCGACCCATTGATTTTCCGCCCCTCATCGCGCAAACCCGAACCCAAGAATTACACTGGGGATTAAGATGAGCAGAATCGACGCGAAATTTGCGCAGTTGCAGGCCGAAGGCAAAAAGGCATTTGTTGCCTATGTGATGGCAGGTGATCCCGATTATGACACCGGGCTTGAGATCGTCAAAGGTTTGCCAGACGCGGGCGTCGATATCATCGAACTTGGTGTGCCCTTTACCGACCCAATGGCGGATGGCGCAACGATCCAGCTGGCAGGCCAGCGCGCGCTCGAGGCAGGTCAGACGCTCGAGAAAACGCTGCAATACGCACGCGAATTCCGCAAAAACGACGACACCACGCCGATTGTCATGATGGGCTACTACAACCCGATCTATTCGCGCGGCGTTGATAAGTTCCTAAAGGACGCAGTTGAGGCTGGGATCGACGGGCTGATCATCGTCGATCTGCCGCCCGAAGAAGACGAAGAACTGTGCATTCCTGCCCAAGCCGCAGGCATCAATTTTATCCGTCTTGCGACCCCAACGACCGACGATAAACGCCTGCCCAAAGTGCTGCAAAACACATCCGGCTTTGTTTACTACGTCTCCGTCACCGGCATCACCGGCACCGCCGAAGCCCAAGCAGGCGACGTCGCCCCAGAGGTCGCGCGGATCAAAGCCAAAACCGACCTGCCCGTAATCGTCGGGTTCGGGATCAAAACCCCCGAGGCCGCCGAAAACATCGCCAGCATCGCAGACGGTGCCGTCGTTGGCTCCGCCATCGTCGATAAAATCGGCAAAGGCGAAAGCGTCGCTGACGTGCTAGCGTTTGTGAAGTCGTTGGCGGATGGGACGCATAAAGGGTAACGTCACTACGCCCCCATGACCGGGTAACGCTTCTTTGCTGGATAGATTTCAGTCAGCAAACCCGCCTCGAAACGGCGTAACGTGCGATAGGCAGTCGGACCGTAGGTTTCGACACTACGGCCTACCGCATTTAGCTTATGTTTAATTTCTTGCTTGTCTGCGTCACTCAGGATGACATCAACCTGTTTGGCCGGATGCAGGCTTTCGGCATAGGCACCATTCGCGTTCAATGCGTGATGTTCGTCTAGTAAAAGATGCACGTATGTTACGGTTATACACCCCTCGCGCATGACGCCGGAAAGATGGGTCAGATGTTTCGCGTGCACAAACACTTCATGGCTTTCGAATAACAACTGCGACTGCGCTCCAGCGACAAGCATCCGATGCCAAGGTGAGACATGAATCGGCCCGTTATTTCCGAGTACGCCAGTATCAAAACGGATAGGTGCCATCTTGCCGTAGCCAAGCACAGTTTGCTTCCCGACCCACAAAATCGGCTTTGGCCCAGCTTCGCGCGTGATGACAATGTCGCCTTCGCGCAGATCACCTGCAGCGACAAATCCGTCAGGCGTTTCTATGGGCGTTTTGGTCGCAAAGCAGACATAGTCAGCGTAGGTGAAATAAGGGTCGCCCGAAACCTCCGCATTCGGCTGATTATCGAAGGCAACGATGTCATAGGCGCGGCCTTCCACCAATGGATATTCGGACAAAGTGTAGGCAAAACTGACTGAACCTTCTTTGCCATTCAAAAGAACAACTTCGAACGTCACATCATCGATCGGATCATAAAAGGTCCAACCTGCATCTGCGTTGATTGGAATGTCAGTGTATGTGGTTGTCGGCGTTGTAACCGTAGCGGTCGCAGTTTCTTGACTATTCTTGACGTTATCGTCCAAAGTTTGACCGTCGACGCCAGTTTCGTTATCCGTGATTACTGCAGTCCCGGTCGCCGTCGTGTCACCTGTGAACGTGAACGAACCTAGTGTTGAAGGAAACTCCGTATAAGGAGACCAGAGATATATATATCAAAAGTATAATCTGCCACGTTTCACTCACATATTTTACTCATAAGCACTATCATAAACTAAGTACTCTGTCGTTAGGTTAGTTAGGACGGATTTTAGGCAAATCTAAGGCGTGAATCCAGTTCAATTAGCTTACCCACAACGTTCAAAGAAACAACGATCGGTGAAAGGCAGTTGAACGGGACCCCATCAATTGGTAACAAGAACTAACCAATTTCAGGATTTCAGCCATGCCAGTCATTACCACTATCGACGACCTTAAGCGCCTCCACAAACGTCGCGCGCCTAAGATGTTTTATGATTACGCCGAAAGCGGTAGCTGGACCGAACAGACTTTTCAGGAGAACACGACTGATTTTGACCAAATCCGCCTACGTCAACGCGTTGCGGTGGATATGTCGGACCGCTCGACGAAATCGCAAATGATCGGGCAGGATGTGGCGATGCCTGTGGCGCTCGCCCCTGTTGGGCTGACTGGCATGCAATGCGCGGATGGAGAAATTAAGGCGGCCAAAGCCGCCGAGAAATTTGGCGTTCCATTTACCTTATCCACCATGTCGATTTGTTCGATCGAGGATGTGGCTGCGAACACCAAGAACCCATTTTGGTTTCAGCTATACGTCATGCGAGACGAAGAATTCGTCGACAACATCATCGCCCGCGCCAAGAACGCAGGGTGTTCGGCGCTGGTCCTCACGCTTGATCTGCAAATCCTTGGACAGCGGCACAAGGACCTAAAGAACGGTCTAACCGCCCCACCTAAGATGACGATCCCGACGATGATCAACCTATCGACCAAATGGCGCTGGGGGATCGAGATGCTGCAAACCAAACGCCGCACGTTTGGCAACATCGTTGGTCACGCGAAGAATGTCGGTGACACCAGCAGCCTGTCATCTTGGACCGCTGAACAGTTCGAACCCAAACTGGACTGGGGCATGATTGCGAAGCTCAAAGAAAAATGGGGCGGCAAGCTGATCCTCAAGGGTATTCTAGACGTCGAAGACGCGAAGAAAGCGGTCGAGATCGGTGCAGATGCGATCATCGTCAGCAACCACGGTGGTCGCCAACTTGACGGTGCGCTTTCTGCCATCCGCATGCTGCCATCCATCGTGGCCGCAGTTGGGGATCAGGTAGAGGTCCACATGGACAGCGGCATTCGCTCCGGCCAAGACGTGCTCAAGGCGTTGGCACTGGGGGCAAAAGGTGTCTATATCGGTCGCGCGTTTATCTATGGCTTGGGCGCGATAGGCGAAAAAGGCGTGACGACGGCGCTCGAGGTCATTCACAAAGAGCTCGACGTTACGATGGCACTGTGCGGGCGGCGTGACGTGACCACGCTTGATCCCGAAGTGCTATTGATACCGCAAGATTTCGAAGGAAATTGGCAACAATAGATAGGCTTTGCGAAACCGATTTCAACATTCGTGTGAAATGCACCACCTTTCTGAAAATTCCTCAAGAAAAGGGGAAAAATTCGCGATGAAAACATTGACCTCACATCAATTCAAATGAAGTTTACCAGCGAATGCTGCTCAGGCGAAAATTTTGCCAATCAGCACTCGCGTGAATAAATAATTAACTAGGAGCACTACAATGCGCATCACAACAACTCTCGCCGCTGCGGCTACTCTGGCTGTCGTTTCTACATCTGCTTTTGCTGGCGGTGTTGCACCCGTGGTCATCGAACCAGTCGAAGTCATGGAAGCGCCAAAAACGTCTTCCGTAAACCCAACATACATCGTGGTTGGTGTTGTTGCTGCGCTGCTCATCGCAGCTGCTGCGTCAGAAGACTAAAAAATGTCCGCTTTTTGGGCGGGTATAAAATCAATCGGCACATGCTGATAGAATTATGGGGTTGGCGCTTTGCCAGCCCCTTTTTTATGCCACTTTGGCAGTTTTGCGATAAGCAACGCCAAAGGTACTGCCGAGAGCAACAATAGCGCCACGCCAGCAAAGGCCATACGCAGCCCGAACGCGTCTGAAACAACCCCCATAAGGACAGGCGCGAAAAAGAAGCCAGAAAATCCGATCACAGCGGTGCGTCCGATGGCTTCGGTACGCAAATGCGGCGCGACAAGCTGACCAACCAATGCAAGGCCCATCGGTCCGATAACAGAAACGCCTAAGCCCAAGATACCGAAGCCCAGATATGCGACCAAAGGAACAGGGGCGAACGCAGCAATCACTGCGCCGCAGGCGGAAACAATTGCGGCTACAATAACGACGGTGATTTCGCTCCACCGGGCCGCAACGGCCTGCCCTGAAAAGCGACCAATCGCCATAGTTAGGCCCAACATCACCGGCCCAAGCGCGCCTTCGGCAGCACCTCCGTGCAACGTGCGTTCAAGATGCAGCGCAGACCAAGCCTCCACTGTTGCTTCAGACATAAAGGCCACCAGTACAACTGCACCACAAATAACGATCGGCCAAAGCGGGTAGCGGGCATTCACACTGTCTGCATCTGGGGCAACATCAGTAACCTCCATCCAGACAAACGACACGATAAGGCAGCTTAGCACGGCAAAACCCGCGAACACAGGCGCGGGCGGAAGGCCCGCTTCACGTGTGAATGCAACGACCAAAGCCGCAGCACCATAGGCGACCGAAAACATCGCATGGTTTGCGTTCATGAGAGGCGTTTCATGCGTTGTCTCAAGCATACTAACCCGCGCATTCATGATCACATCCAACAGACCTGACGCCAACCCGACCAAAGCGAGCGACGCCGCAAATGCCAGCGGCGTCGACATAAGTCCGGGAACCAGCCAAGCGGCGGCAAGAAAGGCAACGCCCACTTGCAAAGCGCGCGCGCCAAGCCACCGATCCATGATCGGCGCAAGCCACATCGAAGACACAAGCCCCGTCGCCGAGCCCAGCAGCAATGTGCCAAACATCGCGTCGGACACTTCTAAAGTGGCCTTAATATGCGGGACATATGCAGCAAAGCAGCCCCAAAACATGCCCACGACAACAAAGGCGGCAGCGGGGCGACGGGATAGGAAAAGAGCGTTCAAAATAGACATAACGCTATGGCTGACCGATAATTTTTCCCAAAGCAAGTTTCAAATTTCCGCTGCCACAAAGGCGATAACCGCGCACCCACAAATCAAAGAGGTGCGCGGTCGTCGCTTAGTTCAACACCGCACGCAATTTCGGTATCCGCGACAGGATCAGCGTATCAATCGCAAGTACCGTTAGCAGCGCAAGGCCAGCCATCGGGAATGCCATCGACACACCCAATCCGACCAATGCTGCGCCCTGCCAAAGCGGCAGTTCTTTGGGCATGGGCGGCGCAGCAAGACGGCCAGCTTTTGTTGGGCGGCGTTTCCACCAAAGTACAAGCGCACTGACGCATAGAAATACAACGGCCAAGCAAACGACTGTGTTGGCAAGCACGCTCCATAGGCCCATCGTGCCCATATGCAACGCAATCCCAACAGCCATTGCTTTGCCAGCAAGCGAATAGTCTGCGTAGCGTACATCAGCCAGAACTTTACCTGTAAACTGGTCAACATGCACCGTCCGGTCAGACGTTGGGTTAGTGCTATCTGTACTCATTGAATCGCGGCTTAGGGTCCAAACGCCAGCGTCGCCGCTCGGCACGTTTAGCTGATACCGCGCATCAAAGCCGATCTCGCGCGCAAATGCATCGACCGTATCGATTGTCACCGCACCCGTGATGGCAACCTGCCCCGCATCGCTGCCCGACGCAGGCATCGGCGTTTGCTCTAGCGCCCATGGGACTTCATGACGGTTATGGTTCATGCTGGCATGTGTCTCGTCCGATAGCGGGACGTTATCCCATTTCTCAGCCGGAAACTGGCTCCAAGCTTGGACCATTTTGCCGCCCCAAATTCCAGCCCACGACAGACCTGAAATCAAAAAGAGCACCAAAATCACAGACACCCAAATTCCCACAACGCCGTGCAAAGATTTCCAAAGACTGCGCCCGCGCCCGAATGTCGGTAACAAAGCCCGTTTCCAACCGCCTTCCCGCGGCCACCACATGTACAAGCCAGTCGCTACCAGAACGAGGCAAAGCGACGCTGCCGTCTCAAGCATTCGATCCCCTGCCACGCCAAGCATTAGATCACTATGGATACCGTCGACAAAGTCGTACCAGCCGCTTCGCCGCGGAAAGGTTTCGATCACCTGTGCCGTGTATGGGTCAACAGCGACCATAATAGCGTCTCCCCCTTGATCCACACGAAATAGCGCCGCGACATCGTCGGTCCGTGGGGCAACATATTGCTTCAATACCCCATCAGGGATGGCAGCCATCGCAGCATCTGCTTGGGTGGAAATCGGGGCTACTATGTCTTGTGGTGTTACCGCAGTGCGTTCCCCGTCCCGCCCATCAATCCAGGCGATCCACAGCATTAACATACCTGTCACCGCAAGGATGGTCAGGAATGGGATCACCACAAGGCCCGCATAAAAGTGCCAGCGCCATGCAGCAAAATAAAGTTTATTCACGCCACCCGCAGGCTGCGCATTCGTATCAGTCGTCGTCATAAGTTGGCTCCAAGCCTATTGCTCTGCCGATTGGCAGATGTGTTGAACTCAATTGAGGGAGAGATCAGGCTTGGGGCGGTGCCCGCGACAGGCGCGCAGGGTCTAAGCGTTGCGCGTTCCGGATATTTTGGGCAACTGCGATCAGCTGATCATAGTCACCAGTCACAACCTGCGGCAGGCCATAGCAAACAGGTGGCAGTACCGCGGCTGCAATCAAATGACAGGCAGCACAATGCGAAAATGCCGCTTTGCTTGGATCAGTCGTATCACCACAAAGGTCAGCAAATGACCCACCAGTAGCCAAATATGCGGCAAGGTCAGCGGTCAGCACAGGTTTCTTTGATATTGTCGACATGCCCGCAGCCGCCAAGGCAATGAACAATGCCAAGGTAATAAAAAGCCTACTGATGATGCCAAATTTGTGATGCATGGGGATCGGTGTATCGGGATTATCTGACGAGCGCGAGCGCGGTTTTGACGCAGGCATGGTGACCGGAAGCAAACAAACCTAGCGCGCTAAAGCCCTTGTGGTGTCACCAAGGCGACGGCACAAAGCCCCCTACCGACCACGATATGACCCTTTCGAACAAAAACACTGTTTAAAAGGTGAAAATGGCTTTCCAAACGCGCGAATCTCGCCTATAGCGCGGGCTTCATCGGGCTCGGACACCCTTGGAGGCGGGCCCCTACATTAAGGAATATGACTATGGCTGGAAAGATCCCAGATCTTAACGCCAAGGTACGCGCGGGGACAGGCAAGGGGGCCGCCCGCCAAGCTCGCCGTGATGGCGACGTACCTGGCATTGTTTATGGTGGTGGCGCAGAGCCGCAATCCATTAGCATCCCATTCAACTACCTGCTGACTATGCTGCGCAAAGGCCGCTTTATGTCTACGCTTTTCAACCTCAAGGTTGAAGGCCAAGAAGACGTACGTGTGATCTGCCGCGGCGTTCAGCGCGACGTTGTCAAAGACTTGCCACGTCACATCGACCTGATGCGCCTTAAGCGCACAAGCCGTGTGAAGCTTTTCATCCCTGTTGAGTTTGTTAACGCAGACACATGCCCAGGTATCAAAAAAGGCGGCACGCTGACTGTTGTTCGTAACGAAGTCGAACTTGACGTTCTGGCTGGCGACATTCCTGATCACCTGACTATTGATCTGGCGTCTCACGAAATGGGCGACACCATCCACATCAGCGAAGTCACACTTCCTGAAGGTGCGAAATCGGTTATCGACCGTGACTTCGTCATCGCAAACATCGCAGCACCACGTACGCTGGCTGCCGACGATGAAGATGAAGCAGAAGAAGGCGCGACTGAAGAAGCCGCTGCAGAATAATCCAACGCAGACGCGTGGATCAAAGGGCACCCAATCGGGTGCCCTTTTTCGTTACAACAAACCAATCAAACACAATTTTCTTTTCACTGTCTGTCGATTTTTAACGTGACTGAAAACCGGTGTTGCAACAGTTTAACCTCACCTTTTGAAAAGACGACACCTTTCCGCCACTGGTTGCTTTTCATTACAGCCGGATAAAGTGCCTCATAATCGCGAAATCGATCATTCGTTACAGCGAACGATATGGGCAAATACTTCAAGCTTTCCAAGACATAGCCATCAGCCTGAACACCGCTTGGAACAACGTAGATTTCGTTGCCCTCCAGCCCGAAAATATCTGCAAGGACGGAAAATGAATGCCGCGTTTGCGCGCCCACACCGCCATGCTCAGTGAGCGTAAAGAAAATATTCGCATCAAAAAAACAAACGATGCGGTACCCTTCCTCACGAAGCGCATGTGCTAGCATACCCAGTGGCTGCGCATCCACCCCATTGTCACGTCCAAAGTGATAGATATTGCTGCCATCAAAATAACCGTTTTTTGATCAAGCCGGAGATCGCGCATGAAATTTTGGCGATCGCCACCTATCAGCGGATGTAGTTTCGGATGTGCCAATCTCTTTTTGGCAATCTGCAGCATCAGACTCAGCGCAAGCCATGTAGCGCAGAGGACGCCAATCGCGACTATAAAACTATCGGCCTGATCGCTGACAGGAGGCAAGTTGTGCCATTCTAAAGCCAATAAGCAAGTCACAACCGCAAACGTGATAGTAAGCACAGTGAATACAGCATTCAAAACGCATTTCGCAAACCTTCGTCGCCGCATTATTAGGTCACTCGGCGCGAAAACATCGCCAAGTGTTTCAAAATGTTCCATCATAGTTCGCTTCAAATAAATTGGTTTTGAAGAAACCTAACGCATGGTTTCACGCTAGACCACACACTTCATGCGGCCTAGCGATACGAACCTAGCGCATGTCGCCCTAGGTCAATCGTTGTCTTTGTTCGGCCAACGACTGTCCGATAATCTGCACCGCAGAAGACAAAAATAGCGCAGCCATGATCGCAGCAACAATCAAGTCCGGCCAGCCCGTCGCGGTTCCCCAAACACCAAGGGCTGCAATCATAACCGCAATATTCCCAATCGCGTCGTTGCGTGAACATAGCCAGACGGACCGCACGTTTGCGTCGCCGTCTTTGTAACGCATTAACAGTCCCACGCTGGCAAGGTTGGCGATGAGCGCCAGAAAACCGATAATCCCCATCACTTCTGCGGTTGGAACGCCGACAGCAAAGACTCGGTATGCTGTTGTCCCGAACACCCAAAGCCCCATCAACAACAGGCTGATCCCTTTGGCCAATGCGGCAGTGCTGCGCACCCGTAAAGACGCGCCAATTACGGCCAGTGAAATGCCATAGGTCACTGCATCACCAAAGAAATCCAACGCGTCGGCCTGCAATGCTTGGCTGCGCGCCATATGTCCGGCTGTCATCTCGACCACGAACATCCCCGCATTAATCGCGATAACTGCCCAAAGACGCCGTTTATAGTCGCCTGACACCCCTTCAAATTGGGCATCATGCCCACAACAACCTGCCATCTTAATATCCTTTCATCTTTGCGACTCATGATCTAACGTCTCTAGTAACTAGAGGTTCAAGAGGTTTTTCAGATGTTTTCCATCGGCGCGCTTTCTGACCGAACAGGGGTGAAAATTCCAACTATTCGTTACTACGAAGAAATGGGACTAATGCCCGAACCGGAGCGCACGGCCGGAAATCAGCGACGCTATACACAGGCTGGGCTGGACAGGTTGGGCTTTATCAAACACGCCCGCGATCTGGGCTTCACCATCGAGGCGATACGTGCGCTGATTGATTTGAACGATCGCCCTGATCATTCATGTGCGACCGCAAATGCGATTGCTACAGCCCAACTTGATGACGTGCGTGCCAAGATTGCACGCTTGCAGCGGCTGGAAACGGAACTGGTCCGGATCGCCACCCATTGCGACGGAAAAGGGCGGGCAAGCGACTGCTATGTTCTGACATCTCTTGCCGATCACGGCCTGTGCGAAACGGCGCACTAGCGCTGCGGTGCGGCATGGGTTAAGTAAACGCTATGAAACTTATCGTAGGCCTAGGTAATCCCGGCGCGAAATACGCGCAAAATCGTCACAACATCGGCTTTATGGCCATGGATGTTATCGCAGCAGACCACGGTTTTTCACCGTGGCGCAGCAAATTCCAAGGACAAATCTCCGAAGGGCGATTTGGTTCTGAAAAGGTTGCCCTGCTCAAACCTGAAACATTCATGAACCTGTCTGGCCAATCTGTTGGCGAGGCAATGCGCTATCTTAAACTTGCACCCGAAGACATCATTGTGTTCCACGATGAGCTGGATCTTGCCCCCGGCAAGGTTCGCCTGAAAACAGGTGGCGGTCATGCGGGACACAACGGATTGCGGTCTATCCACGGGCATATCGGTCCTGATTATGACCGCGTGCGAATGGGCATCGGACACCCCGGCCACAAGGATGCGGTTGCAGGATACGTGCTGCGCGATTTTGCCAAGTCTGACGCTGAATGGCTGGACGATGAAATGCGCGGGATCAGTGATGGCATCGCTGATCTTGTTGCGGGTGACGGGCCAAAGTTCCTGAATGCGATTGCGCTACGCGTCGCGCCCCCGCGGTCATCGACAAGCAAGCCAAAACCGAAGCCAACGGTTGCAGCCCCAGAGCCAGACAACGACTCGCGGTCGCCTATGCAAAAGCTGGTGGATCGCTTTCGGTGACCCCCGCGAATGTCTCTGCGGCATTCGCCAATCAATCCCAATCCTGCATGGAACTCGGGTCGCCCTTTATGGGCCAACTCATGGGCCTTTGCGCGACGCGCGAATGGCCTAACTGCCCGGTCACAGATCGAATATTCGAATGGCAAGGTGATCTAAGTCCGCGCAGCCAATCGGTGCCCTTGCGGCTTGCTGGTGCGCTACATGCCCTACGCCTGAATGGCGACGCTGTGCTTGATGCAGTCTATCCACCCAATGCCGTGTCAGACGACATTTTATGGCAGGCAGTCAGCCGGACACTGTGCGACCAATCCCCAACCATCATGACGTGGCTGAACAGCGCACCTCAAACCAACGAAGTCCGAAGGTCTGCTGCTTTGATCGCAGTAGGGTATTTCTTGGCTGATCGCTTTGGGCTGCCAATCCGCACATCCGAGTTGGGCGCAAGTGCCGGGCTGAACCTACAGTGGGATCGCTATGCATTAGAGGTTAGCGGGCAGCGTTTTGGCCCCATTGACCCAGTCCTCACGCTACGCCCTGATTGGACAGGCCCCCTGCCCCCAAAGGCCCAGCCAAACGTGATTGACCGCGCAGGCGTGGATTTGAACCCGCTTAACCCGCAAAGCGACGCACTACGCTTGCAAGCCTACCTATGGCCAGATCAACCCGAACGGCTGCGACTCACTCAGGCGGCCATTGCCGCAGCTCAGACACCTGTTGATCAAGGCGATGCGATTGATTGGCTGCGCTCCCGGCTTCACCATAAACCGGGCGAGCTGCACATGATCTACAGCACCATCGCTTGGCAGTATTTCCCAGCGGACAAACAGGCCGAAGGAACGGCGGCGATTGCCAAAGCGGGCGAAGCTGCAACAGATGATACGCCTCTTGCTTGGTTCGCGATGGAGGCAGACGATCAAAGCCCCGGAGCGGCGCTAACGCTGCGCCTATGGCCGGGCGACTTAACCATACCTCTCGGACGCGCTGACTTTCATGGGCGCTGGGTGCATTGGGCCGCCCCATAAACACGCATTGCAACGCTAGGCTCGGCAAGGCATGTTCAGGTGAATTACGACGGAAAACATAATGAACATAATATCTTCGGCGGCAATCGCCACTGTTGGCGGCTTAGCGGCCTTAGCATTTTGGAAACGGGCCGAGCTTGGACGAATACGCCATGTGCTGAACCTGTTTTCAGCCGACAAGATCGTGCATAATTTCTCGCACATGAACTCCGTGTTCCTGTCGGATCAACTTCCTGCTTCATCCGCTTCAATACCGCTTAAGACAGGCACAACTGCTACACTACCGCCGCAGGCGTATCAGTGGATCAAAGACCGCAACGTGACCGCATTGGTCGTACTAAAAGACGGTGAATTGGTATTCGAAGACTACTTTCACGGCACTGGGCCAAATGATCTACGGATCAACTGGTCAGTATCAAAAAGCTATCTGTCGGCGCTGTTTGGCGTGGTCTTGGCCGAAGGCGCAATCGAAAGCATTGACGACCCTGTCACCAAATACGCGCCCGAACTATCCGGCACCGCCTATAAAGATGCGACAATCAAAGACGTTCTGCAAATGTCGTCGGGCCTTGCCTTTGACGAAGACTACCTCGCGTTCTTTTCCGACATTAACCGGATGGGCCGGGTTCTTGCGCTTGGCGGGTCAATGGATGGCTTTGCAAAACAGCAAACCAAAAGCGCGGCACAGCCCGGTGAACGGATGGAATATGTGTCCATCGACACTCACATCATCGGGATGGTCATTCGAGGTGCAACAGGGCGCGGCATCACGGAACTGCTGCACGACAAGATCATCACGCCTCTGGGAATGGAACAAGCCCCCTACTACCTTACTGATGGCAATGGCGTGGCGTTTGTTTTGGGCGGCTTGAATTGCACAACCCGCGACAATGCCCGCTTTGGGCAAATGATGGCACAGGGTGGTCAATGGAACGGCAAACAAATCGTGCCCGAGGATTGGGTCACCGCGTCAACAACCGCGAGCGCAAAAACCGCACCTGATGAAATCAGATATGGATACCAATGGTGGATACCGCTTGGATACGAAGACGGACAGTTTTTGGCCCGTGGCATTTACGGGCAATACATTTACATTGATCGTATCAACAACGTCGTCATCGCCACGCATAGTGCCGACCGGGCATTCCGCGAAGATGGCGTCAGCCGCGAAAACGAAGTGATCTTTCAAGAGATCGCAGAAAGCCTGAAAAACCATGGAAAAAGACCCGTCCTTTAACGTCCTAGGCAGCAGCTTGATCCCTTGCTCTACAGATCCGATGACCGGGTTCTTTCGCAATGGATCATGCGATACCTGCGCCCAAGACCAAGGCAGCCATACAGTTTGCGCCGTGATGACGGATGAATTTCTGGCCTATTCGAAATACGTCGGCAACGATCTAAGCACACCGCGCCCCGAGTATGGATTTTCAGGGTTAAAAGCTGGCGACAGCTGGTGCCTATGTGCAAGCCGGTTCCTGCAAGCACACGAAGAAGGCTGCGCACCGCAAGTCAATTTGCACGGCACCCATGTCCGAGCGCTTGAAATCGTATCGATCGATGTGCTGCGGATTTATGCGACCGAACGCCCTGCTATCTGAAAAATGCCCTATCATCGCACGCGTAGAAAACCTCAAAATCCAACTTCAGACGCATAGCAGCATACGGAAAACCGGCCTAAACCAAGGCACCCAGCACCGGAGAATTGACCATGGCCATTCATCACATCCTGCCTATGTTATGCATTACTGCAAGCATCCCAACCGTGGGCATAGCGCAAAACGCCGACCTTAGCGGTTTAGCCGAAACTTACGAAATCGCGCAGAACCGCGACTATCATGATGTTGTGAACGGCTTGGTTGTGACCAATTATGAAATCGAAGACGTCTCGGCCACGACGCTGGGCCGCACACGGATCATGGCAAACAATGGCGTTCACAGACGCGAGGTGATTGTAAGTCAGACGACAGGTGAAGTCCTATCAGACCTTATCTTGGACATGCCCGTCAGCCAGCAAGGCGCCGCGCGACAGGCCGCGATGTCAGCAGCCAGTGAACCGCAGTCAAATCAGACCGGGTTAGGAATCGACATCAGCGGTTCAATAATGCTGGGCGTCAACAATAAATCGGGCGGGCACGGCAGCGCGACGATAACAGCTGGCAAAGAAAACATCGGCGGATCAACCGTTGATGCTTGGGTCAGCGTAACCAACGGCTTCTGATCCTTAGCCAAATCAACGAAATTTCCTGCAAGGCAGACGTAACAAGTCGTGCCCAACTCATGGGGGTCTTTGTTGATGCAATGATGGCAACAACCGAAGCAGAAAATCCCCCTGCCCCGGTCATTCCAAAAGCCGCTTATGTCTTCATATCAAAGCCAAGGTGCTTGGCGACGGTAAAGATATCTTTGTCGCCGCGCCCACACATATTCATGACCAGCAGGTGATCTTTGGGCAGTGTCGGCGCGATCTTCATCACATGCGCCAACGCGTGGGACGGTTCCAACGCAGGAATGATCCCCTCCAGCGCACAGCACAGCTGAAACGCCTCAAGCGCTTCGACATCAGTGATCGACACGTATTTCGCGCGGCCAATTTCGTGGAGCCATGCGTGCTCTGGTCCGATACCAGGGTAATCAAGGCCAGCCGAGATGCTGAAGCCTTCCAAAATTTGGCCATCGTCGTCTTGTAGCAGGTACGTCCGGTTTCCGTGCAGCACACCGGGTCGACCACCCGTTAGTGACGCGCAATGTTCCATCTTGGCGTTCACGCCTTTGCCGCCGGCCTCTACGCCGATGATGTTGACGTCCTTGTCGTCAAGGAACGGAAAGAACAGGCCCATGGCATTTGATCCGCCACCGATCGCAGCAACCAATGTATCAGGCAAACGGCCTTCGGCGGCTTGCATCTGTTCTTTGGTTTCTTTGCCAATGATCGCCTGAAAATCACGGACCATCGCAGGATAAGGGTGTGGGCCCGCAACCGTACCGATGCAATAGAAGGTGTCGCGAACGTTGGTTACCCAATCACGCAGCGCATCGTTCATTGCGTCTTTCAATGTACCACGACCAGAGGTCACAGGTACAACTTCGGCACCTAACAGACGCATACGGAATACGTTCGGTGCTTGACGTTCAACGTCATGTGCACCCATATAGACCACACATTTTAGACCGAATTTCGCACAAACTGTCGCCGTCGCAACACCGTGCTGTCCAGCACCTGTTTCAGCGATAATGCGGGTCTTACCCATCCGACGGGCCAGAATGATCTGACCAAGCACGTTGTTGATTTTATGTGCGCCAGTGTGGTTCAATTCGTCACGCTTAAGATAAATCTTAGCGCCGCCCAGATGCTCTGAGAGGCGTTCAGCGTGATACAAGGGACTAGGACGGCCAACATAGTTGGTCCACAGATCATTCATCTCTGCCCAGAACGCATCGTCCGTCTTGGCAAATTCATACTGCTCCTCAAGTTCGAGGATCAGCGGCATCAGGGTTTCCGAAACAAAACGGCCCCCAAAATCACCAAAACGTCCCTTTTCATCGGGACCCGTCATGAAGCTATTGAATAGATCGTTGGGCATGTCACACCTCTTTGTATCGTGCCCGTCAGGACTATCGACATTGGTCAGGATGGTAAAGCAAATGCGGCCCAGGAAATACCGGGACCGCTGGATTTTACGCGCTTCGTGCAGCCGCGCAGAAAGCCTTCATTAGATTGGCGTCTTTAATACCGGGCGCAGATTCAACACCCGAAGCAACATCAACCTGCTTTGTCCCCGTGCGCATGATCGCCTCGGCAACGTTCTCAGCGTTCAATCCACCGGCAAGCATCCAGGGTTTGGTCCAGTATTTACGCCCTGACAACAGCGACCAATCAAAGCTGATCCCATTTCCACCGGGTAAAACAGCGTCTTTTGGCGGCTTTGCATCCAGCATCAACTGGTCTGCAACCGCGCTATAGACATCAATGGCATCCATGTCCGCTGTGCCCGATATGCCCAACACTTTCATCACTGGCAGCCCATAACGCGCGCGAATTTCGGCAACCCGCTCTGGTGTCTCGCTCCCGTGAAGCTGCAACATATCAAGAGGTACGCGATCCGTTAGCGCATCAAGCAGCGCATTGTCAGCATTCACAACAAGCCCTACTTTGGCGACGCCAACAGGCACATCCACAGCAAGATCACCGGCTTCGTCAAAATTGACATAGCGCGGTGACTTCGGAAAGAAGTTGAACCCAAGGTAAGTCGCGCCCGCATCTGCCGCAGACAGCACATCAGCAGCGGTCCGAAGACCGCAAACCTTAATCCGAATGCCAGCGTCCATCAGCTTGCGTTTTCCAACAGCGCTAGAACATCATCACTACTTTTCGCGCCAACTGCCTCACCGCGAAGCTTTTTAACCTCACGGCGCAAGGCGTCTAGTTCACGGGTTTTGATACGGGATTCTGCGCGAATACGATGCTCGCGCACCCATTCCCAAAGGAAACCAATCAGTAGCCCCGCGCCAACCCCTAAGAATATAACGATAAACAACGGCAGCTGAATGTCAGGCGACAGACCGAGCAAATCCGCGACGGGCGTCGGCATCGCGCGCACAGTCACTGCATCGCGGTTCGCCAACCCGATCAGGATCAAACACAAGCCAACGATGGCCCAAAAGACATAACGAATGGTTTTCATAGTACTCTCTGTACCCTCTTAGTTACCGTTTAAGCGATCCCGCAAGAGCTTTCCTGTCTTGAAAAACGGAACATGTTTTTCTTCAACTTCGACAGCTTCTCCCGTGCGAGGGTTACGGCCGATACGCTGGTCACGTTTTTTCACCGAAAACGCGCCAAAGCCACGTAATTCGACACGATCACCGCGCGACATAGCGTCCGTGATTTCTTCAAAGATAGTATTCACAATTTTTTCGACATCGCGCTGATACAAATGAGGGTTTTCATCGGCGATTTTTTGAATCAATTCAGAACGGATCATAACAAGTAGCCTCCCAAAATACACATATCACATACTGCGGGTTTGTCCCCGCTTTTCAAACGACTATAGGCAGTTTGCTGCCTTCGGGAAATAGCGCTGACGCGGGGAATTCGCCCAAAAATCGTGCCTAATCATGATTATTATGCCTGTTTGATGCCGTCACACCTATGATACGGCGAATCGTCCCGTTTTCTGCAGCACAGCATAAATTAACGATTCGGACTTACAGCAGCACCAAATAGATATTGACCATTTGATCAATTTTAGAACCCCTTTGTTTCCCGTCGACATGCAAGCTGTGCAGTGAAACACACAACATGTGCGCCGCCACAGGGTTCCGAAACTTAACGGCAGCCATCAACTGTTGAACATAACAATGATGCACGCATCTACCTCGCAAAACAGGACACCTAAAATGCTTCTCGATCGCTTGAATTGGCGCTACGCCACAAAAAAAATGGATCCGACCAAATCAGTCTCAGCTGAAAAAGTCGACGCCATCCTCGAGGCAACGCGCCTTGCACCGACCTCTAGTGGCCTGCAGCCATTCGAAGTGGTCGTCGTGACGGATCCAGCTGTACGCGCCAAGCTAAAAGACGCCGCGTTCGACCAAGCCCAGCTTGTCGATGGCAGCCATGTGTTGGTCTTCGCCGCTTGGGATAACTATACCGAAGAACGCATTGACGGCGTGGTAAGCGACACTGCTGCCGCCCGTGGTGGTTTGACCGAAGCATTGACGGGTTACTACGACCGCCTGAAAGGTATGTATCTGTCTCGCCCTGCGGACGTGAACTTTGAACATGCCGCCCGCCAAGCCTACATCGGGCTCGGCATCGCGCTAACCGCCGCCGCATTCGAAGAAGTCGACAGCACGCCAATGGAAGGCTTTGAAGCCGACAAATTCGACGAAATCCTAGGCCTGCGCGAACGCGGCCTGCGCTCGGTTGCTATCATGCCACTCGGTTACCGCGACCCAGAAGGTGACTGGCTGAATGGCCAGACCAAGGTTCGGCGCGACGCTGACAAGTTCATCACGCGGGTTAACGCAGCCAACTAAGGCGTGACCAAAGTAAATGAGATTAGCTCTGGCATAGTGTATTATGTCAGAGCTTTTTCGATACGGACATGGGTTGTCGTGGCCCCAGCAAAGGCAAACAAGATGACTACACCGATCACCGACCCACCGACGCAATCTGCGCTAGAACGTCTAAGTAAGGCAGGTCAGCCTCAAACCCTCAGAAACTGCGACCTGAGCGCACTAAATTTTTCGCGGCTTGATCTATCTGGCTGGACGTTCGAAGGCTGCAACCTCTCGCATGCCGATTTCAGCAGCACCCGGCTTGAACGAAGCCATTTCAAAGGCTGCCGTGCGACAGGCGCGAACTTCCCCGGTGCAGACCTAACAGAGGCGACCATCGACGGGGGTGACTTCAGCAACAGCAACTTTCGCGGTGCCACCCTTTCATCTGCCAATGTCATGCGTTGCAAAATGACCGGAACAGAGATGACAGAAGTACGCGCATTGGATTTAACCGTGCATGAAGTCCTCTTCGTCATGGCCGCCATATCTGGTTTCTCTTTCAAAAAGTCCACGTTGACCCAGATCGACTTTAGCGAGGCTGATCTGCGCAACTGCGATTTTCGAGAAACGGTGTTCGAGGACTGCCTTCTGCAGGACGCCCGCCTGCATGACTGCCGCTTCGAAGGCGCGGACCTACGTGGTGCGAACCTTGGCGGCATCCAAATATCTGACTCAAAACGCTACAAAGGCGCAATTATATCCAAACAGCAGGCTGCGGACCTTCTTAGTCAGCTTGGGCTACAGGTATTTTGATCAAACAAACTGTTCTCTGATCAGTCGTTCTTCCAGCCCATGACCCGGATCAAATAGTATCCGGTGTTTGACCATTGGTTCTGACCTAATCTCCACACTAGCAACATTGCGTACTGATTTTCCGTCAGCGTCGGCCATAACCGGGCGTTTGCCGGGGTCGATTACGTCGAACCGCACCACAGCGCGTTTTGGCAGCAGCGCACCGCGCCAGCGACGGGGACGGAATGCAGACATGGCGGTCAGGGCCAAAACATCAGAACCAATCGGCAAGATCGGACCGTGCGCGGAATAGTTATAGGCGGTCGATCCCGCGGGCGTTGCCAACAACGCGCCGTCGCACACCAGTTCGGGCATACGCAGTTTACTATCCACTGTAATACGTAACTTTGCCGCCTGTGGGCCCGCGCGCAGAAGGCTAACCTCGTTGATGGCCAGTGCCTCGTGCATATTTCCATCGACAGTAAGGGCCGTCATGGCTAGCGGGTTGATGACCTCCTCCACAGCGGCATTCAGTCGTTCAACCAGATCTTCGGCATGGTATTCATTCATCAAGAAGCCAACCGTGCCACGGTTCATGCCATACACAGGCACATCCAGCCCTTTGGTTCCGTGCAAAGTATCAAGCATGAAACCATCACCACCTAAGGCCACGATCACATCAGCCTGATCCGGCGGCACATCGCCATACCGTTCCGATAACTCACGCAATGCGCTTTGTGCTGTCGGGACAGGACTGGCGACAAAAGCTATTTTAGGCTGCGACATTAGCGAAAGTTTCCTCTTGTTCTGGATAGTTCTGATTGGATCGCACCTGAAACGCAAGACGCCGATACGAAACCTTCATGACGCGCTCATAAAGATCATGGTCGTTTTGATGCTTTAGAACAGGGCATTCCTACGGTATGAGGGGCCAGTCTTACCGCTTTTGGCACCTGAGAAGGGAAAACATCCATGACATCTGCAGTCCGCGACGCCGGCTTTTTCACCGAAACACTGGATACACGTGATCCAGAAATCCACGCCGCGATCCAAGGCGAACTGGGCCGCCAGCGCAAAGAGATCGAACTGATCGCATCCGAAAACATCGTATCCGCCGCCGTGATGGAAGCCCAAGGCAGCGTAATGACAAACAAATATGCCGAAGGTTACCCGGGTCGCCGTTACTATGGTGGCTGCGAATTTGTCGACGTTGCGGAAAACCTTGCGATTGACCGTGCCAAGCAATTGTTTGGCTGTGAATATGTGAACGTGCAGCCGAACTCTGGCTCTCAGGCGAACCAAGGCGTCTACAACGCACTGATCAAACCGGGCGATACCATTTTGGGCATGTCGCTAGACGCAGGTGGCCACCTGACACACGGTGCAAAACCAAACCAATCAGGTAAAATCTACAACGCGATCCAATACGGTGTGCGTCGTCAGGACAGCCTGCTGGATTATGACGAGGTGCAGGCGCTTGCGACCGAGCACCAGCCAAAGATGATCATCGCAGGCGGTTCCGCTATCCCACGCATCATTGATTTTGCAAAAATGCGCGAGATTGCAGACAGCGTTGGCGCCATTCTGATGGTTGATATGGCCCACTTTGCAGGTCTGGTTGCGGCAGGCATCTACCCATCGCCGTTCCCACACGCACATGTTGCGACAACAACCACGCACAAAACATTGCGCGGCCCGCGCGGCGGCATGATCTGCACCAACGACGCGGACATCGCGAAAAAGGTGAACTCTGCTATCTTCCCCGGCATCCAAGGCGGCCCACTGATGCATGTCATCGCGGGTAAAGCTGTTGCCTTCGGCGAAGCCCTGCGCCCAGAGTTCAAAACCTACCAAGAGCAAGTCGTCAAAAACGCCCAAGCATTGGCTGATCAGCTGATGAAAGGTGGCCTTGATATCGTATCCGGCGGCACCGACAGCCACCTAATGCTGGTCGACCTGCGCCCCAAAGGGGTCAAAGGCAACGCGACTGAAAACTCACTAGGCCGTGCGCATATCACCTGCAACAAAAACGGCATCCCGTTTGACCCTGAAAAACCAATGGTCACATCCGGCATCCGTCTGGGTTCACCCGCAGGCACAACACGCGGATTTGGCGAAGCCGAGTTCCGTCAAATCGCTGACTGGATCGTTGAAGTCACCGACGGTTTGGCCGCCAACGGCGAAGACGGCAACGCAGCAGTCGAAGCCAAAGTCCGCGCCGAAGTCGAAGCGCTCTGCGACAAATTCCCGATGTACCCGAACCTGTAAGAAATGTTGGGTGGGCTTCGGCCCACCTGATGCCGGGCGGGTTCTGATTAGTCGCCAAACACCTAATCAAAACGAATTACAGAGAAATATTAGTATTCCAAACAGCGTAAGCTCAGATCTTTTCAAAAAGCGTGTCAATTATTTTTTGTAGTGATGGTGCTGTCCTTCTACCAGTATGGACTAAAAAACCGAACAAGATCATCACGACGCAATTTCCAATAAAGTGCTCAACCTCTTCCTCAGAGCTAAGTCTGAATTTTTTAGGCGGAGAGCCATAGAGACAAAAATTTCTTCTGTTTGCGACATTATTCTTGATATGGGATTTTATTGTAAACCCTTTGGGCGTGACCTTATCTAGAATCATGTCGATTGCCCGTTCTACCGCTACATCATGTCCTTTTTCACCATTTCCAAAGGTAACTATAGTCTCCAATGGATCATCTTGAACTATTTCAAAATTGTTATGCGGAATGCGTACCGTGATTTGTGGATTTTCACCGCTTCGCTCCACCCTTATCAAACCTGACATTTGCTCTAGGGGGTCAAAAAAATATTTCGAAATGACATCTGCAAGTACGACAAATTTAATCTTATCAGGATGTTGTCGCAATTTTCCAAAACATGACACCTCATAGCCTTTATGACGCAAAGCATAATAAAGAAATGTTGCGGCTTCCTCTTCGGCTGTTAAGCACGCGAGCATTCCTAATGGTTCCAATGGGATCAGCTTCGCTTGCCGAAGGCTATCCTGCATCCCTAAAAGGGACTCGTACATGCCCCCATTTTCAATAAGAGCAGGCGCAAATGAGCTTAGATAATCAACGGGGTCGCATCCCTTTGGGAACTGAGTTTGTATAGCCATTCGTAATTCCAAATCAAAAATATGTGCTTAGCTTGGGCACCCGCTCACCAGCTTCAAGGAATTATTGTGGTAAAAGCAACCCCAGAGTGTGAACCGGACAGCACGACTCTCATAACAAACTGCACATTTTCTGCATTTTCATTACCGACGCGCCTGCTACACCCTCCCCCATGAACCAAACCCGCCTCACTGAACGCCGCCTCGGCGATGCCATGCGCCGCCGTCTCCCCGCCAGGGTGGCTGAATTTGTGATGTTTGTTCTCAAACAAGCATGGGCCTGTCTGTTTGGCGCGTGCTTGCTGGCGGCGATCATTGGGACGAAGGTGATCTGGCAGGACGATTGGCCCATTGCCCGTTATGACGCGCTTTTTCTAATCGCCCTTGGCCTGCAGGCGTTGTTTTTGTGGTACAAGCTAGAAACATGGGCCGAGGCGCGCGTGATCTTGTTGTTTCACATCACTGGCAGCGCGATGGAGTGGTTCAAGGTCAGCGCCGGGTCATGGGGCTATCCCGAACCTGCTTTGTTCAAGCTATACGGTGTCCCGCTGTTTTCTGGTTTCATGTATGCCGCCGTCGGCAGCTACATGGCGCGAGTGGTCCGCTTGTTTGACATGCAGTTCGCCCCCTTCCCGCCGATGCTGCTGCACTTTGGACTGGCTGTCGCCGTTTACGTCAACTTCTTCAGCCATCACTATATTTGGGATATCCGCAATCTTCTGTTTGCGGCGACGGTCCTGTTTTACATCCGCACGCGCATTTGGTTTCGGATCGGCGCGAACTGGTACTGGATGCCCCTCCCCCTCGCTGCGTTCCTTAGCAGCTTATTCCTTTGGATCGCAGAAAACATCGGCACGCTGACAGGCACATGGATTTACAGCGGACAAAACCCTTTAGAACTGGTCAGCTTTGCAAAAATAGGCTCGTGGTATCTGTTACTTTATGTGGCCTTCGCCACAGTTACGCTAGTCGTCAAAGACCCGCTTAGACAAAGCCCCGTTGCACCAACACGTAAAGCACCACAGCCCCAGTCACCAACAGTACAAGCGCAATAGACGCAACAACATTAACGGCAGCAGTGATACGTCGTTCACGCGGATTAATCGTGTTCAGATAGGCCACCGCATTCCGATGCGCACGTTGTGCATGTGATGGGTCAACCATACGCGCCAACTTTGGATTTTTCACCAAATCAGCAGATTGAACCATATACGCCAAGTCACGTCGCACAGCGCGGGGCAATGCCCGCCCAGCCTTGCGCACCTGCACGGCAAGTGAATGACCACGCACGCGCAACCTGGTCTCAAGCAACCCGCGAATCTCTGCTACCTGTTGATCAATCGTATGCACCATATTCCATCCGGTAATTGTAAACGCTGCTTCGCTCAATGCCTCTGGCACTCCTGTCGTACAAAGGGTTAGAACAGATGCATGTTAAACACGGTACGATATGATGGGCCCGCGGGCACACCCCTTTTAATTGCACATGGCCTGTACGGATCCGCACGAAACTGGGGGGTGATCGCCAAGCGCCTGTCAGCGGAACGCCCTGTGATCGTTGTAGACATGCGCAACCACGGCAACAGCCCATGGTTTGATAGCCAAAGCTATGCCGACATGGCCGCTGATCTGGCCGAAGTCATTGATCAACCGATGGATGTCTTGGGCCATTCGATGGGTGGCAAAGCAGCCATGGTACTGGCGCTAAAACACCCCGAAAAACTGCGCCGCATGATCGTCGCCGACATTGCACCCGTTCCCTATCAGCACACCCAAATGGGACCGCTAAGTGCGATGCGACAGGTTGATCCCGCAAAGGTCAGTAACCGCAACGATGCGAAAGAACAGCTTGGCGAACTTGAACCGGGCGTCGCGGATTTTCTTTTGCAAAGTCTTGATATGAAAGAAAAACGCTGGCGGCTAAATTTGGACGTGCTCGAGGCGGATATGCCTCAAATCGTCGGCTTCCCAGATGTCACAGGCGTCTTTGATAGGCCAACGCTTTTCCTGTCGGGTGCCAATTCAAGCTATGTTTTGCCTGAACATCGACCCATCATAAAACCACTGTTCCCAAACGCAAAATTCGCAAAAATTCCAGGCGCGGGCCACTGGCTTCACGCGGAAAAACCACGCGAGTTTGAAGCCGCAGCAACAGCTTTTCTAAACATGCCCGCCGCGGGTTGATCGGTGAAAAATCAGCGGCTAGGCTTTTGACGAAACTGTAATACAGAGGTCTATCAATGCTGATCCGCGCACTTCTTGTTCTATCCGTCTTTGGGCTGTCTGCCTGCGAAACTGTCAAAGGCGTCGGTCGCGACATCACCAACGCAGGCGAAGCAGTCAGCGACGCGCTCTGACCGCGCGCCCATTTATTGGGCAGCCGGGGATAAATCACGCAACATTGTCAGGGCCCCTTGACTCAACCAGCCTCGAACTGGTCGCATTCTCTTATTCATCAATAAGGAGATTGCTATGATCACCCCATTTGACATTTGGTCCCCAATTTTCCGGGCGCCGTTTTCGGGTGACGTCACCCAAGAAATCACGCCACGCCTGTTTTCGCCTGACATCAAAGGCAACCCGCTGATCGAACATAAGATCCAGACCGAAGTTGCCAGCTATGGCAAACAGCTAGGCAAAGTGCTTGAGGCGCTAAAATTGCTGTCCGACAAAACCGGGGTCGGCCTGCCGGAAATCGACACGCTGATTACCGAGATTGAAGAGGTAAAGTCCGATACCAAGGATGCATTGCGCGCCGAGGCTGAAAACGCGCTGGCACGGCTAAAACGCGCAGATCACGCCGCATGGACACAGCTAACGCAACAGCCCTAGATCACGCAGGATGTCACAAAGGTCGCGACACTCAGACCGCCCATCAGGACAACAAAAGCATGGGGAAGGTAATAGTACATCGGGCGGCTCCATCGTTAGACAAAGCTAATACGCAGCCGCCTGAAATTTCCGTCGTTATTTTTTCTTAACGAACTCGGTCAGGATGACGATGCGTTGTCCTTCGACGCGGCCTTCGATGTGGCCTGCGTTATCAGCAACCAATGAAATACCCCGGACAGCCGTGCCACGCTTCGCGGTAAAGCCCGCGCCCTTGACCGGAAGGTCTTTGATCAAGACCACAGTATCACCCGCATTCAGGGTCGCACCATGGGCATCTTTGTGTTCGCTTGCGGCGACCACGTTGTCGGCCCATGCGCGGGTCTCATCATCCAGATACTGCTGATCCGCGAGGTCAAGCGCCCACGGCGTGCCGATCTTCACCAGCACCCGCGCGGCAAGCACGGCGATTCCGGGATCTTCGGACCACATTGTGCTGGCAAGCGCGCGAAAGTGGTCCTCGGACGGGTTATCAAGCTGCGCGACACAGGTCCCGCAAATCTCGACAGTTGCCCCTTCAGGGCCACCCGTCACAGGAAAGCTTGAAAGCGGCGTATCGGGGGTTTGGCAAAGGGGGCAAATCATGCCCCCGCGATACCCGGTTTACGACCCAAGAGCCAGCGATTGTTCAGGCACATGTCTTGCAGAATGGCGTGTCCGGCAACAACGCCAACCGTGCCTCAGAAATCTGTTCACCGCATTTCTGACAATAGCCGTAGGTACCCGCCTTGATGCGTGCAAGCGCCGCATCAATCCGCTTAATCTCGGCCAAGTCGCTATTGCCAAGCGCCTCTAGCACCTCATCACCCTGACGTTCGGTTGATCGGTCATCCCAGTCCTTGGACGGCGGATCGTCCAACTGATCTTCGATCTCAACCATATCGCCCACCAGCTCTGCGCGGCGCGCGATAAGCGTCTTTTCATAGGTATCAATATCCATGTCGTGCCTCCTAAAGTTTTGACGACAATGCCCCGGTTGCACCTGTGACGCTTTGATTTGGGTCAAGACAATCTGCGCATTTATGGAACCGAGGCGACAATCACGCGTTGGTCCCACAGATTTTTACAAATGAAAGGACGACCCAATGCGTAAGTCACCCATGATTGCCCTGATCCTAGCCGCCTTTACCCTAAGCGCCTGCGAAACAGTCAAAGGCGCCGGCCAAGATATTTCAAACGCAGGCGAAGCGATTACCGAAGAAAGCCAAGACGTGCAGAACGATCTTTAAAAGTCGGTTTTTTAAGGACGCCGCACGTGGAGCGAACGGACTGAGCTCTGGGGTACGCATCATTCACGCGCCGCCCCTCATTAGTGTGGCGCATGGACCTCGGGGTGGGTGCGAAGCGCCCTCCCCATGGGGAGGTCCGGGCGCTGCACATTCTTCGAATGTGCCTCAGAGTTATAAGTTAAAGTTTCTCGTCCAAAAGAGAGAGTAGCTTAGGGCCGTTGCTAAGAACCCACTCATCGGATGACGAAGGTAAATTCGCTCCATGCGCCGCCGCGTTCAATGTAGGCAGCATATCAAGAATAAGAGAAGAGACATTGTGCCCAACCACACCATTATCCCCAAGTACCCTCAACAATTGAGTAATACCATTCCTCTCGCCGGTAGTAACTAAGTTTCTAGCTGATGCAATTTTTCGTAAGCGGCGCTCAATTTCAATCCTCAATGCCGCCATCGCCAGATTAGGATCGTCAGTCTGCAAATATTTGAAAGCGTCACGGTCTTCGTCATGAACCTCACTTGGATTGGCATTTAGCTTTTCTTCAATTTTTTTAAGATCTAGTTCGATCCCTCCCGGCAATGTGACTTTTTCAAAAAGGCCAAGCAGCCATGGTAGCGCTGCTAACCCTAAAAACGTCGCTGCGATCGTAGAAATTGAAGTTACAAAGGTATCCATCACTGCAATTAACACAAACGTAATTGAAAGAGCTGTTTTCCAATTGGCTCTAACCATAGAAATGAAGCCGTTTAGCATATTCCAAAACCTATTCATTTTCCCGGCCTCCTAAACACGAACCGCTCCATTTCGTTGGGACCCTACCGAAATTTGGCCACACAGATCACCTCCTCGTACACAATCTCGGATGAACGACTCGGGTATCCAACGTCAACGCATAGATATTTTCTCAATAATATCCGTTAACAATACTAATCAATCTCATTTTACTGCTTCAGAACAGCAAAACTCAGCTTCACCTCTTCTACCTTTCCAGTCACGCTATCCGTCAATGGCATAACAAAGCCTGCATGTTCCGCGATTTTCATGCAGCCTTGATCCAAATGCACTGCGCCAATTCCCTGCAACTCAAATTTGACCGGGATTGCGCAGGACTGCAACTCTTGCGCAATGGTGATGAGGTTTCGATAGAAATTCGCCTGCCGTGCCGTCATACGTGCGGGTTTATCCCTGAATTCCTTAGCAGAAAGCTGCTTGAAAGATGAACTAAGTTTCTGAATGGTCTGGCTTGGTCCATCATAGGGTTCAAGTTTGGAAGTAATAGTGATCACTGGGCGCGCTCCGAATATAGCCACACCAAGTTCACATATCACCAACATCCAATCAAGTGCGGCCGCCCCATTAGCTTCGCCAATCGCTTCCCCGCACGCGCGCTTAGAATGGCCAGCTTTTAGCTGTCCATCTTGAGTGCTGAAATAAACGCCTCTTGTGGGATATCCACTTTCCCGAACTGGCGCATCTTCTTCTTACCCGCCTTCTGCTTATCCAGCAGTTTGCGTTTCCGTGTGGCGTCGCCGCCGTAGCATTTCGCGGTCACGTCTTTGCGCAGGGCAGATAGGGTTTCGCGGGCGATGACTTTGCCGCCGATGGCCGCTTGGATCGGGATTTTGAACATGTGGCGCGGGATCAGGTCTTTGAGCTTTTCAACCATCGCCCGGCCCCGCTGTTCAGCACGGTCACGGTGCACCATCATCGACAGCGCATCGACGGGTTCATCGTTGACCAGCACCGACATTTTCACAAGGTTATCCTGCTGATAGCCCGTCATTTGGTAATCAAACGACGCATAGCCCTTGGTCACCGATTTCAGGCGGTCGTAGAAATCAAACACGACTTCGTTCAATGGCAGGTCATAAACCACCATCGCGCGGCTACCCGCATAGGTTAGGTCCAACTGCACACCACGGCGATCTTGGCACAGTTTCAGCACGTCACCCAGATAATCATCCGGCACAAGGATCGTCGCTTTGATCCGCGGTTCCTCGATATGGTCCACATGGGTCATGTCGGGCATGTCAGCGGGGTTGTGCAGGTCGATCATCGTCTCGTCACGCATATAGACGTGGTAAACCACCGACGGCGCGGTCGTGATCAGCTCAATGTTATATTCGCGTTCAATCCGGTCACGAATGACCTCTAGGTGCAGCAGCCCAAGGAAACCACAACGGAACCCAAAGCCCAGCGCGGCAGATGTTTCCATCTCGTGGCTGAATGACGCGTCGTTCAGCGCCAGTTTATCAATCGCATCGCGCAGGTCTTCGAATTCGGCGCTATCCACGGGGAACAAGCCACAGAACACAACGGGTTGCGCAGGCTTAAAGCCCGGCAGCGCGACTTCGGTGCCCTTTTTCTCGGATGTGATGGTGTCACCCACCCGCGTATCACGCACCTGTTTGATGGATGCGGTGATAAACCCAATCTCGCCCGGGCCAAGATCAGTAACGTCTTGCATTTTGGGGCGGAACACACCGATCTTATCAATCTGGTGAATGGTCCCGTTGGACATGAATTTGATCCGGTCGTTTTTCTTCATCGTGCCGTCGATGACCCGCACCAGAACGATCACGCCCAAATAACTGTCATACCAACTGTCCACCAGCATCGCCTTCAGCGGCGCATCGCGGTCGCCCTTGGGCGCAGGCAGCTTGTGCACGATGGCCTCAAGCGTTTCCACGATACCAACGCCGGTTTTCGCTGACACGCGGATCGCTTCAGACGCATCGATCCCGATCACGTCTTCAATCTGCGCGGCAACCTGATCGCATTCGGACGCGGGCAGATCGATCTTGTTCAGTACAGGCACGATTTCATGGTCCGCATCAATCGCGTGATACACGTTGGCCAGCGTCTGGGCCTCAACCCCTTGGGTGCTATCCACAACCAGCAACGACCCTTCGACCGCACGCATGGACCGAGACACCTCATAGGCGAAATCCACGTGACCGGGGGTGTCGATCAGGTTCAACACATAAGATTCACCGTTTTGCGCGGTATAGTCGATGCGCACCGTGTTGGCCTTGATCGTGATCCCGCGTTCACGTTCGATATCCATGCTGTCCAGCAACTGCGCTTTCATATCACGCGCGGCCACCGTGTTTGTCTCTTGGATCAACCGATCGGCAAGCGTGGACTTACCGTGGTCAATATGCGCGACGATAGAGAAGTTACGGATGTGATCGAGGTCAGTCATGAAGGGGAAGCCCTATGCAAAGTTTGAACCGTCAATGGCCAAAGAACACGGGTTTTGCAAGTGGATTGAGATGAGGATACCGCAAAGAAACTATATCGCACCGGTGTAAAACACCTGCGCTCCCCCAGCCGACGTGGAGCACCGCAACACCAAACATCACACCCGCCTTCTCAACGACGGGTGTGCGGAACGAAGCCGCTATTCATGCCCAAGTCTTAGAAGGCCGCTTCAGGCATACAAGAGGCTCTTAGATTTCTTGGCGAGAAACACAGAATAGCTTTGCACATTCACCAAGACGTCCTACCGACTTGGTAGGCCTATCTCCTTCAGCTTTTGAAACTCCTGTGCGGCGGCCTGCGCATCAAAAGTGGCCACTAAGACCAGTGGCCGCTTCAAGCTGCGAATACGAAGCGAAATTTCGTTCTGTTCACTCGCTGTCAGCGAACTGTTTGCCAGTTCAATGGCCGCAACATCACTAAATGCATATTCTGCGTGGCGTGAGCTTTGCCACGTTACACCGCGACAGATCGAAACAATTTGTCTGCTTGGGTCAATTGTCACAACAACGTTGGGAGCGAAAACGCCCTTGCTGATTGAAGCATAGATAAAGACGCAAGGTATTCCGACACAGAGCAGCAGCAGAGCCAAATAGCCCACAAAATCGCCCAAGCGCGTGAAGTCGCCTCGCAACATGGACCCGACTAAATCCAGTGCGTCACGTCCGAACAATCCAAAAGCCAAAATAAAATTCATTGCCAAGATGACCATGAACGGGGTCACCACGACCGCAATGAACAGCCTGACACGCGGCGTCGTCTCGTCTCGATATTCGATGAGCATGGCATCCGTTTCCATCGACTGCTCCGACAACGTTATCTGTGTATCCTAAGTAAAGCGGACTTTGGTTCAACTTGCAGCATTAGTCAATTTGGGCTCATTCCTGATATTCACTAGTTTGACCATTATTGTTTTCTGCACTCCGTCAAATACTCCATACGTCCCACAACAACTCGTGCATGTCATATGCCCCTATCACATTCCCCAATTGCATCACGCCCCTTCCCTCGCCATAATCCCGCCTGAGGGCATCATCAGTCGGACCGTCTGCGCAGACAGCGGCCAGAGAGAGGCAATATGCGGTATTTAGTTTTAATTGGGGCTTTGGTGAGCTTGGCGGCGTGTGGCGGCGGCGGTAGCCGTCCGAGTGGCGTTCCCAACGCGAGCGGCCCTATCAGTCAGGCCTGTATGGCAGCGGACCGCAAGGCGGCGTCGCCTGCACTATGTGGCTGCGTGCAGGGTGTTGCGAACCAGACCCTATCCGGCCGTGACCAATCCCGCGCGGTGGCGTTCTTTACAGAACCGCAACTTGCCCAAGACACCCGTCAATCAGACAACCCAAGCTCAGAAGCATTCTGGAAACGCTATAAGGGCTTTACTGAAATGGCGTCTCAAGTCTGTGTTCCCGTAGCATAATCCGCGCGGCATCTTCGATAATATCAAGGCACCCGTCAAAATCGCGGGTGTAATACGGATCAGGCACGTCTTGGGCCGCCATCAGGCGCACAGGCGTGTCGTTTCCACTGGGCCGAAGCCGTTCGATGTCTGCGCGGTTCTGCCGATCCATTGCGACGATCAGATCAAACGCATCGAAATCTTCCGCCGTAAACTGACGCGCCCGCAGCGGACTTAGGTCATACCCACGCTGTCCTGCCGCCTCTTGCATCGGGCCATAAGGCGGATCACCAACATGCCAACCACCAGTTCCTGCACTATCAAGCGTTAGATGCGGCGCCATCGCACGCACAACGCCTTCGGCCGCAGGCGACCGACAGATATTCCCCAAGCATACGAACAAAACGCGCATCAGGCCAACTGCCCCCGCGCCATACGGTAGTGCGCCGGCATCGAGGGCATAAAGAACAGCACCCAGCCATAAGTGGCATAAACAAAGAACATCGCAGGTATCCACGCGATAGCCATCGCCAGCCCGATCACGCCAGCTGTCCGATGCGCCACGCCGGGCTTTAGGAACCGTAGCAAAAGCAGATGGAGCAGCTTGCCACCATCCAACGGCTGCACTGGGATCAGGTTAAATATGAACAGCGACAAGTTCAGGAAGCCAAACATATACAGATAAGACGCAAACTGCCTCATCGCCTCAGATGGCAAAGCTTCTGCGCTCCAAATCGTCTTGACCGCAATCGAACACAACGCCCAAAGCGCAAGGTTCACAATTGGCCCCATCGCGATGATCAGCTCGCTTTGATAGCGCGTCGTTGACCGGGCAGGTTCGCAAAAACCGCCACCGCCGAACAACATAACGCGCCGCACAGGTGCGCCTTGAACGATACAGGCCCACGCGTGGCCGAATTCATGCAAAAAGATCGCAAGCACCAACATCGTCGCAAAAATCAGGCTGCTCACCAGATTACCACCCGACAGCACGACGATGAATAAAACGAGCATCGCCAAAGACTGCCCCACATCCACCCGCACGCCAAAAGGCCCAGTGAACTGGAACACCACCGTATCGTTACCAAACATGCAATCCTGCCCTTAAGCCAATTCCGCTTTCATAAGGTTCAATATCAAAGCCCCACATATCGCAACACTTATTGACCCACTCTGGCTTGCGACCCTAAGCCACTAGACAGCCGCCCCCTGCCCGATATGAATGCAAGCATGAGCAAGAAAATTGATATCACTGCCCTCGCCGAGGGCGTTCGCGCTGGTGACCGTCGTGCATTGGCCCGCGCGATTACGTTGGTCGAAAGCGGACGCGCTGACCATCGGACCCAAGCGCTTGAACTTCTCACGTTGCTTGGCAGCGACCGCCAAGCCATGCGCATCGGTCTGTCGGGCACACCCGGCGTTGGTAAGTCGACATTCATCGAAAGCTTTGGGTTGATGCTGACGGGCCAAGGGCTGCGGGTGGCGGTTCTTGCCGTGGACCCATCCTCTGCCCGGTCTGGCGGTTCGATCTTGGGTGACAAAACCCGGATGGATCACCTTGCCCGTGATCCCAATGCGTTTATCCGCCCCTCCCCCAGCCAAACCCAGCTTGGCGGTGTGGCCCGCCGCACCCGAGAAGCCGTCACGCTTTGCGAGGCTGCGGGATACGACGTGGTGCTGATCGAAACTGTCGGTGTTGGGCAATCCGAAACGGTTGTGGCGCAGATGTCCGACCTCTTCCTTTTGCTTTTGGCACCAGCAGGCGGGGACGAATTGCAGGGCGTCAAACGCGGCATCATGGAAATGGCTGACGTGATCCTCGTGAACAAAGCAGATGGCGACCTAAAGGCGCAAGCAACCCGGACCTGTGCCGATTATGCTGGGGCATTGCGGCTACTGCGTAAACGTCCCCAAGACCCAGAAGGCTTCCCCAAAGCTCTGACCGTATCCGCACTTGAAACTGTCGGGCTCGAGACCGCATGGGATGAAATGAAAACCCTGCGGGACTGGCGACGCGAAACTGGTATTTGGGAGCAAACCCGCAAGGACCAAGCCAGCTATTGGTTCAAAGAAGACGTCCATCAAGGGCTGCTTCAACTCTTGCTTGATGATCCACAAACCAAAGAGCAAATGCAAATTGCCCAGAGCGAGGTCACCGCTGGCAAAGCAACGCCAGCTACGGCCGCTGAAACCGTGCTTTCACGTTTTCGTAGAAGCTAGGCAGGCCAACAAACCTTTGACTAACTATTCGCAGGCGCAATAAATGGCACCCAGATGGGCGAATTGATCGGCCCGCGATGGCAAATCGGGTTGACGGGTCTAAGGAATCCGCCTATCTGGCGCTAATCTTATTCACGACCCTGCCTTGGTGGGGCCATCACCCCTATGACAGGACGCCCAAACATCTGGTTTGGTGATGTCCACAGTACAAGGAACAGCTCATGTCGCGCCGTTGCGAATTGACCGGAAAAGGCCCGATGTCGGGCAACAACGTAAGCCACGCTAAGAACCGCACACGCCGTCGGTTCCTGCCAAACCTGCAAGACGTTACACTGCAGTCTGACGTGCTTGGCCGTTCGTTCAAATTCAAAATCTCTAACGCTGCTCTGCGCACCGTTGATCACCGCGGTGGTCTGGACGCATTCATGGCGAAAGCCAAAGATGCTGAGCTTTCTGCAGAAGCGCTGAAAGTGAAAAAAGAAATCTCTAAAGCAACTGCTGCTTAAGCGATTCTCTTTTTAGAGTTTATGAAACCCGGTTGCCTTTTGGCTGCCGGGTTTTTCTGTTTGCAGGGGTGGATTAAAATCCACCCTACGACACCTCGGCAAACGCAACGCCCGTAGGGTGGGTCTTGACCCACCCCTCTTGAATGGCCCAGACACTGGCCATGACTACCCTTCCTATTGATCCCATCTTACCCGAACTGATCACCGCCATCCGCGCCCAAGGCTGTGCAGTACTGCAAGCCCCGCCGGGTGCAGGTAAAACCACACGTGTCCCGCTGGCTATGCTCAAGGCTGACCTCACGAACGGCAAGATCATCATGCTAGAACCGCGTCGTCTGGCTGCGCGTGCAGCCGCCGAACGCTTGGCAGAAGGGTTGGACGAAAAACCGGGCCAGACGGTCGGTTACCGTATGCGTGGCGACAGCAAATCGGGTAGCAAAATCGAGGTCGTGACCGAAGGCATCCTGACCCGCATGATCCAATCTGACCCTGATCTGACCGGGATCGGCGCGATCATCTTTGACGAATTTCACGAACGGTCCTTAAACGCCGACCTTGGCCTCGCGCTTGCATGGGAATCACGTCAGGTTCTGCGACCTGACCTTATCGTTGTAGTCATGTCCGCAACCCTAGACGCAGCACCAGTTGCAGCGTTGCTCGACAACGCGCCTATTGTGACCTCTGAAGGTCGGTCATTCCCCGTCACTACCCACCACCTCGATAAATCCCTGCCCAAAGGCACCCGGCTTGAGGCTGCGACAGCAGACCTGATCGTCAAAGCCGCGCATGAGACCAGTGGAGGGATGCTGGTATTCCTGCCCGGCGAAGGTGAAATTCGCCGCGTTGCGCAAAACCTGTCAGGCCGCCTGCCCGAGGATTGCCAGATCCGCCCCCTTTACGGTGCCTTACCGTTCAAAGACCAACGCGCCGCCATTGCCCCCGTGAAATCGGGACGTAAAATCGTGTTGTCGACCTCCATCGCCGAAACCTCGCTCACCATCGAAGACATCCGCGTGGTCGTGGATGCAGGCAAATCCCGTCGCGCGCGATTTGACCCCGGTTCAGGCATGTCCCGCCTTGTCACCGAACGCGTCAGCCGCGCCGAGGCCACCCAACGTGCAGGCCGTGCAGGTCGCGTTGCCCCCGGTGACGCATATTGCCTATGGACCAAAGGCGAAGAAGGCGCCCTGCCCGCTTTCGCCCCGGCCGAAATCGAAGCCGCCGACCTTGCCAGCCTCGCACTTGAAATCGCGACATGGGGCAGTGACGATCTGCTCTTCCTGACACCCCCACCCGAAGGCGCCTTGGCCGAGGCACGCGCCCTTCTTCAGGGGCTTGGCGCATTGGATGCTGACCTACGGATCACCGCACATGGGCGTGCGCTGGCTGCACTGCCGCTCCACCCTCGCCTTGCACATATGCTGCAAATCGCTGGCGCACAGGCGGCACCGCTGGCTGCCCTCCTTGCTGCACGCGATCCTTTGCGCGGTGCATCCAGTGATCTGTCGTTGCGCATCACCGCGCTTAACCGCCGCTATGATGGGCCGGGCCAAGTGAACCATGCGGCCCTTTCACAGATCAAATCCGAAATACCACGCCTATCCAAAGAACTGCCTAAGGCTGCACCAATGTCATTGGCCTGCATGGCCGCACTGGCCTACCCCGACCGCATCGGACTGCGCCGCAAGGGCGATGACCCGCGTTACGTCTTGTCCGGTGGCAAAGGTGCTGTGTTGGACGCAAGTGATCCGCTCGCCGGGCAGCGCCTGATTGTTGCGACCGATCTGGATGGTGACAACCGCGAGGCGCGCATCAGACAAGCCGTTGCCATTAGTGACAGCGAACTGCGCGAAACCTTTGGTGACCAAATCAAATGGGCTGATGTTTGCACGTGGTCCCGCCGCGAAGGCCGGGTGCTGACGCGTAAACAAGAACGGCTAGGCGCATTGGTGCTAGATGATCGTAATTGGTCGGATGCACCCGACGATGCAGTGGCCATCGCAATGCTAGATGGCATACGGCAACTGGGCCTGCGCCCGAATGCGGCCGCGAACCGGTTCCGTGCGAGGGTCGCCTTGCTAGATGATCTGCCTGCGATGGACGACGACGCGCTAATGAACAGCTTAGAAACATGGCTTTTGCCCCATCTCAGCGGGGTGCGTAGCACCGCCGATTGGAAATCATTTGATCTGCTGCCCGCCCTTCGCGCCATGCTGGATTGGAACCAAATGCAGCGGCTTGAACAAGCGGCACCTGCGCATTTCGAAACACCACTGGGGCGCAAAATTCCTATCGACTACGACGGTGAAGCACCCGGCATTACGCTGCGCCTGCAAGAAATGTTCGGTGTCACCAAACACCCAACCGTGGGGAAAACACCGCTTCGCGTGACGCTGCTCTCGCCGGGTCAAAAACCGGTCCAAGTCACCCAAGACATCGTTGGCTTTTGGGCGTCATCATATGCCGACGTGCGGCGCGACATGCGCGGCCGCTATCCACGTCACCCCTGGCCCGAAGACCCGACCCAAGCGGACCCCACTTTGCGCGCAAAACCGCGCGGCACATGAGCGTGATTTGCATTCCGAATCAGTGCGTGTTAATAAAATGTCAATAAAACAAGACTATTGGCAGGCAGACGATGACTTCCATGTTGAACACCCTTTGGCAGGGCGCATTGCGTCCGCTCTTTAAACGACCGCCTGCTTTGCAGGTCGCAGCCCTGTGCCACCGCGAAGGTGACGCCGGGACAGAGGTGTTGCTTGTCAGCAGTTCAAGTGGGCGTTGGATATTGCCAAAAGGCTGGCCAATTGACGGGCTGACCGCGGTCGAAGCCGCCAAGCAAGAAGCATGGGAAGAAGGCGGTGTGAAAAAAGCGTCGCCTGACGAAACCGCCATGCAATCGTTCATCGGTCAAAAGCGTTTTGACAACGGTACGGTGATCCCATGCGAGGTCAAAGTTTACCCGTTCAAAGTCAAAAAGCTGTCGAAAACCTACCCCGAAGCAGAACGGCGCGACCGCATGTGGGCGTCACCTTCACGGGCTGCGGAATTGGTTGATGAACCTGGCTTGCAGCAGGTTCTCAGTGACTTTGCGGTCTAAGTCATAACTTTATAAATATATTGTGACATCGCCCCAATAACGTTACCCCCGGCCCAATTCAAAACCGAGGGACACAATGCCTGATTCCAAACCATCAAACCAATGGAAGACGCTTGATCGCGATCTTGGCCGTATTGGCGCAGTCGAATACGCAACGCAATACGTAAGCAAACCATTGGTTGGCTTGGGCATTTCGCTCGCCTTTATTATCGTGGCCGCACTTGCAAGCACGCTGTTTTTCGGCGGTGATTCAGTATCTTATGTCGTTATCGCTGCGGCCGCCTTTGGTGCGTATATGGCGGTCAACATCGGGGCAAACGATGTTGCCAACAACATGGGACCTGCCGTGGGCGCGAATGCGCTGACCATGGGCGGGGCTATTGTCATCGCGGCCCTTTGCGAAAGTGCCGGTGCTTTGCTTGCTGGTGGTGATGTGGTTTCCACGATCTCAAAAGGGATCATTGACCCCGAAAGCGTCGCCAGTAGCGAAATCTTTATCTGGGCGATGATGGCCGCTCTGATCTCTTCAGCGCTATGGGTGAACCTTGCCACTTGGGTCGGCGCACCTGTGTCCACGACCCATTCGGTTGTCGGGGGCGTGATGGGCGCCGGTATCGCCGCTGCTGGTTTTGCTGCCGTGAACTGGCCAACCATGGGCGCAATCGCGGCCAGCTGGGTTATTTCACCACTTCTAGGTGGTATTATTGCGGCTGCGTTCCTTGCCTTCATCAAAACCGCGATCATCTACCAAGACGATAAAATCGCAGCCGCGCGTCGCTGGGTGCCCGTGTTGATCGGGATCATGGGCGGCGTTTTCTCGATGTATCTCGCGATGAAGGGGCTTAAGAAAATCGTAAAGATCGATCTATTCACAGCCTGCCTGATTGGTCTCGTCTTGGGTGCAATCATCTATGCCGTGTCTGCTCCGCTTGTGCGCCGGCAGTCCGAAGGGCTTGAGAACCGCAACAAGTCTTTGAAGGTGCTATTCAACATTCCGCTGATCCTATCGGCAGCGCTGTTGTCGTTTGCACATGGCGCTAACGACGTTGCCAATGCCGTTGGACCGCTAGCCGCAATCGTGCACGCCGAAAGCTTTGGCACATTCGCGGGCAAAGTAGATATTCCGACTTGGGTCATGGTGATCGGTGCCTTTGGGATCTCGTTTGGTCTAATCCTGTTTGGGCCAAAGCTGATCCGCATGGTCGGCAGCCAGATCACTAAACTCAACCCAATGCGCGCTTACTGCGTCGCCCTATCAGCCGCGATCACGGTCATCATCGCAAGCTGGCTAGGCCTGCCGGTATCATCAACACACATCGCTGTGGGTGGGGTATTTGGCGTTGGTTTCTTCCGCGAATGGCACGCAGAGCGCCGGGTGCGTAATTCGTCAGCCAAGCGCCCAGAAGCCAAGCGCATCGCCCCAGAAGAACGCCGTCGTCGCAAGCTGGTACGTCGCTCACACTTTATGACGATCATCGCCGCATGGGTCATCACAGTGCCCGCAGCAGCGGTGATTTCCGCGGTGATCTTCTTGGGACTACAAGCCGCGTTTGTCTAAGGTGCGGTGGATTAAAATCCACCCTACGAAAAAAGAAGGGCCAATTCCTGATTAGGAATTGGCCCTTTTTGTTGGTCACTTTAGATTACTTACCCAAGCAATAGCGCATAACAGCCTTTTGAGCGTGCAGACGGTTTTCCGCCTCGTCGAAGATCACCGAATGCTTTCCGTCCATAACGCTGCTTGTCGCTTCGTCGTCACGGTGCGCGGGCAGGCAATGCATAAATAACGCTTCGTCTTTGGCCTTTGCCATCAGGGCATCATTCACTTGATAGCTGCGCAGCTGGTTGTGGCGACGCTCACGGGCGGACTGTGGGTCGTGCATGGATACCCAAGTATCAGTCACAACAAGATCAGCGCCTTGTACCGCTTTATCGGGGTTACGCTCTGTTGTATAAAGCCCAGCAAGCGCTGGTTCAGGGTCAAGCGTTTCAGGCCCAGTAAAGACCAATTCAAAATCGAACTGCTTCGCGGCATGCGCAAAGCTGGCAAACACGTTATTGCCGTCACCAGACCAAACAACCCGCTTGCCTTTGATCGGGCCGCTATGTTCCTCGAATGTCATAATGTCAGCCATGATCTGACACGGGTGCGTACGATCTGTCAGGCCGTTGATCACCGGAACCGACGCGTATTCCGCCATCTCTAGCAGGGTCTGTTCCTCGAAGGTACGGATCATGATCATGTCAACATAACGCGACAACACGCGGGCGGTGTCGGCGATGGTTTCGCCATGGCCAAGCTGCATATCGCTGCCAGATAGAACCATGGTCTGCCCACCCATTTGGCGCACCCCAACATCGAACGACACACGGGTACGGGTCGATGGCTTTTCAAAGATCAGCGCGACCATGTGATTGGCAAGCGGTTGGTCCGCGTCCAGGGTCCCTTTGGGCAAGCCCTTACGCGCGTCTTTCATGGCGCGACCATTGCGGATGATTTCATGCAGATCTTCTGCGGGCGTCGTGTGAATATCAAGAAAATGCGTCATAGAGTTCGCTTTGTTGTTGGGCCATTGGCCAGTAAATCAAAGGTGAGTCATCACCTGAACAAGTTTGCCATCATTGGTGCTAGCCAGTCGTCGAGGTTGAAACCCCGCCTGTTTATAGATGGATATGGTTCGTGTATCGGTCGAATTTGGACCTACCGCAACCAGCGCATTGTTTCGGCGCATATCGCGGACGCGTGCTTCGATATAGCCGGTTGAATGCCCCGGCCCCAAGAAATCTGGATTGCCGACAAATGTCGACATGCCACGCGACCCCTTTGGTAAATCTGCATATTCAGATTTCTTTGATACCTGCGTATCAAAGTCCCTGATAAACGCGAACGGCATACGTGCCACGCCAACAATCCGCATATCGACGTTTGGATTATCCAAATCCTGTATAATCTGCGCAATCTGTCTTTCCGCATCCGGCCACCACGCCTTCACATGCGCCACCGTGAACCAGCGGCGCAATAAAGGTAGATCATCCCGAGTTAACCGACGGAAATCGTAATTACGCATATACCCCTACATCTGCGCGGCCGCTGCATCCAACAGCTCAACCGCGACAGTAATGTCCTCATCTGTAATATTAAGTGGCGGCAACAGCCGGATCACATTATCAGCCGCAGGCACAGTCAAAACACCCTGTGCATAGCCGGCCTGAACCACATCTGTGTTCACCGCTTTGCATTTCAGGCCCAACATAAGGCCTGACCCACGCACGCTTTCAAATACATCGGGGTGGGATGAAACCAACCCTTCCAACTTTTGGCGCAATAGCCCCGCCTTGCGGTTCACTTCCGCAAGAAACGCATCATCGGCGATGATCTCCATCACCTTTGCACCAACGGCACAAGCCAATGGGTTACCACCATAAGTGGACCCATGCGTACCCGCAGTCATACCAGATGCGGCCTCTTCTGTCGCGAGAACCGCGCCCAAAGGAAAGCCGCCGCCAATACCTTTGGCAACCATCATGATATCAGGGGTGACGCCTGCCCACTCATGCGCAAATAGCTTGCCTGTACGGCCCATACCGCATTGGACTTCGTCAAAGATCAGCAGGGCACCATTTGCATCGCACAATTCGCGCATCGCTTTTAGATCCGCGTCAGGCACGGGACGAATACCGCCCTCGCCTTGTACAGGTTCGATCATCACAGCAGCGGTCGTATCGCCCAGCGCATCGGTCAGGCCCATCAGGTCACCGAATTCCAGATGAACAAAACCTGGCAACAACGGGCCAAAGCCTTTCGTCATTTTCTCAGACCCAGCAGCCGCGATACCCGCGCTTGACCGCCCATGGAAAGAACCAGAGAACGTGATGATATCAGTCCGCTCAGGCTGGCCTTTATCAAACCAATACTTGCGGGCCATTTTCACGGCCAGTTCACAGGCCTCGGTACCTGAGTTGGTGAAAAACACCGTGTCTGCAAAGGTCTTATCAACCAATGCATCAGCCAGCTTTTGTTGGGCAGGAATGTTGTAAAGGTTAGACAGGTGCCAAACCGACTGCGCTTGGGTCGTCAATGCGTCAACCAATTCCGGGTTCGCATGGCCAAGCGCGTTCACCGCGATCCCAGCGCCCAAATCCAAAAATCGGCGGCCATCTGCTTCCGTCAACCATGACCCCTCGCCGGACACAAAAGTCAGCGGGGCACGTGAATAGGTTGGCAAAATAGATGCGATCATGGCGATCATCCTTATCAATAAGCCCGATTGGTGCAGGACCAAGGGCAAAGTGTCAATGTTTTAGGGATAGTAGAAGACGTGACAAACAGCGGCGCTAAATTAGCGTCGGCGTCGGCTTACGTATGTTGTGCGCATCTTCATGTGCCCCCGATAGCCTAAATCATTGAAGCCGTGAAGATAAAAAACGCAAGCGGCATTCTGACGTTGCAAAATTCGCCAAACGCGGTCCAGATGCGGCCATGACTTTGCGAGCACAAAATCCACGCCTTGCGGTAACACTGATCGTCACAGCAACGGCATTCATCGCGGGCACTATGTTGCTCGCGAAAACACTCGGCACTGATGTCTTGGGGCCGCCGTTACACCCGCTACAGGTCAGCCATGGGCGGTTCCTATTTGCGTTTATTGCGATCGGCACAGCGGCGAGCATTCTACGACCAAAAATCAAACAGCCCCGACTGCGGCTCCATATCGGACGTACTGTGTTTGGATGGGCCGGGGTCAGCCTGATGTTTGCAGCCGCTGCCAACATGCGCCTATCCGATGCCACCGCGATTAGTTTTCTAAACCCTGTCTTCGCAATGATCCTTGCCATCCCCCTTTTGGGTGAACGTGTCGGCCCTTGGCGTTGGTTTGCAGCCTTCGCGGCGATGATAGGGGCGATTGTGCTACTGCGCCCCGGCGCAAGCTCATTTCAATTGGCGGGGCTACTGGCGCTTGGTGCAGCATTGATGATGGGTATGGAGCTCATCTTTCTGAAGAAACTGGCAGATAGTGAACCCGCCTTCCAAGTCCTACTGATCAACAACGGGATCGGGCTTGCCATCGCAACAGCGGCTGTTCTGCCTGTCTGGGTCATACCAACGGCACCACAATGGGCGGCCCTTGCTGGGATTGGGGTATTAATGGCAACGGCACAAACCTGTTTTGTGAACGCCGTCGCGCGGGCCGACGCCAGCTTTATCACCCCATTCAGCTATATCACGCTGATCTTCGCAACGCTCTATGACGCGATCATATTCGGCGAACGCCCCGACCACATCAGCATGATCGGCGCGCTTCTTATTGTTGGCGGTGCGGTTCTACTTGCTTGGCGTGAAACACGCACCCGGACTTAGGCCTTTAGACGGTACCCGGTGTGCATCCAGCGCAAGCAAACGCTTAGCACGGCAACACAGGCAACACCGACGACACCGACACCAACCCAAGGGCTGCTATCGCTGACACCAATCATCCCAAAGCGAACACCGTCAATAATATAAAAGAACGGGTTCGCGTGGCTAAGGACCTGAAGAAACCCGGGCAACGCGTCGATTGAATAGAAGGTCCCTGACAAAAACGCCAAAGGGGTCACCAAAAAGTTTGAAATCGCCGAAAGCTGATCGAACTTATTCGCGAAGATGCCGGCAATCATGCCCAAGCCACCCATCAAGACAGATCCCATCAGGACAAACAGCACAACCCAAGCCGGGTTCTGCATCCCAACACCCAAGAACAGCATCGACCCAATTGCGATAACAACGGCAACCAAAGCGCCCCGTGCGACCGCGCCACCGATATAGCCAAAGACCAACTCGCCCGCAGACAAAGGCGGCATCAACGTATCTACGATATTCCCCTGCACTTTCGCGGATGCAAGGCTCGAGGACGTATTGGCAAACGCGTTCTGAATAACAGTCATTGTCAGAATGCCAGGGGCAAGAAAGCTAATGAAAGGAACGCCCATCACATCACCGCGCTGCGGTCCAATCGCGATGGTAAAAATCATCAAGAAGAGACCAGCATTGATCAAAGGGGCCATCACCGTCTGTGACCAGACATTCATAAACCTACGAATTTCGCGGCGCACCAATGTCCAAGTTCCCAGCCAGTTCACACGCCCAAAGCGGCGAACACCCATTGCAGTCTTTGTGGTCATGCTCAATGTCCTTATCCTAGCGCTGTGACATAACCTATCGGGCAGAATTGACCAGTGCAGGATGTAAAAACACCCACCCACAGTGGCATCTAGATGGGTTCATTCTGCCATACCCGGCGAAAACCTTGATCCCGCGCTTCACATCCCTGCTCACAATGACTAATATAAGGCTTGAACAGATTTTCAGGCCCGACAAACTGCTTTGTCCGGTCCGCTGAACCAAAGGAATCCATATGTCTTGGACAGACGAGCGCGTCGAGACGCTCAAAAAGATGTGGGGCGAAGGCCAGTCCGCTAGTCAAATCGCCAAGGAACTGGGCGGCGTGACCCGTAACGCTGTGATCGGCAAGGTCCATCGCTTGGGCCTATCGAACCGTGCTGGTTCTGGCGGTGCATCTGCAGCCAAAGCAACCCCCAAAGAAAAACCTGCAGCAGCGGCAAAGCCGTCAGTGCCAAAACCGGCACCAAAGCCAAAGCCGACCCCTGCGCCCGCCGCATCGGTGCCTGCCGTGAAAGAAGAGGTCGAACTCGACGAGAACGGCATCCCTATTTCGGCTGCTCGCCGCGCAATCATTCCAGCGGGCCAGCCTTTGCCGCCACAGCCGTCGGCAAATGAAATCAGCCCCGAGGCGCTCGCCAAGGTCAGCGAAGTCGAAAAAACCGCAAAGCGTATCAGCCTTATGGAACTCACCGAGAAAACCTGCAAATGGCCCGTCGGCGATCCTGCAACTGACGATTTTTGGTTCTGCGGCCTCGGTGTACAAGCTGGCAAACCATACTGCGAAGCTCACGTCGGCGTCGCATTCCAGCCAATGTCTTCACGCCGCGACCGTCGGCGCTAAGACGAAATAACGTAGGGTGGATCTCGATCCACCAACCAAGGCCGCCTTTTTTAAGGCGGCCTTTTACATATCAATCATCTGTATGCCGCGCAGGATGACGCCAGTTCAAATTAATTGCCCTGACCGCCTTCAACACGCACCCCAACGATGCGACACAAATTTTCATACAAAGAACTAGACTTTAGTTTCTCAATTTTGGCCTGATGTTTTACCACGCTGGCATCATGAAACCCGGCAAGCTGCGCATCCGTTTTTAGCTCTGCGATCAGCGCCTCGAGCTGCGGAAGCATCCTGTGGATATCCTTGTTTTCGTCATGGTTGCGATTTCGCGTGTTAAAATACCGGTGATCAATATCCCGGTTCGCCATCACTGCATCCCCGCGTTCCGATTTCACCAGAAAGCTCTCAACAGAACGCAATGAATAGTGATTTACTACGGCAAGTGAATCGCGCCCGCGAAAGTCAGCTCTCTTCTCATGGCTCTTCAAAAACTCATGAGAAAAGTCATTCCCAGCCCCATCCACCCAGCGTATCGGCTTGTCATTCTCTTCTAAAACCATCGGTCTATGGTTCGCCACCCGGAACATGTCAGGATCGTTTCTAGTAAGCGATTTCACCTCTGACCCTGACTTCTTTTCACCGGGACGATGCGGTGTTCGAAAATTAAAGTTCTTTGTGATAAGCTCGTCTTTATATGTGACATTTCCACCCACGCCATAAAGCGCGGTGTTCATAGAAATTACATCTGGAAATTCGGTTTTTTTTAGCAATGCATGCAGCGATCCATCGCCGACTTTGATGACTGGGAATTCATCGACATCACACATCAACACATAGTCTGCTTCTTTCCACTCCCGAGTCAAAGTGGCGTAATTAAACCCCACAATATGGGGGTGTTTTTGTTTGCGAATGAACCGCGTCGACATCATAGAGGGATTAGGTAGATGCCGGACGTAGCCCAAATCATCCAGCCTATTCAAAATATCGTCTGTCCCGTCGTCGCTATCATTAGACAACACAATGACTTTGTTCACCCCAATCAACCGCTGATAGGCCACCCATTCGATAATGAACGGGCCTTCGTTTTTCATAACGGTAAAACAAACAATCGAAGGTTCACTCATCATAATCTTTTCTCACGCGTTTGTGCGGGCAAATTAAACGACATGGACTTAGACCAGCCACTGATAGCTTGCAATGCGAATGCTTTATGTGGGTAGGCACGCTGATCACTGTCTACCACGAAATACACGTGACAGGTCGGGACTTACCCAACCCAACACTCATTCAGACGCAGGACTTTCAAAACGCAACGCTGCATCAATCAAATGGCGCAGCTGCATGGCATAGGCCTCGGGCTGGGTATCCGCCATTCCGGGTAGCCGCAGCGTATGACGCACCATTGCAGCCCCGAGCGTCACCGCGATAAACATCGCTAGATTTGGTGCGGCGCGTTCACCGCCCATTTTTGCAAGCATCGGATCTACCAACATCTCGCGCAAACGTTCGCGCAGAATGTCCCCCACCTCTGGGTCCGCACCATTCACAACAATCATGCGGATCACAGACATATGTGCATCTGCCGTATCGGGATCCGTATATTTTGCGATGGCGACCTCGACAGGATCATCTCCAGACATCATTTCAGGCCAAGCAAAAACATCATCCAGCATCGCCTGAAACAATCCCATTTTTCCGCCAAAATAACGCGATACAAGCGCGACATCGACACCGGGATCTTTGGCGATACCACGTAATGATACGTTGGAATAACTCTGCACGCAAAACGCGCGCGTCGCGGAAGTTAGTAATTTTTCACGAGTGATTTCAGATTTTCTCATAACCGTGGGTGTATCCCGGATCACCCATTTGTCAACGCGCGTTGACATACGCACACCCACGACCTTACATTTAGTCAACAACCGTTGACCAAGGAAACCCCATGACAAACACAGCCCTCATCACAGGTGCGTCTTCTGGCATTGGCCGTGAATTTGCCCGCTACCATGCCAATCTTGGCGGCGATTTAATCATCACGGCACGTCGCGGTGCTGAACTTGAAGCATTAAAATCAGAGCTTGAATCCAAACATCAGATCAATGTGACAACAATCGCGCTTGATCTCGGGGCTACAGGCGGTGCGGACGCACTTTATAATGCTATCAAAGACCATAAAATTGATATCCTCATCAACAATGCGGGCTTTGGCGGGCACGGTATTTTCACCGAACGATCCCTCTCTGACGATCTCGCGATGATCGACCTTAACGTCAAGGCATTGGTCACGCTTTGCCACCACATCGGCAACATGATGGTCAGCTACGGTGGTGGAAAAATCCTGAACGTCAGTTCAACCGCCGCCTACATGCCCGGCCCCCTGCAAGCGACTTACTTCGCGACCAAAGCCTATGTGTCTAGCTTCAGCCAAGCCATGGACGAAGAACTGCGCGCCAAGGGTGTGACCGTCACGGCGCTTGAGCCCGGATACGTCCACACTGAATTCGCCAAAGTTGCAGCACTCGAAGGCACCGGCCTTGTACAGCAATCAGGCGCAACCCCAGCCGAAGTCGCAAAATACGGATATGACGCAATGCAAGCCGGCAAGCTTCGGATCATCAACGAAGGCAAACTCTCGTTCCTACTGAACTGGATATTCCCTTTCTTGCCACGTCGTGTCGTTCTCAAAAACATCCGCAAGATGCAGGAAAAATAACAAAACGCTTAAAGAACGGCAGCTAAACCATGTTTTGCTGCCGTTATACATAATTACCCGATCACCTGCCTTTTCATCAGTCCGTACGACACATAGATGTGCTAGGTCGAAGCACGTCATTACAGGGGACGCCACGTGTCACGCAGACTAGCAACCTCAAAAAAAGCAATCATCCAAGGCCTATGGCTGCTTGTCGGTTGGGCTGCGCTTGGGCTTGGGGCGATTGGGGTTGTTCTGCCGGTGCTACCGACCACTCCGTTTGTGATTCTCGCGGCGTTCGCATTTGGTAACGGGTCACCCAAGCTGCAAAAACGGCTCCACGATCACCGCACTTTTGGTCCGATGATCGCTGAATGGAATGCCACAGGTGCGATCGCCCCGAAATACAAAGCAATCGCTGTCGTGATGATGGCCGCCGCTTTGACGGCCAGCATACTTATGGGGATGCGCCCGATGGTCATTGCTATCCAATCAATCTGTATGATCGGCGCGGGCACATTTGTGTTAACCCGCCCGAACGGAAGCGCCTAACGCCTCTTGTCGCGAAATCAGCTTTTCGAGATTGAACGCAACATCCAAGCCGCCTTTTCATGAAAGGCCGAACGCGCAGTCGCAAGGTCCTCGGTCACAGGATCACCCGCATCGCCAGCAGCCGAAATCAGATCATGAAGACGCTTCGCGATCTTGTTGTGATCTTCGGCAAGGTTCTGACACATGTCCCCTGCGCTTTGCGGCGACGACACATCTTTGATCACAGATTCTGACAGCAAGGCCGCTGACGACATGTGCGTCAGATGCCCAAGCGCACGGATACGCTCAGCGATCACGTCAGTCGCAGCGAACAGTTCTTCGTATTGCGTTTCGGTCAAATTGTGGACCGCATAAAACATCGGACCTTCGACGTTCCAATGCACGATATGGGTCTTGATCAATATACGATATGTATCTGCCAATACATCACTTAAGCCATCAGCGACGGCTTTGGGGTCACAAACCCCTGTGTTCACATCATGCTCTTGAGGTTTTTCAGCAAGTACAGACTTCATTGGTCTCTCCTTCACTCTCGTACGTTTCGGTCAACGAAAAGAGGCGGCCCGCAGGCCACCTCATCCGCTCATCAAATTTTGTCGATGAACGTGTCGACTTCTTCTTTCGCCTGCTCTTTGGTTTTGCCGTATTTAGCTTGGATTTTGCCTTCCAGCGCCTCACGGTCACCATTGATCTCGGCGATTTCGTCATCAGTCAGTTCACCCCATTTTGCTTTCAGGTTGCCTGACATTTCTTTCCATTTGCCTTCGATTTGATCCCAATTCATAGGGTTTCCTTCCGTGTAAAAGCACCCGCTTAGCCGCCATTGTGCTAAGCGCTCCGTGCTGTGTTTCATTTCGCGAGGTGAGTGTTTGTCGCTTAGACAAGCCGCTTGTTGGCGCGTGGCCCAGCGATCAGCCAGACGATAAAGCCGATGAGAGGCAGCAACAGCACCAACAACACCCACAATACCTTGTTTCCCGTCGAACCGCCTGAACCAACAATTGAAATAATCGCCACCACATCAAGGATGAGGACAAGCAGACTGCCGATACCGGTAACTTCCAACATTGTATTCTCCAATTTGTTCATCGTTCTCGGGAAGACAATGCTCTGACGTCAATTTGGTTCCGCGCCATCAAAAAAATCAATTTGGAATGGTTGGTACATGCTCTGCCGTTATGCCCATTCCCAACACGCTCGCCCTTCGCTATATGGCGGCTATGACCCAGAACCCACCTTCACTCCGCCCCGACCTTGCCCCTGCAGCCAAGATTACTGACGCCAGCCGCCCCGGCCAGCCGACCATCGGTATGGTCAGCCTCGGGTGCCCCAAGGCGTTGGTGGATTCAGAACGCATCCTGACCCGGCTACGCGCCGAAGGTTACGCGATCTCGCCCGACTATTCCGGTGCCGAAGCGGTCATCGTGAACACCTGCGGTTTCCTTGATTCCGCTAAGGCAGAATCCCTTGACGCTATTGGCGAGGCGCTGACCGAAAACGGCAAAGTCATCGTGACAGGCTGCCTCGGTGCAGAACCCGACTACATCCGGGAACATCACCCCAATATTCTGGCGGTCACCGGGCCACACCAATACGAACAGGTGCTTGATGCGGTGCACAGCGCCGTTCCCGCGAACCCTGATCCATTCATCGACCTACTGCCCGCAACAGGGGTATCCCTGACACCGCGGCACTACAGCTACCTGAAGATATCCGAGGGCTGTAACCACAAGTGTAAATTCTGCATCATCCCCGATATGCGCGGCAAACTGGCGTCACGGCCTGCGCACGCGGTCCTGCGCGAGGCGGAAAAACTGGTGCAGGCGGGCGTAAAAGAACTCCTCGTCATCTCTCAAGATACCTCAGCCTATGGGCTGGACCGTAAATATGACGTTAATCCGTGGAAAGACGGCGAAGTCCGCAGCCATATCCTCGATCTGACGCGCGAATTGGGTCAACTGGGCGCGTGGGTGCGGCTGCACTACGTCTACCCCTACCCGCACGTGCGCGACCTGATCCCGCTGATGGCGGACCCAAGCAACGGCATCCTGCCCTATCTGGATATCCCGTTCCAACATTCGCACCCTGATGTGCTGCGGCGGATGGCGCGGCCAGCGGCGGGCGCAAAGACGCTCGAAGAAATCCGGGCATGGCGCGAAATCTGCCCTGACATCACGCTGCGATCCACGTTTATCGTAGGCTACCCCGGCGAGACCGAAGAAGAATTCCAGCACATGCTTGATTGGCTGGACGAAGCCCAACTCGACCGCGTTGGCTGTTTTCAATACGAAAACGTCGCCGGAGCCCGCTCCAACGCGCTCCCCGACCACGTCGCACCCGAAGTCAAACAAGACCGCTGGGACCGCTTCATGGCCAAAGCCCAAGCCATTTCCGAAGCCAAACTCGAAGCCAAGGTCGGCAAGACCCTAGAGGTCATCGTAGACGACATCGACGAAGACGGCATCGCCACCTGCCGCACATGGGCCGACGCCCCCGAGATCGACGGGAACCTGTTCATCGACGAAGGAACCGAAGGGCTGGCCGTGGGCGATGTTTTACAAGTTGAAGTTGAGGAAGCTGGGGAGTACGATTTATGGGGAAGATTAATCAAATCATTTTAGGAAATTAAATTGGCGAATGAACGAGTTTACCAAGTTGCGCGCCTTACCGACAAACAAATAGCAAAGCTGTACGAAGAAATTCTAAGCGTTTTCCCTGATGCTACGGTTGACTATAGAATGTCTAGTAATGTCAAACTGGACCACGCGCTTTACAGTGAAGCGGGATTTCCCCGGACGTCATATTTCCTGACAAACGCACACATTAGTATCCGCTCAGTTTCAATATCCATACACTTTGCGCGGGGCACATCCATAAGTGTGGACAGGTTTACCGAGAGAACCAGTTCATCTGTAGCTGACGAAATAAAGTTGGCCGCAAATAGTGTTCAACATCAAAATACGACGGTGCAAAATATTATCGCCGTTTCTAAAATCATTGAGAAGAACACAAGCTTTCTCGACGTGATGCAAGAGGAACCTTCACTATCCAGTACAGCAGTACTTGATGCAAAGCTTGGCAGTTTATCGGATCTTGCAGCCGACTTGATTGCCGGGGCTGATGAAAAGAGGCGTGAACTCGACAGCCTCAAGGACTCACTTGAAAAAGAATACGAACAAAAACGCATCGCTTTAGATGACGCACACGCTGCGGAATTATTGGAGGTCGTGGAGGGACGAAAGCAACTCGAAGCCCTTCAGAAAAGTCTCGACGACAGGGAACATAAACATGTTCGCCGCGAATTGAGAGAAACAATAACAACTCAGATAAAAGATAGCCTGAGCGATGCTACAGGATCAAAGCGTTCACGCAATTACGCAATTTTGGTCACGTCTCTTAGCCTATTGGGCGCAGTGATCTTCGCCTTTCTTACCGCAGCGGCGCAACTCTCAATTAGTTCAATGGCGGAAGGATTTGTTCAATACGCTCAATACGTCAAATTATTCCTTAGCAGCGCTGTAACAGTCGGTTTCGTAGCATACGCAATTTCCTGGATGAGAAGGCTGGCTATCGAAGAGGCAACCCACCACAGAAACCTTGAACAATATGGTTTCGACATGAACCGCGCCAGTTGGGTGATTGAAACCATCTTAGAATTAACTGATGCTGAGCTAGAGGAAGTACCAAGTGCTTGGTTGGAAAGTGTCTGCAAAAATCTGTTTGAACGACAGGATCAAGGTCAAGATGAAACAACTTCATTGCACGCATTAGCCGCACTTTTAAATGTCACGACTGAGGCTGAAATCGGACCTGATGGTCCAACGTTTAAACTAAATCGACGGGCCGCGAAAAAAGCTGCCGCGTCTGGAGAATAAATGCCCGGCATAGCCGGGCAGCGCCCGGACCTCCCCCATGGGGAGGGCGCTTCGCACCCACCCCGAGGTCCAAGCGCTGCCCTCTTGTTGCGCATTGTGTCTCACAAAACTGCCATACGTGTGTCCGACAATAATCCGACGCAGTTCCGACAGCTTTAAAGCGCCTCAATATAAGTCCGCACGCAGTCCTGCACATGCCGGAACCGATCTCCGCCAAGGTGCTTACCCCCATACCACCGCGTCACCACGATGATATGGCCGTGCAGTTCTTCGCGCTCTAACATCCGCAAGATCACCATGCCCGCGCCGCTTTCGCCGTCGTCGTTCTTTAGCGGCGCGTCAGGCAGCAGAACGGCCCAAGTATTATGCGTGGCCTTCGCGAATTTCTTGTTCTTACACAGCGCCTTAATGAAATCACGCGCCTCGTCAGCGGACACTACAGGCCCACCCGACACCGCGTATTTCGACCCGCGATCACTGACAACATTCGTGATGATTTTCAAAACAAACGCACGATCACACAGACCCAAGCAACGCCCACACCAATGGCCGTCACAGCCACCGCAGCAGACCCGCAATCCTTGGCCTGCTTCGCCGCATCGCGCTTTTCAGTGCTGATATCATCGACAATACGTTCGATCGCCGTATTCATACATTCTGCCGCCAGCACGATAATCCCGCCCATCAGCAGCATCCCACGTTCGCCAGCCGTCAAAGGCAGCACCAGCGCAAGAATGCCAAACACGATATTCGCAACGATCCACTGGGCCAGCGACCCTTCGGTTTTCCAGACGTGGGCAAACCCTTCCCAAGACCAAATCGCACGCTGCCGCACCCGCATAACCTGTTGCCACATATCATCTTTCCTCGTTTCATCATTTCTTTACTAGCCGGTACTAAACTATGACCCGACGGAACAATTGACCAAACCTATGCGCCCCCTACCTTCTTGGCAACAATAAGGAGCCAACGATGTATCCAACCTATTCCCGCGCAGAACGGATCGCTGACGGCACTATGCATGCGCTTGGCGTGATTGGTGCGTTGACAGGCGCTGTTGTTCTGATTGTCTGGGCGTCGAGTATCGCTTCGAATGAACATGTCACTGCGATTTCGATCTACGGCACAACCCTGATTGCCACCTTCACGGCCTCTGCAATGTATCACATGACCCCATGGGAAAGCATCCGCCCCACCCTGCGCCGTTTCGACCACGCCGCGATCTATCTGAAAATCGCGGGTACATACACGCCACTTGTCGTCATGATCGGCAGCGGGTTTGCCTATCTCGTGCTCGCCATTGTCTGGGGACTTGCCGTGATCGGCATGGTGCTCAAACTATTCTTTTGGCAGACACCGGGGCGCTTTGGACCTGCGCTTTATCTTATTATGGGATGGCTCAGCGTTCTTTTGATCTGGTCGCTGTGGCCGATCATCCCCGGGACAGCAATGGCTTTGATCGCAGCCGGGGGCCTGATGTACACATGTGGCGTCGGTTTTTACGTCGCCAAAGATATGAAGTTTTCAAACGCCATTTGGCACGGTTTTGTCATTGCGGCATCCGCATGTTTTTTCATCGCAATCACAATAGGTTTGGGCCACATCGCAAGAGGTATGGAATTCATGACCTGACGGCAAGTCAACCCGCCGTTATTGCAGTACATATAGCAAGTACAGTGTTTCGAGCTTAAGTCGCGTGTCCTGAGGTGATCTTGAGTTTTGTAATTAAAGGGTGTCGCAAATTTTGGGCGGCACCCTTTTCATTTCTACAGGCCAGCTGCGACCCGCTGTACGGTTTTCAACCGATCCCCATTGGCCGGGTGTGTTCCCAAAAACCGGTCGCCCGGATCAGGAATACGGAAAAAGAACTGCGCGCCGCGAAGCGGATCAAACCCGGCAGAATGCGCAATCCGCGCTCCCAGCGCGTCGGCCTCTAGCTCAAAGTTCTTGGAATACGTCCGCGCACCAACAGTTGCGCCAATCTGTTGCGCATTATTGATCGCATCCGCGCTCGTGGTCCCTAACGCACCGGCCAAACCACCCAGCAACGCCGCCCCAACCATCGCATTCTGCCGCTGTCGCGCAATGTGACCTGCAATATGGTGTGCGGTCTCATGCGCCATAACAAAGGCGATTTCGTCTTCGTTGCGTGCCTCTGCGATCAACCCGGTCGTGAACCCCAATATCGGGCGGCCATTATTATCAAGCGTCTGATAGGCGTTCACCATATCACCGTTTCGATCATCAACAACGATCCGAAAATCACAGTTCAATGAAGGTGCACGTTGCCGGCACAAAGCTTCTGCGACGGGCTCAACACGTGCGACAGCACGACGATAATTGTTCATTGCTTGTGCCCGCGACACTTTAGGCGCATTCGCCGTTTGCTGTAGCGAAGCCACTGATGGCCCCTCATCCACAACAACGGGCGTACAAGCGGCCATCGCTAAGACAAGCGCAATTGGGGTCAAACGCATCGGGTCTTCCTCTCGTTAACAGCATGCACATTAACACGGTCGCAACCTATGGCCAGTACCGATTGCGCAACCTGCAACCCCGGGCTACGCTGAAATCATGTTTACGATAGAACACGAATATGACGCGACCGTTGTGACCCTCGTGGACGAGGGCAAAGCCCCCTTGTTAGAGGATGTTACAGTTAACGCGTTCGATGATTGCGTCACGGTCACACAGCTTGATCCGCGCACCGATGAGGTGATGCAAATCACCATATCATTTAGCCAATTACGCGACCTGCAAGCCGCGCTTGATCTGCCAGAGGGCGTCTATCAGTTACGCAAGCCAAAGGAGGCATAGACGCCTCTTGCATTCCTAACGCTGCTTCGGCGAGGGTACCCCAAACAAAGGGGGCTCACCAATGACAACAGGTTTCTTCTGGGATGAACGCAGCTTTTGGCACAGTGGCGGAAACTACGCAGGGATGCTGCCCGTTGGCGGTTTGGTGCAACCGTTAGATGGTGGCCTCCCTGAAAGCTCCGAAACCAAACGGCGCCTAAAAAACCTGATCGAAGTCACCGGGCTAGCCCGCGAACTCGACATGCGCGGTGCCGAAATGGCAACGCGCGAAGACCTACTTCGGGTTCACCCAGCCCACTATCTTGATGAATTCAAAGCATTGTCAGATGCTGGTGGCGGGGAACTGGGACGCCGCACACCCTTTGGCCCCGGCGGGTACGAACTCGCGGCACTATCCGCAGGATTGGCCAAAGCCGGGTTAGAAGCCGTTCTCAAAGGCGAACTTTCCAACGCCTACGCCCTATCGCGCCCACCGGGGCACCACTGCCTGCCTGACTTTCCGAACGGGTTCTGCTTGCTTAACAACATCGGCATCGCGATCGAGGCCGCCCGCACTGCCGGGCTCGCCAAACGCTTTGCCGTGCTGGACTGGGACGTACACCACGGCAACGGAACCGAGGCCGTGTTCTATGACCGCGACGATGTGCTTACCGTTTCGATCCACCAAGACCGCAACTATCCGATGGACACTGGTGCCTTTGCCGACCGCGGAAAAGGCGCAGGAACCGGCTACAACCTCAACATCCCCCTACCGCCCGGCACAGGGCACAAAGGATACCTTGCCGCGATGGACAGGCTCGCCCTGCCCGCGACCCGAGATTTTGCGCCCGATGTGCTGATCATCGCCTGCGGCTATGACGCCGCTGCCAACGACCCACTGGGGCGCATGCTCGCCACCGCAAACACATTCGCACAAATGACCAAACAGGTGATGACACTCACGAATGAAATATGTGACGGCAAACTACTGATGGTCCACGAAGGCGGCTATTCGGAAACCTACGTGCCCTTCTGCGGCCACGCGGTCCTGCAAACACTGTCCGGCAGCAACATCACAGCCCCCGACCCCTTCGCCGAAGTCTTCCCACTACGACAACCCGACACTGGTTTCGACGCCTATCTAGACGGCGTAATTGGGACGATGGAAAGCTGCCTGTGAGAAATCACACGACACGCGCACGAGACAAAAGCTGTCAGCATCCGCAAACGAACCCCGCCCCCACACCAACGCAGCCCAACTTCGATCACGCAATTACGACGAATAGGCGCGGTCCCGGTTGTCAGCTCCTCCTTCGGCACATATCTGTCAGCCATTATATTGCAGGAACTATTATGCCCACACCGAACCAAGCCGCCCTTGATTTTCTTTTGACCCGTCGGTCGCGCCCGGCCAAGACGCTCACGACGCCGGTGCCTGACCGCGCGACGATTGAAACGCTGCTGACCGCAGCAGCGCGCACACCGGATCATGGAAAGCTAGAACCTTGGCGTTTCATCGTACTGGAAAAAGCGGCTCTGACACGGCTTGCTGGGCTGGTCGAAGAACGCGGTGCGGCGCTTGGTATTGATCCTGATAAGATCGCCAAAAGCCATGCTCAGTTCGCAACGGCCGATTTGGCGATTGCCGTCATCTCGTCCCCTGTTGCTTCTGAAAAAGTGCCTGAAATCGAACAGGTTTATTCTGCGGGCGCGGTCTGTTTGGCGCTTGTGAACGCAGGGCTGGCGGCTGGCTGGGGTGCGAATTGGCTATCTGGCTGGGCAAGCCACGACCGCGACTTTATTCGCGATGGCCTTGGCCTCGCCGATCACGAAGTCGTCGCTGGCTTCATCCACCTTGGCACCGAAACGAATACGCCACCAGAACGCCCACGCCCTGATCTGCCCGCAATCACAACATGGGTTAATGCATGATCTTCACGTCCTTTATTAAGGCGATCGCACAGCTGCCTGACAGCCGGTTTCAGTCGGTCCTTTGGCGCGGCATTGGCGTGACCATCGGACTGTTGGTCGCCTGCTATTGGGGTTTACTTGGATTGATCGATTGGCTCGCGTCAGAGCCAATCACACTTCCCGTCGTCGGGGAAATCACGTGGTTTGGCGACCTACTAGGCTGGGGTTCGCTTTTGCTGATGCTCTTGCTCTCGGTATTCCTCATGATCCCTGTTGCTTCCGCGATTACATCGTTGTTCTTGGACGAAGTCGCTGACGCAGTTGAGGCGAAACACTTCCCTGCCCTGCCCCCAACACCTGCAATCGGCTTTTTCGAAGGGCTGCGCGATACGGTTGGTTTCTTGGGAATATTGATCGGCGCGAACATCGCAGCCTTTATGCTGTACCTCATCCTACCCTTCGCAGCCGTATTCATCTTTTATGGGATGAACGGCTATCTGTTAGGCCGGGAATATTTTCAGCTTGCCGCGATGCGCCGTGAAGGGCGCGAGGGTGCCAAAGCACTGGCAAAACAGCACCAAGGCACGATTTGGGCGGCTGGATGCCTAATGGCGCTACCGCTGTCTTTACCGCTCGTGAACTTGTTTATTCCGATCCTAGGTGCCGCAACATTCACGCACCTCTATCACGCGATCAGTCTGCGTTCAGATCGGGCGTCGCCATCCGGTTAAACCAATCCATGTCGCGTACAGAAATCGCGCCAGATAGGATTGTTCCTGCAATCACGGCCCAAATTGGCACCGCCCATAGGGTCGTGATGATTGCTTTGCGTTTGATTTGCGGATCAGCTGGGGCGGAGGAATGCGTACCGGGCACAACCTCGCCCGCCTCGCCTTGGGTCTTTACGCGCAAAGGCAGCACGATAAAAAACACCATCGCCCAAACAACAGCGAATAGCACAATGGCAGAGGTCGGTCCCATAGGTGATCCTTTTCTAACTTACTGCGCTACATAGGCCGCTTTGCGGGTCGCGCAAGCACTGTTGTTAGGCTTGCGCGATTTGTCTCAGGGCTAGACCTGCTCTAGTTCGACCAAACAGCCGTTAAAGTCCTTGGGATGCAGGAACAGCACCGGTTTACCATGTGCGCCGATCTTGGGCTCTCCATTGCCCAGCACACGCGCACCTTCGGCCTTTAGGTGGTCACGCGCGGCCAGAATATCGTCAACCTCATAGCAGACGTGATGAATCCCACCCGACGGGTTCTTTTCCAAAAACCCGTTAATCGGGGAATCATCACCAAGCGGGTACAGCAATTCGATCTTTGTATTGGGCAGATTGATGAATACGACGGTCACGCCGTGATCCGGCTCATCCTGTGGGGCACCTACATCAGCACCCAGCATGGTGCGGTATTGTGCGCTTGCCGCTTCTAGGTCCGGCACTGCGATTGCGACATGGTTAAGACGACCGATCATTTCATATTCTCCCAGTTTTGCGCAATATCGCGAAAGCCCGCCCCGAGTGCAATGCGGTTTCCGAATTAACGTCCCGTTCACCTTGTCCTGCTTTGATTACGACAAGTCATATCCAAAGAGGAGAATCGCGATGGACGAATTATTGCTCACACCAGCGCCGACCGCGCGTCGTCCATTGCTTGGGCTTACCGTACTTGTCGTCGAAGATAGCCGTTTCGCCTGCGAGGCTTTGCGCCTGCTATGTCAGCGGTCTGGCGCACGGATACGTCGCGCCGATAGCCTTGAAAATGCACGCCGCCATCTGGCGATATACCGGCCATCGGTGGTGATGATTGACGTCGGCCTTCCTGATGGATCAGGTCTAGATTTAATCGAAATGCTTTCGCAAGCGTCACCACGGATCGAAGTCATCATCGGCATTAGCGGCGATACTGATATCGAAGAACAGGTGTTGGCCGCTGGCGCAGATGGGTTCATCCCTAAACCAATCGCAAATCTAGCCGCGTTTCAGGCCGCGATCCTGCGCCACCTACCCGCCGACAAACAACCGCCCGGCCCGCGTATAATTACCGATGAAATGATAAACCCCGATTTGGTCGCCTACCGCGATGACCTGCACCATATTTCGGAATTCCTGAATACTGCGCCAAACAGCAAAAACATCAGTTACGTCACCCAGTTCTTGGATGGCGTTGCGCGCAGCGCTCAGGATGATGCATTGGGAAAAGCTGTGGAAGACCTCGCAGCCCTCAAATCGACGGGCGACGATCTTACGCCGGGCGTGAACGCACTATCGGATATGGTCGAAAAACGTATCGCAGCGGGTGGACCGCTCTAACAAAAAGGCCGCCCCAAACAGGGGCGGCCCAATGTATTAGCTTTCAGCTGGGATCGTGCGTAGGTGCAGTTCACGCAGCTGTTCGTTCATTGGCTCAGACGGCGCATCCATCATCAGATCTTCAGCGCGCTGGTTCATTGGGAACATGATGACTTCGCGGATGTTGGACGCATCGGCCAGCAACATTACAATACGGTCGATCCCAGCAGCACAACCACCGTGGGGCGGGGCACCGTACTGGAACGCGTTGACCATGCCACCAAAGCGCTTGTTCACTTCGTCTTCGCCGTAACCAGCAATTTCAAAGGCTTTGAACATGATTTCTGGACGGTGGTTCCGGATCGCACCGGATACCAGCTCATAACCGTTACAGGCCAGATCATACTGGTAGCCAAGCACCTTCAACGGATCACCCTGAAGCGCTTCCATCCCGCCTTGCGGCATTGAGAATGGGTTGTGTTCAAAGTCGATCTTACCAGTTTCTTCGTCCTGCTCGTAAATCGGGAAATCCACGATCCAAGCAAAGGCAAAGCGGTTCATATCCGTCAGGCCCAGCTCTTCGCCGATCACGTTACGGGCTTTACCAGCAACGCCTTCAAACGCCTTTGGCTTCCCGCCAAGGAAGAACGCAGCATCACCAAGACCAAGACCCAGCTGCTGACGGATCGCTTCAGTGCGCTCTGGTCCGATGTTTTTCGCCAGTGGTCCAGCGGCTTCCATGCCACCCTCGACTTCGCCTGATTTCAGCTTGGCTTGCGCTTCTTTGACAGTGATGCCCAGCTCTTGGGCCACAGCATCAGCGGTTTTCTCACGCCAGAAGATATAGCCCATACCAGGCAGACCTTCTTTTTGCGCGAACACGTTCATGCGGTCACAGAATTTGCGCGATCCACCTTTTGGCGCAGGAATGGCGCGTACTTCCGTACCTTCTTGCTCAAGCAGTTTCGCAAAGATCGCAAAACCAGAACCCGCAAAATGTTCAGACACAACCTGCATCTTGATCGGGTTCCGCAGGTCAGGCTTGTCCGACCCATACCAAAGCGCCGCATCACGGTAGGAAATCTGTTCCCACGTCTGATCAACTTTGCGGCCTTTGCCGAATTCCTCAAAGATACCGGTCAGCACAGGCTGGATCGTGTCAAACACATCCTGCTGCTCAACAAACGACATCTCCAAATCAAGTTGGTAGAAATCGGTTGGCGAACGGTCAGCGCGCGGGTCTTCGTCGCGGAAACAAGGCGCGATTTGGAAGTATTTGTCATAGCCTGACACCATAATCAGCTGTTTGAACTGCTGAGGGGCCTGTGGCAGCGCATAGAATTTGCCCGGGTGCAAACGTGACGGCACAAGGAAATCGCGCGCACCTTCAGGGCTGGAGGCTGTGATGATCGGCGTCTGGTATTCGCGGAAACCGCCATCCCACATGCGACGGCGCATAGATGCAACCACATCAGAACGCAGCTTCATGTTGTCCTGCATCGCCTCGCGGCGCAGGTCCAAATAGCGGTACTTCAGACGTGTTTCTTCAGGGTATTCCTGATCGCCAAACACCATCAGCGGCAATTCTTTGGATGCGCCCAGCACTTCGATGCCGCGCACGAATACTTCGACTTCGCCAGTTGGCAATTTGGGGTTCACCAGTTCAGGGTCACGTGCCTTCACTTCGCCATCAATGCGGATACACCATTCAGAGCGCACCTTTTCAACATCAGCAAAAGCAGCCGAGTCAGGATCGCAAAGAACCTGCGTAATGCCATAGTGGTCGCGCAGGTCGATAAACAGGATGCCACCGTGATCGCGCACCCGATTGACCCAGCCAGAAAGGCGGACGGTTTCGCCAACATTGGCGGCTGTCAGATCGGCACAGGTGTGGCTGCGGTAAGCGTGCATAATATCATGTTCCTATGGGTTCACGGAGTTGTTGAGCCGATACACAAGGTTGACGCCCCGATGTCAAGGATGGTCGCCGAATATGATAGGATTTAGCGGGCCAATGGCCCCTGATAATCTACCGCGATCTCTCCGCGCAGGGAATTCCCCAATGTAATCGCTTTTGCCTGCCGCAAATCATCCAGCGTCAGCACAGCTTCTTGGCATAGTCCCTGCTCCAACTGCTGCTCACGATAGATGCCGGGCAATAAACCAGATGACAGTGGCGGCGTCAGCGATTTTCCGTCACGTGTTTTGACAAAGACATTCGTGATCGTTCCCTCGCACACTTCATCACGTTCATTCAGAAAGATCAGCTCATCCACGCCGTCAGGCATAGCCGCTCGCGCCTCATCATAAAGCGCACGGTTCGTTGTCTTGTGCCGCAACCATGGATCAGACGAATCCAAACGCACGTCCGCGACCTGAACGACCCACCGCCCCTGCGCGGGCGGCATCGGCGCACGGACCATCTCAACCGTCCCATCAGCCGCCAAGGTCAGCCGGCAGCGCATTGCGACGTCACCCTGAAATTCAGCCAACTTAGCGCCAATCGCGGATCGATCACAGGCAAACCCGAGCGCCCGCGCACTCCGTTCTAACCGGCGTAAATGTAGATCAAGCCGCACATAGCCCTGCCCCGGCAGCCAGCCAAAGGTCTCAATCAGCTTGGTGCCTAAAGGGATGCGTAGCGCGCTTTCCAAAGTGCTTCCTCATATTCCGATGCAGCAGTGCTGTCCCAAACGACGCCACCGCCGACATTGAGTGTGGCATTCCCACCCTCAACCATCAACGTACGGATCGCGACATTGAATGATGCACGCCCATCAGGGGCGGCCCAGCCGATTGTTCCGCAATAGGCCTCGCGCCGGGATGGCTCGAGTTCGCGAATGATCTCCATAGCGCGGATTTTAGGTGCGCCAGTGATCGACCCACACGGGTAGAGCGCACGAAAAACCGCATCCAAACCAACACCCGGCAACAATTCGGCAGTTACAGTCGACGTCATCTGATGCACGGTCGCATAGGTTTCGACCTCAAATAGCTGCGGCACCTTAACCGACCCAACCTTTGAAACGCGGCTGATATCGTTGCGTAGCAAATCAACAATCATCAGATTTTCGGCTTGGTTCTTTGGATCAGTGACCAAAAACTCCCGGTTTTCCGCGTCCTCGGCCGGCGTTTCACCGCGCGGCACGGTACCCTTCATCGGGCGGGTGGTAATCTGGCGACCATCCAAAGTGAAAAACAATTCAGGCGAACGGCACAAAAGATCGGGCAGGCCATCTTGCTCAACCAACACGCCATACCCCACGGGCTGCGCTTGCTTTAGCGCCGCATAAATCGCCGGAACGACACCCTGCACCGCTGCATTTATTGGGAACGTCAGGTTCGCTTGATATATATCGCCAGTGCTGATCCAGTCATGCACCTGAGCAAATGCTTTGGCGTATGTGGCGGCGTCCCATACAGGATCCAATGTGCCAATCTGCGCAGGGCCCGGCGCAGCACCGCCACTGACTGGCGCATCAAAGACACCAAAACAAACCAACGGCAGGCGACGATCTTCTGGCATCAATGTCTGCAAGCGCGGCTCGAGAGCGTAGCCCAATTCATAGCTCGCATATCCAGCAACCCAATCGCCAGCCGCAAGCGCCACATCTAGTTCAGCTAGTGCACGATCTACATCGGCAATAGATTCGGCCTGAATCATGCGTTTGGCGTTGTCGAAAACACCTGCGCCATCCGGGCCATGATCAAATTGCAAACGCAAAACCGTTTCTCCTTACCGATTCACGGCCTCAGATACGCGGCCCGGCCCGAAAATTACAGATCATTTGCGACAACTCGGACCCTTTCCACGAAGGCCCTTGCGCCTTGGGCGCTGTTGTCTATAACCCACCAAAATTTACCTTCAGAGGGGCTCGCCATGCCAAAGCGTACTGACATCAAGTCGATCATGATCATCGGTGCAGGCCCTATTATTATCGGACAAGCCTGCGAGTTCGATTATTCCGGCGCTCAAGCATGTAAAGCACTGCGCGAAGAAGGCTACCGGGTCATTCTGGTAAACTCGAACCCAGCGACAATCATGACCGATCCCGGTCTTGCTGACGCGACCTACATCGAACCAATCACCCCCGAAGTTGTTGCAAAGATTATCGAAAAAGAACGCCCCGATGCGTTGCTGCCAACAATGGGTGGCCAAACTGGCCTGAACACATCACTTGCGCTGGCCGACATGGGTGTTCTTGAAAAATTCAACGTCCAACTGATCGGTGCAAACCGCGAAGCCATCGAGATGGCCGAAGACCGGAAACTGTTCCGCGAAGCGATGGACCGCCTTGGCATTGAAAACCCAAAGGCGACGATCATCACCGCACCGAAGGTTAACGGAAAATACGACATCAAAGCTGGCCTGCAATTGGCAATTGACGCGATTGAATATGTTGGCCTGCCAGCGATCATCCGCCCCGCCTTTACGCTTGGCGGGACTGGTGGCGGTGTTGCTTACAACCGCGAAGAATACGAACACTACTGCCGCACAGGTATGGAAGCATCCCCTGTTGGTCAGATCCTAGTCGATGAATCCCTGCTCGGCTGGAAAGAATTCGAGATGGAAGTCGTCCGCGACAAGGCCGACAACGCTATCATCGTCTGCGCCATCGAAAACGTGGACCCAATGGGCGTGCACACAGGTGACAGTATCACCGTCGCACCTGCTCTTACCCTGACCGACAAAGAATATCAGGTCATGCGGACCCATTCGATCAACGTGCTGCGCGAAATCGGCGTTGAAACTGGCGGCTCAAACGTACAATGGGCCGTAAACCCTGCCGACGGCCGCATGGTCGTCATTGAAATGAACCCACGCGTATCACGTTCATCTGCCTTGGCATCAAAGGCGACAGGTTTCCCAATCGCGAAAATCGCGGCGAAACTGGCAGTTGGTTATACGCTTGACGAATTGGACAACGACATCACAGGCGTCACACCTGCGTCGTTTGAACCAACAATCGACTATGTCGTCACCAAAATTCCACGCTTTGCTTTTGAAAAATTCGCAGGCTCCGAACCGCACCTGACCACCGCGATGAAATCCGTGGGCGAGGCAATGGCCATCGGCCGGACCTTCCACGAATCCATGCAAAAAGCGCTGGCATCCATGGAAACAGGCCTGACCGGTTTCGACGAAATCGAAATCCCCGGTGCACCTGACGCCGCTGCAATCACCAAAGCGCTGGCAAAACAAACGCCAGACCGTATCCGCGTGATCGCCCAAGCCATGCGCCACGGGCTGTCCGACGACGACATCCATGCCGTCACCAAATTCGACCCATGGTTCCTTGCCCGCATCCGCGAGATCATCCAAGCCGAGGCTGAAATCACGGTGAACGGCCTGCCCGTCACCGAAGAAGGCCTGCGCAAAGTTAAGATGATGGGCTTCACCGACGCCCGCCTTGCGACCCTCACTGGCCGTGAAGAAGACAACGTACGCCGCGCGCGTCAGAACCTTGGCGTCAATGCCGTGTTCAAACGCATCGACACCTGCGCCGCGGAATTCGAAGCGCAAACACCCTATATGTACTCCACGTATGAGTCCCCCGTCATGGGCGAGGTCGAATGCGAAGCGCGTCCATCCGACCGCAAAAAGGTTGTCATCCTTGGCGGTGGCCCAAACCGGATCGGCCAAGGGATCGAATTCGATTACTGCTGCTGCCACGCGTGTTTCTCGCTCACCGATCAGGGCTATGAAACGATCATGATCAACTGCAACCCAGAGACAGTGTCGACCGACTATGACACCTCTGACCGGCTGTATTTTGAACCGCTGACATTCGAACACGTCATGGAAATCCTTCGAGTTGAACAAGAAAACGGCACACTGCACGGCGTCATTGTTCAGTTCGGCGGTCAAACACCGTTGAAACTCGCCAACGCGCTTGAAGGCGCTGGCATCCCGATCCTCGGCACCACACCAGACTCTATCGATCTGGCCGAAGACCGTGAACGGTTCCAACAGCTTGTCCAGAAACTGGGCCTGAAACAGCCGCACAACGGCATCGCATCGACCGACGCCGAGGCGCTCGACATCGCAGAAAGCATCGGTTTCCCGCTTGTGATCCGCCCATCCTTCGTGCTTGGCGGCCGGGCAATGGAAATCGTGCGCGACATGGACCAACTACGCCGCTACATCTCAGAAGCGGTTATTGTCTCTGGCGATAGCCCCGTTCTGCTCGACAGCTACCTGTCCGGCGCGGTCGAGGTCGACGTGGATTGCCTATCTGACGGCAAAAACACCCACGTCGCAGGCATCATGCAACATATCGAAGAGGCCGGCGTGCACTCTGGCGATAGCGCCTGCTCGCTACCGCCTTACTCGCTCTCTGACGCGATGATCGCTGAAATCCGCAAACAGACCGAAGCCTTGGCGCTCGCGCTGAACGTGGTCGGCCTGATGAACATCCAGTTCGCCGTCAAAGACGAAGAAGTCTACCTGATCGAGGTAAACCCCCGCGCATCCCGCACCGTGCCATTCGTGGCCAAAGCGACCGACAGCGCCATCGCATCCATCGCCGCACGGCTGATGGCAGGCGAGCCGCTGACGAACTTCCCACTGCGCGAACCTTACCCTGCGACAGAAAACCCAATGGACGTGCTACCGCTAGGCGACGCCTTCACATTGGCCGACCCGAACACACCGTGGTTCTCCGTGAAAGAGGCCGTCTTGCCCTTCGCCCGCTTCCCCGGCGTCGATACGATCCTTGGGCCAGAAATGCGCTCAACAGGCGAGGTCATGGGCTGGGATCGGTCCTTCCCCCGTGCGTTCCTTAAGGCGCAAATGGGTGCAGGCACTCAGCTACCGACCGAAGGCACCGTGTTCTTCTCGATCAAGGACATGGACAAAACCGCTGACATGGCGGAGGCCGCCAAAATCATCGTGGACCTTGGGCTGAACATCGTCGCAACGCGCGGCACCGCTGCGTGGCTGACCGAAAACAACGTCGCCTGCGAAGTCGTGAACAAAGTCTACGAGGGCGGCCTCACAATCGTTGACCGCCTCAAAGACGGGCACATCGCATTGGTCATGAACACAACCGAAGGCGCCCAAGCCGTAGAAGACAGCCGCGACATCCGCGCCGTCGCCCTCTACGACAAAATCCCCTACTTCACGACAGCCGCCGCGTCCCACGCAGCAGCACTTGCCATGCAAGCCCGCGAAGAAGGCGATGTTGGGGTAAGAAGCTTGCAGGGCTGAACACTTTTAAGTTGATTTACTTGGGATATCCGCCACAATTTAGACTGTATATTGGAGTTTAAATTGTGGCGTATAGACTTTCGAAAGTAGCATTAAGCAAATCCATTAATCATCTTACCAAATACGGCGACACAGATGTGTTTCCACATTTACAAGAGTTGACCTTCTTCCGCGATCACGCGGAAGAAATCATCGAAGAACTCAACAATCTTGATCTCGATAGTTACAATCCCGAAAGCGCGATGGAAGCCCTTGCTCCAAAGAGTAAATACGGGTTCAGGATAACACATCAGCTTAGTGCTCTTGATACACTGCTGTTTCTAGCTGCCGTCGTTGAGATCGGACAACAAATTGAAACCCATCGACTACCATCCAGCGAACATCATGACTTTTCTTACAGGTTTAGTGCCGAGACCGATGGTAATCTGTTTCTGGACAATCACACTTACAAGGATTGGCTAGTTACCCAACTAGACCATGTTCAAAAAAGTCTCAAAATAAAAAAGGTAGTAAAAACTGATATTTCCGACTTTTATGCTCGAGTGAACTTTCATCGACTTGAAAATTTACTTGATGAAGCGGCTCCAGGTCATGGCGCAGCCCGATATATTAAGAAATCGATAAAGGTAATCAGGACCAAGCAGTCGTTTGGCTTGCCTGTTGGCGGTACAGCAGCCCGGATACTCGCAGAACTTTCATTGTCTGACACGGATAGAGCACTACTCGAGAACGGCATCACGGCAACGCGGTTTGTCGATGATTTTCGTATTTATTTACTCGAAAACGAAGACCCTTATGACGTCTTGAGCTTTCTAGCCCAGCAGCTTGGAGTGAACGAAGGCTTAGCCTTGAATGCCGCAAAGACCAGTAGCCTAACTCGTGCGGAATTTCTAACATCAGTAAAGTCGCAAACCACGGACATAGCGGATCAAGCCGAAGGTGAAGTTTTGGATGCGTTAGCCGCAGATGTCTATTTCAACGATAACCCAGATATTGAGGATATCGAGGCATTGAAAGCAATGAACTTACTGGGTTTTTTACAGGAAGAGTTTGACAAAGAAGAATATGATGTTGGCAGGGTAAAAGTCATCTTTCGTGCGTTAAAAATTGCAAAGCCAGAGGGTGCCGTGGAATACATCTGCGAAAACTTTTCTGAGCTCACAGTTTTTGCAAAGGAAGTCGTATTGCTAATGCAAGCGCTCGATGAAGACTTTCCATACTGCTTCGACAACCTGAGCGACACAGTTATTGATTGTATACTTGAACCACCTGCATCAAGTGTTCAATTAATACGAACATGGCTTCTAGAAATTTTCGCTCGCGATGTAGCATCAATTAACTTCGCGCAGTTCAAGAAAATCGAAAATTTGCCTACGGTACTGGACAAGCGTCAACTCCACATCATTCGTGGCAGGCTCGAAGCTAAAAACTACTTTCGTATGAACAAGGGAAATATCGGTCAGATGTCAAGATTTGAGCAATCCGCATTCATTACTGGTGCCACATGTTTGCCTCACGATGAGTTCAAGAATTGGATTGCCGCACTCAAACCCAACTTTTCGCTACCTGTAGATCAACTTTTCCTCAAATGGGTTGTTACCAATAGAAATGACGTCTTATCGAAGGTTGGTGCGACATCAAAAGGTATAGCCGAATACTCTGAGCCTACCGATTAAGCTTCTCGTTCGTTAGTCCTCTCGTCCTGCCCCAATCTCTTCCTGAAGTCGCTCAAAATCCCGCCACTTGGGCCGTGGTGGATTCCCAGACAATAACGTCTCGGGGCGCAAGACATAGTCGGTCGTGTCAGGCCCATCTATGATCCCGGCCAATCGGTAGTGCATGAACATCCGCAGCACCCGGTTGATCCGGGGCTGATACCCCTCCCCCATCGCCTTAAAGAATTTCACCACATCAGCATCCAGACGCATCGTCACCCGCTGCCGTTTCGGGTCGCGCCTGTCGTCGTCTTTCCAAATTTCATCCCAGCGTGGCGGCAGCATCTTTTCCTTGGCGACAAACGTATGCAAATCCCATTCGATCATCGCCTGCGCATCAACCGCATAGCTCCAATTGATCCGCTGAGTCTTGGTCATTTTCTTGGGGTCGATCATCGTGGTCTCCTTTGCCGTCAAACTGCCCGCCAAAGGTAAAAACGCCGCTGCATGACCGTGCGCACGCGGTGTGTACGCTGTCTGCACGCAATGCAGCCGATGTTCCCCTAGGTCACAAACCCGCCGCTGTGGACAAATGTTAGCGCTGCACAATAAGGTGGCACAACGCAAAATGGGGGTTGTCATGCATAAAGTCGCCATCACCGGGACCGGGCTTTTCACGCCCTCTCAGGTCATCACAAACGACGAGTTGGTCGAAGCTTTTAACGCCTACGCCGATCTGTGGAACGCTGAAAACGCCGCCGCGATTGAAGCAGGCACCGTTAAGGCAAAGCCCCACTCCTCATCCGAATTCATCGTGGCTGCATCCGGCATCGAAAACCGTTATGTGCTTGATAAAGAAGGCCCTCTTGACCCCGCACGCATGTTCCCACGCCTGGCCCAAAGGTCAGATGACGAACCCGGCTACATGGCCGAAATCGGCGTAGATGCGGCCCAAAAAGCGATCTCGGCCGCAGGCCGTACCGCCGCTGATGTTGATCTTGTGATCTGTGCGGCCTCCAACATGGAACGCGCCTATCCAGCCGTTGGCGTCGAAATCCAACAGCTGCTGGGCGCCGGTGGTTTTGCTTTTGATATGAACGTCGCATGTTCCAGCGCGACCTTCGGCATCCAAACCGCCGCCGACATGATCCGCGCCGGCTCCATCCGTTCCGCAATTGTCGTGAACCCCGAAATCTGCAGCGCCCACCTCGAATGGCGTGACCGCGATTGTCACTTCATCTTTGGGGACGTGGCTACTGCCACATACCTTGAACGTGACGAGGGCCTTGATCGCCCGCATTTCAAGGTGCTTTCGACCCGTTGCGCGACACAGTTCAGCAATAACATCCGCAACAACAGCGGCTTCTTGCGCCGTACCCATGACGCCATGGATGACCGCCGCGACATGCAATTCATGCAAAACGGCCGCAAGGTTTTCAAAGAAGTCCTGCCGCTTGTCAGCCAGCACATCGCCGACCACCTGTCCGACACTGGTGTCGAAGCATCAGACCTACGCCGCCTATGGCTCCATCAAGCGAACAAGTCGATGAACGACTACATCGGCAAAAAGGTCCTAGGCCGCCCACCCGAACCACACGAGCAGCCAAACGTCTTGCAAGACTATGCCAACACGTCGTCTGCAGGCTCTATCATTGCCTTCACCAAATACTCTGACGATTTTGAGACCGGCGACAAAGGGTTGATCTGTTCGTTCGGCGCGGGTTATTCCGTGGGTTCCGTCGTGGTTGAACGCGGCTAACCTAAGGAAGAATAAGAAATGAAAAAACTAATGATTGCCGCCGCACTTTGCAGCCTTGCAGCATGCGGCGTACCGTTTGTTCCGCTGGTCTAAGAACTGACCCTCTTGTGCACGTCTTCCAACGTCTCAACCCGCTCGGAATAACGGTCGGTTAGCATTGCAGACCGGCCGCGCGTCATGACGGTGAACCGCGCAAGTTCCTCCATCACATCAACGATGCGATTATAAAGCGATGATGGCTTCATGCGTCCATCTTCAAACTGTTTCCACGCCATAGGTACGGAGGATTGGTTTGGGATTGTGATCAGCCGCATCCAACGACCAAGGATGCGCATTTGATTAACTGTGTTAAACGACTGTGACCCGCCAGATACCTGCATCAACGCCAATGTTTTGCCTTGTGTAGGACGTATACCACCGATTGGTGACAACGGTATCCAGTCAATAATCGTCTTCATAACGCCGGTCATTGCGCCATGAAGTTCGGGACTGGACCAAACCATTCCTTCGCACCACATGACCAAATCACGTAATTCAACTACTTTAGGATGACTTTCCCCCGCATCCCCGTGCAACGGTAAACCCGATGGATCGAAAAAGCGTGTTTCACAACCTAACGCGTTAAGCACACATGCTCCTTCTTCTGCGCAGCGTCGCGAATAGCTAACGTCGCGCAATGATCCGTAAAGCAATAGGATACGTGGCGCATGAGCATCATCAGCATGCAGAGCAAGCGAAGCAAAATCCAACGGTTGCAAAGCGTCCGAAACGATATTTGGCAGGTCCGTCGTATCCATAGCGACTAGTTATTTTCCTCAAGATGCAACTTCATATCGATCAATACTTTTTGCAGTGCGGTCGTTTCGCGCAACAAACGTTTTGCTTCGTTTACCGTGATGATGCCATCTTCGATAGAAATATTATACTCCGCCATCAACTGAGCAAAGCGTTGGCTGAGCTTGATAACATCGTTGTTCACGCCACCTTCGCTGTTGGAACGTTCCACGTCGTATGAAAGCGTGATCCCGCGCATCTCAGCCAGCGCAGAAGTAACATGCGGGTAAGACGCAGCTGCCTCAAGCTGGGCAACTGCATCAACTGGCATATAGCGGTCTGCATGTTCTGGGTTGTCGGAATAGTAGCGCCCCAGCGTCGCCTTCGATTTCCCGGTCAACTCACAGGCACTTTCAATACCCACGTCTTTTACCAACGCTTCCGTGTGCCGTTTGAGATAATTGCTCATGCCTGTACTCCATCTCGTGTGCCCCTGCACATAGGGGGAAAACTACCGTTCTATTCCCATTAATTGTTAACTGCAGCTATGTCATTGATAAATTGTCCCGTGTTCGGGGATTATTTAACCAGTTTTGATGCCGACGGACATCCGATGTTAAGGATCAAGATCCCTTGAGGTCATCCTGCCGGGCCCGGCAGATGCCTCGCCTCCTTGCTATTGCCAAGCGAACGGCCACGGCGTTAATGACACACCATGGCTAAACTATACTTTAATTACTCTACGATGAACGCTGGTAAATCTACAGTGCTTCTTCAAGCGTCCCACAACTACATCGAACGTGGGATGGAAACCTATCTGATGATTGCGCAGCTTGATAACCGCGCTGGCGAAGGCCGAGTGGGAAGCCGCATTGGCATTGGCGCCGAGGCAGATACATTCGCCCCATCAGAAAACCTGTATGACAAAATCAAAGCGCGCCTTGATTCTGGCCCATGCGCTTGCGTCTTTGTGGACGAGGCCCAGTTCCTAGAACCTGAACAGGTCTGGCAGCTTGCCCGTGCTGTTGACGACCTACGCGTACCAATCATGGCTTATGGCCTACGCGTCGATTTCCTAGGAGAACTGTTTCCCGGTTCCGCAGCACTTTTGGCATTAGCCGATGAAATGCGTGAAGTCCGCACAATTTGTCACTGCGGAAAAAAAGCCACGATGGTTGTCCGCAAAGACGAAAATGGGCAAGTTTCACGATCGGGCGACCAGATCGTTATTGGCGGCAACGATCGCTACGTGTCGCTATGCCGTCGTCACTGGCGTGAAGAAATGGGCGACACTGCGCAGCCTTAATAAAAACTTTGCGGGTCGATATCGATTGTGAGCCGTAGGTTATTTGGCAATCGAAACTGGCCCGCCCACTGCGCCAACGCCTGTTGTAGTGGCGCAGTTTTTTCAGCCTTCACCAATAGCCTGACGCGGTGCCGCCCACGGACCCGCGCAATCGGCGCTGGAGCGGGCCCAAAAACCTGCGCCCCAATCCGCCGCAATGGTTCGTCCCGACGCGCCATTTCAGCACCAAGATCGAAAACCTCTTGGACATTCGGACTACTCAGAACAATGCCGGCCATTCGGCCATAGGGCGGAACACCCGCAGCTTTTCGTTCTGCCGCCTCGGCTGCCCAGAACGCCTCTTCGTCGCCAGCCAGAATAGAACGGATCACCGCATGTTCAGGTTGGTAGGTTTGCAGCATCGCCTCACCCGGGGCCTCTGCCCGACCTGCCCGCCCGGCAACCTGCCGCATCAATTGAAACGTCCGCTCGGCCGCGCGCAAGTCCGACCCTTGCAGGCCAAGATCCGCGTCAATGACACCAACAAGCGTCAACTTTGGAAAGTTGTGCCCCTTTGCAACCAGCTGCGTCCCGATGATGATATCGGTCCCGCCTTGCGCGATTTCTTCGATATGTGCCTTCATCGCGCGGGCAGAGCCATACAGATCGGACGAAAGCACCGCGATCCGCGCATCAGGGAACAGTTCGGCCACTTCTTCGCCCATACGCTCAACCCCAGGACCAACCGCGCTTAGACGATCCTCGGCCTCGCAATGGGGGCAAACGGTGGGCATCGGTTTAGTTTCACCGCATTGGTGGCACATCAAACGCTTGAGGAATCGGTGTTCAACCATACGTGCGTCGCATTGATCACATGCAATCTGATGACCACATGCACGACAAATCGTGACCGGCGCGTAACCACGGCGGTTCAAAAACACGAGCGATTGTTCACCCTTTTCTAACCGCTGGGCAATGGCACCGCGCAACGTCGGCGAAACCCACTTACCGCCGGGTAGATCTTCGGCACGCATATCGATCGCAGACATTTTCGGCAGAACAGACGCCCCGAAACGCGATTTCAGCTCAAGGCGCTGATATTTCCCTGCCTCAACATTAGCCCAGCTTTCAAGGCTAGGCGTGGCCGACGCCAAAACCACCTGCGCACCATTAATCGCTGCCCGCAAAACAGTCATATCGCGGGCGTTATACAGCACGCCGTCTTCTTGTTTGTACGACGTGTCGTGTTCTTCATCGACGACCACCAGCCCAAGGTTCTGAAACGGCAAAAACAACGCCGAACGCGCACCGACAACCATCTGCGCGTCACCCTGCCCAACCATGCGCCAACAACGGCGGCGTTCGGTCATCGTTACACCCGAATGCCATTCTGCCGGTTTCATTCCAAACCGCGCCTCAACGCGGTTAATAAACTCACCAGACAGGGCGATCTCTGGCAGCAACACCAGTGCCTGTCGGCCCATCCGCAGACATTCAGCAACAGCTTCGAGGTAAACCTCCGTCTTACCCGACCCGGTCACCCCCTTCAGCAAAGTCGTCCCGTATTTGTCGCTGCGCAACGCGTCACGCAATGCTTCGGCACCTGCCGCCTGATCGGCGCTTAATTCTTTGCCACCGCAATCTGGATCCAGCCTCGGATAGGGCGTATCGCGCGGGGCTTCTTCCTCGCGCACGGCACCGTGCTTGACCAAGCCTTTAACGACCGATGTCCCAACACCCGCCATTTCTGCCAGCTCGCCAAGAGTAAACGATAGCCCACCGTAATCACGCAGCACCGCCAGCACCTTTTCGCGCGCATCGGTCATGCGATCAGGCACACCGTCGGCAAGGCGATAGACTTTGCGCATCGACTGCGCATCACCAAGACCGGGCGCTCGGGTGGCCAAACGCAACATCGCATGCAACGGGGTCAGCGTGTAATCAGCAGCACGCGTTAGAAACACCCGCATTTCATCACGCATCGGGGCGACATCCAGAACGCGGATGACCGACCGGATTTTACTGCGGTCGTAATCACCCTTACCCGCACCCCAAACAACGCCCAACACTTTGCGCGGCCCCAAAGGCACCTCGACAAAGGCCCCCAAGTGACATCCACCTTCAGGGGCTTTATAATCCAATAAGCGATCAAGCGGTTGTGCGGTCAAAACCCCAACCAAATCGCCCTCGTGGAAATAGCTATCTGTCATATCAGCCTTTTGCGGGTTCACGCTGTGCCTGACATCAGGTAAACGCTGACACAACAAACACCAACCCATACTCGGAGTGAAGACATGAAGTTTTTCGTAGATACCGCTGAGATCGACCAGATCAAAGAGCTCAACGACCTGGGGATGGTCGATGGTGTCACAACCAACCCATCGCTGATCGCTAAATCTGGCCGTGACATCTTGGAAGTCACCAAAGAAATCTGTGACATGGTCGATGGCCCAGTTTCCGCCGAAGTTGTGGCATTGGACGCCGAAGGCATGCTGGCCGAAGGCCGTAAACTGGCCAAAATCGCCAAAAACATCGCTGTAAAAGTTCCACTGACATGGGCTGGCCTACAGACATGTAAGGCGCTGTCCGACGAAGGTACCATGGTCAACGTGACCCTGTGCTTCTCAGCGAACCAAGCACTGTTGGCCGCCAAAGCAGGCGCGACATTCATCAGCCCGTTCATCGGTCGTTTGGATGACATCAACATCGACGGTCTGGAACTGATCGAAGACATCCGCACCATCTATGACAACTACGGCTTCGACACACAGATCCTTGCCGCATCGATCCGTTCTGCCAACCACATGTCAGAATGCGCAAAAATCGGCGCCGATGTTGCAACCGCACCACCCGCAGTGATCAAAGCGATGGCCAACCACGTGCTGACCGACAAAGGTCTGGCTGGCTTCATGGCTGACATCGAAAAAGCAGGTATCAAAATCCTGTAAGCGACGATTGCCGCCAAGTTGCCCGTGGGTGACTTGGCGGCAATCATATCGAAATTTGAATAACTGCGGCATGTCTAACAGGTGCCAACACGTTCCGAGTTTTGTATTCCATTGTCTGCTTGACGTTACAAAGGCCGCAATGACCCATGGATGAGTACTACTTCGACGATAAGATCTACATAGACTGGTCTACATGGTCACCTGCCTGCGATAAGCGTGTGGCATTGGTTTCCAACCAGCTAAGAATTGAAGTAGGTTCAAATCATGTGCTATTTCCATTCCTTAGAAATCTACATTTTATTGCGCAAGATGACGCATCGGACAGCATACTCGTTTCTAACCCGACCGACCCCGAAACAGCATTTTTTGTACACCCGACATTTTCGAAGAGAACCGAGAGCAATAGCGCGTTTCCCTCGACACATATCATTCCTGCTGATTGCATACCAAAGCACCTTCGCTAGAGCGGACCTTCGCTGAAGGTTCAACGAGGACATAGTAGAGCGCTCATGCGCACTTCAAGTCGCGCTCCGGAAAGCCACCGCTCAGTAGTCTTCTTAGCAGTAAACTGCGCCCCAAAAGTCACCCTGCATCATCGCGCAAAAATAGTTGCAGAACCTTGCGTCTCAGTCTGTTACAGTTCGAAAAAACGATAGAGCAGACTTATGAGTAAACCCGAGATGGACGAAAAGACCCGCGAGCAGATCATCGCTAACCCGAACCTTTTGCTAGAGGATCACGACGTCATGCGTGCCCTTGTGGGTGGTGATGATGACAACAAGGGTGGGAATATTGTTGACCTGCGCGGCATCGCGATGGAACGGCTAGAGGCGCGTTTTGATCGTCTTGAAGACACCCATCGCAACGTCATCGCCGCCGCCTATGACAATCTGGCTGGCACCAATCAGGTGCACCGCGCGATCCTACGCATGATGGACGCCGATACGTTCACTGCGTTTCTTGATGATCTAACGGGCGATGTCGCAAACACCTTGCGCGTCGATGCAATCCGGTTGGTTCTGGAAAGCGCTGAACCCGAGGCTGACAATGACATGGGCCCCGCCGTCGCCGTGGTCCCCGAAGGGTTTATTGACGATTACATCACCCTTGGTCGTAACATGCCCGTCCGTCAGATCACCCTGCGCAAATTCGATAACGCAGGCGCGAGCCTGTATGGCGAACGCGCCGGCTATATTCAGTCAGAGGCTTGTCTGAAGCTTGATCTTGGCGAAGGTAACCGCCCCGGAATGCTGATCATGGGCTCCGAAGACCCGCAGCAATTCACTGCGCAGCAAGGCACTGATTTGCTCACGTTCTTTACGGGCGTCTTTGAACGGGTCATGCGCCGCTGGCTGGGATAAACCGATGATTTCGCCAGCACTCACAGATGTTTTGGGCAAATGGCTGGATCACCAGCGCGCCTTGTCAGGTGCTGCCGAAAATACGCTAAAGGCCTATCAAACCGACGTATTGGGCTTTTTGTCATTCATGACGCAACATAATGGCGGCGCGCAGGGGTTAGCCCCAATCGCAAAGATTGGCGTGCGCGACATGCGGTCTTGGATGGCACACGAGCGCGGTCGCGGTGTTGGTGCGCGGTCGCTTGCGCGGTCATTGTCTGCGGTAAAATCTTTCTATCGTTGGCTGGCTGAACGCGAAGGCTTTGAACCTACCGCCGTCCTGTCGACACGGTCGCCAAAGTTTCAGAAAAAGCTCCCTCGGCCATTGGCCGAAGACGCGGCCACGGCGATGATCGAAACGGTCGAACTGCAGGCCCGCGAGCCATGGGTTGCCGCCCGCGACAGTGCGGTCGTTACGCTGTTATACGGATGTGGCCTGCGGATTTCAGAGGCATTGGGCCTAAAGGGTGCCGATGCCCCCCTGCCCGCCGTGCTGCGGATCACCGGTAAGGGCGACAAAGAACGGATCGTGCCAGTGATTGACACAGCACGTGACGCTGTAGATGCCTATCTACGCATGTGCCCCTACCCCAAAGAACCGGACGAGCCGCTGTTCAGGGCGGTCCGCGGCGGCCCACTTTCCCCGCGTGCAATCCAGAAGGTCATGGCGCAAACGCGCATGCAGCTTGGTCTGCCGGCAACGGCGACCCCACATGCGATGCGACATTCCTTTGCAACCCATCTGCTTGCCGCGGGCGGCGACCTTCGTGCGATCCAAGAACTGCTTGGCCATGCATCACTATCGACAACCCAAGCTTATACCGCCGTTGACGCCGCAAGATTGATGGAAGTCTACGACAAGGCACACCCAAAGGCGTGACTAACCGATTGCCCCCTGCCGTTTTTTCCCTCATGAAGTCTTCATGACATTACGTTCCAAAGCCCTCGCCGTTCATCTTCTTACCGCCACAGGTGCCGTTTTCGCGATGCTAGCTATGCTTGCTGCGGTTGATGAAAAGTGGAACATGATGTTCCTATGGTTGGTTATTGCGTTCTTTGTCGACGGAATAGATGGGCCGCTTGCACGGCGCTATGACGTCAAAACAAATGCGCCGATTTTCGATGGCGTGCTGCTGGACCTTATCATTGACTACCTGACCTATGTCTTTGTGCCCGCCTATGCCCTGTTCAAATCAGGGCTATTGCCCGGCTGGACTGGATGGTTCGCGATCATCATCATTACATTCACATCGGCGATGTACTTTGCAGACACGCGGATGAAGACCAAAGACAACTCATTTTCAGGTTTTCCGGGCTGTTGGAACATGCTGGTGTTGGTCATCTTCGCGCTCGCGCCCAATTTCTGGGTTTCGCTGTTCTTGGTTGCGAGCCTTGCCGTCGCGATGTTCTTGCCGCTCAAATTTGTACACCCTGTCCGGACAGAGCGTTGGCGGGGGGTAACGCTGCCCATGGCGCTAGCATGGACATTCTTTGCTGGCTGGGCCGCTTGGGTCAATTTCCACCCTGAAAGCCTTGCGCATTGGGGGCTGGTCATTACCTCGATCTATCTGCTTCTGGCGGGGGTCGCGCAGCAAATCATTCCCGAAAAGTCGACTACTTAAATCAGCAACCCTGCAGCGCCTTCTAAACGTAGCAAGGCGACCTTTGCCTCGACCCCGCCTTCACCGGAATACCCACCTAACCCGCTTGCGCCTAATACCCTGTGACATGGGATCAAGATCGCGATTGGGTTTGCGCCGCAGGCTTGCCCTATGGCTTGGGCCGAGACACGTAGTAATCTAGCCAAGTCTCCGTAGGTGCGGGTTTCACTGTATGGAATCGCGCAAAGCGCGCCGTAGAAATCTGATTGGAATGCGTTGGCGCGTGGTGCGAGCGGCACGGTGAACTCCGTAAGGCTACCGTCAAAATATGCTGTCATCTCGGCCTGAAGCTGTTCAAACAGTGGCCCGTCAGTCAATGTCCCTGACTGCCCCCAAATCAATCGCGTGATCGCCCCGTCGGTGGCATCTGCCCCAAGCGCCCCCACCGGGGATGAATTACATATCAATCCTGTCATCATACAAATCCTACGTCAGTTAATACCGCCACGCAAAGCACGATGTGCACCTTGGATTGCTGTTCCCGCGACACTAGGTACACAGCTAAGGAGCCCAAGATGCAGCATTTTTCACTACTCGATCTTTCCCCCATCCCCGAAGGCAAAACCGCAGCCGACGCGCTTGCGAACACTGTGGACCTTGCCCGCGCTGCCGAAACGCAGGGCTATCACCGATTTTGGCTGGCAGAGCACCACAATATGCCCGGAATTGCGTCAGCAGCGACATCCGTCGTGATCGGTCATGTCGCCGCCGCGACCAAGACCATGCGCATCGGCGCAGGTGGGATCATGCTGCCGAACCACGCGCCACTAATGGTCGCAGAGCAATTCGGCACGCTTGCAACGCTTTACCCGGATCGTATCGATTTAGGCCTAGGGCGCGCGCCCGGTACGGACATGCAGACGGCCCGCGCTTTGCGCAGGCACATGGCGCCCGAGGATAGCTTTCCACAAGATGTGCAGGAACTGATCGCCTATCTTGGGGATGATCCGACGCCTGTCCAGGCGATCCCAGGCGCAGGAACTAACGTGCCCGTTTGGATTTTGGGTTCAAGCCTTTACGGTGCTCAACTAGCTGCGCATTTGGGGCTACCCTATGCATTTGCATCGCACTTTGCCCCCACAATGCTGGAACAGGCAATTGAGGTTTATCGCGGCACATTCCGCCCATCAGAGTGGCTGGCAAAGCCATACGTCATGATGGCGGCGGGCGTGTGCGCCGCAGACACCGATGAACGGGCGGCATATCTGCGCACGTCGCAACAGTTGGCCTTTGCCCGGCTGCGTATGGGCAAGCCCGGCAAACTGCCGCTTCCAGTGAATGACATTGCGACCGAAGTACCTGCCCAAGTCCTCACGCAGGTCAATGCCGCGCTTGGGTGTTCTGCAACCGGGTCAGCGCAGACAATCAAAACCCAACTGCAAAGCCTGTTGGATAGCTTTCAACCAGACGAGCTGATGGTGACGGGTATGATCCACGAACACAGCGAACGACTGCGTTCATTTGAAATCGCAGCAGAGGTTTTACGCGATCTTCAGGCCGATTAACGAAAAATCCCCGCCCTCTATGGGGCGGGGATCAAAGTCTTAGCTTAATGCTGCGTCACAACGTCCGCACACACCTTCGTGTGTGTGCGTGCCAACGTCGGGCAGGATTTTCCAGCAGCGCTGACATTTGTCGCCCTCTGCACGGGCAAAGACGACGGCAACATCTGCGACTTCATCCAGTGCAAACGCATCCGCTGGCGCTGCGTCTGTCGACACGTTGATGCCAGAGGTAATGCACAGATCATCAAAGCTGACGGTCTCAAGTACTTTGGCGACGTCGGCAGTCACAAACACAGTCGGCGCGGCCTCAAGCGATGCACCGATAACCTTGTTTGTACGCTCTACCTCGAGCGCACCGGTCACCACACGGCGTACCTGACGCACAACAGCCCATTTCGCGGCCAATGCGTCGTCGCGCCATGCGGCAGGTGTCTCGGCAAAGTCTTCAAGGTGGACAGAGCTGTCATCACCCGGGAAGCGTTCCAGCCAGACTTCTTCCATTGTGAAGGTTAGCATTGGGGCCAACCATTTCGTCAGGCGGTGGAACAAGATGTCCAGAACCGTACGCGATGCACGGCGGCGTGCTGTATCGCCGTCGCAGTACAGCGCATCCTTGCGGATATCAAAGTAGAACGCGGACAGTTCAAGCGTCGCAAAGGTAAATACCGCTTGGAACACACCTTGGAAGTCGTATTTCGCATAGCCTTCCCGCACCTGTTCATCCAGCTCGGACAAACGGTGTAGCAACCAACGCTCTAGCTCTGGCATATCGGCAGGCTCAACGCGGTCAGCTTCGGTAAAGTCCGCAAGCGAACCCAGCATAAAGCGTAGCGTGTTGCGCAAACGGCGATAGCTGTCTGCCACACCTTTGAGGATCTCGTCGCCTATGCGATGATCGTGTTTATAGTCGGTCGTCGCCACCCACAGGCGCAGGATGTCTGCACCGTATTGTTTTACGACCTGCTCAGGAACGATTGTGTTGCCCAAGGATTTGGACATCTTTTCGCCCTTGGCATCCAGCGTAAACGCATGTGTCACAACCGCACGGTACGGCGCGTGGCCGATCGTGCCGCATGCCTGCAACATCGACGAATGGAACCAACCGCGGTGCTGATCCGTACCCTCAAGGTAGACATCTGCCATCCCGTCTTCGGACCCATCTGGACGGTCACGCAGAACAAACGCGTGGGTCGAGCCAGAGTCGAACCAAACATCCAGAATGTCGAACACTTGATCATAGGCATCATGATCAACGTCATTACCCAAGAACCGCGCCTTAGCACCATCCGCATACCAAGCATCCGCACCGTCAGCATCGAACGCCTCGAGCACGCGGGCGTTGACTGCCTCATTGCGCAGCAAGAAATCCGGATCAGTAGGCAGCGCACCCTTTTTGGTGAAGCAAGTCAGTGGCACACCCCACGCACGCTGGCGTGACAGCACCCAATCAGGGCGCGCTTCGATCATGGAGTACAGACGGTTGCGGCCCGTTTGCGGGGTCCAAGTGACCAGTTCATCGATGGAACGCAACGCACGTTCACGGATTGTCGTGCCGTATTGGTCTTTGCCATCACCAACAGCCTTATCCACCGCAGCAAACCATTGCGGCGTGTTGCGATAGATTACGGGCGCTTTGGAACGCCAAGAATGCGGATAGCTGTGTTTGATCACGCCGCGCGCAAATAGCCCATCAACCTCGGCCAGTTTCGACATGACGGCGGTGTTCGCGTCGCCTTCCCAAGGGTTGTTCTTGTTCTTTTTGTTTGGTTTGTCGCGCAGGATTTTCGCTCCACCAAAGAATGGCAGATCGGCACGCAGTGAACCATCTTCCATCACGTTGTAAGTGATCACCTGTTCCAACATACCCAGATCGCGGTACAGCTCGAATTCGTCCATACCGTGGGACGGTGCACAGTGCACGAAACCTGTACCTTCATCTTCGGTCACAAAAGGCGCTGCGCGGAAATCGCGGGCATCATCCCATTCGCCATCACTGCCTTCAGCACCCGCAAGCGGGTGGGACAACGACGTACCAGACATATCGCCAGCGTCGCTTACGCGAGTGAACTGCTCAATGCGTGCCTTTGCGAAAACTGCTTCGGCTTGCTTATCGGCAAGGATGTAACGTTCGCCTTTGCGCACCCAGTTATCTTCTGGGGCGTCAGAGACTTCGTAGACACCGTAAGAAATGGTTTCAGAATAGACGACCGCCTTGTTCGACGGGATGGTCCAAGGCGTCGTTGTCCAGATCACAACGCTTGCGCCTTCAAGGGCTGCGTTATTCGTTTCGCGCACAGGGAACTTCACCCAGATCGCAAAGCTTTCCTTATCAGCGTACTCCACTTCGGCCTCGGCCAATGCGGTTTGTTCAACTGGCGACCACATCACGGGCTTGGAGCCCTGATACAATGTGCCGTTCATCAAGAATTTTTGGAATTCCTCAGCGATGACTTTTTCCGCGTGGAAATTCATCGTCAGATAGGGCTCATCCCAATTGCCAGTGATCCCGAGACGTTTGAATTCATCGCGTTGGATATCAACCCAGCCTTGGGCGAACTTGCGACATTCCTGACGGAAATCCACAACATCAACGTCGTCTTTATTTTGACCTTTGTTGCGGTACTGTTCTTCGATCTTCCATTCGATCGGCAGCCCGTGACAATCCCACCCTGGGATATAACGTGCGTCACGGCCCATCATCTGGTGCGAACGTACTACCATATCTTTCAGGATTTTGTTCAGCGCATGACCGATGTGCAGGTGACCGTTCGCATAAGGCGGGCCATCGTGCAGTGTGAACGGTTTACGTCCATCTGCCTTTGCACGCAGCTTTTCATACACGCCGATCTGCGCCCAACGGGCCAGCCAATCGGGTTCACGTTTTGGCAATCCAGCCCGCATCGGGAAATCAGTGCGTGGCAGGTTCAATGTGTCTTTATAGTCTGTGGTCTCGGCGCACATGTGGAGCGTCCTTCGAAATTCAGGAAATCATAGAGTAAGGAGCGGTGCGCATACGCCGACACCATTTTCCCGGCTGGCTTGAGGCAATCAAACCGCCGGGCAGATAATGCGTATGATCATCATGCTCAACTTCATGAAGCTGCTTATAGGCAGGGTCGCAATGGTGGTAAAGGGTCGTGTTTGCAGACGTCTGTGTCACCTACAAAGTTTCAATTCATTGTGGCATCTTCGAAAACCTGCGACGGTTTCACCATTGGCTCTTAGGGAAATTTTCAATGCCACTAGATGACAAGACGTTTATTTGGGCCGTGAAGTGCCTGATCGGCGAAATCTCGCGAGACATGAGAATGGTCGTGTTGCGTCTGGATGGCCTATCCGCCAAGTTCAGATACTATCTTGACCGCGAACCCAATGATTTCACGCGTGAAAGAGCCGAAATCATAGCGGTAAACTTTGACTCAGGTCTAAGTTATGCCCTCGATCATCTTGATATAGAATTGGTGTATTCGACTGAGCCTTTGGGGCGGCTTGATAATCTTGATGTGGTTCTGTTCCGTAGATGGGAGAACGATGCTGGTGATACGACACCTGATGAATAATTGGATCACCTTGAATTCATGCGGACAAGCATCTTGTACACATCCCTTGCCAGCCGTGATTTGAGCTGCTACCCACGCCGCCATGACTAACATGATGACGACAACCATGACCAAGATGACCACCGCTCTCGCGGGGGAATGTTTGGTATGGGCGCATCTCAGCTAACCTAAGCCAAACAAAAAACCCCGCCGGACTGGACGGGGTTTTGTTTTAGTTAGCCCCGTCTTCCAAAACACTAAAGGAAGACTACACCATGAATGCCCATAATCGCCCCGCCCCCGAAAGCGATGCCCCTGTTGTTGCAATTGTTGGCGCAACAGGCGCTGTTGGCCTTGCGCTGATCCACAGCCTTGAACAACGTAACTTTCCGGTGGGCGAATTGCGTCTACTGGCCTCAGCCAGGTCAGCGGGGCGAAGCATGTCGTTTCGCGGAAACAAGGTTCCTGTGCAGGAACTGACAGAAGACAGCTTTGCAGGCGTCAATATCGCGTTCTTTTCTGCCGGTGCTTCGATTTCACGCAAATTCGCGCCACTTGCCGTGGATGCGGGCGCACAAGTGATCGACAACTCTTCAGCATTCCGGATGCAAGATGACGTTCCCCTGATTGTGCCAGAGGCAAATGGCAAAGAACTGGACGCCGCCCCGCGTATTATCGCGAACCCCAACTGTATCGCGGCGATCCTAACAACTGCGCTTGCCCCGCTACATGAACGCTGGTCCATTACACGCCTGTCCATGTCCACATATCAGGCAGCATCTGGTGGTGGTGCCGAAATGATGGAAGAACTACGCGAAGGCACGCGCGCGCATCTTAACGGCGAAGAGTTCGAGCCTAAAATTCTTCCCCATTCATATGCATTTAATATCTTTAGTCATAACTCTGATGTGGACCCGGAAACCGGATATAATGGCGAAGAACTCAAGGTTATCGCCGAGACACGCCGTATTCTTGGCCAACCGGTTCTTCCGATTAGCGTGACCTGTATTCGTGTTCCGATCTTGCGTGCGCATGGGATTTCATTGTCGATCCGATTTGACGAACATGTAAACACAGCCAGTATTCGCAACGCCCTGAACAGCGCACCGGGTATTCGTGTCGTCGATGATCGCGAGGCGAACCATTTCCCAATGCCATCCGAGGCTTCAGGCGAACAGGATGTGTTGGTCGGTCGTATCCGCGACGATCTGGGTGACCCATCAGGCCGCACTTCAACCATGTTTATTGTAGGCGATCAGTTGTTGAAAGGTGCGGCCCAGAACGCTGTGCAAATCGCCGAGGCTTTGCGCGCCAAAGCTGCCGCCTAGCGACAATAAGAACCGCTTCGATACCGCGCGGTGTCGAAGTGGAAATGATCGAGATGAAATCGGTTTGCTTCGGGGCCAAGAACGGTCCCGAAGGGACCACATGCTGCCCGCCACATCTGGCGCAACTGGCGACCATCGCTAGAACTGCCCCAGCCAGACAGCACCGTAATTTCGCTGCCGTCTTGTAGACCAATGCCTGCGATATCGATTGCACGCCCGTTTGCATGTTCCGATAGCCGACCATTCGCGGCATTATTCCGGTTGCGACACGCATAATGCGAAACGACGCGCAGGCTAGCAATACCGCCACCTTCGTTGCCCACTGAGGGGATTGCACCGCGATTAATCCAGCGTTTCAATGCAGCGGCCGTGCGGCAATCCATAGTCGCCGCAGGACGCAAGGCGACCCCGGCAACCGACCGAACCCTTACCGCGTTGGAAACGCCGCAGGCACCCGGCCCTTCGACCCGCCCAAGTGATTGCCCTTGAATCGCAATGTCGTTGCAGACCTGACCACGCAGCCGCGCCAATCGGCGTTCGGTCGCGGCTCTTTCAATTGAGCCGGGGCGTTTTGCGGGGCGCAACGATCCGAAAACAGCGTACGGGCTAATTGCAAACATCCCGCGCTCTGCACGCGCTTCTGCTTTGGTATGGGCGCCGTGCGCCATAGCTCGCCGATCATATGGCCGCGCAACCGGGCGCATGATTGGCGGCGGAACTAAAGTACCCCGTGCCACGGGGCGCAATACAGGCGCGTCATCTTGGGCGGCAGCCACGCCAGTCCAAAGGACCAGCATCGCTATCGCTAAGCGCATCACTTTGACTTTACCGCGCTGCGGCCAAAATCCGGCGCATCGGTATCTTGACCGGCTTCAATAATCGAACGCCGGATTGCCCGTGTGTGCGTAAAGTAATCGAACAGATGATCACCGTCGCCTTGGCGAATAGCCCGCTGAAGCGCGAACAGTTCCTCGGTGAAACGACCCAGAATTTCAAGCGTCGCTTCTTTGTTGTTCAGGAACACATCGCGCCACATTGTCGGATCCGACGCCGCAATACGGGTAAAGTCCCGGAAACCAGCTGCCGAGTATTTGATTACTTCGCTGTCTGTAACGCGGCTAAGATCATCGGCGACACCGACCATCGTATAGGCGATCAGGTGCGGGGTATGGCTAGTGACGGCCAAGACCAGATCATGGTGATCCGGGTCCATCTCATCAACATTGCTGCCTATACCACGCCACAGATCAGCCACGCGATCAACCGCTGCACGATCAGAACCTTCGACAGGCACGATAATACAAAAGCGGTTGTCGAACAGTTCTGCAAACCCCGACCGAGGACCAGAATGCTCCGTCCCTGCCAGCGGGTGTGCAGGAATAAAGTGAACCCCTGCGGGGATATGCGGTGCCACAGCATCAATCACGGTACGCTTCACAGAGCCCACATCACTGACTGTAGCGCCCGGTTTTAATACCGGGCCAATTTCAGCAGCAACGGCGCCCATCGCACCAACAGGCACACACAGCACCACAAGATCGGCGCCTTCTACGGCCTCTGCAGCACTATCGCAAACACGATCACACAGCTTAATCTCGCGGGCGATATCGCGCGTTTCTTCGGACCGTGCGTAGCCGACGATTTCACCAGCGAGTCCAGCGCGGCGCATCGCATGACACATAGACGAAGCAATGAGGCCCAATCCGATAAGGGCTACTCGACCATAAACTTGGGTCACTTCACGGCCCCCTTAAATTGTGCAACAGCGTGAACAACCCGGCGACATGCGCTTTCGTCGCCAACAGTAATGCGTAAGCAATGTGGTAATTTATATCCGGCGACCTTGCGCACGATGATGCCAGCCTTACGCAATGCGTCGTCGCATGCATCTGCCTCTGTCTCATCCGCGAAACGGGCCAGAACAAAGTTAGCCGTAGAGGTATCAGACGGCACACCCAATTCAGCAAGGGCCGTCGCCATCCATTCACGCATACGCGCATTATCAACACGGCATTTTTCTGTATAGTCGGTGTCGCGGACTGCAGCCTCTGCCGCCGCAAGCGCAGCAGACGACATGTTAAACGGCCCACGAATGCGATTCATCACCTCGATGATTTCGCGCGGACCATAGCCCCAGCCAACACGCATTCCGCCAAGACCGTAAATTTTTGAAAACGTACGCGTCATGATGACGTTATTGCGTGCTTCGACCAATGCGAGGCCAGCATCGTAAGCGTCAACATATTCGGCGTAGGCACCATCAAGCACCAAAATCGCCTGCGAAGGCAGTCCTTCGGCAAGACGCGCCAATTCAGACTGACCAATCATCGTGCCAGTCGGGTTATTCGGGTTCGCGATAAAGACCAATTTGGTCCGGTCGTTACATGCCTCTAAGATCGCATCAACGTCAGTCACGCGTTCTCGTTCGCGCACCTCAACCGGCGTACCACCCGCGGCCAGCGTCGCAATCCGGTAGATCGCAAACCCGTGTTCAGTGTGGATCACCTCGTCGCCGGGGCCAACGTAGCATTGGCACATAAAGTGCAAAATTTCGTCCGATCCGACGCCGCAAATGACCCGGTCAGGATCAACACCCCAAACATCGCCAATGGCGGTCCGTAGACCAGCGTGATCAGTGGATGGATAACGGTGCAACTGGTGAACAGCCCGCGAAAACGCTTCTTTGGCCGCATCGCTGGGCCCAAGTGGGTTTTCGTTTGATGAAAGCTTTAGAACATTACTTACGCCATCAAGATGCGAAACGCCGCCTTCGTAAAGAGCAATGTCCATTATACCCGGTTGCGGTTTAATACCGTCAGCCATTTTACCCTACCTTTGTCATGTCGCATGTTTCTAGCGCCCTGATCGCGGGCTGACCAGAGACAAGGCGCATACAGGGGCATTCCCGGCAAAATTTCCACATGCGCCGCAACAGTTTTTTAGATTTCAAGACACCGGACAAACGGCAAACACAAAAGGCCGCACCAAATGGCGCGGCCTTTCGTATTGAAGTGCAAGAACTGATTAGTTCTTAGCGTAGAATTCGACGACCAGGTTTGGTTCCATTGTGACAGGGTATGGCACGTCGCCCAGTGTTGGGGTGCGTACGAATGTCGCTGTCATTTTGGAGTGGTCAACGTCAATGTAGTCAGGAACGTCGCGCTCTGGCAGTTGTGAAGCAACCAGAACCAATTCCATTTGCTTAGATTTCTGACGAACTTCGATCACGTCGCCTTCTTTTACGCGGTAAGAAGGAATGTTCACTTTCTTGCCGTTCACAGTCACGTGGCCGTGGTTCACGAACTGACGTGCAGCAAAGACAGTTGGTACGAATTTGGCACGGTAAACAACTGCGTCCAAGCGGCGCTCAAGCAGACCGATCAGGTTTTCACCTGTGTCGCCTTTTACACGCTCGGCTTCGCCGTAGATGCGACGGAACTGTTTCTCAGTCAGGTCGCCGTAGTAACCCTTCAGCTTTTGCTTTGCGCGCAGCTGTGTACCGAAGTCGGACAGTTTGCCCTTACGACGCTGACCGTGCTGGCCGGGGCCGTATTCACGACGGTTTACTGGGGACTTAGGACGACCCCAGATGTTTTCGCCCATCCGGCGGTCAATTTTGTACTTGGCAGCGGTACGTTTAGTCATACGCTGATCTCCTTCTTTGTATTGCGAAGGGCGTTGTCCTTTTTTCCGGATTTTGCCGGAACGACAGGGTTCCTCTTGCGAGGTCCACCAACACCAATGAATGGGCGGCTTATAGAGGCTGCTCAGGCACTGTCAACGCCAAAGTATCAACGTCTAAATGTGGCACACAACGGCCCTATGAAAGCACATTTTGTGTCCCATTCTAAACATATCAAAATGGTAATGTGTTCTTAAGGCAGTGATGAGGATCGCATGCCGTGTGTCACGAGTGGTTTGTTAACTTCACGAGTTAAATCCTGTTAAAGAGTATGGCAAGCATGTGGCGACAATGTTATCCCACATGCTCGCTCTTCCCCATTGCACCACAACACAAAATTGGTGATGCATGTCTCATGGAAAACACATCTCTTTCACCAAAGCCTTTTCATTTTGCAGCTGCCTTTGGCGCGGGCGGTTTGCTGACGCTGATGATATTGTGCAATGGCACCCTTGCCGCATACGGATCGCTGTTTTTTGCATCCTGGGTGCCGCATCTGGCTGGCAGCATTGTCGCGCTGATTCTTCTGATGGCTTTGCAACCAGGTAGGGCCACAAAGGCCCGACCGCCGATATGGGCATATCTAGGGGGCGTGTCCGGTGGCATAACCGTCATGTTGACATCAGCGACCATGAATACAGCGCTTGCATTGTCAGGGACCATCGCCCTTGGACTTGCAGGCCAAGTCCTGTTCAGCCTGTTTGCTGATATGCGTGGTTTGTTTGGATTGCCCCAGCGAATGCCATCTCAACGTGATTACATATCGCTCACCCTGATCATCGCGGGCAGCCTTGTGTTAATCTTTTTCGGAGGCGAAGCATGATTGTCTACGCCGCGCTTGCAGTCATTGCCGGGTTACTGGTCGGGCTAAGTCGCCAAATCAACGGAAGATTGGCGCTTTCGACCTCTGCGATGGAATCGTCTTTCTGGAACCACTTTGTTGGGTTCGTATTTATCACATGTGTCGCGCTGATTATCGGTGGCTTATTCGCAGGAGAGCCACAAGAATCGCCTTGGTGGGCGTATCTAGGTGGACCGATCGGCGTGATCTTTATCGCGGCTGGCAGCTGGTTGATCCCACGCATTGGGGCTGCACAAACCGCGATGCTGATTATCGCAGGACAAATGATTTCAGGTGTTGTGCTAGATATTGTGATGGGCGCAGCGGGCAGCCCGTGGGCCCGGACGCTTGGCGTTGCGCTGATTCTTTTGGGGATGTGGACATCACGATCAAAACGGCCAAACACCATAACAAAACACACTCATAGCGACAACTGAAAAGAACAGCTCAACCCAATATGGGTCATTCCCAGTTGGCAATATTTGGCGCAGTGCTGCGCATTTTGCCGCCATACGTATTCACCGCAGATGGACGTTATTTTTGCGACATGGCAGTTGGTCCTTGTTTGAAAACAAAACTGGAAAATTCAAAATGAACAACACACTAAAGCTGTCTGCAATTATCGCATTCGCATCATTCGCAACAACTGCAGCTGCTGAATGCACAGAAGCTTCGGTTCAAGAAAAAACAATGGAAATTTCCACTGGGATGCAGGCGCTTGCCGCGACGAACCCTGAAAAGATGATGGAAATCTCTAACGAGCTGCAGGCCGCTATGACAGAAGCCGCTGCTGCGGAAGACATCGAAGCTGTTTGTACTTCTTTGGACGCTATTTTGGCTGACATGAACGGCTAAGCGTATCCGTGACACCCCGGGAATGACCCGGGGTGTCACATCTTAGATCTCTTTGCGATCGTCAACGACACCAAGTGCGGCAACACCAGAATTACCTAATTCAACTGTCGCGAATGGCCCGCCCAAACACATGTTCGCCGGGTCTTTGTTATCTAGCGGTGGCGTGTCCGCCAAAATCTCTTTGGCAAAGACCTCGGCGTTGTCTTTGGGACGATAGCCCAGATGCGCGGCTTTGCTGTTGTCGGCAACGATCCGGTCGTTGTTGGACAGCCCCCAGACCTTTGTGAAACCGACGACAGGCGTATCAATTGAACGCTCAACAAGGTGGATCAGGTCATCATAAGAAAGCCATGTCCCAAGGGCACGCGCATTATTGACCTGCGCCGCAGAGAATATCCGCATGCAAACAGCTTCAACGCCGCGCTTATCCCAATACAGGCTTGCCAAATCTTCGCAGAAGCATTTCGCCAGACCATAGTAAGTGTCCGGCTTGTGAGGTGCATCCAGATCAATCACGTCGGTTTTTACGTGCATCCCAACCGCATGAACAGAACTCGCGTAAACAACGCGACGCACGCCTTTGCGATATGCTGCTTCCCAAACATTGTACGCTCCAATGATGTTGGATTGCAGGATGTCATCCCATGGTGCCTCATCCCCGATTGCACCAAAATGCACGACCATATCGGCGCCCTCGAGGATCGTTTCCATCGCGGCCAAATCGGTTAGGTCGGCCTGAACGTATGTTTCACCGGGGTAGGTTTTGCCAATCGCTTCGGCGCGGTCTGTAGATACCAGCTCATCGCACATCTTTGTCAGCGGCTCGCGCAGGTATGATCCCAATCTGCCTGCGGCCCCGGTTAGTACGAGTTTTTTCATGTCTTTTCCTTATCAATCGATTGACGCATCTGCGCCAGCAAGCTGTCTGTCGCTTTTGCCAAAAGCCCCACATCGGTGCCACAGGCAACAAACGAAAAACCGTCATTTAATAAATCTGCGGCCATCGCTGGATCAGTGACCAAGGTCCCCACCGGCACGCCCATATCCATCAGCTTGCGTGCAGCAGGCATAATCCGCGCCCAAACATCAGGGTGGAGCGGCTGGCCAATCATTCCCATGTCGGCCGAAATGTCAGCCGGCCCAAAGAACACGCCGTCCACACCTTTAACGCCGCTGATTTCCTCTGCCTGATCAAGCGCGGAAGATGTTTCGATCTGGATCAGCACACACGTCTGGGATTCAACTTGTTCATAGTAATCCGTAACGCGACCAAAGCGGTTTCCACGTGCGGCCCCTGCGACACCACGAATGCCGTGCGGCGGATAGCGGGTTGCTTCAATCGCGGCACGTGCTTCATCCGCGTTTTGAATCATAGGGAAAAGTATCCCTTCTGGTCCCAAATCAAGCAGCCTTTTGACAATGACTGGGTCATTCACCGGGGTCCGTACGATCGCGGTTGAATGGTATGGCGCGATAGCCTGCAACTGACCTAGCACCGTCTGCATGTCGCCGGGCGTGTGTTCCAGATCAACCACCAGCCAATCAAATTCAGCGGCAGCGACGACTTCGGCAGAATAAGGGCTGGCAAGGCTCACCCAAAACCCGACCTGTTTTTCGCCCGCCTTTAGACCGGCAAGAAAGCGGTTGGTTTTCATCTTCATATCACGGCCTTTTCGACAAACCTGGTGCCGTTCACGATGCGATCGAAATGGAACGGCGTCAGGTCCAGCGTACGGTATTCACCATGCGCGATCCACTCTGCTGTGCCGCGCCCCATTGCCGGAGACTGTTGAAAGCCGTGGCCAGAAAACCCGTTCACGAAAAGGAAGTTCGAGACTTCAGCATGGGGCCCGACAATCGCGTTCTGATCGAAGGTATTATAAGCGTAATGCCCAGCCCAAGAATTGCGCAGCTTGATCGCCTCGAACTGGGGAATACGATTAGCGAGGATTGGCCAGACCTTGTTTTCCCAAAGACTGTGGTCTTGAGTGAAATCGTTATAATCGACGGCAGGGTCTTCGCCCGGCGGGCAGCCTGCAAGGTAATAGGTGCCGTCTGTCCGCATATGAACACCAGACGGATCAATCGTCAGTGGCAAGTCACGATCGAGCGGCTTTTCAGCCTCGAATATATAGGTGTATCGCTTGCGCGGCTCGACCGGAATTTCGATACCAGCCATTCGCGATGTCAGAACGGCACGTGGGCCGCTGGCATTCACAATAGTCCCGCAGCCGATAACCTCGCCTGATTTTAGCGTCACTGATTCAACGCGGGTACCTGTGGCGTTCTTGGTCATCGCCACCACTTCGTTCGTTACGTATTCAACACCGCGTTCGCGTGCGGATCGTTTCCACCAATCAAACAGCGTATTTCCGTCGAAATACCCTTCGTCGATCAGATTGTGGTTACCCGCGATGATGTCATCAAGATTGTAGAACGGATATGCCGCCGCGATCTCGTCCCGGGTCATATGTTTTGTGCCAGCCCCACATGCAGCCTGCAATTGTTGGCTTTCGTGCAAAGTCGCCGCGAATTCGGCGTTATCCGCAAGATACATATAGCCGTAGCTTTGGATCGGGATGTTCGGCACGCGTTCATCGCCGCCCATGTAGCTGCGGAAGTTTTTCACGAAATCTGCAGCGAACTGTGAAATGCGCACGTTGATCTCACGACTGAATTGCTGACGCATGCATGAATTGGTGTGCGATGTCGAAGTGAATTCATATGTCGGATCACGTTCCACCACGAGGACCGAACCGTCGAAATCGGGATTATCCGATAGGAACCACGCCACCGACGAACCCAGCATCGCGCCTCCGACGATTACGACATCATATGTTTTCTTCACAGGTGTTTGCGTCATGCGGTTTCTCCCCGTGCAACGGTTTCCAAGATGTCTGTGACGGTTTGCGGGTCAAACCCATAATCTCTGACTGCGGACTCGGCTGAAATATATCCCCGGATCAAATCGCGCTTAACCAGTTCCGGATCACGCGCCGCTGCGGGACCATAGCCCGCGCCGCCCGGCAGCCCCAGCACAACACGTGTACCATCTGAAACGAACTGTTTTCCCTTGCCCTGCATTGGGGTGCCATCATCACGCGCAATTGTCGTTGGTGCACCGCTAGCGCCGCCTTGCCGACCACGTGCGGGGTGATCCACTCTGTCGAACATTGCCGAAAAATCAAACTCGTGACCATTGGACGCGCCGACCTCCATATATTGGCCAAGCCCACCGCGATATTGCCCAGCGCCACCGCTGTCAGCGCGTAATTCTTTGCGCCAGATAATCACGGGGCCTGTGTGCTCAGTCGCTTCAATCGGCATGGTCATCACCCCAGAAGGAAACGCCGTGGCGTTTAGCCCATCAACGGTTGGCCGTGCGCCTGCCCCACCAGAGTTAAAGGTCAGTACCTCAGACCGTGTTCCGTTGTGACCCGGCGCCGGGCGCAGGCTGACTTGGAAATTACACAGACACCCTGCCCCTTCGGAGGGAACAGTAGCAGGCAAGATTTTATCAAGTGCATCATAAACTGTGTCAGGGATCATATGGCCAATGATATGGCGCAACGCGACCGGTGCCGGATGCACCGCGTTTACGATACTGTTCACTGGGGCCGTGACCTCAAACGGGGCAAGAGATGCCGCGTTGTTTGGGATTTCAGGCGCTATCGCACATTTTAAGGCATAGCAGGCGTAGGCCTTGGTATAGACCAGCGGAACGTTGATACCCTTTTTATCCAGCCCAGACGTACCCGCAAAATCGCAAATCATCCGATCCTTTTCGATTGTCAGCTTGACGCGCAGATCAATCGGCGCATCAAAGCCATCAATGGTCATCCCACCGTCAGCCGAAGCCTGAGGTAGCCCCGCGATCCGTTCAAGCGTAGCCCGCCGAGAGTTGTCGAGGATAAAGTCACCGATACCGCCCAAATGAGACAGGTCAAATTCATCCATCATCTCAGCGAGGCGGCGCTGGCCGATCTCGTTACAGGTAGCAAGCGCATACATATCGCCAACTAGTTGATCGGGTTCACGCACATTGCCGCGCACGATGCGGATCAAGGTTTCATCGACCGTACCACGTTCCACGAACTTCATGATCGGGATATAGATCCCTTCTTCGTACACGCTAGCCGCGTCGGCACCAAAGCCGCGTCCGCCAATGTCCACCACATGCGCCGTGCACGCAAAGAACCCGACGTGGTTACCGTTATGAAACGAAGGTGTCACGACCGTGATGTCGTGCAAATGCCCGGTCCCTTCCCAAGGATCATTGGTGATATAGACGTCACCTTCAAAGATATTTTCGCGACCAATACGCCGAATGAAATGCGCCACGGCGTCGGCCATTGCGTTCACATGACCCGGTGTTCCCGTTACCGCTTGGGCCAGCATCAGACCTTCGGCGTTATACACGCCCGCCGAAAGATCACCGGCTTCTCGTACGGACGTTGAAAACGCGGTGCGCACCAGCGCCTGCGCCTGTTCTTCAACGATTGAGATCAGGCGGTTCCACATAACTTGGTAGGCGACATTGCTCATGACTGCACCTCTGTGATGTCGATGGTTCCATCAGGACGCGCGATGGCACTTCGGCTGGTGGGGACCACGATGGTCGTTTCGTCTTCGGTTATCAAAGCAGGTCCCTGAACGACCGCCCCCGGCACGAGGCTATCGCGCAAAACGACGACTGCTTTGGCAACCTTACCCAATGCAGGATCAAACAGATCGCGCTGCCCCGACACCGCAGCGTTGCTGTCGTCCGGCGTCGCGGTCAACGCATCGGCAACGGCTGCGTCAGTCGTGGCGTTCACGGCCCAAACAGTAATTTCGATATCCATCCCTGCAACGGTCCGCCCAAACAGCGCTTCGTATTCGGCCTCAAACAATGCTTGGAATGTCGCGGGATCAGGGTTCATTGCTTGGTCAGCGGTCAAGCTAATCGGGATTTCCCATCCTTGACCCGTGTAGCGCATATAGACCTTAAATTCAGAATGGATCGGTGCAGTGGCATCGCATGTACGCACAAAGCCTGTCGCCTCGCTTTCCATGTCAGAAAGCAGGGTTTTGACGATGTCAGGGGCGAAATCCGACAGCTTCATATACACGCTGCGCGTCACTTCAAAGCTGAACGGGGCGCGCAAAAATCCGATCGCCGACCCCACCCCTGCCCCAGTTGGCACCAGCAGCCGTTTCACACCTAGCTTTTCACACAAGCGCCCAGCATGCAGTGGGGCTGCACCGCCAAAGGCAATCATCGTATAATCGGCAAGGTCTTCGCCATTTTCGACGGCGTGCACTCGGGCAGCATTTGCCATGTTTTCATCAACGACCTCGGCCAACCCATAAGCCGCAGTCAGCGCATCCATGTCGAGAGGCGCGCCCAGTTCATCCAATGCAGCGTTAGACGCGTCCGAATGCAGTTTGATTGACCCACCCGCAAAGTTGTCTGGGTCCAACTTGCCGAGAGTGAGATCAGCATCAGTCACCGCCGGGCGCGTGCCGCCGCGGCCATAACACGCTGGCCCCGGTTCTGATCCGGCGCTTTCTGGACCAACGCGAATTTGGCGCATCGCATCGACATGGGCCAAGCTGCCACCGCCCGCCCCGATCTCGACCATGTCGATCACAGGGATAGAGATCGGCATGCCTGATCCTTTTTTGAAACGATATGTACGCGCAACCTCGAACACTCGTGCCGTTTTGGGGGTTTGGTCTTTGATCAGGCAGATCTTGGCAGTCGTACCGCCCATATCAAAAGACAGCACCTTATTCAGACCATAACGCGCAGCAATATTGGCCGCGAAGACAGCACCACCAGCAGGGCCAGATTCGACCAAACGCACGGGGAATTCTGCTGCGCTTTCAAGGCTGATAATCCCACCACCCGAATGCATCAAAAAGATCGGACATACCGCGCCTTCTTCGGCAAGGCGCCCTTTCAGGCGGCCAAGGTAGGACTTCATCAATGGTTTGATATAGGCATTCGCAACGGTCGTATTAAACCGTTCATATTCACGCAACTGCGGTGACACCTCGGACGAGATCGACACCATCACGCCGGGCAGTTTTTCGGCCAACACATCCCGGATCATCCGTTCATGCGCGTCGTTCAGGTAGGCATGGATCAGTCCAACCGCGATGCTTTCAAACCCCATCGGGGCAAGCTGAGCAGCCAGCGCCTCTACCTCTGCGCGGTCAAGCGGGATCAAAACGTTGCCCTGCGCATCCATGCGTTCGGACAGCGTAAAGCGATGTTGCCGGGGTAACAGCGGTTCTGGCAATGTCAGGTTCAGATCATATTGCTCAAAACGGCTTTCGGTACGCATTTCGATCACATCACGAAAGCCTTGGGTCGTAATCAGCGCTGTCTTTGCGCCACGCCGCTCAATCAGCGCATTCGTGGCAAGCGTTGTGCCATGAATGATTTGTGAAACTGCTTCGGGCGCGATGCCAGCCTTGGCACAGACCTGATGCATCCCATCGATGATCGCGTTTTCAGGGGCGGCATATGTCGTCAAAACCTTGGTCGAAAACTGATCTTTGCCGACTTCCAATACGACATCCGTAAAGGTCCCGCCAATATCAACGCCAAGTCGGATGTGATTTTGCATAAACGCGGTCCCCAAGCTGTTCACAAGGAAAGGTTAGGCCGCGCCACCCATCACCACAAATTGTTTAATTGGATACATATAATAAATTTTTCTGATCATAGTGGCGCGCGACACGAACCGCGGCGTCAGCACAAGCCACAACAGAATGCGCCGCCCGTTCCGCATCGTATCGTGCATAAAAATCAAGCGGCGCTGGCGACCAATCGTACCGGATTTCGCATAGGGCACCCCGTGCCAGTTCACCCGCAACCATCGCCCTAGGCAAAGTAGCGATCCCCATACCATCCAGCGTCATGTGCAAACAGGCTGCAAGGTTGCTGGACGGCACCAACCGCACGTCCAAATCACGTTGCATGGCAAAATGGGCTGAAACCTCTTCGAATAACCGGGTATTTCGCGCGTGCGTCAGGATTGGATGCTGTGCCAAATCTTCGGCAGTGGCGATCCCCCCCGGTGCAATCTCAGGTGCGGCCACCCAGACCATATCATATGACCCTAGTGTAATCTCGCCGCTCGACATTCGGCTGAACGGCCCATTTTGCAGGGCAAGATCAAGCGTCCGTTCTGCCAGACCCTTTTCAAGGTTCACTGACAGATCGACGGTTAGCTCAACCACTAAGTTTGGATAATCGTCTTTCAGAGCACGCAAATAGTCACGCAACCACGTGTGAACGATCATTTCGGTCACCCCAAGGCGCAAGGTCCCCGACAACAGCCCCTTTTGATCAGCCGCAACAACCAACGCCTCAGTCGCATCCAAAACCCGCCGTGCATGCGAAAGCAATTCCTGCCCTTTACGGGTCAAACGAACTGACCCGGCATCGCGGGTCATCAATTGTGTATTCAGTGCGCCCTCAAGGCTCGCAATACGTGCAGATATATTCGGCTGCGTTGTATTCAGTCGCTCTGCCGCGCGGCGAAAGCTTTGCATATCAGCGACCCAAACGAAGGCTTCAAGCTGCTTAAGGTTCAGGCGCAATTTCAGGCTCCGGTTTCAGGGCTAATCAGCGTCGCGAAAAATCGCGTCTTGCCTAAGCATGCACCCGAACAATCGGTGTGTCACCTCTAGAGAAAACCGAAAACTTGCCGCCCCTAAATCGTGGTGCCCCACGACGAGCCTTCCCGGGCTTAGAACCTGAGGCAAACGAAACCTGCGACCCGCGACTTGCACAAAGAAATGGTCGCTTTTGAACAGCAGCGCTTGGGCAGTTGCCTCAACTCGCAAGGCCATACCGATGCCATAACCAATGTATTCTTCTAGACCAGTCGGGCCGGCAAACCGCTTAGAACTATGTACCACCTGCGGAAAGCCACGGGCGCGGCCATACTGCCTGATCCAGAATTGGCCGTCAGTCACACAGTCTTCGGTGACGATCACAACGGCAGGCTGATGCAAAGAACTGCGGTCAAACGGAAATGGTGCACCAACCAGCCGGGCGGCCTGCGCTAATACCCAGCCAGCCAAATTCATCCGCATTGCAGTCACGACACCTTGGTAAGCAACACTATCCCCGCCCTTCAGGCGCTTGCCGAACCGTTTACGAACGGCAACGGGCAATAGCGCCCATGCCTGCGGGCCCAGTAAGTTACGAAATCGGTCATCGGCAAGTGGGGGATCAACCGGTATCGGTGGTGGAGGAGCATTTTCGACATATTGAACAAGCTGCATAGCGCGTTCCTAACTCAGCACCCCACCTGACCGCGGTGGGTTATTTTCCTTTGCCGCCCGCAAATTTGAGCAGCTTAATCACCTTGTCCCCAAGCCCCATCAGCCTGATAAGCTGTGCCTTGGGAACGCCAAGCATCTGGTCGTACCAACGCGTCGTCGTGGACAGGAAATTCTGCATATCCTGCAAGCGCTGCAGTGCAACCGGATCAACATCCCCGTCGACCTCAGCACGCGCGACGCATTGATCAATCGCGGAAACCGCAGGATCAATCTCGCGCTCGCGACGGCCCTGCGCGATGCGCATAGCCATCTCCCAAACGTCCACCTCGGCTTCAAAATGTTCCCGACGATCACCCGCAATCGGAACGCGCCTGATCAAACGCCATGCGACCAACTCCTTAAGTGAGTTCGACACATTAGACCGCGCAATACCCAGAGCCTCTGAAATTTGTTCTGCATTCATCGGCTTGGTCGCAAGATACAACAAAGCATGGATCTGCGCGACCGAACGATTAACACCCCACTGGCTGCCCATATCACCCCAATAAAGGATAAATTGATCAACTGCTTCCGGGCGATTTATTTGTGTAACTTCTGTCATAACAGAAATATACGAAATGAGCACATCAATTGCAAGGATTTCCGCAAAAACCGGCCTCAGTCGGCCTGCGCCAAAAACAGCGCACAAAATCGCAATTTCTGCTTGTGATCCGATCTTCATTGCTGATAGACTGCGCCAGCGGAGACGTGGCCGAGTGGTCGAAGGCGCTCCCCTGCTAAGGCAGCGCACACTCTGGGTAAGCCGCTGAAATTCAGCGGCTTTTTTGTTTCTCTGATTGCCGATTCCCAAATTTTTCCCATCACGGTTTGAACTCCCATCCATGTGCCCGTAGCCGGACCGCGAGATCTGCTGTCGGATACTTGCGATAGCGTCGCGCCATTTCGGCATCGCTCCAGCCACCGCGATCGATCAAGCGGTCCTGATCCCCGACCTGCGCACTGAACCACGTCGCCCACGTGTGTCTGAGGCTGTAGAAGACAAACTTTTCATTGGATGCATCCGTCTCTGGTAGGTCAGCAGCGTCACAGAGCTTGTGAAACTGTCGGATAACCCAAGTCCAAAGCGCTTTCCCTGTAAGGGAAATTGACCAAATGTTTCCCAAACCCAGTGCCATTCTGTGCCACTCAGGGCCATTTCGAGGGTATTTTTGCCCAGGCAAGAAAATTTTAAAACCGGAGGTTTTCGCCTTGTAACCCTTATGTTTTGTTGGCTATACGCGTCGGTGGAGACGTGGCCGAGTGGTCGAAGGCGCTCCCCTGCTAAGGGAGTAGGCGGGAAACCGTCTCGAGGGTTCGAATCCCTTCGTCTCCGCCAGAAACCCCTGTGTTCAATGCATTTTTTGCAAAAAACACGAGGTTTCCACGGTTTTACCTAACGAAGCACAACATCTTGCCTCAATCCACCACAACAAGTTTGTGGGGTAATTTGTGGGATGAAAAAATGGATGGTTCTTACGTAGACACGGGTCGCTTGGGCAAAAAGTCTGGGCCTCACATTGAGAAACGGCTGACTGCGGCGTTTGTGAAGGTGGCCCCTGCGGGGCGACACACTGACGGTGGAGGGCTGTACCTCCAAGTTGATGACTCCGGTGCGAAGCGCTGGCTTCTACGCATCACTGTGAAAAAGCGAAGACGAGACTACGGCTTGGGGTCTGCGACAGTGATTTCGCTGGCAGACGCCCGCGCCAAAGCCTTCGATATGAGGCGTGTTGCTGCATTGGGTGGAAATCCGAAAGCCCACACGCGAGCCGTGGATGGGAAAGACCTTACCTTTGAGGTGATGGCAAAGCGGGTACACCAACGAAAGTTTGGCGACCGTTTGAATAACGGCAAGCATATCGCTCAATGGATAACGAAGAGCGCCGCCTTGTGTATTATGTTCCTTCCGGCAAATACTGGAAGGAAGAAAGCCGTTTTGACCCCGCGGCCATAGATGCGCTGGATGCAGTGTGGCTTAGGTCAGTCCGTGATCCTCAAACAAAGCCTTTAGGTCTGCTTCGGGGCGTGCGCCGATGTGGCTGATGACTTCGGATGCTGCGATGTTGCCCATCTTGCCGCATGTTTGCAGGTCATAACCGTTTGTCAGCGCCCATAGGAACGCGCCTGCGAATAGGTCGCCCGCGCCGGTCGCATCGACGATTTGCGTGGGTACGGCAGGTACGTGCCAGCGGTTGCCGCCTTCTAGGATGTGAACGCCGTTTTCGCTGTCCGTGCAGGCGACGACGGCGACTTCGGCAGCGGCCTTAGTGAGTGCAGATTCAAAATCATCGGTTTGGTACATGGACAGCATTTCCGCACGGTTGCAGAACAGCAGGTCGATGTGATTTTTGATCATATCGCGGAAAGCGTCGCGGTGGCGGTCGATGCAGAATGGATCGGAAAGCGTGATTGAGACCTTGCCCCCTGCCCCTTTGCAAGCGTTGATCGCTTTGGCAAAGGCGGCGTGGCTGTCTGGCCCGTCAAAGCGATAGCCTTCGAGATAGATCCATTCGGCCTCGGCCATCTGTTCTTCGTCGATGTCATCGGGTGATAGAAATTCGGTCACGCCGAGGTAGGTGTTCATTGAGCGTTCACCATCTGGCGTCACGATAACAATGCAGCGTCCTGTTTCAGCTTCTTCCGACTTTGGCGCGAGCGCTGTTTCGTAAACTGCCCCCTGCGCACGTAGGTCGTGTGCAAAGATCGCGCCAAGCTGATCGTCTTTGACTTTACCAACATAGGCAGTGCGCCCGCCCAGATGCGCGATACCCGCGATGGTATTCGCAGCTGATCCACCGCTGATTTCCTTCGCAGGACCAACGCTCGCATATAGCGAAACGGCACGATCCATGTCGATCAGTTGCATAATCCCTTTACCGATCCCGGCCTCTTCTAGGAATGCATCTTCGGCACGGGCCAGAACGTCGACCATCGCATTGCCGATACCGACAACCTGAAACTTTTTCATAGGTTTTTATCCTCAAATAGACAGAGATCGCGGATTAGACAGGCCGCGCATTTGGGTTTTCGGGCGACGCAAGTATAGCGCCCGTGAAGAATCATCCAGTGGTGGGCGTGCTGCTGGAAGTCAGCGGGTATATGGTCTTCGACGGCACGTTCGACAGCATCGACGTCTTTACCGACAGCAACACCACTTCGATTACCAAAGCGAAAGATATGCGTGTCGACCGCCTGCGCAGGCTGGTGCCACCACATGTTTAGAACGACATTCGCTGTTTTGCGCCCTACACCAGGTAGCGACTGCAGTGCCGCCCGAGAGTTCGGGACCTCTCCGTTAAATTCATCAACGAGTATCTGGCTCATTTTAATGACGTTTTTTGCCTTTTGTCGAAACAGCCCGATGGTTTTGATGTGTTCGGTCAGACCTTCCAAACCAAGGTCGAGCATCTTTTGCGGCGTGTCCGCGATCTTGAACAATTCGCGGGTTGCTTTGTTCACGCCCACATCAGTTGCCTGAGCAGATAGTGCAACAGCAACAACCAATGTGTACACGTTCACATGCTCAAGCTCACCTTTCGGCTCGGGCTCAGCGTCGTGGAAACGCGTAAAGATCTCTCGGATCGTGTGATAATCAAGCTGTTTCACCATTCAGCGGGTATGCCTTTTCATGACAAAGGGGGCAAGCCGCAGATGCGCAATATTCGGGTCGCACGTTGGGGCAGTTGTACCTAGATTACACCTATGGAACACACAGAACCCTACCACTATCAGGTCATGCGCCGTGCGATTGATGCCATTGACGCTGCTGGCGATACACAGCTTAGCCTTGCTGATCTTGCCGCTGACATGAACATGAGCCCTGCGCACTTTCAGCGCCTTTTCTCAACGTGGGTGGGTGTTTCGCCCAAACGCTATCAACAGTACCTGACACTGGGCCATGCTAAAACGCTCTTGCGCGACCGTTTCACTACACTTGAGACGGCACATACTGTCGGTTTGTCTGGTAGCGGGCGGCTGCATGATCTGTTCGTTCGGTGGGAAGCCATGAGCCCCGGCGACTATGCCCGCGATGGTGCAGATTTAACCATCCGGTGGGGCTGGTTCGAAAGCCTCTTTGGTCCTGCTTTGGTCATGGGCACGGATCGTGGCATTTGCGGGCTGGCTTTTGCGGCCGAGGCTGGACCAGAGCCAGCAATGGCCGATATGAAATCCCGCTGGCCCAAGGCGGCGTATGTCGAAAACCCAGAACTACTGACCCCGTGGGCGACTGCCGCGTTGGGTATGACTGGTGAAACCCGGCTTCATATGATCGGGGCACCATTTCAGCTGAAGGTATGGGAGGCATTGCTGAGCATCCCATCAGGTCACGTGACGACCTATTCTGAAATCGCCCAATCCATCGGCAATCCTAAAGCCGTTCGCGCGGTTGGCACTGCGGTCGGGCGTAATCCTGTTAGCTTGCTGATCCCCTGCCATCGGGCGTTACGCAAGTCCGGTGCGCTTGGCGGCTATCATTGGGGGCTTCCAGTGAAGCGTGCGATTCTCGCTTGGGAATCTGCCCGCGCTGATGCGACCCCTTAATTTTAGGCGGAACCATTCCTATGACGAATGCGTTATTGGATAACAGTGGCAATGAGATCATAAGCTGCGTTATCCAGAACGCGCAATTTGCGCACCCATATCGAATGGAACCGAAACGATGAAATTTTCAAAACTCCCTCTTGTTGCAGCTGCTGCTTCGCTAACTCTTGTTGCGGCTTGTGAACCTGGCGGACCCAACGAATACCAAAAAACACAGCAAGGTGCCTTGATCGGCGCATTGGGCGGTGCCGCAGTTGGCGCGCTCGCGAATAATGGCGGATCAAACCGTGATCGGAACCAAGCAGCCCTCGTCGGTGCCGCGCTCGGTGCAGGTGTGGGTGCAGGCATTGGTAACAGCCTTGATAAGCAAGCCGAAGAACTGCGCCGCCAACTGCGTAGCGATGTAGGCGTATCAAACAACGGCACCGACCTCCGCGTTGTTCTCTCCCAAGATCTGTTGTTCGCGACTGACAGCACCGCCGTTTCAGGCGTATCACAGAATGAACTGCTGATCGTCGCGCGTTCATTGAACAATCACCCGAACACAACAGTGAACGTCGTTGGGCACACCGACAACACTGGCGCCGCAGCCTACAACTTTGACCTGTCGCAACGCCGCGCCCAAGCGGTTGCATCAGTTCTGCGCAGTGGTGGCGTATCATCGTCACGCATCCGCGCAATCGGCGCCGGTGAAGACCAGCCCGTTGCGTCAAACCTGAACGCATCAGGTCGCGCCGCAAACCGCCGGGTTGAGATCATCATTACACCAAACGGCTAAACGCCCATTGGGATGACTAATCGAAAGGGGTCGCATCATGCGGCCCCTTTTTCGTTGTGAACACGCCAACCTGGTCATATAAATTGACCAATCCAACAAGGCGGACCAAATGCCATTCGAACCAGTTCAACAAGAAAAACTATCGCACGGCGTCATACGCCAGATCGAAGGGCTCATTCTGCGCGGCATTCTACGCCCCGGTGAACGGCTCCCTTCTGAGCGCGAACTGAGCGAACGTATGGGCGTGTCACGGCCATCACTACGAGAGGCCCTTGCTGACTTACAGGAGCGGGGCCTGCTGACCTCTAAGGCAGGTGCCGGTGTCTATGTCGCTGATGTGCTCGGGTCCGCATTTGCCCCTGCCCTTGTGAAACTATTCGCGACGCATGTTGATGCTGTCTTCGACTACATCGCCTTTCGGCGCGATATGGAAGGGCTGGCCGCTGAACGTGCCGCACGGTTGGCAAGCGACACCGACCTAGAGGTGATCAACACCATTTTTCAGAAAATGGAAGCCGCCCATGAAAAACGAAACCCCGCTGACGAGGCATATCTCGACGCGGATTTTCATCTGTCGATTATCGAAGCAAGTCACAACATCATCATGCTGCACATGATGCGTTCGATGTACGAACTGCTGCGCGAAGGCGTTTTCTATAATCGGTCCATCATGTTCAAACAACGGACCACCCGCGACACGTTGCTGGACCAACACCGTGCGATCAATGATGCGCTGCAAGCCCGTGACCCTGCCGGTGCCCGTGCCGCAGTCGAAGCGCATTTGAACTTTGTCGAGGCATCTTTGTCGGATCAACAAAAGTCGGACCGAAACGAAACCTTCGCCCAAAAACGGCTAGACCAAGAAGTATCCCGTTAGCGCTTTGCGCCGATCAACTGCACCCAAAGCCAAATACTGACAAGGGTTTGGATCATAATCCCAATCAGCGCATAGTGGTGCACGACACCAAGCATCTGGCTTGAATAGATCATAAAGTCCCAAGCCGCGTGCCATATAATCAGCGGCCATAAGTTGCCAAGCTTCAGGGCGATTGGGGCTAAGAATACGCCAACGAGAAATGCAAATGCGGCGTGCTGCAAGGTCGCCAACGCAGGTTGCCCGGTAAAAACATTTACGCAGTGCATCAATGAAAACAGTGATGCGCTTAACAACATGGCTTGAAACGCGGGCAGCCGGGCTAATGCTGCACGCAGCAATATACCGCGAAACATAATTTCTTCGGTCAAGCCAACCAACAACGGCACAACAACCAACAGCCCGACCGTCGAAACAGGTAGTGAAAAATCATTACCTGCGGTCACCGTATTTATGACGACAAAGCCCATGACAAGCACCAATGCAACGACTGGCAGCAGCCACAACAATGCACCCCAGTTCAAACTACGAAATCCGATCGTGTGCCAATCAGTGTAGCGTTTTACGTACAAATAGCAAAAAAACAGCAAGATTATTTGCAACGAAAGCGTCCGCCACATGACAGAAACAGTATCAAGAGGCGTGGCAAATACCCGAAATACGAAAACAGTCGCGACACCAACAATGCCGATATAGATCAATGCGGCCAATACGGCGCGACCAAGGTTGGTCATATATTCGTTTTCATAATCGGCATAAGGCGACTGTTGCGACAGCCCAACAGTGTGTCAACGAAAAAGCCCGGATGCTTGGCTGCATCCGGGCTTTAAAATAGTGCGATGTGGTGTTCCACAAATGGACTAGTGCAGCTTGTCACCAACCGTAGCGATTGCGTCGTCGATCAATGAACCAGCGGATTTTGCGTCCATCTGGTTAGAAATCACATCTTTTGCAGCGCCGACAGCAACAACAATTGCTTGGTCGCGCACATCTTTGACAGCGGCAGCTTGTGCACTCGCGATCTGCTCTTCAGCAGCGGCCAGACGGCGCGTGATCGAAGTGGCGATTTCTTCCTTAGCTGTGGCAGCAGCTTTGGTTGCTTCGTCCTTCGCAGATGCAACAATCCGTTCAGCTTGCGCTTGAACTTCTTTTTGCTTGCGCTCGTAAGAAGCCAGCAAAGACTGTGCTTCCTCACGCAATGCCTTGGCTTCGTCCAGTTCAGATTTAATGCTGACTGCACGTTTATCAAGCATGTCACCGATGGCCTTTGGGACCTTCATGTACAGCATAATACCGACAAGGATCAGGAACGCGAGAAGAACAACAAAGTCTGTGTTCTTTAGCGAAAAGAAAGGACCGCTTGCTGCGAATGCAGGTGAAGCGCTCAGGGCGAAGAGTGCGGTGAAAATCAAACGCATGACTTAGCCTTTCATCCGTGCCGTCACCGCAGCGGTGATGGTTTTTGCGTCAGCCTTGCCACCCATCGCAGCAACCAATTCTTTGGCTGTCGCTTTGGCAACGTCGGTGACGGATTTAACAGCGCCATCGCGAATTTCGGCAATTGCCGCTTCGCTTTCGGCTGTCTTAGCAGCGATCTGTTCGTCAGCTTTCGCAAGCTCAACATCTAGGTCTGCCTGAATTTCTGCTTTGGCTTCAGCAACGATCTGCTGGGCCTGTGCACGTGCATCAACAAGCGCCTTGTCATACGCAGCTTCTGCTTCAGATGCTTTATTCTTTAGCTCTTCTGCAGCGGCAAGGTCGTTTGTGATTGTGCCGGAACGCTCTGCCAGAACCGCAGCGATGCGGGGCAGTGCGATGCGTGACATCACAAAGAATGTCGCGGCAAGTGCGACAAGAAGCCAGAATATCTGGTGTGGAATCCATTCACCGCAAAGCTGCGGCATACCGATGGCACCGCCGTGCGAGTCCAAGCATGCGCTTGCTACGGTTTCGTGTGTTTCTGTTGCCATCGTGGCCCCCGAATACCTTGTGATTTTACTGGTTAGCGCAGATTACCGCACCAACCAGACGTAAGGATAACGGCTTGTACTTAAGCGAACTTCAGCAGAAGCGCGACGAGGAACGAGAAGATCCCCAGAGCTTCGGCGAATGCTAGGCCGATAAACAGTGTCGCTGTCTGCGAAGCAGCAGCTGATGGGTTGCGCAGTGCGCCTGCCAGGTAGTTACCAGCAACGTTACCAACGCCGATGGCTGCAATGCCTGAACCGATTGCTGCCAGACCGGCACCGATGCTTGCGATATCGCCTTCCATGAGAATTCTCCTTACGATTGGAAGTTTAGTAAAGGGTGGAATTGCCCACCCTTGTGGTGATTAGTGTGCGGGGTGAAGCGCGTCTTTTAGATAGACACACGTCAAGATCGTGAAAACATAAGCCTGAATACCAGCCACCAAGATCTCAAGACCGTAGATAGCGACGATACCAAGGATCGCTGCGGGGCTAGCCAATGTCAGCGCGGCAAAGCCTGCGAAAACTTTGATCACAACGTGACCAGCAGTGATGTTACCAGCCAAACGAATGGACAGGCTGACCGGGCGCACGAAGTAAGAGATAACTTCGATGATCGCGATAATTGGGCGCAAAAAGCCCGGCGCGTCTTTCATCCAGAACAGACCTAGGAACGCAGCGCCATGCTTAACAAATCCAAGAACAGTGATTGCGATAAAGACACCGAAACCAAGAACCGCAGTAATCGCAATCATAGATGTCGGGCTATAAGACATTGGCAGTAGCGCCAGATAGTTCGCAAATAACACGAACACGAAGAGAGTCATGATGTATGGGAAGTATTTGACAGCATCTTTGCCAGTGACGTCTTCAATCATCTTGTAAACGAAGCCGTACATCAGCTCGCCTACGGATTGGATACGTGATGGTACGATGCCGCGACCGCGGCTACCCAAAACGAACACGCCGATGACGCAAAGAACCAGAATGGCCAGCCATAGGGTCAGATTTGATGGGGTGTACCAATGCACCGCGCCGTCGCCGAACAGCGACTTTGGAATGAATTGATCCAACGGATGAAAAACCAGACCACCTTCGGAAGCTGCTTCTGTCTCAGTCGCCACTTGCGTCACCCTCTTCTTCCGCAGCACTTTGCTGCTTCAATTGCACTTCTTTGGCGGATCGCATCATGGTGAGAACACCAGCCGCGAGGCCAAACAATATGAACAGCACCAGAAAAATCGGCATGGTCCCAAACAAGGTATCCAGCCCGTATCCGATGCCAAAGCCGATCGCGAGACCGGCAACTAGCTCTATCACCATCCGCCAAGCAAGTTGCGCTTGGGAATAATGTTCTTCTGAGTGGTCCTTGTCTGGCTCAGGCGTTTTTAACGCTGCGATCTTCGCTTCTAATGCCTTTAGGCGGTCAGCGTCGTGCGGGTCAGACATGTATTTGGTCCCCTCGGAAGGTTGGGCATGGTTTAGGTTCCACCTCGCTCAGAGTCAAGCAAACGTGAAGTATATGTAATACACTGTATTTTAACGAAAATATTACGGTCACATTTTCAAATTCAGCGCATAAACCCGCAAGCTTAGCGGAATATGACATTCAACCATTTCGTTAACTATCCCGAGGTCGACCGCAACAGTGCACTTTGATCAAGCAACCAATCCCGAAATAATCGCGCTGGCCCGCGCCGCATTACGCCTTCGCCCGCGACAAGATGATAGCTGCCCATTCGGAACCCGATGTCTGAACACTGAACAAGGCGGCCCGCATTGACGTCACCCTCTGTCACGTCTGCCGAGGTAAGCAAGACACCCTGCCCGGCTAAAGCTGCGGCATATGACAACACCGACCGAAGCCGCCAATCGGATTGCGCCACATGCGATAGATCACAGCCGCAGACTGCTGCCCACTTGGCCCAAGTGTCCTCGTACCGGTCGCGTAACAGTGGGAGCTTTAACAAATCTGCCGGCGATAAGGGGTCCGGGACCAATGACGGCGCTGCGAATGGATAGAGCGGCGCATTACTAATAAGTAGCCCATCATCGCTTGGCGGGCCTGCGTGGTAAAACCGGATCGCCACGTCGACCTCGTACCGGGCGATATCCGCAAGCATGGTGCTTGCCTCCAGCCGAAGCTCGATATCTGGGTATTTTTGATAGAAGTCATTCAAGCGGGGAATCAGCCAATTAGCAGCGAAGAGCGGCTCTGCATCTACGGTTACTTGCCCTGCAGGTCGCTGCGCGAATACCTCAGACGCTTCGGCAATACGATCAAATGCAGGGCTAAGCGCCGCCAAATAACGCGCACCTGCCTGCGTTAACGCCACCCCACGCGGAAGGTCGCGAAACAACTGCGCACCAATCCGGTCTTCTAGCCCGCGCACGTGACGGCTAATGGCGGAATGACTGACGCCCAGTTCATTCGCGGCACGCGAAAAGCTCTCGTGACGGCCTGCGGCTTCGAACGCGCGCAACGCATTTAACGATGGTAATGATCTTGCCATGACAAATCGTGACTTTTTCACACATATAATGTCAAGAAATTCACTTTGATATCACAGGTTACATTCTGGCATCATAATTCACGATACACCCCGAAAGATAGACAATGTTATTGAAATCAATGCCTATATGCGTGGGCATATGGCGTCGGTTTATCGATGTCCTGCGCCCGAACTCCGCGAAATGCCCGATGCATATCAGTGATCATATCGCACGCGATGTTGGAATGACGCCCGCTGAACTGGAACGTCATCGTTTTGTCTGGCCTTCAGATTCGAAAGATCGCCCCTTGTTATGAAACGCTGGCCTGCCTGCGATATCATTGTTAGGACGTCAGCCTATGACGCAAAAGCTCGACATCATATTTTCTGCCCTAGCCGACCCGACACGCCGCGCGATCCTTGCGATGTTGTTAGAGGACGACATGGCTGTCACCGACGTCGCTGAACCATTCGAAGTATCGCTGGCCGCAATTTCCAAACACTTAGGTGTCCTGACAACGGCCGGGCTCATCAGTCAGGAAAAACGCGGCCGCGTGAAATGGTGTAAGCTTGAACCAGACGCAATGCGCGAAGCATCAGTTTGGATGCAAGCCTTTGGACAGATGGATGCCATCGACCTAGACGCATTCGAAGCATTCCTCGCCACGCAACTGAAATAGCGACTAATCCCGCAGCAGCATTACCAAAGCGACAACCGTCAATATCAGCCCAAGCAATACCATTGCCGGCGGCGCAGTTCCCCCCAGTGCAATATCCCATACGATCACCCAAGATGGTGTTAGGTAAGTATAAGCCATCACCTTTGAACTTGGCAGGCGCAATGCAGCGAACTGCAATAGCGTAAAGGTGGTCGCGCTTGCGATAACGGCTGTATAAACGATTGTGATCCATACGATATTCGGTAGATGCGCCCAATCAGTCGTGACTAGATCGTTCCAGCCAACGAACGTAAGAATAATTGCGCCCGCAACCAGCGTACCAAAAGTAAACACGAGCGTTGGTTCGCCCCGGTTCAGCTTGCGCACAAGCGGCGTATAGGCGGCGTGGGCGACGCAGCCCCAGAAATATATGACTTCACCCGCACCAATCTGAAACCGTAGAATGGCTGGAATATCGGCACGGAAAATCACCCAAATGGCGCCCAGTGCACCGATGCCGAGGGCGAGCGCCATGCGCCCAGTCAACACTTGACGCAAAAGCAGCCAGCCGAACGCTGCGCTTAGGATCGGGGTCAATGTGAATACCGCCGCCGCACTGACTGGCGCTGCGGTTTTCAGGCCTTCAAACATCAAAACGAAATAGGTTGTAAAGAACCCGGCCAGCACAAGATAACGCCACGGTGCCTGCGCAGCAGATCGTGGGATACCAGTCGTTACCATTGCTGCGGTACCGATAATTGCACAGGCAATCCAAAACCGAACTGAGTTCAGCGCCAATGGGGTAATTTCATTTGCGGCCAGCGCACCAAGCGAGAAAGACCCGGCAATCAACACCGAAAACGAAAGCATCGCGAGATGCCCAGCATGTGAAGGCTTCATTAGCAGCTCATGCCTTTTACTTCGTCTTTCAAGAATCGCAGGAATGCCTGCACCTTGGTCGTGCGGTGCAGATCAACATGGGTCACCAACCATAGGGCTGATTCCCATTCTTCTTGTGGGGGGATCACTTCGGTCAGGCCAAGATCTCGTTTCAGCAAATGGCTTTGAACAAAACCAATGCCCGCCCCGGTCAACACTGCGTCGCGCATGTGGCGGTTTTCACTTGCCAGATAGACGATACGATTGCTTGGAATGTTATCGCGCATCCATTTAGCAAAGGGGGCCCGACTATTATCGTCGTCATGTCCGACAAAGATATGGTCTTTGAATTCCTCAATACCCTTCGGGATACCGTATTTTTCGACATAAGGAGCCGAAGCAACAAGCGCCATGCGCTGTGACATAAACGGCTGAACGACATTGTCGGGTTCTTCGGGCATACGCCCTGCCCGAACGGCAACATGTGCCTCACCATATTCCAAACGGAAAACACGGTCGCCGGTCCGATAACGGACGCGCACCTCTGGGTGGTTTGCTTGGAAACGGGTCAAGATCGGGGTCAGCAAGTCCGACACCATCTCAAGCGATGTGACGACCAGATCGCCGGACACGCCCTCGCCCTGCCCTTTGATGCGGCCAGCCAACTGCGTGAATTGATCATCCGTTGCTTGGGCGACCTGCAACAGGTCCTGCCCCGCCTCGGTCGCCGTGTAACCGCGTGCATGCCGCTGAAACAGCTTAACCCCCAATCGGGTCTCTAACGCATCAATATGGCGAATGACTGTGGCATGATGAACCCCAAGAGCGTCCGCTGCGCCGCTCACTGTTCCTTTACGGGCCACTTGATACGCAGTGCGAATTTCGTCCCAGTTATCCATGTGCCGCCCCTGTGCGTTTATTAACAGCTAAGATAGAAAAAGGGGCGGTATGTTCAAGACCGCAAAGCTAATTCTCTGGAAATTAACGGAATTAGCACCCATATTACACCAATGAAGATCGCGAATAAGACGCCAGAGCAGCTAATTGTACAAAACGTGCCGTGGGCAGCTGGCCTCACGATTTGTGCTGCAATTGTCGCCTTGGTCGGCTGGGCGCTTCATAACTTCACCAATGGCGATACCTTTGCAGGCGTGATGCTAACATTGATAGCGATAGCGGTCGGCGTCATTTTTTGCGCGGCGGTAAAGCGGATCGACGTTCTATTTGACCGTAGCCGAAATCTGTTTGAAATCAGGCGAAGCACTGTCTTTGGGCGCACGCGTGTTCGCCACGAGCTTGCGAATGTGGCACGCGCAGAGGTTCAGACATATTCCTCCCCTCGCGAACCCAATAAAAAATTTCAACACGTGGCAGTGATACTGGATGGTGGAATGGACGAAGGTACGCATCCCCTGACGGCTTCATACGAAAACGGTCGCATCGCGGAACGTAGAGCAAATGACGTTGCCAAAGCCATTAACGACTGGCTAGCGCAGGATGTTGACTCAGACGCCATGCGAGCGTAAACGCGACCCAACACCCGGATAGCACCAGCTTTCCGGTCCCCGAAATCTAGGGGATCGCCCTCCGTCAGCGCGTTGCGCCCACGGGGGCGCTACTGCTTTACGCCGAGCGTTCCTATATACGCAAGGCAACCGAAACGACGCGAGGGGCCAAGGCCTATGTTTGAGAATCTATCCGACCGCCTTTCAGGCGTCTTTGACAAGCTCACCAAACAGGGTGCGCTATCTGACGACGACGTCAAAACCGCGCTACGCGAAGTCCGCGTGGCATTGCTTGAGGCTGACGTCTCGCTGCCGGTGGCGCGTGATTTCATCAAGGCCGTTCAGGATAAAGCAACAGGTCAGGCCGTTACTAAGTCGATCACACCCGGCCAACAGGTCGTTAAGATCGTTCATGACGAACTGCAGCATATCCTAACCGGTGACGAAGACCCAGGCGCGCTGAAAATCGACAACCCGCCTGCCCCGATCCTGATGGTCGGCCTGCAAGGTTCCGGTAAGACAACAACAACTGCGAAACTAGCTAAGCGTTTGAAAGAACGTGAAGGCAAGCGCGTGTTGATGGCGTCACTCGACGTGAACCGCCCAGCGGCGATGGAGCAGCTGCAAATCCTTGGTGGTCAGATTGGCGTGGACACGCTGCCAATCGTCAAAGGCGAAGATCCGGTTGCGATTGCAAAACGCGCCAAGACACAAGCCGGCCTTGGTGGTTATGACGTCTATATGCTCGATACTGCGGGCCGGTTGCATATTGACCAAGAACTGATCGCGCAGGCAGCGGCGGTGCGTGACGCCGTTAGCCCACGCGAGACACTGCTGGTCGTCGACGGCCTGACAGGTCAAGACGCGGTCAACGTCGCCCAAGAATTTGACGACAAAATCGGCGTTTCTGGCGTCGTCCTGACACGTATGGACGGTGACGGTCGCGGTGGTGCGGCGCTTTCGATGCGTGCGATCACTGGCAAACCGATCCGCTTTGTCGGTGTCGGTGAAAAGCTAGACGCGATTGAAACCTTTGAGCCTGACCGGATCGCTGGTCGTATCCTTGGCATGGGTGACATCGTTGCGCTCGTCGAAAAAGCCCAAGAAACCATCGAGGCTGAACAAGCCGAACGCATGATGAAGCGGTTCCAAAAGGGCCGTTTCAACATGAACGACCTGAAAATGCAGCTCGAGCAGATGCTCAAGATGGGCGGCATGGAAGGTATGATGGGCATGATGCCGGGCGCTGCCAAAATGGGTAAACAGATGGCCGCTGCTGGCATGGATGATAGCATCCTGAAACGCCAAATTGCGCTGATCAATTCCATGACGAAAAAGGAACGGGCGAACCCTGACCTACTGGCCGCATCACGCAAAAAGCGGATCGCCAAAGGTGCCGGTCTTGAAGTGTCTGAACTGAACAAGCTGGTCAAACAGCATCGTCAGATGGCTGACATGATGAAGAAGATGGGCAAAGGCGGCATGCTGAAACAAGCCATGAAAGGCATGTTCGGCAAAGGCGGCGGTATGCCAGCTGGAATGCCCGACATGAACGACCCAAAAGCCATGGAAGAAGCGGCTAAAGCCCTGCAAGGCAAAATGCCCGGTGGTCTGCCCGGTCTTGGCGGCGGCATGGGCCTGCCACCCGGTCTGTCTGGTTTCGGGAAGAAAAAGTAACCAATGACTCCCGCTCCCACCCTTTGCACAGCACGTCTGGTCCTTCGCGGCCCAGAAAAGCGCGACCTAGCGGCATTCACCGCTTGGGCAACGCGTTCTGCGCGGATGGAAACAGTGGGTGGCGCGGTAAGTGAACGTGACGCTTGGCGTGGTTTTATCGCAGGCATTGGGCACTGGAATTGGCATGGCTACGGTTTCTTTACCGTGACTGAAAAAGAGACTGGCGTGGCGACTGGCCGCGTTGGTGTCCTGAACCACATCGAATGGCCGCAGCCCGAAATGGCGTGGCATATGTTTGACGGGTTCGAAGGCAAATCCTACGCGTTCGAGGCCGCTTGCGCTGTGCGCGAATGGGCTGGCCGGACACTTGGGCTTGAACCGCTGATCTCGCTCATCGCACCCAGCAACACGCGTTCGCTTTCTTTGGCAACGCGCCTTGGGGCGACCGAAGAACGCCGCGACGTGATCGATGGTGAAAACGTGATCGTCATGCGGCATCTTGCCCACGACAACCCACGCGCCACCGCCCAAGCAGCAGGGGCAATTTCATGATCCCTGTGTTGCAAACTGAACGGCTAACTCTACGCGCACCCGAATGGCGCGACTTTGATGACTATGCCGAATTTCGGGGCTCTGACCGCACAAAACTGCTTGGCGGGCCGTTTACCCGGGCGCAGGCTTTTACCCAGCTTGCAGAAATCGCAGGGCATTGGGTCTTGCGCGGTTTCGGGCGTTGGATCGTTGCAGATCGCGAAACGGATTTGGCATTGGGTGTCGTTGGGCTTTACTACCCCGAAGGCTGGCCAGAACCGGAAATCGCATGGTCTCTTTTCGAAAACGGCGAAGGACGCGGCATCGCCCATGAGGCAGCACTTGCCGCCCGCAACTACGCCTACCAAACTCTTGGCTGGACCACTGCGATCAGCTTGATCGATCCGACCAATAGCCGCTCTGTCGCCCTTGCCAAACGCATGGGCTGCACCGATGGCGAAACCTACCATCACGAAACGCTAGGCAAAATGTACATCTGGCGGCATCCATCCCCTGATGCGGTGGACGCCAACACTACATTTAACCATGATCCCAGCAAAGGAACGTCCCATGTCTGACGCTATTACCCGCGCCGCCGAGGTGCTTAAAGGCCACCGCGATAGCATCGACCGATTGGACGCGATCCTTGTTTATACATTGGGCGAGCGGTTCAAGCACACCCAAGCCGTCGGCAAACTCAAAGCCGAACACGACCTTCCACCGTCCGATCCTGCGCGCGAAGAGCAGCAGATTGCACGGTTGACCGAACTTGCAAGCCAGGCCGATCTAGATCCTGAGTTTGCCAAGAAATTCCTGAACTTCATCATTCAGGAAGTAATCCAACACCACAAACAACACCAATCGTAGGGTGGATTTCAATCCACCACACCCCTGCCATTTATAGGAGAATACACCATGGCTATGAAAATTCGTCTCGCACGCGGCGGTTCTAAAAAACGCCCTCACTACGCAATCGTTGCTGCTGACAGCCGCATGCCACGTGATGGCCGTTTCATCGAAAAGCTGGGCACATATAACCCAATGTTGCCAAAAGACAGCGAAGACCGCGTGAAAATGGACATCGAGCGCGTGAAATACTGGTTGGGCGAAGGCGCACAGCCGACTGACCGTGTTTCCCGTATGCTCGAAGCCGCAGGCGAGCTGCCTAAGAAAGACCGCAGCAACCCGAAAAAAGGTACACCAGGCAAAGCTGCTCAGGCACGTGCTGAAGAAAAAGCAGAAAAAGCGAAAGCTGCTGAAGAAGCTGCAAACGCACCTGCAGAAGAAGCTGCTGCTTCTGAAGAGTAAATTACTCACCGTTGCCCGGCCACTGCGCCGGGCAACACCCCATCCCTTTAGGGAACTTCCATGTTTCGTTTGCTACGCCTTGTGATTTTCACAGCATTTGCTTTCATTGCAGGTATTCTGACTGAACGCAGTAATGCACAGGCAAATTGCGAAGACAGCAACGGACAGTGGACCAAACAAATGTGTGTAAGATCGGATATCCCAAATGACTGACCGCGTAATTGTTGGCACGCTTGGCGGCTCTTTTGGCGTCAAAGGCGAAGTCCGCCTCAAGTCGTTTTGCGCGGATCCCGCAGCAATTGCCGATTACACCCCGCTTTACACCGAAGACGGTCGCAAATTTGGCCAGATCGTTCTGACAGGTCAGCTGAAGAACGGCTTTACCGCCCATGTTGATGGCATCACCACCAAAGAAGAAGCCGACGCGCTACGCAACATCAGCCTTTACGCTGACCGCGACGTGATGCCGTCCCTGCCTGATGACGAATATTACTATGCCGATCTGATCGGGCTAAAGGTGCTTGATACTGGTGGCGCCACTCTTGGCACCGTTAAGAACGTCATGGACCACGGCGCAGGCGATCTGCTTGAGGTTATTGTGCCCGGCCAATCCGAAACCGTCCTACTGCCTTTCACTAAGGCCGCCGTGCCAACTGTTGATCTTTCGTCTGGCCGCGTGATCGCTGATCCGCCAGAGGGTCTATTTATCCAACCGGATCAAGATACTGCTGAATAAGCGCGCGTAGCTTTTCCCGACGTCCGGCGTTGCGCGCGTAGCGCAATAACGATCGATACAAATACCAACCAAAAAAATAGCGCAGCGTGCTACCATATTCGGTACGCGGCAATCCTGCCGATTGCGCAAATGCATCGACCTGCACTGGGCAAATGCCCCATGCCCCAACTGTATCTTTAGATTTCAGCGCGACATGCAGCATGAAATGCGCAAGCTCGCGCGCCAAAGGTACCTTTGCGCCGGTGCCAGTATCAAACCCATAAAGCACGCCAGTATCATATCGAAAATTATGCGGCGCAAAATCACCGTGGCCCGCAACACGAGCGATCTCAAAACCTTTCAACGCACGTGTTTGTACAGCAAGGGCATCTTTCAGAGTATCCGCCAGCGCAAGGTCACCTCCATCAAGCCCATTACATGGGATATCCGCCAACTTCTTATGCCAATGCATCGGCGATAGGTGCCCGATCTCGCGGCGTGATCCCACAAATACGCGATGCCAACGACCTGCCTGTGACAACAACGCGGGATCGTCTGCTTCGAAAAACGGAACACCGGGCACGACCGATACGATCATAAAACCACATTCAGGATCAGTCGCTATAAGCTGGTTAATCTGGCAATCACCTTTGCGCATTGCTGCGCCAACCCGCTCTAGTTCCAGCTGCACCTTCGTGACAACGTCCACCGCATTAGGACGCGCAATATGTCTGAGGATGACTGAACGACCTTGGAACTCCCCAGCGAAAACCGCTGTGTGTAATTTAGCGCTCAGCAATGCACCGCGCGCGACCTGCGTCATCAACGGACTATCCACAGCCACGGCATCCCATCGCGCAATCGCGGCTTCGCGATCTGCCGCATGATCTAGGATTCTATCGAAATCAATGCTCATCCATCTACTCCGACGGTTATGTTGCCCCTTTCGCAGCACAGTGTCATCCCCTAGAACCACCGCATGTCAGAACAAATACCACCAAAGCCCGCCGGCAAAGCCGCAGGACGCATTTCCATCCGGCCCACGCTGAAACCACGCGAGCTGATGACCGACACGCCTGAACTTGCCGGGTCATGGACCGCGCAAATTTTGACCCTATTCCCGCAAGCTTTTCCGGGCGTATTGGGTGAAAGCCTGACGGGTAAAGCCCTGCAAGATGGGCGTTGGCAGATGCAGACCTATGATCTGCGCGAATACGGGATCGGAAAACATCGCAACGTCGATGACACCCCTGCTGGTGGTGGCGCTGGCATGGTTCTACGTGCTGACGTGCTAGAAGCAGCGATCAAAGACGCCCGCGCTGGGGCGCGGGGCATAATGCCAATGGTTTATCTGTCACCACGCGGACAGCGGTTTGATCAGGCCATGGCCCGTAACTGGGCGCGCGCGGATGGTGTCACCATGCTCTGTGGTCGGTTTGAAGGCGTGGACGAGCGGATATTGCAGCACTTTGGTATCCAAGAAGTGTCGCTTGGTGATTTCGTCATGACAGGCGGTGAAATTGCAGCCCAAGCGATGATCGACGCCACTGTCCGCCTTTTGCCTGGTGTTTTGGGCAACGCTGAAAGCGCGGTCGAAGAAAGCCATTCCAACGGGCTGTTAGAGCATCCGCAATACACAAAACCCGCCGAATGGCAGGGGCACGCGATCCCTGAAGTACTGCTATCCGGCAACCACGCCAAAATCGCAGAATGGCGACGTGAAATGTCGGAAAAGATCACGCAAGAGCGGCGGCCTGATTTGTGGAAGAAGTATGGAAAGAAGAGTCAATCAAACTAGATACTTACGCGGCGGGCATTGAGCCTGAGCGTTCGGTTTCATCAGTTGTTTGAAATCAAATATACTTCAGTTCAAACTGATGCTACATTTCTAAAATGAATTTACTTGAGAAATTTACAAAATTTGAAGTAGCAACATATCTCGTAGTTGCGGTATTTCTTGCCTCACTCTACTTGATTTCTCAGATCGCACCTGAGCAATCGAGTTTGTGGCAAGAAATATCTGCGCCAGATAGTCAACTTGCGACATCACTCTCCATCGGCGTACCTGCACTGCTCCTTACCTCAACGATGACCGCTTTTTGCCTGAGACCGCCTTCACGATTGGCGGCGCGCATTCAACCTCCAATCAGAATAATCTCGGACACTGCCATGTCGAGATTTGCATTTGTGCTTTTTTGGATCGCGGTTGCTGGCTTTGGGGTAATTCGGATCGTGATAATTCCCGGCTTAGGCTAGCGAACAACAGAGGAATCACACTTGGACCTTAGATAGCTTCCGTTCACTAAAACCGGCAAAAAGTAGATCACCCACGCGCCCTGCCCCCTTGATCACGCCCCAACATCGGCCTATACGCAGCCATTCCCGGTCGGCTTGCTGATTCCGGGTGTTGGTTTATGGAACCATCTGGGTTTTGAGCGGGTCTGCGTTGATCCTTACTCACCAGTGACGCCGGACAACCACAACAAAGAATGATGACGCATCTCTTGCGGGCGCAACTGCGGACCCGGTAACGACAAAGAGCTCTGAGCCACGCAAACAAACATTGCGGATAACCGCAAGTATATCAAAGGAGCCGTCAGATGGATCTGATTGCACAACTCGAAGCGGAGCAGGTTGCTGCGCTGGGGAAAGAAATCCCCGATTTTAAAGCGGGTGACACCATCCGCGTTGGTTACAAAGTAACCGAAGGCACACGTACTCGTGTGCAGAACTACGAAGGCGTATGCATCGCTCGTAAGAACGGCAAAGGCATTGCTGGCTCGTTCACTGTTCGCAAGATTTCCTTTGGTGAAGGCGTGGAACGTGTGTTCCCACTGCATTCAACAAACATCGAAAGCATCACCGTGGTGCGCCGTGGTCGCGTACGTCGCGCGAAACTGTACTACCTGCGCACCCGTCGCGGTAAGTCCGCACGTATCGCAGAAGTCACCAACTACAAAGCGCCTAAGGGCGCCGAAGCGTAAGGATTGATGTCATGAAAAAAGATATCCACCCAGATTATCACTTCATCGACGTGAAAATGACCGATGGCACAGTGGTTCAGATGAAATCCACATGGGGCAAAGAAGGCGACCAAATGGCGCTGGACATCGACCCATCTGTACACCCAGCATGGAACGGCGGATCAACCCGTCTGATGGATGCTGGCGGTCGTGTTTCTAAGTTCAAAAACAAATACGCTGGTCTGGGCTTCTAAGACCGCTGGTGGATCAAGATCCACCCTACGTAATAAAAACGCCGCTCATGAGAATGGGCGGCGTTTTTTTGTTTGCGGTACTATAAATCGACGACGTGACAACAGCTTTTGTTTGCGATCGTCACCGCATTTATTTAGCGACGATCACGCCGAAGCTGCTGAAAACTAACAGACAGCTTTGCCGAAGCACTACTGGCATGAAGCCTCCTAGAATCCCCCTCATTGCGCCGTACCCAACAATTCATCACGCATTCCATATCAGCGTATGTCGATTTTTTCGTCAGCGTGTGAAACTTTCTAAGACGGCGCAACGTGACTTAGGTGATCTGGCGGACATGGTGTTCATCAGTATGCAAGTGGAGATACCTATGAGAACGATGATTTCAGCCGTTGCCCTAACCCTTACAGCGACGGGTGTGTTTGCCGCGGGACACGCACCATCACCCGCCGTTGAAGCAACCAACCAATCAGTTGAGAACGGTGTCGTCAGTGCCGATACGGTCGTGGCCGCAGAAAATGGCTGGATGGTGGTACATCGTACTGATGCAGAAATGAAGCCAGGTCCAGTGGTTGGCTATGCTCCTCTCCGGATGGGGGACAACATGGATGTTGCGGCGATTCTCACCGAGGAAATCGCGCCCGGTGAAATGTTGATGCTTATGGTGCATTCGGAAGCAGGTGGTATGGTAACAGGTGGTTTTGAGTACACGCTCGGAGCAAAAGAAGACGGTCCCATCCGTGTGGATGGCGAGCTTGTCATGACAGTCATCACTGCCGAATAGTCTTGAAGACGGTCTCGTTACGAGTATTTTATTTTGTTCCTTAGCAAGAGACCAACGACAAGGCATCGCACGCAACTTAATTCGAATTGCGGGCGATGCAGCATTAATAAACCTAAATGCCTATTCAAATGATGGTGCAAACTTATGTTTCGGCTGAATATTTCTGCGAACCATCCATCAAACATGAGACGACACCGTGATTGTTCCGTCGCTACCTTCATCGGGCGATGCCGTCGACTACAATAGAACCACCGAATTCAAAGCAACATCGACGGCAATACCGCGTTTAACAGGTAAAATTGCCAGCCATTAAAAAGAGGCGATGTAGGATACAGTACGCCGCTCCCCCAAGGCTCCCATGACAATATCCTTTTACACAGATAGTAAAGAGCCAGAACCATCTATAAATCGGGTCATGTCCCCCAATTCTGAACAATGAGCACCGCGACATGCACCACCCACTTAGCAGCCTGATTGATCAAATCGTCCAGAACGCGGAAAAGCGTGGTGATTTTGATAATTTACCTGGTGCAGGTAAGCCGCTGACGGGGTTGGATGATCCGCAGAATGCCGTGCTAAATCGGATCATGACCGAAGCAGATGCAAAGTCGCCTGTTGTGATCTTGCGCCAGCAGATCCTTGCGTCGCAAGAACGACTCACATCACTGACGGATGAAACTTCGCGTAAGGATGAGATGCTGGTGTTGTCCGAGCTTCACACAAAACTGGCCATTGAGATGGAAGCGTTTCGTAAATACGGATAGGCACCGCCCCGGATCATACCCGAGGCGGCGTATTTTACTTATGCAGACGCAGCTGCGCGCGAACGACCACCGCCGCCACCGCGACGACGCCCGCCGCCGGGTTTGCCACCGCCACTGGGCTTACCTCCGCCGGGCTTGCCGCCAGACGCGTGACGGCCACCACCGCCTCCACGACGACCGCCGCCACCGCCACCGTTGGGGCGTTTTTTCTGACCGGGTTTGATTTCCCACGGACGCCCAGAGGCGACAGGAATTGTTTCCTTCATCACCTTTTCGATGTCCTGCAATTCGATCATTTCGTCAGGAGCGACCAGCGCAACGGCGCAGCCTTCGGCGCCAGCACGCGCCGTCCGGCCAATCCGGTGAACATAGTTGTCTGCAACGTTTGGCATATCGTAGTTGTACACGTGACGCACATCGGGAATATCGATCCCGCGCGCGGCCACATCTGTTGCGACCAGAACGCGGACCTTACCGGCCTTAAACGCCGTGATCGCACGATCACGTTGGCCTTGGCTTTTGTTGCCGTGGATAGACGCCGCAGCAAAGCCTTTGTTTTCCAGCACTTTATACAGCTTCTCACAGCCATGTTTCGTGCGACCGAACACCAGTGCCAGCTCATCGCGGTGCTTATCAAGCAGTTCGATCAGCAAGTCAGTCTTGGCAGCTTGGGCCACAAAGTGCACCGATTGCGCGATCTTTTTCGCAGCCTGCCCTGGAGGGTTCACTTGAACGCGTACTGCGTCCTTAAGGTATGTGGATGCCAATTCCGCCATCAGCTTTGGCATCGTTGCCGAGAACATCATTGTTTGGCGATCCTTGGCCAACAACGGTGCGATCTGACGCAACGCATGGATAAAGCCCATGTCGAGCATTTGGTCGGCTTCGTCCAATACCAGATAAATTGTTTCGTCCAAACGCACGGCGCGACGATCGATCAAATCAATCAAACGGCCCGGCGTCGCAACCAATAGGTCAACACCGCCTGCTAGACGTTTCGATTGTGCAGAAATCCCGGCACCACCAACCACAAGCGCCACTTTCAGGTGGCTACCTTTGGTATAAGCAGTCAGGTTTTCAGAAATCTGTTTGGCCAACTCGCGTGTTGGCGCAAGGATCAGACCGCGTGCTGTTTTCGGGCTTGGTTTAACGCCAGCCTTCATCAGTGCGTTGATCATCGGCAGACCAAAGGCAGCGGTTTTACCAGTACCAGTTTGGGCAAGCCCCATCACGTCGCGGCCATTCATGGCGTGCGGGATGGCTTGGGTTTGAATTGGGGTGGGATCGGTGATCCCTTGTTCTTTCAGAACGTTCACAAGGCGGGGCGCGAGCCCCAGCATATCAAAATCCATTTATTGGATATCCTGTCTATTTAGCAGGCGATCAGGCCTGCGCATACGGTAAGGCTCACGGCACAGCGCCATGAACCCAAAGCAAGGTTGCGCCATATGCTGACAGCCAGAACCGCATTGTCCGGGCGCCGATTTGGCGCGGGACCCCTGCGTGATGTGGGAACCTGAGAGTTAAGCGATGCCTTGCGATTGACCTTCGGTCACGCTCTGCTCACGCGGCAGCTTGCATCGGTTGGGTTGCACATGCGCCTTTCCGAACAAATTGTCAAGGTGACAGCTACGTCACTCTGCCGGGTGTATCGTCAGTGGCACGCAAATGCGAAATAAACGCAGTATCGACGGGCCGATCACTTCCCCTTGGGGGCACCACACCATATAGTGTGCCAAAGCACATTCTGTAGGGATAGATTGCGTGGCACATATCATTGTTGTGGGTAACGAAAAAGGCGGCGCGGGCAAGTCGACCGTATCAATGCATGTCGCGACAGCGCTTGCACGGATGGGACATCGGGTTGGGACACTTGACCTTGACCTACGGCAAAAGACGCTTGGGCGCTATATCGTAAATCGCGCGAACTTTCTTGCGGAAAAAGGGCTCGACCTTCCCTCGCCCAGCTATCATGAGCTTCCTGAGATCGATCAGACAAGCCTAAAGCCCGGCGAAAACGCCTTTGATCACCGCCTTTCGATGGCCGTGTCAGAGATGGAAGCCGACAACGACTTTATCCTGATCGACTGCCCTGGCTCGCACACCCGGCTTAGCCAAGTCGCACACAGCCTTGCCGACACGCTGATTACGCCGTTGAACGATAGCTTTATCGATTTTGATCTGCTCGCTCATGTCGATAGCGACGGCGAAGAAATCACCGGCCCATCTGTTTATTCAGAAATGGTCTGGAACGCGCGGCAATTGCGGGCGCAGGCAGGACTGAAACCGATTGACTGGGTTGTTGTCCGCAACCGGATGGGTGCGCAGGCGATGGTCAACAAAGAAAAGATGCAGCGCGCGATCACGAAACTGGCCAAGCGCGTCGGTTTCCGGACCGCCCCGGGCTTTAACGAGCGAGTGATTTTCCGCGAACTGTTCCCACGTGGCCTGACCCTGTTGGACCTGCGTGACATTGGCGTCAAAGGCATGAACATTTCTAATGTTGCCGCCCGCCAAGAACTACGCGAACTTATCAAGTCGCTTGAACTGCCGGGCGTGACACCTAATTTTTAACCAGTTGATGCGACCCCCTTTCGCGACGTAGCTTAGCAGCCTAAGCATGTCGCGAAAGCAAAGAGGAGCCATCATGCGGGATTTGTTGTCGTTGGAACGTTACAGTACGTTCTTGTTTGTTACGGTTATGGCGGTTGTCACCCTGCTATTATCCTTCTGGTATACTTGGGTGATCTTTCCATTCTTTGCGTTCGCAATTCTGACAATTGTCGGAATCCGCGACATGCGGCAAACCCGTCATTCGATTCTGCGCAACTACCCGGTTTTGGGTCATCTGCGTTTCCTGTTTGAGGCAATCCGCCCCGAAATTCGCCAATACCTGATTGAGAACGATCAAGACGAACAGCCGTTCAGCCGCGAACAGCGTTCGTTGGTGTATCAGCGTGCAAAAGGTGCCGAAGATAAGCGCCCGTTTGGTACCCAAGAAAAAGTGTACGAGGCCGGTTATTCGTGGCTCACGCACTCGGTTCAACCGGTCCATTTCTCGGACACCGATTTTCGCGTTATGATCGGCGGTCCAGACTGCAAGAAGCCCTACAGCGCGTCGCTTTACAACATCTCAGCGATGAGCTTTGGATCGTTATCTGCAAATGCGATCAAGGCCCTGAACACAGGTGCCAAACTTGGTGGATTTGCTCAAGACACGGGCGAAGGAGGCATCAGCCGCTATCACCGCGAACCGGGCGGCGACCTGATCTATGAAATTGGGTCGGGCTATTTTGGGTGTCGCAATGATGATGGCACATTCAGCCCCGAAAAATTCGCAGAGCAAGCCGCAGACGATCAGGTCAAGATGATCGAACTAAAACTTAGCCAAGGCGCTAAGCCCGGTCATGGTGGGATGCTACCTGCGTCAAAGATTACGGAAGAAATTGCAGAGGCACGCCATATTCCAATGGGTGTGGATTGCGTTTCACCCGCTGCCCACAGCGCGTTTTCCTCACCACGACAGCTGATGCGTTTCATCGCGCAACTGCGTGATCTGTCGGGCGGTAAACCCGTTGGTTTCAAGCTATGCATTGGCCACCGCCGTGAATTCATGTGCATGGTCAAGGCAATGCTGGAAACGGGGGTCATCCCCGATTTCATCGTGGTCGATGGGACCGAAGGCGGCACAGGTGCAGCGCCGCTGGAATTCGCAAACCACGTCGGGATGCCAATGATCGAAGGTCTGACATTTGTGCACAATACGCTGCGGGGCGCTGGCATCCGTGACCACGTAAAAGTCGGTGCCGCCGGTAAACTGGTCAGTGCCTTTGATATTGCTCGCGCGCTGTCATTAGGCGCAGATTGGTGCAACTCGGCGCGTGGATACATGTTCTCGATCGGTTGCATTCAGGCCCAAGCCTGCCACACGAACCACTGCCCTGTGGGCGTCGCGACCCAAGATCCACTGCGCCAAAAGGCACTGAACGTCGAAAACAAAAGCCAACGGGTCGCGCGGTTCCATGCGAACACGCTTAAGGCGCTTGGCGAAATCGCCGGCGCTGCAGGGCTGAACGACCCCAGTGGTTTCCTACCCTATCACTTTATGACGCGTCGTGGTGACGGGCAGATGACCGAAGCCAACGATGTCTACAACTATCTACCGATTGGCTTCTTGCTTGAAGATGGCGACGAACACATCGTCTATAAAGAACGCTGGGCACGGGCATCAGCCGACAGCTTTGCCCCGCCAGAAGCCCGCACATAGGCTTACTCGGTAGTTTCTTCCTGCCGTGGCGGGGTTTGTCCCAGCACACGCATAAACAGGCTGACACGCGGTTCTGCACTGGTAACAGTGCGGGACCGATTTCGTAGAACTGGTGTGTTCTGTGACGTCCCTTTGCTTTCGCGCAACACGATATAAAGGCCGCTTGCGATGATAATCGTCGCACCTACACCCGTGAACAAATCCATCGTTTCGTCAAAGAACAGCATCCCGAAAATCGTGGCCCAAATGATCTGGCTGTACTGCATCGGCGCGATGATTGCGGCCTCGCCCGCCTGATAAGCAAGAATAACCAGAAAGCTAGCGATCCATGCAAACAAGGCGATCACACCCAGCATTCCCAGATGCGTAATCGGCATCGGCTCATAAACGAACGGTAGCGCGCAGCCCATCAGTACAAAGTTAGCAACCATCGGATAGATCAGCATCACGACAGGGCGCTCCTCTGATCCAATTTTACGCACGACAATCGATGCAATCGCACCGCACACCGCAGATGCAAGTGCTGCAAGATGACCACCAGTCAGCGGGGTCTGCCCCGGTCGCAACACGACCATAACGCCAACAAGGCCAACCAAAACCGCAATCCAGCGGCGCAATCGCACGGTTTCACCCAAGACCGGGATCGCAAGCACAGTGATTAAAAGCGGCGTCGCAAACAAGATCGCATAAACCTGCGCCAGCGGCAGCACAGAGAACGCATAGAACGCCGCAACACCTGTCACTGTTGCTGCCGCCGTACGCAAAGCCATCCACCAAGGGTGCACAGGCACCAATGTACCCGGCTTTGCGTCACGCATCAGCATAACAGTGGCTAGTGGGAAGCTTAGCAAAACGCTAAAGAACACGATCTGAAACGGCGAATACGTCGCGCCCAAAATCTTGATGATCACATCATGCGTGGCAAAGACAGCAAAAGCAGTCAAAGCAAACATAGCGCCTTTTGCGTTGGGTGACATATCCGGTCTTTCGTTGATTTAGCTACATACTGACAAAAAACGATAGCCCGCAGGTGTCAAGATCAACGGCCAATTTAAAGACACTGATCAGGCACCCACGGGCATCATGATGTTTCTGGATCGCACCCTAGGCAGGATGCGATAAAAATTTGTTTACAGTGACGCGTCCAGCGCAGCCAAAATGACATCACCCATTTCTGTTGTGGACAGTGGTGTGCCGCCTTCTGGCCCCATCAGGTCGCCAGTACGTGCGCCGTCTGCCAGAACCGCCTCGATAGCCGCCTCAAGGCGGTCAGCCTCTCCGCCCATGTCGAACGAATAGCGCAGCGCCATTGCGAACGATAAAATGCACGCGATTGGGTTGGCTTTGCCTTGGCCCGTGATGTCAGGCGCAGAGCCGTGTACCGGTTCGTACATTGCTTTCGGACGACCATTTTCCATTGGCACGCCAAGGCTGGCTGATGGCAACATGCCCAGAGAACCAGTCAACATCGCCGCACAATCCGACAGGATGTCGCCGAACAGGTTGTCTGTGTAGATCACATCGAACTGCTTTGGCGCACGCACCAACTGCATCGCACCGTTGTCGGCGTACATATGGGACAGTTCTACCTCTGGGTAATCCGCATGCACTTCGGTGACAACATCGCGCCACAAAATGCCGGATTCCATTACGTTTGCTTTTTCCATGGAACACAGACGCTTGTCGCGCTTCATCGCCAGTTCAAACGCTGCACGTGCACCACGTTCGATCTCGGCTTCTGTGTAACGCTGGGTGTTGATGCCCACGCGCATGTTATCTTCCATGTGAATACCGCGTGGTTCACCGAAATAAACACCTGAGGTAAGTTCACGGACGATCATGATATCCAGACCGGCAACCAATTCTTTCTTCAAAGAAGAGAAATCTGCAAGCGCGTCAAAACACTGCGCAGGACGCAGGTTTGCGAACAGGTCCATTTCTTTGCGAAGACGCAGCAGGCCACGCTCCGGCTTTACGCTGAAATCCAGATCATCGTACTTTGGGCCGCCAACAGCGCCCAGCAGTACGGCGTCTACTTCTTGGGCTTTTGCCATCGTGTCGTCATGCAATGGAACGCCGTGCTTGTCATAGGCCGCGCCACCAACAAGGTCTTCGGACACGTCAAAAGAAACGCCACGCTTATCGCCGAACCAGCCAATAATCCGCTTTACCTCGTCCATGACTTCGGGGCCGATGCCGTCACCGGCGAGGATCAAAAGGGAGGGGTTTGCCATATGTCTGGTCCTTGGTTGAAAATGTTGTCAACGGCCTAGCCTGCCAAGGCCAAAGGTTCAAGATACCAAGGGGCGCAGACCGTCCTCAAGCATATCCCAAACGCGCCGAATACGTGGGGTTTGGCGCATTGCCTCGTGTGCTGTTAGCCAAATGGGTAACGATGGCAGCGGAAAGCCTAACTTCACCCGTTCGACCGCTGGATCATTGTCCCCCACTACGGCCTGTGCAAAACCGATACCACAGCCTGCGCGCACCAATTCCCAATAGGTTACGTGATGATCGCAGCGTGTTTTAAAAAACTCAGGACCTACATTGATCCCGGCCGCGCGAAAACCGTCGATAATCATCTGGCTTCGATCGTAGCCAACAAAATCATGGGTCATCATTTCGTCTAAGGTCCGCGGCATTCCCCGCCGTTTCAAATAGGACCCAGCCGCGTATGTCCCTAATTCAAGATCACCCAAGTGTTTCGTTACCAAATCGAGCTGCGTCGGCCGGTACATCCGCACCGCAATGTCAGCCTCGCGGTAAAGCAAGTTTTGACTGTCGTCGGTTGGCACAAGTTCAATTTCGATCTCGGGCTCTTCGGTGCGAATACGGGCAATGATCGCAGGCATATGATCCGCCGCGACAGCAACACTGGCCGAAATACGCACAGCACCTGCTAGGCTGGCCTGCTGCCCAGCGGCCGTCAACGCAATCTGCTGCATCGCGTCGCGCATTGTCCGGGCTGGCGCAACCAACTCTGCACCTGTCTGCGTCAAGGTAAACCCGCGCGGTTGGCGGTGAAACAAATCCGCCTTTAACTGTGTCTCCAAGGTTCTAATCTGGCGTCCTAGCGTGGGCTGGCTTGCCCCCAAAGCGCGCGCTGCGGCAGATAGGCTGCCCCCCTCGGCCACCGCAAGAAACGCCTGCACGAGCGACCAATCTAAATCTGACAGACGAATATCCATTCAAAAATGAATACATGACCTGCACATTCAGGCAATTCATTTTCACATACGAACAGATCACCTTTGAACCACAACCAAAGGAGATCACAATGACCAAAACAGTTCTTATCCTCGGCGCCGCGGGAAAAATCGGCAGTCACGCGGCGGTTGCCTTTAAACAGGCAGGCTGGTCCGTTCGCCACTTCAACAGAAAAACTGACGACATGACACGTGTCGCAATGGGTGCCGATGTCATCATCAACGGGCTAAATCCTCCGCTTTACCATGACTGGAAAACCCTCATCCCGCAGATTACGGCACAGGTGATCGACGCTGCCAAGGCCAGTGGTGCGACTGTCATTCTACCTGCAAGCATCTATAATTTCGGCAATCAGCCCGGCACATTTGATGAAAACACCTTACAAACTCCAAACACTAGGAAAGGCAAGATCAGGGTGACAATGGAGCAGACTTATGCGTCATCGGGGGTGCAGGTCATTATGCTACGTGCGGGAAACTTCATTGACCCCAACGGTAACGGCGATTTCATGAGCGTGGGTAGTCTGCGTCGCATCCGCAAGCGCCAATTGGTCAATGTCGGCAACCCGAAGGCCATGCAGGCATATTGCTATACCCCAGATTGGGCGCGCGCGGCCCTGATGTTGGCGGAGCGTCGACATGAACTTAGTCAATTTAACGATATTCCGTTTCCCGGCCATGCGTTCACGAATGAGACGCTCAAACACTGTCTGGAAAACCATCTTGGTTATCACCTCAAGTACACTTCGTTTCCTTGGTGGGCGATGCGGCTTTTTTCCCCGATTTGGGAACTGGGTCGCGAAATGTCGGAAATGCGCTACCTTTATTCAATGCCACACACGATTTCCGCCGCCAAATTCAACCGGATTTTACCCGACTTCCAACCGACCGATTTGAAAACCGTGATGTTGGCTGGGTTACCGACTGATATCTACCCAAACAAGCCGGTGCGGTCCGACGGCCATACTGTCATCACTCTGTGATGGCTGCTCAGGTGCCGGGCGCATTACCTGAGCACCTGTCACCACCCAATCTTGTGAAGGTAACACATAGCTAACGCGCAATTCACCAAGTTCAGGCAGGTGAGGCCAATAAGCTGTAGCGATCCCCGGCAGTGGGTCTTGCAAACGTGGATCGCCAAGAAATTCGCCCATCGCCACCCGCATGCCGTCGCCCGCCTGCGGGTCTAGGTTTGCGTTCCCTATGATCACGAAGCTATCTGGCGCCTGACCGAACGCGCCGTCCAGCACCGCAGTCCAAAGCATTAGCTCATCGCGATTACGCAGCCCATTGCGATCCTCTGGGCCATCAAAAACGGGCGGGGTCGCTGAATATGCCATCAAGTGAAGGTCATTATTAGGCAATGCAATCGGAACCATCCAATGGTTCGTCGACGAAAGTCGCTGTACCGCAGCCGCTTCTGGCTCCATCGGAGGCAAAACGGCCCCAGGAACGTCCTGCCACAGCAAATCGGAAAGATCCGTCACATCTCCAAATGGAAATCGCGAAAGTATCGCCATACCGCCGTCGCCAGAGAACTCTCCGTATCCCTGCGCATCTCTGGCTTCGCCCAATCGACCATTCCCGTCAATATCCAGCCCTGTTGGCACGCCTGCATTGGGCTGCGCGGAATAAATATAGGGATAGGGGCCGTCTAAGATTTGGGAAAAGCTTTTCAACGCAAAACCATTCAAATCATAGTCGAAATCCGTCAGCAGTAAGACATCAGGTGAAGCGTCATTAATCACCGCAACAATGGCAGAAATTTCATCATCATTATCCTTTTGCAGGTCCCGAAGAAGTAAGCCGGGCCCGGCGCGGCTAAGCGGCGCAGCAAATGTTGCGATACGGTATGTTTCAGCCTGAATGACGCCCGGAAACGTAACAGCAATTAGACAACATAAGCACCATCTGAAACCGCGCGTTCGTATGCGACTTTCCGTTGCTGTTTTATCATCTGCGCCACACGACTGAGCGCGACACCACGCATTAATATACTTGCCGGCAAGAACGCCCATGCTGTCACAGTCCAAATCAACATATGCATATCATCCAGTTGGACGGGCATTCCAAACACCGCGCATAGTTTAAGTAATGCTGGAACAAGAAAGGGCAGCAAAAATCCTAAAATTACGTTAACGCGGCCATCACGTTCGAGGCGATCAACAACATCCCCGCCCGCAGCAGCATCAAACGTCGGCAAATTTACCCAAACATTAAATGGCCCCTCGCGGCGCGGCCAGTGCTGCAACCGCAAAACAATAATAAACCAAAGAATAGCGAAAATTGACACCAGATAGCTAAGTCCTGCAGCATCGCGTACACGCTGAACGACTTCAGGTACGGCGTCCTGCGGCAACATCAAAACCATAAGTCGGACAGGAGAATACGGAAAATCGATAGCCTCTCCAATACTAGACCCGCTTTTCTGAAATAATTCGGTAAATGCCGAAGGTGACACATAGCCGCGAAAAATCATCGACAGGCACAGCACCGTCGCAAACAACGTTGAAAACCGGACGCGATTAAAGGGCGGCGCATCCCTGAACTCGACCAATGTTGGGCTCGCGGCACTGTATTCGACCAACGTAAAGATAGCGGCAAAAATTGCGAATAACACGACAATCTGAAGGCTTTCGTGCGTCTCACGCGGCAGGATTACCGCCGGCATAACAACCAGAAACACGACCATAATTGCGCGCACTATTGCTCCGGGCAGACGATCAGACACTCTACAACAATCCCCATACATACCGACAGGCGGTCTAGGTTTCTTTGCATTTCAACAGTGAAATGCTGGGCGAACATATGCGTGCCGCTGCAACTCGATAACATACTATAAAACAGCGAATACCTAAACGACGACTATGGTACTGGCGCAGTTGCATCCCTTCGATCACATCGGACGAACCACTGCTGCATCGAATGTATTGCTAAATAGTGTACTGTACTTGTTACAACCTGTCACGCTGCTGAAATTAGATCACAAAATTTTCGACAAGTTTATCATTAAATGAAACAGGCCGCACAGCAGTGCGGCCTGTCCTATTAGATATTAGACTAGCTTAGGCCCAAGGACGTTCAGCGGCAGCCTTTGCCTCAAAGCTATCAATTGAGGCAACCTTTTCGAGTGACAGACCGATGTCATCCAAACCGTTCAGGAGGCAGTGTTTTTTAAATTCATCAACTTCAAAGCTGAACACCTCTCCATCAGAAGACGTGATTGTCTGCGCCTCAAGATCGATTTCGATCCGGGCATTCGACCCTTTTTCAGCATCTTTCATCAATACGTCGACCTGTTCTTGCGGCAGCGCAATCGGCAGAATGCCGTTTTTGAAACAGTTGTTGTAGAAGATGTCCGCGAATGACGACGCGATCACACAGGTAATCCCGAAGTCGGCAATCGCCCAGGGCGCGTGTTCACGTGATGAACCGCAACCAAAGTTATCGCCAGCAACAAGAATTTGCGCATCGCGGTACTGCGGCTTGTTCAAAACGAAATCTGCGATTTCGTTACCTTCACGATCAAAGCGCATTTCATCAAACAGGTTCGCGCCAAGGCCCGACCGCTTAATCGTTTTCAGAAACTGCTTTGGAATGATCATATCGGTGTCGATATTCACCAACGGCAAAGGGGCGGCAATACCGCTAAGTTTATTGAACTTTTCCATTAGTTCATCTCCCGGATATCAGTCAGGTGACCGGTGATTGCTGCTGCTGCAGCCATAGCTGGAGACATCAGGTGCGTACGCCCCTGGTAACCCTGGCGACCTTCGAAGTTACGGTTCGAAGTAGATGCACAACGTTCACCCGGCGCCAATTGGTCTGGGTTCATCGCTAGACACATGGAACAACCAGCAAGGCGCCATTCAAAACCCGCATCGATAAAGATTTGGGCGATGCCTTCTTCTTCGGCTTGCGCACGGACCAGACCAGAGCCGGGAACGACCATTGCGCGCATCCCTTCCTTGATCTTTTTGCCTTTCAGAACCGCTGCTGCGGCACGGAAGTCTTCGATACGGCCATTTGTGCAAGACCCGATGAAAACAGTGTCGATTTTGATGTCAGACAGTTTTTGTCCAACTTCCAAACCCATGTATTCGATTGAACGCTGAACCGCGCCGACTTTACCACCTGTAAAGCTGTTTGGGTCTGGAACGACTGCAGTGATCGGCAGTACGTCTTCTGGCGATGTGCCCCAAGTCACAAGTGGCGCGATGTCTTCGCCGCGGATTGTCAGCACTTTGTCGAAATGCGCACCTTCGTCTGTGAAGAGCGTTTTCCAGTATTCCAGTGCGGCGTCCCATTCATCACCTTTCGGTGCATGCGGACGGCCTTTGCAGTAGGCGTATGTCGTTTCGTCTGGCGCGATCAGGCCAGCGCGTGCGCCGCCTTCAATCGCCATGTTACAGACGGTCATACGGCCTTCCATAGAAAGGCTTTGAATTGCTTCACCACAGTATTCGATCACGTAACCTGTACCGCCAGCAGTACCAGTTTCGCCGATAACAGCCATGGTGATGTCTTTTGCGGTCACACCGGGGGCAAGTTTACCGGTGATTTCGACCTTCATGTTTTTCGATTTTTTCTGGATCAAGGTCTGGGTCGCGAGAACGTGCTCAACCTCAGAAGTACCGATACCGTGCGCCAATGAACCAAACGCGCCGTGTGTCGCTGTATGGCTATCGCCGCAAACAACGGTCATACCGGGCAATGTCCAGCCCTGCTCGGGGCCAACGATATGCACAACACCCTGACGAACGTCAGATACGGGGTAGTAGTGCAGGCCGAATTCTTTGGCGTTCGTGTCAAGCGCGGCAACCTGAACACGGCTGTCTTCGGTCATCGTGGATGCATTCGCGCGGTCGAGCGTGGTTGGCACGTTGTGATCCGGCACAGCGATGGTTTTATCAGGCGCGCGCACGGTTCGCCCGGCCATACGCAGGCCTTCGAATGCCTGTGGGCTGGTTACTTCGTGAACCAGATGGCGGTCGATATACAGCAAACAAGTGCCGTCTTCTGCTTCGTGCGCGACATGCGCATCCCAGATTTTGTCATAGAGCGTTTTGGGGGACATGGTCCTCTCCCGTATAAAATGTGATGATGAGTAGGCGAGCGGAAAGGCTGGCGGCCTTATCCCCGCGCGAGAAGCGTACAGATCGCAGAATAGAACCGCCAAGGCAGTCGTGCGCGATCGTCCATATCAAAAACCCGTTTCATAGCGGGTCATTTATACCCCTGAACCGAGTCCCGCAAGGGGCAGTACAGCACTTGCTTGTGTTTATCGCCCATGTAATCTGGGGTTTCAGAGATTTAGCAGGAACGCATGGCATATCATAATCGCTTAGCACAGGTGGCAAACGGCGTTTCCGTTGACAACCAAATTGATCAGGTGATTTCTTTGGGTACGCGTTTTGTCGATTTCATGAGCAAGTACGCAGATATGTTTGTGCGTCCTTGGAACCTGTATCAGATCGGCATTGCGATTGGCCTGTTTGTACTAGCACATATCCTGCGTGCCGTACTTGGACCACGTATTCGTGCATGGATGGCCGCGCGTGAAAACTGGCCAAAGTGGCGCATGCGCGTGCTTGTGATCGTGCATCAACGCCTCCGTGCGATTTTTTTCGTCGCACTCATCTGGATCACCATATTAATCATGCGCGAAGCGACGTGGAATAGCCGCAGCTATCTTCTCAGTATCGTAGGGACACTCGCCTTTGCTTGGCTGGTTGTCGTTTTTGCCACGCGCCTGATTAAAAGCCCCGTCTTGCGCAAAACTGTGCGCTGGAGCGCGTGGACCTACGTGACGCTATACGTTCTTGACCTTGTAGAAGACGCTGAACAACTACTCGATAGCGCAGGATTTCAGATTGGCGATATCCGGTTCTCTCTATTATTGCTGGTGCAATCACTGGTCATCCTTGGCGTACTGATTAGTCTTGCACGGTTTCTGACCAAAACCACCTCCAACCGTGTACGTAACAACGCTGACATTAGCCCATCCATGCAAGTGCTGATCGTTAAGGCCGTACAAATCGCATTCTATGGCATGGCGTTTTATCTAGGCGTTCGCGCACTGGGGATTGATCTAACCGGGCTTGCTGTTTTGTCCGGTGCGATTGGTGTTGGTCTTGGTTTCGGCCTGCAAAAGGTCGTATCGAACCTTGTGTCTGGTGTGATTATCTTACTGGATAAATCCATCAAACCCGGCGATGTGATTAGCCTTGGTGAAACCTTTGGTTGGATTAACGCGCTTGGCGCGCGCTACGTATCTGTCGTTACCCGTGACGGCAAAGAATACCTGATCCCGAACGAAGACCTCATTACTGGCCAAGTGGTGAACTGGTCACATTCAAACGAATTTGTGCGGCTGGATATCAATTTTGGTACATCCTACACAGACAACCCACATGATGTCCGCCGCATCGCAATTGAGGCCGCACAAAGCGTCGACCGCGTTCTGACCAGCCGCCCCACCGTCTGCCATATCGTCGGCTTTGGCGACAGTTCCGTTGATTACATCCTACGGTTTTGGATTTCCGACCCCACCGGCGGCCTGACCAACATTCGCGGAAATGTCTTTCTCGCGCTTTGGGACGCATTCCAAGAACACGACATCAGCATTCCGTTCCCACAGCGAGAGGTAAAGATGTTGGAGGCTGAAAATGTCAGCAAAGAAGCTGATAGGTCTCTGCCGAGCGCCTAAGCAATAAAAACCAACATACGAAACATTTGAAATAAACATGCCAATTCTCTTAACTCTCATGGCTCTTGCAGCCTGCGCTCTATCTTATCGAATCTGGCAAAAACAGAAGCTTCGACAGCGGCTACTGAAAGCGGGCCTCTCAGATAGCGAACGTAAGATCGTTGTGGAACAAGTCCCGCTGATACGGCGGCTTCCTCCTCAACTGACAGCCAAGCTTGAAGGAAAAATCAGGCTCTTTTTACATCAAGTCGATATTAGCGGCTGCAATGGGCTCGAGGTGTCCGAAAAAATGCGGCTTTCGATTGCGGCCCAAGCATGTCTGCTTATCGTTAATAGTGACGATTGGTACAAAAACCTTCGGACAATTCTTGTGTACCCCAGTGCATTTAAGTCGATCACGACCACGCACGATGGCTTTGTCGTTCAGCAAGAAGAAGTCGTACGATATGGCGAAAGCTGGTCACGTGGCCCTGTCATTCTATCTTGGGAACACTCCCAGCGGGTGCTGAAAATGAATATGACGGACACAATGTCGTCTTGCATGAATTCGCACACCAGCTTGATGATCTATCCGGAAACACAAACGGCGTTCCTCTACTCAAGAAAACCCAAAGCTTTGCGCAATGGGAACGCGTGTTTCTAAAATCATACGAGCGCCACCTTCAAAATGTGGAACGTGGACGCAAAACCGTGCTCGACGCCTACGGCGCAGAAAACCACCAAGAATTTTTCGCTGTGGCCGTCGAAGTCTTTTTTGAGAAACCCGTACAGCTACAAAAAGAGGAACCCGAACTCTATGCGCAAATAGCTGAGTTACTGAAGCTAAACCCAGCAGAATGGTGATAAGCAACTGTCGTGCAAATTAACCCACATATAAAAAAGGCAGCGCAAGTGAGTTGCGCGGCCTTTTCTATCAGTTAAGTAAAACCTTAGCCTTTGTTCATCCGGTTTTCGATTAGGTCATCGACCACGGACGGGTCGGCCAATGTGGATGTATCGCCCAGCGCACCAAAATCGTCTTCGGCGATTTTGCGCAGGATGCGGCGCATGATTTTACCTGAACGTGTCTTTGGAAGACCCGGCGCCCATTGGATCAAGTCAGGCTTAGCAATTGGACCAATCTCGGAACGCACCCAAACCTCAAGCTCCTTGCGCAGCTCTGGTGTTGGCTCTTCACCTGTCATCAAAGTGACGTAGGCATAGATGCCCTGCCCTTTGATTGCGTGCGGATAGCCAACAACAGCAGCTTCGGCGACCTTTGCGTGGGCCACGAGTGCGCTTTCGACTTCGGCGGTGCCCATGCGGTGCCCGGATACGTTGATCACGTCATCAACACGACCAGTGATCCAGTAGTAACCATCATCATCGCGCTTACAGCCGTCACCGGTAAAGTAATAACCTTTGTAGTCACTGAAATAGGTCTTCTCGAACCGTTCATGGTCACCCCAAACGGTGCGCATCTGTGCAGGCCAGCTGTCTTTGATACACAGCACACCTTCGGCGGCCGTATCGTGGATTTCTTCGCCAGAGGTTGGCTCAAGGATCACAGGTTGAACACCGAAGAACGGTAGCGTTGCTGAACCCGGCTTGGTCGCAGTTGCACCCGGTAGTGGGGTCAGCAGGTGACCACCAGTTTCGGTCTGCCACCATGTATCGACGATTGGCACGGTGCCTTTGCCGACGACATCGTTGTACCAGTTCCAAGCTTCTGGGTTGATAGGCTCGCCCACTGTGCCCAGAACTTTGAGGTCAGAGAGATCGTATTTTTCAACAAATTCAGTCCCCTGCCCCATCAGCGCACGAATGGCAGTTGGCGCAGTGTAGAATTGGTTGACTTTGTGCTTTTCGCAGACGGCCCAGAAGCGACCTGCATCTGGATATGTTGGCACACCTTCGAACATCACAGTGGTCGCGCCGTTGGCGAGCGGGCCATAGACGATATAGCTGTGCCCAGTGACCCAGCCCACGTCGGCAGTACACCAGAACACATCACCATCATGATAGTCGAATGTGTATTGATGGGTCATCGATGCATAGACGATGTAGCCACCAGTCGAATGCACAACACCCTTTGGCTGACCAGTCGAACCGGATGTGTAAAGAATGAACAGCGGATCTTCAGCGTTCATTTCTTCGGGCGGACAGTCGGCGCTGACCTTTTCTTCCATCTCGTGCAGCCAGTAATCGCCCTCAGGACGCCATGCAATCTGCTGGCCAGTACGCTTCACGACCAAGCATTTCACTTCGTCAAAGTCATTTAGAAGCGCTTGGTTCACGCTATCTTTAAGGTTCGTCACACGGCCACCACGTGGTGCGCCGTCAGATGTGATAACGACCTTTGCGTCGCATGCGTTTACTCGTGCGCCCAAGGCCTCGGCAGAGAAGCCAGCGAATACGATCGAGTGGATCGCACCAATACGCGCACAGGCCAGCATCGCATAGGCAGCCTCTGGGATCATTGGCAGGTAAAGCACGACGCGGTCGCCTTTGGTCACGCCCAATTCTTTTAGGACATTTGCCATTTTGCAGGTGCGTTCGTGCAATTGCTTGTACGTGATGTGCTGCGCTTCATCGTCAACGCTATCTGGCTCCCAGATAATCGCCGTTTGATCACCACGGGTTTCCAAATGGCGGTCGATACAGTTTGCGGTGACGTTCAGTGTGCCGTCTTCGAACCATTTGATGTCGACATTGCCGGGAGCAAAGCTCGTATTTTTAACCTTCGTAAAAGGCTTGATCCAGTCAACGCACTTGCCGTGCTCAGCCCAGAAACCTTCGGGGTCAGAAATCGACTGTGCGTACATCGCGTCATATGTTGCCTTGTCAGCATGCGCTGCAGCGGCCATTTCGGCAGATGGCGGATACATCTTGGATGTTTGATCGGTCATGGTCTCTCCCCCCTTTGACGTGTCGTTTGGGCCCAGCTAAGAAACTGTTGGCCTCCTCCGAGGCATATCATGATCAGAATGATTAGGAATCCAAGCCGTCGCGCTAAGCCAATGCGCAATTTGTCAATCTTAACACCCGCGAGGCGTGAATTTTGTTAGGTTTTTTACAAAGCCTACAAAACACATGGAATGAGGCGCATCAAAATGGACGCGATAATTGTTCTGGGCGCTGCTGTTTGGAAAGATGGCCCGTCACCTGCCTTGCGCCGACGCACCTTACACGCGGCCAGCCTTTGGCTTGATCGTCAGGCACCCATCATCATCCCATGTGGTGGACTGGGGGTTTACCCCCCGACCGAGGCGGCGCTGATGAAAACCCTTCTTGAGCATCACGGCGTTAGCCCCGACTGCATCCTGCCAGAGGACCAATCGACCACGACCTTAGAAAATATTCGCAATGCGCGGGAATTACTGACTGGTCGTGATGTCATAATTGTAACTGACAGGTATCACGCGCGCCGCGCTGCCATGGTCGCCCGACATTTCGGGTTCAATGCGATTGTATCGAGCCCGCGGCCCACCCGGAGCCATCTTAAGCAACACCTGCGCGAAGCAATCGCGCTGCCTGCTTACGCGATCAAACTGCGAAAGACCCCGCGCCAGCCTTAACGCAGTATTAACTATCCGTAACGCAGACTGCAGACATCTGACTGGATGAATTGATGCGGTTTCTTATTGCCTGTTTATGTTTTCTCTGTTCGGCATCCCTTGCGGACGCCGGACCATGGAGCCGTGAACACAGACAGATTTTCACAGCAAGTGGCGGAAACTTTTTACTATCGGAAGGCGCAAAACTTCCGGTGAACTATGACCCGACATTCTATGCCGAATATGGCCTAAACGGCCTTGTCACCCTTGGCGTCGATTATCACACGGCCGATCAGGGACGCATTCAAGCTGCGGTGTTTTTTGCGAGCTTTCCAATAGGCGAACCTATCGCGCCCAACACGTGGTCCGCACATATTGGCTTGGGTGGCCGGGTGGACCCACTTAACCCTGCAGAGCACCTGACGCGCGGCGGCGTGTCTTGGGGGCGCGGGCTAGATCAAGGCTGGCTCGCGATTGATACCAGCGCCACTTACGGCGACATAGATCAGGTTTTTCGGTCCAAAGCAGATTTCACATGGGGGCATCATCTAAGTGATCGTTGGACAGTCGTGTCCCAACTGCAAACCGGGCAAGGGTATGACGATGACACCTATGCCAAAGTGAACCCTTCGCTGATCTTCCATATAAATGAAAAGTATTCGATCAGCCTTGGCGCGGTGAAAGCATTAACCGGCGACCGCGGATCAGCGCTTAAGCTGGACCTGTGGTCGACCGCTACAATCCCCCAATTTCGCGCAGAAGACTAATCACTACATCGACGCCCTTTTCATGGCGCAGGCTCGCAAAAACAACGGGAAGATCCCCACGCATCCGCGCGGCATCCGTCGCCATCACGCCCAACGATGCGCCAACATGCGGTGCCAGATCGGTTTTGTTGATAACTAGAATATCGGAACGTGTGATCGCGGGGCCACCCTTGCGCGGGATTTCTTCGCCAGCGGCAACGTCGATAACATAGATCGTTACATCGGCCAGCTCCGGGCTGAATGTCGCAGACAGATTGTCACCGCCGCTTTCAATAAGCACCAGTTCAAGATCATCGTGTCGCGCACGCATTTCAGCAATTGCAGCGAGGTTGATGGACGCGTCCTCTCGGATCGCAGTATGCGGACAACCACCCGTTTCAACACCCATCACGCGGTCAGCGGGCAGGATTTGCATCCGCATCAGCGCTTCGGCGTCTTCTTGGGTGTAGATGTCGTTCGTAATCACCCCAAGGCTAACCTGATCCTTTAGCGCACGCGCAAGCGCCGCTGTCAGCGTCGTCTTACCCGCGCCAACAGGCCCACCAATTCCAACGCGCAATGGTCCATGCGGTGACATCATTCTTGCTCCATCTTTCTTATGATCGGAATATGCGAGGATACTGGTCCGCATGCTGCATCGACGCAATATCAACAGCGAAGCTGGCCGTGCTGATATCATCCAAAGTGGATTGCGCGGCTTCTTCGCCGATCGCAGCGCAGACAGGCAGCAAGCCCGCCAAAATACGCTGCCCTTCGGTTTGCCCCAATGGCATCAGTCGTTGGGCTGCCTGCATCAGATTGCTGGCAAAGCTTTGCAACCAAACCTGCGCTGTCGGAACAACCGGCAATCCCATAAGTGCCGCAGCACGGCCAACGGCCACGGGATAGGCCATATCCGGCAGGTCCAGCGCCCAAACTGCACGTGTCGTTGAAGCGAATGCTGCACCCTGCTGCAAGGTCTCCATCCTTCGTTCCCGCGAAGGCGAAAGCGCTGCCGCTAATTCAGCAACAGGTTCCACATCATCGGCACCATGTGCCGCGCACAGCAAAATTGCATCAGACCGGCCAGCCCCTTGGGTTAACACAGCATCCAGCCAATCCGCCAACCCAGCCGCATTGGCCACATCACCGCGTTGCACAGCACGCTCTAACCCATGCGACCACGCAAATGCGCCGATAGGATAGGCAGGCGAAAGCCACTGGGTCAGTGTCAGCAGGTGTTCAGTGTTCATGGGAATGGCTGTGATCGTGCCCCATAGTCCGGCCGTGCCCATAGGCACCGCCTTCTGGGGTAAAGGGGCCGTCGAAATCGGTAACAGTCGCGCCCAACTGTTCCAGCATCGCGCGCATCACCTTTTCGCGCTGCACCACCAACGCATCAGGCAAAACCGCGCAAGGCGCATGCCGGTTACCGATATGCCATGCAAGCCGAACAAGGTCGCCAGTGACCCGCATCAGCGGTTCGTCAGCAGCGGCAACAGTAATCTGACGACCATCTTCGAGCAGGAAAACCTCGCCCGCATTCACCGATGTCGTCTGCGGCAAGTCCACCAGGAACGGTTCACCCGCGTCAGTGGTCAACCGCTTACGACGCAACAGTCGTGCGTCATAGGTCAAACTAACCGTACCTGCCACAGCCCCATGCGCATGGGCATGTGTTTGATGCGCCTTGGCTGTCATGGCGCACCTATAGGATTTCGCAGGGCTATCCCCCCAGCATTCGCCAGAGGGAAGCGTGTTTTTAGCGCTTCGCCGCGATGCGACGTACCGCACGCACGACGGTTGCTGGTAGAAGAAAGATTTCCCGAACAGCCACTTTGGCCAATTCGATGATCATTTCGCGGTTTGTGATAAGAGTGTTGTTCGTCTGGAAAGTCATATTGAGCCTCGTCAAAAGCGATGTCTTTCCTCCCTGCAACAAACCTATAATGCTGCATCGCAGCAATCAAGCCCTTTGAACGCCACGTCATATCCATCAGAAAAGAAAATACCGTTGTGCCATCGGCAATTCTTTGGCGGGTTCGCATGTCAGCAACTCTCCATCCGCACGCACTTCGTAGGTTTCAGGATTCACCTCCATATGCGGCATAGCATCGTTCAGCTTAAGGTCTTTCTTGCCGATATTCCTGGTATTCGTGACGGCCAAGGTCTGTTTCGCCAACCCCAGCTTATCGCGCAACCCAGCGTCTTGGGCAGCAGCGCTCACAAATGTGACGGCAGAGTTTTCAACCGACCGCCCATATGCCCCAAACATCGGTCGCGTATAAACTGGCTGAGGCGTCGGGATTGACGCGTTTGGATCACCCATTTGCGCGGCGACAATGGTGCCACCCATCAAGATCATCTCGGGCTTCACGCCAAAGAACGCCGGATTCCACAACACTAGATCAGCACGTTTGCCTTCTTCAATCGATCCGACATGCGCCGAAATCCCATGCGCGATGGCCGGGTTGATGGTGTATTTCGCGATATAGCGGCGGACCCGTACGTTGTCGTTGTCGCCGGTTTCCTCTTTCAACGCGCCGCGCTGCTTTTTCATTTTATCAGCGGTCTGCCACGTACGGATCAACACTTCACCAACGCGGCCCATGGCCTGACTGTCAGATGCAATAATCGAAAACGCCCCCATATCGTGCAGGATATCTTCGGCGGCAATCGTTTCGCGGCGGATGCGGCTTTCGGCAAAGGCAACGTCTTCCGGGATTGATTTATCCAAGTGATGGCAAACCATCAGCATATCGAGGTGTTCATCTACCGTGTTCACGGTGAACGGGCGTGTTGGGTTTGTGGATGATGGCAACACATGTGCTTCGCCACAAATCTTGATAATATCGGGCGCGTGCCCGCCACCTGCACCTTCTGTGTGGAAAGCATGGATCGTGCGGCCCTTCATGGCGCCAACGGTATTCTCAACAAACCCAGATTCATTCAGCGTATCCGTATGGATCATCACCTGCACGTCCATCGCATCAGCCACAGACAGACAGTTATCAATCGCAGCTGGGGTCGTTCCCCAGTCTTCATGCAGCTTCAGACAAGACGCACCGCCCAACACTTGCTCTTCCAGCGCAGCAGGCAGTGACGCATTCCCCTTACCCGCAAAAGCAAGGTTCATCGGAAACGCATCCGCCGATTGCATCATACGCCCAAGATGCCAAGGTCCCGGCGTACATGTCGTGGCCAATGTCCCATGCGCAGGGCCAGTGCCGCCGCCGATCATAGTCGTCAGACCAGAATGCAGCGCGTCTTCGATCTGTTGCGGACAGATAAAGTGGATATGACTGTCGATACCGCCAGCGGTCAGAATGCGCCCCTCGCCAGCGATTGCCTCGGTACCCGGACCAACGATGATATCAACGCCAGGCTGGGTATCAGGATTGCCGGCCTTACCGATCTTAACGATGCGACCATCCTTAAGACCGACGTCCGCCTTAAGGATCCCGGTCCAGTCAACGATCAGGGCATTGGTAATAACCGTATCAACGGCACCCTCAGCGCGGGTCGCCTGACTTTGCCCCATACCATCACGAATGACCTTGCCGCCGCCGAACTTAACCTCCTCGCCATAAAGCATAGCATTGCTGCCGGAACCACCAGTGCTGGCCGCCCCTGCATATTCAGCGGTCAGATCACGCTCGACCTCTATGATCAAATCGGTATCGGCTAGCCGAACCTTATCGCCCACAGTGGGGCCGAACATTGCAGCATAATCGCGGCGTGAAATTGTCGCTGGCATCCTAAAGGTCCCCCATCACTTTGGCATTAAATCCATACACGCGACGTGCGCCGGACATCGGTATCAAAGAAACCTCACGGCGTTGTCCCGGTTCAAACCGCACGGCCGTTCCGGCGGCAATATCAAGCCGCAGCCCGTAAGCCGCGTAACGATCAAAATCCAAGGCAGGGTTCGTTTCCGCAAAATGGAAATGCGATCCAACCTGCACTGGGCGGTCGCCCGTGTTGGCCACTTCCATCACAGTAACCTCTGCGCCTGCGTTCAACGTAATTTCGCCATCTGCGACAATCAATTCACCGGGCTTCATCGTACAATCCCCTCATCATCTTGCTATAAATACTCAAAAATCAACGGATCGGGTCGTGCACGGTCACCAGCTTGGTACCGTCAGGAAAGGTCGCCTCGACCTGCACTTCGTGGATCATTTCGGCGATGCCATCCATAACCTGATCGCGGGTGATCACTTGCGCGCCTGCCTGCATCATGTCAGCAACTGACCGACCATCGCGTGCGCCTTCGACGACAGCGTCGGTAATCAACGCGATTGCTTCGGGATAGTTCAGCTTTACACCACGGGCGAGCCGCTTACGCGCGACTTCAGCAGCCATAGCAATCAACAGCTTGTCTTTTTCACGGGGGGTTAGTTGCATGGTTTATAGTCTCCAAACACGGGGGATGGGCGCGGTCGATAGCGCCTCAACAACAGGAATAAGCTGACAACGCAGGGCAAAGCCATCTTCGGCCAACAACCGGACCAGCAGTAAGTCATCAGCAATCAGACTTGCGCCACTTGTTTCAGGAAGCGTCAAACTGCGCGCCAAGGCTTCAGCCTGCGCGCCTGCTAACAGAACCGTTGCCATCGCACCTGCACCGTCTGCAATCGCCGCACGTGCCATTTGGGCCTGCGCATCGCCGATTATCCGAACTGCATCAGCAAACACCAACCTCCCGTCACGCCAGACGCGCCATTGGTCAGTAAAATGGACAGTGCGAACAACCTCGCCCATCGCGACGCGACCAAATATAATTGGCTCAACGATCAATGCAGCAGCACCGATAGCCAGATAAATATTCATCTGCCGATCCAGCGCCGCACTCTCAAACAAAATGGTTTCTTGGGGCAGCCAGTCAATGCGTGCGCCGGACGCCGCCCGCAAAGTTACATTTGAACGCGCCACTTGACCCGGATGAGCTCGATACGCACGTTCCGCCGCTTGAGATGAAAGAGTGATATGCGCGTTTTCATCAGCAGTGACATCAAACTGCATATGATCACCGCCAGTCAAACCACCCGCAGTATTCAGAAACACGGCATCCAACGCCGCGCTGTGCACCCTCGGAAATAGCGCCTTCAAGGATCCCTCTTGGCGTAGATCAGCAATGACTGAATCCCTACCCCGCCGCTTCGCCCTAAGCTGCAACGCGCCTTGGGCGCGCTGGGCCAAGGGCGCAGCTTTCGCAACATTGATTTCTGCAGCGTAGGTTATTGGGTGGCCTCAGTCATTTGATGTTTCGAAGATCAAACTGCCAAATAAACGTGGGGTGACACCAGAGCACACCAGAAAAAACGCTCAAGTTTTCACACTACCACCATCAAACGCCCAAAAGTTAGGCATGCATGGAGCTTAAATACAAAAAAGGGCGTCCGATGACGCCCCTTTGACCCGCTGTAAACTTAGCTTAATATGGCGTATCCATCCGGACTTGATACCGGACACTCCCCTTCACCGCCGTGCCCCAATTCAAATGCACCGATCGGTTATCAGCCCCTTGGCTACCCTCGGCCCAAGGCATTTCGTGAATGCGTGTGCCTACACTGTTGCTAATCGCCCCATCCGGCATAACCGTATCAACGAACTTGGCGTGCCCGTCGAACGGTAGTGCAGTGCCCGTTTCCATCACCCATGTCAGTGCCTCTGTGGCTTGGTCGTGGTCTAGGGTCGCAGGATTTGAAACGGGTTCGTGCACATTGTGGAACGTATTCCCCCGAAATTCGAGCCCACGCGTGCGGCCATAGTCCAAGTCAGCAAACGTTGTATCAACGCGTTCAACCCGGTCGATCTGTCCATTGGAAGATCGAAACACATTCCCCACAACCGCAAACCCGTTGATGTAGTGACCTGGACCATATGGCTTAATCACAATGAAATTCGCCCATGACGCCACATCACTGGTCAAAAAGATGTTGCCTGTAATGGTAAGTCCCCCAAAGGAAAATTGGGCACCCAGCGACGGGTCACTGCTGTGTTCATTGGTCCATTCGATAAAATTGTTGTCGCAATAGTTGCCAGTGAAAATGCTTTTGGGGTTTGGTGAAGTTAGAATGACGCCACCCTTGCGGACCCCCAATGTTTCATTATCGCCATGAAACCAATGATTGCCGGTAATCAAAGTACCTGAACCGCCTAAAACGCAAAAATGCTTAAAACGGTTTACCCTATTATCGCGAATTTTTACATCGTTTGCATTTGCGTTGAACCCGATACTTACCCTTTGTGACACAGGAAGCGGTTGCTCTGCCGAAATAAACTGGCAACGGTCAAGCATCATCCCCTGACAACCGCGTCCGGGCGACGTCAAACCCCGATCTTTGGGCTTGTTGATAAAGCAATCGCGTAAATGAAACGTAAGGCCTGCCGGCGCAAGCATAATACCACTGGCGATCCCGCTGCCCTGAAATTCAATATCGTCTAACACAAACTGGCTTAGCTTCTCGTAGCCCGAAAAATCCAACAAATACTTGTACCGCGTGAAGGTGAAGTTTTGACTGCCTTCAGCGTCGAACAATGGCGCGCTAAGCGTAATGGTACGGTCCGTTACATTAATTGAACGCACATAAACCTCGCGCCCTACCCCATTGCCTTCGACCAATGCCCCCACGGGAATGGTTGCAATGTCGACCACATCGGTCAGCGTCAATTCGTCCGCCGCGCTATAGCTGGCCTGCGATGTCACAACATCTGCATCCCAAGCAACGCCATCAACTGGTTCAAATTGCCCATTACGGATGACACGACGCGTGGCGTATACTGTCCGGGACGGATCACAGGCTTGCATATTCACAGGTTCAGACAGCGAAACGCGTCGCCCGCACAAATCAAGCGATTCATGATCGGCAAAGTTAATTAGCGCTTGATAGGCCTTTTTAAATGCGGTTTCTTCGTCTTTAAATGCACCTAAGTAAGCATCAAAATTATAACCGCGCTGCAAAATAAAACGGTACTGCGCATCCTGCACAATACGGCCTTCGCATTTAACGTGATTTTCCATCGTGACGTTATCTGCTAGACGATAGTCCCCAGCAGGCACCATGACAGTGCGGCCGTTGGCGACAGCGTCTGCGGTCTCGAATGCGGCGCTATCATCCGTGACACCATCGCCCTTGGCTCCGAAATCCCTAACATCAACTAGCGACAACAGATCGCGCGTAAAAACGCTGCTGACATCTTCAATCTGAATGTCGTCGACACGAACAACACCGCCGGTCAGGCCAGTCAAATCAATCCCAAAGTGCCCATAGTCAGCACCGCTCCAAAGCATATCGACGCCTGTGCGGTCACCTGTGCCAATGATTGCGCTGACTTCGACGACCTGTCCATAATTGGTCAGCTGTGTCGCAGGCCCAAATGCAGGCAACCCAGCAACAGGTGCCCCGCCCGCCTGCCCGGCCCAACCCGATACACGAACAGCAGGAAGCGGCCCAGAAATTGCTTTCACCTTCGCGGTCACACGTAAATAACAACCGGCGATGATGGGGGTTTCGCCCATATAGCGTACGCGCGCTGTTGGATCGACTTTCAGTACCTCGAGACACCCAGCAAAATCAGCGTCGGCCGCGACGAACACACCCGATCCACTGATCGCGTATGTGTCGGACCCCGGTGTGCCGTCACCGCTGGACCAAACACCCAAACCTGCCGAGAATGGCAGCGGTTGAAATACAATTCCGTCTGTAATCGCTTTGTTCATGAAAATACCTTCTCTGGCAGCGTGCATGTTGGTCCCGCGTCATGCGGCACCGCTGCGAAAGAGGTACGTGAAACTGCTAAATCAGCCCTGACACCACCGTAACGGTGGGGGTTGCAACACAAAAGGCCGGGCGCAAACCCGGCCTTTGAAATCGTCGTGATGAAACTCAGGCTTGCAGCTGTGTTTCAATGAGGTTGATCGTCTCCTCGACGCCATAAAGCGCGATAAAACCACCAAAACGAGGCCCTTGGGATGCACCCAACAGCACCTCATACAATGCGGTAAACCAATTACGCAGCGGATCAAAATTATGTTCTTTGCCAACAGCAAAGACCATGGATTGCAACGCTTCTGCATCTAAGCCACCATCCCAAACCTTAAGGCGGGCAACCATGTCTTCCATGGCGGTGCGTTCTTGATCAGTTGGCGCACGATACACTTTGGTCGGCTTCACAAAGTCGTTGTAATAACGCACCGCAAATCCTGCAGCGTGATCCATCTGCCGGTTCTTTTCAGCGGATGCATCAGGCGCATAGCGCTGAATAAATCCCCAAAGAGTTTCTTTGTCTTCAGCACCAGAAACAGACGCGAGGTTCAGCAACATCGCAAACGGAACAACCATGTCAGACGCAGGCACGTTATGACCATGAATGTGGAACACGGGGTTGTTCAGCTTACCCTTATCATCTTGGTCTGGGTACGCGCGTAGCTGCTGATGGTATTCATCAACCGCCTTTGGGATCACATCAAAGTGCATCCGCTTTGCCGTCTTTGGCTTGAGGTACATAAAGTACGACAGGCTGTCGGTGGACGCATATGTCAGCCATTCGTCAATCGTCAGACCGTTGCCAGACGTTTTAGAAATTTTGTGGCCTTCTGAATCAAGGAACAATTCGTAGGTAAAGTTCTCAGGTGGCCGGCCACCCAGCGCTCGACAGATACCACCATAAATCGCAGTGTTTGTGGCGTGATCTTTACCGTACATTTCGAAATCAACACCCAAAGCTGCCCAGCGCGCGCCAAAATCTGGCTTCCACTGCAACTTACAATTCCCGCCAGTCACAGGAAGGGTCACGTCAGTGCCGTCTTCATCTGTAAAAGTAATCATACCGTCTTTGGTGACTTCTTTCATGGGAACATACAGCACGCGGCCCGTAGTCGGGCTGATCGGCAAGAAGATCGAATAGGTCTGCCGACGCTCTTCGCGCAACGATTTAAGCATAATCGCCATGACGTCATCGTATTTTTCAGCCGCTTTCAGAAGAATGTCATCCATCTTGCCGCTGGTGTAATAATCAGTCGACGACGCGAATTCATACTCAAACCCAAACGTATCCAAAAAGTTGTTCAAACGGGCGTTCATGTGATCGCCGAAACTGCCATGTGTTCCAAATGGATCTGGCACAGCGGTCAGTGGCTTTTGGATAAATGGCTCTAACGCCGCTGGATCAGGCACGTTGCCCGGAATTTTGCGCATGCCATCCATATCGTCAGAAAAGCACAGCAGCTTAGTCGGGATATCAGAGATAATCTCAAATGCGCGGCGCACCATCGTTGTACGGCTTACTTCGCCAAAGGTACCAATATGGGGCAAACCTGACGGACCATAACCTGTCTCAAACAGAACATACCCCTTTTCAGGGTCCTTCTTTTCGTAACGTTTGAGCACACGGCGCGCCTCTTCAAAAGGCCAAGCCTTGGATGTCATCGCCGCGTCGCGCAAATTGGTCATGATATTTCTCACGTCTAAAGAGCACCCCCATGGTGCCTACTTAGCGCACTCCCTATTGCGACACGGGGTCAGCGTCAATAAATGGGTAACAAACACAAAGGAAACACCATGACCGAAGACGCACCGCTGACCGCACAAGACGCCCTTGTGGCGCTTATGATTGCCGTATCGGCATCGGACGAAAATATCCGCACATCAGAATTGGTAAAAATCAGCAACGCGATTAACATGCTGCCTGTGTTTGCAGGATATGATCCCGAACGCTTGCCCCGCATGTCAAAAATGGTGTTTGAACTGCTTGAACCCGAAGACGGGCTCGAGGCGCTGTTCGGCCTGATCCGCGACGCTCTTCCTGACCGCCTGTTTGAAACAGCATATGCGCTTTCATGCGACGTTGCCGCAGCCGACGGGCTTATTGACGAACAAGAAGGGCGGATGCTTGAAGAAATTCGTGAAGAGCTTGACCTTGATAGGCTACATGCAGCCGCGATTGAACGCGGTGCGCGCGCGCGTCACTTAACGCTTTAAGACGGCAATTCACGAAAAGAACGGCCCCTTTCGGGGCCGTCACACGATTTAAAAAGTAAAACTATTAAGATTCGTCGTCATCGAGCACACCATCATCCTCCGGTGCTTCGATAGAAATCGTCGGTACTTCGATGGTTTCAGTGGTTGTCGTGACCTCGACATCAGGCACCTCAACCTCGACTTCGGCTTGACCCATTTCGATTGAGCCTACGTCAGCGTCGAACTCTGGCAACGCGCCACCTTCAACAGATACGTCAACGTCTGGAAGTGCGCCTTCTTGGGTCTGATCGATATCGATCATATAATACGCAAATACTGCGATCACAGCCGCAAGAACCACACCTATAACGGTCATGCCCGTCTTCATTTCATGTCTCCTTTTCTGTGCGCTGTTGCCGAATTAGCAATCAAGCGCTTTCAGGAAATGAACACATCACAAGTCATAAAGTTCCAAAAATTCTTGCGCATCATGATAACCGCGTTGCCCATCCACGCAAAAGTTCCTGCTGAAGCGCCTTTGCGGCACGGTTCCATTGGCGTGCGCCGGGCGGTGATTCGCTTCCGTCTATCTTGCCACGTTCACGCGCCGGAACATCGGCCGCCAAAATCGCGAAAGCAAGGTTCCGACCGTCAGCAGCACGCAAATATCCTGCCAAATTTGATACGAAATTCAAAGTCCCGGTTTTGGCCTGAACCGCACCTTGGGCTGTTGGGATAACATCGCCCCCTGTGTTTACCACAGGAATGTCTTTCATTATCGGCCGAAGTGTCCGAGCGACGTCAGGCGCGGTCAAAAAGCGAACCATATCAGAAGCCTTAAGACGCGATGCATCACCTAACCCGGAATGATCCGCGAAATAGGGGCTAATACCGACAACGCGCCGCCGCGCCCAGCGCGACATGCGTGCGGCAGACGCTTGTAGCCCCCATTTTTGACCAGTGTCTTTGGTCGTGGTCGCAAGCCCGGCAACCTCGGCTGTAATATTGGTCGAATAACGCATCATAGCCCGCATGAGGTCGGTCAAAGGCGCACCTTGGAACGACACCATTGTGGCGACACCCGATGGCAAAACAGCAATTTCTGCGGGTGCCTTCAGCACGATACCCTGACTGCGCGCAAATGTGGCAAACACTTCTCCGGCGTAAAGCGCTGGGTGGCGCACAGGCAGCCAGCGTGACCCACCGTTATTCAGTGCAGACCTTGCGACGCTCCACTGATCCACATCACCAAGATCACGATAGGTAAAAACAGGCGTGGCGCGATCGGCTATTCGTATCCGCGACGTCGTCACCACTGGGCGGTAATTTGCACTGCGGGCATCCATCGCGGTGGTGTAATTTGCCCCGTCTCGCTTCCATTCAAAATGCACGCGATTAAAGTTCAAGTTTAATCCGGTTACGGTCGGGTTATATCCAAGGTGATCTAACTGCGTCCTATCGATTTCATCTAAATTCACCAGCGCATCATCCCAGACGAAAAAGTCGCCTTTTACCTCGGTAAGACCTGTGTCTTTTAGGCGCTGCGCCAGCTGCGCAAGATCATCGGTCACCAGATTCGGATCACCACCACCTGCCAAGATCAGGTTCCCGTCCAATACCCCATCCGTCACAGTACCATCAGCGTATATCGTCGTCTCGAACTGATGCATCGGGCCTAAATGTTCCAGTGCATAAAGCGCGGTGACGGCTTTGGTTACGCTGGCAGGCGGCTGCGGTACATCTGGACTATGCGCTTCGATCAGTTCTCCCGTATCTGCGTTGGATAGGACTATGGCAATTTCACCGCTTAGACCTGACTGCGCAATCGCTCGTTCCGTAATTGTCTGATAGCTTGGGCGGGCGACGGGCCGCAGCGATGACATCGGCGCTTCGGCGCTGACGCCAGTTGCATAGCTCGAAGCCAACCCGGAGAGCATCGTGCGTCTGGTCAGTTTCATTTCCACTCACCCCGCGCACGAATAGCCGTCGAGGACTGATTAGACATTGGCAGATTCACAAACGACCACGCGGGCGTTGGCAAACGTCCAATCATGTGGCTTGCTGTGCTCGGAACCTTTGATTGGGCATACATACGCGCGGCTTTAGACAGCCGTGCGGCGATGCGATCACCGGGGCGCGCGATCACGCCGATTGGCACGTTATCGATAATCCACCGCCAATCCTGCCAGTGATGGAACTGCGCCAAGTTATCAGCCCCCATCAGCCATACAAAACGCACCCCCGGATACCGCCGCTGCAATGCCTGCAAGGTTTGCGCTGTGTACCGCGTGCCCAGCTGCGCTTCGATACCGGTCACGCGAACACGCGGGTGCTGCATCATGGCTGACGCGGCCTGAATTCGTTCATTTAACGGCGCAGGCCCATTTTTCTTAAGCGGATTTCCCGGGCTGACAAGCCACCAGACATGATCCAGCCCAAAGCGTTTCAGCGCCGCCTTGGTAATATGCACATGGCCTTCGTGCGGTGGATCAAACGATCCACCAAGCAGGCCAATCACCTGACCAGATTTTGCGACTGGAAATCCGTACACACCACTTCCTTTATTACCCAAAGGCAAAAAGCCGAGGTCCGCTGTAAAAGTAAAGCCCCGTCAGGGCACAAAACGCATGAACGCAAATTGTTCACTATTGGGGGCCCAACACGGAACGTTGATTGTACCTTGTCCTCCGTACAGACGAACAATGCATTTAGCTGAACCGCCGGATGCTGGCATCAAACACAACTCGACGTCCAATTCTCCGGGGTGCCCTTGGGTATCCTTTGGATATGCCAAGTAAAGCACATGGGCACCGCCGGGCGATGGATGCGGAAACCAATTCACCGCTTCATCATCGGTCATCTGCTCGAGATCTGTTCCATCTGGCCTGATCCGCCATAGGTCAACCTGACCGTTACGTTCACCGTTAAACCAAATCCATTGGCCATCAGGCGTATAGTCGGGCCCGTCAACATGATCGAAGGCATCCGTGATGCAACGTTCAACCCCACCGGCGACCGGGCAAGTATAAAGCGCAAAAGGCCCACCACGTTTCGCGACATACGCTAATGTCGCACCGTCAGGCGACCATCCATGCCAATAGGACGGCGTCTCCTTGGTCACGCATGCGGGCACCCCGCCACCAATCGGCACGGTATAAATACAACTTTCATCCGTGCGACGACTGTCACTTATGACCAGTGTCTTTCCATCAGGCGAAACGCCGTGATCATTGTTGCAGGCAGTTGCAAATCCCGTATCGATGGAATGCAAGGTTGGCGCCTCCAACGGCACGCGAAAAATCTGCCCACCGCCGTTCACAATCAGATAGCCATCTGGATGCCAATTGGGCGCTTCAATATGCCCCGGATGGTCCAGCAGGACCTCTACCGCCCCGCTGTGCAATGTGTAAACACAAAGCTGGCTCCGTAGGGTGGGTTTCAACCCACCTCTCCCGGAAGATAATCGAACTGGGTGAACCGGGCTTCTTTGCCCTGACCTGATGTATCAAATGCAACCATCCCAACGAACGCGCCCGTGAACGATCCGTGTTCACCGCGCCCGCCTTCGTCCGATATCACCGACGCATCAAGCGCAGGACCAAAGGCAACCCAATCGCCCCCTTGGCGATAATAGAACTGCTGCGTTGCTCCGTTCACATCAACGCGCAGATCAACTGGACCACGCTTTAACGGCACGTCTTCTGTTGGAAATGTCAGCGCACATTCAGGCCAGTCTCCAGCACATGACATTATTGTCAGAACCGGCCCAACACCTTCCGCATATGTTACCAACGCCGCGTGAAACTTGTGACGGTTGTAATAAGTCGTCAAACCCGCAGCCTGCTGATAGGTATCGGCGACAATTTCGGCCGTCGTTTCGGCGCGATACGCGTGGTGTTCTTGCCTACGAGCAACCAGTGACTGCTCGAACCAACTTCCGATGCTTTCACGCCCAATCAAAACCAGCGCATCATCATCTTCGCGGAAAATACGACCGGTTTCCGGTGTCCGAAGCCATTGAAACTCTGGCGGTAGCTTTCCACCAAGCTGGCGCAACACTGGCACAGGCGCATGTTGTTTGGCATCAACCGGTGCTTCGACCTCAACGCGGGCGACCATGCCCCCTGCCTTGAGATACATCCAGTCGTCGCGCCACTCGACTTCTTCGATACCTGTCTCTCGGCCAAGGGCGCAAAATGGACCATGCGGCCCCTCCAATGGACGCCCCATCAGAAACGTATGGTAAAGACCACCCCAATGGGTTTCGACATATTGACCATGGCCGGTACGCTGAATTGGTCCATCCGACCCTTCCGCGCAGATCACATGTAAATCTGGGTGGTTTTCATACGGCCCCCAAATATCGCGTGAACGTGCCAAGGTCACAGCGTGGTTGTAGCCAGTGCCACCCTCAGCCGTTGTCATGTAATAGTAACCATTCCGTTTAAAGATATGCGGCGCTTCGGTAAGGCCACGTGGCGTGCCTGCGTATACATTCTTAACCGGACCAAACAGCCCCTTTTCAGGTGTCCATTCCTGCAACAAGATTCCGTCAAACGACGCGTGCGCAGGGTTTCCGCCCGTGCCGGGACCGCGATGGTTCCATTGCATATTCATGAAATACTTGCGGCCGTCGTCATCATGAAACAGTGACGGATCAAATCCGCTCGAATTCACATACCAAGGATCGGTCCACTCACCATCAATCGTCTCACATGTGGTGATATAATTCGGCGCATCTTTGAACCCACCATCCAGCCGCTTGACGTCAGTATAAACCAACCAAAACTTGCCATCTGCGTGCGAAAGGCAAGGTGCCCATATCCCGCAGCTATCGCCATTGCCGCGCATATCCAAAAGCGCGGCACGGTTGAGCGGACGCGCAACCAGATCCCAATTCACCAAATCGCGCGAATGATAGATTTGCACGCCGGGGTACCACTCAAACGTGGAAACAGCGATATAGTAGTCCTCGCCAACCCGACAAAACGAAGGGTCAGCATTAAAACCGGGCAAGATCGGGTTCTGGATCATTTCTTGCGCTCCGCAGCACCCTGCGTTTGCTCGGCTGATTTGGCCCAAAGATTGATCTGCTCTTCGTCAGCATATTTGTCGATCAGCGATAGTTCATCAGCAGTGAAGTCCAGATTGTTAATTGCACCGACGCAGTCTTCAACCTGGCTCGGCTTCGATGCACCAATTAGCGCCGTCGTGATACCACCACCGCGCAAGACCCAAGCAATTGCCATCTGCGCCAATGTCTGACCGCGGCCTTCGGCAATTTCGTTCAGCTTGCGAATGTTCTCTATCGCACGCTCGGTCAGCATGGTTGGCGCAAGCGATTTGCCTTGGCTTGCGCGACTGTCTTCGGGAATGCCACCCAAGTATTTCTTGGTCAGCATGCCTTGGGCAAGCGGTGTGAACGCAATCGATCCAACGCCCAAGTCCTTTAGCGTATCTTTCAACCCATCACGTTCGACCCAACGATTTAGCATGTTGTAAGACGGCTGATGGATCAGACAGGGCGTACCCAGATCTTCCAAAATCGCGACGGCTTCGCGGGTGCGTTCTGTGTTGTACGAAGAAATCCCCGCATAAAGCGCACGACCCGACCGCACGATGTAATCCAATGCACCCATCGTTTCCTCAAGCGGTGTATCTGGATCAAAACGGTGCGAATAAAAGATATCGACGTAATCCAAACCCATCCGCTTGAGCGACTGATCACATGAGGCAATCAAATACTTGCGGCTGCCCCATTCACCATATGGGCCGGGCCACATGTCGTAGCCTGCTTTGGAACTGATAATCAGCTCATCGCGGTAACCTTTGAAATCCTCTGACAAGATCGACCCAAACGCGTGCTCGGCAGAACCCGGCGGCGGACCATAGTTATTCGCTAAGTCAAAATGCGTAATGCCATTGTCAAATGCCGTCCGACAAATCGCACGTTTTGTATCATGCGGTGTGTCGTGCCCAAAGTTATGCCAAAGTCCAAGCGAGATCGCTGGAAGCTTGACACCAGACGCCCCACAACGGCGGTACACCATCTTTTCGTAACGGTTTTCTGCTGGAACATATGTCATGTGTTATCCTCCCCTATAACGTTTACGTGGCAAGCGAACACGCCTCTGGTGGGATGTCAACGGGGCAGTCAGGAAAACCTGACCCGATATCAACCCTGCCGTGTGCTACACTGCTTTTGCTGCATCTTATTTTTAGCGGCATAAACTTTAGCAACAAAGGAGTGTCCTCATGGCACGTTTTGCGATCGACCTTGGCGAAATGCCGATGTCCAAAGAAGATCAACTGCAACTTCAAAATGAACTGCAGTCCGTAGCCCTTAAACATGTTGCGCGGCTGGGGTTTGACAAACCCTTTGCCGTCAAATTTCCACGCGAATGGTGGGGCATTATTCTACACCCTGACCTTGATCGTATTTCTCAAATCGAAGCAGACCTTGGAAAACGGCTTGGAGGCTTGTGATGGGCCGCCCTGAAAGGGGCACTTTGGATTCCATAAACGCTGGGGTAGATCGTAGCTGCCCCAGCGCACGGTGCGAACCAGGTGCCAAATTACTGGGGGTCAAAGGTGCCGATGGACGCATTCACAACCTACGCACTGCAATGGCGGTCGATGATGAATTTATCACAACTGCAAGCCAAGTAGGCCCGCCAGAACAACGAATGCGTTTCTCAAGCCATTGCGCAACCAACGGGTGCAGCCAGTGGACAGGCAATCGATGCGGAGTCATTGATCGCGTGCTTACACATATCGAGGGTTTCAATTTATCTAAATCAGATGGGCTGCCCGCCTGCCCCATTCGCGCCACCTGTCGGTGGTTCGATCAAACTGGAGCAAAGGCATGCCATGCCTGTTCATACGTGATCACCGATAACGCATCTGCGATGGCAGAATAATCCCCCTGTCCTGCCACGCATTGGCAGGACAGCAGCACTGATTGTTACGGGTACAATCCCGTGCTTTTCATGAATGAAAAGCCATGCAACAGTATTTTTATGACACAACTTTGCACCCACAATGGCGCGCCCGTATCGCCCCTCACGTTTGGAACCATGCAATTCGGCGGCACAGCCGACGCCCACGAAAGCCGTGCCATGTTCGATGCGGCACGCACCATCGGGATAAACCACTTCGACACCGCTGTAGGATATACGGCTGGTCACTCTGAATCCATCCTAGGCGGCATGATCAAACAACAACGAGACGAAATATTTCTTGCCACAAAAGTCGGATATACTGGCGGCGGGGGGCATAGAAACATCACAGAACAGTTTGACCGCAGCCGCAAGCAGCTAAACCAAGACGCGGTCGACCTGCTATACCTACACAGATTTGATCCAGAGACACCGCTTGAAGAAACCTTTAGCACCTTGGCCGAATTTCAAAGCGCAGGCGTTATCCGCTACATCGGCGTGTCGAACTATGCTGCATGGCAGGTGATGAAAGCCCAAACCGTTGCGAATTCACTGGGTACAACAATCGACGCGATCCAACCCATGTACAGCCTCGTCAAACGTCAATCCGAGGTCGAAATTTTCCCGATGGCGCAGGACCAAGACATTGCAGTTATTCCGTATTCCCCGCTTGGGGGCGGGTTGCTGACGGGCAAATACGCAAATGGCGGCACGGGTCGACTGACTGAAGATGAACGATACCAAGCGCGCTATGACCAAGCATGGATGCATGACACAGCAAAGGCATTGTCAGGGCTTGCATCCGAATTAGGCACTGATCCCGCGACACTTGCAGTTGCGTGGGTCAAGACCCACCCTACGCGACCCAGCCCTATCATATCAGCCAGATCGGCCAGACAGTTAGAACCGTCACTGGCAGCAAATGAATTTGAAATGTCGCCCGAACTTTACGCGCGGATCACGGCGCTCAGTGTAACCCCTGCACCTGCAACCGATAGATTGGAAGAAGCATGATCGACTTTCTAGTTATAGGAGGTGGCATCGCTGGGTTATCAGCTGCTGCACGTCTGTCAGAGCTTGGCAGCGTCACAGTACTGGAAAGCGAAAGCGCCCTTGCCTATCACGCGTCGGGACGATCTGCTGCCCTGTTTGAACGCAACTATGGAAAGCCATCAACCATCGCTTTGAATGAAGCGTCTTATGGTTTTCACAAAGACGCTGAAGTGCTGAGCCCTCGCGGGATTATGCTGGTCGGAAATGATAGGAATACGGCAGAATTCAACACCGACTTTGTCCAAATGAAGCTTAACCGGCTAACCATATCAGAGGCCCAAGAACGTCTTCCCATTCTTGATCCCGATGTGGTTACGCAAGTCGGCTATGATGACCGCGCCCAAGACATCGACACGGATAGACTGAATCAGACATTCGCCAAATTGGCCCGTAAAAATGGGGCAATCATTCAAACGAAATCCGCCGTTACTAACATAAAACGTACCGATTTTGGTTGGGCGGTGACAACCGTATCAAACACCTATGAGGCGAAAAACATAGTGAATGCCACAGGCGGGTGGGTCGATGTTATCGCGAAAATGGCAGGCATTATGCCACTTGGTTTTACTCCGCTTCGTCGTTCAATGGCCCGTATTCCCGCCCCCGAAGGCATGAACGTCAGCACTTGGCCCATGGTATTTGCCGCAGGTGAAACATGGTATTCTAAACCTGATGCAGGCGCATTAATCGTTTCACCCGCAGACGAAGACCTTGTGACGCCGCACGATACATATGCCGATGATATGGTGCTGGCCGTAGGTATCGCGCGGTTCGAAGAAAACGTAACCATGTCCGTGACCCGTCTCTTGTCATCGTGGGCCGGAATGCGCACATTTTCACCAGACCGGACGCTCGTTCTCGGGCCAGACAGCAACGACACCAGTTTTATCTGGTGTGCAGGACAAGGCGGATATGGGATGCAATCAGCCCCCGCCGCGAGCCAGCTACTTGCTGATTTAGTTGCCAACCGCACCCCTGCCATTTCAGCAGACGCCGTTGCCGCGCTATCACCCGCACGTTTTTCCTGAAAGATCACAATGACACATACCACAAACCCGCAGGGGCAGCCTATCGGTAAACCAGTTCCCGAATGGACCGGCTGTGCACCTATTCCCAAAACACCAATGTGCGGACAGTACTGCGACCTTATCGCGCTTGATTTAGCGCATAGCGACGCGCTCTTCGCGGCCTTTGATGCTGATAAAACTGGTACGCTGTGGACATATATGCCTGTGGGACCATTTGCATCGGCCCAGGACTATGCAGCATGGGTCGAAACCGCGCATCTTAGCCAAGACCCGCTGTATTTCACAATCATCGCCAAAGATACCGGTCGCCCAGTTGGAGTCGCGAGCTTCCTTCGAATTGATCCAGCTAATGGTGTGGTTGAGGTCGGGTTTATTACTTTTGCGCCAGCGCTTCAACGAACCCCTGCCGCAACCGAAGCCATGTATTTGATGATGAAACGTGCCATGGGCGAACTGGGTTACCGGCGGTACGAATGGAAATGTGACGCGTTAAACGCACCCTCCCGCAGCGCGGCACAGCGACTTGGCTTTAGCTATGACGGGCTGTTTCGACAGGCGACCATCTATAAGGGACGCAACCGCGATACCGCATGGTTTTCGATACTCGACCAAGACTGGCCGAACGTTGAACACGCCTTTCAAACTTGGCTGGCACCTGACAATTTTGACGCGAATGGACAACAGCGCCAACGCTTGTCAGACTTAATGCCATCGTCAAAAATCAATCCCCCCGATTGAATATCCCCACGGGATCGCCAATTAGAGCAGCATGGAAAAAGACAAAACCGTCACACGCCGCAAGCGGTTCGAACGCGAATTTCATCGCGTGGCTGAGCTGGCCCCTTGGATAGAACGATTGCGCCAGCCCGGCTGGTTCGTTGTGCGTCTATTTTTAGCGCTTGTTCTGATTGTGGGCGGCTGCCTTGCGATCCTGCCCGTACTTGGGCTTTGGATGATCCCGGTTGGGATGCTCTTGCTTGCGATTGATATCCCGGCACTACAAGGGCCACTAGCAACCCTCATCGTGCGTGGTCGCTGGACATGGCACCGGTTACGCAAGCGCTGGCGTGGTTAGACAGCGCTTGCGTAAATGTTAGCCGTCGATACGGATCGTGGCGTTTTTCGGATCGTAAGGGCTGTCTTCGACAATTTCGGCGGGCCATAATTTATCGAACATTTTGACCTGAAGCTTGGTACCAACGACATCCATTCCGGGTTTGACATAGCCCATGCCGATGGATTTCTCGAACGCCACTGAATAGCCGCCTGAGGTCAGACGCCCCACACGGTTGCCATCCATATCATACAATGCCTCGCGGCCCCACGGGTCAGCATCGTCTGGACCGTCGATCAAAAGCGTCACGCATGTAGACCGGATACCGATCTTCTCCATCTCTGCCTTGCCATGGAACTCTTTGGACAGATCAACAAACCGCGGCAGATCAGCCTCAAGCGGGGTCGCATCACGGCCCAGTTCGGTGCCAAACGCACGGTAAGATTTTTCCTGACGCAGCCAGTTTTGCGCACGTGCGCCGACCAGCTTCATCCCGTGTTTTTCACCAGCTCTTTCGAGCAGATCAAACAGGTAGTTCTGCATTTCAATCGGGTGGTGCAATTCCCAGCCCAGCTCACCCGTATAGGCCACGCGGATCGCGTTCACCGGGCACATGCCCAACTCGATCTGACGGGCCGACAGCCAAGGGAACCGTTTGTTCGACAGTGCCGTTTCAGGATCAGCGTCGCAAATCACATCCTTCAGCACATCACGTGCTTTGGGGCCAGCAATGGCGAACACGCCCCATTGCGTTGTAACGTTTTGCACTTCGATACGACCAAACTCAGGTTCTTTGTCTTCAATCGCTTTGCGCAAGAAATCACTATCGTATTCAGTCCACGCCCCGGCAGAGACCAGATAGAATTCATCATCCTTCAACCGCACGATCGTATATTCCGTGCGTGTCGTCCCAGCAGTAGTCAGTGCATAGGTCAGGTTAATCCGACCGACTTTTGGCAGTTTGTTTGTGGTAAACCAATCGAGGAACGCTTCCGCGCCGGGGCCTTTAACGATGTGCTTGGTGAATGCTGTCGCGTCGATCAGACCAACACCCTCGCGGATCGCTTTTGCTTCTTCGACGGCATATTGCCACCAGCCGCCACGGCGGAACGAATTGGTTTCTTCGTCAAAGTTCGTAGGCGCATCCACGGGTCCGAAATAGTTAGGCCGTTCCCAACCATTGACCTGACCAAATTGCGCGCCGCGTTTGGCTTGGCGATCATAGGCGGGCGATGTCCGCAACGGACGTGCTGCTGGGCGTTCTTCGTCTGGCCAGTGCAGTTTCAGCAAGAACGGATAGGTTTCTTCGTTTTTGACGGTCGCATATTCGGACGTCATCCAATCGCCGTAACGCTTAGGATCAAGGCTCGCCATGTCGATCTCGGCTTCGCCTTCGACCATCATTTGCGCAAGGTAGTAACCAGCACCACCGCCAGCCGTAATCCCGAATGAGAACCCTTCAGCTAGCCACATATTCCGCAGACCCGGCGCAGGGCCGATCAGCGGGTTACCGTCTGGCGTGTAACAAATTGGACCGTTGAAATCATCCTTAAGGCCTACCTCTTCGGTCGATGGAATACGATGAATAAAGTCCATGTATTCTTGTTCAATCCGTTCAAGGTTCAGCGGGAACAGATCGGCACGGAAACTATCAGGCACACCGTACCGGAACCGTGATGGCGCACCGTCCTCATATGGTCCCAAAATCCAGCCGCCGCGTTCTTCGCGCACATACCAACGGGCATCAACGTCGCGCAGAACCGGGTGTTCGCCATTCTGTTTGCGCCACTCGACCAACGCCGGATCAGGTTCTGTCACGATGAACTGGTGTTCGACGGGAATCGCGGGTGTCTTGATACCCAGTAGCTTTGCTGTGCGCTGTGCGTGGTTACCTGTTGCGGTTACAACGTGTTCTGCGTGGATCACAATCTGTTCGTCGGATGGGATCAAGTTTCCGCCTTTTTCGACCATCTTTGTGCAGGTGACATCCCAATGGTCCCCGGTCCAATGATAGCCATCAACCTGCCAGCGGCGTTCAATCGTGACACCGCGCTGACGTGCACCTTTGGCCATGGCCATCGTGACGTCGGCTGGGTTGATGTAACCATCGGTCGGATGGAAGATCGCGCCAACCAAGTCTTCGGTCCGAACCAATGGCCAGCGTTCGCGGATTTGATCAGGTGTCATCCACTCATAGGGAATATCGACGGTTTCTGCAGTCGTCGCATACAGCATATATTCGTCCATACGCGCCTGTGACTGTGCCATGCGCAGGTTACCAACGACCGAAAAACCGGGGTTTAGTCCGGTTTCTTCTTCAAGCGTTTTATAGAACTTGATCGAATAGTCGTGGATGTGGCTAGACGCGTAAGACATGTTGAAATAGGGCAGCAAGCCCGCCGCATGCCAAGTCGAACCAGATGTAAGTTCATCACGCTCCAACAACATCACATCATCCCAACCAGCCTTAGCCAAGTGATATGCGATGGATGTCCCGACGGCACCACCGCCCACGACCAATGCTTTGACATGCGTTTTCATAAGCGCGACTCCCTTTACTATTCTTGCGTTCAATTTGCGCGAAACTAAACATTAACGACAGAACTAGCCGACGCCTCATCGTGCAATTGCGACAGCAAGACGTAAAGGTTCCGGTTTTATGCTACACTGCGAACCAGACGATAACATTATTACGTCAAAAATGGATAAAACAAATGGTTCAATTTTCTCTCGAAGATGCCGGAAAACTGGCAGAAGCAAGTTATAACAGCATCAACATTGTGAGCCCACGCGTGATGCGATCTTGCCCTCATCATGACGTGCAAGCACACCTTCTAGAAGGCAATATACTGCTGTTGCCGGGGTCTAACTCTGTCCGTGACTATCTGAGATATAATTTACGGCCCCTGCTTTTGGGACACAAACGACTAAAGCTCAGCGATGATAGCCTCGCCAAAGGGTCATCAGGGACAATCTGGCATCAAGGTTTTCTGGCATACGCCGCCGTGGTCGCAGATTGGTTGATCAAAGAACGGGTAACGCCGACATTCATTATAGGGCATTCATTGGGGGCGGCAGCCGCACAAGTTCTGACCAAAAGCTATGGGGTGCCCGGAATTGGCTTTGCTGCACCTCGTCCCCGCCATACACGTGGCCCGATCAAAAACGGCAAGATGTGTTTGATAATAAATCGCCAAGACGACGTTGTACCAAACCTGCCCGGCGCGTTTCACCATGTGGGCCAAGTCACCGCGCTACTGCCTAATCCTAAACATCGATTTCTTGCACATAAGATGAGTCACTATCGCGACATAGTGGAAGTCGGGCAAATCACAGGAAGACTACCCACGCATTGGGCAGGCTCATAAATAATCTGGCCGCGCCTAGTTGCCCCCTACGGAACAGCGACGCACACCATTTTCGATACGACAACGGGACGATTGCCCAAATCCGCTAGATACTGACGGGCGCGCATTAACATCAGCTGTTGAGGTAGGCTCAATCGCGCGTGTTTCGGGCAAACCGGCGATCAGCGCTAACACCTCTGGGGCAACCTCATAATCACCCGACAAATACTGTGCTAGGTCACTTTGCGCGGTTGCGATATCAGCAACCTTTGTCAAAATATAATACTCATGATCGTTCCAATCGCGACCGCTGTCGATCATCGCAGAAGCAAAGTAGCGTGCGGTGTTTTCTTCCGTACCGTTGTCCAAGACCGTCAACAGCTCAAAAGGGGCATCATGAATTTGATCTGGATATTCGGCATTCAACGTCGTCCAATCCATAATTTCGCCCGACTTCACACGCTGTAGGGCTTCTGTCCAAGGTGCTCCATAATCATGACCATTCTCAAGCATCTCTGCAGCGCGATACGCAATCGTAGGTTCCGGCACAGATGTCGCGAGCGGCGCATCTGACACAATACCCAATGAGACTGAAACATTTGGGTCAGGCGCCGGCAAAAGTTGATTTGCGCGCTCAAGATCGACCCCTATAATGGCCGCAGCGACTGCAGCATCCGTGCTATTGGTCAGCACTTTAATATCAAGAACTTCGTCGACCTCCTCATCACCTAAACGCATCGTAAACCGCCGATAACTAACAGGCTCAGGAAATGGGTTACCGGGAACCGAAGAGGTCCGAGGTTTTAAAATTAGCGGCGCTCCTGCAACCGTTGCGACCTCAACGTCAAGGTTGGGCTTTGGCGGAGCAGCGGTTGCGAGTTTCATTTGCGAAAATATATTGTCTCGCTTAGGCGGTTGATGCGGGCCAAAAACCAAACTTAGCACGATACGTTCGTCTTCGCGCATAAACGTCCAAACCGCACCCGCAGTTACATCCTCACTGATATCAGCGTAATGACGAAGAAGCCGTTGTGTCGTAGTCGCAGGTGCATCACGTGGTGCAAACGCTTCGGCGACGACCGTCTCGCCGTGTTCGGACAGGTAAGGAACGACATTCCAGCCATCTGGCGCTGTCACCTCTACGCTGATCAAACGTTGATTATAGACATAATCGTCCCAAACGATTTTGAAAGTGAAGACGATTGCAGCGGCAACCACAACCATTGCAACACCAATAAGAGCCAACGAAAATCGCATAGCGCGCCATTCCTAGAGTTTGTCAAAAGTATAATAAAACACGTAGCGAAAACAAAAGGCACATCAAAAAAAATGCCAATTTTCGTAATCATGCTAACGTCATAGCATCGCAGGTACAACCAGATCCGGGGGGCGATGCCCATCCGCAAAAGTCTGAATATTAACAATAACTTTTTCACCCATCTCAATACGGCCTTCCACAGTCGCAGACCCCATATGAGGTAGCAAAATAACGTTCGGAAGCTGCTTTAACCGTGGATTAATTTCATGCCCACGTTCAAAAACATCCAACCCAGCACCCGCTATTTCCCCAGCGCGCAACATCCGTGTCAATGCGTTTTCGTCGATCACTTCACCCCGCGAAGTATTCACAACCACAGCGTCCGATTTCATTAGCTTAAGACGACGGGTATTCATCAGGTGGAACGTCGAAGGTGTATGCGGGCAATTGATCGAGATGACATCCATATGTGCCACCATTTGATCAAGGCTTTCCCAATAGGTCGCCTGTAAATCGGTTTCGATCTCGGGGCGAAGCCGTTTCCGATTATGATAATTGACTTCCATTCCAAATGCGGTCGCCCGACGTGCGACAGCCTGACCGATCCGCCCCATTCCGAGAATGCCCAATCTGCGGCCGCGAATGCGCCCCCCCATCATCGCAGTCGGAGACCATCCTTGCCAATCATTTGATTGCGCAATACGCAGGCCTTCGGCCAAGCGGCGGCTCACACCTAAAATCAACGCCATGACCATATCAGCGGTATCCTCGGTCACAACGCCGGGTGTATTTGACACGTGAATGCCGCGCTCGCGGGCAGTGGCGACATCAATATTGTCAACACCTGCACCATAGTTCGCGATCAGTTTCAAACGGTCACCCGCACGAGCAAGCAGCTTTGAATCAATATGATCGGTGATCGCCGGCACCAGAACATCAGCGTTTGCCATGGCGTCGGCCAATTCATCAGTGGTCATTGGTGTGTCGTCGGCGCGCAGTGTTACGTCAAACAGCTCTTTCATGCGGGTTTCGACGACATCAGGTAACCGTCGCGTCACAACAACACTTAACCGCTTGCCTGACATGGTGAGCCCTCCCGTGGCTTTCCAAATTATCTATTCCGTGTCAGGTTGCGCCAAAGGGACGCGCAGCACAAGAACCGCGCGCCAATTTTGAGCAGTTAAGGACAAACAATGGGTACTTTGGTGCACTGGTTTCGCATCGTTCGACTTGCTTTGGCCGCAAGCGTTGTCATTGCGGGTACGGCGTTCGCGCAAGATATCAATGATGCGCCTGCGCTTGGGCCTGAAACGAACCTTCCAATGCCGCGTTTTGTTTCGCTAAAGGCATCCGAAGCGAATGTCAGACGCGGACCATCCCTTTCACACCGCATTGATTGGGTATTCCAGCGGCGCAACATGCCGCTACAGGTCATCGCCGAATATGGGCATTGGCGCCGGGTCATCGACCGTGACGGGCAAGGCGGGTGGGTCCATTACACAATGTTGTCAGGCGTACGGACGGTGTTGATCGACGGAGATAATACGCCTCTTCGTTCAAGGCCGTCAGAAGACGCCACCGAAAATGCAGTCCTTGAACACGGGGTCATTGCCCGTCTGGGCGATTGCACGCCTTCATGGTGTGAGCTGAGCGCAGGTGGCTACCGTGGGTGGACGCCAAAATCTGTGCTTTGGGGGGTCGCCGAGGCCGAGATCAGAGAATAGACTAGCGCTTGTGATAACGACAAAAACAGCCTAGCAAAAACTCATGTCCGACACAGATTCCACCCGCCTTAACGTCTCTGCAGGATTTTTATCCGTCGCTGTTGCGCTTATTCTAGTGCTGGCCAAACTATGGGCATTGGGGCAAACTGGATCACTCGCGATTGCGGCAACGCTCGCTGATAGTGCGATGGATTTGATGATGTCGCTTGGTGGCTTAGCGGCAATCGCATATGCTGCAAAACCCGCAGATGATGATCACAACTTTGGTCACACATCAGCTGAAGACTTAGCTGCGCTTGGCCAATCTTTATTCATACTCATTTCCGCCTGCGTCATTGGAACAGCCGCAGTTTTTCGGCTTCTTGACGATACTGTAACGTTGCCAGAACACGAAACGCAGGGGATTTCTGTGATGGTATTCTCCATCGTGGTCACGCTTGGGTTGGTATTGTGGCAACGCCACGTCGCGGCAAAAACCGGAAACAAGGTCGTGCAAGCTGATAGCCTTCACTACCTTGGTGATCTGATCCCAAACATCGGCGCGATCATCGCATTGTGGGCGTCTGCCACTCTTGGTCTTGGGCAGATCGACAGCGTGGTCGCACTGGGTGCCGCGGCGCTATTAGCGGTCGGCGCGCTGCGTATCGGTAAAGGCGCATGGGATGCGTTAATGGATCGCCAGGCAGAGCCCGCCATGATTAAGGGCATCTGTGAAATTACCGATGGGTTCAAAGGCGTACACGGCTACCACGACCTAAAAACACGCGTCGCTGGAAGCCGTGTTTTTGTGAACATGCATATCGAACTAGATGGTAGTCAAACTCTCAATGATGCCCACGCCACAGGGGCAGCACTTCGCCGGGCCATCGTAGACGCCTATCCGCAAGCAGATGTGCTGATCCACAAAGACCCGGTTGGCGTTGAGAAACATCCCGACGACCCGCGCCCGTCGAAGGTGGATTGAAATCCACCCTACGCAGAATGATCTAGGCCCCGCCCCTTAAGAAGCGCTTCGACGCCCGGTAAACGACCACGAAACGCGGTATACAAATCTGCTGCATCAACAGAACCGCCAGATGAAAGCACCGTTTCTTCCAAACGTTTCGCTGTTTCTGGATCGAACGGCCCACCAGCCTCTTCAAAGGCGGCGAATGCATCTGCGTCCATGACCTCTGACCACATGTAGCTGTAATACCCGCTCGAATACCCGTCGCCAGCAAAGACATGCGCGAAATGCGGGGTTGCGTGCCGCATCCGGATCGCATGCGGCATACCGATGTCTTCCAAAATCTCCGCCTGCTTTTGCATAGGGTCGGCAGGGGCCGGACCATTGTGGAACTCCAGATCGACCAAAGCAGACGCAACATATTCGACGGTTTGGAAACCCATGTCATATGTCGTCGCTGCCAACATGCGATCCAGCAGATCTTTTGGCATCGGCTCGCCTGTTTCTGAATGGGTCGCGAATTCAGCAAGCACCTCTGGCACCTCTAGCCAGTGCTCATAAAGCTGGCTTGGCAGTTCTACAAAATCGCGTGCAACGGATGTACCGCTGATGCTTTCATAGGTCACATCGGACAGCATTTGATGCAAGGCGTGGCCAAATTCGTGGAACAAAGTCCGGGCGTCATCATACGACAATAGCGCGGGCTTTCCCTCCGCTGGTTTTGCAAAGTTACAAACATTGACGACATGTGGGCGCACGTCACCGCTTAGACGCTGTTGCGGCCGCATCGCAGAACACCACGCCCCCGAACGTTTGGAGCCACGCGCGAAATAGTCACCAATGAACACGGCAACATGTTCGCCGTTGCGGGAGACTTCCCATAGGCGCACGTCGGGGTGATAGATTGGGCCTTCAATCGGCGCAAATTCAAGGTTGAACAGGCGATTTGCACAAGCGAACGACGCCTCGATCATGCGATCAAGCTGAAGATATGGCTTCAACTCGGCCTCGTCCAAATCATGCAGTTCCTTGCGGCGCTTTTCGGAATAGAAACGCCAGTCCCAAGGTTCCAGCGGGCCATCCCAGCCATCGGCATGCAGCATACGTTTTAGCACTTCAGCATCGGACTCGGCTGCCGATTTGGCAGGTTTCCAAACCTTCATCAACAAGTCACGTACCGCGCCGGGGGTACCGGCCATTTCAGTCTCTAATTTGAAATCGGCAAAGGTTTCATAGCCCAGCAAATCAGCACGCTGTTCACGCAGTTTCAGCGTTTCAGCGGCAAGCGCACGGTTGTCAGTTTTACCGCCATTTGCACCCCGCGCGGCCCATGCTTCATAGGCCTTTTGGCGCAGATCGCGGCGTTCAGAAAACTGCAAGAACGGTACAATCAAGGATCGCGACAACGTCACAACCGGACCGTCGGCGCCTTTGTCCTTACCCGCAGCTTTGGCCGTCGCGATCACAAAATCAGGCAGACCATCCATATCGCCTGCGGCCAATGGCATGAACCATTCACGTTCATCAGCCAGCAGGTTTTGAGTGAACTCAGTACCCAGAACTGAAAGGCGCGACTTCACATCGCGCAGTGCTACGGCGTCGTCACCTTCAAGCAATGCTCCAGAACGTACAAAATTCCGACGAGCCAGCATCAAAACGCGTTGCTGTTCATCGGTCAGATCCAGCGTGTCACGCGCCGCCCAAAGCGTTTCGACGCGCGCGAACAGCGCCTTATTCTCTGACACTTCAGAAAAATAAGCACTTAGCTTGGGTGCAAATTCCCGTTGCAACGCCTCGCGCGCGGGATTGCTGTCTGCGCCAGCCACACCATAAAATGCGCCCAGCACGCGGCCCAATGTTTCATCTGCCAGTTCCAGCGCCTCGATGGTGTTTTCAAACGTCGGCGCGTCGGGATTGTCTGCAATCGCGGCGATATTTTCACGCGACTCGGCCAATGCAGCATCCACAGCAGGCGAAAAATCCGCGTCAGTAATTTGATCAAATGGTGGCAGCCCAAATGGCGTGTCCCAATCGGCAAGCAGTGGATTAGTCATGGCAAATCTCCTTTGGACTATAGCTATGCCTCTGACATCGAATTTGCCAGAACCAGACCTTCGCTTTGTGCAAAATACTCAGAATCAGCGATCATCGCCTACGCATTCGCTGCTCAAATCGGCGCAGGGCAATCGACAGGCTGATCGTCATCGTCAGATATACCAAAGCAACGACATTGTAGGTTTCAAAGTATCTGAAATTGCCCGCCGCCGTCACTTTGCCCAGCTGCGTGACGTCCGTCACGCCCAGCACTGAAACAAGACTAGAATCCTTTAGCATCGCGACAAAGTCGTTCCCAAGTGGCGGCAGAATCGTACGCAAGGCTTGCGGAAAGACGATAAGCCGAAAAACCTGCCACCGGCTGAGACCAAGCGCCTCGGCCGCCTCGATTTGGCCGGTGTCGACAGATTGTAAGCCAGCACGAAACACCTCAGCCAAGAACGACGCATAAGCCAAAGTCAGCGCGATGATAGCGCGCCAAAGCAACGAAAAATCGCGTGTGCGGATAGGATCGAACCCAGTCAGTTCAGCCATCCAATTCCACAAAGAAACAAGCGCAGGCGCCAAAACAAAGGCGACATACAGCAACAAAACGATAATAGGCACGCCGCGCACGACTTCGATGTAGAACCGCGAAAACTGGCGCAACACCAACGACCGCGACATCCCCGCGAGCGCCAAACCCAGCCCAAGAACACAAGCAATCGAATAGGCAATCACAGTCACATAGACCGTCACCCAAATGCCTTTGCTCAGGGTGTGCAGGACCTTGGTGTAAGTCTCATCCGCGATGACCTGCCAAAACAAGTAAAGGCCGATCGCGACAACAGCGACCAGCCAATAGGGGAAATCCGGTTTATCGGTATTCTTAGGGTGCAACCCGGTTCGCCCCGCGCCTATTCACCCATTTTGTATTCAAGAAACCACCGCGTGTTCAGCGCATCTATCGTGCCATCTGCCATCATATCAGCAATGGCCGCGTTGATCGGTGCAACCAAATCCGACCCTTTAGGAAAAATGAAACCAAAATCCTCGGTCCCTAGTTTTTCACCAACAACCTTTAGCCCACCATCAGAGGCCGCGACGTAACCGTTGCCAGCAGTCCCATCTGTAAGAACAAGATCGACATCGCCAACTCGTAACGCCTGCACCGTGGCCCCGAATGTCTCCATCAATTGGATACGTGGGTTTGCCTCATTGCCATCCAGAACCTCATAGACGCCGACATAAAAGGGCGTCGTGCCCGGCTGTGCGGCCATCAATAAATCTTCGTTCGCGGCAAATCCTGCAGCGCTATCGAACCGATCCTCATCGCCACGAACAAGCATCACCATTTCAGAGGTCATATAGCTATCAGAAAAATCAACGACTTCGGCCCGGTCTTCGCGGATCGTAATGCCCGTCATCCCCATATCAAATTGGGCTTCGGAGACGGCAGGGATCATCGCATCCCAGCTAATATTTTCATACACGACAGTGGCATTCAGACGCTTCGCGATCTCATCCATGGCGTCATATTCCCAGCCCACGGCATCACCGTTGCCGTCAATGAACTGTAGCGGCGGATAGGCGTTTTCTGTGACCACAACGATCTCTTTGCCTTCCAAATTGGGCAAATGGCCTTCGGCGATGGCAGAGGTGGCACAAAGAGCCAAAGCAAGTGTCGCAAGCGTTTTCATGATAATCTCCACTGATCTAAATTGTGGATCAGCCTAAGAGCCTCAGCCCGAGACGCGCAAGCCCTTGCCCGCACAAACAGCGCAATCCTCACGTGGCTTAACCGCAATTGTCCGTGTTTGAGCATAAAGCGCATCATAAATCAGCAGCCGCCCACGCAGACCATCACCAGCGCCCGTAATCAGCTTAATTGTCTCAAGCGCCATCATAGAACCAATAACACCCGGCAGCGGCCCGATCACACCAGCCTCGGCGCAGCTAGGAACAAGTTCAGCATCGGGTGCCACGGGAAACACGCAGGCGTAGCACGGGGTGCCATTGGCGGGGTCATAGACGCTAATTTGCCCTTCCCATTGGGTGAGTGCCGCTGCGATCAACGGTTTCTCCAACGCAGCAGCAGTGCGATTGACCAGATACCGCGTATCGAAATTGTCGGTGCCGTCCAAGATGACATCATATTCAGCGAACAAGTCGTTCGCGATCTCATCGGTCAGGCGCCGATGATAAGGTTGCACAGTCACGAACGGGTTCTGCGCACGCATCGCTTCGGCGGCGGAATGCACTTTTGGCATGCCGATACTCCGATCCAAATGGATCACCTGCCGCTGAAGGTTCGCGTTTTCGACCAAGTCATCGTCGATCACCCCGATCGTGCCAACCCCAGCTGCTGCCAGATATTGGAGCGCGGGTGCACCCAATCCCCCCGCCCCAACGACCAAAACCGATGCGTCGCGCAGCGCTTTTTGTCCGGGGCCGCCAACCTCTCGCAGAATGATATGGCGGGCATAGCGGTTCAGTTCCGTATCGGAAAAACTGGTGGGGCTTTGTTCGGGCGTCGTGTTTGACACGGCACGTGCACGCACGCGACCCAACAGGTTCCGGTAACCTGCAATGATCCCGCCAAAGACGATAAGCATGATCCATAGGCGCACATCACCACCTGTCGCCATGCGTAATGGGTGGCCGTCAGGCAGCACAAGATGCCCTAAGATCACTGCACCAATCAACATGGCAAGCATCGTCCAGCGAGCACGCATTGGTGCGCCCATCAACATGCCGATACCCCATAGGGCAGCGGCCATTGCCCCGACCATAATCATAGGCCAGTCGATCCAAATCCGCCCGAACCGCGCGACGTCAAGTCCAAGGACGCAACTGGACGAAACCGGGCCTGCACAACTGGCGCTATTACCATTTGTGCAATGCGCATGCCGTGTTCGATGGTGAAATAATCCTGCCCCCAGTTAATCAGGATAATCCCCACCGGACCGCGATAATCGCTGTCAATCGTACCGGGGCTATTCACCAACCCAATCCCCTGCTTAAGAGCCAACCCCGACCGCGGCCTGATCTGGACTTCGTAGCCTTGCGGGATAGCCATGCGTAGGCCTGTTGGGACCAGCACGCGGCGACCGGGCGGTAATTCAATTGCGCGCTTGTCCGGTAAATTAGCACGTAGATCAGCGCCAGCCGCACCGGGCGTTTCATAAGAAGGAAGCCCAAGGCCAACGTCGGCACCTTCATCCCATTGAATTGTAATTTCTGGTGTCACGTGATGGCCTTTGCAATTCGGGTGGCAAGCTCGGCCGCCGTGGCATCCTTTGACATACGCGGCCAGTCTTCGGCGCCGTCAGCAGTGATCAAGGTCACATCATTTTCGCTGCCGCCCATGATGCCGGTCGAAGGCGACACATCATTTGCGACAATCCAATCACATCCTTTACGCAGGCGTTTTGCCGTGGCGTTGGCAATCACATCGTCCGTTTCCGCGGCAAAGCCAACGACAAGCGCAGGGCGTCCAGTTTTCATTTGTGACACCGTCGCAAGGATGTCCGGATTTTCTGCGAACTCAAGCTTGGGAAGCCCCGATTTATCCTTTTTGATCTTGCTATCGCCTGCGTTCGCGACGTGCCAGTCAGCAACTGCAGCAGCGAATACAGCGGCGTCAGCAGGTGAAGAACCAATTACGGCGTCGAGCATTTCATTCGCTGTCTCAACGGCAATTACGCGCACGCCTGCGGGTGGTGGCACATCGGCAGGACCAGTAACAAAAGTCACTTTCGCGCCCAGTGCAAGCAAAGCCTTGGCAATGGCCGTCCCTTGCGCGCCCGAAGATCGATTCGCGATGTAACGCACCGGATCAATCGGCTCATGGGTGGGTCCAGAGGTCACCAAAACATGCTTTCCCTTCAGAGGACCATCTGACAGCGCCGCATCAATCGCCGCGATAATGTCAGGCGTTTCGGCAAGGCGACCGGGACCGTATTCACCGCAAGCCATAGCGCCCTCATCTGGTCCGACGACAAGCACACCATCACCTTTCAAAGTTGCCAAATTGCGCTGCGTGGTTGGGTGTTCCCACATGCGCACATTCATCGACGGGGCAACCAACACCCGCTTGTCAGTGGCAAGAAGCAAAGTAGAAGCCAGATCATTCGCCAGCCCATTTGCCATCTTCGCCATCAGATCAGCTGTCGCGGGGGCCACAACGATCAGATCCGCAGCGCGTGACAGTTCAATATGCCCCATCTCGGCTTCGTCTGTCAGATCAAAAAGGTCTTGATAAACCTTGCTCGCAGACAGCGCAGAAAGACTAAGCGGGGTTACAAACTCCGCCCCTGCCTTCGTCAAAACAGGTGTGACCTTAGCGCCTTGTTCACGCAAACGACGCAGCAAATCCAACGCCTTAAAGGCAGCGACACCGCCACCAACAATTAACAATATGTGCTTGTCCGCCAGCATGTGCTGTCTCCGGTATTTACTCGGGTTGAACTTAGGTCAGTTCATACCGGAAACACAATGACAGGCCTTAAGCGAAAAATGCATGCACCTCTGTGCTTTGGCTCTCAAGACTTTTACGCATCTTACCAAAGGCTGCGGCCTCTAGCTGACGAACGCGTTCCTTTGACAGGCCCATTTCTGTGCCGAGGCTTTCTAAGGTACGCGGGTCTTCACGCATTTTACGTTCGTGCACAATGAACTGCTCACGTTCGTTCAATCCGCCCAGCGCAGTCGATAACCACTGCTTTAGTGTGTCATTGTCATGATTATTCGCGACGGTTTCTGCAGCTTGGGGGCTATCGTCCTCAAGGGCGTCAATCCATTCGCGCCCCTCATCCTCAGCCGATTGCGTCGCATTAAGCGAATAATCCGCCCCAGAAAGACGGCCATCCATCATTTCGACGTCATGTAACGGCACGCCAACCTCGGTCGCCACAAGCTGATGCAGCTCATGCGTCGGGATTGCGCGCCCTTCGGCGGCGGCCTCGCGTTCGATCCGGGCCTGAACGCGCCGCATGTTAAAGAACAACGATTTTTGCGATGATGTCGATCCGGTACGGACCATCGACCAATTCCGCATGACGTATTCTTGGACGGATGCCTTAATCCACCACATTGCGTATGTTGAAAACCGCACGCCACGGTCGGGGTCGAACTTATCAGCAGCTTTCATCAACCCTACAGATGCTTCTTGAATGAGATCATTCATCGGTGCGCCATAACGTTTGAATTTCCCAGCCATCGAAATCGCCAATCGCATGTATGCAGTGATCAGCCGATGTAACGCCTGTTCGTCGCGTTTATCGCGCCATGCATAGGCCAACGCCAACTCCGTTTCGGCGTCCAACATCTCTGCCTTCATCGCATTGCGCGAAAAATTCTGGTCCGTAATACCGATGGTGCTCATCAATCCGCTCCTTTGGTGGCTGCGCAGCATTAACTTTGCTGTGTATTTCGGTTACGTAGAAAGAAACGTGTCGGATCAAAAAAGGTTTCAATCTAATGTTGCCCAAACTCTCTCTCGTGCTAGGCGGGGCGGCCTCTGGTAAGTCAGCCTTAGCAGAAGACCTTGTTCTTAATACGCAGCTTAATCCTGTTTACGTCGCCACCGCGCAGGTTTTTGACGATGAAATGGCGCAGAAGGTTGCACGCCATCGGGACCAGCGCGGAACCCTTTGGGATACAATCGAAGAGCCGATCAATGTCGCGTCCGTTTTAGAGCGTGTCACCGAAGACGACGCAGTCTTGATTGATTGCGCCACTTTATGGCTTACGAACCTCATTCTTGGTGAACACAACCTTGCCAAGGAAAGCGCAGCGTTGCTGTCGGCGCTTGATACATGTGCGGGGCCCATTGTCATCGTTTCAAATGAAACGGGGCAAGGGATCGTTCCCGACAACGCGCTCGCTCGGCGGTTTCGAAATGCCCAAGGCACGCTCAACCAGCAGATCGCCGCCAAGGCTGATCTTGTTGTGGCCGTCATGGCCGGGCTGCCCATGACGCTAAAAGGGCAATTGCCGTGATGCGATTATGGTGGGTGCGGCATGGACCAACCCATGAAAAAGCATTTGTCGGCTGGCGCGATGTTCCTGCAGACTTATCCGATCATGCGCTGATTAATCGGGTCGCTGACCACCTACCGGAAACCGCGCTGGTCATTTCATCAGACCTGATCCGTGCATCCGCAACTGCGGACGCCATCATGCGAAACCGTACCCGCCTGCCCGATCATCCGGGCTTGCGCGAATTCGACTTTGGCGCATGGGACGGTCTGCACTTTACCCAAGTCGCAGAACGCGACCCAGACCTAAGCCGCCGTTTCTGGGAAGAACCCGGTGACCTGACAGCCCCAGACGGCGAAAGCTGGAACGCCGTTGCAAAGCGAGTCAATGCCGTCGTTGACGATCTGTGCCAACGCCACAACGGTAAAGATATCATCCTGACCGCACACATCGGTGTCATCATGACACAAATCCAACGCGCGAGCGGCAGTACTGCCTATCAGGCAATGGGACACCAGATCGACAACCTTTCTATCACGCAAATGGCTGTTGGACCGCAGGGATGGAAACTGGGCGTCGTTAATCACCTTCCGTGATGGGGTCCGTCACATTTTGTCGTTATGCATGTGGCTGACCGCGCACTAAGGTTTGGCCATGACATATGAACTTTACATTGGTGATCGCACCTTCAGCAGTTGGTCTTTGCGCGGCTGGCTTATGCTCGAAAAATTCGGGCTGGATTATAACACACATTTGGTAGGGCTATACGCTGGCACTTATCGCGAAGAACTGGCGCAGTTGGCCCCAGCCCGCACAGTCCCAGCAATGCAGACACCCGAAGGTTACGTGCTGACTGACAGTCTGGCGATGGGCGAAACGCTGGTCGAACGACACCCAGATGTGAACCTGTACCCACGCGACGGAGCTGCGCGCGCCCTTGCGCGAACAATCACGCATGAAATGCACTCGGGCTTTATGGCGCTACGCGATGCCTGCCCCAACATGATCACCCACGTATGGGAAGGGTTCCAGCCGTCCGAGGCCGTATTGGCAGACATTGCCCGCGTTGAGGAGCTTTGGGCGTTGGCGCGTTCGCGACATGGACAGAACGGGCCTTGGTTATTTGGTGAATATACATTGGCCGATGTCTTTTACGCGCCCGTTGCCCTGCGGATCACGGCTTATGACCTGCCGGTCAGCGATGCCGCCCAAGCCTATGTCGACGCCCACCTAAGCGATCCCGCGTTTTTGGCATGGCGTGAAGCATCCAAATCAGAAACCTACGATCCGTGGCCCTATCCAATGGACCTTGGCCGTAAACCATGGCCTGGCGATGCATCTTAACCATTCGTAAACCACGACCACGTAACCGTTAACAAAAAGCGGAGCGTGGACATGGTCGCACTGGCCTACACAGTAGCATTTGAAGGAATCGAGGCCCGGCTGGTCGAGGTGCAATGCGCCGTGACGCCGGGCATTCCCGCGTTTTCGATCGTTGGCCTGCCCGACAAAGCTGTGTCCGAAGCCCGCGAACGGGTCCGCGCGGCGCTGACCTCAATGGCGATTGCGCTGCCCTCCAAACGGATCACGGTGAACCTATCGCCCGCAGACCTGCCCAAAGAAGGGTCGCATTTCGACTTGCCCATCGCGCTCGCGTTGCTCGCGGCACTCGACATCATTCCGCGAGACGACGCTGCCCAGACAGTCGCATTGGGCGAACTATCACTGGATGGCACGTTGGTTCCTGTGGTTGGTGCGCTTCCCGCTGCGATGGCCGCAGCTGACGAAGACCGCACATTGCTTTGTCCGCACGCCTGCGGGGCAGAGGCCGCTTGGGTAGGCGCCGCAAATGTCATTGCCCCGCGCAGCTTGGCCGATGTTGTCCGACACTACACTGGTCAATCGGTTCTATCCCCGTCCGAGCCCGGCGAAGTCCACGGCACCAGCAGCAGCCGCGACCTATCCGAAGTCAAAGGCCAAGAACGCGCTAAACGCGCTTTGGAAATCGCAGCAGCGGGTCGGCACCATCTGATCATGGTCGGTTCACCCGGTTCGGGGAAATCCATGCTGGCCGCGCGTATCCCGGGCATCTTGCCACCATTGTCACCGGTCGAGGCACTGGAAACGTCGATGATCCACTCTCTATCTGGTCTGCTAGATGAGGGCGGGATCAACCGCGAACGCCCATTCCGGGAACCTCATCATACCGCGTCGATGCCCGCAATCGTCGGTGGTGGGCGCACAGCAAAACCGGGTGAAATCAGCCTTGCGCATAATGGTGTGCTATTCATGGATGAATTCCCAGAATTCGCGCGTACCGTGCTGGAAACCCTAAGGCAGCCCATTGAAACTGGCGAAGTCGTCGTCGCCCGCGCCAACGCACATGTGCGCTACCCCTGTCGGTTCATGCTGGTGGCTGCAGCGAACCCATGCAAATGCGGCTACCTTTCTGACCCCGCGCGCGCCTGCGCCCGCGTTCCGCAATGTGGCGATGACTACATGGGGCGCATTTCCGGCCCCCTGATGGATCGATTTGATCTGCGGATCGAAGTACCCCCCGTCGCGTTTACCGATCTCGACCTCCCCCAAGACGGCGATAGCTCTGCCACCGTAGCTGAACGCGTTGCGCGGGCACGCGATGTGCAAACGGCGCGCTTTGCAGACCATGACAGGATGCGTGTGAACGCAGACGCCGAAGGGCGAGTTCTAGAAGAAATCGCAACACCAGACGCAGACGGGCGTGATCTGCTGGTCAAAGTCGCTGAGCGTTTCGGACTGTCTGCACGCGGATATCACCGGGTACTACGGGTCGCACGAACAATCGCCGATCTCGACGGGGCCAAAGACGTGCGCAAACCACATGTCGCCGAAGCTGTCAGCTATCGGTTGTCGATGGCGAAAGAAGTCTGAACAAATTCTGCGATCTCCTCGAGCGCTTTGCGCGCTTCAGGGATGTAACCGTCAAACATCTGCCAAACATGTGGGACATCCTGCCAGACACGCAGGTCTGCTGCGCCCCCCTAACACGTCCGCCATTCGCACCGCATCATCACGCAATGCTTCACCACTACCGACCTGTATCAACACTGGTGGAGGCCGATCAAATTTCGCAAATAGCGGCGATGCACGCGGGTCGTTACGTGCGGCACTGCCCAAGTAACGGTCCACGACCTCATCCATCCGAGAAACAGGAAGAAAAACTTCTTGCTTCGTCGTTAGGCTTTGCCCTTGAAGGGTCAGATCGACCCAAGGCGACATCGCAAATGCCGCGCGCGGCTGCTGCCCGCGTTGGGTCAGATTGGCTAACAAGGCCAACATCAGCCCACCACCAGCACTATCACCGCCTAGAACAATGTCTTGCGGTCGATAACCTTTTGCTATCAGCAAATCCCACGCCCGAACTGCGTCATCGAAGGCGGCCGGAAATGGGGCGTCTTGCAGCAGCCGATAATCAGGCGCGCAAATGCGGATGCCAGTCATTTTAGAAATTCGCCCCAGGAGACCGCGATAGCTGGCCCCGCTCCCCGCGAAATAGGCACCACCGTGCAAATATAAGATCACCCGCCGAGGGGTAGTTCTGCCAACGCTCACCCAGTTCAGGGTCAGATCGTCGATGGTTTCAGTTAGGTGACAAATGTGCGGCGGGCCACGAAATACCCATGGGGCGACGAACTCAAACGCCCGTTTAGCGCGTGCCGGCGAACTCTGGAAACTAAGTACTGGCCGCACCAGATAGTGCAGCCAGAAATTTAGAATTCGCAATCGCATGTTATCCGGCGCGACGTGCTTCAATCGCGAGCCAGATTTTTTCGGCGACGTTCGTTCCGTCAAAGCGTTCAAGCTCTTGAATGCCAGTCGGTGAGGTCACGTTAATTTCGGTCAACCAGTCGCCAATCACATCGATCCCAACGAAAACCTGACCTTTCTCACGCAACAAAGGCCCAATCTTGGCGCAAATCTCGCGGTCACGATCTGTCAGCGCGACCTTCTCTGGGCGACCACCAACGTGCATGTTTGATCGCGTCTCACCCGCTGCTGGCACGCGGTTGATTGCACCGACAGGTTCACCATCCACAAGGATCACACGTTTATCACCCTTGGAAACCGCCGGCAGATATTTTTGCATGATCAATGGTTCACGGTTAATTCCGCTGAACAGTTCATGCAGTGAGGCAAGATTGCTGTCAGCATGGGCAAGCTTAAATACCCCAGCCCCCCCGTTGCCATAAAGCGGCTTGAGGATGACATCGCCATGCTCTTCACGAAAGCCGCGCAACGTTTCAAGATCGCGGGCGATCATTGTCGGGGGCGTCAAATCCGGGAAGTTCAGCACCAGCAGTTTTTCGGGATAATTCCGCACCCAAAACGGATCATTCACGACCAGTGTTTTCGGATGGATCATATCCAAAATATGCGTCGTCGTGATGTAGCCCATATCGAACGGCGGGTCTTGACGCAGCCAGACCACATCGAATTCACCCAGATCAACTGTCTGTTCCCCACCCAAAGTAAAGTGAGCGCCCTTGACCCGCTGAACCGTCAGCGGCCAGCCACGCGCGGTTACTCGCCCTTGATCAAACGCAAGTTTGTCAGGTGTGTAGTAGAACAATGAATGCCCACGTGCCTGTGCTTCTTCAGCGATACGAAACGTGCTGTCCGCGTTAATATCAATTGGGCCGATCGGATCCATCTGGAAAGCAATTTTCAGCGACATGTTGCAACCTCTTTGAATGCAGTGTTGCCCTGATACATGGCGCAGGCACATGCCTTGTGCAATGGGCCAGTCAGCTTTCCATGAAGGCGTTTTCGATCACCTGAACCGCACCAGCGCCATCCACCATCGCCAAATCAAAGCGCACATCGGTCAGTTGGCCAAGTGGTTCACCGGCCAAAAACTCTGACGCGCTACCGCAAATGCGATCCATCTGAGTGCGGCTTAGCCGCGTTGCGGCGCGTGCAAAGCTACGACTTTTCTTAACCTCGACAAATACAACTGTGGTGCCATCACGCATGATCAAATCAATCTCACCGCTTTTGCCGCGCCAACGTTGTGCCGCAACACTATGCGCGCGGCGTTGATAATCACGCGAAACGATTTCTTCGGCGGCTAGTCCTGCATGATAGCCGGTGCGTCCTGTCATTCATCATCCTTCATGCCCAACGCGACCTGATAGACCTGTCTACGTGGCAACCCTAACGCACCAGCAACAACTGTCGCCGCGTCTTTGACCCGCATCGTCTGCATCGCATCACGCAGCGCATCTTCGACATCCATTTCAGCCACGTCAGTTGCGCCCGCACGCCCAACCAGCACGACCAATTCACCTTTCACAGCGCGCCCATCAAAAGCCTCTGCCAATTCGGCCAGTGTTCCCCGCGAGGTTTCTTCGAACTTCTTTGTCAGTTCCCGGCACACCACGGCCTGCCGGTCCCCTCCCAATACATCGCGCAGATTCCCTAACATTTCCCCAACGCGTTTCGGGCTTTCGTAAAATACCAGCGTAAATGGGACATCGCGCAGCCCCGCAATTTCAGTTTCGCGTTGCTGTTTCGCCGCAGGCAAAAAGCCCACAAAAGCAAACCGATCCGTCGGAAGTCCGGACACAGTAAGCGCGGCAAGCACCGCAGAAGCACCGGGCGCAGATGTCAACATCAGCCCTTCGGAAATTGCGGCTTTACCCAATTCATATCCGGGGTCGGCAACCAAAGGCGTACCGGCCTCTGAAACGTAAGCCACTGACTTTCCTTCTTGAATATCTCGAACCAGCCGTGCGGTCGCCCCGTCACCACTGTGATCGTGAAAGGCAACAACCTTGCGACCGTTCAGTGGCACGCCGTGAATCTCCATTAGCTTACGGGCTGTCCGCGTATCTTCGGCGGCGATCAAATCGGCCGAGGCAAGAATATCTAGCCCGCGTAGCGTCATGTCGCGTGCAGACCCAATTGGCGTCGCGACAAAGTACAACCCGGCAGAGAGTGGCTTGTTTACAAAATTCATATCTGGACCCGCGTGCCCCCTGCTTTATGATGGCCGAAAATGGCGTCGACACCGTTATGGCGCGTCGCCTGATTTACGAAGGGATACCGCATATGTTTGCCCGTTACATTAGTGCTCGTAAGGCAGTGGCACAATTTTTCGCTTTTACCGCTTTGGTTTGGCTTGCTGCCTGCGATGTGACGCTGGCACCTGAAGCCAACGTCGGCCAGTCAATTGATACCAGTGACCCAGTCCCTGTTGCGCTGCTTGTGCCGCGCGGCTCTGGTACAGGTAGCGATGATTTCCTTGCGCAGAACCTTGAAAATGCGGCGCGTCTTGCGATTGCTGACCTCGAAGGTGCAAAAATCGAATTGCGTGTTTACAGCACAGCGGGAGACCCAGCCACAGCGGCATCCGCAGCGGCTACTGCAGTAAATGACGGCGCAAAGATCATTCTTGGGCCACTTTATAGCGAAGCTGCAAACGCGGTCGGCGTTGCTGTCGCGGGCCGCAACGTAAATGTATTGTCGTTTTCCAACACAACCAGCATCGCGGGCGGGAACGTCTTTATTCTTGGATCAACCTTTGAAAATACAGCTAACCGTTTGGTGCAATATGGTACGCGTAACGGCATCAACCGGTACCTCGTCGCTTACGGTGATAATCCATCGGGCCAAGTCGGCAGCCAAGCGATTGCCACCGCCGTCCAAAACAACGGCGGTCAAGTTGTCGGCATGGAAAGCTACCCACTGTCACAACAAGGCATATTTACCTCGACACGTCGAATCGTTGGTAGCGTACGCAGTTCCGGCGCGCAGGCCGTTTTCACCACAGCTGGCGCAGCGGCTGATCTACCACTGATCGCGACCGCATTGCCGGATGCAGGCATGAACACGGACACAACAAAAATTGTGGGGCTCACCCGTTGGGATACCGTACCGCAGCTTCATGCTTTGCCCGGCATTCAAGGCGGGCTATTTGCAATGCCAGATCAGTCAACAGCGGCACTTTTTGCCAACCGGTATGCAGCAACATACGGCGAACAACCTCATCCACTTGCAGGCCTTGCGTACGATGGGGTCGCCGCAATTGGTGCGCTGGTCGCCGCAGGCAACTCCGAAGCGCTCACCAAATCCGCGTTGACGTCTCCGCAAGGTTTCCGCGGTACGTCTGGCGTGTTCCGGCTGCTGCCAAACGGGCTAAACCAACGCGCCTTGGCCGTAGCAACAATTAACGAAAATCAGGTAGTTATCCTTGAACAAGCCCCTCGCAGCTTCGGTGGCGCAGGTTTCTGACCTCGCTACAGAATTAAAACCAAACGCGCCGGACAGTTTCATCTGTCCGGTGTCCGACATTTTTGATCGTCACAGCGTCGCAGCAGAGCTGGCGGCGGCATTGGATGACTTACCCAACGAGCGTGATATTCGTGCGGCAACGGTCGCAGTCTTGTCACGCGCACGCGAAACTGGCCGCGCCGTTATTGCGTCCTCGTTCCAAGCACAGCCTTTTGCGTCGCGCACAACGACCCGCGCGTATAGCTGGTTGACGGATCAAATCGTCGAACTGGTGCTTGAGGTCGCGACACAAAGATTGCACCCGCTGCCCAACCCGACCGAGGGTGAAAAACTATCGCTTATTGCCGTTGGCGGTTATGGGCGCGGCGAAATGGCCCCTGAATCTGATGTCGATCTTCTGTTTTTAACGCCTTATAAAATGACCCCTTGGGCCGAAAGCGTGATTGAATCCATGCTTTATATGCTCTGGGATCTTAAGCTTAAGGTTGGTCACGCAAGCCGTACAGTCAAAGACTGCATTCGTCTTGCCCGCGAAGACTACACAATACGAACGTCGCTGGTGGAATACCGTTATCTTGCTGGCGACGAAAAACTGGCGAAACGGTTGGGCGCACAGCTTTGGTCTGATCTATTCAAAGGCACCGCGGGCGAATTTATCGAAGCGAAGTTGGACGAACGGTCTGAACGCCACCGCAAGCAAGGCGGTCAACGCTATGTGGTCGAACCAAACGTCAAAGAAGGTAAAGGTGGCCTACGCGATCTTCAGTCGTTGTTCTGGATTAGTAAATACGTCAACGGCGTCAAAGACGCGGCAGACCTTGTCGGGCTGGGCGTGTTTTCACCTGATGAATTCGAAACATTCGTCACCGCCGAGGATTTTCTGTGGGCTGTACGCTGCCATCTACACCTGATTACAGGCCGTGCAACCGATCAACTTACCTTTGACCTACAAGTCGAAGTCGCCGAGGCAATGGGCTACACCGATCATGGTGGTCGCCGCGCTGTCGAACACTTTATGCAGGCCTACTTCCGTCAGGCAAACAGCGTGGGCGAGCTGACACGTATCTTCTTAACCGCGCTCGAGGCCACACACACCAAGCCTGAACCGATGCTTGTAAGGTTGCTTGGCCGGCGCAAACGGGCAAAGGTCCCTTACGCGATCAAACAAAACCGCCTGACAGTCGCCGATGAAGACGCATTTCTGGCTGACAACGTGAATATGCTCCGCATTTTTGAAGAAGCGTTGCGCACAGGCACATTGCTGCACCCGGATGCGATGCGCTTGATCGCAGCGAACCTTGACCTGATCGACGAAGACATGCGCCAAAACAAAGAAGCGCGGCGTATCTTTATCGACTTACTGCTCAAACATGGAAACCCTGAACGCGGCTTGCGCCGTATGAATGAACTCGGCGTTCTTGACGCATTCATTCCAGAATTTGCGCCCATCGTCGCGATGATGCAGTTCAATATGTATCACCACTATACGGTCGATGAACACACCATCCAATGCATCAGCAACCTTGCTCAGATCGAACGCAAAGAGCTAATCGAAGAATTGCCTGTCGCGTCAGGCATCTTAGAACGCGGTGTGAATCGCAAGGTTCTATATGTTGCACTATTGCTGCACGACATCGGCAAGGGTCGGGATGAAGATCACTCGATTTTAGGAGCGCAAATCGCCCGCAAGGTCGCGCCACGGCTTGGCCTTAGCAAAAAAGACTGTGACACTGTCGAGTGGCTGATCCGGTATCACCTACTGATGTCCGATGTGGCCCAAAAACGCGATATTTCCGAACCGCGCACCGTGCGTGGCTTTGCCAAGGCTGTAAAATCGGTTGAGCGGCTGGACCTTCTGACAGTCTTAACTGTGTGTGACATTCGCGGCGTTGGTCCCGACACATGGAATAACTGGAAGGCAGTGCTACTGCGCAATCTCTACACCGCGACCAAAGATGCGCTTCAAAACGGGCTCGAGGATCTGAACCGCGAAACCCGTGAAAACGAAGCGAAACGTGCACTGCGCGCCACGCTTACGGACTGGAGCGCAAAAGCGCTCAAGGCCGAAGCGGGCCGCCACTATGGCCCATACTGGCAAGGTCTACCGCTCGCGGCTCATGTCATATTTGCAAACCTGTTGCATGACATCTCTGACGACGAAATCCGGATTGACCTGATGCTAGACGAAGATCGCGACGCGACCCGCGCGTGCTTTGCGATGGTCGACCACCCCGGTTTGTTCAGTCGCATGACCGGTGCTCTCGCGCTTGTCGGTGCGAATATCGTCGACGCAAGCAGCTATACATCAAAGGACGGATACGCCACCGCAGTGTTTTGGATCCAAGACAATGACGGCCATCCTTACGAAGAATCTCGCCTGCCGCGCCTACGTCAAATGATTGTTAAAACGCTCAAAGGCGAAGTCGTCGCCCGCGACGCGCTCGTCAGCAAAGACAAAATAAAGAAGCGTGAACGCGCGTTCAGAGTCCCGACGAATATCACATTCGACAATGAGGGATCAGAAATCTACACGATCATCGAGGTTGAATCGCGCGATCGTCCGGGGCTTCTTTTTGATCTAACGAGGACGTTGGCGAATAATCATGTCTACATCGCATCAGCAGTCATCGCGACATATGGTGAACAGGTCGTTGATACGTTCTATGTCAAGGATATGGTTGGGTTAAAGTATTACGCAGATTCCAAACGTGCCGCGCTTGAACGCAAGCTGCGCGAGGCTATCGCGCAAGGTTCAGAACGCGCACACACCTGACATCCTGCACATTTCTTGCACAATCGCATTCTTGCTGCGCCCCAGTCGCTTCCATAGGGTGTTCCAGAACGGCTCTACGATCGAGGTCACGACCCCATGAAACCAATCCGTCTGATGTCGGGCTTCTTCACCGTTGGCCTATGGACTTTGGCCAGTCGCCTGCTTGGCTTCGTCCGCGATATCATGATCGCGGCCTACCTCGGCACTGGCCCGGTGGCCGAGGCATTTTTGGTCGCGTTTTCACTGCCCAACCTTTTCCGCCGTTTCTTTGCCGAGGGCGCATTTAACATGGCCTTTGTGCCCATGTTTTCCAAAAAAATAGAAGGTGGTGAAGACGCCAAAGAATTTGCCCAAGACGCGTTTGTGGGCCTTGCAGGTGTGCTGGTCGTTTTCACAGTCGTCGCAATTGTTCTTATGCCAGCTTTGGTGACCATGATGGCCAGCGGCTTTATTGGCTCAGAACGGTTTGATCTGGCTGTCTATTACGGGCGTATCGCGTTTCCATATATTCTGTTTATATCGCTGTCAGCGCTGTTATCTGGCGTACTTAACGCGACGGGTCGTTTTACGGCCGCAGCGGCGGCCCCCCTGTTACTCAACATTGTCTTTATCAGCGCACTTGTTTTGACTGGCCTAACATGTGGCTGCACAGGTGTAGACAATCAGACGCTCATGGGTGCGGCGCTTGCCTATGCCGTACCTATTGCCGGTATTGCCCAGGTTACGCTTGTTTGGTTTGCAGCAAAGCGCGCAGGGTTTCCAATGCGGTTACGGCGGCCCAAGATGACCCCTGAACTCAAGCGCCTCGCAATTATCGCCGCCCCCGCGGCATTGGCTGGTGGCGTCGTACAGATCAACCTTTTAGTTGGGCGTCAGGTCGCCAGCTTCTTTGACGGCGCGGTCGCATGGCTCAACTATGCAGACCGCCTGTATCAGCTGCCGCTCGGTGTCGTTGGCATCGCGATTGGCGTTGTACTACTGCCCGATCTATCGCGCCGCCTGCGTGCTGGCGATCACGAAGGCGGGCAAAACGCCTTTAACCGTGCCAGCGAAATCAGCCTTGCGCTGACAGTACCTGCTGCGGTCGCGCTCATGGTGATCTCTCTCCCGCTTGTCAGTGTCTTGTACGAACGTGGTGTCTTTGACAGCGACGACACGGCAGCGACAGCAATTGCAGTGGCGATCTATGGCCTTGGCTTGCCCGCGTTTGTTATGCAAAAGACGCTTCAGCCACTTTATTTCGCACGCGAAGATACCAAACGCCCGTTCTATTACGCCTTGGTCGCGCTTGCTCTTAACGCGGCGCTTGCGATCGGACTTTCGCCCTTTATCGGCTATATTGCTGCGGCAGTTGGCACGTCCCTAACGGGTTGGGCCACCGTTCTGCTTTTACTGAATGGCACGCGCCATATGGATGGCGCATCAAAATTTGATGCACGCTTTAGACAGCGGCTTCCTCGGATCGTTCTGGCCTCTGCTGGAATGGGGCTGATCTTGTGGGTGGCGGCTGCGGTGCTATCGCCATTTTTCGGCGTCGCGACGCTACGCTACCTTGCGCTGCTTGTGTTGGTCCTAATCGGGATCGTCAGCTATTTTGGGATCGGGCATTTGATTGGCGCGTTCAAACTCGCCGAGTTCAAACGCAACCTGCGCCGCTAGGACCGCTGCCGCATCCGGCCCAAGAACGCTGTCCAACCGCCGGGTGCGAGCAATAGCGACAATGCAAAGCCAACAACAAATCCAGTCAGTTCCGCGACCCAGCCATAACCGGTCTCAAAGAACAGTCCGAACAACAACTGAAGCCCAAGCAACACAGCGATCAAGCGAAAAGCCTGTAGCTGGTTCTGCCCCATTGCGCCAAGGTTCAGCCAAAGCGCATAGGTGTATGCCCCGATCAAACCATAAACCGACGGGAACCCACCGATCAGTGGGTAATTGTTTGGTGCCAACAAGCCAAAGACCAAAGCGCCGATGATCGCCGTTACCGCATAGAGTACAAAGATTTTGATGCCGCCATAAAACTCTGCCGTGAATTTCCCCAAGGCAAGGGTCAGTGCAGCGCAAAACGCCGCTTGGGTCAGGTTCGCGTTGATGAACGGATAGGTCACCAATCGGCGTATCATTCCGAATGAATAGTCCCCGTGGATCAACATCCGGTCTAGCACAGCGCCAGAAAAACCATAGTCTTGGATCGCTGCGACACGCCAGCCGACACCCCGCGCGCCGCCTAAGACTCCCAAATCAGCAAGCTGCATGATGCATTCGACGGCAACGATAATCAGTGTCAGCACAATAATAATTGGCGGAATAGCGTTGATTGGGCTTTCAGGTTTCATCATGCTGCCTTGGGCTGTTGAAATTGACGGGTCCGTCTGGCATGGGTATGCGACCCCTGCCCCGAAATCCAGCCCGGACATTTTACAATGACAGATACGACATTCACGCCCCGCGTTTTCTCTGGGATTAAACCCTCTGGCGGGCTGACGCTGGGCAACTACCTTGGTGCGATCAAACGGTTTGTTGGCATGCAAGGCCAGATGGAAACCATCTATTGCGTCGTCGACATGCACGCGATCACGGTCTGGCAGGACCCAAAAGAGCTGGCCAATATGACCCGCGAAGTTGCTGCTGGCTATCTGGCCGCTGGCCTTGATCCGTCGCAATCGATCCTTTTCAACCAAAGCCAAGTCGCGGCACATGCGGAACTCGGCTGGATCTTTAACTGTGTGGCGCGTGTCGGCTGGATGAACCGCATGACCCAGTTCAAAGACAAAGCAGGCAGCAACGCTGAAAAAGTATCGCTAGGCCTATACGCCTACCCATCACTGATGGCCGCTGACATTTTGCTGTACCACGCAACCCATGTGCCCGTGGGCGAAGACCAAAAGCAGCACGTTGAACTGACCCGTGACATCGCCGCCAAGTTTAACCACGATTACAAAACCGACTTCTTTCCGATGACCACCCCAGTCATCGAAGGACCAGCCATGCGCATCATGAACTTGCGTGACGGAACCAAGAAGATGTCAAAGTCAGGCGAAAGCGACATGGAGCGCATCAACATGACCGATGATGCTGACAAGATCGCCAAGAAGTTCAAAAAGGCGAAAACCGATCCAGAGCCACTGCCCGAAACAGTCGAAGGGTTGGCTGACCGCCCAGAGGCACGGAACCTTGTCGAAATCTATGCCGCACTGGACGACACAACACCCGAGGCCGTGATCGCACAGTACCCCGGTGCTGGATGGGGAACATTCAAACCCGCACTTGCTGATCTTGCCGTCGCTAAACTGGCCCCCATTTCCGAAGAAATGGCACGGCTGATGGACGACCCCGCTGAAATCGACCGTATCTTGGCGGTAGGTTCGGACAAAGCGCGCGCAATTGCGGAACCAATCCTGAAAAAAACTTATGACATCGTTGGATTGCTCCGCTCCTCATAATCGGTCCACATGAACCGAAAATTTGGCGCGTAAATTACAGCTTTGAGAAAAGGCAATTTTATGACGACGAACCGTCCCAGACTACTCAGAAACTACTTCGATCAAGAAATAGCCTCATATCAAGTCTTGAAAGAATCTCGGGAAAATACCGCTTATCTCTCAGACAAATTAAGTAAGTGGATTAGTCGGACGCGACAATCATGGAAGTCGCTTGATAAAAAGGGTGTCACTATTCCGGTAGATTTCCTAAAACCCTACCCATTTCCAAAAGAAGAATTCCTGCCCAATAACTTTGACGCCATCGTTAATACGTCGCAGCGCATATTTGAGATGGTGCAACCAAAATATCAGTTGCGTGCGCATAACGTACTGCGCGAGTTCGATCGGTGTTTGACGCTATTTCCAGAAGTACTGGATAGCGCCAAACCCTACGATATATTGGAACTATCTTCCGGCGGATGCGGCGGCGCAGAGGTAGCAAAGCACTTTGGGAATACATATCAGGCTACTGACTTCCTTGATGGGCGCGGCTCGGTATATGCGCCTATCCATAATGCACTCAACCTGCCAGTTATCGGGTTTGATGGATCGAAAACTCCGTACGCTTTCGACGACAATTCTTATGATATCGTCGCTTGCTTTCAGGCAATCGACGCATACGGATACGAAGAGCACTACGAGACGTTTATAGACGAAATGCTACGCATAGCCCGAAAGAAAGTTGTACTTGTCTTCAATCCAGGTCTTCGCGCGAAGCATGATAAGATTGAAAACGGTTATGAACTATTAATCCGAGACCCGTTAATAAAACGGTACAATGGTCTCAACTTCCAGAAATGCCCATCAACCGGGATGCCCGCGGTTACCATCTGCCCCGACGATCAGGTTTAGCTAATCGGGAACGGGCCATCACCGCGTTCGCTAACGCATTTTCTAATACCCACCGTACTGTCAAGACCGTCACAAAACTGAATCGCGCCGCCCCGACCATGGGGTAGCGTCGCATCGATTCGCTCTGCACGCCCCGCCCGGGCGTCATCGCCCCGCCCAGTAGGACGCCCCGGTATACGAGGCGTTCGGTGTCCCCCGGCATCGAACGCCAACGTATTGGCTGTGTTTCAATTTCATTGCCAGCACACGAACTATGCTCCAATATCGGCTTAAACGGGAGAATGCTAACGATGCGCAAGTTTCTGGTCGTACTGGACGATAGCCGAGAATGCCTGAATGCAATGCGCTTTGCTGCTATGCGCGCTGCCAAAACAGGGGGTGGTGTTGCGATTTTATCTGTGATCCCGCCAGATGAATTTAACCACTGGATTGGCGTGGGTGAAATCATGCGCGCAGAGGCACGTGAAAGGATCGAAGTCCATTTCGAGGTCTTTGCAAAATGGATGCGTGACCGTCAAAATGTACACCCTGAATTGGTCATTCGCGAAGGCGAACCAATGCACGAGATCATTAACCACGTGAGTGAAGACCCCGAAATTGGGGTTCTTGTTCTAGGCGCAGGTACTGACAACAAAGGCCCCGGCCCATTGGTCACACAGCTATCGCGTCAATCCGGTAGCCTGCCAATTCCAATAACAATTGTACCCGGTGACCTTTCGAAAGAACGCCTTGAAGCCATTACCTAGTTTAGAATCGTTCCAAACCTTGACATAGACCTGTCCAAGGCGCATATCAGAACCCTGACAAAAAAGGTTTGCATCATGTTCATTCAGACGGAATCAACGCCGAACCCGGCAACGCTCAAATTCCTGCCCGGCCAGAACGTGCTAGAGGTGGGTACTGCCGATTTCCCGACCCTTGAGGCGGCTGAGAATTCTCCGCTCGCGAAGCGCATCTTTGCGGCTGGAAAAGTGACTGGTGTGTTCTTTGGCAATGATTTTGTCACTGTAACGAAGGCTGACGACGTCGAATGGGACCACATCAAACCCGGTATTCTGGGCGCGATCATGGAGCATTACCAATCTGGCCAACCAGTTATGGCTGACGACCACGCCCCGGCAAGCGGCCACGCCGAACACTCCGGCGAAGACGGCGAGATCGTAAACCAGATCAAAGAACTGCTAGACACCCGTGTCCGCCCTGCCGTTGCCCAAGACGGCGGCGATATCACGTTCCACGGGTTTGAGCGCGGCGTCGTTTATCTGCACATGCAAGGTGCTTGCGCAGGTTGCCCATCATCCACTCTGACGCTGAAAATGGGCATCGAAAACCTGCTACGCCACTACATCCCAGAGGTGGTCGAGGTGCGACCCGTTGCAGCCTAACACCAAAGTCATCGCATTTGACACTTCGGCGGCGCATTGCGCCGCCGCTTTGTTGTTGGGCGACCGAATTATCACCCGCATCGATGAAATGTCCAAAGGACAAGCCGAACACCTGATGCCCATGCTTGAAGAAATGCTGGCGGTAGAGGGACACACGTGGCGTGATCTTGATGCTATCGGCGTCGGGACAGGACCGGGCAATTTCACGGGCATTCGTATCTCAGTCTCTGCTGCCCGGGGTCTATCGCTTGGCCTTGGGAAGCCTTCGATTGGTGTTTCTAACCTAGAAGCCCAGACTTTTGGACTGAAAGGACCATTAGTCTCCTGCCTAGACGCTCGTCGAGGCCACGCGTACGTGCAAGTCTTTGTCGGTGACGCGATGACACCCCCTAGAATATGCGCATTGACAGCATCAGAGTTACCGAAATGGCATGACGGCTTGAAACCACGCGTTGTCGGATCATTAGCCGAACCAATTGCAGAGATCATGAATTGCGACACGGTGGAAGCCCCCAATCCGATAATCGAAGGCATCGCATATTTTGCAGCGTCCCGTATCGACACGACCACAGACCGCCCCACCCCGCTCTACGTACGCGCGGCTGACGCTGCTCCTCCTCGTGATCAAGCGCCAGCGATATTGCTGTGACCCCTGAAACGCTTGCTGAAATTCATGCCGCTGCATTTCCAAACGCGCGGTCATGGTCGGCAAAAGAATTTTCAGCGCTGCTTGAGCAACCGGGATCGATTCTATCAGGGGACGAGCGCTGCTTTGCTTTGCTGCGTGTTATCTTCGATGAAGCCGAAGTTTTGACCCTTGCCACCGCACCTAAGCATCGCAGAAAGGGCTTGGCCAGCGTTGCATTAGGACAAGCCGAGGCATTTGCCCAAAAATCAGGCGCCTCCAGCGTTTTTCTCGAAGTCGCCGAAAATAACGAAGCCGCAAAAGCCTTATATGCAAAAGCAGGTTACACCCAAGTGGGCCGCCGCCGCCGTTATTATATGCCCAAAGATGGGGCAGCCGTCGCTGCACTGGTTTTAAGTAAGCAACTTCAGGTCGTGTAACCCGACGTAAGCCTTTAATATAAAGCCCCAAACAACGCCAAACACCACGGGCGAAACGAAAAAGCAGTTGATCTTCCGCGTCAGTCAGGGCCTTATCGGCTGATGGACCGACGTAAAGATCGGCTCGGCTTTTGATAGAGGCGGCGAATTGCGCCGATCAAACCTCGTATAACGACTTGGGAGACCCAAATGACTCTTGCACAAAAATTTCTAGGCGCGTCTGCCGCGCTTGCACTGACAGCTGGCGCAGCGGCCGCTGACCCCGCCATCCTTTTTGACCTTGGCGGCAAATTCGACAAATCCTTCAACGAAAGCGCCTATAACGGTGCAGAGCGTTGGGCGGCCGAAACTGGCGGTTCTTATGCTGAAGTTGAAATTCAATCTGACGCACAACGCGAACAAGCGATCCGTCGCTTTGCCGAATCTGGCGCAAACCCAATTGTCATGGCTGGTTTCTCTTGGGGAACACCACTGGCAGAGGTTGCTGCTGATTACCCAGACACGAAATTCGCTATCATCGACATGGTTGTTGACGCGCCAAACGTACGCTCAGTTGTGTTTAACGAACAAGAAGGGTCATACCTTGTGGGTATGATGGCTGCGCTGACATCTGAAACAGGCACTGTTTCATTCATCGGCGGCATGGACATCCCACTGATCCGTAAATTCGCATGTGGTTACGCACAGGGCGCCAAAGCGGCAAACCCAGATGTGACAGTGATCTCTAACATGACAGGTACTACACCTGCGGCTTGGAACGACCCGGTTAAGGGTTCTGAACTAACACTTGCACAAATCAGCCAAGGTTCTGACGTTGTATTCGCGGCAGCTGGAGGCACAGGCGTTGGCGTTCTGCAAACTGCTGCAGACGAAGGCATCCTGTCCATTGGTGTTGATGCGAACCAGAACCACCTGCACCCAGGAAAAGTTCTGACATCCATGATGAAACGCGTTGATACTGCTGTTTACGACGCAATGTCTGATGGCGCTGATATGGAAACCGGCTTTAACGTGATGAGCGTTGCGAACCACGGTGTTGGCTTTGCAATGGACGCAAACAACGAAGGTATCGTTGGCTATGACGTTCTGGCGGCTACCTACGCTGCTGCAGCTCAGATCGAAGCTGGCGAACTGGCCGTTCACGACTACTCTAGCGACGAAACATGCCCCGCGCTTGATTTCTAAGCTGTTCTAATAAAAAGAACGACCAACGCCGCGCGAAGAAATTTGCGCGGCATTCCCGTTTAACATGAGGTAGAACCAATGGTAGATGCGACGAACAAGTTCTTCGCGGCATGGTCTATGCAAGATCCAAGTGCGCAAGCGGAGGTGATCGAGCAGTGTTTTGCCGAAAATGGCACCTATTCTGACCCACGATCAGGTGAACGCCTGTCGGGTGCGACCGCCATTGCAAATTATGTTGCCATGTTCAGCGCAAATGCTCCCGGTTGGGGCGCCGAAGTGACCAAAAGCGACAGTATAAACAACTACACCCGCGCCATTGTTCAGTTCAGCGGCAAAGGCCCAGACGGACAAGAAATGGCCCAACACGGAACCTATTTCGTGGATACCAATGCTGACGGCCAGATCATTGCGATCGCAGGGTTCGTCGGCGAAACGCCTGCAGATTAAGACACCTAAGAACGACCTTTGGTTGGCCAAAAATCGGCCAACTTCGAAATTAAAGGCCCCACTATGACCCAAGCCCCCGCAATCGAACTCAAAGGCATTTCTAAGGCCTTTGGACCCGTGCAAGCCAACAAAGACATCTCGATTCGTGTGATGCCCGGCACAATTCACGGGATCATTGGTGAAAACGGTGCGGGTAAATCGACGCTGATGTCGATCCTCTATGGCTTTTACAAAGCCGACGCTGGCGAGATTTTCATCGCAGGCGAAAAGAAAAACATTACCGACAGCCAAACCGCCATCGCGGCAGGTATCGGAATGGTGTTCCAGCACTTTAAACTGGTCGAAAACTTCACGGTGCTTGAGAACGTGGTGCTAGGGGCCGAGGATTCCGGCCTGCTTAAACCGTCGCTCGCCCGTGCCCGCCGCGAACTGAAAAACCTTGCTGAAGAATACGAACTGAACGTTGATCCCGATGCGGTCATCCAAGACGTCGGTGTTGGGATGCAGCAGCGTGTCGAAATCCTGAAGGCGCTCTATCGCAAGGCCGATATCCTCATCCTCGACGAACCAACAGGCGTGCTTACCCCTGCCGAGGCTGACCATCTTTTCCGCATTCTGGAAAACCTGCGTCGCGAAGGCAAAACGATCATCCTGATTACGCACAAACTGCGCGAGATCATGGAAATCACCGATACGGTCAGCGTCATGCGCCGTGGCGAAATGACCGCCACCGTCAAGACATCCGAGACAAACCCAGCCGAACTGGCCGAACTAATGGTCGGTCGCAAAGTACTTCTGCGCGTCGACAAGGCCCCTGCCCAGATCGGGCGCAAGATCCTTGAGGTCAAAGACCTGAACGTCACCGATGCAAAGGGTGTTCACCGCCTCAAAGGGATCAGCTTTGATGTGCATGCAGGCGAAATCCTTGGGATCGCTGGTGTCGCAGGCAACGGCCAGTCTGAACTGCTTGAGGTTCTGGGCGGCTATGAAAAAGCCACTGGCAGCATCAAGATGAACGGCGAAGAAATCGACCTGACCGGTGCGAAATCTGACGGCCAAAGCCGCCGCGCACGTGGCATCGCCCACGTTCCCGAAGATCGTCAGCGCGAAGGGCTGATCATGGACTTCCACGCGTGGGAAAACACCGGATTTGGTTACCACCGCGACGCCCGCTATCAAAAGAACGCGCTGTTCATGGATAACGCCGCGCTTAAGAAAGATACCGAAGAGAAGATGGCCCGTTTCGACGTGCGGCCACCTGACCCAACACTCGCCGCGAAAAGCTTTTCCGGCGGCAACCAACAGAAAATCGTTCTCGCCCGCGAGATTGAACGCAACCCCGATTTGCTGCTAATCGGCCAGCCAACACGCGGTGTGGACATCGGCGCAATCGAATTCATCCACCAGCAGATTGTTGCACTAAGGGATCAGGGCAAGGCAATTTTGCTGGTTTCAGTAGAGTTAGAAGAGATTTTGTCGCTCTCAGACCGGATCGCTGTTATGTTTGACGGAAAAATAATGGGCGAGCGGATGCCTCAAAATACAGACGAAAAAGAACTCGGGCTTCTCATGGCCGGGATGAGCGGAGGCGATTCCTAATGGACGTGATGCCAAAATGGGCTGACGTGATCCTGATTCCAGTGATCTCGATCATTCTTGCTGCTATTCTGTCTGCGCTCGTGATCCTCGCGATTGGTGAAAACCCTTGGGCCGCACTTAAGCTTATGGTCAGTGGCGCGCTCGGTTCCACCTATGGCTGGGGCTATACGATCTACTACGCTACCAACTTTATATTCACCGGCCTTGCTGTTGCGATTGCGGCACAGGCAAAGATGTTCAACATCGGCGGCGAAGGTCAGGCTTTGCTTGGCGGTTTGGGCGTTGCGATCGTGTGTTTGTACATCCCATGGCCGCACTGGACAGTAGCGCTAATTGGCGCGGCGGCTGCGGCGGCCCTATTTGGGGCCGCATGGGCTGCTATTCCTGCGTTCTTGCAAGCCAAACGCGGCAGCCACATCGTTATCACAACAATCATGTTCAACTTTATCGCTGCTGCGCTGCTGAACTTCCTGCTGATTGGCGCGCTCAAGGCACCGGGCATGGAACCAGCAACATCCAAATTCCCGGAACCCGCGCATCTGCCATCCTTCCAAGACATGTTTAACTTTGGCGACACCACGTTTTTCCGTGGCGCGCCTGCGAACGTGACATTTTTTGTGGCACTGGCGGCATGTTTGTTCGTTTGGGCATTGGTCTGGCGTACGCGTCTTGGTTACGAAATTCGTTCATTCGGGGAATCTGAATCTGCCGCGAAATACGCAGGCATCAGCCCCACAAAAATCATCATGGTCACCATGCTTATTTCCGGCGCACTTGCCGGTATGATGGCCATCAACAACGTACAGGGCGAGGCCGAACGGCTGGTCCTGAACGCAGCAGAGGGCGCTGGCTTTATTGGCATCGCCGTCGCGCTTATGGGTCGCAACCACCCCTTTGGGGTTCTTTTGGCGGCCCTTCTTTTCGGCTTTCTATATCAAGGCGGCGCAGAACTCGCCCTATGGACGTCGATCCCCCGTGAGTTGATCATCGTAATACAGGCATTGGTGATCCTCTTTACGGGTGCACTAGACAATATGGTGCGCATGCCGCTCGAGCGGCTATTCCTGGCAATGAGGAGAGCATAAAATGATGGCAGGACCCTTTAAAATAGGTGTCGATGATGACACCGGCGCAGATCTGGGCTTTGTGCTCAGCTGTCTTGCGCTTGGCATGATCACGATGGAAGAGCTCCACATGTGGATCCATCACGTGATTGCACAAACACCCGGCGGCGACGTACCACCACATTTGGTGGCACTGCTTGCACTGCAAAAACCCGCAAGCGTATTCCGCCCGAATGAGGCAGTGATGCGCCGCATCCCACACGACCCATTCATCACGGACGACCGTTTTGACGCAATGCTGGGGCTACAGTTCTTCTTGCGCCGTGACAAAACCCAAGCCGTCGACATCACACAGGCCGAGGCAGAAGACGCCCTTCGCCGGAACCCAGAAGTGGCTGACCGCTTCTTTGCCCTATTTCCATTCTTGATGGAGAAAGTTGCCTAAATGGACTTTGCGACCCTCTTGCAGATGCTAGACGCGACCCTGCGTCTAGCGACCCCGCTTTTGCTGGCCTGTTTGGCTGGCCTGTATTCCGAGCGGGCCGGGATTTTCGACATCGGGCTAGAGGGCAAGATGCTGGCGGCGGCGTTTATGTCGGCAGCGATTGCATCTGTCACAGGCGACGTTTGGCTGGGACTATTGGCAGGCATCGGTGCATCGATGCTGCTGTCTGGTATTCACGGATTGGCATCGATCACCTTCCGTGGAAACCAATTGATATCCGGGGTCGCGATCAACTTTCTTGCGGCGGGCTTAACGGTCGTCATCGCGCAAAGCTGGTTTAAACAGGGTGGTCGTACGCCGCAATTGGCTGGTGATGCGCGTTTTAACCCAATCGACCTGCCTTTCGCAGAGCAGTTACGCGATGTGCCGGTGTTTGGAACGATCTATTACGAACTCATTTCGGGTCATACGATCCTTGTATATGTGGCGTTGTTGCTCGTACCTACGACATGGTGGGTTCTTTACCGCACCCGGTTCGGCCTGCGCCTGCGTGCCGTGGGTGAAAACCCAGCGGCCGTTGATACCGCAGGTGTTTCGGTCATCGGCCTACGCTTTGCGGCTGTGGCGATCTGTGGCGTGCTTTGTGGTATTGCTGGCGCTTATCTGGCGACAGCGCTGCAAGCTGGCTTTACCAAAGACATGAGCGCCGGTCGCGGCTATATCGCTTTGGCCGCGCTTATCTTTGCGAAATGGCGCCCATGGTACGCGCTGTATTCGTGCCTGTTGTTCGGTTTCCTTCAGGCGATGGCGCTGCGGTCCGACGTTGTTGAAAACGTCATTGGCTTTGCGCTGAACAACCAACTGCTGGACGTACTACCGTTTATCCTCGTGGTTATTCTGACTGGTTTCGTCGGCAAGGCCGCTGGTCCCAAAGCTGGGGGGCAAGCCTATGTCAAAGAACGCTAAGGCGCTTGCTGACCAAATTCGCGGCATCGCTGGCGATGCACCCGTCCAGATAGGTCTGATCCTCGGATCGGGCCTTGGGCACATTGCAGACACTGTTGACGGCGTCGCGATCCCTTATGGCGACCTACCCGGTTTTCCACACGCGGGCGTGTCCGGACATAACCCCAACCTTGTGATCGGTGATCTCGAGGGCGTGCGTGTTGCCGTCTTCGGTGGCCGCGCGCATTATTATGAAAACGGCAAAGCCGACGCCATGCGCCTCCCGCTCGAGGTATTGCGCGAACTTGGTGCGGATCGCGTGATCGCGACCAATGCTGCCGGGTCGATGCAGGCTGACATGCCGACCGGGTCCATCATGTGCCTGTCCGACCATATCAACTTTTCCGGGCTGAACCCGCTGATCGGTGAACCAACTGACGCACGCTTTGTCCCGATGAAAGACGCCTACGATCCTGAAATCCGTGCGGCGTTACGCAAGGCTGCGGATACGGCAGATGTCGAAATGGCCGATGGCATTTACGCTTGGTATTCTGGCCCATCGTTCGAAACACCCGCTGAAATTCGTGCGATCAAATTGCTTGGCGCTGATGCCGTGGGCATGTCCACTGTGCCAGAGGTTATCCTTGCGCGTTTCCTTGGGCTAAAGGCTGCCGCGATTTCGACGATCACCAACATGGCAGCCGGGATGAGCGACGAGAACATCAGCCACGAACACACCAAGGCCATGGCCCCCATCGGCGCGGCCAAGCTGGAAAAGGTTCTGCGCGGGTATTTAAAGGCGCAGGCCTAGGTCTGCATTCCTCTCACTAAATCGGCAATTCAGCACCTCGCGTGCATTAAATTTGTGCGACCGTTTGACACTCCGACAGGAAACGGTTTTGGTGTGTGTACAGGCACAAACGCCCGGATCAGTTCATGCAAGTTTACCTTCCCATCGCCGAAGTATCGGTGAACGCTTTTCTTCTGTTAGGGATCGGCGGATTAGTCGGGATTTTGTCGGGAATGTTTGGCGTTGGAGGCGGGTTCTTGATCACGCCACTTCTGTTTTTTATCGGCATCCCACCAGCCGTAGCCGTCGCAACAAGCACGAACCAAGTTGTCGCTTCGTCATTTTCCGCCCTTCTTGCCCACCTCAAACGAAAAACTGTCGATATGGTGATGGGAACGGTGCTGCTGATTGGCGGGCTTATTGGGTCTGCGCTTGGGGTATTGCTATTTAGCTACCTGAGATCATTGGGTCAGGTCGATCTGCTTGTCCAGCTTTGTTATGTGCTGTTCCTTGGCGTGATCGGCGCGTTGATGTTTGTCGAAAGCCTGAATGCGATACGCCGTGCCAACAAACCCGGTGCGCGTATTACACGTCGCAAACATGGTTGGGTACATAACCTGCCCATCAAGATGAAATTTCGGGTTTCGGGGCTTTATATCTCGGTCATTCCGCCAATTCTTGTGGGGATGTTCGTTGGTGTCCTTGCCGCGATCATGGGCGTTGGTGGCGGGTTCATCATGGTACCCGCGATGATCTATTTGCTGGGAATGCCTACCAAGGTCGTGATCGGCACATCGCTGTTTCAGATCATCTTTGTTGCTGGCTTTACGACGGTTTTACACGCCACGACGAACCACTCAGTTGACGTAGTACTAGCCCTACTTCTGCTGATCGGCGGCGTCATTGGTGCCCAGTTTGGCACACGCCTTGGTGTACGGATGAAGGCCGAACAGCTGCGCATTCTTTTGGCAACGCTGGTGTTGGGGGTCTGCCTAAAGCTAGCAATTGATCTGTTGATCAAACCGACCGAGCTTTATTCTTTGACGGCGGGAATGTGATGATCCGGTTTATCGCATTCCTACTAATCTGCGCCCTGCCCGCTCATGCGGAAGAAGAAATCGTGCTTGGCCTGTCACAGGACCAAGTCGCAATCACCGCGACATTCGAAGGGTCCGATATCCTCGTGTTTGGCGCGGTAAAACGCGAAACTCCTATCCCTGACAAAAGCGAACTTGGCGTGATCGTCACGATCGCAGGGCCAGATCAGCCCGTCGACATCTGGCGCAAAGATCGTCGTGTTGGAATTTGGATCAACACAGATGAAGTCGAAGTAGACGCGGCCCCGTCATTCTATGCAGTCGCAACATCCGCACCGATGCGCGATGTGCTGCATCACGTCGAAGACCTGCAATACCGCATTACAACCCCCCGCACGATCAAGGCAATTGGCGGTCAGGTCAGCGACAGCGTCGCCTTTATGAACGCCCTGATCCGCATTCGCACAGACGAAGGATTATACCAGCGTCTTGAGGGAGCGATTGACCTTGAAGAGGACACGCTATTTCGGACTGCGATTACGTTGCCCGCGAACTTGACCGAAGGGACCTACGAGGCGCGTATATTTCTAACCCGCAATGGTCGTGTGATCGACGAATACCGAACCGAAATCCCGGTGCGAAAGGTCGGGTTAGAGCGTTGGTTATATAACCTCGCCCACAATTACGCCCTGCTGTACGGGCTGATGTCGCTGGCAATCGCTGTCGGCGCCGGTTGGGGTGCATCCGCGATCTTTGGGATGTTGCGCCGCTAACCGCGCCCGATATGTGGCATCTTCGTTGCCATCACCATCATCGTCTGCACGTTCGCCTCTGCGGGAAGCGAGGCCATGTGGTAAACAGACCGCGCCACATCTTCGACCGCCATTGTTGGCAAAGGATCTAGCCCTTGGGCGGCACGCGCCTTTTCCAAGTTTTGCACCATCTCGGTACGCGCATTGCCGATATCGATTTGACCGCAAGCAATATTAAAAGCCCGCCCATCAAGGCTAATCGTTTTGGTTAGGCCAGACACACCGTGTTTCGCGGTCGTATAGCAGATCGAACCTTCGCGCGGGGTGTAAGCCGAAATAGAACCGTTGTTGATGATCCGCCCACCTTGTGGCGTCTGGTATCGCATCTGCCGGAACGCGGCACGCGCACATAGAAACATGCCCGTTAGGTTCACGTCGATCACCTGCTGCCAATCCGACAGCGCGATTTCGTCGATGGTTGTTTGCGGACCAAACATGCCAGCGTTGTTAAACAACACACCCAAATGCCCGAAATCAGCAAAGGCGCCATCAACCGCTGCCTCATCCGTCACGTCGCAGGGCAAGTGCACCGCGTTAGCGTGGTCAATTTCCGCTAGCGCATCCGCACGACGCGCGATCAGCCCAACACGCCAACCGTTGTCTAGGAAATGTTCAGCTGTGACGCGCCCAATACCACTGCTGGCGCCAGTAATCATGATTGTCTTCATGGTTCCTCACTTGTCAGTTCTAGGGGCGCGGCCGGGACTTCAAGGTCGTCAACACGCAATACGCCATCTGGCCGTGCCAAACGGTTTCGAACGACCCAACGCAGCTGCGTTTCCGCACGGGTAATTGCAACATAGGCTAACCGCTTCCACAACGGCTGTCCTGCCTCAACACGGCCCATGCGGCTGGCCGCGTAAATATCAGGGGCAAAGACCTGCACCGTGTCCCATTGCGAACCTTGCGCCTTGTGAATGGTAACGGCTGCACCATGAAGGAACGTGGCCCCCATACGGGCAGCAAAGGGGATAAACGGCTCTTCATCGCCTTCTTGTTCGATCTTCACGATACTTGCTGCGCTGACCTGTGGATCCTCAGCGCCCATCACATGCAAGCGGGAAAACCCAGGTTTGCGACCCGGCCCAAGGTAGATCACTTGCGCGCCCTTGATCAGGCCGCGCGCCTCTAGGTCCAACCGCTTTTTGCGGTGTTTCATCGGAAGTTCGATACCATCGCAAATCAGCGGCTCGCCCGGTAGCAATTCGTCATGAGGGGCACCGAACGCAGACCGAAATGCGTGGATCAGACGAATACGGGTGGCGTTGCGCCAGACCAGACAGGGGGAACGTGCCATCAAATCGGCCTCGACCCTTTGGGCCATCACGACACGTTCATCTGTTTTTGACGCCTCTTCGACCATGCGCTCAAACGCATAGAAATCGAGCTGCGGATCAGCCAAAGCATGCGCCAGATCAAGGATCGGGTTGCCCGCGTCCTGCCGGTGGATACGGTTCAACGTTAGAACGCGCTTTTCCGGCAGGGTTTCAAATACCATCCCGCCAGACGACTGCACCGGAGGTAACTGCGCCGGATCGCCAAATAGGATCAGGGTCGGGAAAATCTCTTGCAGGTCTTCGAACTGCTTGCTGTCCAGCATCGAGCTTTCATCAACAAAGCCGATATCCAACGCTTCTTCGCGCCGCTTCCAACCCGTAATAAAATCACTGCCACGCAGACCAGCGGCCGCCAGTGCCGCAGGAATGGATTTGTTAACTTGATAGGATGCAAAGGCGCGATCAAGCGCGACATCTGTCAGGCCTTCGATTTCGGGGCGCTCACCCTGCCCGGCCAGCCATTCCGCCACCTTTTCATATTCTGGATCATAGACCGGGGTATAAAGAATCCGGTGGATCGTCGTCGCGGGAACGCCACGGTTTCGCAGCACGCTCGCGGCCTTGTTGGTCGGTGCCAGAATCGCCAGTGTTCGGCGGTCTTTGCGTTTGCGGCCTTCCCAATCGCCAGAAATGACGTCAACGCCCGCTTCTTCCAATGCTTTATAGAGCTTGGCCAACAGCATGGTTTTACCGGACCCCGCCTTGCCAATCACGGCCATTACTGACGACTTGTCAGATGCGGGCGGCATAAGCAAGCTATCGTCTAAGTCCACGCCGGATTGGCGCAGGGCGGTCGCGACGTTATCCCAAGCCTCGGCCTGATCGTCTGAAAATGTGATGACTGGTGCGTTCATGCCGCGACAGTACCTGTACCGTCGCGGCGGGACCAGTAGATTAGGCCACCTTTTGCATCTGCTGAATTGACCGCCCGAAAGAAAGATCGAACCAGCTTTCTGACACGTCAGAAGAAACCTCTGCACGCAGTAGAACACGCACACGATCTTCTGGCCGGTATGCCCATAATCCAACGCTAATCTTATCGCGGCCTTCGCCTGAACTACCCAACACTTCGGGCGATGCACCAATCATCGAATAGATTCTGACCATCCGCGGATCAAAAACCCCCAATAGATGAGTTAACGAAAACGCACGCATCAATTCGCCCCCCGCAAGCATCATAGCGGCAGCTACCCGCGGCGTCGCTTGCGCGCCCAACACAAAACGGGTGCATTCCCATATAAATGGGCTTTCAATTTTTTCACCCTTTAACAAATCACTAAAATGATCATTCACCATTGTCTGTTCAGACGTTGGTAAAAACCGCATCGATCCACCATGCGTGCCATCGGCGTTTTCCCAGATGACATAAAGCGGATTCATCGCGTCATATTCATCACGTTCCCACCCGTTGTCATCGACATGCACCGCCCATTTCAGACGCTCTGAAAACTGGGTCGCGCGGTCTCTGTGCATAGTATCTTGGAGTACAGGAAATTGAGAAAGATCATTCCCATAAATGTAACGAAGCATTCTATGCTCCCCTTGAGCCGTTAACGATGTCTCAAGGGTAGAAGCCGTCACACAGGTATTTGGTTAATTGCGCGAGCCGTTCGTTAACGTATTCTTAATAAAATGCCGCATTGCAGCGTTACCCCGAATCGCGACCAGGCCAACCACCTCGCGCGGCCTTTGCCGCACCGCCCAACACAATCAGACCTTCAGCAACGGCCCGCGCGACGGCATGGGTTGTATTCGATGCGCCCAGCTTAAAACGCGCGCTTTCAATATACGCCCGCAAAGTATGTTCAGAGATATTTAAAAACTCTGCAACCTGCGCTCGTCCATGGCCCATACCAAGATAGGTTAACGCCTCTATTTCACGCGGAGAAAGCTGACGGACTGGCTCTGGCCGACGGCGGCTTTCCAACTCCATCGCTTTGCGGTTCAGATAATGTGCGATCAAAATCCACTCTCGTTGATTGGATTTCGTGAAACTTTCCCAAGTTTCATCATCAGTAGTGTGAGATGCGGTCAACAACGCGAGCTGTCCATTCGGCCCGCGAATTGGGAAAGAAAACCCTTGATTGCCGACGCCATGAGCGATCGCATCTTTTTGAAGGGCCTGCGCCGCGCGCGACGACCAGTCAAGCGACTTCCAGTCCGCGGGATGGAAGCGTTGGAAACAGCCAATCACGACCGGATCAATACGCATATAATCGCGTTCGACATAGCGCTGCACCCAAACAGGATCGTAAGTACCGAACCCGTATTGTTCACCATCGGCGCTCAACCAATGATAGACCACATGATCAACTGCAAATTCATCACGTAAGCGCACGATCAGACCTTGAAGGTCATCAAGCGCGCCTGCCTGCTCCAATGCTTGGAGAAAACTGTCGATTTCCAGGACCGTCTCCCTGTGTCAAGTGACATGTATCTTCGACCATCCGCCCGATTTCTGCCGAAGCGACAAGCGTCGTATTTTCGAGCTGCGCTTCTAACATCGGTAGGTCGTGCGTATTCGCAAAGCGTTTCAAGTCTGCAAGTACGTCGATGATCCAATCGTGTCCCATTTTTATGTCTCTCTACTAATCATTTTTGTTTTACTGACGGCAAGAGTATCGATGAAATTTATGAAACAATAATTCATGCCTTCATACTCCCCAAAAATAGTGAGTAGACGGATTACGATTTAAAATCATTGCGATAGCAAAAAAGGCGTCACCCGTTTGGGTAACGCCTTTCTACCTTTTAACGCTGATATATGCGTTATTTCTTAGATGCCTCCAAGGTGTCGTCGAATGATCGCAAACCCGCTTTGGGGGATTGAATTAACACCGCCATATTTCCGGGCTTATGTTCATTTCTGCGCATCTTACTGTGTGCTTCTGGCAACTCATCCCAAGTAAATACTTCTGACATGCATGGATCCAAGCGGCGTTCGATCATCAGCTGATTTGCAGAACTTGCCTGCTTCAAGTTGGCAAAGTGACTGCCCTGCAAACGTTTTTGGTGCATCCACATATAACGAACATCGAAAGTCAGGTTATAGCCTGTTGTCCCCGCACAGATCACAACCATGCCGCCGCGTTTACATACGAACGTAGAAACCGGGAATGTTGCCTCGCCGGGGTGTTCAAACACGATATCGACGTTATTGCCTTTTCCGGTGATTTCCCAAATGGCTTTGCCGAACTTACGGGTTTCATTAAACCATTCCTTGTATTCGGGCGTATTTACGGTTGGCATTTGGCCCCAGCATTTAAAGTCATTCCGATTAATGACCCCTTTTGCGCCCAGCGACATGACGAAATCACGTTTTGATTCATCGCTAATTACGCCGATGGCATTTGCACCTGCTGTATTGATTAGCTGAATTGCATAGGAACCCAGACCACCTGACGCGCCCCAAACCAGTACGTTTTGACCTGGCTTTAGTTCATGTGGGTGATGGCCGAACAGCATCCGGTAAGCCGTGGCAAGCGTAAGCGTGTAACACGCGCTTTCTTCCCAAGTCAGGTGCTTTGGACGGTGCATCAACTGCTGCGATTGCACACTTGTGAACTGCGCGAACGATCCATCCGGAGTCTCATAACCCCAAATCCGCTGGCTTTCCGAGAACATCGGATCGCCACCATTACAGTCTTCATCATCACCGTCATCTTGGTTGCAGTGAATGACAACTTCGTCGCCAACCTTCCAGCGCTTAACCTTATCACCAACGGCCCAAACGATACCGGAAGCATCGGAACCAGCGATGTGGAAGTCTGCGCCGTGCACGTCAAATGGGCTGATCGGAATACCTAGTCCGGCCCAGATCCCGTTATAGTTAACGCCAGCTGCCATAACGAGAACCAGCACTTCGTGGCTGTCAGGCTTAGGCGTATCGACCACCTCTACCTGAAATGCTTCATCAGGCTCGCCGTGGCGTTCGCGGCGAATTGTCCATGCGTACATTTGATCGGGTACGTGACCGACGGGCGGCAGTTCACCGACCTCATAAAGCGCCTTTTTCGGTGCTGTTGCGGGTGCATTTTGGTCTAGGGCCATGTCGGTCTCCATTACTGAAAATCCATTTGTTGCTGCGCCGCAGAATCGACGCTCTGACTGATGGATAATATTCACTACGCAACTTTGCAACCTCATGGGGTTCACTTTTGTAATATTATGTCCGCCGCGCCGCAGCGTAACTTTGTCGAAGACGTAAAATCAGGCATAAAATTGCACGCACCGCAGCAGCGCAGGCGCATTTGGCGTCCCCGAAAACCGCAAAAGGTCGTTGATTGATTAGTTGTTTAGGTGGTGCGCGATTGAATTCGCGTAATAGGCCAGAATGTCCTGCCCGGTTTCCGTGACGCGAATACTGTCGCCATCCAGCACGACAACACCCCGCGCGACCAGACGCTCAAGCGCGTCAGCAGCGATTACAGCGGGATCACGACGTGGCAGTGGCATACGCCCAGACTTGAGCTGAGACAGCTTTTCCGTAATGCGGGCTACTAACGCAGCTTTGCTATCCACGCCGTCAAATACCAGCGTATGTGCAACGATTGGCACGCCAAGCACGGGAATGACGCTTGCAATGCGCCCCATAAGCTCTTGGGCGACCCCAGCAGTCAAATCGCCTGTCACGGTGTCACGAAACTTTGACAGCTCTAGCGGATCGCCAAAGCTGACGGATGCGGTGCCAAATGAATTGAACCGCCGCGTGACGCGCAGCCATACATGCCGACCGACACGACGCACCACATGCCAAAGAGGAGGTCTGAACTTGCGCGTACCAGAGTTGTCAGCGGCAATTAGGATCGTATCTTCAAGCACACGGTCATAGTTAATCGCCACGGGAACAAAGATTACTTCGCGCTGATCGGGGTCGAAATCTTCGATAATATAGTTCAGCAACCCAACCCGAGGTGCCGCCATTCGACCAGTAAGACTTAGCCCACCTTCAGGAAAAACAGCCTGACTAACCCCCCCGCGCGTCGCCATCTGCACATATCGGGCAAGAACCTTGCGATACAGCGCACCCCGCGACTTGCGCCGGATAAAATACGCCCCCATCGCGCGGATAATTGGCGATAGCGGCCATACCCGCGCCCATTCCCCAACGGCATAAGACAACGCGCCAGCATTTGCCGCCAGATACGTCACCAACACGTAATCCATATTACTGCGGTGGTTGATCACAAACACAACGGCAGCATCAGGATCGATTTCTGCCAATCGCTTACGGTCAAACGTCCCCAAGCGAATACGATAAAGCGACTTTGACAGCCAACGTGCCAACCTGATTCCAATGCTGAAATAGGCAGTCGCTGAAAACGAAGGCACGATTTCACGCGCGTACCCCTTGGCCCTTTCAAAGGCGACGTTTTCGGGCACGTTTTCTTTGCGGGCGTATTCAACAATGGCTTTGGTGACTTCGGGGTCATAGATCAGCCGCTGGATCATGTCATGACGACGCGCAAGCTTGAACGGCTCGATCGGACGCTGAAGGCGTTTGTTTACGCGTGCAATCACCCTTTCGGCACGCTTGCGAAAGAACCAGCGCACGGATGGAAACAGGAAATGCGACGCGAACGTCACTGCTGCAAACAGGACAATTAGGGCAAAGGCCCACAGCGGCATTGAAACGGTTTGCGTCATTGCGCGAACCTGACAGGGAAACGACCTGACGTAAATCCCATCATGCCGCAATGCAGCGAATTGACAGCGCCACAAAATATCGGATAATAAATCACGAACGCAATAAAATTGCGCAACAGAACCAGAGGACCCGATATGTCGCAGACGCAGAAAGACCGCCCATGGCTATTTCGCACCTATGCTGGCCACTCGACGGCTGCAGCATCAAATGCGCTGTATCGCGGCAACCTCGCCAAGGGTCAGACGGGTCTGTCAGTCGCTTTTGATCTACCAACGCAAACTGGCTACGACAGCGACCACGTGCTTGCCAAAGGCGAAGTCGGCAAAGTTGGCGTGCCCGTTAGCCATCTGGGCGATATGCGGGCCTTGTTTAACGACATCCCACTTGATCAGATGAACACCTCGATGACAATTAACGCGACAGCCCCATGGCTACTGTCGCTTTATATTGCGGTCGCCGAAGAACAAGGCGCGGACATCAGCGCCCTGCAGGGCACTGTTCAAAACGACATCATCAAAGAATACCTATCGCGCGGCACATATATTTGCCCGCCCGAACCGTCCCTGCGGATGATCACAGATGTGGCGGCATATACCCGCGAACATCTGCCCAAATGGAACCCGATGAACGTCTGTTCATACCATCTGCAAGAGGCCGGAGCGACACCCGAAGAAGAATTGGCCTTTGCTTTGGCGACAGCCACCGCCGTGTTGGACGACCTGAAAGGCAAAGTACCCGCCGAAAACTTCCCAGCGATGGTTGGCCGCATCTCATTCTTTGTGAACGCGGGTATCCGTTTCGTGACAGAGCTGTGCAAAATGCGTGCCTTTGTCGAACTATGGGATGAAATCTGCGCGGACCGTTACGGCGTTGAGGACGCGAAGTATCGCCGTTTCCGTTATGGTGTTCAGGTCAACTCGCTTGGGCTGACCGAACAGCAGCCAGAAAACAACGTCTATCGTATTCTGCTGGAAACACTGGCGGTGACGCTATCGAAAAACGCACGTGCACGCGCGGTTCAACTGCCTGCATGGAACGAAGCATTAGGTCTCCCCCGCCCATGGGATCAGCAATGGTCACTACGGATGCAACAAATCTTGGCCTATGAAACCGACCTTCTTGAATTCGACGACCTGTTCGACGGCAACCCAGCCATCGACCGCAAGGTGAACGCACTCAAAGAAGGTGCGCGCGCTGAACTTGCCCAGATCGACGGGATGGGCGGCGCTGTTGGGGCGATCGGCTATATGAAATCGCGACTGGTCGAAAGCAACGCTTCGCGAATCGCCGGGATCGAAAGCGGCAATACAACCGTAGTCGGGGTTAACAAGTGGCAATCCGGCGAACCGTCCCCACTGACCGCTGGCGATGACGCAATCATGGTTGCAGATCCCAAAGCTGAAGCGGACCAATTGAACCGCCTAAAAGACTGGAAAGCAGCCCGTGATACCACTGCGGTAAACAACGCGCTTGCCGCATTACGGACAGCCGCACGCGATGGTAGCAACGTCATGCCGTCATCGATTGCATGCGCACGCGCAGGGGTCACAACAGGCGAATGGGCTGACGTTATACGTTCTGTATTTGGGCAGTATCGCGGACCAACCGGCGTTAGCCAGAACCAATCCAACCGGACAGAGGGGCTCGACGAACTCCGCGAACAGGTTGATCGGGTAAGCTCCGCACTCGGACGGAGACTCAAGTTTCTTGTGGGCAAACCTGGGCTTGATGGGCATTCAAACGGGGCCGAACAAATCGCAACACGTGCGCGCGATTGCGGCATGGACATTTCATACGAAGGCATCCGCCTGACGCCAGACGAAATCATCGAAGCTGCACGCAACAATCAGGCGCATGTTATTGGATTGTCTATTCTATCTGGGTCCCATCTCCCGCTTGTTCAGGACGTAATGACCAAATTAGAAGATGCCCAATTGCAAGATATTCCGGTCATTGTGGGGGGAATTGTCCCTGACGAAGACGCGAATGCGTTGCGTGCTATGGGCGTCGCAAAAGTCTATACTCCTAAAGACTTTGAGCTAAATGTCATTATGGCTGACATCATAAATTTGGTCGATGGGCGCTTTCTTGCCGGTGAATAGTAGTGCAATTACAAACAATTGTACTTTTGTATAAGAATTGTGCGATTTCTGTGTCCGTATAAGTACGCCTAATGTTAGTACGCGGAAACTAAAAAGGAGACCGCCATGAACCTCGATCTTACCTCAATGTCACGGACAGACCTTGAAGCACTAAAGTCTGATGTTGAAAGCGCATTGATCGAAGTTGCGGAGAAAGAAAAACAAGCAGCACGCCAAGCCGCCGAGCAAGCCGTTGCAGCCTATGGCTTCTCATTGGACGACATTACCGGAAATGGCCCCAAGGGCCGCAAAGCCGGCCCAAGGTCACTGTCCAACCCAAAATATCGCAATCCAGAAAACGCCGAACAGACGTGGACTGGAAAAGGGCGCCAGCCTCAATGGTTTAAAGATGCAATTGCAGCGGGCCAATCGCCTGATGTAATGGAAATCTAAAACCAGTTGTCTCTGCCACTTTGCGAACAAGCGGCTTATGCTGTGTGCAAAATGGACAGGAGATGAAACATGACAATCCACATAGGTGCTGAACCGGGCGACATCGCCCCAACCGTTCTTATGCCGGGCGATCCCTATCGCGCAAAATGGGCTGCTGAAACGTTTTTGCAAGATGTACGCTGCATTAACCAAGTGCGCGGCATGCTTGGCTTTACCGGCACTTGGAACGGGCACCCGGTCACGATCCAAGGTTCAGGCATGGGAATGCCATCACTTTCGATCTATGCGAATGAGCTGATCAAGGACTTTGACGTTCAGACACTCATCCGGATCGGATCATGTGGCGGGATGCAAAAACATGTCGGTATTCGCGATGTCATTTTAGCAATGACAGCATCAACGCTGTCCACACCCTCGCGCGGTATTTTCAAAGAACTCAACTTTGCACCCTGCGCTGACTACGGCCTGCTTGCCGCGGCCCATAAGGCCGCCCAAACAAAAGACGTTCCAACACATGTCGGCGGCATCTATTCGTCAGATGTATTCTATGACGAACGGCCAGACCTGAACGAACAGATGGTGCGCCATGGCATTCTTGGCGTCGAAATGGAAGCGGCCGAGCTTTACAACCTTGCCGCCCGCTACGGTCGCCGTGCGCTTGCGGTGCTGACCGTCAGCGACCACCTGATCACACACGAAGCCCTGCCATCCGAAGACCGCGAAAAATCGTTCGGTGACATGGTCGAAATCGCGCTTGAGGCGGCATTCGTCTAAGCGCCGTGACTGCGGTCGTATTTATTCTTTGCAGGCGGCACCCATCTATCAAGGGTGCCGTCAGCAGGCCGCAGCACCTCCATCTCTAACGGATAGCAAGCTGCTGCATCACTTGAATGCTCTGAACTGCAATCGCCGCCGGGACATGCGCTTAGCACTGCAAGAAAATCAATCTCGGCGAACATTTCAATATAGTCACCGGGACGCACTGGGCTGGCTTTCATAAAGTACTGGCCAGTGTCACGGGTAAACCCGGTGCACATAAACACGTTCAATACATCATGCACATGTGTCTCTGCATCGTGTATCGACAGGCCGGTGTGCGCTGCCAACGCGCGAGTCAGGTTTGAATGACAGCAGTGATGATAATCAGTTCCAGTCAGCAGACGCCCCGTATAGGGATCGCAGCGGGTACCGATCACATCATGCACTGATCCACCAAATTCATCGATACCGTACCAGTCCAGCGTATCATGGGTAATCGTCGCCATCGGACGCATGTTCGGAAACGAAGCCCAAAGCCTATCACCTGCCGTAACATGCGTGCCATGCAGCGCACGTGTCTTACCCGAATAGAACTGCTCGGACAGATCGTCTGCACTAAACAAATTCAGGTCGCCAACTTGTGGTCCCTGCACGGAATGGATGCGCAAAAATTGCCCGGCGGAGACCTCTATTACCGCTGCATCCCTAGGGGGCACAATCACTTGCGACACCGATGTCAGTGTCGTCCGTGCTGCCGCGTAAAGCGACATATCGGCGGCAGGCAAACTATCTGTCGGATAACAAATTACCGGGGGAACTGCGCGCCGCGCGTCGGCATCGTTAGGGATGTCAGTCATGCGCGAAACCAAACCCTAGAACAGAAAACGCCACCCGAAGGTGGCGTTCAATCTTAGACAACACGTTCAACCATCATGCCTTTAATGTGGGCAATGGCTTTGGCCGGGTTTAGCCCTTTGGGGCACGTCTTGGCACAGTTCATGATCGTGTGGCAGCGGTACAGTTTGAACGGATCTTCAAGTTCATCCAAACGCTCGCCCGTTGCTTCATCACGGCTATCGATGATCCAACGGTACGCGTGCAACAAGGCCGCGGGGCCGAGGTAACGATCGCTGTTCCACCAGTAGGATGGGCACGAAGTCGAGCATGACGCGCACATCACGCATTCATACAGGCCATCCAGCTTTTTGCGGTCTTCAATCGACTGCTTCCATTCTTTCGCAGGGCGGTTCGTCTTTGTCTCAAGCCAAGGCATGATCGACGCATGCTGTGCGTAGAAATGGGTCAGGTCAGGGATCAAATCCTTGATCACTGGCATGTGCGGCAGCGGGTAAATCTTCACGTCGCCTTTGATTTCGTCGAGGCCGTAAATACAGGCCAGCGTGTTGATCCCGTCGATCATCATCGCGCACGAACCACAGATGCCTTCACGGCACGACCGGCGGAACGTCAGGGTGGGATCAATCTCGTTCTTGATCTTGATCAGAACGTCCAGAACCATCGGGCCACAGGTATCCATATCCACGAAATATGTATCCAGCTGCGGGTTTTTCCCGTCGTCTGGGTTCCAACGATAAATCTGCACCTTACGCAGATTTGTCGCGCCTTCAGGCTTTGGCCATGTTTTCCCGACAGTCATGCGGGAATTCTTAGGGAGTGTCAGTTGCACCATAGTGATGATCCTTCCGTCACGGACAGTATTGCCCGAAAATTCTTAAAGAGCCCGCAACCGCGCAGGGCGGATAGGCGGTTCGCCGGTCATATCCATGACACAGCTTTGATAAACTTCTAACGGGTCACGCCCGCGTATTAGGTCAGCCGAAACACCTATTTGGATGCCGGTCGAAACACCCGTCCGGCTATTCACACCGACGGTTACACCACCGGTTGGCGCCTGTGCAGCCTGCGCCCGCTCTTCGCATTTTTGTGCGGCTTCTTCTGGCGTTGGCGGTGTCGTCGCACAGCCAGCCAAAACACACATCAATGCAAAAGCGGAAACACGTATCACAGGGTTACCCCCAATAAACTGCTCGCTGCACACCGGGTTGTTTCAGGGCGCTGCGCGATATCAACGACAAGATCAGTCGTCGCTTGCGAAGTCCCCACCACGGCAGCCTCAGCGATGGTCAGAATTTCCGAACCAGAGGCGTTGTCGATAATGCAGTCCGTCACGGGCGTCGCATCGACGCCAGGAAACTTAGATGCCACGACATTATTTACGACACCCTTAGCCGCGCTGCGCGCAAGCACGTCACCTTGGGAGCCTAGATCTTGCATGCAACCGGACAGCGTACATGTCGCTAGGCCCATCGCTATCAATAATCGCATCGAACTATCCTTGTCTCTCATTGCGTCAGCAGCAGCTAACTTATGATCCCGGGCAAAGTGCACCACCGCCTTGGAATGGCCCTGCTCCTCGCTTACACTGCGATCCTCCAATGGCGGGTTGGTAGCCTGCAGAGGAACCGCTGTAGCTTGATGAGGCTGAGCCAATCGACGAGGTGTAAGTCGCACCTCCAGCAGGTGACGCCCCCCCAACACGTGCAATGCACCCTTGAAGACGGTTATTCAGAACACCTTCACCGATACCCTTACCAATTGCAGTCCCTATCAACGTTCCAAGTGCGTTTCCACCCGACGATGTATACTGCGTATTCCGCACATTTTGGCGTGCTTGATCAGATTCAGCCGCGTGCAAAACCTGACATTCGCGCACCGTTTCGGCCTGCGGATATGACTTCATCGGGTCTTGGCCAGCACAGGCTGTTAGGCCAAGTACCGATGCGCCTGTCAAAAATGCGATTACTATCTTCATTAGAATGTCCGCTCTTTAGGTGCGATTTTCGCTTCTGAAATCCCGCCTTCAGCTTCGGTTGTCAGCGGCGCAGTGATGACGGGGCGGTGGCTTAGGGTCACTTTGCTGCCATCAACGTGGCTGATGGTGTGCACCCGCCAGTTTTCGTCGTCACGTGTCGCGTAGTCTTCGTGCGCGTGTGCGCCGCGGCTTTCTTTGCGCGCTTCAGCACCAACAATCGTCGCCAGTGCGTTTGGCATCAAGTTGGTCAGCTCAAGCGTTTCCATCAGGTCAGAGTTCCAAACGAGGCTGCGGTCGGTGACCTTGAGGTCATCCATTTTGCCCGCGATTGCTGTCATCTTCTCAACGCCTTCGGCCAGTGTCTTATCTGTACGGAACACAGCTGCGTCAGCCTGCATCGCCTTTTGCATCTCAAGACGCAGATCAGCAGTAGCAACGTTGCCGTTTGCGTTACGCAGACCATCAAAACGGTCGAAACACGCGTCAACCGAAGGTTGGTTCAGCGTTGGGTTTGCTGCGTCGCGGTCAACCACTTGGCCAGCGCGGATCGCGGCGGCACGGCCAAAGACCACAAGGTCAATCAGCGAGTTAGAACCAAGACGGTTCGCACCGTGCACAGAGGCACAGCCAGCTTCACCAACGGCCATCAGGCCAGGAACAACAGCGTTCGGGTCTTTGGCAGTAGGGTTCAGAACCTCACCGTAATAGTTCGTTGGAATACCGCCCATGTTATAGTGAACCGTTGGCAGAACCGGGATTGGCTCTTTGGTCACGTCAACACCTGCGAAAATCTTGGCCGATTCAGAAATGCCGGGCAGACGTTCGGCCAGAGCTTCAGCTGGCAGGTGGTTCAAGTTAAGGTGGATGTGGTCACCACTTGGGCCGACACCGCGACCTTCGCGAATTTCCATTGTCATACAACGGCTGACATAGTCGCGCGGTGCAAGGTCTTTGTAGTTCGGCGCGTAGCGCTCCATAAAACGCTCACCCTCAGAGTTGGTCAGATAACCACCTTCACCACGGGCACCTTCGGTGATCAGGCAGCCAGAGCCGTAGATACCGGTTGGGTGGAATTGGACGAACTCCATATCCTGCAGCGCAAGACCCTGACGAGCAACCATACCGCCACCATCACCTGTACAGGTGTGGGCAGACGTCGCGCTGAAATAGGCACGGCCGTAACCACCAGTCGCAAGAACAACCATCTTAGCGTTAAAGACGTGCATCGTACCATCGTCCAGCTTCCAGCAGACAACACCCTGACAAACGCCATCTTCGGACATGATCAGATCAAGCGCAAAGTATTCGATGTAGAACTCAGCCTGCTGTTTCAGCGACTGACCATAAAGCGTATGAAGGATCGCGTGACCAGTCCGGTCAGCTGCAGCGCAGGTACGCTGTACGGGCGGGCCTTCACCAAATTCAGTTGTGTGGCCACCAAACGGACGCTGGTAAATCTTACCCTCTTCGGTCCGACTGAATGGCACACCGTAGTGCTCCAGCTCGTAAACCGCTTTGGGGGCTTCGCGCGCAAGGTATTCCATTGCGTCGGTATCACCCAGCCAGTCAGAGCCTTTCACAGTGTCATACATGTGCCACTGCCAGCTATCTGGGCCCATGTTACCAAGGGACGCCGCAATACCACCTTGGGCAGCAACAGTGTGTGAACGTGTTGGGAAAACCTTTGAAATACAAGCGGTGCGCAGGCCCTGCTCTGCCAGACCCAAAGTTGCGCGCAAGCCGGCGCCGCCAGCGCCAACAACAATCGCATCATAGTTATGGGTTTCGTATTCGTATGCAGCCATGATTGAGTTGCTCCGCGGAATTAAAGGGCGATGCGCACGATTGCGAAGATCGCAAAGGCGGCAGCAGTATAAGAAAGGCAAGTCATGCCAATGATCAGCGCTTTGCGGGTCATGCCACCGGTGTAGTCTTCGATGGTGGCGCGGACGCCGTTCGCAAAGTGGTTAAAACCAACTAGCATGGTCAGGATCGCGATCGTCGCCGGAACTGGGCGCTGATAATAGGCGATAACCTCTTCATAAGGGGATCCAAGGATCGCGCCGAATGTAAAGATGAACAGCACCACCAACGGCACAAGCGCCACAGAGGTTACCATCATGTGCCAGTGGTGTTCAGTTCCTGTTTTGGCGGAACCAAGGCCAGCAGCCCGTTTACGGTCAGTCATAAATGCCATGATCTGCCTCCCTTAAAGAACGATAACGACAAAGATTGTCAGCAAGACAGACCCAACCAACGCGGCTTGCGCGTAAAGTTCGGACTGGTCGACCTCAAGCATACGGCCAGAGTCCCAGATCAGGTGACGGATACCGAAAAGCATGTGATACCACATCGCCCAAGTGGACAGGAACAAGACCAGATCACCAAACCAGCTGGTCAGGAAACCGTTAGCCACCGCAAATGCGTCTGGCCCGGCCGAAGCGGCAACAAACCACCATACGATCATCAATGCAGAAACGAGCAGTGAAAGCCCAGTGATACGTGTGAAGATCGACGTCATCGACGTCCACTGTGGTCGGTAGTATTGCCCGATCATGAACGGAGACAGAGGACGGTTGTCCTGTTTATTGTCGGCCATGAATGTTCCCTTCTTTGGCTTGGCTGCCATTTCGGTCGCGCCTTTGGTCCTTTTTTGCACCAGTTCCAAACAAGAGTCACGCAGAGGAAGATGGATTAACGGTGAAATAATACGCCAATCAGCGAAATTCTGCGCTTTTGTGATCACACAATTTTTCCATGTGATCACAAATCATAAGATGACTGATTTAGTCAGAATTAATCTCAATTACCATACGCGGTGACTAGCCTCGCGCAGGTCGGCGATTAGTTCATTGAACTTCAAGCTGTGCCGCGAGGCTCTCACCCACGGCATCGAACGCTTTCTCGAACGACATATCTTCACGATCGAACAGATTGTTCAGAATTTTACGTTTGGTTAGGCAGGCAGCGTCGAGGAAAGCGATCCGATAGTGGGTAGGAGGATGCGTGGTATCAACTGAATGATCCACTTTCCCATTACCCATCGCAATTTCAACGCGTTCATCAGCATTCAATTGAACCACGGGCTCTACAATCATTTTGATAACATCGCGCCCCCGAGCAGAACCAACGCCATGCCGCGTGCTCCATTGTTCATCAATATACTCAGATAGGCTGATTGTGGACAGTAATTGCTTTACAGCATTGCCCCCTGCAGCTTCTGCCGCCAGAGCATCAGCCAGATATTCAGCGCGCTGCATTTGGACGTATAGCAACGTCCGAATTGTCTCATTCAGGAGTGCAACCAGCCAACGAAACGGCAAGAGAAGCAGTGCTGCGAAAGCATGCGCTGCATCACCAAAATCGGGCTCAAGAAGCATTTCCCATTTATCAAGCATCTGTAAAGCAAACCCAATCACTCGCGTTCGCGAAGGATCACCATTCACGAAATGCGCGGTCTCATGCGCAACAAGTGCAAGCCGTTGTTCCGGTGAACTAGCGTCCCACAACACGGCACCAATCCCAAGCACAACCTCTTTGCGATGCATCGCTGCGAAAGCATTAAAGCTTCCATCTACAGCCACGACCGTAACTTTCGGAGCGCCCAACGCTTCACTGACCCGGTCCAAATCCTTGAACAGGCGTGGCGCGTCATTGCGCCGAAGCGCACGTTCAGGTGCCCGAAAGCGCGCGGGCAACAGAAATACCCCGACGGCAATTAGGAGACCTCCCCAAAAGATGCCTCCTAAAGACGGCAAAGCTGCGACGGCGATGACGCCACCTGCCACGATTAGGGCGACAGGGGATAGCATCACAAACAACGATAGTAATAGCGCCGTGCGATGCGCGGCTTCGACCCGCCGCAATTTGCCAGCTTGCAAGTCTTCTAACGCCCCACGGAAAACTTTCTCGCCTGCTTTGCGATGAAGTTTAGCCATCCAGCCTGCATTGTTCATACAGGCATCAGCGCCCAGTAATCCAAGTCCAGAAGAACTTCTGACGCGTACTTCCCGTCTTCGCCGCGCAGCGTTCCGGCCTCGCCCTTGGTCGCGACCAGCCGCAAGCGGATCGCTCCGACGCCGGGTGCTGATGTTTCGGCAATATCCAAAACCTCTGACCACGCACGTACGGTGTCGCCGGCAAAGCAAGGGTTCGCGTGCGCCCCACCGTTCAATGCGACGATCATCTGCGCGTTTGCCAGACCGTTGAACGACAGTGCCCGCGCAAGGCTGATCACATGGCCACCGTAAATCAGGCGCTTGCCATCGGGTCGATTGGTCGCGTCGAAATGAACCTTCGCGGTGTTCTGCCACAAGCGCGTGGCGAGCATATGCTCGGCCTCTTCAATGGTGACGCCGTCAACGTGGTCGATAACCTCGCCCACAGAATAATCCGACAGGCGATGCGGCTCACCCGCAAGGGCAAAATCGTAGTTCGTGAAATCCAAACCCTTAGGGATAACAAGATCCTGCACTGATACGGCCTTTGCCAGTTCAGGGATCACGGTTTCAGGTGCTGGGCCTTCGCCCCGCTTGCGCACCATGACCCAACGAACGTAGGACATCAGTTCTTCGCCGTGTTGGTTCCGACCTGTTGTCCGAACCCAGACAACGCCGCTTTTACCATTCGAGTTTTGCTTAACCCCGATCACCTCTGACGTGGCAGTGATCGTGTCTCCGGGCCAAAGTGACGTGATCCAACGCCCCTCTGCATAGCCTAGATTGGCCACTGCATTCAGCGACACATCGGGCACCGTTTTCCCAAAGACCGTATGAAAGGTAACAAGGTCATCAAGCGGGCTAAACGGCAGGCCGCAGCTTTGCGCAAATTGATCTGATGAATGTAACGCATGACGCGCGGGATAAAGCGCGTGATACAGCGCCCTTTCACCCATCTTAATCGTGCGCGGCACCGCATGGGTGATCACATCTCCAACGGCATAATCCTCAAAAAAGCGGCCTGCGTTTGTTTTGGTCATTGCTGGCCCAACTTCATGTCAGGTGTATAAGGCGTGTCGACATCTTTGGTGACGGCCTGACCGCAACGCATCACGCCATTTGCCTGATCAAACGCATAGGTTGGGCTGCCGTACAGCTCCCAACCTTTTGATAGGGCCTCGGACACTTTGTGACAAAATGCAGCGGTGTCGTCTTCGGTCAGTAGTCGATAGATTTTCATGTCTTCATCCAAACGGGTTATAGCCAAGCGCGATATGAACGCCCGCCACAACGGCAAAGACGACCACAGTTGCGATCAAAGCAGTGATTTCTTTTTTCATGGGAACCGCATGGGCGGGCGTCCAGTCAGGTTCCGCGCGGTTGATCAGTTGGATTTCGGAGCTGGCCCAGACCAGCAGCCCACCGAACAAAATGAACGATGGCGTGTCACCGTTCACCAGCAAATGAGCAACAGCCCACAGCATTACGGCAGTTAACTGCGGGTGGCGAATATACTGTGTAATCCGTGCTTTTGATCCGGCTGCGGCGAACAAATAGAAGGCCAGCAGCATCAACAGGTTATTAATCCCCGTCATTGCAGGCGTGCGCCCCCAATAGAATGTCCCTTCAGCGCCACGATATCCGATGATCATCAAGATCAGACCGATGAAAGACCCTGCGGTCACGATCATCTTACCCTTGTCGCCCAGCGCTTCGCGGCTTGCGGGGGCCAGTCGTTTCCAAAAATGAACTCCGGCCCAAAGAACCAGTCCAAGAATGATAAATGTCATGAAGTCTCCAATGCGGCGATGGCGTCAGCTTTCGCTAGCGTCGCCCGCGCGGTGACAATATGCAAGTTCTCAACGATGCGGCCGTCCACAACAGCGACGCCCTGCCCTTCGGCTTCGGCGACGTCGAATGCTTCGATCTGACGGCGCGCAAGGTCAATTTCATCGTCACTTGGGCCAAAGGCCGCATTGGTAACGGCAACCTGCGCCGGATGGATCAGGGTTTTGCCATCAAAGCCCATATCGCGCCCTTCGGTACATTCCGCACGCAATCCGTCTTCGTCTTTGAATGCATTATAGACGCCATCAAGCGCGACAATGCCTGCCGCCTTTGCCGCAAGCAGACATAGCTGAAGCGAGGTCACCATTGCCGCCCTGCCCCGCGCGTTGAGATCTTTGGCCAGATCATTCGTTCCCAACACGAACCCCGCCATACGTGGGTGTGCTGCGATACTTGCTGCATTCAAAATGCCCCGCGGGGTTTCCATCATTGCCCAGATTGGCAAATCGGGAATAAGCGCCGCCAGTGCGTCGACGTCCGCCGTGCTGTTTACCTTGGGAAGAAGAACCGCGTCGCAATCCATTGCCGCAACAGCTGCCGCATCATCTGACCCCCACTCGGTATCAAGCCCGTTAATGCGCACGACCTTAAACCGTGGGCCATAGCCGCCTTGCTCTAGCGCGCTCGCGAGCGTCGCGCGTGCTTCGACCTTGGCATCAGGCGAAACGGCATCCTCAAGATCAAACAGAATCGCATCTACAGGCAGGCCACGCGCTTTGTCCAACGCGCGATCCTTTGAGCCAGGAATATAAAGTGCTGAGCGGAATGGGCGGTCGTGCATGGCGTGTCCTCGCAATATTGTTGCGCGTAAATGTCCAGATTTTGAATGATAATTCAAGCGAAAACATGCCGCACTGCGGCAATCAGTACATCGTTACGGTGCGTTAACCAATTAATCATAGATACCTTCCAAATATCGAAGCACCAAACCCAGCCCAATCAGGTGCCCCAAGATGCAGCGTATACTACTTCACATGCCGTTACTTATTGGCGCAATGCTGCTTGCCGCACACAACGCACGCGCAGAACAAACATGTATCCATCGTGATGCAATCATTGAACGCCTTGCGCGCCAATTCGGTGAACATCCCCATGCGGTCAGATGGGCCGACGACCACACAATGGTCGAGTTATTCGTCGCGCCTGATACTGGCAGCTGGACAATCACGTCAACACGACCGGGAAATTTGACCTGCTTGGTTTCAGCGGGGCAAGCGTTTGAATACAAACACGAAAAATTCTCTGTGCTTTCCTCTTTGCTTTAGATAGGGCAAAATTATTTCGGATTTCATGCAACCTAAATAGACCCTGACTGTTCTCCTATCACAAGGCGGCGGCAACACGTTGCAACCGCCATCACAGACCGTGAAAGGAAACGACATGAAACGTATGATGACAACAACTGCCCTGACACTTTTGGTTGGTACAGCTGCATTTGCGGACAGCAACTTGAACACAAGCGCGGACACCGCGGTAACTGCTCAGGCTAACGATTCAGCTGTTTCAACTGAACTTGAAATGAACGCACAGGCAGATGCGGATACGACATTGCTTGATGATGCAGGCAACGCAATGGCCCAAGCTGGCGACAACATCGAAGCCGGCGCTGAGGCAACAGGTGAAGCCATCGTTGACGCTGGTGAAAAGCTAGACGCCGAAGCTGACGCATTTATCGCGGAAACCAATGACACCGTGACAAGCCCCATGATCGAAAACGGCGCGATGATCTCTGCTCAAGCTGATGTTATGGTCGCCGCTGATCTGGAAGGTGCCGTAGTCTACGACGAAACCGATGCGGAAATTGGTGAAGTCAGCGAAATCATTCTATCTGCTGACGGCAACGCCGAAAAAGCAGTGATCGACGTAGGTGGTTTTATTGGCATCGGTGAAAAATCCGTTGCGGTACCATTCACTGACCTCGCCCTGATGAAGACCGAAGTAGATGGAGAAGTGGTGGTATATGTTGCAGCCACGCAAGAAGAGCTCGAAGCAATGCCAGAGTTTGAAGCAAGCTAATCCATGACGCTATAGCCCCTCAGCGTTTGCTGGGGGGCTATGCTACTGCGACCCATATCAATCGTATCCCGGTCAAAACCAAAAGAACGTAGGTTAGACCAAAGAACAGCCGTTCAGGAACAAAGTCATGGGCCCGCACACCGATCCATGCGCCGATCAGTGCAAATGGGGCCAAGGCCAAGCTGCCAAGCAATGTGTTCCACGTGAATATCCCTAAAAACGCATAAGGCACGACCTTCATCCAATTCACCGCCCAAAATGTGATAACCGTGGTGGCTTGGTAAGCCGTCTTACTTAACCCTTGCGACAGCAAAAACACGGCCGTCGGCGGACCGCCTGCATGGCTGACAAAGCTCGTAAAGCCGCCAACCATCCCTGCCAGCCACGCGAAGGGACGCGAAAACGGGGCCTTTTCAATAGTGAGCCACCCCATGGCACGACTTACCTGAAACATGACAAACGCTAAGCAAATCAAACCGATTAATATGCGGAAGAAATCTGCGTCCACCGCAGTATAGACCCAAGCTGCAAAAATGACTCCCGGAATCGCCCCCTGCATCATGCCTTTGGCAGATGGCCAATGCCATTTCCCCCAATAAGGCTTTAGCGTTGCAACATCGATCAACATGAATAGCGGCAATATGACGGCCAGCGCGACGCCCGGTGGCACGACCAACGCCAGAATCGCCCCGGCTACAAACGCAGCGCCAGACCCGAATCCACCCTTTGAAATCCCCCCAAACATGATCGCAGGGATGCCTACCATGAAAAATTGCCAATCAAATTCAATCATCTGCCTGCCCTTAAAATACCTTGAATTCATCCTTCGTTAGCGCCTTACAGGATAAGGAACCACCACATAATAAGGGATGCCGCGATGCAGCGCTCTTGCGTGCGGGCGATCAAAGGCTTACCCAATGTCGCAAATCGAACCCACCAAAGGATCCATTTCCATGGCTAGACCCAAGATTGCCCTTATCGGCGCCGGACAAATCGGCGGTACGCTTGCACACCTCGCAGCGATCAAAGAACTCGGCGATGTCACGCTGCTTGACCTCAATGACGGCGCCGCAAAAGGCAAGGCGCTTGATATCGCCGAAGCTGGCCCATCTGAGGGTTTCGACGCCGAAATGGCCGGTACAGCAGATTACGCTGACATCGCTGGCGCAGACGTCTGCATCGTGACAGCTGGTGTTGCACGTAAACCCGGCATGAGCCGTGATGATCTTCTGGGCATCAACCTAAAAGTTATGAAAGCCGTTGGCGAGGGCATCGCAGCACACGCGCCTAACGCATTTGTTATCTGCATCACCAACCCGCTTGATGCGATGGTTTGGGCACTGCGCGAATTCTCTGGCCTGCCACACAACAAAGTTTGCGGCATGGCTGGTGTCCTCGACTCTGCGCGCTTCCGTCACTTCCTTGCTGACGAATTCAAAGTATCCATGCGCGACGTCACAGCCTTCGTTCTTGGCGGTCACGGCGACACAATGGTCCCACTGACACGTTACTCCACAGTTGCAGGCATCCCATTGCCTGATCTGGTCGACATGGGCTGGACAACACAAGACAAACTGGACGCAATCGTTCAGCGTACACGTGACGGCGGTGCCGAAATCGTTGGCCTGCTGAAAACGGGTTCTGCGTTTTACGCACCAGCGACATCCGCGATTGAAATGGCAGAAGCCTACCTCAAAGACCAAAAACGCGTTCTGCCATGCGCAGCCCACGTTGACGGCGCTTACGGCCTGGACGGTTTCTACGTTGGCGTCCCAACAGTCATCGGCGCTGGCGGCGTTGAACGTGTTGTCGAAATCAAGATGAACAAAGACGAACAAGCCATGTTCGACAAATCTGTCGATGCGGTCAAAGGTCTGGTTGCTGCTTGTAAAGACATCGACGGCTCACTCGCATAAGCGACTGAAACACATCCAATGCAAAAGGGTGCCCATCGGGGCACCTTTTTTGTTTAATGCATCAAGTTTTTCCCGCACTGACGGTGGCCATCTTAACACCAGCGAACAACAGTGCGGCGCCAGCTACCTTGTTGACAGAGGCGACAACCCAACTTTTGATCCCGCCGCGCGTTAGTCGGTCTCCCATTAATGCATAACCACTGTAAATAGACACATCGATCACGACGGTCGTCATGCCCATTAACGCAATCTGCTGAATTACGGGTTTCGACAGATCCAGAAACTGAGGTAGAATAGCTGCAAAATACAGTAATGCTTTGGGATTGGCGAACTCGACGATAAATCCATGGGTGAACAATGCCCGTCGCGATTTTCGTTCCTCCCCTACGCGCACCTGAATTCCGCCAGATGACGAAAATAGCGCCATGCAGCCTAAATACATCAAATAAGCGACACCAATCCATTTAATGATTGCGAACATGACATGTGATGCGATCACAAGTGACGCGATACCTGTCGCTGACATAGCGAAATAGACAACGTTCGCAGATGCAACGCCAAGCACGCCATAAACTGCACGCTTTACGCCATTACCCGCGCCTTGTGACGCTACAGCGATCGCAGCCGCACCCGGCGACAGCACCACAACAATCGTTGTGACTAAAAATATTAAATACAGTTCAACTTCCAACACGTGTACTCCTTTTGAATAAATAGCCTTCAATTAATCGAACAAAATAAGAACATTCATCTATTAACGCGTCAACTACGAATACAATGTCGGATACCGACCGTAGCTGTGTACCACATGCCAAGATTACGAATCTTTTAGCGGCCTCGAATGTCCACGAACCGACCACCACCCGCTTTTGTGATCACACTCAAAAAAACTGTGATCACAAATGTTCGATTATCCGCCGATCTGACATTTTTCAGTTACAAAACCTTCATTCCTTGTGCTTTAGATAGGGTAACCGAAGCCAAATTGGACATGTCCCTATGAACATCCACGAATATCAGGCCAAAGCTCTGCTGCGCAGCTATGGCGCTCCTGTTTCCGACGGTCGCCCTGTGACGCGCGCCGAAGACGCAAAAACCGCCGCTGGCGAACTTGATGGCCCACTGTGGGTTGTTAAGGCGCAGATCCACGCTGGTGGACGCGGCAAAGGTAAATTCAAAGAAGCGGACGCTGGCGAAGCTGGCGGTGTACGTCTTGCTAAGTCAGTCGAAGAAGCTGCCGAAGAAGCAAAGAAGATGCTCGGCCGCACATTGGTCACGCACCAGACTGGCCCAGTCGGCAAAGTCGTAAACCGTATCTACATCGAAGACGGTTCTGGCATTGAAACCGAACTTTACCTTGCTCTACTGGTTGATCGTCAAACAAGCCGCATCGGCTTTGTTGTTTCCACCGAAGGCGGCATGGACATCGAAGAAGTAGCCGAGAACACTCCTGAGAAAATCCTGAACTTCACAGTTGATCCTGCAACAGGTTACCAGCCCTTCCACGGCCGCCGCGTTGCGTTCGCACTCGGCCTGAACGGTCCGCAAACAAAGCAGTGCGTCAAACTGATGGGCCAGCTTTATACAGCATTCGTCGAAAAAGACATGGAAATGCTGGAAATCAACCCGCTGATCGTCACTGACGGCGGCGACCTGAAAGTGCTGGACGCTAAGGTTTCATTCGACGGCAACGCGATCTACCGCCACGCTGATATCGCCGCCCTGCGCGACGAAACCGAAGAAGACCCAAAAGAACTGGCAGCGTCTAAGTTCGACCTGAACTACATCGCTCTCGAAGGCGAAATTGGCTGCATGGTGAACGGTGCGGGTCTGGCGATGGCCACAATGGACATCATCAAACTCTACGGTGCTGAACCTGCCAACTTCCTTGACGTAGGCGGCGGCGCGACCAAAGAAAAAGTAACCGAAGCGTTCAAGATCATCACATCTGATCCAAACGTCAAAGGCATCCTTGTGAACATCTTCGGCGGCATCATGCGCTGCGACGTCATCGCCGAAGGCGTGATCGCTGCAGTCAAAGAAGTCGGCCTGCAAGTTCCACTGGTTGTTCGCCTCGAGGGTACAAACGTCGAAAAAGGCAAAGAGATCATCAACAACTCCGGCCTCGCCGTGATCGCTGCTGACGACCTGAAAGACGGCGCCCAGAAAATCGTGAAAGCGGTTAAAGGGTGATGCGTAAGGCGATCAACAACCTGAGCGTAGCAATGACAGCGTCATTGCTTGTAGCTTGTTCCAATCCAACTGCATCTACCAGTGAGCAGGCTACAGGTGGAGCGGGCCCAATGCGATCTTCCTTGGTCAACGCGACTATTGAAAGCAGCTTTAGTCAGGCGATCGCCGCGTGCGCAAACTATGTTGTCTCTGGAACGTCACTGTCGTCACTTGGGAGCTACGGATTTCAGCCGTCGGGCTCAAAGTATATCATCGCTTTAGAAAACCCCGATGTGCTGGGTAACTCAAAAGTAGTTGCGGCACCACGTCGCGACGAATGTCGAGTTACCGCATCTCCCACGAACTTCCGAGACAACAATACGGTCGCGAGCTGGGTAGAACCTGCCCTCATTCGAGCAGACTTCGAAAAGCGACTTCGCCCACTAAACGAATACGTTGCAGAAACGTATTTTGTGAAAAACGGTGTTGCAGTTGATCTGCGTCGTTCTTCCGGCGGTGGAGGAACCAACGTGATCTTAAAGCGTCAATGATAACACTCAAAAGCTAATAACACTGTGGCGATGACCTCATTCGCCACAGCGCAAATAGGAAACTAGGAGCCACCATCATGGCCATTCTCGTAAACGAAAACACCAAAGTCATCTGTCAGGGTCTTACAGGCTCTCAGGGGACGTTCCACTCTGAACAAGCCATTGCTTATGGCACTAAAATGGTTGGCGGCGTGACACCCGGCAAGGGCGGCATGACGCACCTTGACCTGCCTGTGTTCAACTCTGTCCACGAAGCCAAGCACGTGACCGAAGCAAACGCATCGGTAATCTACGTGCCTCCGCCCTTCGCTGCGGATTCCATCCTCGAAGCGATCGACGCTGAAATGGAACTGATCATCTGTATCACCGAAGGCATCCCTGTGCTGGACATGATGAAGGTCAAGCGCGCGCTTGAAGGTTCTGCATCCCGTCTGATCGGGCCGAACTGCCCAGGCGTTATCACACCTGACGCATGCAAAATCGGCATCATGCCGGGCCACATTCACAAACGTGGTTCTGTTGGTGTTGTGTCCCGTTCCGGTACCCTGACATACGAAGCCGTAAAACAGACATCTGACTCTGGCCTTGGTCAGTCCACAGCTGTTGGTATCGGTGGCGACCCCATCAAAGGCACAGAGCACATCGACGTGCTGGACATGTTCCTTGACGATGACGAAACACATTCGATCATCATGATCGGTGAAATCGGTGGTTCTGCAGAAGAAGAAGCTGCCGAATTCCTTGCTGAGCAAAAGAAAAAAGGCCGCTGGAAGCCAGTCGCTGGTTTCATCGCAGGCCGCACAGCCCCTCCGGGCCGCCGCATGGGTCACGCTGGTGCGATTGTTGCCGGTGGTAAAGGCGACGCGGAAAGCAAGATCGAAGCAATGAAATCTGCCGGTATCGTCGTCGCAGACAGCCCCGCCACACTTGGCGAAGCTGTGCTGAAGGCAATCGGCTAATGTGATGTCTAGCGAAGAAGCCATTAGAGCCTGCTTTAGAAAGTTCTTTGTGTTTTGGCTAACTGCTAAACGCTCAGAGTTTTGGCAGTATTGGCTCTTCGCGACCGTCGTCTCTATGGTGTCCGTTAGCCTAAACGAAGCAATCTGGCGGTGGCCTGAGACATTACGTATAGTTATCGGTTATTGCATCATTGCCGCTAACATAATGGTCCAAATCCCTCTGCTGGCGGTAACCGCCCGCAGAATCAACGACGTAGGCATCTTTGCGTGGGGCCTCCTCCTCGCGGGCGGTGCCCTAACATTTTATCTTGTTCGGTTCGCCGAATACAACGACCCGCCAACACCTCTCTTCTTTTTTCTAGCTGGCCTTCTTGTCATACTTGCTTGGCCATCCCGTAACGCCCAAAAACTGCCGATCCCGCTCCATGAGGTTCAACAATGAACGATCAATCACCTAACGACATTCTTCACGCCTCATCGTTCCTGCAGGGGCATAATGCGGAATATGTAGAACAGCTTTATGCGCGCTATGCCGACAACCCCAATGCGGTTGATGAAAGCTGGCGCGACTTTTTCAAGGCGCTGGGTGATGCCCCGATGGACGCCAAGGCAGAGGCCGCTGGCCCGTCTTGGGGCCGTATGGATTGGCCTCCGGTACCGAATGACGATCTGACGTCTGCGCTTGACGGTCAGTGGCCCGCGGAACCAGCCGCCGCTGGTAAAAAGATCGAAGCGAAAGCCGCCGAAAAAGGCGTGAGCCTGTCTGAGGACCAAGTACGCGCAGCCGTCTTGGACTCTGTTCGCGCACTGATGATCATCCGCGCCTACCGCATTCGTGGCCACTTGGTTGCTGACCTTGACCCATTGGGCATGCATGCAAACGTTCCGCACCCGGAATTGGACCCAGCATCCTACGGCTTTACCGCCGCCGACATGGATCGCCCGATCTTTATTGATAACGTGCTTGGCCTCGAAGTTGCGACGATGAACGAGATCATTGCGATTGTTAAACGCACCTATTGCGGCACCTTCGCCTTGCAATACATGCATATTTCCAACCCCGAAGAAGCGGGTTGGCTGAAAGAACGCATCGAAGGCTACGGCAAAGAGATCGCCTTTACCAAAGAAGGCCGCAAAGCCATTTTGAACAGCCTTGTTCAGGCCGAAGGTTTCGAAAAATTCCTGCACGTCAAATATATGGGCACCAAACGTTTCGGCCTAGATGGCGGCGAAAGCCTGATCCCTGCGATGGAGCAAATCATCAAGCGCGGCGGTCAGCTGGGTCTTGAAGAAATCATCATCGGTATGCCGCACCGTGGCCGTTTGTCGGTCCTCGCGAACGTGATGGAAAAGCCCTACCGCGCGATCTTTAACGAATTCCAAGGCGGGTCGTTCAAACCCGAGGAGGTCGATGGTTCCGGCGATGTAAAATACCACCTTGGTGCGTCATCTGACCGTAGCTTTGACGACAACAATGTTCACCTATCACTTACCGCGAACCCATCCCACCTAGAGGCCGTGAACCCGGTTGTATTGGGCAAGGTCCGCGCGAAACAAGACCAGAAACATGATACTGACCGGACAAAGGTCATGGGTATTTTGCTGCACGGTGATGCTGCGTTCGCAGGCCAAGGCGTCGTTGCCGAAGGGTTCGGCCTGTCTGGTTTGCGCGGTCACCGCACCGGCGGCACGATGCATATTGTCGTGAACAACCAAATCGGCTTTACCACCGCACCCCACTTTAGCCGCTCTAGCCCGTACCCAACGGATATTGCGCTGATGGTCGAAGCACCAATCTTCCACGTGAACGGTGACGATCCAGAGGCTGTGGTACACGCCGCCCGCGTCGCAACGGAATTCCGTCAAAAGTTCCACAAAGACGTGGTTCTGGACATCATCTGCTACCGCCGCTTTGGTCACAACGAAGGCGACGAGCCGATGTTCACCAACCCGGTGATGTACAAAAAGATCAAAAAGCAGAAGACAACGCTGACGCTTTACACTGATCGCTTGGTCAAAGACGGCCTGATCCCTGAAGGCGAAATCGAAGACATGAAGGCGAGCTTCCAAGCGCACCTGAATGCTGAATTCGAAGCGGGTCGTACGTTTAAGCCTAACAAAGCTGACTGGTTGGACGGCAAGTGGTCACATTTGGATGCCCAGAAAGAAGATTACCAGCGCGGCGCGACAGCGATTAAGAAAAAGACGTTCCAAGAAATTGGTCGTGGCTTGACAACCGTGCCAGACGGTTTCCCACTGCACAAAACGGTTGGTCGTATCTTGGCTGCAAAATCCAAGATGTTCGAAACCGGCGAAGGCATTGACTGGGCAACTGGAGAGGCGCTCGCGTTTGGCTCACTGGTCACCGAAGGCTACCCCGTACGTCTGTCCGGTCAGGACAGTACACGTGGTACATTCAGCCAACGTCACTCTGGCCTGATTAACCAAAACAACGAAGATCGCTATTATCCGCTGAACCACATCCGCGAAGGTCAGGCGAACTACGAAGTAATCGACAGCATGCTGTCCGAATACGCGGTGCTTGGGTTTGAATATGGCTACTCATTGGCTGAACCAAACGCGCTGACGCTATGGGAAGCCCAGTTCGGCGATTTCGCCAACGGTGCGCAGATCATGTTCGATCAGTTCATCTCATCCGGCGAAAGCAAATGGCTCCGGATGTCCGGCCTCGTTTGTCTGTTGCCGCACGGGTATGAAGGCCAAGGGCCGGAGCACTCCAGCGCACGTCTGGAACGTTTCCTGACCATGTGTGGTGGTGACAACTGGATCGTTGCGAACTGTACAACGCCCGCGAACTACTTCCACATTCTGCGTCGTCAGCTGCACCGCAGCTACCGTAAGCCGTTGATCATGATGACACCAAAGTCACTGCTACGTCACAAGCTGGCGGTGTCTAAGGCCGAAGAATTCACCACTGGCTCAAGCTTCCACCGCGTATTGTGGGATGACGCCCAGCACGGCAATTCAGACACCACATTGGTCGCCGACGATAAGATCAAGCGCGTCGTGATGTGTTCTGGTAAGGTCTACTATGACCTGCTGGAAGAACGCGATGCACGCGGGATCAACGACGTCTACATCATGCGTTTCGAACAATTCTACCCGTTCCCGGCCCAATCCGCTGTGAACGAACTTGAGCGGTTTAAGAACGCTGAAATGGTCTGGTGTCAGGAAGAACCTAAGAACCAAGGTGCTTGGTCCTTTATGGAACCAAACATTGAATGGGTCCTCACCCGGATCAAAGCAAAACACACACGGCCTGTATACGCTGGGCGTGCGGCTTCGGCCTCTCCGGCGACGGGTCTTGCCAGTAAACACAAAGCAGAACAAACAGCGCTCGTGAACGATGCGCTGACTATCGAAGGAACAAAGTAATGAGCACCGAAGTCCGCGTACCAACACTTGGCGAATCCGTCACCGAAGCCACGGTTGCCACATGGTTCAAACAACCCGGCGATGCCGTCGCAGTTGATGAAATGCTTTGCGAGCTGGAAACAGACAAAGTGACCGTCGAAGTACCTTCGCCCGTCGCTGGCACCCTGTCAGAAATCGTTGCCGCCGAAGGCGACACGGTTGGCGTTGACGCGCTGCTGGCACAAATCAGCGAAGGCGGTGCAGCCGCAGCGCCCGCCGCGCCTAAGGCAGAAGCACCTGCCGCAGCCCCAGCACCCGCTGCTGCCGCACCAGCAGCCAAAGACGTCGAAGACGCGCCATCTGCGAAAAAACTGATGGCAGAAAACAACCTTTCAAACGTCGCAGGCACAGGCAAAGACGGCCGCGTCATGAAAGAGGACGTGTTGAACGCACTGTCCGGCGCATCCGCCGCCCCTGCCCCAGCAGCCGCGCCACGCGCACCTGTTGCTGCGTCTCAGGCTGACCGCGAAGAGCGCGTGAAAATGACACGCCTGCGTCAGACAATCGCCAAGCGCCTCAAAGACAGCCAAAACACCGCTGCCATGCTGACCACCTATAACGAGGTCGACATGACCGAGGTGATGGCCCTACGCAACGAATACAAAGACCTGTTCTTGAAAAAGCACGGCGTTAAACTGGGCTTCATGTCCTTCTTCACCAAGGCATGTATCCACGCGCTGAACGAAGTCCCAGAAGTGAACGCGGAAATCGACGGCACTGACATCGTTTACAAAAACTACGTGAACATGGGTATCGCTGCGGGTACGCCAACCGGTCTGGTTGTTCCTGTGATCAACGACGCCGACCAGCTGTCATTCGCTGGGATCGAAAAAGCCATCGCTGAAAAAGGCGCAAAGGCACGTGACGGCAAACTGTCTATGGCAGAAATGCAGGGCGGCACATTCACAATCTCTAACGGTGGTGTCTACGGGTCACTGATGTCCTCGCCCATCCTGAACCCCCCGCAGTCCGGCATCCTCGGCATGCACAAAATTCAGGACCGCCCAATGGCGATCAACGGCCAAGTCGTCATCCGTCCGATGATGTATCTCGCGCTGTCCTACGACCACCGGATCGTAGACGGCAAAGGCGCCGTGACATTCCTCGTGCGCGTCAAAGAAGCATTGGAAGACCCACGTCGCCTGTTGATGGATCTGTAACAAAACATAGGGCAACGCCCGGACCTCGGGGTGGGTGCAAAGCGCCCTCCCCATGGGGGAGGTCCGGGCGCTGCCCGGCAATGCCGGGCAAGACCACCCCACAAACGCAGGGCTTTATTGAAACCGTAGAATGATATGCCACGCTTTCTGAAACCACTCGCCCTATTGGCTTTGATTGCGCTCGGCCATTTCGCCTATCCCCCGGCGACAGCATCATGATCCACGGAATCCTCAACGGTTGGGGCTGGCTTGGCCCGCTGCAAACCTACTTGAATTGGACAAACGGCTGCATCGCCGTCAATAATGAGCAAATGCGCGAAATCTGGTCGCTGGTCCCGAACGGCACCCCGATCACAATTCAGGAATGACGCCATGACACCCGAGCTTACTGTTCTTGCCCTTGCTGGAGTGCTCCAAGGAATCCAGTTTTGTCTGATGAGCATTCCGGCCAACATCGAACTCGGCACCGGCAAAACATCATCGCCCCGTGATCCTCAGCGTCTTAGTAAACCGTTAATGGACCAAGCCAGCGTCGGAACAGGCCGTCTGTTCCGTGCGATGAACAACCATTTCGAAGCACTGATCATGTTCACGATCGCGGTCGTCGTGATCACGCTAGGTGATAAGGGAACTGGGTTCAGCGCGGCCTGCGCGTGGGCCTATCTTGGTGCCCGCGTTCTTTACATCCCCGCCTACTACTTTGGCTGGGCGCCTTGGCGTTCGCTGATCTGGTTTGTGGGGTTTCTCTCGACCATGCTCATGATAATCTCGACGTTGTTCTAGACGCCGACTAATAACCGACCTGAGTCCGACGCAAGTCCGACACTTAAAAACTCTGAAGGAGACCCCATGTCCAGCTATGATGTCATCGTGATCGGTGCAGGCCCCGGCGGCTATGTTAGCGCCATTCGTTGCGCCCAACTTGGGATGAAAGTTGCCGTCGTTGAAGGCCGTGAAACGCTTGGCGGTACGTGCCTGAACGTTGGCTGTATCCCGTCCAAGGCATTGCTGCACGCCACACATATGCTGCACGAAGCAGAACATAACTTTGCGGAAATGGGCCTCAAGGGCAAAGCCCCATCTGTTGATTGGAAACAGATGATTTCCTACAAAGAAAAGACCGTTGGCCAGAACACGGGCGGCATCGAATTCTTGTTTAAAAAGAACAAGATCGACTGGCTCAAAGGTTGGGGATCTATCCCTGAAGCCGGCAAAGTCAAAGTCGGCGACGATGTCTATGACGCCAAGAACATCATCATCGCATCTGGTTCCGAGGCATCTGTATTGCCCGGCATCGAAGTCGACGAAAAGACCGTCGTGACATCGACCGGTGCGCTGACCTTGCCAAAGGTTCCAAAGTCACTGGTTGTTATCGGTGCTGGTGTTATCGGGCTAGAGCTGGGTTCCGTTTACGCCCGCCTTGGCGCCGAAGTCACTGTGATCGAATACCTCGACGCCATCACCCCCGGCATGGACGCTGAAATAGCACGCCAATTCCAAAAAATGCTGACCAAACAGGGCCTTAAGTTCACCCTTGGTGCCGCAGTTCAGGGCGTTGAAGTCAAGAACAACAAAGCCACCGTCAGCTATGTTGTCCGCAAAGACGAAAGCGAACATACAATCACAGCTGACACCGTGCTGGTTGCGACAGGCCGCAAGCCTTACACCACAGGCCTTGGCCTTGATGCATTGGGTGTTGCCCTAACTGAGCGTGGACAGATCAAGACCGACGCAAGCTACGCGACGAACGTGCCGGGTATCTATGCTATCGGTGACACCATCGAAGGCCCAATGCTTGCCCACAAAGCCGAAGACGAAGGCATGGCCGTCGCAGAAGTCATCGCCGGTCAAAAGCCGCACGTGAACTACGGCGTCATCCCCGGCGTGATCTACACGCACCCCGAGGTCAGCAATGTTGGCGAAACCGAAGAAACCCTAAAGGCCGCTGGTCGCGCCTATAAGGTCGGCAAATTCCCGTTCTTGGGCAACGCGCGCGCTAAGGCAAACTTTGCCGGTGATGGTTTCGTTAAGCTGCTGGTTGACGCGCAAACGGACCGTATTTTGGGTGCACATATCATCGGCCCAATGGCTGGTGATCTGATCCACGAAATCTGTGTCGCAATGGAATTTGGTGCCGCTGCCGAAGACATCGCACGCACTTGCCACGCGCACCCAACCTACTCCGAAGCTGTCCGCGAGGCTGCTTTGGCATGTGGTGACGGTGCAATCCACGTCTAATAATTTGCCGCGCTAACCTGAGTTGGCGCGGCATACCTACACCGGCTTTCGCCTATTTACGTGAATAATTCGCGCAAATAGGGTCGACTTTCCCACGTATCAGCGACTAATCAACCACATAGCTGCCATATTTTGGCACATAATTAGTGTTTTAACACGTGAGTGTTGTTGAGAGTTCGTATGAAAAACCTCGTTTTTATATTGTTATCGTTTATTTCCTTCGGCGCTCCGGTGCAGGCGGCAACATTCGATATAGCCCGTGAAACGGGGTTAGAGTTTGTAGCCCAAACGCGCATCCCCGGTCCGACAGACAAAATGATGTCACTTTGCTATCTGACCGACGATCTGACGGTGTTCGGGCTGCGGATTACCAGTGATATCCAAAGCTATGCACTAGCGAGCGACGGATGTGTGGCTGAGTATGAACAGCTTTATACAGAGGACAAGATAATCGCAGCGCAGGCTCTCAATCTTATCCCCGAAAATGTTGATCCAATCGCACGGAACGATTTGCAACGGAATTTATCCGTGTACGGACTTTTGATCGCGGGCTTCTTGGGACTATTCGCAGTCATTATTCGTCGTGTTAAATCGCTGATGGGCTACGATCTGCGCGGGCCAATGCGCAAAAAAGCAGCTCATCGTATCCTGTCGGCAATGTGTCATATGGCCAAGTGCGACAGTATTGTCGACGCAACAGAACTCGCACATATTCGCAAAATGGCGCGCCACCTAACGGGGCGCAGCTACCCGAACTCAGACATTATTCACATGGTGGACGCGATTGATATGTCTGCGGGACTGGCGGAACATGACTTTATTGCGTTTGGTAAAGGCCTGCGAGACCGCGAAAAAGATTTAATGATGCAAGGCATTCTATCTGTCGCAATCGCTAGCGGGCGCATGCAACCAAACGAGCATGAATTTGCAACAGCGCTGGCCTATGGGCTTGGTATGCCCGGCGAAGACTTTCGGCGGGTTCTTGATAACGCCCTAGCAGCGCCCACATCTTAGGCCTTTAGCATCCGCAACCCTTGCGTCGCGTCCGTGCGCACGGCTAAACGCAAGCCCGGCTCATCGCCGGCCTTCAGAGCGCTTAAGATAAGCTTGTGATGATAAGGCGGCTCTGTGCGGTTCAAACGACCGTATAGGGCCCGCATCGTTGGTCCCAACTGCAACCATACAGTTTCCGTCATCGCGAGCATCGCAGGCGCCTGTGCACGTAAATACAACGTCCTGTGAAATTCCAAATTCATGCGGATATATCCGGCAGCATCATGGCGTGAAATCATCTGACTTACACCGTGGTTTATGGCTTCCAACCGGTCAATCAACGCAAAATGGGCACGTGGGAGCGCACGAGACGCAAGTTCCGGTTCGAGCATCGCACGCAATGTTGCTAGCTCTTCGATACGATCATTCGACAATGCCGGCGTAGAAACACGGCCCGATGTCGACAACGATAGCGCACCTTCGGCAACCAAGCGACGTATCGCTTCACGTGCGGGCGTCATCGATACCTGATAGTCGTTGCCAATCCCGCGCAATGTTAATGATGCACCGGGATCAATCTCTCCATGCATTATACGGGTGCGCAAGGCACGATAAACGCGTTCATGGGCCGCAGTAGAGGGGTCGACAGGACGAGGTTGAATCATGTGTCTCTATGTGATCACAAAAAGCCGAGCGGTCAATCGTCGAAAGACACACGATGCAATTGATCCCCGTTTTTGCGTAACCAATCCCGATGCGTTTTATAGTCAGGACACAAATGCGAAACCACGGCCCAGAATTCGGGCGCATGGTTCATTTCTTGCAGATGGGCGACTTCGTGCGCGGCAACATAATCAAGCACCTCTGGCGGGGCCATAATCAGCCGCCACGAATACATCAAAGCCCCTGCACTACTGCATGACCCCCAGCGCGATCGCGTATCGCGAATCGTCAGCTTGCTATAGGCGCGCCCCAATTCAGTAGAATAGCGATCTGACGCCTCGACCAAAGCATCGCGCGCCATGTTTTTTAACCGCTTAGGGATCACCATCCCAATCGATTTCGCGCCAACGGGAACCTCTACAGCGGTCTCTGTAATGCGCAAACGCCGGACGTCGGCATGCAAAATAGGCAACTGCTGCCCACGAACCATCAGCGTCCCGCCCAAAGTCACCTTTGAAACAGGGCTAAGTTCTGCCAAATGCCCCCGCAACCATGGCTCTTGCACGCGTAAAAACGCGATTCCCTCGCGATCAGGGGTGCGATGCGGCATAGTTAGCGTCACACGGCCGTCCAAACGGGACACCCGTAGTGATAATCGCTTTGCCCGTGCAGAACGGCGTAAACTCACCGCAATCGGGGGGTTGCCTTCAAGCGTATGACGGCCCATATCCAACTACTCATATTTTTCATGTGTCAAAGGCTTTGACACGCCTGCCTGCTTATGGCAGTTGGCACCGATCACCCGCAAGGGTACGACAAGAATTTGAAGGGATAGCCTATGCCTAAGGAAGAATGGGGCACAAAGCGTGTTTGCCCTGAAACCGGCAAACGCTTTTACGACCTGAACGCGACACCAATCATTAGCCCGTATACTGGCAATGAAGTGACTGTCGACACGTCCAAGACCCGGACCATGGTCGCAGACGCAGAAGACGCGCAATCTAAAAAGGCTGCAGATACGTCAGATGACGATGATCTGGTGCTTGACGATGACTCAGATGACGTTGATCTGGGTGATGACGTGCTGGAAGACGACGATGACGACGATACTGTCTCGCTCGACGAACTAGCGGACGTTGCCACAAACGACGACGACTAAATTTACGATCCCGGGCGCGATTTACTCTTGATCTCGCCCGGATCGCTGCATAGACAGCACCTCGCAACGCAAGTTGTACCCGATGACACTATCATCATGATGGGGCCTTAGCTCAGCTGGGAGAGCGCCTGCATGGCATGCAGGAGGTCAGCGGTTCGATCCCGCTAGGCTCCACCAAATACCCTTTGTTAAGCACCCCATAATAGTTCCTCTACGGCAGCGTAGTTTTTCCTTTTTACAAAGAAATTGGCGATATAACCGAATTTAGTTAGTTGAGCGGATTGAGTTAGCAACTTGCATGCTGTCGCTGGCGCGGGCACCTTCCGCACTATCTTCAGCCAAGCGAGGTTGTAGAAAGGATGTGATGTGAAACAGCCCAAAGACACTCCTGATGAGCAGCAGATAGCAAATGATATAAGTGCAAGGTTGCCCGCTGCTGGGTCTCTCGCGGACCGTATGATGGCCTTGCAAGAGGCTGCGGACAAAATCGGCCTTGTGGACCCCAGCTTTAACCAGAAGTCATTCTTTGACGTGCTGTGAAGATCAAAACAGTTACATGGTCACCATCGATCACATTGTTAAAAATAGAGAGGTTGGGGCTGGCGATTAAGCTATGCGTGTAGTGATGTGGCCGCTCTTGCGGTCTAAAGATCGGCAATGTGGACAAAACTAATTGCTAGTTCAGGTGCGCCGATGTCCGCTTTCGCATGCAGGCGATATGATTAACATATTGAACCTTATGCGAATTTGACCAGAAGATAAAAAACTCACCTGTCGACACATGCAGATCGGCCTTTCATGGAAAAGCTTACATTCCGTAGGGAAAATCAACTTTCTCAATAGCACTCATGATTTCGGCAATGAGAGATGGGTTGCCTTTTTCTATAACCGCCGCAATTCTTGCGTCGAAGGCTACTCTCGGATGATTTAAGCTCGAAGTCCCGGTAACGACGATCGTTCTTTCGAGAAGACGGCGATCGATGTGATTGATACTATCAAACAGCTGTTCAAGTGCCGACATGCTCGACGCATCATCATTTGATCCTGCTGGCGATGCAGCTAAATTAGGAAACTCTAGTATGATGGCATGAGTGGTATCGTGATTTGTCGAAAGATATTCTATCGCGCGATCTGTTCTGTTGCTTGAACTAGCCGCGATGCCTTGCCTAGATAGCTCTTTTGATAAGTATTCTGTGAACTCTAAGCTGTCGTCAATGATATGAACCCTTTTGAACTTAGGTTCTGTCGTCAGGTACTTCTTGGCCCATCCGAATTCGGGACGAAGATTCGACACCTTCTCGAAGAGTGGCCGGTTGCGATCTACGAGATCGGACATGCGCTTCAGCAACGCACGTTCTTTGTCATCGGCGTGTTTCTCTGCCTTGTCGATCGCATTCTCAAAATGATCGCCGACCGCACCTGTAGCTTTCTTGAAGCGTGGCATCGTCTTGACGGCTTCCCAGAAAAAGCCACCAACTAAGCCCGTCGCGCCAATTGCCACGGCTGGTACGATGAGCGTTGCCACCGTTCCTCCCGCACTAAACCAGGCGGCACCACCGACGATCACTGTTAGGGCGGATCCCGTCGCTGCTATGCCCAACCCCCTGCTTCGTGTGAGTTGAGGATCCCCCTCTATTTTCGCGGTGAATAGCCCCTAGTATTGTAGACGCTTTCTTCCCTAATTTTGAGGCAAGGAGGCTGTTATGAGGAAGCCAAATTTCAGTGAAGATTTCAAGCGT
>NZ_PVTP01000001.1 GCF_003003285.1 Yoonia maritima | reverse complement strand
GCCAGCAGAGGTATTCTGCGAAAAGATGTTGGAGGAATTGCGATGACACTCCTACCCTGACACCAACAAGAGTCGCGGTTCAGGTATCGTGCACAAATGTCTAGCATGCGACCATCGTAACGGTTTGGGCACCCTGCCCTAGACCTAGCAACCGTTTGCATCGATGGTTTTGAGAGACATGCTTATCGCGCATGAAATAGTGCCAAATTTCAATTATTTATCGTTCGAGAATGCTCCGTACTCGTGACAAATAGTTGACGTAATCCTGTGAAAAGCTTGATATATATGTAACAACCCTAAGTAAGGTAATATGTATGGGCGATCGTAATGGTGCTAACTCTTTGAAATATCAGGAGATATAGTGTGAAAAGGAACTTGGTGCTGGTACTAGCAATTGGGTTTGCTGTTTATGCTAGTATCGTTGCCACGAAACGGCTGACGACCAATATGGCGCACGAAACCATAGCCGCCAGATCTGAAGCGAGCGCAAGCACTTGGGTTGCCCATTTTTCATCACAGATTGATGGGTTTAGAGGTATCATTCGCAATGGATCAGCGGATGCAGAACAGATTAGGATACTAAACGAAGCACAAAACTTTGTTGATGTTTTCCGTTTTAAAATATTCGATTCAACAGGGCACCTTATTCTTCTTTCCGATAATGTCGATGTTTCAGACGCTTCATTCCTGATTGACGATGAAACGAATAGTACCGCGCTCAACGTTATTGAAACAGGTGTGCAAGTCACACAAGTCAACGATGGCCGTGAAAAAGAAAATAGACCCGATTGGTATGCTGAAACATACTATCCGTTAGTTGAGGAAGGCACTGTTGTCGGCGTTGCCGAAGTGTACGTCGACGTGTCAGAAGCCCATGATACGATCCTAGGCGCCTTCAAGGACCTGTCAATTTCTCTTGTTTATATTTTGCTGCTGTCGGCGCTTGTGCCCATTGGGATTATTCTTTGGTCTTTGCGACACCTACAGCGGTCAAACCGACAATTAGAAGACGCAAAAGAAGCCGCTTCATCTGCTGCCCAAGCAAAGAGCCGGTTTTTAGCTAACATGAGCCATGAAATTCGTACGCCGATGAATGGGGTAATCGGAATGGCAGAATTGTTAAGCGAAACCAATTTGGACAAAGAGCAAAAATCGTTGACCGAAACGATTGTCCAATCGGCCGCCGCTTTGCTGACGATCATCAACGACGTTCTGGATTTTTCCAAGATAGACTCAGGCCATATTTCGATTTCAACACACCCCTTTAATATTCACGCATGTATTCAAGATGCCGCGGTTTTGTTAGCCCCCGCTGCCGAGGGAAAGGATCTCGAACTTTGCGTTGATATTGCCGATGATGTACCTGTTTGGGTCGAAGGCGATGATGCCCGATTGCGTCAGTGCTTGCTGAATTTAATCGGCAACGCCGTTAAGTTTACGAAGACGGGTCATATTGAGATCAACGCAAAGATGGATGGTCCCGACAGTATGCGGTTTTCTGTCAAAGATACTGGTATCGGTATTCCTTCGGACAAAGAGCACAAGATTTTTGCTGACTTTGAACAGGTTGAAAACAGTGAAACCCGCGAAATTGAGGGTACAGGGCTTGGTCTTGCGATCACGCGTAAACTCATCGAATTGATGGGTGGCGCAATTGAGTTTGAAAGTGAACTGGGCGTTGGAACTGAGTTTTACTTTTCGCTTCCTCTGAAATCTACTGAACCTTCTGCCTCTACGCTATCAGCGACGTCTGTTGAAATCGCTGGGCTGCATGCTCTTATCGTTGACGACCTTGATGTTAATCGTCGCATTCTAACAGATCGGTTGAAAAGCTTCGGGATGACCTCTGAGGTGGCTGATTCATATGAAGCTGCACTTGAATTGCTTGTTGAGCATCCAGATCGTAAATTTGATATCGCGATTTTAGATCATCACATGCCTGTCCGCTCAGGTGCAGATTTAGCCGAAGCAATGCGGTCTAACCCTGTAACGGCAAAGATTCCGATTATCTTTCTCTCTTCAGGTAATCTCGAAGATTTGAGGGGCCAGGCTGATCTTATGGGTATCGATATATTGGTAAACAAACCCGTCAGAACTAGCGATCTGGAAAATGCGATATCTACCGCAACATCACGATCAGCCGAACCTATATTGAATGCAAAAGACTACAATGATGGATCATTGCATTTCGGGATGCGGGTCGCTGTTGTCGAAGACAATGTAATCAACCGTGTCCTGATGGAGAAAATTATTGGTCCGGTGGTTGATGATCTTATCTTGTGGGAAAATGGACAGATTGCAGTAGACGCAATTAGTGATTGGAAACCTGATCTGGTTTTCATGGATATTTCAATGCCTGTGCTAGACGGTCTATCAGCGACCCGTGAAATTCGCGGGCTTGAACATTTGAACGGTTCAAAAGAAGTGCCGATCATTGCGCTCACAGCCAATGCGATGGCCGAAGACATGCAGCGCTGTTTAGATGCTGGAATGAATGGATATCTTTCAAAGCCTCTCAGAAAGCATGACATTTATGATATACTCTCAGCAAACGAGCCAGCCGGAAATCATCACATAACTACCAAGGCCGACACATCAACTTGATACCGGAACAAAACCGCGCTCCTAGCTTTTCTGTTTGATTTCAGCTTGTCGTCTTCCCTGCCCGCCTGTTGGCGAAACGAGAAGATGTTTTAAAGGTGACGAAGTATCACTTCTTATTCAGTGCCTGCGCCAATGCAGCACCCAACGCGCCAGTATTGCGGCCCATTGGCTTTGGGGCAGCGGTTGATTTCCCTTTGGACGACGAATTTGGCTTTGTCTTTTGGCGTATTTCCGGCTCTGGCTGATGGTTGTTGTCCTTGCGCATCGACAATCCGATACGCTTGCGCGCCACGTCTACTTCGGTGACTCGTACTCGAACAACATCACCGGCTTTAACAACCTCATGCGGGTCTTTTACGAATTTGTCGGCAAGCTGACTAACATGAACAAGCCCATCTTGGTGCACGCCCACATCGACAAACGCACCAAATGCAGCGACATTTGTCACCGTCCCCTCAAGTGACATTCCGGGCTTAAGATCAGTTATGCTATCCACGCCCTCTGCAAATGTTGCAGTCTTAAACGCAGGGCGTGGGTCACGTCCCGGTTTGTCCAATTCTGCCAAAATGTCCCGCACTGTAGGAAGGCCAAAACTGTCGTCCACGAATTGCTCAGCCCTTAGTCCGGCAAGCGCGCTACTATCGCCCATGATTGAACGGACATCCCGACCACAGGCTTGCACGATCTTACGTGCGATGCCGTAGGCCTCTGGGTGAACCGAAGACGCGTCAAGCGGTTCTGTACCATCCGTGATACGTAAAAATCCCGCACATTGTTCAAAAGCCTTTGGCCCTAAACCCGCGACTTTCAGCAACGCCTTACGTGACGCAAAAGCACCATTTGCATCGCGATGTGCCACAATGTTTTGTGCAAGAGATGGCCCAAGACCTGCGATATGTGACAGCAAAGGTGCCGATGCCATATTCAGATCTACACCAACGGCGTTCACAGCATCCTCGACCACCGCAGCAAGCGATAGGGTCAACTGGCGCTGATCAACGTCATGTTGATACTGCCCAACGCCAATCGCCTGAGGTTCAATTTTAACCAGTTCAGCAAGTGGGTCTTGCAGCCGGCGTGCAATCGAAACAGCGCCGCGGATAGACACGTCTACATCTGGGAATTCCTGTGATGCGAGCTCTGACGCTGAATAGACGGACGCCCCTGCTTCGGACACAATCACCGGGGTCGGACGTGAAACGCCTGCCGGCAGGTTTTTAAGAACATCCGCAACCAATTTCTCGGACTCGCGGCTGGCTGTGCCGTTGCCGATCGCAACCAAAGCAACCCCGTGTTTGCGGATGAGGTGAAGCAGTGTTTCTTCAGCACCTCGTAAATCTTGACGCGGCTGGAAGGGGTAAATCGTGGCGGTGTCCAGTAGCTTACCAGTTTCGTCGACGATCGCGATTTTACAGCCCGTTCGAATACCGGGATCTAAACCAAGCGTCGCGCGTGCGCCCGCTGGCGCGGCCAAAAGCAAGTCTTTCAAGTTACGTGCAAACACGTCGATCGCAGTGGCATGCGCGCGACGACGCATGTCTGTCAGCAGGTCCATGAACATCGAAAGACTTAGCTTGACACGCCACGTCCACGCGGCCGCGTCCTGAAGCCAGATATCACCTGCCCCCTGCCCCTTTATCCCGATTTCGGCTGCAATCATCCCGATCACACGGTCCAATCCGGTCTCTTCGTCTGGTAAGATATTGATTGCGACAATTTCTTCCTTGGCGGCACGTAGGATGGCAAGCGCCCGGTGCGACGGGATAGACGCCCATTTTTCAGTATGTGCAAAGTAATCCGAGAATTTCACCCCGGCCTCTTCTTTGCCCTTATTGACCCTTGCTGTGACAATGGCCTCTTGCTGCATAAACGCACGCAAGCGGCCTAGCAAAGCTGCGTTTTCACCAAGCTCTTCAGCCAAGATATCGCGCGCGCCGTTCAATGCGTCTTTGGTCGACGACACGGAACCAGACAGATACCCTTTCGACAGTACGGTCGGATCGGCTGACCTGTCATCACGAATGGCACGGAGCAACGCATCCAATCCGTTTTCACGAGCGATCATCGCTTTTGTGCGTCTCTTGGGTTTAAAGGGAAGATATAAATCCTCAAGCACCGCCTTAGTATCTGCCTCGGCAATCGATCGGGCCAGCGCTTCAGTCAGCTTACCCTGCCCCGTGATTTCGCCAAGAATGCTCGCGCGGCGTTTTTCTAGATCACGTAGATAGCTTAACCGTTCGGCAAGTTTACGCAGTTGCGCGTCATCCAATCCACCTGTCACCTCTTTACGGTAGCGCGCCACAAATGGAACGGTATCGCCCGCATCTAGCAAAGCAACGGTCGCATTAACCTGTTCAGGTCGCGCCTCAATTTCGATTGCTATGTTACGGGCGATACGATCTGCGACGGCGGTCATGGCGGTCTCTCCAATGTGTTCGGACACCCGTCATAACGTGGGTATCGCGCTTCGCCAAGGCCAAGTCATGCGCGATTTTCAACCAGTGATAACCTTGGCAACGGTGTCTTCACGTCACTGTCACATCACAAGGCTATTCGTTCGCGAAATGCGTTTCGGAGGCACAGTAAATGCTTTGCAGAACAATATTTTTATCAGACATCCACCTTGGAACCAGAGGGTGCCAAGCCGACCTGTTGCTCGATTTTTTGGCTGGCCACGATGCGGCTACAATTTATTTGATTGGCGATATTTTTGATGGGTGGGCGATCAGTCGCCGGGGTTGGCACTGGCCGCAGTCACATAATGACGTTGTTCAAGCATTATTGGAACGCGCACGTAATGGCAGCCAAATTTTCTTTGTTCCGGGCAACCACGACGAGGTTATGCGCAATTATCTGGGTACCCATTTTGGCGGGATCGAAGTCGTGCAAACTGCGGATTTCGTCGGATTGAACGGAAAACGATATTTGATCACACATGGCGATCAATTCGATACCGTCGTAATGAACGCCAAGTGGTTAGCCCATTTTGGTGATGCTGCTTATGATTTTTTGATCTGGATGAACCCAAAGATCAACCTACTCCGATCTCTTTGGGGCGGTCAGTATTGGTCGCTGTCAAAGTGGACTAAGCGGCAGGTGAAGTCAGCGGTGAACTTTATCGGTCAATACGAAGGTGTCTTGTCAGAAGAAGCCAAGCGAGGCGGTTACGATGGCGTGATTTGTGGCCATATCCACCATGCAAATATCCGTAATATCAAAAACATCAGGTACATCAACACGGGCGATTGGGTCGAAAGCTGCACAGCCGTCATCGAAACCCCAACCGGGAAGATCGTTCTGATTGATTGGGAAGAAAAAGCAAGGGCTGCCGCAATAGAAAAGCCGCGCCGCCGAAAAGCAAAAGAGCTGTCAAAGATAGACAGCTAACCGGAGAATGAAATGACATCATCCATCCCTACCATAAGCGAGCAGCTAAGGTCTGCGGTCAATCAAAACGCCAAACTGACGCGTGAAGGTCTATTGGAACGTATTTTTGCGCGACTTTTTCATGGCCTCGTTTACGCCCAAATCTGGGAAGATCCGCGTGTCGACATGGAAGCATTAAATATCGGTCCTGACGACAATATCGTCTGTATCGCTTCGGGCGGCTGTAACATCCTAAGTTACCTTACAAAAAACCCATCTTCGATGATCGGCGTTGACCTGTCTCCGGCGCATGTGATGCTGAATAAACTCAAACTTGCCACAGTCGAAAACGTACCGGATCATGCCACGCTGTTTGATATGCTTGGTCATGCCGACATGCGCAAAAACCTGAACACCTTCGATACATACGTAGCACCACATCTTGATGATGAAACAAGTGACTACTGGCAAAGTTGGACCATGAGAGGGCGACGTAAAACCATTTTGTCACGCGGACTATATCACCATGGCGTTCTTGGTCGTTTTCTGGGGCTTATCCATCTGGTCGCAAAGGTCGCGCGCGTTGATTTTGGTGTCCTTCTGTCTGCCAACACTCTGGACGAACAAAAGGTATTCTTTGATACGCAAATCGCCCCGCTGTACGATAGTCGCGTTATAAAATTTATTGCCAATCGGCGGGCGTCACTGTTTGGTCTTGGTATTCCCCCCGCACAGTATGACAAGCTAGCGGCGGATGCAGGCGGTGATATTGTCGCTGTTTTAAGAGAACGCACACGGAAATTGTTTTGCGACTTTCCTATTCAGGATAATTACTTTGCTTGGCAGGCGGCGAACCGAGGATACCAACCGGCGCCCAATGCATCAGTACCGCCTTACCTTGAAGCACAGAACTTTGACATCGTTCGTGCGAATGCATCCCGCGTGAAGGTTTTGAACAGATCGTTCACTGATGTGTTGGCTGGGCAACCAAACGGATCAAAGCAGTGCTATGTATTGCTTGATGCCCAAGATTGGATGAATGACACGCAATTAAATGCACTTTGGGATCAGATCACGCGCACTGCAGCACCAGGTGCACGCGTGATTTTCCGCACCGGTGGGACGGACGATATTCTACCGGGCAGAGTTGCCGATGAAACGCTCTCGCGCTGGGTCTATCAACCCAAAGCATCTGCGCGCGGTTTCAGGAATGATCGTTCTGCAATCTACGGCGGTTTTCACTTATACCAGATGAAAGGTTAATTTGATGACCGACGCCCATGGTGCGCTGATGGATAGTGTTTATCGTAGGCAGCGTTGGATCTATGATTTAACGCGCAAATATTACCTTTTAGGCCGTGACCATGCGTTGCGCACATTGCGCCCATCGCGCGATGCCCACATTCTTGAAATTGCATGTGGTACGGGCCGAAATCTAGATAAAATTGATAGGCGTTACCCGAACTGCCACCTTTACGGGCTTGATATATCGTCGGAAATGCTGCTGACGGCGCGGCATAAGCTTGGTCAGCGTGTACAGCTAGCCCAAGGTGATGCATCACAATTCGATGCTCAGGATTTGTTTTCACAGCAGAAATTTGACCGTATCGTTATGTCATATTGCATATCAATGATCCCCGCATGGCAGGATGCGATATCTGAAGCAATTGACAACCTTAGCCCGAGGGGTGAACTGCATATCGTTGATTTCGGCGATCAAAGCCGACTACCTGTTTGGTTTAAACGGTGGCTGCGCCGCTGGCTCAGTCGGTTTCATGTCACCCCGCGCGATGACCTTGCCGAGATGCTTAACGCTCTTTCAGAAGATGTCGAAGTTGAACATCAATCGCTTTTACGTGGTTACGCGCAATACGCGTGCATCCGTAGATTTACGGCCTAAACTTCTAGGTGTCGCTTTTCAGATTTGTCATCAGATGATGAAACTTTTCACCCTGAATCGCGATATGGTCGCGAAGCGTGTTTGCCACGCGGTCCCCGTCCCCATCGATTAGCGCCGTCACAATGTCGCGGTGCTCACACATAGATTGTTTCATACGTCCGCGAAGATGCAATTGAACACGCCGAAAGGGTTTTAACCGCCGATGTAGTTTTTGGGCTTCTTGTTCTAGAAACCCATTCCCGGACGCCTTGTAGATCAGGTGATGGAAATGTTCATTTTCCTGATAATATAAATCAGGGTCCCCTTGATCGAGGGCTGCTTGGCATTTGTCGTTGGCGATTTGAAGTTGCACAAGCGCGTCGTCAGACACCCGAGAAGCAGCAAGTCGACCGCATGATGCCTCGAGTTCAGCCATTGCTTCAAACATTTCCATTAGCTCAACAGGTCCGGGTTGACGCACGAACGCCCCCCGGCGCGGTTCTTGGGTCACAAGCCCAGATGTGGCGAGCTTTTGTATCGCTTCGCGGACCGGCGTACGTGATACACCAAACCTTTTTGCAAGCTTGATTTCGTCAAGCCTCTCTCCATCACCTAACTCACCCGTAAAAACGAGATGCTCGAGTTCTTTTGTGATCCGATCTGCGCTTCTTATTGTCATAACTTAATAATAGATTAGATCACCAAAAGTACAATCATGTTATTCTTGTATACAAGAATGTTGACTTGTGATGCATGATGTTCAAATCTGCTGAAATACTGTGCGATTCGCGTTGCGCCGTATTCCAGGGAGGAACAAAAATGAATATGTTTAAGCTATCTACAGCTGCGGCCGTCGTGTCGTTAGCTGCCAGCACAGTTGCAGCCGAGGAACTGCGCCTGTCACACCAATGGTCAAATCAAGACATTCGCAACCAAGTTGCGCAAATGGTCGCTGACGAAGTCGCCGCAGCCGACGTTGATCTTGAAATCAAGATTTTCGGTTCGCAATCGCTATTCAAGGCGCGCGAACAATACACACCGCTTAGCCGTGGTCAGCTTGATATGACTGTGTTGCCGTTGTCCTACGCGGGCGGCCAGCAGCCTGCCTATAACCTAACGCTTATGCCGGGACTGGTTAAGAACCACGATCATGCCGCGCGCATGAATGAATCACCGTTTATGGCCGCGCTTGAGGATAAGATGGCCGAAGACGATGTGATGGTACTGGTGCACGGGTATCTTGCTGGTGGATTTGCCGGGAAAGAAGGCTGCATCACAAGCCCGTCGGACATCGATGGTCTTCAGACCCGTGCGGCTGGTAAGGCATTCGAACAGATGCTTGCCGGTGCTGGCGCATCAATCGCGTCTATGGCCTCGTCTGAGATTTATAACGCGATGCAGACAGGTGTTCTTGACGCTGCAAACACATCATCGTCGTCGTTCGTATCTTATCGCATCTATGAACAGGTCGCGTGCTATACACCTGCCAGCGATGTCGCGCTTTGGTTCATGTATCAGCCGATGCTGATGAACAAATCGACTTTTGAGGCGCTGAACGAGGATCAGCAAGCTGCCCTTCTTGCCGCCGCTGAAAATGCCCAAGCCTACTATCTGGCCGAAGCAAAGAAAGAGGATGCCGCATCTGCCGAAGTGTTCCGCGACGCAGGCGTTGAGATCGCAGAGATGAGCCAAGCGGATTTCGATGCTTGGCGGGCACTGGCGCAAGAAACCTCTTACGCACGTTTTGTCGAAGAAACACCGGACGGTCAGGCGCTGCTTGATCTGGCGCTCGCCGTAGAGTGATCACAACGGGGCGGTGTTCATCACCGCCCTTCATTCGACAATATACAGGCAAAAAGGGTGACACATGACTGGCCACCACGATGCAGTTGCATCCAACACGGGGAATAACCCCTTTCTAAAAATTGTTGCCGCGCTTTCGACCGTTGCAGGCTGGGTATCGTCAGCCATGATCGTCGTGGCGGTCGGGGTGACCTGCCAAATGATCTTTGTGCGTTTTGTTTTGAACCAATCGACCATCTGGCAGACTGAGATGGTGATCTATCTGGTAATCGCGGCGACATTGATCGGGCTGCCCTATGTTCAGCGGCTGCGCGGGCATGTGAATGTCGATCTGATTCCACTGTTACTGCCTAAACGGGCACGGTTTTATCTGTCTATTCTGACGCTTTCGATGTCGATCGCAATTATGGCTGTCATGCTTTGGTACGGGTATGAATTCTGGCACTTTGCTTGGGATAGGGGGTGGAAATCTGACACCGTTTGGGGCGTTCGCCTATGGATCCCATATCTGTCACTGCCCGTCGGATTAGGGCTGCTACTATTGCAGCTCATCGCGGACCTTGTCGCAATTGTCCTGAAAATCGACCAACCATTCGGACTGGAGGATAACTGATGGACCCGCTCGTCCTTAGTGGCCTAGTCGCCCTATTTACTATCATCGTTCTATTCTCTGGCGTTTCGGTGGCCATCGGCCTTTTGATCGTATCAGCAGGATTTTTAATCGTCTTTGATGGCACCCGTTCACTGGAACTGATGCCCGAAATCCTGTTCGGAAAGCTGGATAACTTTGCGCTGTTATCCATTCCGATGTTCATCATTATGGGATCGTCGATTGCGTCGACCCGTGCGGGCGCTGATCTATACGAAGCGCTAGAGCGGTGGTTAACCCGCGTGCCCGGTGGACTGGTGATTTCCAACCTTGGTGCATGTGCGCTATTCGCGGCGATGTCAGGTTCAAGCCCTGCCACCTGTGCGGCCATCGGTAAAATGGGCATTCCCGAGATGCGCAAGCGTGGTTACCCAGATGGCGTTGCCGCCGGATCAATTGCGGCGGGTGGTACGTTGGGCATTCTCATCCCGCCTTCTGTCACCATGATCGTTTATGGGATCGCCACCGAAAGCTCGATTGGCCGTCTGTTCCTTGCTGGCGTGTTTCCGGGACTGATGCTGGTTGGCCTGTTCATGGTGTGGTCACTTTACTCCACTGCCAAATCAGGTGACCGGGCGCTGCTAAACACAAGAGCTTACACTTGGCGCGAAAAGTTTGAGATTTTGCCACGCGTAATCCCGTTTTTGATGATCATTGTCGGTGTGCTTTATTCCATGTACGGCGGCATCGCGACGCCTTCAGAAACGGCGGCGGTGGGGGCATTGCTGTGCTTGTTGGTTGCCATGGTGATCTACAAGCTTTGGAACCCGCGTGACCTGTGGGTCGTGCTGCGGGACAGCACCAAAGAGTCTGTGATGATCCTATTCATCATCGCGGCGGCAGGTGTGTTTTCCTATATGTTGTCGAGCCTGTTCATCACGCAGTCGATTGCGGCATGGATTGCAGAGCTTGACGTGAACCGCTGGTGGCTGATGGCCGCGATCAACGTTTTCTTGCTGATCGCTGGGTTCTTTCTGCCACCCGTGGCGGTCATCCTAATGGCAGCACCAATCTTGTTGCCCGTCATCGTTACCGCTGGCTTTGATCCGATTTGGTTTGCGGTTGTTCTGACCATCAACATGGAAATCGGGCTGATTTCGCCGCCCGTTGGCCTGAACCTTTACGTGATCAACGGTATTGCACCTGATATCCCGCTTAAGACAATCCTGCTGGGTTCACTGCCCTATGTGGCCTGCATGGTGTTGGCGATCTTCTTACTGTGCCTGTTTCCGGGTATCGCGACGTGGTTGCCCGATTATGTGATGGGTGCCGCCCGATGAGCCTTCTCGCGGATCTTCTGTCTTCGGTCTTTGATCGTTCAACCAAAGCTTCCGCTGTCGCGCAGTGGGATAACCGACCTATCGAAGAATTGGTTGCCGACCTGATCGGCAACCATGGTGAAATCAAAGGGATGACGCTCGCGCGGCAAATCCTAGATCGCTATGCGGCGATGGAAACAGACGAAAAGCGTGATTTCTTTTTACATCTGGCGACAGGGTTGGACATTTATCCCGAAGCCGTGCGCGAAGCCCTAAACGCTTATGAGGCCGAGCCTTCAAAAACGACCTACCGCAGTTTCATGACAGCGGCAGAGCCCGCCCGGCAGGAACTGGTGCGCCGCCTAAATCAGGTTCCCGGCGCAACAGGTAGTCTGGTAAAAATGCGAAAAGATCTGCTTGGCATGGTCAAGGAAGATGCATCGCTTGCAGCGCTCGATCTAGATTTCCGGCACTTGTTTCTATCTTGGTTTAACCGCGGGTTCCTTGTGCTTCGCCCAATCAACTGGGAAAGCCCGGCGTATATCCTTGAAAAAATCATCGCATACGAGGCCGTGCACGCCATCGACAGCTGGGGTGATCTGCGTAGGCGGATGCAGCCGTCAGACCGTCGTTGCTTTGCCTTCTTTCACCCAGCCATGCCGGATGAGCCGCTGATTTTTGTCGAGGTTGCATTGACCAAAGGGGTACCTGGGTCGATCCAAGACGTTCTTGCTGACGGGCGCGATGTTATGGATGCAGAATTGGCTGACACTGCCGTCTTTTATTCGATTTCCAATTGTCAGGCTGGCCTTGCGGGCATTTCGTTCGGGAATTCTTTGATCAAACAGGTCGTTGATGATCTTTCGCGGGAACTGTCGGGGCTAAAAACCTTTGTGACGCTTTCACCAATTCCCGGGCTGACCAAATGGCTTGCCGCCGAAGGGTTAGATGAAGGTGCTACGCCCGAACGGTTGCCCGGACTTGCGGCGCGATACCTGATAAACGCTAAACGACCAAACGGCGCACCGCTTGATCCTGTGGCGCGGTTCCATCTTGGGAATGGCGCAAAAGTGCATGCCGTTCATGCAAATGCAGACACATCCGCCAATGGTCATGCCCAATCGCTGGGTACGATGGTCAATTATCTTTACGATCTGTCGGCCATAGCGCAAAACCACGAACACTTTGCGGCATCCAATAAAGTCGCCGCATCAACCGAAGTCAAAGCGCTGGCACGCGCTGCAGAAAAGTCCGAGACATAAGGAACCCTTCGATGGTCAACCCACTCTATGATACATTGTTCGGTCGTCACGCCGGAAAAGCGACCCCATTTCTGCACCTCGAAGACGGACAGACGATCACACATTCAGATTTTCTGGCGAGAACCGCACGGTTTGCGAACGCGCTTGCCGCAATGGGGCTAAAGCCCGGTGACCGCCTTGCTGCGCAGATCGACAAATCCGCCGATGCGCTTGTGCTATATGCGGCCTGCGTTCAGTCCGGACTGGTGTTTTTGCCACTCAACACCGCCTATACTGCGGACGAAGTCAGCTACTTTATCGAAAACAGCGGTGCTGCACTTTTTGTCTGTCAGCCCGAACGGCGTGATGCATTGACGGGCCTCGCAACTGCGACAAACACGCGGTTAGAAACGCTGGGCACAACAGGTGGCGGTAGTCTTGCCGATCTTGCGAAAGACCAGCCCGATGTGTTCGAAACTGTCGAACGAACAATCGATGATCTGGCGGCCTTCCTATATACGTCAGGCACCACCGGACGGTCCAAGGGCGCGATGCTAACGCAGGGCAACCTGCTGTCCAACGCGACGACACTCGTGGATATTTGGGCGTTTACGGAACAAGATGTGCTTTTGCATGCGCTGCCGATCTTTCACACCCACGGGTTGTTTGTTGCGGTGAATGTCACGCTCATGGCTGGTGGTTCGATGATCTTTATGTCGAAATTCGATCTCGACTTTATGGTCACCAACATGCACCGCGCGACCACGATGATGGGGGTGCCTACCTTTTATACCCGCCTGCTTGACGATCCGCGCTTCACCAAAGATATCGCACAACACATGCGGTTGTTTATCTCAGGCAGCGCGCCTTTGCTGGCCGAAACCCATGTGGCCTTTGAAAACCGAACAGGTCTTCGCATCCTCGAGCGCTATGGGATGACTGAAACCAATATGAATACGTCAAATCCCTATGGCGGGGATCGGCGTGCCGGAACTGTGGGCTTTCCACTGCCCGGGGTTGAATTGAAAATCACCGATCCAGCAACTGGCAAAACGCTTCCCACCGGCGAGATTGGGCAGATCGAAGTCCGCGGGCAAAACGTATTTGCCGGTTACTGGCAGATGCCGGAAAAAACGGCCGAAGAACTGCGGGCCGACGGCTTCTTTATCACCGGCGATCTTGGGATGATTGATGATGACGGTTACGTCACGATCGTTGGACGGAATAAGGACCTGATTATTTCAGGTGGCTTTAACATCTATCCAAAAGAAATCGAGCTGGTCCTAGACGAACAACCCGGTGTTCTTGAAAGCGCCGTAATCGGTGTGCCGCATCCTGACTTTGGAGAAACCGTGATTGGCCTGATCGTCGCGAAAGCCGGCGAAACACCAAACTTAGATCAGATATCCGAAACCATTGCGCAGTCGCTCGCACGATTTAAGCAACCGCGTAAGCTGGTCATCATTTCAGAGCTCCCCCGCAATACAATGGGTAAGGTGCAAAAGAATGTATTGCGTCAATCGTATGAAGCTGCATTTGAAAGCTGATAAATGTGACATAACGGATACCAGCATCGCTGGTGTTCGTTATGCCTTTGGCGTCCAGCCATCATAGGTGGCATCATCGTCTTTAATCGGTAGTGAAACGGGCATATCCGACCGGGCCGATTGGTATGTCGCGCTGACAAATTCGATTGATCGGCGTGCCTCGTCGATATTCACATAATGCGCTTCAAGACCGCGTAGTGCGCGGAAAACTTCGACTGAAAAACCCACCTGCCCTGCAGGTGGATCAGCGACTGCATTGACCACTGCATCAACCTGATCTTGGGTCACTGGCGCGCGGGCGGTGAATGTCCATTCGCCTTCTGCAGGGCGGTAAGGGTTAGAACCGCTTTCGGCTGTGACGCCAGCGAAACAGAACCGTAACCTGCTTGTATCGGCACCACCGCCAAGGGTCACTGAACTGGTCGCGAGCGCCCCGTTTTCAAGTGTAATGGACAAGGCCGCGCAGTCTTCGACCTCGATGTCGTTTACCCGGGTTGCGACGCGGGCGAATACTGATGAAACCCGGCCCATGATGAAGGTAAGCAGATCATGCGCGTGGATGGCGTGGCCTAGGATTGCACCGCCTTGTTCGCCCTTCCAGGTTCCGCGCCAATCGACGGCGTAGTAATCCGCGCCCCGGTTCCAATGGGTCTCAAGCGAAGCAACAAAAGGACGTCCCGCCAATCCGCTATCGATCAGGGCACGCAGCTGCGATATCCCTTTACCAAAGCGATATTGAAACACCGGGAAGACGGTGCGCCCGGTTTCGGTTGATATCGCGATCAGGCGGTCAACGTCGGCAACGCTGTTCGCGAGCGGTTTTTCGCAGATCACGTCCTTGCCTGCACGCATGGCCCGCGCAGTGAAATCAAAGTGTAGATGCGGCGGCAGGCATATATCAACAAGTTCGACCTCTGGGTCCGCGAGCACCGCGTCAAAATTATCGGTGACACGCGCCAAATGCGCGTCATCGACAAAGGCTTGTGCCCGCGCGATATCCACGTCGCAAATCGCGGCCACGTCGTACATTTCGGGTAGCTGCTGATAGGCGATATAGTGTTTTTGCCCGATCCCGGCACCGATGATCGCAACTTTGACCTTTTTCATGGCGCGTCCCCTTCGGCCAGCATTTGCGCTCGGATTGTTAGGTCCATGACACGGAAGGTATGCGCCTGACTTACCGCGGTTTCAGTGCGGTTTTGGATGTCCACACAAATGCGTGGGAAATAGGATAAAGGTACTTCGCGGCAATCAATCACCTCGGCACCATCTTGGTTCGCAAGCAGTAGCTGATCGCCCCGGTTCCCATTCGCAAGGTCAATGTATTTGCGCAGCTCAATATAGCCCGCATCGCCAAGGATCGTCAGACGCCCATCGCCCCACATAGGAAGCCCCTTTGGCGTGAACCAATCGACACGGACGTAACCATGTCCCTTGTTTCCCTCTAACAAGACTTCGCCGAAGTCCTGAAAGCCGGGGTGTTGAGGAAGGCTTTTGTTTGCGACCAGTGCGTGCTTAATTTTAGCCTCGGTTGAGCCGGTAAAAAACAGAAACTGGTCGATCTGGTGTGAACCAATATCAGTCAAAATCCCGCCATAGCGGGGGCGTTCAAAAAACCAATCAGGCCGGGTTTGCAGGTTTTGCTTGTGAGGACCCATGCCTATCGTTTGGATCACATTCCCAATGGCACCCTGCGCAACCAGTTCTTCGGCCTTTGCGACACATGGTACCTGAAAGCGTTCTGAGAAATTCACGGTCCAGATGCGTCCGGTTTGGGCGACTGTTTTCTGAATTTCCGCCAATTGCGCCAAGGTCGTGCATCCGGGTTTGTCGACCATGACATCTTTACCAGCTTTCATCGCCTCAATCGCGAGCGCGGCGCGGTCTTCTGGCACGGCGGCAATGAGGACCATATTGACGTCGGGGTCATCTAGGATTGCGTTGCGGTCGGGAACCCGGACAAGGTCGGGATACGTTTCTTGGAACTTATCAGTCAGCGCCCAATCGCGTTCACTCCACCAGTGGGTGATGCTGCACCCTTGGGCGACCATGTTGCCAAGCATGCCAAAGATATGCCCATGATCGACACCGATTGCTGCCAGCTTTAGACCGTTTTGAGATGTCATGTTTAAGATACCTTTTTGACCGGACTAACGCGGCCCGTGGTGCTTGATGTGATGATCGCCTCGATCAATGCATGGACGGCAAGCGCGCTTTGGCCGCTTGCAGCGGGTGTGGTGCCGCTATCAATGCAATCAATGAAATCCGCGATGACCGCTTGGTGCCAATCTGATGTAAACGCCATTGGATCACCGCCTGCGCCAGTCGCGACCTCCGATCCAATGGTATCTGTTTTGCCGGACCGCCAATTGACTGTTAATTCGGCCGACTTTAGCGTTACCGACGCATTGGCATAGTGCAGAATGATTTCCTCGGTACGGCCGGGGTATGTCGCTGTTGACGCAACAAGACTGCCCGCTGCGCCGTTTTCGAAACTCAGCCCTGCGCTGACGAAATCTTCGCTTTCCATCGTGTGAAACGTTGACGTTCGGCACATTGCCGTGACCTCTTTGACGGGACCAGTGAACTGAAGTGCCAGATCAAGCGTGTGAATGGCTTGGCTAATCAAAACACCGCCGCCGTCTCGGGCAATCGACCCCCTGCCCGGTTCGTCATAATAGCTTTGATCACGCCACCACGGTACATAGATTTCGACAAGCCGTAGTGCACCAAGATCGTTCGCCACGAGCAATTCATGCAACGCTTTCGCCGACGGGCGAACGCGATGTTGCAGCACGATACCTAGCGGAATATCCGCACAGATATCGACGATCTCATGGGCGTTCGCGAGGGTCCGTTCGATTGGCTTTTCCATCAGCACAGGAATACCCGCGCTTGCCAGCGACTGCACAATTGCAACCCGTACATTTGGTGGGGTAATAACGACCGCCATGTCCGGCTTGGCTGCGACGACCCCTTCGATGTTTTCATAGGCGCGTGCCTTTGGGAAATGCTTGGCGTGCCGTTCTAAGAACGCGCGGCCACTGTCGCCCGTCGATGCCAGAACGCCCACCAACTGCATTTGATCCGAAAGATTGCGAAAACTTTCAACATAGACAGAGGCAACCATGCCACAGCCGATCAATACTACGTTCTTCTTTGCAGTCATCTGGCCACCCTGTGTTCAGCTTAGCGTAATGCCACGCGCCTTTAACATCGTCGGAATATCGACAGTATTGCCCGTATCGATGGACATGTTCGCGGCGATTCCGGTCAGGATCGACCAGCCACCTGCAACATGATCCGAGGCGCGATTATATTGGTCCGGTTCCATGTTATCGGGGTCAAAAATATACCCCAGCATGACAGGATCGGCCCCGCCGTGGTGCCCTTCGGCTGTTGGGACATCTATCTGCTGCGGTGCTTGACCGGCGATGTGTAGTTCGGTCCAAACGGCGTCTTTACCTGCGTGGGCGCGTTCGCCACCAAAAACGCCGTGAACCTCGACGTGCTTATGTGTCAAATCGCCTTTGGTGCCTTGAAACTTGATCTCTAGCCCCTCCCACGGGGAATAGGCCGTCAGGGTATAATTGACCGTGGCACCTGATCCATAACGGATGTGAGCCTGCATCGTGTCTTCTATCCCGATATCTTCGTCGAATACGCATAGGTCGCGGTAATACCCGTCTTCATGTTCGGCCTCGCGGTACAGCGCATGAAGTTGGGCATCTTCAGCAAGATTAAGTTCAAAATCGCACCGACTGGCAACTTCGCAAGTCGCGCAGCGCGGCCCACGATGCGTAAGCCCCATGTCGAGCGCGGTTTCAGGACGGTAAAACGCCCGCCGCCCAGACGCGGTTACCTGCGATGGAACCGCACCTAACCACCAATTCAACAGATCAAAATGGTGCGTTGATTTATGGACCAGCAGCCCACCGGAGTTTTCCTTTTGGCGGTGCCAGCGGCGAAAATAATCTGCACCGTGAACACGGTCTAGGTGCCAGCGAAAATCAACGGCTGTGACTTCGCCAATTTGGCCTGATGCGATGATATCTTTGACCTGTGTCCGCGCCGGTGAATAGCGATAGTTAAAGGTAACACGAACCTGACGCCCCGTGCGTTTCTGGGCGTCAGTAATCTGTTTCAGCGACGCAAGATCAATCGTCATAGGCTTTTCGCAAATGACGTCACAGCCCGCCTCGAATGCGCGAACGATATAGCTGGCGTGCAGAAAATCGGGGGTCGTGACCACGACGGTATCGGGCTTTTGTTCCGCTATCATCGTATCAAAGTCAGCAGCGTCGTATGCCGCGACACCGTTGGTCCCTTCACGCGAAGCGGCCTGCGCAGCAAGGCTCAGCCGGTGAGGGTTGTTATCACACACGGCAACGATTTCATGTTTGTCAGGGTAATCGTGGGTAACGCTCCCGCTAAACATCGCGTGCCTAGACCCGCAACCGACAATGGCAAGTTTCATGCGAATGCTTCCTCGTGTGTGAATGCGACGCGGTCGCCGTTATGGTCGAAAACATGCACATCCGACGTTTCAAAACCAAAAGAAATGTTCTGCCCACGGGCATATTCTTCCTTTCCGCTGGTCTGAAGCAATACCGTCGCGCCCGACGGTAATTTCGCATGCAACAAAATTTCACTTCCCAAATACTCAACCAATATGATTTCCGCCGTGACTTGTATTGAACCACCGCCAAGCACCAATGCTTCGGGGCGAATGCAGATCGTCACGTCGTCAACCGTGCGTTCCAATCCGCGAACTTCGAAGTCTTCGAACTCGGGCGCGGATATGTGGATGCCATCAGCGATTTTTGATGCGGTGGCTTTGAACATGTTGATCTTGGGCGAGCCGATGAACCCGGCAACAAATAGGTTCGCTGGACGCGTATACAGTTCTTGCGGGGTGCCGACCTGTTCGATGGTACCCTTGCGTAGAACAACAATCCGGCTGGCCATGGTCATGGCTTCGACCTGATCGTGGGTCACATAGATCATTGTGGTGCCCAGCTTGGCGTATAGCGACGCAAGTTCGACACGCATTTGCACACGCAGTTCTGCGTCAAGGTTCGATAGGGGTTCATCGAACAAGAACAGCTTGGGTTCGCGGACGATCGCGCGACCAATGGCGACGCGTTGCTTTTGGCCGCCAGAAAGCTGTCGGGGTTTTCGCTCTAGCAGTTCTTCGATTTGCAAGACGCGGGCTGCCTCGTCGACACGGCGGGCGACCTCGGCCTTGGTCATCTTCATGTTCTGCAGCCCAAACGCGAGGTTCTTGCGCACCGACATATGTGGGTACAGCGCGTAGGATTGAAAAACCATCGACAGTTCGCGTTTGGATGCAGGCAGATCATTAACGATGGTATCTTCGATCGCGATCGTACCGTCAGTGATTTCCTCAAGCCCGGCAATCATCCGCAGTAGCGTCGATTTTCCGCAGCCCGACGGACCGACAAGCACCAAAAACTCTCCGTCATAAATATCAAGATCAAGCCCGGACATTACCGACAATCCACCATAGGATTTACCCACATCTCGTAGTGTTAAACCTGCCATTTTTAGCGGCTCCTTATTTCATTCCCGAGGTGGCAATGCCGCGCACGATAAGTTTCTGGAAAGCGATGAAAAACACGATGACTGGCACCAGCGACAGAACGGACATTGCGAACATCTGTCCGAAAATCGATTGCCCTTCTTGGTCAAGGAACAGCCGCAGCGCGAGAGGCACCGTGTATGATTTAATGTCGTTCAGATAGATCAGCGGAGCGAGAAAATCCTCCCACACCCAGATGAGCGAAAAGATCGCAGCGGTGCCCATGGCAGGCAACGATAATGGCAGAATAATCGCCCAATAGATTTTGTAAGGAGAACAACCGTCGATCATCGCAGCTTCGTCTAATTCGCGGGGTAACTGCCGAAAGAATTGAACCATCAAAAAGATAAAGAACGCGTCGGACGCCAAAAACCGTGGCACGACAAGCGGCAGATAGGTGTCCACCCAACCAAGGTTCAAAAACAGGACATATTGCGGGATCAGTACGACGTGATACGGGATCATTAGCGTCATCATCATCAACGCAAAGAACAGGTTCTTGCCATTGAATTGAAGCCGCGCAAACGCATAGGCCGCGAACGAACATGACAGCAGGTTACCAATCACAGAAAGCACCGTGACAATAGCCGAGTTCATATAAAATACGGTGAACGACTTTGGCAGCGCGTTCCAACCTTCGGTATAGTTGTTCCAATTGAATTCAGACGGCCAAAGCGTGAGCGTGCTGAAAATCTCGTTCTCGGGTTTAAGAGATGAGGCGAACAACCAAAACAGCGGATAAAGCATCACAATCGACATGCCGATTAGGAAAATATGCTTGTAAATCCGCGCCCGACGCGCCCGTTTTTTCTGACCCAATCGGATTTCGTGGGCGATTTGTGCGTTCTTGTCGCGAACGGTCATATCAGTCACGTTCGTTTTCATAGTGCACCCAATATTTAGAGGTAAAGAAAGTCACTGCCGTGAAGAAGCCGATGATCAACAACAACACCCAAGCCAGCGCAGACGCATATCCCATGCGGAAGAACTTGAAGGCTTCGTTGAACAGATAGACGGTGTAGAACAGCAGACTGTCAGCCGGTGCGCCTGTCCCGTTCGAAATGATGAACGCTGATGAAAACGTCTTAAAGGCTTCAATCGTTTGCAGCACCAGATTAAAGAAAATCACAGGCGCCAATAAAGGTAGCGTAATTCGGAAAAACTGACGTCGCTTTGATGTCCCGTCGATTTCGGCTGCTTCATACAGATCGCGCGGAATGCCCCGCAAACCCGCCAGAAAAATCAACATCGGCGAACCGAACTGCCACATCGCAAGGATGACAAGCGTATAGAGCGAGGTATTCGGGTCCGAGATCCATGCAGCCCCTTCGATCCCGAATTTAGCCAAGACCTGATTGACGACACCATCAACAGAGAACAGCTGCCGCCACAAAATTGCGATTGCGATTGACGACCCCAGCAGCGACGGAAGATAGAAAATCGCGCGATACAAACCGATGGTACGCAGTCCCTTATCCAACAGCATCGCAACGCCTAAGGCCATCGCAAGCCGGGCGGGAACCGCGAGCGCGACATAGGTGAATGTGACCTCTAAGGCTTTCCAAAAACGCCGGTCGCGTTCGAACATATATTCATAGTTATCCAGCCCAACCCAGCGCGGATCACCGACCATATCGTAACGTGTGAACGACAGATACATGGACGCCAAAATGGGCCCCAACGCGAGCAAAAAGAACCCGACGAACCAGGGTGATAGAAACACATACGCGGGAGCGTTTCGCCTAAAGAATTTCTTCATATTTCGTTGCTCTTAGGCCAGAGGGTATCGGCCCCAACATCGTCAGGGCCGATTTTGAACACCGATGATTACCGTGCGCGGTCAACGATAGATTGGGCGTCTTCAACAAAGATACCAGCTGCTTCGGCCGCATCCATATTGCCCAGCACAACATCCGTGCCGATCCGCATGAATGCGTCACGCACTTCGCCAGCACCTTTGGGGGCGGGAAGCGGCAATGGTCCAACCTTGTCTTGGATCGCGTTAAAATAATCGACCGAGAGCTTTTCAGGTGGTGTAAAGCTCGGTGCGAGCGCCTCGCGGACCATTGGGTTCGCTGGAATGCCGCGTTCAAGCCCTAAGATCGCAGTGGCCTCTGGGTTGTTGATCCAGTCGTTCATATACATAATCGCGGCCTCGACATCGTCAGCATCACGCGTAAGCGACATGAACATTGATGGCTTAATAAACTGGCCCCAGCCAACGCCGCCCTCTTTGTGCGCAACCATCGCGGCGCCGATAGTATCACCGACAAGCCCTTGCACCGCGACAAGCTGGTTTGACCAGCAAGGCGACATTGCACTTTCGCCAGTCACGATACCCCATTCAGACATTGGCTTGTCCAGAATGACGGTGTGGTTTTTATCCATGACGATGCCAGCATCACGCATTTCGCCCCAATAAGCCCAGTAACCGGCGACGTCTTCGGCGGTCGCGGTCACATTGCCATCGGCATCATAGAAATCACGTCCCTCTTGGCGGGCCCATGCCTCCATGTATTCGATCATAAGTGAGAAATCGTCAGCGCCTTTAGCATTGGTTTTGCTCGCAACCTGTTCGCAAGCAGCGGCAAATTCTTCGCGGGTCCAGTTGATGACATCGGCGTCGATACCTGCCTCTTCGAACAGGCGGGTGTTAAATGGAACAACCTGAGAGTTAGAGCCGATGTTCAGCGCGTAAAGCTTACCGTCGACCATACCACCAGACAGTGGGCCAGCGTCAAAGTTCGACAAATCAAGGCCGTTACCAATGTGATCGTCAAGCGGCTGCAATGCGCCACGACGGACATACTCGAACAAAAACCGGTAATCCATCTGCACGAGGTCGGCCATGTTGCGGCCCGCAGTCTGCGTGGCCATCTTGGTCCAGTAATCCCCCCAGCCGATCGTCTCGCCAGAGACTTCAACGTCACTGTGGTTCTTTTGAAATACATCGATCACTTCAAACGTGCGGCGATCGCGTTCAGGGTTCCCCCACCAAAAGTGGCGGATCGTACGGTCTGCAGCCATCGCAGGTAGTGCTGGCAACGCAGTTGCAGCTGCCGCACCACTCATTGTTCCAAGCGCTTGGCGCCTTGTCATTCTTCCCATGTTTTCCTCCCTTGGGCCCGACCAAAAAGCCGGAATATCTCCATTCGTTTTCGCGTGCCCTGCGTTAAATCGCCGGGTCATTATGTCGTTCTTAGATGTATGTTCGCAGGTATTCGGACAGGCACAGCATCGCCATCGACTGGCCATATGGCATCGATGTCAGCGGGATCTGTTTGTAAAAATCCAGGTCGTGGCCCATCGCGGTACCAAAGGAAACGTTCAACAATTCGCCATCGTCGCTGATGTTTTCAACAACAGCTTTTACTGCGCTTTCTGCAACGTCGGCATAGCTTTCGTCGATATACCGCAACCGCACCGCCTTTAGCAGACCATAGGCAAACCCAGCGGTCGCTGACGACTCAACATAGCTTGATGGATCATCCAACAATGTGTGCCACATACCCGATTTTTCATCCTGCATATGCTTTAACGCAGCAGCCTGGCGGCGCAGCGTCGAAAGCAAATGTTCGCGAATCGGGTCGCCTTCTTTCAAATCAAGCATATCGATGAATTCGGGAATCGCGATGGTCGCCCAGCTATTTCCGCGCGCCCAAAGGGCATCCGCAAAGTTATGGTTCCCCTCAAATGTCCAACCGTGGAACCAAAGCCCGGTTTTACTATCCATCAGATATTGAATATGCGTCAAAAACTGGAACTTTGCTTCCTCGACATATTCAGGACGCCCCAGCACCAATCCAATTTTGGCCAGCGGCAGCACGCTCATCATCAGGGTGTCATCCCACATCTGGCCGGGGTTCACGCTGTTGTAGGTAATATGCTGCAGTCCGCCCTCTTGGACGCGCGGCATTTCATACATGATCCAATCGGCCCATTGTTCCAGATATGGACGCCACTCACTGTTCGCTTCGGTCTCGTAAAGGCAGGCCAACGTCAGAAAGGGGGCAACGGTGTTGATGTTTTTTGTGGGGGTGCCCTCGGCCAAACGGTCCGAAAACCATCCATCGATGATAGATTTTGCGGTTGGATTACGGGTCTGCTGGAAATACTTGAAAAGACCATACAGGCCGATGCCATGCGTCCATTCCCAACCAGCCCACCCTTTGGTGTCAATTTCGCGGCCATCCTCGAGCTTCAGAATGAACTCTCCGGTGTCATCGGAAATGTTGATCAGATTGTCCGCCAAGACATCAATCAGCCTGCACGCTTCAGCACGGTTCATTAAATGGTCTTTCTGTCGCAAGAGGGGATCCATGCAAGTCGCATCCTTGGAGTTAAAATTTTTGAAACGTCATTTCAAAATATCTTGGACACAAGAACCATCAAATATCAACAAAAATCTCATCTAGTATGTTAAATATTTTCCGTTGTATTTTCAATACTTTGCGCGTATTGCTTATGTCGTCTGCGATGTGACTGCATTTTTTATGAAATCACATTCCAATTTTTTAGGTGCGTAAAATGGCGAATCCAGAACAAAAAACCGAGAATGTTGCAGCCGTGCTCAAGGTGTTTTCTGTACTCGAGTCATTGGTTGAAAATCGCAAATCAACGCTGGCAGATTTAGCCAACCTTGCCATGACATCCAAAGCAACAACGCATAGACTTTTGAACACGATGATTGAACTAGGGTATGTCGAAAAAGACGAAGACACCGAACGCTATGGGCTTACTCTCAAATTGTTCAGCCTCGGGGCACGCTCTATTAAAGACCGGTCTGATCTACTTTGGGCCGCAGACCGGGTCATGGCAAAGCTGTCGCGCCTCACCGGTGAATCCATCAATTTGGGTATCATGGATAACACCGAAGAAAAGGTGGTCTATACGCATAAATACGACAGCCATTACAATCTTTCGATGCAATCGACACTAGGCAAACGCAATCCCTTGCACTCAACGTCGTTGGGTAAAGCGCTGCTGGCATGGCGCGACCCAAAAGAGATCGAGGACCGCATGTCGCGCATGACGTTCGAAGTTTCGGCGCCCAACACAATTACCGACCGAGAAACCCTTTTTAACGACCTCATCGCAACCAAAGAACGTGGCTATGCAGAAGAGATCGAAGAAAGCGAAGCAGGTGTGCGATGCATTGCTGTTCCTATATTCGATCATCTGGGCCGGCCCGTTGCCGCAATGTCGATCGCTTTTCCGCTGTTCAGGTTTAGCGATGAGCGCAAGCCTGAGATCATAAAAACAATAATCAAACTTGGCCAAGAGGCGTCAACATCATTGGGTTATGTGCCTCACAGCGTGCTAAAACCATAATTCCTTTAAACCCGGCAAGATAGGCGCAAAATCGTATCCTCTGAATGAAAATTGGGGATAGGGCTATTCACGCGGGTGCATGCAATGCATAAGTGCCCAGACAACAACAGATGTTACAGGACGACCCAAGTTGATACTCCCCAATTACGATATTTTTGTTCTTTCCGCTGGCGCGATTATGTTCGGGCTTGTTTTGCTGATCAAAGGGGGCGATTGGACAATTGACGCCGCCGTATTCATCGCGGAACGTACTGGTTTGTCGCCGCTTTTCATCGGTGCCACCATCATCTCATTTGGGACGTCAGTGCCAGAACTTTTCACGTCCGTGAACGCAAACTTGCAAGGTTTTCCAGGCATTGCGCTGGGCAACGTACTTGGGTCAAATATCGCAAACATTTTGCTCGTTCTCGGGGCGACCGCAATCGTATTTCAGATTGAAGGCAAAGCAAAAGATTTGGTCAAAGACTTGGCGATGATGTTGCTTGCAACCGCAATTCTAACCTACGGAATGTTTGCGGGCGTATTTTCTACCGGACTTGGGTTGATCATGTTTGCCATCCTCGCTTGCTTTGTTTTCTACCAGTACAAATCCGACAGCCTTGATATTGAGATCGAAGATGCAGATGACGAATGCGTTATTCCATCAATGGGGGTCGCGCTGTTGATCTTACTTGGTGGCCTATTTGCGCTTGCGATTGGATCAGAGATGCTTGTCAAAGGCGCTGTCGTGACCGGAACGCTAATTGGCGTACCAGAGGCGATCATCGGTATGACTGTTGTCGCGTTTGGCACATCACTGCCCGAGCTTTCAACCTGCATCGCCGCCGCCCGCAAAAAGTCTGTCGGCCTTATTTTGGGAAACATCATCGGGTCTAACACCTTTAATATCCTGTCAATTGTCGCGCTGACATCGATCATTAAACCGCTCGAAGTGACGCCTGTTTTGATGGGAATGCAGCTTTGGGCGACCGTCGGTGTCGCTGTTGGGTTCGCTATTTGGATGCTAGTCGTTGGGAAAATCACAAAACCTGTCGGCATTGCAATGGTAGCGGCCTATGCAATTTTCACCGTCATTCAATACATTATCCCAACGGGTGCGTAGCCACGGTGAAGGAAAGCTATCGTAGCGCATAGTTTTCCTACCAACCCCCGTTTTAATCCCTGTTTCGACAGCCTATACATCTGTCGAAATCGTATTACTCGGGGATCCCGTAAATGAGCAACGCAGAGATTGGCCTTATCGGCCTTGGCACGATGGGTGCCGCACTAGCATTGAACATCGCTGATAACGGCTTTGATATTGCAGTTTGGAACCGTACAAGCACGGTGACAAAAGATTTTCACGCGAACGCCGGCGAACTTGCCGATAAGATTACGCCGACCGAAACGCTTGAAGAACTGGTTGCCGCAATCGCCGAACCACGCGCGATTATCCTGATGGTCCCAGCCGGTCAGCCAGTCGATGATCAAATCGCTGCACTGCGTCCGCTTCTTGGTGAAAACGACCTCATTATCGACGCTGGCAATGCTAATTTCCATGACACCAACCGCCGTGCCGAAGAAGCAGGCGATCTGCCATTCCTTGGCATTGGGGTGTCTGGCGGTGAAGAAGGCGCGCGTTTTGGTCCATCCATAATGGGCGGCGGAAAACGCGAATACTGGGACCGCGTTGCACATATCCTGACAGCCATTTCCGCCAAGCACGAAGACACGGCATGCGCCACTTGGATGGGTGAAGGTGGCGCTGGCCACTTTGTCAAAGCCGTTCACAACGGTATTGAATACGCGGACATGCAAATGATTGCCGAAGTATACGGTATCATGCGTGATGGTCTAGGAATGGACAACGCTGCCATCTCTGACACATTCGCCAAGTGGGACAAGGGCCCGCTGAAATCATACCTGATTGAGATTTCGGGCAAAGTCGCAGGCGCGATTGACCCCAAAACCGGTGCACCAATGCTTGACATTATCGTTGACGCCGCTGGTCAAAAAGGCACTGGCCGCTGGACGGTGATCGAAGCCCAGCTCTTAGCAGCCCCAATTCCAGCGATTGAAGCCGCGGTTGTCGCACGTAACCTCTCATCTCAACTTGAGGCCCGTGCTGCAGGCGAAGACTTGTTTGGCACTGCGCCACGGCAGCTTCCACATGATGCACTGTCACTGGACACACTGGAACAGGCGCTGATGGCGGGTAAAATCCTGTGCTATGCACAAGGGTTCGATATGATTACAAAAGCATCCGAAGAATTTGGTTGGGCGCTTCCGCTTCCTGCGATTGCGCAAGTTTGGCGCGAAGGCTGCATCATTCGGTCCGATATGTTGGATGATATGTCGACAGCTTTGGCTGAGGATGAAAACCGGAACCTGATGTTTGCGCCGACCTTTGCCGATAAGCTCAAAAGCAACCATGACGCACTACGTCAAGTGGTCGCACAAGGTGCATTGCATGGCATCGCCCTACCCGCCCTGTCGTCTGGTCTAACCTATTTTGACGCTATGCGTACCGCACGCGGTACGGCGAACATGATTCAAGGTCAGCGCGACTTCTTTGGTGCGCACGGCTTTGCGCGCACAGATGGTGGTTCTGGGCACCACGGCCCTTGGGGCAACAACTAAAGAAAAACAACGTAGGGTGGGTTTAAACCCACCTTACGCCAACAGCATTAGCCAAGTGCATATCCGGCACCACGTACGGTGCGCACAGGATCGTCACCGCCATGTTGGGTCAGCACCTTGCGCAGACGACCAACGTGAACATCGACAGTCCGGGTATCGACATAAATATCGCGCCCCCAAACACGGTCCAACAGCATGTCACGCGACCAAACACGTCCCGGTTTTTCCATAAATGTGGTCAGTAGTCGAAATTCGGTCGGACCCAGTTTAAGTGGATTTTCATCGCGCGTTACACGGTGTGTTTCTGCGTCCAGCACAATATCTTCATAAGTAAGCACCTGCCCCACGGTCGCAGGACGAACACGACGCAGCTGCGTGCGCACGCGTGCCATCAGTTCGGAAACTGAATACGGCTTAACCACATAATCGTCTGCGCCAGTTTCAAGGCCACGGACCTTGTCGACTTCCTCTGAACGGGCTGACAGCATGATCACTGGAATACCGCGGGTTTCAGGTTTCACCTTTAACCGGCGGCATACCTCGATCCCAGAAAGATGCGGCATCATCCAGTCCAAGATAATGACATCTGGGGTATCTTCCTCGACGCAAAGCAGCCCTTCCTCACCGTTTTCAGCACGGGTTACGCGGAACCCTTCGGCTTCAAGATTGTAAGCAAGGACTTCACGTTGCGCAGATTCGTCTTCAACGACAAGGACATGAGGTTGCTGTGCCATAGGATTAGCCTGTCTCCGCAACAAATGCTGTTTTATCACCTTTGGGTCGGGCTTCTTCGGGCATTTCACCGGTGACCAGATAGATAACCTGCTCGGCCATGTTAGTCGTCAAATCACCCATTCGCTCGATGTTTTTCGCCATGAAATGCAAATGCATACAGGCCGTGATATTGCGTGGATCTTCCATCATGAAGGTCAGGAATTCGCGGAACAACGCGTTGTACATCTGGTCGACTTCTTGGTCACGTTGTCGCACCACTTCGGCGAGCTCAGCATCACCGCGCAGATAAGCATCAAGCGTGTCTTTCAACATTTGCTCGACCTCACGGGCCATCCGGCGCAGTGCGGTATCGGCACCGCTTACGGGGCTCATCTCGACTAATACGCTGGTACGTTTCGCAATGTTCTTGGCGTAATCGCCAATACGTTCGAGCGAGGCTGACAGGCGCAGGACCGTCAAAATTGCACGCAAATCTTTTGAAACCGGCGCACGCAACGCAATCGTACGCGCCGCTTCTTCGTTGATCTGCTCTTCAAGTGCGTCGATGGCTTTGTCTGCCTTGCGGACTGTTTCGGCCAATTCCACATCGCGATCAGCAAGCGAATTGGCTGACCGCAAGATTGCCTCTTCGACTAGGCCGCCCATCTTCATGATGAGCGTGGTGATCCCTTCAAGGTCGCGGTCATAGGCGGATGAAATATGTTCGTTCATCGGGTCTGCTCCTTAACCGATCCGGCCGGAAATGTAGCTTTCCGTGCGGGGGTCTTGTGGGTTGGTAAATATTTTGTCGGTATCATCGAATTCTACGAGATTACCGAGATGGAAAAATGCGGTTTTCTGGCTCACACGCGCAGCCTGCTGCATCGAGTGGGTCACGATCACAACCGAGAAGCTTTGGCGCAATTCATCGATCAATTCTTCGACCTGAGCCGTCGCGATTGGATCAAGCGCTGAACACGGCTCATCCATCAACAGCACTTCGGGGGCCGTGGCAATCGCCCGTGCGATGCACAAACGCTGCTGCTGGCCGCCGGACATGCCTGTGCCAGGCGCGTTAAGGCGGTCTTTGACCTCGTTCCAGAGTGCTGCTTTGCGCAGGGACTGTTCGACGATCTCATCAAGGTCAGCCTTGTTGCGGGCTAGACCGTGAATCTTCGGGCCATAGGCCACGTTGTCATAAATCGACTTTGGAAATGGGTTCGGCTTTTGGAACACCATGCCCACCTTTGCGCGGAGCTGAACCGGGTCTACCTTTGGATCATAGATGTCTTCACCGTCGAGCAGGATCTTGCCTTCGACGCGACAGATATCAATCGTGTCGTTCATCCGGTTAAGGCAGCGCAGGAATGTCGACTTGCCGCAACCAGACGGGCCAATAAACGCCGTCACTGTTTTATCTGCGATATTAACATCTACGTCCTTAATCGCATGGTTGTCGGCATAGTAGACCTGAACCCCTTTGGCTTCGATCTTGATGTCTTGCTGGGTACTCATTGTGCGGTCCATTTGAATCATATCTTCCATTTTTGCTCTCCTCTACCAGCGTCGTTCAAAGCGGCGACGCAGGTAGATCGCGACCGCATTCATGATTAGCAGAAAAACCAGCAATGTAATAATCGCACCGGATGCACGCTCAACAAAGCCGGGGTCAGCACGTTGTGTCCAGTTGTAAACCTGTACTGGCAGCGCGGTTGAGGCTTCGCCAAACAGCCCGCTTTCTGGGGTAAAGGCGGCGGGGTATTCGCGTACGAAAGCCACCATACCGATTAGCAGCAAAGGCGCGGTTTCACCCAATGCCTGCGCAAGGCCAATGATCGTCCCTGTCAAAATCCCAGGTGCCGCCAAAGGTAGAACATGGTGAAACACTGACTGCATCTTTGACGCGCCGACGCCCAATGCCGCATCGCGGATCGACGGCGGTACAGATTTCAACGCAGCGCGTGTTGAAATGATGATGGTTGGCAATGTCATCAACGTCAAAACCAAACCACCAACAAGTGGCGATGATTGGTTGAATTCCATGAAGTTGATGAAAATCGCCAAGCCAAGAATACCGAACACAATTGACGGCACTGCAGCAAGGTTTGAGATGTTTACCTCAATGATATCGGTCCACCGGTTTTTTGGCGCGAATTCTTCAAGGTAAATGGATGAGGCAACACCAATCGGCAGCGCCAAGCACAACACAACAAGCATCATGTAAAGCGAACCAAGGATCGCAACACCGATACCCGCGGCCTCTGGCCGTTGGTCCGATGCGTCAGGCCAAACAAAGAAGTTCCAGTTGAACTTTGTTTGCATGATACCAGCATCGGCCAGTGCTTGGGCAATTTCCAATGCTTCTGGCGATGTGTTGTTATCAAGCGCAGCACTTTCCATCGTGACGCGGCCTTTAAAGAAACCGTCTATCCGGCCAGATGCAAGCACATCAAAGCGAACAGTTTGTCCGACCAGATCTGGGTTACCCAGAACGCGGTTACGTACAGTTGCTGCGGCTTCTTTCGAGATCATATTGCTGATCTCTTTGTTCGAAAGTTCGGTTTCAATCCCCTGCTCGGCCAATGTCGCCAGCAGTGCGTTGCGCAAGATCGGGGCGTAGCCAATGGTAGTGACCTTGGACATCACCGCAAGATCGCGCACGCCAGATTTATCCAGCTTGTCTTCGGGCAGTTCCACTTCAAGCGCGATAAACGTCTGCTTAAAGGAGCTAAGGCCGTTGCCCAAGACGGATGTCAGCAAAATCACGAGTGCAAACATCGCAACGATGATCGCGCCCAGCCCATAAGCCTTAAACCGTGCCTCGGCTGCGTTACGCTTTTTAGTGCGTGCGTCCGTTGTTAGCAAAGAGGTGCTCATTCGTACTGCTCCCGGTATTTACGCACGATAAACAGCGCAAAGACGTTGAGGCCCAAGGTGATGACAAACAATGTCAAACCAAGTGCAAAGGCTACCAGCGTCTCAGGGCTAGCAAAGTCGGTATCACCAGTCAGCTGACTAACGATTTTAACGGTGACGGTCGTCATCGCCTCAAATGGGTTAAGCGAAAGCCGCGCTGCAGCCCCTGCCCCAAGTACCACGATCATCGTCTCGCCGATAGCGCGTGATGCTGCCAACAAGATCGCACCAACGATGCCGGGCAACGCCGCAGGAATAACCACCTGACGGATGGTTTCGGATTTCGTTGCACCCAGCCCAAATGACCCATCGCGCATCGCCTGCGGCACAGCGTTAATGATGTCATCTGACAGCGAACTCACGAATGGGATCAGCATGATCCCCATGACAAGACCCGCGGTCATAACCGATGATGCGCTTTGCCCCAGCCCCATCGGAGAAGCAAAGTAGTCGCGCAAGAACGGGCCGACTGTCACAAGTGCGAAAAGACCGTAAACAATTGTCGGGATACCGGCCAAAATCTCAATCGCTGGCTTTGCAACTGACCGCATACGGCTGCTTGCGTATTCAGACAGATAAATAGCTGCAAACAGGCCGATGGGCACCGCAAAAGTAAGCGCGATAAAGCTGATATAAAGCGTCCCCCAAAGCAGCGGTAAAATACCCAGATCAGAGTTTCCACGGAAGTTTGGCGACCAATTGGCAGAGAAAAAGAAGTCGCGCCAATCGTACTGTTCGAAGAAATTGAATGTCTCAAACAACATCGAGAACACGATACCAACAGTCGTCATGATCGCGATTGTAGAGGCAAAGATCAGCAGCCCCATAATCCAACGTTCAGCGAAAGTCCGTGCGCGGCTTTCTGTTTTGATACCGATAAGTGAAAGCGCAAAGCCAGTCACCGCCAAGGCAATTACGACAAGCGTAAACAGCCAAGACCCCTCTGCCTCTGCGAGGCGACGGTACAGCGAAAACAAAACGATCGCCGCAAGTGGCGGGATCGCAGTGGCAAGGACAGTATTAAGGGCGTGTTGCTTGGGCAGTGAAACCAACTTGCGGATATCTCCGCCAGCGACTTGCAATGCCCGCGTCTTGGCTAGGAAGTAACCTGTGATGGTCAGGCCTAGAATCACAAGAAGCGGAAGGGTCAGCGATTGCATGATCGTTTCCAACGTATAAAGGGTTCGCATGAGGCACCAGAGTGGCGCCCCATGCTAATAGTAAACTTAAGAGCCGCTGCCCATAGTAACTTCGTCAGCAACAGTCGCTTGTACCGCTGCTAGCTCTGGATCAGAGACCAGACCGTATTCAGCCAATGGGCCGTCTGGGCCAGCAATGTCGTCAGATACGAAGAATTCAGCGAATTCTTTTACACCTGGGATCACACCGATGTGGTCAGCCTTGATGTAGAAATACAGTGGGCGTGACACAGGGTAGTCACCAGCAGCAATGCTTTCGGTTGTTGGAACAACGTCAGACATGGTTGCGACTTGTAGCTTGTCGGTGTTGTTTTCGTAGAAAGCCAGACCAAACACGCCGATGCCGTTGTTGTCAGCTTCGATGCGGGCAAGTGTTTCTGTGTAGTCGCCGTCGATGTCTACGGAACGGCCATCGGTGCGGATCGCCATGCATGTGCCTTCGGCTGCATCTTCGTCGCCGCCGTTCAGACCCATGATAGCTTCCATTGCGCCGCTTTCTTCACAGCCAGCAAGGATCACTTTTTCTTCGAATACTTCACGTGTACCGTGCTTTGTGCCCGGGATGAAGGCTTGGATCGGCTGTGCTGGGAACGCAGGGTTTACTTGGTCCCATGTTTCAACAGTGTTTGGAACCAACGCGCCATCTACGACAACTTCGGCAGCCAAAGCGTTGTACCAATCAGCAGGCGTGAATTCGAAACCGTTGCCGTTGATGTCAGAGGCAAACACGATGCCATCATAACCAATACGAACTTCGATGATGTTTGTAACACCAGCTGCCGCACATGCTTCAACCTCAGAAGGCTTAATGGCGCGAGACGCGTTTGCGATATCAATCGTGTTTTCACCGACGCCTTCGCAGAAACGCTTTAGGCCAGCAGAAGAACCACCTGATTCCACAACCGGTGTTGGGAAGTCAAAGTTTTCGCCGAATACTTCAGCCACGATGGATGCGTAGGGCAACACAGTGGAAGAACCAGCAACTTGTACGTTGTCACGTGCAGCAGCAGAAGTTGCGGTAAGGGCAGCAAGAACTGCGGTTGTCGCAGTCAGTTTCATGATCGACATCAAATCACTCCAGTCAGTCAAACATCAGTTACACGCGAACCGCGCAACCATTGCGCTTCGTTTAGAAGTCGCTCCCGAAGCTTTTGTGACATTAATGTAAAAGTTTTATGACGCCCTACGAAATGGGCAAAAAAACTGAAATTGTTGTCCCTGACCCCAGCTCGCTTTCAATCAATAGCCTTCCCCGGTGCCGATTCACGATGTGCTTTACAATAGCAAGCCCAAGCCCCGTACCGCCAATTTCGCGGGACCTGTGGCTGTCGACCCGATAGAAACGTTCAGTTAGACGCGCAATATGATGGTGTGCAATCCCTTCGCCTTCGTCAGTGACGCTGATCTGAACGGCTTGCGAACGCAGCCGCAGATCCATGGCACATGGGTAGATGGTTACACTTACGCTGTGCCCGCTCGCGCCGTACTTAATACCATTTTCGACCAAGTTCGTGAATACTTGGACCAATTGCCCGGCATCGCCCGGCACCATGTCACCGTCGCCAGCATTACCCAAGGTCACAGTGACACCTGCCGCGGCGGCCTGTGGTTCTAGACCTTTGATTACAGAACTGAGTAGCGCCGGTAGGTCAACATGTTCACGCGGCCGGACACGCTCATCCTCTTCGACACGCGAAAGCGACAACAGGTCATCAACCAAACGGGTCATGCGGGTTGCTTCATGTGACATAATGCCAAGAAACCGGTCCCGCGCAGCGGCGTCATTCCGGGCAGCACCACCTAAGGTCTCTATGAACCCCATCAAGGCGGTTAATGGCGTGCGCAATTCGTGGCTCACGTTGGCGACAAAATCGCGGCGCATTTTACCAGCATCTTCCGATGCAGTCTGATCTTCAAAGCTCAGCACGATATCAGAACCAGCAGGCGAAACCGCAACACGGTACACCGTATCCTTTGCACCATCACGATTAATGAAACGGACATTCGCAGACGTGCCACCACCTCGTAACGTGGTGATTGCCTCAACAACGCTGGGTTGGCGTAGGGCAGAAATATAGTGTTTACCAACTAACCCAGGCCCAAAAATCGCCTCTAGCGCAGGATTAACTGTGCGCACCCGATCATCCGGCCCGATGACAAGAATTGGCATCGGGATAGCTGCAATGACATCGCCAATATGATAGTAGACCAAGATATATTCCTAAAATTATTCTCACACAAGTTCTGACGTCAAAAATCAATTGCGCCAACCTAGTTATTCAGCAAAGCTAAAATAAGCCACACAGGTTTTTATTTGTGAAGCCATTCAAGAGTTGATTGTTTAATGTCCATCCAAGATAACACCGCAAAAATCCTACCTTTCCCCATGTCGCGTCGCGCGAAACCCAAAACAATGGTTGTTGGGGATGTCGTCAGATGGATAGCACAGGGGCGCAGTATTCCGCCAATTGATGGCATAAAAGTCATCCCTATTTCGGCATTAGATCAACAATCCATCGCTGAGATGGCGCCTGAAACGATCTTGTCTCCGCTGATTGCAGATACATTTGATGCATTAGACGTCGCAGAACGGCTGCATGATTTTGGATATCTCGGTCGTTACTGCGCGATTTCGAATACACTTCCCAACCGACACGCGGTCATTCAAGAGGTAAACTCTCATGCGCCGGGTGTTTGGTTTGATATTCTGATGGTGCCAGCCTAAAGCGGCCTTAAGTCTCGTGCGAATTTTGCAGCGTTTTCCTGATAATGTAAGGCTGATGCCTTAAGACTAGCGCGCGCTGTAGCATCAAGTTCTCGGATGATTTTACCGGGCGCGCCCATGACAAGTGACCCATCGGGGATGACCTTGCCTTCTGTGATCAGCGCACCCGCGCCAATCAAGCACCCTTTGCCGATGATCGCGCCATTCAATACCGTGGCACCCATACCGATAAGGCTGTCATCACCAATGGTACAGCCGTGCAGCATGGCCTTGTGCCCAATCGTGCATCCTGCCCCAACGGTCAGCGGAAACCCCATGTCAGTGTGAAAAACGCAGTTTTCCTGAACATTGCTCCCCGCACCAATTGTGATCATTTCATTATCACCGCGCATCGTCGTGCCGAACCATACAGATGACTTTTCAGATAACGTAACATTACCGATAATATGACAACCCGGCGCTATCCACGCGTTATCAGCAACAGACGGCTGCCTATCTCCTAACGCATAAAGTGTCATTCGCGCTCTCCAAATTGAGTTTGTAATTCGCGGACATGGTTTACCAAGTCTGGCTGCTGGGACCGACGTAAACGCTCTGCACTGATGATTGTCTTAAGGCGCTCTTCGGTCGCGTCCAAATCGTCGTTGATCAGAACATAATCATACCCATCCCAGTGGCTAATTTCATCCCAGCTTTTTTGCATCCGTTTTTCAATGACTTCGGCTGCATCCTGACCGCGACTGACCAAACGACGGTGCAGTTCTGTAATCGACGGAGGCAGAATGAAGATCGACAGCACATGTTCCTGCAGTGCTGAGTTGCTGATCTGCTGTGCACCCTGCCAATCGATATCAAACAAGACATCACGCCCCGCTTCGATCGCGGCCTGTACGGGCGCCTTGGGCGATCCATAGTAGTTCCCGAAGACCCGCGCATGTTCCAGCATATCGCCGCTTGCGACTTGCTCTTGAAACTCGGGCACCGACACAAAGAAATAGTCTTTGCCGTTCTCTTCACCTTCGCGTGGTTCGCGAGTGGTTGCCGAAACGGAAAAACGTAAACTGTCGTCCCATTTGCGTAAACGCCCAGCGAGCGTTGATTTTCCCGCCCCTGAAGGTGACGAAAGAATGATCAAAAGGCCGCGTCGGGACATCAGTTACTCCACATTCTGAATTTGTTCGCGCATCTGGTCGATCACGGCTTTCAGGTCAAGCCCGATTGCGGTTAGCGGCGCGGACTGCGCCTTGGCGCAGAGTGTATTGGCTTCGCGGTTGAATTCCTGCGCGAGGAAATCAAACTTGCGGCCAGATGGTTTATCATCGGCAAGCAAATCGCGTGCTGCTTGGACATGCGACTTTAGACGGTCTATTTCCTCGGTCACGTCGCTTTTCATTGCAAGCAAGGCAAGCTCTTGGGCGATACGCCCTTCTTCGACTTCGGCAACGTCGTCCAACACGCGGCGAAGCGCATTCGTTAGGTTTTCTTGCACTTGTGGCGCACGATCAGCCGCCGCTTTCGCCGCATCCTCAGTCAGTATTGCGATCTGGTTTAGCTGCCCTGCAACAACGTCGTGCAATGCGGCTCCTTCGGTACGGCGCATTTCGCAGAAATCGGCCAAAAGCAACGGGATGTCTGATTTTAACACGGCAACCAGTTGTTCAGCGTCGTCTTGCGGCTGTGCAGCGACCAAAACCCCGCGCTGCCCCAAAACATCAGCTGCGGTCGGTTGCGCAAGGGTCACGCCCTTGGTGAACGCGCGTTCTTGGACGGTATCAAGCGCAGCAAGCACGGCGTCTAGCCGGGTTTCATCGATGGCAAGCTCACCAGCTGTCTCTTCGCGGTTTAACCGTAGGTTCACAGTCACATTCCCGCGCGCGATAGCGTCGCCCACCGCAGAACGCAGCGCAGGTTCCACACCGTCCAGCCCTTCGGGCATGCGTAACCGAAGATCAAAGCCACGCGCATTCACGCCCCGCATTTCCCAGCTCCATAATACAGGGCCAAGCGCCCCTGTCCTGCTTGCAAATGCTGTCATCGATTGGGTCATGTGTTACCGCCTACGCTACTGTTTGCATTGGTCCTATTGGATAAATGGTCCATTGGGCAAGCCTACGCGCGTTAACCGTTTAACACTTTGTTAAATGAAACCATGATCAAACTGTGTTAAATTCTACTTAAAGGAAAAGCTAATTATCCTAAGTTTTGAGTTTAAAGGATCATCGAGGATCACATGGAAGTCGTTAGAAATATACCGGTTCGCCCCAACCACGAGATGCCCGGCGCGAATGATCCCATCCTGCAAAGCCTAGAGGCATACTGGCAGGCACTTCGTCATGCCGGCCAAATACCTTCACGAAATGACATACAACCACGTCAAATTGACAACGCCCTGCCCCATACATTCATCTTACAGCGCATATCACCCGGCGTTGCCCGGATGCGGGTCGCAGGGCAGCAATTGCATGATTTACTAAAAATGGATGCGCGGGGTATGCCGATTGGGACCTTTTTTGCACCCAGTGCACGTGATGAGATCATTGCACTGGTCGACAAGGCATTTTCCGAACCCGCGATCATTGCCGTGCCACTATGCTCACCGGGAAATATTGTGCGTGCACCTTTGACAGGTACCATGCTTATGCTGCCCTTGCGCGACGAAACGGGCCAAACCAATCGTATGCTAGGTGCTATCGTGACCGAAGGCCCACGTGGGAACCGCCCACGCCGGTTTGAGATCGCCAAAGACATGCCACTGCGCCACGAAACTCTTGGCGTGAAGCTGGCGTCAGCCCAAAGCCACCCGCAGCCCGCCCACGAAAAAGGGCCAGACGCAACGCATCCGGCCCTTCGTTTGGTTATCAATAACGGCTGATTAGCCTGCTTTAGCTTGGTCCAGCTTGTTACGGCGTGCCGACAGTTCTTCGGAAACCAAGAACGCCAATTCTAGCGACTGAGACGCGTTCAGACGCGGATCGCAAGCTGTGTGGTAACGGCTAGACAGGTCTTCGTCTGTCACGGCGCGGATACCGCCGGTGCATTCAGTCACGTCTTTACCTGTCATCTCAAAGTGCACGCCACCTGGGATCGTGCCCTCTGCGTTGTGAACAGCAAAGAATTCTTTGACTTCGCGCAGCACGCTATCGAACGGACGCGTTTTATAGCCCGTTGTCGATTTGATCGTGTTGCCGTGCATCGCATCACAGGTCCAAACGACGTTTGCACCTTCTTCTTCGACGGCCTTGATCAGGCGAGGCAGGTGTTCACCAACGGAACCCGCACCAAAGCGTGCGATCAGTGTCAGACGGCCCGCTTCGTTTTCAGGGTTCAACGATGCCATCAACGCCTTAAGGTGGCCAGAGGTCATCGACGGGCCACATTTCAGGCCGATGGGGTTAAGCACACCTTTGCAGAACTCTACATGCGCACCGTCTGGTTGACGTGTACGGTCACCGATCCAGATCATGTGGCCGGAACCCGCGAGCCACTTACCAGACGTCGAATCCAAACGGCAAAGCGCCTCTTCGTACTCGAGCAACAGCGCTTCGTGGCTGGTGTAGAAATCAACCGTCTGTAGTTCATGGTTGGTCTCTGTGGTCAGGCCAGCAGCTTCCATGAAATCAAGCGTATCAGTGATACGGGCGGCCATATCGCTGTATTTCTTAACTTCGTTGGTGTCGGTAAAGCCCAAAGTCCATTTGTGAACTTCGTGAACGTTGGCAAAACCACCTGTCGAAAACGCGCGCAGCAAGTTCAATGTCGCAGCCGCCTGCATGTAGGCTTGCGACATACGCTCTGGGTCTGGGATACGCGATTCAGGTGTGAAATCGAAACCGTTGATGATGTCACCACGGTAGCTTGGCAACTCAACACCGTTGACTGTTTCAGTTGGCGCTGAACGTGGCTTGGCCATTTGGCCCGCCATACGACCGACCTTAACCACAGGCACCTTTGCGCCATAGGTCAAAACCATCGCCATCTGAAGCATCACTTTAAATGTGTCGCGAATTGCGTCGGCACCAAATTCGGCAAAGCTTTCGGCGCAGTCGCCGCCTTGCAACAAAAACGCTTCGCCACGGCTTACCGCACCGAGCTGTTGTTTCAGTTTGCGTGCTTCACCAGCAAAAACCAATGGTGGATAACTGGCAAGACGACCTTCGACAGCGCTAAGCGCGGCTGCGTCGGTATACTCAGGCATCTGTACCCGGGGCTTGTTGCGCCAGTCAGATTTTTGCCAGTTAGTCATTTTATTGCTCCATTTGCAGTCATAGTGAACTAATTTTAGGTGGTCCGTATAACGCGCACAGCCCTAAGGGCCAATACGAAAGTGCAATACATCCCAGAAACTGCCTTTCCGTCAATTTGGGGCTTGATCGCTAAAGTCAAAACTGGTTCGGTCGTTCGATACTCTTTTCGGACAACGCCAATGTATGCAGACCCACAAATCGTCGACGTAGATCACAGCGGCAAGCCACGACATTTTGTGTTTGTTCTGTTGAACAATTTCACGATGATTAGCTTTTCCGCTGCGTTGGAGAGCTTGCGGATTGCGAACCGCACCGCAGGGAAGTCCCTGTATACATGGACAATTGTCAGCGAAGATGGCGAAGATACCGTTTGTTCAAGCGGCTGTGCATTTCGTGTTGAACATAGTCTCGGCGAAACTGATCGCGACGACACGATTATGGTGTGTGGGGGTATCGGCGTTAAAATCGCAACGACCAAACGATTGTTAAACTGGCTTAGACGCGAAGCGCGGCGTGGTGCAACAATCGCTGGGCTTTGCACCGCAGGTTACACCATTGCAAAGGCTGGCCTGCTGGATGGAAAGCGCGCCACAATCCATTGGGAGAATCACGACAGCTTTCTTGAAGAGTTCGAGGATGTTACGCTCACTAAATCAGTCTTTGTTGTTGACGGAAACCGTATCACAACGGCTGGCGGCACAGCGTCGCTCGACTTGATGATTAAACTTATTGCTGACGACCACGGTGAGGATCTAGCCAATGCTGTAGCCGACATTTTGATCTATTCCTCGATCCGCACGGACCAAGATACACAGCGGCTATCAATCCCGACGCGCATTGGCGTCCGACACCCGAAACTTTCCAGCGTTATTAAAATGATGGAAGAAAACATCGAAGAACCGATCAGCCCGGCGACGCTCGCTTCTGATGTTGGTATGTCGACACGGCAGTTGGAACGGTTATTTCGACGCTATCTATCAAGAAGCCCAAAGCGCTATTATATGGAATTGCGTCTACAAAAGGCGCGCAATCTGCTGATGCAAACCGATATGACAGTAATTAACGTCGCCCTAGCTTGCGGATTTGCGTCACCATCGCATTTTTCAAAGTGTTACAGGTCGCATTATGATACGACACCTTACCGCGAACGTGGCAGTCACGCGTCGCGCGCGTAATCACCGACAAAAACAAATCCTTGGCCTGATTGTTGCAAAATCAAGCATCACAGCGGTATTGCGCTGCATAACTTTACCATTTCGAGGAAATTGACCTTTCGTTCAGACTTTCCTTTTGGAAACACGCTGATAAGCTGCCTCCCAGAACACGAAAAAAAACCAACTGGGAGTCTAAAATGAAAAAATTACTTATGGCGACATCTGCCATGACAATGATTGCTGGTGGCGCGATGGCTGCTGACGAAGTGAAAATCGGCGTTGTGCTTGGCTTTACAGGCCCACTTGAGTCGATCACTCCTGCTATGGGCGCAGGCGCAGAGCTTGCAATGGCCGAAGTCACCGAATCTGGTGCACTTTTGGACGGCGCGACAGTGACCTCTGTACGCGGTGACAGCACATGTATCGACAGCGGTGCGGCGACAGCGGCAGCAGAACGTCTTGTAACTTCTGATGGCGTGAACGCGATCATGGGCGCGGATTGTTCTGGTGTGACTGGTGCGATTCTGCAGAACGTTGCGCGTGCAAACGGCGTTGTGATGATTTCTCCATCCGCGACATCACCGGGCCTATCGACTGCCGAAGACGACGGCCTGTTCTTCCGTACAGCACCTTCTGATGCGCGTCAGGGTGTTATCATCACTGAAATCCTTCAGGATCGTGGCGTCGAAGAAGTCGCACTGACTTACACAAACAACGACTACGGCAAAGGCTTGGCTGATGCATTCCAAGCAGCATTCGAAGCTGCTGGCGGTACAGTAACAATCTCTGCAGCGCACGAAGACGGCAAAGCGGACTACTCTGCTGAAGTTGGCGCATTGGCATCTGCTGGTGGCGAAGTTCTGGTTGTAGCTGGCTACGTTGACCAAGGCGGTTCAGGCGTCGTGCGTTCATCGCTCGATTCTGGCGCGTTCGACACGTTCTACTTCCCTGACGGGATGGTTGGCGCAAAGCTGAACGAAAACTTTGGCGAAGAACTGAACGGTTCTTATGGCGCTTACCCCGGCACCGACAGCCCGGGCGCTGCAAAATTCGTTGAAATGGCCGAAGCAGCTGGTTTCGACGGCACAGGCGCATTTGCACCAGAATCATACGATGCTGCGGCACTGATCATGTTGGCGATGCAGGCTGCAGGTTCCAGCGATTCTGCTGCATTCAAGGACCACGTCTTTGACGTTGCAAACGCACCCGGTGTTGAAATCTACCCTGGTGAACTGGCCAAAGGCCTTGAGCTGATCGCAGCTGGCGAAGACATCGATTACGTCGGTGCATCCGCAGTTGAACTGATCGGACCCGGTGAATCTGCTGGTAACTACCAAGAAATCGAATTCGCTGACGGCGAGTATTCGACAATCGGTTACCGCTAATATATCGCACCAAAGTCGAAGCGGCGCAGGAAACTGCGCCGCTTCATCTAATAGACATGCCAAAAAGGCGTGCGAGAGGAAGATATGATCGTTGTCGAGAATTTGGTGAAAACCTTTGGTGGTTTTCGGGCCGTTGATGGGGCGTCGTTGCGCATCGAACAAGGGTCTATCACGGGCCTTATCGGACCAAACGGCGCCGGAAAAACCACGCTTTTCAATGTGATCGCAGGCGTTCTTAAGCCGACATCTGGCCGCGTAACCATGATGGGCGAAGACATCACAGGGCTTCCACCGCACGAATTGTTCCACAAGGGGCTGCTACGCACGTTTCAAATCGCGCATGAATTTTCGTCTATGACAGTGCGCGAAAACCTGATGATGGTGCCCGGCGCGCAATCCGGCGAAACGCTGTGGAACGCATGGTTTGGCCGCAAACGGATCGCGAACGAAGAACGCGCCTTGCTTGCCAAAGCGGATGAAGTTCTTGAATTCCTGACAATCGACCACCTGAAAGACGAAAAAGCAGGTAACCTGTCCGGCGGACAGAAAAAGCTGCTCGAACTTGGGCGTACTATGATGGTCGACGCCAAGATCGTCTTTCTGGACGAGGTCGGCGCAGGCGTGAACCGCACCCTATTGAACACGATCGGCGACGCGATCATTCGCCTGAACAAAGAACGTAATTACACATTCGTCGTGATTGAACACGACATGGATTTTATTGGCCGCCTTTGTGACCCAGTTATTTGTATGGCCGAGGGCCACGTTTTGGCCGAAGGGACATTGGCCGAAATCAAAGCCAACGAACAGGTGATCGAGGCTTACCTCGGCACCGGCTTAAAAAACAAAGATAAGGTTATGACATGAAATTCTTACTAACCGTGTTGCTTGGTGCCGTATTGGGCGCAGCCGGCACATTGTACTACATCTACCTCTATCACGCGGATGGATCCGAGCAGGCGCTGATGCGCAACGCGCTAACCACCTATCTGCCCTTCTTGTCGGAGTACATTAACAAGTGAGCGAACCGTTTCTGATCGGCGACGCCATGACCGGTGGTTATGGCAAAGGTCCTGATATCTTGCATGGCTGTACGATTGCCGCCGAAAAAGGCGAGATCGCAGTGATTGTTGGTCCCAATGGGGCTGGCAAATCTACCGCGATGAAAGCCATTTTTGGCATGTTGAACGTGAATTCAGGCTCTGTGCGTCTGGATGGTGAAGACATTACCAAACTGTCGCCGCAGGAACGCGTCGTTAAGGGGATGGGCTTCGTGCCCCAAACCCACAATATTTTCACGTCGATGACGGTTGAAGAAAACCTAGAAATGGGTGCCTTTATCCGTCGCGACGATTTCAAGGATACGATGACGCAGGTTTACGACCTGTTTCCGATCCTAAAGGAAAAACGCAACCAAGCTGCAGGCGAATTGTCAGGTGGTCAACGCCAACAAGTCGCCGTCGGTCGCGCACTCATGACACAACCCAAAGTGCTAATGTTGGACGAACCCACCGCAGGCGTGTCGCCCATCGTGATGGACGAGCTTTTCGACCGGATCATTGAGGTTGCCCGGACAGGCATTCCAATCCTAATGGTCGAACAGAACGCACGCCAAGCACTTGAAATTGCAGATAAAGCCTATGTTTTAGTGCAGGGCCGCAATGCGCATACTGGTACCGGTAAGGAACTGCTTGCCGACGAAGACGTACGGCGGAGTTTTCTGGGCGGATGAAGCAGTTATCCACATTAGGTGCCGTGGCTCTCATGCTGCCCGGATGTATCTCGGAGCGACCGAATGCAGTTTACAGTAACGGTGCAGCCAGATCGGCGTCTCTAACAAACGAAAAACACAGTGATATTATGGTCTATAGCTGTGATTTACAGAATGACGTTAAAGCCATGACGCTTCTTCTTCGCAATGAAAATTCCAGTGGTCCGGAAATGTACTGCGAAAGCTCTTTTATCGGCGACGCCATGAAATGCTATTCTAGGTCATCGGTCGATGGCGCTGAAATATACCATCATGATGGGCAGTCACATATCGGGCGCGGTGATACTCTTTCAGTATATGAAAGTGGTTTAGCCCGTTTCGAAGAGATGATCGTCGAATACACTGCAAACGAACCAGTCGTAACTGGTTATCGTGAATATAGCGGAACCTGCACCAGAGGACCTGGACACTAATGGACTTCTTAAACGCCCTTGTGGCCCTCGCTAACTTTGTCATCGTACCGGGCCTAGCCTATGGTGCGCAGCTCGCTATCGGTGCGCTTGGTGTCACGCTGATCTATGGCATCTTGCGATTCTCGAACTTTGCCCATGGCGATACCATGGCCTTTGGCACGGCGATGACGATCATCGGGACCAATGCGCTACTTGCGCTTGGGATTACCTTTGGCCCACTGCCGACCGCCCTTCTCGCCTTGCCATTTGGCATTGGTGCAACGATCCTTTTAGTCCTGTTCACCGATTGGCTGGTCTACAAATTCTACCGTGACCAAAAGGCCAAGCCTGTCATTCTTGTCATCGTGTCTATGGGCGTGATGTTTGTGATGAACGGCATTGTGCGCTTTATTATCGGCGTGCGTGACATTCGCTTTGCCGATGGTGAACGGTTCTTGATCACCGCACGCGACTTCAAAGAAATGACTGGCCTGCGTGAAGGTCTTGCCATCAAGACGACGCAGGCAATCACCGTTGTCGTCGCGATCATCGCTGTGTCACTGCTGTTTTGGTTCCTCAACAAAACCCGCACTGGCAAATCGATGCGTGCGTTTTCTGACAACGAAGATTTGGCACTTCTTTCCGGGATTAACCCTGATTGGGTGGTTAAGGTTACGTGGATGATTGTTGCCGCACTCGCGACCACAGCAGGTGTTCTTTATGGCTTGGATAAGTCTTTCAAAGCCTTCACATACTTCCAGCTACTGCTTCCTATCTTTGCTGCTGCCATCGTTGGTGGCCTTGGCAACCCATTGGGCGCCATCGCAGGTGGTTTCGTCATCGCATTCAGCGAAGTTACGATCACCTACGCATGGAAAAAGGTGCTGGTATATATGATGCCAGATAGCCTTGAGCCTGATGGCCTCGTCCAGTTGATGTCTACCGATTATAAATTCGCCGTCAGCTTTGCGATCTTGATTATCGTGCTGCTGTTTAAACCGACCGGCCTGTTCAAGGGGCAATCCGTATGAACCCTGCATTGAAAAACACACTGCTTTTCGCATTCGTTGGCCTGCTACTCGTTGGCACCGGATTTGTGCAAGGCTGGAACTCTGCCCTGTTCATCCTGAACATGGGGCTTGTGTCGGCGATCATGGCGCTTGGCGTAAACCTGCAATGGGGATTTGCCGGGCTGTTTAACATCGGCGTCATGGGCTTTGTCGCGCTTGGCGGGTTGGCCACCGTTCTGATCGGCATGCCCCCAGTGGGCGAGGCATGGTCAGCTGGCGGCTTGCAAGTTATCGCAGGGCTGCTGCTGGGGGTTGCGACTGTGGTCGCCGTTGTGTTCCTCCGCAAGAAACTAACAGGTCGTGCGCGTACATTGGGTACGATTGCAGCGCTTATCGTTGGTTTCGTGATTTACCGTGCTGTCTTTGATGCAGGCGTCGCCGGGATTGAGGCGGTTGATCCTGCTTCCACAGGTTATCTTGGTGGTTTGAACATCTTTGGCCCGCACCGCGATGCCAATGACATGCTCCTGCCCGACTATTTCATCCTATTGGCATGGCCGATGGGTGGTCTGCTGGCAGCTGGTGCTGCTTGGATCATTGGGAAAACAGCGCTTGGCCTGCGGTCTGATTACTTGGCGATTGCGACACTTGGCATTGCAGAGATCATTATCGCCGTCATGAAAAACGAAGACTGGTTGGCACGTGGCGTTAAAAACGTGAACGGCCTGCCCCGTCCTGTTCCCTATGAGGTCACGCTACAAAGTGATCCGGGCTTTGTCGCGCGTGCGGCAAGCTTTGGCTTTGACCCGGTCACTGCATCCACGATCTACACTAAACTGTGCTACACAGTTCTGTTCGCGATTGTGCTGCTGGTATTGCTTTGGTTGGCGCAAAAGGCACTTAACAGCCCATGGGGCCGTATGATGCGCGCAATCCGCGACAATGAAACCGCAGCCGAAGCTATGGGCAAAGACGTCACCGCCCGCCATCTGCAGATTTTCATCCTTGGCTCAGCAATCTGCGGGATTGCCGGCGCGATGATGACCACGCTTGATGGTCAGCTGACGCCCGGCACGTATCAGCCGCTACGCTTTACCTTCCTGATCTGGGTCATGGTGATCGTTGGCGGTTCCGGCAATAACTTTGGCGCTGTTCTTGGTGGTATTCTGATCTGGTGGCTATGGGTTCAGGTCGAACCAATGGGCCTTGGTTTGATGAATATCCTGTCCAGCGGTTTGGCTGACGGCAGTGAACTCAAGGAGCGGATGATCGAATCTGCAGCTCATATGCGCCTACTGACCATGGGGCTTGTCCTGTTGTTGGTGCTGCGTTTCAGCCCAAGAGGCCTGATCCCAGAACGCTAGCTTGTTCTTCCTGATAGCATTGGTACAACGGGGCCAACAAAAAACCCCGAGGTTCCTATGGCGCTGATTTTCCGTTGGCTTATCTGGTTCGCAACTGCATTGATTGTTCTTTGCGTTGCGAACGTTACACTGGCCTACTACTTTGCGTCGCGGTCCCTGCCCGATTACGATGCCCAGACCGATGTGGCTGGAATTAGCGCGACGATTGAGATCGTGCGCGATAACGCCAACGTGCCCCATATCTTTGGTGCCAACGACCAGGACGTATTCTTTGCGCTTGGCTATGCCCATGCCCAAGACCGGCTATGGCAGATGACGATGTTGCGCCGCACGGTACAGGGTCGACTGTCTGAACTATTCGGCGAACGTACGCTAAAGATCGACGAAGCGATGCGCCGCTACGACATCTACAACCTCTCTGTCGCTTCAGAAAAGGCGCAGGATGAGGAAACGACTGCGGCCCTGAATGCTTATTCTGCGGGTGTGAATGCTTGGCTGAATGAAGTGAACGCAGGAGCGCGTGGTCGTGGCGCGCCCGAGATGTGGCTGTTTAGCCATCCCGTTTCACCTTGGCAGCCAGCGGATTCCATCGCAATTCTAAAACTAATGGCGCTGCAACTCTCGCCAAATCTAGCGAATGAAGTATTACGCGCGCGCACTTCGCTTTTGATCGACAATGACCGTCTGCGCGACATCATGCCTGACGATCCGACAAGTGGAATCGCCGCCCTTCCCGCATATGCGAGCCTTGTGCCCGATGTCCCGTCGTTCACACCTGATACGCAGTTGGCGTCCGATCCATTGTCGCCATTTCACCCGCCAGAGCTTGCCGGTGCATCAAACGCGTGGGCCGCAAATGCTGACCGTTCGGCAACCGGATCAACGCTACTTGCTAACGACCCGCATCTGGGACTGACAGCGCCAACGATCTGGTATCTCGCCCGGCTAGAGCTTGAAAGCGGCGGCGTGATTGGCGCTACGATTCCGGGACTACCGCTGATCATGTCGGGCCGTGGGGATAGCCTGGGTTGGGGTATTACGGCGGCTTATGTCGACGATCTTGATATCATGATCGAAGAAGTGAACCCCGACAACCGCGACCAATATCGTGGGCCTGATGGTTGGGTGCCGTTCCGCACCCGTGACAGCATCGTCAACATTAAGGACGCACCAGCCGTCACATTGCGCCTACGCTGGACGGCAAATGGGCCGGTCATGTCTGGCAACCAGTTTAACCTAGGGACAATCACGCCGCCCGATCACGTGACCGCAATCGCTTGGAGCGCCCTATCAGATCGTGATACGTCGATTTCTGCCGCCATGGGTATCATGCGCGCCCGGACAGTGAATGAGGCCATTCGCGCCGGCGAAACCTTTATTGCACCTGCGCTGAACCTGACGCTTGCGGATCGAAACCGCATCGCGATGAAAACCATTGGCGCAATTCCGGCACGTGATCCGAACCATCAAAGCCGCGGTCGCCTTCCATCATTTGGGTACCTGCCCGAAAACCGGTGGCAGGGTCGTTTCCCCTATAGCGATAACCCGATTTTCTTGAACCCAGAAGGCGGGATCATCGGCAATACCAACAACAAAACGGTTGATCGCGATTTCCCGCGCCATGTGTCGTACCTTTGGGGCGACACGCAGCGGATCAATCGCTGGCGTCGACTGATGCAAGCCCGCGAAGTCCACACCCGTGACAGCTTTATTGAGGCGCAGTTGGATACCGTCAGCTTCACTGCGCGGACGCTTTCAGCACTGATGGGCGCTGATCTTTGGTACACTGGTGATGCGGCCCCCGAAGATACACCCGAACGGCGCAGGCAGATCGCACTTGATCTTCTATCGGCGTGGAACGGCGAAATGAACGAACACTTGCCCGAACCCCTGATCTATGCGGCTTGGGTACGCGCGGTGCAACAGCGCCTAATCCGTGACGAACTTGGGCCTCTCTCGGCTGAGTTCACGCATGTTGACCCTGTGTTTATTGAACGTGTCTTCCGCAATGTCGATGGCGCTGGCATTTGGTGCGATGTAATCCAATCGGCACCAGTCGAAACCTGCACAGACATCGCCCGCCAAGCTCTGGACGACGCGTTGATCTGGATTACCGAAAACCACGGCACGGCAATCGAAGCTGTCCGTTGGGGCGACGCGCATGTCGCAAAACATGATCATGCCGTTTTGGGCCAAACACCAATTCTGAATTGGGTCGTCAATATCCGCCAATCAACAAGCGGCGGCGACAATACATTGCAGCGCGGAAAAACATCCGGTGTTGGGCCAGCCCCGTTCCAGAACGTGCATGCCGCAGGTTATCGTGGTGTCTATGATTTTGCTGATCCTGACAGTTCAGTCTTTGTGACGGCAACCGGGCAATCCGGGCACCCGCTTTCGCGCTACTATGACAACCTAGGTGAACTATGGCGGCGCGGAGAGTATATCCCGATGTCGCTAGACCCGGCGTTGGCACGGGCGGCGGCTGTGGGGGTCACGGTACTGACCCCCAAACCTTAAAGTCGGACGAAACGTTCGCGCTGTAGCGCTGTCCAGAACACGGTAAGATCGTAACCTGTTTCGGTCTGCTCTTCGTTCGTCACGATACCGGCGTCGAACAACCACGCGCGTTTCCGTCCGTCGGCAAAGCTAAGATGAATGCTTTCCTCGGTGCGCGGATCTTTGAGCTTATCTGGGATCGCCGCCAATAGCGCGTCCATCCCTTCGCCGGTGATCGCTGACACTGCAAACAGATCATCTGTGCGTGCCGCTTGCGTGACCATCGCGTCGTGATCTTCCGGCGATAGCTGGTCGATCTTGTTCCACACTTCAATCAATGGGGCTTCTTCGGCAACGCCGAGGCTTTGCAAAATTGTCATCACATCTTGTGACTGTTCTTCGGACTGTTCGTGGCTGATGTCACGCACGTGCACGATCAGATCGGCATCAAGCACTTCTTCAAGTGTCGCACGAAACGCGGCAACAAGTTCGGTCGGCAAGTCACTGATAAAGCCCACAGTATCGGACATGATCACTTCGTCACCCGTAGGCAGAACGATCTTACGCATAGTCGGATCAAGCGTCGCGAATAGCATGTCCTTAGCGAACACTTCGGCACCTGTCAGCCGGTTGAACAGCGTTGATTTACCAGCGTTGGTATAACCAACCAAGGCAACAATCGGGAATGGCACCTTAGCGCGAGACGCACGGTGCAATTCGCGTGTCTTAACGACCTTTGCCAACTGACGGCGCAAGCGCCCCAGCTGTTCGTCAATCGCACGGCGGTCAGCCTCAATCTGAGTTTCACCCGGACCACCAACAAAGCCAAGCCCACCACGCTGACGTTCAAGGTGGGTCCACGCCCGCACCAGACGCGTGCGCTGATAAGACAGCGCTGCCATCTCGACCTGAAGCACACCTTCAGAGGTCCGCGCGCGGTCGCTAAAAATCTCGAGGATCAACCCGGTCCGGTCAAGCAGCTTAACACCCCATTCCTTTTCAAGGTTACGCTGCTGTACTGGTGTCACTGGGCCATCGATCAAAACCAGCTCGACCTTATTCGTCTCGAAGACTGTCTTTAGCTCTGCGATTTTGCCTTTGCCAAACAGCTTACCCGGATGGATTTTTGGCAGACGTACAATATCAGCACCCACAACCTGCAAATCAGGCAAGGCGGCCGCAAGCGACACGCCTTCTTCAAGCGCGGGGCCTGCGGCACGGCGGCTGTGGTCTGTCTTTAGATCTGGGTGAAGTACCCAGGCCCGCGTTACGGGCCGATCATGTTCTAGCAATCTTATTCTTCGCCTTCATAAAGGCTGATAGGCTGCGCTGGCATGATTGTCGAAATCGCGCTTTTGTAGACAAGCTGTGCTTGTCCGTCGCGACGTAGGAGAACGCAGAAACTATCAAACCATGTGATTACACCCTGCAACTTTACCCCGTTCACCAGAAAGATCGTCACCGGAACTTTGGTTTTACGAACGTGGTTAAGAAATGCATCTTGCAAATTTGCTTTGTCGGCGGCCATTGTGACACCCTTTTTTTGTTATTACGGCCGCGCATCGGCCCCTCGCTGTTAGCCGCAGTATGTCGCGACCCTGACAGAGTTTCCAGCCCCAAAAAGAAAACAGACCAACCTGTGTTAACCGCGCCAAATTTCAGGATTAAATAGCGCAATAATTGCCAATGTTTCCAAACGACCAAGTACCATGGCAGCGGCCAAAATAACCTTAGCAACATCTGGAATGCCAGAATATGCAATTGGCACTTCGGCTGCAACCGCGGCCAACGGTCCAGTTGTTGACAATGCGGAAACGCTAAGAACCATAGATGTTTCGAATTGCACGCCGGTCAACGACATTAGGGTCATGACCCCCGCAATACTAAGCGCGAACAGCATGAAGAAAATCCAAGAAATATAGGCACCCTGCTTACGGATACGGCGTGCCTCTTTGCCGCCCCCCCCGATAGAAGACGGGTGGAGTAGCCGTTCTTGTTCGCGTTCACCGTGGCGATAAAGTGCATAAATCCGCAACAGTTTTACACCGCCGGCAGTGGTTGCGACCCCGCCACCAATCAGCGCCATGCCAGTCAAAAACAACCCAGGCGTTTGCAACCCTGACCATGAAGCAGCACCACCCCAAAAATGCGATTCAAAGCCTGTTGTCGTGAGAAAAGAAGTAACGGTAAACAACGTTCCCCAGAATGCACCGATAAATTCCTGAATCGATACCACAGTCTGCCGGTCAGTTGCCGCGATGAAGTGACGTAGGAATAGCCCTGCAGTCACAAGTCCAATGAGAACCAGCGCCGTTCGAAATTCAGGATCACGCAGTAGGCCCTGTTCACGCTCCCCGATCAAACCTCGGCTAAACGTCAGACGAGACAACGCAAAGATAAAAAAGGCGAAAATCAGCAATTCGCCCCAGAACCCAGACGCTGCATAATATAGTCCATCAATCGGCGATATTCCGGACGTCGAAAGGGTCGACATTGCATGACACAAAGCAATGTAAGGGAATTCCCCCGCAACCACGAGACCGATCCACAGCAGAAATGTCAGGCCGACATAAATCGGCGTCAATGACAGCGTGTAGCGCACCAAACGCTCGGACGGGTCGGCGATACGGGAAATCTGGCTTAGGCTTACCGCGGCGCCTTTACCAATATTTGTGGTCGCGCGCACCTCAAATCCGCCAAGGTTCATTGGAGCAAAAATGGAAACCGCAGTTACCCATATCAGCAACCCACCTAGCCAGCCAACCAATGCACGCCATAAATGCAATGACGGTGTTAGCCGCCCAGAGGTGTCGTAAACTGTTGCGCCTGTCGTTGTGAAGCTCGACACCATCTCGAACCACGCGTTCAGATAGGTCGTGTTGCCGATAGCCTCGTAAAACGGGACAGCAAACATCAGTGGCAACAACGTAAATGCAGACAGCAGGCCAATCAATTGGCTGCGCGCAACGTTGGTCGGTGCATAGCCTGCAGTCGTCAGCCCAACAATCAACGTCAGGATGGAAAACAAAACAAACCCATAAAAGAACACGCGCATGGCGTTAAAGTCATCCATGATCGCGCCGTGCGCAGCGGGAACAAGCATGGCAATCGCACCCAACCCCATCAGGATCACAAAAAACGGGAGCTTAACGATCCAATTCATTAGAAGAAATCGATCGAAACCTGCAAGAGGCGTTCAACCTCTGGCACATCGCTGCTCATCGCGAAAATCGCGATGACATCGCCTTCTTCAATACGCGTCTCACCTGTTGGTTTGATGAATTTGTTCTGCTTCATAAGCCCACCAATCAAGGTACCTTCAGGGAATGAAATCTCTTTGATTTTTTGCCCTGCGATTGGCGATGTGCCAAGCACTTGCGCCTCAATCACTTCGGCTTCTGCGTCACCAATAGAATAAACCCCACGCACACGTCCATGCCGGATGTGACGTAGAATAGAGCTAACGGTGGTTGCACGTGGGTTGATATAGGCGTCGATATTAAGCGGAGCCATCAGCGGCACCAATGTTGGGTCGTTGATCAAACAAATCGCCATAGAACAGCCCATTTCTTTGGCGCGAACCGACACCAGCATGTTGGTCTTATCGTCGTCAGTCACAGCAAGAACAGCGTCTGCTGTTGAAATATTCGCCTCTTCTAGCAAGCTGCTATTCAAACCATCACCATGCAGCACGATCGTCCGATCCAGTGCATCAGCGGCGTTTTCAGCAATCGTACGATCTTTTTCAATCACCTTAACTCTGACCCGTTCGGTCCGTGTTTCCAATGACTGCGCCACACCTAAACCAACATTACCGCCGCCAATAATCACAATACGATCTTGCTTTGCTTGGGTTTTACCAAAAATTTCAAGCGTACGCGTCATGTCTTCCGTTACGGTAAAGAGATAGACATCATCGCCCGCAAAAATCTGATCCCCCGGTGACGGTACAAATAATGCACCGTCGCGACGAATACCAACAACGATTGCCCGTAGCGTTGAAAACAGATCGGTCAATTGCCGCAGCGGTGTATTAATCACAGGACAGTCTGCATCAATCGTAATCCCAAGCAGCTGGCCACGACCTTCTAGAAAGCTCTCAGTGTCAAAAGCAGCAGGCGCCGCGAGTCGTTGTAGTGCGGCTTCGGCGACTTCTTTTTCGGGTGAAATCACAACGTCGATTGGCAGATGGTCGCGACGGTACAAATCCGAATAGATCGCATCAAGATAGCTTTGCGCACGTAAGCGCGCGATTTTCCGTTGGACCGCGAATACCGAATGCGCGACCTGACAGGTCACCATATTCACTTCATCCGAATGGGTCGCGGCAATAATCATATCAGCGTCACGCGCACCCGCACGGTCAAGCACGTCCGGGTAGCTTGCGTGCCCGGCAATGCCTTGAACATCTAACGTATCAGTGGCACGCCGGACGAGTTCGGGGTTGTTATCTACGACCGTAACGTCGTTCTTTTCCCCTGACAAATGGCGCGCAATTTGCCAGCCGACCTGTCCCGCACCACAGATAATGACTTTCATTATGCTTCGTCCTCGACATAGGCGACACGCCCACCCGCTTTATTGCTTGTCACTACGCCAAGCGACTTAAGTTTGCGGTGCAACGCTGAGCGTTCCATGCCGACAAAGGTCGCAGTCCGACTGATATTACCACCAAATCGATTGATTTGAGTCAGTAGGTATTCGCGCTCGAAAAGCTCGCGCGCTTCGCGTAGTGGCAAAGTTGCAAGACCGCCAGCAAGCACAATACGTCCTTCGTCGCTACCACCACTTTCTTCACCAGTAGGTAATTCACGCGCAGCAATGTCACCGGTATTTTCACCAAGAATTAGAACACGTTCAACCACGTTCTTAAGCTGGCGTACGTTCCCCGGCCATAGCATAGTTTGAAGTAATGCGCGCGCATCATCTGCGAGCTGGCGCAAAGGTAAACCCTGCGCCTTGTTAAATACTTCGATAAAGTGTTCCGCAAGCACAGGAATGTCTTCGCGACGTTCTTCAAGCGAAGGTACTGCAATCGGCACAACATTCAGTCGGTGATACAGTTCTTCGCGAAATGTACCTGCCTCAATTGCCATGGGCAGGTCACGGTTAGTGCTTGATACCACCCGCAAATCGACTTGAATTTTATCAGCGCCACCAACCCGCTGGAACCGTTGATCTACAAGAACACGAAGTATCTTTGACTGCGTTCCCAATGGCATATCAGCGATTTCATCGAAATAGATCACACCGCCATTTGCTTCTTCGAGCAAACCGGGTTCAATGCCGCGCCCACTGTCTTCGCGTCCAAATAGCACTTCCTCCATGCGATCAGGTTCAATCGAAGCTGAGTTCACAGTGATGAATGGTGCGCTTGAGCGGTTTGAATTCGCATGGATGTAACGCGCCGCGATTTCCTTACCGACGCCAGCAGGGCCCGTCAGCATCACCCGGCCATTTGACTTTGTGACCTTATCCAACTGCGATTTCAACGTGCGGAATGCTGCACTATCCCCAAGCATCTCAGCGCTCGCGACATCGCCACGTTTCAGCGCAACGTTTTCACGCCGTAAACGCGATGTTTCCATCGCACGACGGATCACAACAAGTAGCTGGTCGATGTTAAACGGTTTTTCAATGAAATCATAAGCGCCCTGCTTAATTGCAGCGACCGCAATTTCGATATTGCCGTGACCCGAAATGATCACAACCGGAATGTCGGGATGGTCTCTTTTGACCGATTTCAGAATATCGATCCCATCCATGCCGCTATCTTTAAGCCAAATATCTAAGATCATCAGCGCCGGAGGAGCCTTGGCAATCTGCGCCATACATTCGTCAGACGTCCCCGCAAGCCGGGTTGTATAGCCTTCGTCCTTTAGAATATCGGAAATGAGTTCTCGAATATCGCGTTCATCATCGGTAATTAAAATATCGCCCATCATCGTCCTCATGCTGGTATTTTTATGGTCTGCGCGTCGGCAGACATTAATGGTAGTTGAATGATCGCACAGGCACCCGCATGGTCCTGTCCTTCGAAGATTTCAGCGTCTGTTAAGGTCAATGTCCCGCTGTGTTCTTCGATAATTTTCTTCACGATTGGCAGCCCAAGCCCCGTCCCTTTGTCGCGAGTTGTCACATATGGTTCAAACAAACGCGTTCTATCTTCCGGGAGACCAATCCCATTGTCGGACACACTGATCCGCACATGGTTATCGTGCTGCGACATCACAACACGCACTTGCGGATTGTAATCCCCCACTTCATTTTTTTCCATATAAGTTTCAGTAGCTTCACCAGCATTCTTAATCAAGTTTGTCAACGCCTGGCTAATCATTGTACCGTCCATGTCAGCCAAGATGGTTTCAACAGGAAGGGTTGCCGTAATTTTAACATCGGGCTGACCTGCCTTTTGCAAAGCGACAGCATCAGCGACAAGCTGCGTTAAATCGGCCACGGCCATCTGCGGCTCCGGCATCCGTGCAAATTTCGAAAAGTCATCGACGATACGGCGCAAGTCATTCGTCTGCCGTACGATGACATCTGTCATTTGTTCCAGCTTGCTGGCGTCATCGCCCAATTGGCTTGCAAACTTACGTTTGATCCGTTCGGCGGATAGCTGGATAGGTGTAAGAGGGTTTTTGATTTCATGCGCAATACGACGTGCAACATCACCCCACGCCGCCATGCGCTGCGCGCTTACAAGGTCGGTCACGTCATCAAATGCCACAACATACCCCTCGAGCGCACCAACAGCGTTTCGGCGTGGCGACATGCGCACCAATAAGCTTTCTTGCTGCCCTTTACGGATCAGGTTGACTTGATCTTGTACATTATCCGCACCAGCGGCAATCATTTGACCAAATAGGTCTGAAAATTCGGGGATCGCAAGCGGAAGCGCGGTTGGGCCGTGATCGGGGTTCACCGACAAAAGACGCTGCGCTGACGGATTAACAAGCGTAACGCGGCCATCAGCATCCAACCCAACAACACCTGAAGTCACTGAACTAAGAACGGAATCGAACAGCCGCCGGCGTTGTTCTGTTAGACGGTTGGTCTCTAACAGCTCGTCGCGCTGCCCCTTAAGCTGACCGGTCATCAAATTAAAGAAATGCCCTAATTGTGAAATTTCGTCATCACCATCGTCTTCGATAACACGCACATCCAAATCACCCGCACCGACGCGTTGCGATGCTGACACCAAGCGACCAATTGGCCGCGACAAACGCTCTGCGAACCAAAGCCCGCCCCAAATCGCAGCAAGGATCAGAATGACTGCAAACCCAAGATACAATAGGCCGAACTGGAATAACATTTTACCGCGTTCATTCGCCAACAGCTCATACTGCTCGACTGTTTGGGTTGTATCATTCAACAAAGACAGTACGTTGCCGTCCACACTTCGTGTGACGTAAAGGTATCGGTTGCGAAATGCCGTTAACGGCATCAGAGCACGGAATTCGTTATTTTCAACGTCTTCGATAATCGCTAGTCCAAGAGCATCAGCATCGGCGAAATTTTCATCACTTGGTCGTTCATAATCAAAATCATATGACCCTGATCCGCGCGCCGATATTGCGCCGTTACCGTCAACGACATAGGCTTCAGACAGCGATCTATCGATTTGTGGCTGCACATCCCCAAGCGCACGCCGCACTTCTCCATCATCCATAAACAGGTTTGCTTGTCGTTCACGATTCAGAAACCCGGCCAGACCAGTTGCATCGCGGGTCAATTCTTGGCGGTGTTCCTCTTCGTAGGCCTGCGCAGTGGTCAATGATGTTCGCAAAACATTACCAACGGGTTCGGAAAATAGCCCATCAAGCGCGACCGAGATCAGTAAAACTGAGAAAACAGCGACAAGGACCGTGGGGATCAAAGCGGAAACCGCAAACACACCTGTAAGCCGTAAGTGCAATCGCGACCCTGCCGATTTTGCCCGTCGCGCGGCAACCATCCGTGCGACCTGGCGCATGACAACAGCCATAACGACCAACACATATACAAGGTCAGATAAAAGAATCAGCCGCAGCTGCGATGACGAAGCGCCTTGTCCCCAAGGACCGATGATGACGTATGTGATAACGGCAAGAATGGGTCCCGCGACAATCAATGCGCCGGTGAACAAGCTTTGCACATGCCGTTGGCGCTGCCAACGCGCAAACCGCATCATATAAGAGGCCCAAAAGGTACGCCGCACGCCTCAGTCTCATTTTATTTAGGTGGGTTTTCCCACATTGCCGCCGGTACACGTGGCAGCTATGCATCATAGAAGCACATCCGCCACGGTCCTGTTGCGGTTTTACATCAATTTGCGGCGGCGTGTCACGCGGATATCGAGGTCAGTGATCTTCTTACGCAAAGTATTGCGGTTGATACCAAGTAAATCAGCACATTTGGCCTGATTTCCGCCGGTCGCATCCAGCGCAATTTCAATCAACGGCCCTTCAACCTCTTTCAAAATGCGATTGTATAGGCCCGGCGGCGGCAGCACGCCACCATGCAAGTCAAAGTAACGCCGCAGATGTTTTCCGACGCTCGCAGAAAGCTTTTCCCCCTCTCCTCCAGATCGTAGCGGTTCTATTGCAGGCTGGTTACCCAAGACCATTTCGACCTCGGCACGGGTGATCTCTTCCTCTGCAGCCGTAAAGACCAGACGACGCACCGCGTTTTCTAACTGACGCACATTGCCCGGCCAGCTATAGGCGCGAACCAATTCCAATGCAGATTCGCCAAAGCGGCGGACGGGCGCACCGTCGCGTTCAGAACGGGCGAGGAAATGTTCCGCAAGCAAGGGGATGTCATCCACACGTTCACGTAACGAAGGAACATCAACCGTCACGCCGCCAAGGCGATAAAACAGATCCTCACGGAACTTGCCGTCTTCCATGCGGGCCATCAGGTCAGACTGAGACGTCGCCATGATGCGCGGCGCGTTGTCGCCAAGCGCATCAAGCATCCGTACGATCCGCCCTTGAGCATCATCCGAAAGGTCGCTGACTTCATCAAATAGGATCGACCCGCCCTTCGCACGGCTTAGAACCGCAGACGGGCCATCCATACCTTCTAAATCAGCAGCGGAAACCACCACGAACGGCAGACTGCGACGATCCGAAAAATCATGCACAGCGCGCGCAATCAGCGATTTCCCTGTGCCACTTTCACCAGTAATCAAAACTGGCAATTGCGTATTCATCACACGCGCGACAAGCCGGTACAGCGCCTGCATGACCGGCGTGCGGCCAACCAAGGGCAAATCGCCGGCTTGCTCAGATGCAACCGTATCGACGTTTCGTGTGTTAGGAGCGCGCCGCTTCACTTCCAATGCACGTGCTGCGCGCTTCATAAGGTCGGGCAAATCGAACGGTTTTGGCAAATAGTCATAGGCGTCCGCCTCAGCGGCCTGAATTGCGGTCATAATCGTGTTTTGCGCCGATATGACAATAACCGGCAAACCCGGCCGGGCCGCTGCAATTTTAGGGAGCTGATCAAGCCCATTTCCATCCGGCATCACCACATCTGAAATGACAAGATCGCCTTTGCCTTCATCAACCCAACGCATCAAAGTCACCAGTGACGATGTCGCGTGTACTTTGCACCCTGCCCGCGTCAACGCTTGAGTCAGTACGGTCCGGATTGTCCGGTCATCATCTGCAACAAGAACGGTACCGTCCATTAGTTTTCTCCTACTTCGGTCTCTTTTGGTGCCAGTGGTAAAGATATGCGGAACACAGTGCGACCGGGGACGCTATCAACTGTAATCCAGCCGCCCCCATCGCTGATGAGCTTTGACACAAGCGCCAGCCCAAGACCGGTGCCGTTTTCTTTACCAGACACAAATGGTTCAAATATGTCGTTTGCAATCTCGGGCGGTAAGCCAGGACCATTGTCGATGATTTCGATCTGAAGCGGCAGACGCGCCTGCGTTCCATCAGAACGACGCACTCGCAGCGAAGTGTCATAAAAGGTGTGAAGGCGAATTGCCCCACCTTCTTTGTTTGCTTCTGATGCGTTTTTCAGCAGGTTCAAAAAGACCTGCAGCAGTTGATCCCCATCCGCCAAGGTCTGCGGCAATGATGGATCGTAGTCTTCTATATAAAGCATATGTGCGCCAAACCCGACTGAGGCTGACTGTCGTGCGCGATCTAGAATGTCGTGAATATTGACAGCCTTCAACAACGGCGGCCGCAGATTCCCAAATTGTTCCACCTGCTCCAGTAGCTTCACGATACGGCGGCTTTCTTCGACGATCAGGTCCGTCATTTCCTGATCTTCAGTGCTGAGCCCCATCGAAAGAAGCTGTGCCGCACCTGTAATTCCAGCCAGTGGGTTCTTGATTTCATGGGCAAGCATTTCAGCCATACCGATCGCCGATTTCGCGGCCTTTTCGGACGAATGATGCTGGTTCACGCGGCTCGCAATTTCGCGCGGGCTGATCATCACGATCATGACCTCTTCGCTGCCCTGCAATGGCGCGAATTGCAGGTTACACATCATCGGTGCACGTTCACCGCTACCAACGTTCACGTCGTTCACAAACAGCGACGACCGGTTCTTGCGGGCACGATCGAATGGCTCCTCAAGCGGTGCGTCGATCATGACCTTTTCCCAAATCCGCTGACCTGTCAGCGATTTGCTGGACATGTTCAGAAAACTTTCAGCGGCTGGGTTGCTAGAGATAATCAAGTCATCCCCATCCAACATTAACGCGGGCACAGGCAAAGACGACCAAAGCGCAGTATCAAGTATCATGCGGGTACCTTTTGGCTAAGAGCTTCGGGAAGATCACGCAAGACATCGCGCGGGTCTGCGTGGGTCAAAATGGCTTTGCGCAAGACTGGATCGGCTTGGGTATCATCCATGTACCAACCCAAATGCTTACGAGAGACTTTGCGCCCCAATTCAGCTCCATAGAACGACAGCATTGCCTCATAATGAGTGCTGACCAGATTGACTAAAGCATCCCCTTCTGGGACTTTCACGTCCGGCCCGCCATGAAGTGCGGTTGCAACTTGCGCCAGGACCCAAGGCCGCCCCTGCGCGCCACGCCCGATCATCACGCCATCAGCCTCTGACAGGTCCAACGCCTGACGTGCAGTGGCTGCATCAATAATGTCGCCGTTTGCGATGACAGGGATCGTGACGGCATATTTGATTGCGCCAATCGCAGACCAGTCGGCGGCACCTTTGTAAAACTGACATCGCGTACGCCCGTGGATCGTAACCAGTTTGATCCCAGCATCTTCCGCACGCTTAGCAACGTCAGCGGCGTTGAGGCTGTCATCATCCCAACCTAGCCGTGTCTTTAAGGTGACGGGCACGTTTACGGCATTCACTACGGCCTCGATCAACGACAAGGCGTGATCAGGTGTTCGTAGTAATGCCGAGCCTGAATAACCGTTGGTCACCTTTTTCGCAGGGCATCCCATATTGATATCGATCATGGCCGCGCCATTGGCCTCTATCATGCGGGCTGCCTCGGCCATCCAATAGGCATCGCGCCCGGCGATCTGAACGGCTGTACCCTCTTGGTCATAGCCAAGCTCGGCACGTTCGCGCACCCCGGGCTTGGCCTGAACCATTTCCTGACTCGCGACCATTTCACTCACAACCCAGCCCGCGCCAAAAGACGCGACAAGCTGCCGAAACGGGAGATCGGTAATGCCCGCCAATGGCGCAAGCGCAACGGGAGGCTGCAAAGCCACATCGTTGAGCATGATCGATTCGTTATTTGCCAAAGGAACAGTCATTCGCTTAAAGGGTGTGCGTTGTGCATGACCTAAGTCGAAACGCCTGTTTTCACAACGAAACCCCCGCCAAAATCACGAAATATAATGGCAAGTGCCTAATTATTGTGCATATAGCCGCGCAAATTGTCGAATTGCGCCTCAGCCCTTTGGACCGTAAACCAAAACAGACCAAAGGAACGCAGCAATATGAAAACAGCCGCAATCATCGTAGCAGCCGGGCGCGGAACCCGTGCAGGTGGTGAGCTACCAAAGCAGTGGCAATTGCTTAACGGCAAGACAATTGCCGCCCATGCGATCCAACCATTCGCAGATCATCCAGACGTCGGACAGATCATACTCGTGCTACATCCTGATGATCGCGACACTGCCGTTTGGAATGACACACTCTCAGCCACGATTGTGACCGGCGGAGCTACACGGCAAGAATCTGTTCTTGCCGGGCTTCGGGCGGTGACGGACGCGACACATGTCCTTATTCATGACGCAGCGCGCCCAATGGTCACATCTCAGATTATCGACCGCGTGCTCGATGCCTTAGGAACCTACCCGGGCGCTGCCCCTGCCGTCGCGGTGACCGATACATTGTGGCATGGCGCAGAAGGGCATGTTACTGGAACACAAGACAGAAATGGCCTTTTCCGCGCACAAACTCCGCAAGGCTTTGCGCTCGCGCCGCTGCTTGCCGCACATGAAACAAGCGACATTACCGCAACCGATGATGTGTCAGTCGCACGCGCCGCAGGACTAGACGTCGCGATCGTGGCAGGCGATGAGGATAACATCAAAATCACGACCCCGAGCGACTTTGCGCGCGCGGAAAAACTCATGAGGCGCGAGATGGATATCAGATGTGGGAATGGTTACGACGTACACCGCTTTGGTCCCGGCGACCATGTGTGGCTTTGCGGTGTAAAAGTTCCCTTTGAACGCAGCCTACAGGGGCACTCAGACGCTGATGTTGGCATGCATGCCGTGACCGACGCGATCTATGGCGCATTGGGGATGGGCGATATTGGTCAACACTTTCCGCCCACTGATCCGCAATGGAAAGGTGCAGCCAGTCATATCTTCCTTGAACATGCCGTCGGACTCGCCACCGAACAGGGTTACCGCATTAGCAACATCGACTGCACGCTTGTTTGCGAGTTTCCCAAAGTCGGACCACACCAACCCGCAATGAAATCGGCCATGGCGCAAATCATGGGGCTTGCCGCTGACCGGATCAGCGTCAAAGCCACAACTTCAGAGCGCCTAGGCTTCACAGGACGCGGTGAAGGCATCGCGGCACTCGCAACAGCAACATTGGTGAAACCATGACCCATTTAATCGCGACCTTCTTTTATGTCGGGCACATGCGCCCTGCACCCGGAACGTGGGGGTCACTGGCCGCCCTGCCCGCCGCATGGCTGATCTACGCGCTTCTTGGCCCATGGGGGCTGCTTGCAGGTGCTGTGGTTTCCTATTTCGTCGGCGTCTGGGCCACGAAAGAAGAAACACGCGGAAAAGAAAACCACGATCCATCCGAGATCGTGATCGACGAAGTCTGTGGCCAGTGGATCGCATTGCTGCCTGTCGCATATGGCGCACATATGATGTCAGCGAACATCACCGCACTATGGCCCGGCTGGATCGCTGCATTCTTGCTGTTTCGCCTGTTCGACATCACCAAATGGGGTCCGATTGGCTGGGCAGATCGCCGCAATGACGCAACCGGCGTAATGTTGGACGATGTGATTGCAGGCCTTTTTGCTGCAGTCGTCGTTATCGTACTCGCTGGACTTTCACACGGGTTACTGATGTGAAAACGCTGATCGATGCCGCCAGCGCCAAAGGCGTAATGATAGCCACCGCAGAAAGCTGCACGGGCGGCATGGTAGCGGCTGCAATCACCGATACAGCCGGAAGCTCTGCGATATTTGACCGTGGGTTTGTCACCTATACGAACGCCGCGAAAATGCAGATGTTGGGGGTAAGTGATAAGACGCTTGCCGCCTATGGTGCTGTATCCGAACAGGTCGCAGACGAAATGGCGCGCGGTGCGATTACGCATTCCGATGCACAGATTGCGGTGTCGATCACGGGCATCGCTGGTCCGGGCGGATCAGAACACAAACCCGAAGGCCGCGTTTGCTTTGGCATTGCAACAGCCGACGTTTGCCATACGGAAACTATCGAATTTAGGGCAATTGGGCGCGAAAGGGTCAGACAAGGCGCACGCGATCATGCAGTCGCACTGCTGCTAACCGCAGTAGATTCAGTTAAGCATAATAATTAATCACACCGTTTATTTTTTGATCATTAAGCTCGCAGTCTACGAACCGATGCAAACTTAGGCGGTTGATTTCCACCTTTGCTACTTTTCTTAGCGTTCCGAATCCGCATTAACGCCGCCTCAATGGGAAAACCCAAACGGAGGGGACATTATGAACGGAGCGGATACAGCGTGGATCATCGTAGCCACGGCGCTTGTACTATTCATGACACTGCCAGGACTGGCATTGTTTTACGGGGGGTTGGTGCGCGCACGCAATGTTCTCAGCGTCTTTATGCATTGCTATGCAATCGCATGTTTAATGAGCATTCTTTGGCTCGCGCTGGGCTATTCCATCGCATTTGGCGGCTCAGGCAACGCCTTTTGGGGCGGTCTGGACAAAATGTTCCTTTCTGGCATCGATGCCGACACGCTTAGTGGTTCAATTCCCGAAGTGCTGTTCTTTGCCTTCCAAATGACCTTTGCCATCATCACGCCCGCACTGATCGTTGGTGCATATGTTGAACGTATCGGCTTTGGATTTGTGCTACTTTTCTCGGCACTTTGGATGCTGCTTTGCTATGCACCTGTGACGCACTGGATCTGGGGCGGCGGCTTCTTGTCTGATGGCGGCATCTTTGGTGAAACTGGTGTGCGTGACTTTGCTGGTGGTATCGTTGTTCACGAAACTGCAGGTCTTGCTGCCCTGATCCTTGCGATCTTCCTTGGCGCACGTCGCGAAGGCACAAAGCCCCCACATAACCCCGGTATGGTTATGATCGGTGCAGCGATGCTTTGGGTCGGCTGGTTTGGCTTTAACGGCGGTTCGCAGCTTGCTGCTGATGGCGGCGCAGCTATGGCGCTGACAGTCACACATATCTCTGCAGCAACAGCATCACTGACTTGGGCGCTTTGGGAGCGGATTAAGTTCGGTCGCGCATCCTTGGTTGGCATTGTGACTGGTACGATTGCTGGTCTCGCATCTATCACGCCAGCGTCAGGTTTTGTCGGCCCTATCGAAGCGCTGATCATCGGTGCTGTTGCTGGTGTACTTTGCCAAGAAATGGTCAACTTCATCCGCAACAGCCTTAAGATCGATGATACACTTGATGTATTCGCTGTTCACGGCGTTGGTGGGATTTTCGGTACAATTATGATCGCGCTGTTTGGTGCAGGTTCGTGGGCCGCTCAGCTGGGTTCACTTGCTATCGTTGGTGTTTTCACCACAGTCGTCACGATCGTTCTGATCTATGTCTGCAAAGCAATTACGCCGCTGCGCGTTGACCAAGACACCGAAGTTCAGGGCCTTGATATCACCGTTCATGGTGAGCGCGCCTATCACTTCGACTCTTAAGAAAATTAGGGGCGCTGCGCGAAAAGCGCAGCGCCCCTTACCTATGCGCCGTAAAGCTCAGCAGCGCGGCGTTCAAATGCGCGAACGACACGCTGCATTGCCTCGTTAAAGAACATGCCAGCAGCACCTTGCAGCAGACGGTTTTTAAACTCAAAATCAACATCAAATGAAACTTCGCAACCGCCGTCTACATCTTTGAAATTCCACTGACTTTCCAAGTGACGGAATGGGCCATCTAGGTATTCGGTGTCGATCTTTTGCGCCTCAGGCCACAGTGTTACCCGGCTTCCAAAAGTTTCGCGGAATACTTTGAAAGAAATCACCAGATCGGCCAGCATAACCTGTTTCTCGCCCCGATCATCAACGCTGCGCACGCGCGCCGCCGCCGTCCAAGGTAGGAATTTGGGATAATTCCCCACATCACCAACAAGGTCATACATTTGCTTTGCCGTATAAGGGAGCGTCTTAGTTTCCGAATGGGATGGCATATGGGGTCTTTCACAGGTGACTTCACGCCCTGATGTCGTAAACTGCGGCCAGAAAATCAACCCTTGTCTGATACTGAGTACCCTATGCCGCACCGCCCCTATGAAATCGATGAACTTATCAGCGCCAAAGCCATCGCAGCACGCATCGAAGATCTTGCGCGCGAAATCGGCCGCGAATTCGCAGACACCGACAAATTGGTTGTGGTCGGTCTACTGCGCGGGTCGTTTGTGTTCATTGCCGATTTAGTGCGTGAAATTGATCTGCCCGTCGAAGTCGATTTCCTAGAGGCATCGTCATACGGCGACGGCATGGAAAGCAGCCGTGAAGTGCGCATTCTTAAGGATCTGCGCGGACAGATCGAAGGACGTGACGTGCTGGTCGTCGAGGACATCGTTGATACCGGCCACACCTTAAAACATGTCACTGAATACCTGCAAACTCGTCACCCTGCCCGTTTGCGCACAATTGCGCTGTTGGACAAACCCGCACGTCGCGAGGTTGATTTTAAGGCTGACCTGATTGGCTTTGAGATTCCGGACGAGTTTGTTGTCGGCTACGGAATCGACTTTGCACAGCGCAACCGCAACCTGCCCTTCATTGGTAAGGTGCGGTTCACAGACGAACCATGAATATCCGCTTTCTTTTACGCGCCAAAAGGATGGCCGCGCGACCGCCATCTGAAGCCATGTTTAAAATGGTAGTCGGGATTGTTCTGCTCTGCGCGATCCTTTACGGGATCGAACGTTTTATCGGTTGGCCCGAGTGGTTAACGCCTAATGAAATAAAGCGGGTACGCCCAAAGCCTATGGATTAAGCCATACCCAGCTTTTTCATCCGTGCGTCGCGCAGACGCGCGAAATCGTCACCCGCGTGATAGGATGACCGTGTCAGCGGTGTGGCCGAAACCATCAAGAAACCCTTACCAAATGCGGCCTTTTCATAGGCCGCAAATTCTTCCGGCGTTACAAAGCGATCCACTTTGTGGTGCTTTGGTGTTGGCTGCAAGTATTGACCAATTGTGACAAAATCGATGTCGGCGGCACGCATGTCTTCCATCACTTGAATGACAGATTGGCGGTCTTCGCCCAGTCCAACCATGATCCCGGATTTAGTGAACATCGTCGGGTCAAGCTCTTTCACGCGCTGCAACAGCCGCAGCGAATGGAAGTAACGCGCACCGGGACGCACTTCTGGATAAAGGCCCGGCACGGTTTCCAAATTGTGGTTAAACACATCCGGACGCGCCTTGACCACAATCTCAAGCACTTCGGGTTCACAGCGAATAAAATCAGGCGTCAGAATTTCGATCGTCGTGTTAGGTGACTGACGACGAACTGCGCGAATGGTCTGGGCAAAATGCTCTGCGCCACCATCTTCGACATCATCACGGTCAACAGATGTAATAACGACGTGGTTCAAACCCAGCTTCTTGACAGCATCAGCAACGCGGCCCGGCTCAAACACATCCAATGCTTCGGGCGGCTTACCAGTTGCGATGTTGCAGAATGTACAAGCGCGTGTACAAACCTCGCCCATAATCATCATGGTAGCGTGGCCCTGCGACCAGCATTCGCCCACGTTCGGGCAACCTGCCTCTTCGCACACCGTAACCAGCTTGTGTTCACGCATGATATCGCGGGTTTGTTTGTACCCTTCGGACGTAGGTGCCTTAACACGAATCCAATCTGGTTTTTGGGGCTGCGCCGCATCTGGGCGGCGCTGCTTTTCCGGGTGACGCTGCGCCGGAATTTTCAGATCGCGTGTTGGCATGTCGGTCTCCGATGGCTCTTGGTGATTACCTAGCGTCGGTACGGGGAATTGTCCAACGCTGATGATACACGACATGCCAGCACTGCGTTAATTGCATGGGGTGATGCGCTAACCGATCATTGGCGCATACTTTCCATTCGTCGTTTCATAGTGGCGCTGCAACCGCTCTAGTGCGATCCGCAGGACGATTTTGCCAGAACGTGCAGACCAGCCCATCGACTTTTCTGTCTGCTCAAGCCCTTCTAGAAAACAGCAGCAGCGCAAAACGATATCCCCCAAGCCAGGACCCAAGTCAGATAACGCAGCTTTCACCCGTTGCCGCGCATTATCAGTCGGGTCTGTATCATTCACAATATCGTCTAGACTGGTGATGTGCGTACCATCCAACTGCGCCAATTCGAAATCCTCGCGCAGACGTTCACCGACCGCGACCAATGCACGGGCCAAAAAGGGGCTTCCGTCACGATCTTTGCGCCGTGCAAGCCCGACCAACGGGCTTTCTGTTCCATGATACCTGCGCGTGCGGCGGGTGCCGCCATCAATGGCATCCAGATCCCAAGCAGCTTCGGCTTCGGGATCACCGCGGCTGTGTCCTAAACCATGCGCCCTATTTTCATCTTCTGCCGTAAGACGACGCAACGCGGCGCGGCCATTATTTGTGATGAAATATCTTGCAACGCGACTGTCTGGGTCGGGACAGGTAATCCAATCTTTCAATGCCATTGCCTGCGCGATTTCGCGATCAACGCCTGCGGTTCGCAATTGGTCTTCGTTACCGGCCTCACGCACAACAACCGCTGATTCCATTTCCCGAGCAACCGCAAGAATTGCTCCCGGCTCGCATAATCTACGCAACACCCGCTTAGCTTCTTGATCAATTCGGCGCTGCGTTAACTCTTCGGTAGGACGTACATGTGTACATTTTAGCTTAGCGATCATTGCAGTTTTTCCCCGTTTGTTCGCAATATCAACTGATGAAACCTGATTGGACAACGCATCAAGTGCCGCATCGATCAAAGGATCGTCACGACGCCCTTCGAAACGGCGAACCTGCCGCAATACTGTTGACGGATGGCAATCGTTCGCACGGGCAACAGCACGTATCGATAGACCTTTTTGTGTGTGGGCTAGGTAATTACGCGCGGCATCCGGTATCCAAACCGGAAGCAGTTCAGACCGCAGCGGTCCCTTCTGTAATGTCATGTCACGCGTCCTTTTCGCAGGTTTCAATGCGCCATCGCTGATCCTAAACACCGGTGACACATAGAAAAATCAACCTATGCGTGCTTGGTTACCTAAGTGTTAACGACCATATTGGCCCGTCAACTATTCTTGCCAAAAGATAAACAAGTCTAACCAATGCGTTCTTAACAAATTGCCATCCCGCAACACCCGTCCGCGCTATGCCATGTTTCACCGACTCAGCAATACACCGAGAAGGGAACGACTATGCTCGATCTGGAAACACGCATTCGCACACTTCAACGCCCCACGCTACTGGCGCGGGCCGCTAGATTTGGAATGGATGACTATCGCCGTGACGTACATCTACGCCGCATCATTGCTGCAGAACGGCTCCCCCGACATGCCGAAGCAATTATGCGTTTGCTTGATATTGAATCAGAGATGAACACCCAGCGCATCGAGCATTCGGGCGAATATCGCGTCGCCCGACACGTCGATGTGCTGATCGCGATCGCAGGCGAAGCACAGTTGATGCGTGCGACCCGCCTGCGGCTTGTTGAACCGTCGGATTAACCGAAGGCGTCAGGCATGCTGGCCTTTTTGTCAGCAACATAGGCCCGCAACCGTGCCTCGATCTCAGGGTCGAGGGCGGGCTGCTGGTACGTCTCAAGCATCTTTTTGACGCGTGCAGTGGCCAACGTTTGCGTATCGCGTGCGCCTTCTTCGTCCCATGTCTCAAACGGTTTGTAGTCCAACAAATCTGTCCGCCAGAATGCAGTCTTAAAGTTCGCCTGCGTATGTGCGCAGCCCAGATAGTGACCACCGGGGCCTACCTCTGCGATCGCATCCATGGCTTGTCCGTTTTCAGACATATCCACGCCGCGTGCAAAGTGGTGCAAGGTTCCCAGCTGATCCGCGTCCATGACGAATTTCTCGAATGAAGCAACCATGCCACCTTCGAGCCAACCACAGGCGTGCAGCATAAAGTTCACACCAGATAGCAAACCCATCTTCAGGCTGCTCCCAGTTTCGTAGCCCGCCTGTGCATCTGGCAATTTGGATCCACAGAATGAACCAGCCGAACGGTATGGCAGCCCCATACGACGGGCCAATTGCCCTGCCCCATAAGTAATGTGCTCTGCCTCTGGTGTGCCAAATGTCGGCGCGCCAGAGTTCATATCAATCGATGTCACCATCGTCCCAAAGATCACAGGCGCGCCCGGGCGCACCAACTGTGAATAGGCAACGCCAGCAAGCACCTCTGCCAATGTTTGTGTCAGCGTACCCGCCACCGAAACAGGTGCCATTGCGCCCCCAACGATGAACGGGCTGATGATGCAGGCTTGGTTATTAGCGGCATATACCTCAAGCGCGCCCATCATTGTGCTATCGAACGTCAACGGAGAGTTGATGTTAATCAGCGATGTCATGACGGTGTTTTCTTGCACGAACTCTTTGCCGAACAAGATTTCGCACATCTCGACCGAATCTTGTGCGCGAACAGGTTCTGTCACCGCGCCCATAAACGGTTTGTCACTATATACCATATGCGCCAAAAGCATATCGAGGTGACGCTTATTCACAGCGATGTCTGTTGGCTCGCACACGGTCCCACCCGAATGATGCAACCATTTCGACATATAGCCAAGTTTCACGAATTTTTCGAAATCCGCGATCGTCGCATAACGGCGGCCACCTTCTGCATCGCGCACAAACGGGGGACCATAAACAGGTGCTAGCACAAGACTATCACCACCGATAACGACATTACGTTCTGGGTTACGCGCATGCTGCGTAAATGTTGATGGGGCCGTTTCACATAGCTTGCGTGCCAAACCACGTGGGATGCGAACACGTTCGCCGTCCACTTCCGCACCGGCAGCTTTCCAACGTTCCAGCGCCGCTGGGTTATCAACAAAGTTCACACCAATTTCGGCAAGCACCGTTTCAGCGTTGGCCTCGATGACCTGAAGTGCTTCTTCGTTCAGCACCTCGTAATTAGGAATATTTCGTTCGATGTACTTAGCGGTTTCGATGCTAACGGCTGTACGCTCTGCCCGGCGGGCCGCGCCACCACCACCGCGTGCGCGGCGTCCTGATCTAACTGGTGCATCTGACATGAAACATTCCTTTAACGCTATCCTGCACATCAAATATAGAACGCGCCCTCCACGACCTGCTATTTTTGCGCCGTTTCAGGCGCGAAAACGACATCAAGCGCCACGAAGCATAAAAAACGAACAAAGCCTCATCCTTTGCTGCAGAATTCCCGCGCGCCTCTTGCACAAATCCGTGACTGGCTTTACCGAAGCGCCATGGAAAACAGCACCCACGAACGCCTTCTCATTATTGATTTTGGCAGCCAGGTTACGCAGCTGATTGCGCGTCGCCTGCGCGAGTTAAACGTCTACTGTGAAATTCACCCCTATCAGTTGGTTACAGATGCATTCCTTGCGGAATTCGCACCGAAGGCCGTGATCCTGTCTGGTGGCCCCGATAGTGTGACCCGCGAAGGATCGCCACGCGCGCCGCAGTCAGTCTTTGATCTTGGCGTGCCAATCCTTGGCATTTGTTACGGTCAGCAAACGATGATGACCCAGTTGGGTGGCAAAGTTGAGTCTGGCCACGGCACTGCGGAATTTGGCCGTGCCTATGTGACCCCAAAAGAAAAGCTTGCGCTACTTGATGGCTGGTTCCTGACCGACAAAGAACAGGTCTGGATGAGCCACGGCGACCATGTGTCTGAAATCGCACCGGGTTTTGATGTTTACGGAACATCACCAAATGCACCATTTGCGGTAACAGCAGATATTTCACGTAACTTCTATGCTGTGCAATTCCACCCCGAAGTGCACCACACGCCAAACGGTGCAAAGCTGTATGAAAACTTTGTCCGGATTGCTGGTTTCACCGGCGATTGGACGATGGGTGCGTATCGCGAACAAGCCATTGAAGCGATCAAAGAACAGGTTGGCGACAAGCAAGTTATTTGTGGCTTGTCTGGCGGCGTTGATTCATCTGTTGCGGCGGTTTTGCTTCACGAAGCTATTGGCGATCAGCTGACATGCGTTTTTGTGGACCACGGATTGCTGCGCCAAGGAGAAGCCGAAGAAGTCGTGACAATGTTCCGCGACAACTACAACATGAAGCTGATCCACGCTGACGAACAAGAACTGTTCTTGGGCGAACTAGAGGGCCAAGACGACCCCGAGACAAAGCGCAAAATCATCGGCAAGCTATTCATCGACGTATTCCAGAAATACGCAAATGATATCGAAGGCGCTGAGTTCCTTGCCCAAGGTACGCTCTACCCTGATGTGATTGAATCTGTGTCGTTTTCTGGCGGTCCGTCGGTCACAATCAAATCGCACCACAACGTCGGCGGCCTGCCCGAAAAGATGGGTCTTAAGCTGGTCGAACCGCTGCGCGAATTGTTCAAGGACGAAGTCCGGGCACTTGGCGCAGAACTGGGACTACCACCTAGCTTTATCGGGCGTCACCCATTCCCTGGGCCAGGCCTTGCGATCCGCTGCCCCGGTGAAATCACACGTGAAAAGCTGGAAATCCTTCGCAAAGCTGACGCCGTCTATATCGACCAGATCCGCAAACATGGGTTGTACGATGATATCTGGCAGGCCTTTGTTGCGATCCTTCCGGTACGAACCGTAGGCGTTATGGGCGATGGGCGTACCTATGATTTCGCCTGCGCATTGCGTGCGGTGACATCCGTGGACGGCATGACAGCGGATTACTACCCATTTACCCACGAATTCCTTGGTGAAACCGCAACGCGGATCATCAACGAAGTCCAAGGTATCAACCGTGTAACCTATGATATCACATCAAAACCTCCGGGAACGATCGAGTGGGAATAATTTTGCCTGCGCTAGCGTATCCGATTTCTCTCCACAACGCGATATAAGTACCTGATAATAAACAATACAGCATGCGAGATGCTTCACTATCTATCGGTGGGCTATCGAATATTATGACGGTATACCTGACGGTATGCAGGATTTCAAAATTTGTCGAAATCTGATATACCGTCAGCACTTCGAATGCGATGACGGTATAAATATATTCATAACATGCTGATTTACTGGGTAAAATCTTGAGATCAGATGTGAAATTCTAGCTGACGGTATATTTCCGTATTTTCGCTCGATAAACCCAGATTTGGGAGAGTGTTATGCTGACAGATGCCGCTCTTAGGTCTCTGAAACCTAAAGAAAAATTGTATAAAATTTCGGACCGTGACGGTATGTACGTTACGGTTCAACCTTCGGGCACAATCGTGTTCCGTTTCGACTATCGTTTGAATGATCGTCGTGAAACGCTCACCATTGGTCGATATGGCTCAGCGGGCCTATCTCTGGCTCGCGCTCGGGAGGCATTGATCGATGCGAAGCGTCTTATTGGTGAAGGTCGTTCGCCCGCGCAGGAGAAGCAACGCGAGAAGCGACGCCTGAAGGAAGCGAAGAGCTTCGGTGAGTTTGGCGAGCGGTGGTTGAAAGAAGCCAAGATGGCGGACAGTACGCGCGCCATGCGGCGTTCCGTGTTCGAGCGGGATATTCTTCCAACGTTCCGAAATCGGTTGCTGTCGGAGATCAGTGCTGACGACCTGCGAATGAGATGCGCAACGGTAAAGGATCGCGGCGCACCAGCGACCGCCATCCATGTTCGGGACATCGTTAAACTTATCTACGCATTCGCGATCCTTCACGGAGAGAAAGTCGCCAATCCTGCCGATGAAGTTGGCCCGTCGTCCATAGCCACCTTCGTTCCGAGAGATCGGTCGTTATCGCCGTCGGAGATACGGATCATGCTAAACCAGCTTGAACATGTCGCGACCCTTCCGACCATTCGTCTGGGCGTCAAAATGTTCCTGTTGACCATGGTTAGAAAGAGCGAACTTCAAGACGCAACTTGGGATGAAGTCGATTTTGAGAACGCGGTTTGGTCAATTCCGAAGGAAAGAATGAAGCGATCCAAGCCCCATAACATTTACCTGGCACAACAGACGATCGACATACTGATCGCGCTGAAGACCTGCGCAGGCAATTCCAGATATCTGCTTCCTTCACGTTATGACGCGGATGCCCCAATGTCGCGGGCGACATTCAACCGCGTAACAAAAGCTGTAATCATACGAGCACAAAAGGAGGGCCTACCTCTCGAACACTTCACCGTTCACGACCTGCGCCGCACCGGTTCGACGCTGTTGAACGAGTTGGGGTTCAATGGTGATTGGATTGAAAAATGTCTTGCGCATGAGGATGGTCGGTCGTCGCGTGGCATATACAATAAGGCGGAATACGAACATCAACGCCACCATATGATGCAGGAATGGGCAAATCTCGTTGACGCTTGGGTGTCTGGCAAGAGGTATCAACCTACACTCTATCCGCCGGCGATGGACCTCCTCGTCCCCGAGCCAACAATTTGACCGGGCGGGCTTTGCGCAAGCGTACGTCAGGTACAGGGGCACGTTTCTTGGCCTTGAGATCCGACAAGAGGTCAGGAACGTTTGACGTTTCAGCCTGTCCAGGAAGTGGCAAAACCACTCTGGTTGTTGCTAAGTTAGCAATCATGGCAAGGAAATGGCCGCATAGAACATCAGGCATCTGCGTACTATCGCACACGAATGTTGCGCGTGAGGAAATCCAAAGTAGGCTCGGCCACACTCCAGTTGGGCACCGGTTGCTCGGCTTTCCACATTTCATCGATACCATACACACCTTCGCCAACCGGTTTCTGGCGCTGCCGTACCTTCAATCGAACGGTTACCCGTCTCCGCTGATAGACGACGATGTGGCGAAAGCGTTTCGCTGGAACCACCTTAAGGGGAAGGAAAGATCGGGCTTAGAATACTATCTGCAGAAAAACGACTTGGGCATCGATGCCGTTACGTTCGCCAGCACCGACCTTTCACCGGTTGTTTTTCATAGAGGTAAGATCAAACCCTTTCCGTCAGGGCCTAATTCAGACTCGTATAAGAAAGCTCATCGAATAATTAAGACCTCCGCTGAGGCCGGTCGCTTCCGGTACGAAGAGATGTTTGTCTGGGCGGAGCACTTGCTGCAAACGTATCCAGATATATCCGCCACACTGTCACATCGGTTTCCATTGGTGTTGATGGATGAGATGCAGGACACATCGCTGCGGCAGGCAGCTCTTCTCCATTCCATCTTTAATCGAGGTGCAGCAGTTTCTGGAATCCAACGGGTTGGTGATCCGAACCAAGAAATATTCGAAACTGGCCAAGATCAGAATACTGCTGACCCATTCCCAGACAAAGTCGAAGATCGCACTATGACGATTGCGAGCAGTCGCCGTTTTGGCAAACCGATTGCGGACTTAGCCAATCCTCATGCCGTCATCCCGATCGGCGATGGTGGATTAAGGGGCAATGGCCCAGGTAAAGCACCCGATCAAGTGGATCACGGTCAAAACCTAATTATCATTTTTCCTGACAACGATTGCAGCAAGGTCTTGGAGGCATTTGGCGCCCATCTTCTTCAGACTTTCGACGACGACACCCTAGCGTTCGGCGACTGCTTTGCTATCGGCGGCGTTCACAGACCAACAACTGAAAATATCCCGCCCGGTCATAATAAATATCCAAGAAGTGTGGAACACTACTGGGCAGACTACAGCGCAGAAAACGCCAAAATGGATAGGCATCCAAAGACGCTCTCAGGCTATTTACATCAAGCTCAAGAGATCGTCCGATCGGGGCATGAAATCGGGCCCGCAGTCAACGGCTTTGCAGCCGGAATGCAGCGATTAGTGCGAAACATCGGGAGGCCAAATGCTGAACTGGAAAGTCGACGCAAGCACAAGGCAATCCGAACAGTCTTAGAAGGAACCCCCGATCTGCTGACGCAGTATGACGAGTTCGCTCGTTCATACATTACTAAAATTTCTCCAATCACGGCCGATCTCTGGGCTGAACAGAAAGGACTGCTCCTAACTATCGCAGCCAGTCTTTGCGAAGGAACCAGCGATACCGGTCTTTGCGCAGATTTCATGGCTTGGGAAGAACCGCCGATTTTGCCGCAACTACAGAACGATGGTGTGGAAAAACCAGACAATACCTGCGTCATCACTGCCGACGATCGCCATGTATCCATCCGACTAGGCTCCATTCATCAAGCCAAGGGGCAGACTCACTTTGCAACTCTGCTGCTGAGCACTTTTCAGAACCATCATTCATCGGAAAAAATTGTCGACTGGCTATGTGGCGATAAGAGCAGTGGTGCGGGTGAAGGCCCCCAAAACCTATCACGCCTGAAAGGAACCTACGTCGCTCTGACTCGGCCAACACATCTGGTAGGTGTTGCAGTGCGTCATTCCGCGATCGTAGAAAATGAGCACGCTATTCTGGGGAAATTACAAGCTCAAGGCTGGCATGTAACGAATTTATGCGTCTAGCGGATTAGTATGCCTTCAATCTGGATTAGAGGAGCATTTTATGCACCGGATATCTGCACCAGCCCATAGGCGTTGTTTTTATGACTGTCTCAGGTTGTTGCGGATATCATGAATTTCCATCCAAAACGCCCTTCGACCCCGTCGGCGTTGTGTTGAGCCTCTGTTCCAAATCAGCAACCCGCTCGATCACGGCATCGAAAGGCGGCGCTTCCCCAAAGATCATGCCCGACATCGCGCGGTAGTCGCGGCGCAGGTCATCGAGCATTTTTCCAACGGGACTGATGGAAAATGTCGGCGCAACTGCGGTGGCGAGATCGAAAGCCGGACGGTTGAAAAACATGCGCGCGTGGGCGACGCAGTCGGCACCAAGCACTCGGTCGGCCAGCGCGCGTTCACCGAGGTCTGATCCGAGAAGTTGATAGGCATCGTAATAATGCCGCGACACGCGCTGACCACTGCCTTTCAGTTCTCCACGGATGTCGAACCAGCGGCGCAGGCCATGCAGGATAACGATCTTGTCCCAAAATGTCCGCTCAGCATCGACGATGGTGACATTCCCAACGGTCAGATCGATATCCGGAACGTCTTCCTCGAGGTATGGACTGATGCTGCGCACAGAATTGGGATCAAGCGCTGATTTTGCACCAGACTCGATTTTTACTGCCTTGGCGACGTAGGCATCATCAGGTGTTGCGGTTGGATACCGCAGATAAAGTGCCTGACTATCTTCAAGATCGGGCTCAATAAAGAACCGCGCCACATCTAGTCCGTTTCGTCGGGCAACCTCCGACACAATTTCGTTCAACCCGCCAAGGAACGCGCCCTGGATATAAGTTTCGCAGGCCGCTTTGATCGCATCCAGCGCCTTGCCGCGTTTCTTACCGCTCAAGGCCTCAAGCTCTTCTATGGTTGCGGCTTCTCCCAGATCGTCCCGGAACACTGTGACGTCGATATCCTCCGAGAACCGGCGGATCAGCCCAAAGCCCTTTGACAGGGATGTGCCACCCTTGAACAGAAGCCTTGGCCCATCCGGCAATCCATTGAACAGCGCGTCGAGGGTCCAGCAGACCCAAAAGTCCTTTTCGACATTCTGCGGTGTGGTGCCCAAGCGCTGTGCTGTTGTCGTGAAGAGGCCGAGGCGTGTCTCATCATCCGCAGAAATGATCCTGTCGAACGCGGGGTTCACGCGGCACCTGCATGCTCTGCAAGTATCGGGCGCAATAGACTCTGCATCCAACTCGGCAACGTCGTCAGCCCGTCCTCGAGATCGTCGCGAAGGCGCTTGCCTCTCGTCGGATCATTGAGAAGAGCCGTCAGGCGGCGGATCAGCACCTGATCCTCGTCAACCTGCCCCATCGTATCCCGCAACCAATGCAGAGCTTGCACAATGCGCATGGCCGGTCGGCCAGCCCAATAGAGCTTGCTGGCAGCTGTTGGTTTGAACACGATGTCGAGCTGGCCGAGCGAAATCGATTTCAACCGGGCGTCGGTATGCACAAGGATCTTGGCCGGAACAGCATTGGTGAGACCCAGATCGTTGGCGGCCGTCATCCCATCAACGAGCACGCGTATCTGATCTCGGCGTGCGATGGCATCAATCACTTCGCGGGGATCTGCCGGGCTGTCTTTCTGGGTCAGGCGATTGGTCGACGGTTGATCGTAGAGGCCACGATCAACCCGGCGCAGAGCCCCTGCCCGCGTCAGTCGCTGCAGCACCTTGTCCACGGCATCACGTTCACCAAGATCCAGAAAATCCCTCGGCGTCCATACGCCCCGCGACGTGCCATTCGCAATCCGTGTCAGGATATCGCTCTTTAGATCTGTTGATGCATGGTCCATGTCCGAAATCTGTAGCATGATTTCGGACATGATGGAAGGGGATCGTCCGAAATATGTATACACGCATCGGACGACCGCCTCAAGAAGCAGAGCCCCATAAAGAAGCATTTGATCCGCGCAGCCATCGGAGTGAGAGAGTGGAGGCTGTTCCCGTGACGGGTTTGGAGGTCGAGAGAGAGGCTCCCGGCCGCCCGTCGCGGGAGATACCCAATGAATACCCAAATTATCGATGCCGGGCGTAACGCCAGTGGCGGTTACAAGGTTGATGTGTCACGCGGTGAAAACGTGGATCGCGTGTCATCGGAGTGGTTCTCGCGACCCAATGATGAGCGATACCTGTCCCTCGACGACCTCTTCGCGTCTGTGAAAACTCGCGCTGAGCAGAGCCGAACACGAACCGTGGAGAGTGCCGCGATCCGGGTCGAGGCGCATCGCGATGACCCCGAGAAACTGGGGTTGGTCCTACCCGGGGCCGACGCGCCCATCGCGCCAACCCATTGGAGCTTTGGACAATTGTCGAGCATTGTCGGCGCGCCAGCCGCCTATCTGCGCCAACTGCCTGCGCCGCTTGCAGGCATCAACCTGCAATATGGGCTGACCAACCACCGGGCAGAGCAGATCAAGACCATGGAGGTCGCGAACGGGCGCACGGAACTGCGCGCTGTCACCGGCCCCGACTACGGCCGCATCTACGATCACGAGCTTGTTTCTGCCGTGCAACGCATCGCGGGCAACGGCACCGGTGATACGCGCTGGAAGGTGCCGGGCGTGCTGGATTGGTCTACGGGCATCTACAATCCGCGTGTGGACGTGACCAAGGAAACAATGACGCTCTATGCCTCGGATCGTGATGTGTTCCTGTTCCTGGTCGATGACCTGAACCCGATCGAGGCGGGGTTGCTGCCCGACGGCTCGCCCGACCTCTATTTCCGGGGGTTCTACTGCTGGAATTCCGAGGTCGGCGCCAAGACGCTCGGCATCGCCAGCTTCTACCTCCGCGCGGTCTGCCAGAACCGCAACCTCTGGGGCATTGAGGACTTCCAAGAGATCAAGATCCGCCATTCCAAATATGCGGCGTCCCGTTTCGCGCAGGAGGCCGCCCCGGCCCTCAAGAATTTCGCCAACTCATCGCCCGCGCCCTTCATCGATGGCATCCGCGCTGCGCGGGAGAAGATTGTCGCGCGCAACGACGAGGACCGGTCAGACTTTCTGCGCAAGCGCGGGTTGCGCCTGCGTCGGGTTGATCTTTAGAGGCATCTATAGGGAATACTGGGCGACAAGGCTCCACAGGTCCCTGCGTCCGCTGCGTTACTATCGATAAACAATCCCGCCGTCGGCGATGATAGCTTGCCCAGTCACATAGTCGGAATCAGGGCCTGCAAGATATGAGACCAGTGCGGCAACATCGTCAGGCGTCTGCGCCCGTCCCAATGCGATTCCGCCTACGTATTTATCGTAGGTCTCGCCGATCGGCGCGCCGGTCAATTCAGAGAAACGTTTGTCAATTTCGACCCACATATCCGTTCCGACAATGCCGGGGCAGTAGGCGTTCACGGTGATGCCTTCGCTGGCATATTCTTTCGCCGCAGCCTGTGTCAGCGCACGCACGGCAAACTTCGTCGCTGAATAGAGACCAAGCATTTCAAAACCATCGTGCCCGGCTATCGATGATGCATTGATGATTTTGCCCCTGTGGCCCAAGGATTTGAATTTCGCAGCAGCTGCCTGAATACCCCAAAGAACGCCCTGGATATTGACCTTCAGGATAAGGTCCACGTCTTCCGGTTTGACATCCGCAATCGGATCGACCTGCGCGATACCGGCATTGTTGACCATGATATCAAACCCGCCAAGCGTCTTTTCGGCATGCTCCACGGCAGCATAAACTTCGGCTCGGTCGCTGACATCAGCCTTGAAGGTTGTCACCTTTCGGCCAAGCGCTTCGATCTCGGTTGCAACTTCGGCCATCTTTTCGTCGTTGATGTCCACAATTGCGATATCAGCACCATCCTTTGCCAGACGCAAAACGATACCACGACCGATCCCTTGGCCTGCACCGGTCACGAGCGCCACTTTTCCTTTGAGTGTCATTTTAGATTTCTCCTTTTTGGTTCATGCGTCGCTACAAGATCAGAAAAGAGGTCGCCTTGTGCTAACACCGATCATGCATTGGGCGACCGCCACCGTGCCTGAGCGCAAAATTCAATCCGGTTTGGATAATCTCAGAATGAGCGTCCCGATGATCGCGGCTATGACCGATGCAATCAGCACGGCAAGTTTGACCGAATTTAATGCAGCTCCGTCGAAGGCCGCCGCCGCAATGAAAAACGACATGGTGAAACCGATGCCCGCAAGGCAACCGCCCCCAATCATATGCCGCCATGTCACACCTTTCGGCAGACGCGCGATGCCAAGTTTCACAGCCAACCAGCAGATTAAAACGATGCCAAGCGGTTTGCCGATGGTCAGGCCCGCAACGACACCTAGAACCTCCGGGGCATGCCAATTGAAGGGTTCACCATACAACACAACGCCTGTGTTGAAGAATGCAAAGAGCGGCAAAATCAGAAAGTTGGACCAGCCTTCAAGCGCATGCTGAAGGTGATAGCCCGGCTCACGCAGACGATCGAGTGCCTGTTGCAGCAAGTGCAGCGACCGCGAGGACACCGTTGCCTGCGGCGACTTTGCCTTAGTCAGTTCGCGATCAAACAGCGCAGATGTCTGCGCGGCCGCACCAGCGATATTGCCAGTGCGTCTGGATGGGATCGCAGCAGCTGTCAACACACCGGCAAATGTCGCATGCAGCCCAGACTCGTGCACGAAAAACCACAGCACGAGGCCCAAGATCAGATAGGGCGCACGCGCGTAAATCTTGACCTTGTTCATGACAAGCATGGTCGCAAAGGTGCCGCCAGCGATCATCAAGGGCACGGCATCGATCCCCTCACTGTAGAAAACAGCAATCACAAGGATCGCGCCCAAGTCATCTACGATGACAAGTGCTGTGATGAGCACCTTAAGGGCTGATGGTATGCGATCACCAAGCAGGGCCATGATACCAAGTGTGAAGGCAATATCGGTGGCCATCGGCACACCCCATCCATGCGCGCCCGACTGTCCCCAATTGAAGGTCAGATAGATCAGTGCCGGGGCCGCCATACCGCCAATCGCGCCAAGTAGTGGCAGCGAGGCTTTGGAGAGATCGGATAATTCGCCGTCGACGATCTCGCGCTTGATCTCGATACCCACCAAAAGGAAAAATATGGCCATCAAGCCATCGTTGACCCAAGCTTGGGCCGACAGAGCAAAAGTTGCATCACCAATGCCTATGGAAATCGTCAAGTCGCGAAGACGCTCATAGACGACCTCAAAGCCGACATTGACCATGATCAGCGCGGAAAACGTCGCAAGGATCAATGCCATTCCCGCTGACGCCGCCCAATTCTGAAAATCCGTGTTCGCCCGCATAATCCGATGGCCTAGCGGTTTTTCGAGCGCTTCTATGAGAGAGGCCTCGTCCCATGCCCCTTGATAGATGCGGCCATCGATGATCAGACCGCTGTGATCCTTGAGACCGGCCTCCACGGCATGCGCCCGATCCTGCGCAATGCGCTCCCATGTCTCGTCAGACCAAAGATCAACCTCGAACTGTTCAACGTCGAGGCCAATGTCCTGCACCATCCGCGCGACATCTTGTTTTTCGATCTTGCCAGAATGCTCAAGCAACGCGCTATGCATGTCCAGATAATTGCCCTGCAAACCTGCGGCTATGGCCGCCCGCGCAGTAAGGTCGCGCTGGTCAGATTGGGTGGCGCAAGGGGCCTGACGAAAGGCAATAACCGCCTGGTCTTCGTACAGGTCTTGTGCCGCAGTCCGTTTGATGTCGCGCACCACGGATGTATAGTTGAATGTATAATCGACATACCAGACGAGCTTGGACTGGCCGTTCTCGGAGCCAGCCATGAAATCGCGACTTGGATCAATGGGACTTTGCGGCCTGCGCATTACGGCATCCTGCTGTTAAATGGGCAATGTATTGGCTCTTTTGGGCTTCATTCGACCTTCGAAAACAGCGTGATTGCTTTTCAGATAAAAACCGTGTCCGTATCAAATCAGACAACAGTCCAGCGAGGCCTAACATCGATCAGTTCGTGGTCGGCAAACTTCTCGTAAGCATCAAAGCGTTGTGGCCAGGCTGATCACTTATCGTCGCACACAGTACAAAGCCATCTTGGGCTCACGCTCATTCCAAATAAGGGATCTTACCATGTCCACCACCTCAAACCGAAACCCCGCCGGATACTTACGATGAAGTCTGCGCCGCGCGCTTTCTCGCATATCGGACTGTCTGTTCCCGACCTAGACGCCGCTGTGCAATTCTACACCGACGTGCTCGGTTTCTATACGATCATGGAACCCACCGAGGTTGCAGAAGACGACAGTGACATAGGGCAGATGTGCACGGATGTTTTCGGGGCTGGATGGAACCACCTGCGCATTGCCCACCTTGCGACCGCCGACCGGATTGGTTTTGAGCTATTTGAATTTGATGGCAACAGCGCGCCCGACGATAACCTGTCCTTTCGCCAACACGGCATGTTTCACTTTGCTATTCAGGACCCTGATGTTGAGGGTCTGCTCGCAAAAATCCTGGCCGCTGGCGGCAAACAACGGATGTCCGTGAGGGAGTATTTCCCCGATAAAAAGCCCTACCGGATGGTCTATGTTGAGGACCCGTTTGGCATCGTTTTCGAGATCTACAGCCACAGCTATGAACTCACCTACTCTGCAGGCGCTTACACTTGAGCGATCAGACAGGGACGGCTTGTCGCCACTGGGCACCGTACCGCATTCAACCGCTAGACCCGCGCGTTCTTTCAGCCTAGCGACCCGTCGCCTTCCTCGCAAATGGGCATACCGTTGGCAAAATCGTCGTTGCAGTTGGAAACTGAGAACTGCGATCCAAGACGCAATCAGGGTGACTGGTCGCGTTAATCATCAGGGAGGACACATGTCCGATCAAGATTTGCAAACTATCGGTGACGCCCAACAGCGTGACCGAGCGCTGGCCAGATGGGCCAATGAAGGCGGTTCGGGCCAATGCGGTCGTGAAACCGATTTGGCGTCCGATCGTATTGAAGTGGAGATGCCTGCAATCGGTGATACCCAGATAGGCCTACTGCATATCCGGGTGATTGCTTTGGAGAACTTAGTCATTGCCTTGCTGGCAACTGCGTCTGGCCCTCAGTTGGCTCTTGCGCGCGACATGGCGCGTATCATCGAACCCCGGAGTGATGCGGCCCCTCATCCTTTGACGATCCGCGCCGCGGCCCGCCTGACCGATCTCATAGAGCGTTCCGAGCGATTCCAAAGTGGCGAACGACCTCAAGCCAAGGACGGAGAATGATTGACATCAGCGTCCCCACGACTGCCTGAACTGCGCGATCGCTGTTCAATACGCCCACCGCTCCTCGGTGGACCATCGATCGAACTCAGGAGGCACCTCCTGTTTCAATCTTGAGCAGATGGCCACAATGCTTGCAGTGTACCGCGTCAGTTTCGTGCCGATTGAGGCCACACTCTGGACACTTGTGGCGCAGCTTGCAGGGTCGGAAAACAGTCTGCGCTAAGCGAAGGAACAGGGCAACACCCGCGACCATGATGACCACTGCTAATAGCCGCCCTATGGTGCCAGTCAGCACGATATCGCCAAAACCGGTAGTCGTCAGTGCGGACACTGTAAAGTAAAGCGCATCGACGTAGCCGACAATGTCTGGGTTGTGATCAGCCATGAGCACGAAAACGAGGGTACTCATGAAGAAGATAAAAACCCCAAGATTAACTGAACTTACAATGACATCCTCGTTGCGGCGGAAGAACGGCGTATCGCGGCGCAGGTCGCGCAGAACATGGTAAGAATGCAGCAGCCGCAAGGTCCGCAAGACCCTCAAGAAGCCAAAACTCTGCGACACCAGCGGCGCCAGCAGGAGCGACAAGATAACGACGACGTCCGTCACTGTGTAGATTTGGCGAAGCATCCGCGCTCGATTGGGGGCAATCCAAAGACGTGAGAGAAAGTCGGCCAAAATTAATGTGCCGATAACGAAATCAGCGGCAAGGATCGCAGGCGTCGAGTCACGAGGTACCGTGACGATGAAGAACACGATGGTGGAGACGTCAAAGCCGATCAGAAGGTAGCGAAACATCGCCGCTCTTTTACTTGCGCCAGTGTATAAAAGGTCAATCGACTTCTTAAGATTTTCCATTTCATAGACCTCGAATGCTGAGTTCCGAACCCGAGTGGCCCGTCGTGCCATGGAAGGCGCAGTCACGCGTCTGGTGCTAATCACACATGCCCATCGAGCTGTTCAGCCCTTTGGCAGTGTAAGCCAATTGGGCATCCTATCGTTCTCTCATCGACACTCAACGGCATCTGGTTCACGGTAGGATGATGGACATAAGCTCAGCAATTGAGACGCCTCCCCCCAAAGTTTCTTCAAAACGCTCTGCCGCCAAGGCTGTGTCTTGGCGCGTGATTGGTACGTTCGACACGCTGGTGCTCTCTTGGCTTGTTATCACTTATATTGGGCCCCTATTTGGACATGGGGGAAATCAGGGCGCTGCCCTACAGGCTGCGACATACATTGCCTTTACGGAGGTGATCACCAAGGTGGTGCTTTACTTCCTTCACGAACGCGGTTGGTCACGGATCGCTTGGGGCATGTCGGTCGAGGATGGCAAATACAAGGAAAGTGGCTGGCGCAGCACCGCCAAGACAGCCACATGGCGCATAATCGCCTCGCTAGATACGACCTTGCTGGCGTGGTTTTTCACCGGCAATCTAGGCACAGCCGTTTCAATCGGTAGCCTCGAAATCATAACCAAGCTGATCCTCTATTTCTTCCACGAGCGCGCATGGTCAAGGATCCAGTATGGGATCGGGAATGCCGCTGATTTTACCGGAGATTGACCTGCCATTAGCTACGAAGCCGAAGAGCCAGACATCGCTATTTCACCGTCAGCACCGCACAGTCCGCACTCGAAGCTAGTTTCTGGGACACACTGCCCATTAGAATACCCTTCAACTGGCCATGGCCGCGTCGTCCAGACACAATCAAATCCGCGCCCTTTTCTGTTGCGCTAGCTAGGATCGCATCACCGGGCGCACCCGGCAGAATATCCGTTGACGAGAACGTGTGCCCCGCGCCTTTTGCCAGTTGCTCGGCACGTTTAATCATGGTTTGGCCACTTTCCTGGAGTGCTTCTTCGTCCACCGGAAGGACGACGGCAGAAGCCCCTACCGCAATGGCCTGATCGTGCAGCTCGGGCACATGAACGACATGCAATTTCGCACTATATCGGTCAGCCATGTCGCAAGCTGTCAGGATGGCGGCTTCGGCGTGCTTCGACCCGTCGAACGCCACAACTATATCTTTGAACATCACTTTCTCCTTTTGTTACAATGATGCTTTTATCAGTGTTTGGGATAGCGGCAGTTGATTGAGATTAGTGGCCTGATGAGGTGCGCTGCTGCACAGACATTTCGATAGGTCACAAAATTGGACCCACACGCGTTTGGAGGCAGCCAAATCTTTCTTCCCGATAGGATCAGCCTTATGCAAACAAAATGCTTGGGGAACAGACCAACCTGCATCAGTAGGACAACTCTAATGCTTTGGTTCGCATACGTTATCGGTCTTTGGCGAGTTCTTACCAAACCCGACAGAGCAAGAGGCACGTGGGAACTCGACGTCCCTGTCCCCCACCCACGTGCTTCTTGTTTTAGAAAACTCGGGATAGCGCTATTCTGCTCGTTGCCCGCGTGTGACCCATTAAAACTATAGGGAAAGCCTGACTCTCACTTCAGGAGAGGCCCCAATTGATTCAATTAGGTCAGCACAAAATCTGCAAATTCGACCAGCCGTTCATAATTATCAAAGGTGACTTGCTCGTCACGAATGGTCGCCAGTCCCGCATCACGCAACTGCCGTAAGACCCGATTAACGTGAATTGCGCTCAATCCGAGCGCTTGAGCCATGAGATACTGGTTCAGGGGACAGGCATAGCTTTCTTTGCTCTCCATACCGACGAGAGAAATTCGGACACCAAGATCAAAAAATGCGCTGTCCGTTCCGCCGTGTCACGGCGTCCGATGTTGACCAAATGCGCTACCACCATAGCCTCGTCACGTGATGCTGCCCAAAGTACGGCCATTGCAAGCCGCCATTCGGGACCTGTTTCTAGGACTGACTGGGTGGCTGATTGATCTGTGTAAGCGCGCACACGGAAATTTCCGCCAATCTGTGTGCAAAGCAGCGGCTGCTATTGTGTGGCCGTACAGATTGGTGGAGATCCTGCATGAAAAATACCACAACACTTCTGGTGATTGAACCGGATACAAGCGACGCTGTTATCGCCGAACAGGCGGAGCAGGCATTCGCGCAAAATACACATCTCAGCGTGCTGATGATCGGGGATACCCCCGTTTTGCCTACATATGCATACGGTATGCCCATGTATGGAAATGTGGCGATCCCGGAAAATTGGGCACAGACTGCGGCGTCAACTAGAAACGCGCTGGTCGAACGGGAAACCGAAATCAAAGCTGTGTTGGACCGTGGCGGCGCTTCTGCAGATGTTCAGTCCTTGTTGTGCGCAACCATGGATATCAAGGAAATCGTCGCGACGCATGCGCGGATCTGCGACACTGCATATATCCCGACGGGTCCTGAGGGTCTCTCGGATTCGATGCGACAGGCCGCACATGGCATTCTGTTTAAGTCGCCCATTGGTCTTATGTTGAATGCCTCGCCGTCCAAACCCGCGCCTTGCGTCTTTATTGCCTGGAACAACAGTGATACTGTGGCCAAAGTAGTACATGTCGCCCTGCCCTATCTGGTTGAGGCGCGAGAAGTCATCATCGCCTGTTTCGATCCCACTACGACCAAAGCACACACAGGTGAAGACCCGGGCACAGATGTTGCCGCATGGCTTAGCCACCATGGGTGTAATGTGACCGTCACGCAATTTCCGACAGGTGGCCAAGAGGTTGCGGCGTGTATTCTTGATCGCGCCAAGGAACAGGGCGCGGACCTTGTCGTTATGGGCGCTTACGGACACGCACGCATGATGCAAGCAGTCTTTGGTGGAACAACACGCAGCATGCTTGACCAAACTGACCAGCCAGTATTGCTCGCGCATTAGCCCTTTGGTCCCTAACCGACAGGAGAATACTACTTATGACCCAATCTTTGACCATCAATCGCCAACTTGTACTGGCCTCACGGCCAAAAGGCGAACCTGACGCGGATACTTTGCGCCTTGAAACCAAGCCCGTACCTGAACCTGCGCCTGGCCAGATGTTGCTGCGCACAGAATATCTGTCGCTTGACCCCTATATGCGCGGCCGAATGAGCGATGCGCCCTCTTACGCAGCCCCGGTGGATGTAGGTGCCGTGATGGAAGGTGGCACAGTCGCACAGGTTGTCGTGTCGCATCTGGATGGGTTCAGCGCTGGTGACTGGGTGCTAAGCTTTAACGGCTGGCAGGATTTCGCGGTGTCGGATGGCGCGGGTGTCACGGTCCTTGGCCCCGATCTTGCGCATCCATCTTGGGCGTTGGGAATAATGGGCATGCCGGGCTTCACGGCTTGGGCGGGCCTGACCCAGATCGGCGCGCCTAAGTCAGGCGAGACTGTTTGCGTGGCTGCCGCAACAGGCCCCGTGGGTGCGACCGTCGGGCAGATTGCCAAACTGATGGGATGCCATGTGGTTGGCATCGCGGGCGGCGCAGAAAAATGCGCTTACGCGGTCAAAGATTTGGGGTTTGATGCATGCATCGACCACAAATCAGACGGGTTTGCAGACAAACTAAAGACTGCTGCACCCAAGGGTATCGACGTTTATTTCGAAAATGTCGGCGGTGCGGTGTTTGACGCGGTTCTGCCGCTGCTGAACACTGGCGCGCGCATTCCGGTCTGTGGCCTCGTTTCGGGCTATAATGCCACCGAACTGCCTGATGGGCCGGACCGGATGGGCTGGCTGATGGGTCAAATGCTACGCAAGCGCATGACCATGCGCGGCTTTATAATCTTTAAGGATTTCGGACATCTCTACCCGGAATTTGCCGCCGCGATGACCGCTTGGTTGGCGGCGGGCAAGATGCACTACCGCGAAGAGGTAATCGAAGGGCTCGAAGAGGCCCCGCGTGCCTTCATCGGCCTGCTGCGCGGTGAAAACTTTGGCAAGCGGGTGATCCATGTGGGCCCCGAATAAATGATCGAAAATAAGGAAAGCACAACATGAATGTCCTAATGGTTCTGACCTCGCATGATGCTCTTGGCGATACCGGCAAGAAAACCGGCTTCTGGCTCGAGGAATTCGCAGCCCCCTACTATGTCTTAAGTGATGCTGGTGCCAAGATCACGCTTGCCTCACCCAAAGGGGGGCAGCCCCCGCTGGACCCTACAAGCGATGCACCCGATGCCCAGACAGATGATACGCGCCGCTTTAAAGATGATGCAGCCGCAGCCAATGCTTTGGCCCACACAGTCAAACTGGAGCGTCTGGATCTCAGCAGCTTTGACGCTGTGTTTTATCCCGGCGGCCATGGTCCGCTTTGGGATCTGGCCGAAGACCCAGCCAGCATCCACCTGATCGAGACCTTTGCAAGTAGTGACCGGCCCGTTGCTGCCGTTTGTCATGCCCCTGCAATTTTCCGCCACACGAAAGGCGCAGACGGAAAACTCCTCGTTTCTGGCCGCAATGTAACGGGATTTACCAACACCGAAGAAGACGCAGCAGGTTTGACAGATGTGGTGCCTTTTCTGGTTGAGGATATGTTGAAGGCGAATGGCGGCAATTACTCCAAAGGGGCCGATTGGGCATCGCATGTCGTCGTGGACGGCAAGCTGGTTACGGGCCAGAACCCCGCATCGTCAAATGAAGCGGCAGAGGCGCTGTTGAAGCTTCTGAGTTGACGGGGATTTGTGCTAGAATGGCCTGTTTACAGATACTTTCTGATCGGCAACTGCCCAACGATCCATGACACCGCGCGCTTGGACCAACCTGCTTCGGGCTCAACCGTCATCACACGCGGTTGGCCCGGACGCGTGACAGCCCATTGCAAGGCCCGTCCGGTTCGGGTGACTTGGTATGCTTGTTCAGGCGCGGATAGCGTATCAAACATGACGCGCAGCTCAGCCATGAGGGGTGGCGCTTCGAACAGCAGCCCCAGTTCGGTGTTGATATAGGCTGATCGTAAGTCAAAATTCAGCGACCCGATAATGCCTTGCTGCCCATCAATCATAAACACCTTGGAATGCACGACATCGCGTTTGTACCCAGCAATCGCAGGTTTGGAAAACTCGAAAACGCGCGCCCCAGCCGCCAGCATCGGTTCGCGAAAATGCCGGTACGCGCCGTAAACTGTGATCAGGTCCGTTGCCGACAAAGCGTTTGTGACCAACGAAACCTTAACCCCGCGCGTCATCAAATTGGTGAGACCTGCAATTCCATCCGCACCGGGTACGAAGTAAGGTGTAATCAACTGCACATCGGTTTTTGCGGTATCCAATATCGCGGCGATGGCGGTGTCCATCCATGGGGCCGTGTGCAAATCATACGCCTTGTCAGGTGGATCGGCGAGCAGTTGCACTTTTTTGGTCCAATAGAGGCCGTCGGTCAAAAAGCAGTCAAGTGATCTGCCATGCGCAACCTTCATCTTATAGTCGCGTGATGCTTCGGACTGAATGTGCCGTGCCAGTCTACTGCGAAAAGCGCGAGGGCTTGCACGCAGCGCAGGCCAAAGCGCTGCAATTGGCAAGGACAAACCAAGGTTCCAGTAGCTGTCGAATACATTCGAAACCTCGGCTACTTTCGGACCTACGAACATGACGTCTGCATCAACAGAATTTCGGGTGCCACTGCTCGCGCTGAAATAGGTATCGCCGATGTTGCGCCCGCCGATAATCGCGAGCCGCCCGTCGGTGATCCACATTTTGCCGTGCATGCGGCGGTTGAAACGCGCCAACCCCAACAGCATCTCGCCCATGCGGCGCAACGCCTGTCCACGATTGCGTGTCGGGTTGAACAGCCGCACCTCGATCAGTGGATGTTGGGTTAGGGCAAGAAACGTCCGGTCAAACCCCTGCACATTGACATCATCAAGCAGTAAACGGATGCGCACACCACGGTCTGCAGCGGCCACAAGTGCGTCAATCAGCAACCACCCGGCTATGTCGGTTTTCCAGATGTAATACATCAGATCAAGGCTGCGCCCTGCCTGCGCTGCGGTTTGCGCGCGGGCGGTAAAGGCATCGGTATTGCCCAAAAGCAGCCTCAGCCCGGTTTCCTCCGTATGCCGTTGTTCCAGTGGGTCAAGTTGCGCATCCAGCGGTGTGGGTGGCGCGGTACGCGGCAAAGCAGTTGATGAAGCTCCGCGCGATTTTTGCAAAAAGCGGCGATACGAGCGGTGTGCAAAAAAGGACGCTATTGCCACGGATGCAACTGCGGCACCGATCCAGAAAAGAAAAACCAGGACATCCGCTATCATCGTCAGAGGACCTTATGATCAGGACCAAAGCATAACCTTGCTTTGATTGGCAAGTGGTCGGATGCGCGGCGTGACAGGAGGCTATCGTGCACAGCGACATCCAACAATGCGCCATGTGGCGACATCATCATGCGGTCCAGTGCCAGAAGCGGATAGCGCGAGGGAAAGCTGGGGCGTGCTTGCGCAAACGTAAAATGTTTTTCTAAGGTCTGAAACGCGGGTCCTGCCCCGCGCCATTCATTCAGATCGCCCATAAGCAGCGTAGGACGCCCTTCCAAATCCCTGATCTTGTCCAGTAGCGCCCGCACCTGCGCCGTTCGCGAGGCTTGCAGCAATCCCAGATGTGCATTCACAACGCGCAATGGTCGTCCGGCAATCATCATATCAGTCACCAACGCGCCGCGTGGCTCCAGCCCCGGCAGCATCAGTTGATGCACCTCTTGGACCAGCGCATTGCGCACCAACAATAGATTTCCATGCCATCCGTGCGCATCCCCAACATCATCCATTGGGACTGCGATCAGCCCGAGGTCACGACGGATACTGTCCAGATCAAGTAGACCCTTACGACTGCCAAACCGCGTGTCAGCTTCTTGGATAGCCAGAATATCCGCCCCGATTTCTGCAATTACTGCCGTTGTCCGTGCCAAGTTGCGGCGTCGGTCTGTACCGATACCTTTGTGGATGTTGTAAGATGCGACAGACAGGTCATGTGTCGTGGTCATGGCAGGCACCTAAATCCGTACCTTGCGGGAGCGCGGGATGTTGTCGCTTGAACGTCAGTCACGATCAGGTTTCGGGAATTGCCGCGCCAAGACGTATGCTGCGGTAAATGCGATGAGTGATAGGCCGTTGGAATTTGACGCCTCTGTTGAAACCTTCGGGGTATTTGTAAGGGCCTGTTTTGATGTCTTCTTGAACGCCAAAAAAAACAGCGCACCAGCAAAAGACGTAAATCCAACACCTATCAACAGGGCAGCTACCCCCGCCCCCAAAGCAATGTTCAATGCGATGTATATTGACGTCGTTAGAAATCCGAGGCCAGCTAGACCAAACAAACAAGCTGCCAACGCCAGCAAAACCGACCATAGCAACTTGCGCGCCTGATCTTTATCGCGGCCTGCAATTTCACGTATTGTTTCTTGCAGAAATGCGTTCACCGTCGTGACATAGCCCCAACCAAAAGCCCCGCTCCCGCGGCAAGGCCGATGGCCAGTAGTGGGTGGTCTGCAACCGAAGCTTCCAACTGATGTTCGGCAGATTTACCGGTACTCTCGACGTAGTGCTTTGCCTCACCCAAACCATCGGAAATATCTGAAGCAATATGGCCGCCGCGTCGCCCGGCGATCCCGCTGACTGTCTCGGCAAGGCGTGACATGTCTGCCCGCAGGGCGTTCAATTGCTGGCTCACTGCTTCGAAATCAGTGGCGGCGTCGGTGTTTGTCTTGCTGTTCTGTGACATTGAAAAATCCTTACGTTTTGGGTGAGGGCCGAGGGTGTTATGAAGCTTGGTTTGGATGAAACTTCGCATTGCCGCACTCATCAGGGTTAGTCAGCCATGCTTTTGAACCGTTGATAATACCGCGAGCGACGAGGTATCACGTGATGATGGCTCAACCTGTGCAGGTCTTGATCCCCAAGACACTGTAGATCGGGCAGATGCGGAAACCGGACGTCAAAAGAAGAACTGCCCCGATAAGAACCGAAGCGTAGATGGCATAGCTATTGTCAAAAAGTGACAGGGTTGCGGTGAATGGTATGATGACGAAGATCAATCCGACAACGGCGCGGACGATTTGGTCGGTTTTGCCTACATTTACGGTCATGGTTATCTCTCCTTATTTGTCTTCGAGACGTGTTTTGAGCTGCGTAAAGCTAGCTCTGGATCAGTGAAACATATATCCAATACGCGCCTGCTGACCTGCATCAGCTTCGACAGAATTTGTGTGCTTTGGTTACGGCGGGGTCCAGCTTGAAGCACCAATCAGCGTACCGTTTCAAAATCGGCAGGACCTCCAACCTCGGTCTGGTTGCCACAACCGTGCTTTGCGCATTCAAGTTCGAGAGTTGTGTGCGAAATCTTGAACGCCGACATCACCCCATCCCTTACCAATGCCTTGATTGCATCTGCCTGATCCCATTTGCCGCTCTCGATCACGACGTGAGCATCAAGGGCTGCGCGATGCTCGTCAATTTGCCAGAAATGCGCGTGATGGATGTCAGCCACGCCCGGGACGCCTCGGACAAATGCCAACACTGCGCTGGTCTCAATATCAGGCGGACTTCCCAACATAAGAATGCGAATAACAGGTCCGATTTCCCGAAATGACTGCCACAGGATATAACCAGCGATCAGCAAGGTCACGATGGGATCAACGAGACGCCAATCGTAGAGTAGGATAATCGTACCACCCACGATCACAGCGATGGAACTGAGGGCATCCGCAACATTGTGCAAAAACGCAGCGCGGATGTTCACACTATCTTTCGACATCTCATAAGTCAGCAGCGCTGTTATGGCATCAACGGCAAGTGCCACCGCGGCCACAACCACGATGATCCAGCCAGCCACAGGTTGTGGATCCATGAACCGCAGCACAGCTTCGTAGAGCAGGTAGAGACCAATGATGATGAGCGTTGTGTAATTCACCAGCGCTGCAACAACCTCAATCCGGCCATAGCCGAATGTCATCGTGGCATCACTGGGCCGTCGGGCAATTTTTCGGGCCCCAAAAGCGATGATCAACGAAATTGCATCTGAGAAGTTGTGCAAGGCGTCCGCGATCAAGGCCAGACTGCCGGACAGAACGCCGCCGATCACTTGTACGATCGTTAGGCCCAAGTTCACTGCAATGGCGATTAGTACACGCATATCCCCAGCTTTGGGATCGACGGGATGGTGGTGTCGTCTCATATGAAGCGCTCCGGGTTTTTAGGGGCCATGTTCATGCGCGTTATTTAGAGGTATCATTTACAATGCGGCCGTCTTCGAGTGTGATGATCCGGTCAGCCATTTCCAGAATTCTGTTGTCATGCGTGACCATGACCGTTGTCGTCCCACGCACTTGCCCAAGTTGTTTGAGCATTTTGACCACCGTCATACCGCTTTCGCGATCAAGTGCCGCCGTCGGTTCATCCGCAAAAACGATATCGGGATTGCCTACAAGCGCACGGGCGACAGCCACGCGCTGTTTTTGCCCGCCAGACAAATTTGCAGGAAAGTAATCAATGCGATCGCCCAACCCCAAAAGCGTCAGCATATGACGTGCGGCTGACATCTGGGTGTCTTGATCAGTTGCACCATGAACCTGCAAACCCATTAGCACATTTTGCAGTGCGGTTAGGCTGCCGTGCAAGTTATGCGCCTGAAAGATAAAGCCCAACCTGCGTCGCAAGGCGATTTGTTGAGCAGGTTTTGCGACATGCAGTTGGTGACCCAACAACATAACAGACCCCTCTTGCACCTCGCGCAGGCAACCCACAAGCGTCAAAAGTGTGGTCTTACCTGACCCCGAAGGGCCAACCAACACGGTCAGGCTGCCACGGTCGATTTCCAAGTCGATATCAAACAAGGCCTGCTTTTGCGCCTCGCCTGCGCCAAACCAATGGTTCAGGTCCGCGATATCAAGAGCATGATCATCCCCCATCCTAAAACAAATCGGCGGGGTCAGCCGCAACAAGCCTGCGCGTCGCAATAGCACCAGACAGCGAACACGCAACAACCGTGCCGACGAATACATAGACCGCCATGCCAAAGGTCATTTCAATGGGCAGGGTCGTGGCCTTTGCCATGCCGATCAACAGCAAGTTGGCGACAGCAAATCCGGGAATGAAGCCCAGAACGCCCAAGATCAGCGCCTCTTCCAAAACGATGCTAAGAAAGAACCCCTGACCGTAACCCATGGCTTTGAAGGTCGCGTATTCGCTTAGGTGTTCAGCCACATCGGTTGAAAGCACCTGATAAACGATCACCAACCCGACCAATATGCCAATGATGACGCCAAAACCAAATATGATGCCCGTCGGACGCTTAGTCTGTTGATAGGTTAGTTCCTCTTGGGCTGCGTCACCATAACTGCGGATACGTAAGGACTTATCCGACACCAAATCCCGTAGACGTGCGGAAACGACAACTGGATCTGCACCCGCAGCGATGCGCAGTAAAATATGATCTGGCGCGCCGGACCTGCGTGCGGGGAATAGCGCCAAAAACGTCTGGTCTGACACTAACATGTACCCGTCACCACCAAATCCACCACCACCTGCAAAGGTGTCATAGAGGGTCAGTTGCGTCCCAGATGCCTCGAATGACGAAGGGCTTTGCGGCCTAATGGCTGCTGCGATCTCTTGCGGCAAACCACGACTGAAGCGATCAACGATGCCAGCATTAGGCAACTGCAATGTCCGCGCGTACGGTGCCATCGCTGCACCCAAAAAGGCGGGTTGCGCCGGATCGACCCCATATGTGGTCAGCCCCAGCGTCTTACCCCCGCGCTGCCACGCGATATTTCCGATAAACAGCCCCGTGCCCGCCACAACCTCAGGATCAGCCATGGCCTGAAACATCCATTGCCGCGCCACGTTGCCGCCTTCGGTCAACGCATTGGCGTCGGTCGCAGAGATCATGATGTCCGCTTGAAAAAAGCTGTAGGGTTTCAAAGTCGCGGTCGCCATCGACAGCATGATGCCAAGCTGCACAAAGACCAGTACATTTGCGAATGCAACGCCAGAAAGGGCCGCGGCAAAGCGGGTGCGACTGTGCGTCAGTTGGAACCAGCCAATAGGCAATCGCCCGAACAAAGCCTGTAAGAACCGGCTCATCGGTTGGCCGCAGGCTGATCGCTGGTATCAATCCGGGCAATGACCTCAAGATTGGTAAAGCGCGATGCAATAGCCGACGACGCATCATCAAGCGCCACCATGACCTTGATCACACGTGCATCCGTATTTGCTGCCGTATCGTCCGACAGCAGCCCTTGTCTGCCTACTGTCATACCAATGCGGGCGACCCGACCTTGCAACGTTGTCCCCAATGCGTCTGCGACCAGTTCAACAGGCTGACCAACCATAACCTGTGATATCCGATCTTGGTAGATTTCCACCTCGGCCATCATCTGCGCAATATCCCCCATTTCCATGATCCCATCCGCAGGTGGATGTTGGCCGGGTGTGACGTGGATGTTCAAAACCGTCCCTGAGATCGGCGCGACAACCGCTGCGCGGGCCAGATCGCCCTGCGCACGCGCCAGCTCAGCGTCCGCCGCGTCCAAATTTCGGCTTGCCAGAATAACATCAGGCTGATCGTCAACTTGGGTGGCCGTGAACCGTGCTAACGTGGCTTGGCTTTTTTCAACGGCAGCTGCGGCCTGACGTTCAGTAGCCATTGCGGCGTCAAGAGCTGCTTGGGTTATCACCCCGCGCGCGAACAAATCGGTCGCCCGCAAAAGCTCGATCGCTGCCTCTGCCGCGACAGATTGCGCTTGTGCCAGACCCGCCAGTGCTTCGTTTTTGCTGTTTTCAACGGTGGCGCGTGTCAAAGCCAATGCTGCTTGGCGCACCGCCAGATTTGCTTCGGCCATAAAAACAGCGCCTTGCAACTGTGCTTCGTTGTCTAAGCGGGCCACGACAGCGCCTTTGGTAACAGTATCGCCCTCGGCGACAAGAATGTCTGCCACCCGTGCATCGCCTGCGCCGTAAGGCGGTGCAACAAAGGAGATATCCCCGCGCGGCATCAACCGGGCAAGCCCCAGAACACCTGAAACGCGCATGGTTTCAGCCATATCTTTTGGCAGCTCGATTTCCGGTGGGATAGCGATAGGACTGGCCGACCCAGCACCCGGTTGCAGCCCGGTCATTTCATAGAATTTCTGCAGGCCCGGCGGTTGAAAATATAGCCCAATCACGGCCCCTGAAAACAACAAGACCGGAACCAAAAGCACCCACAAAAAGCGTGCGCGAAACTGGACCCTTTTAGGCGCGGTGATTGCTGGCTTCTGCGATATGACATCAAGCGGTAGCCCGCTGTCCTGCTCGGCTGTCATTGTGCGGTCCAATCCTTAATAAGGCGTCATCAAGAAAGCCTTGTGTCACCCACTGCCTTACGACTGTCGCGAAGATACCGGATTGATCTCGATTAGCATCGCGCGCACAGAACTGTGCAATATCCAGCGCAAAGCAAAGGAAATTGAGCATGTTGAAAATCACCAAGAGATCTGATGACCGCGTGGATATTGAACTCAGTGGCAAGATTGACGCGATTGAAATGGCTGCCGCTTTGGATAGTCTGATTGAACAGTCGAAAGACGTGCACAATGGACAAATGCTTTATGAGATTTCAGATTTCTCGTTGCCGACACTAGGTGCGATTGGCGTTGAGGTGGCACGCCTGCCAAGCCTATTTCGCCTTTTGTCCAAATTCGATAGATGCGCTCTTTTGAGCGATTCAAATTGGCTTAGAAAGGCCTCCGAAGTTGAGGGTGCGCTTCTTCCCGGTCTGGAGATCAAGAGTTTTGAGATGCACGAACGCGACGCGGCCGAGGTTTGGCTGACGGCCAGTAAATAGTCCGTTTGAGGCGGCTCAGGTCTGTCCTAGCGATGCCAACACGCCAGAGCGCACTTTTGGTGGCAAATTGTCGACCGCCCGTGCCAAAACTGCAAGATCTTGCCGAGCTGTATGCAATTGATCAATCAACGAAATCACGATGCCAAGTCCGGTCTCGTCCAGATCAAGATCCATGGATAAGTCACACAGCAGTTCCAGGCGGGCGATGTCGATCTGACGAAAGACATATCCTGTGGGTGCAAGCTGCGGTTTGATAAAATTGCCTTCGATGAAACGCACAAGCTGTCTGCGGGTCAAACGTGTGACGGTCATTACCACGTCGTCTTCTGAAAACCGGTCTGTCATGCGCCCGTCCCTTTCATAAGGTCTGCCCTTGGGTCGAAAGACTGCGACGTGCGCCAGTCCAATAGAAATGCGCGCAGGGCTTCATCGGGGTCTGTTGATACGACGATCTTTAATGTGATCTTTTGGTCGCCTTTCGCCTTAGTCCCTGCACGCGCGACACCACGACCACGCAAGCGCAGAACCCGCCCCGAACTTGCATTTGCCGGAATTTTGACTTCGACAGGGCCGTCAATTGTGGGTGCGGTCACCTTGCCGCCCAGAATGGCCTCGTCGAAGGTAATGGGCAGGGTCACAAGGATATCATTGCCATCGCGCTGGAAATGCGGATGGGGCTGCACAAGAATGGTGATCAGTGCATCACCGTTCGGTCCGCCGCCAAAGCCCACAGAACCCTTGCCGCGCAGCCGCAAGGTCTGACCGTCTTCTGTGCCCGGCGGGATCTTCACAGAAAGACTTTGACCTGTCGGAAGGGTGATACGGGTCTGCGTGCCTTTTGCCGCATCCAAGAAAGGGACCTCCAACGTAAAGCGCGCATGTGCGCCGGGCGACTGGAAATCACCCGCGCTTGTCCGCCCCCGATTGCGCAATATTTCAGCAAAGATATCGGCAGGGTCCACGTCTGACCCAAAGCCATCTCTGTGTTGATAGGCATTCTGGGGCGCATCCGCGAAGTCGCGGTAATACTGTCGTGGCGCTTGCTCTGCGCCAAGCCCATCAATTTCGCCTGCATCGAAACGTGCGCGTGTTTCGGTATCTTTCAAAATGTCATAGGCCGCTGAAATTGCCTTGAACCGTTTTTCCGCATCTGCGTCATCGGGATTCAAATCAGGATGACTTGTCCGCACCAGCTTGCGATACGCCTTCTTGATGTCGTCTGCGGTGGCCGTTTTCGCCAAACCTAAGGCCGCGTAGGGATCATGAAGCATAGAGACACCTTCTTTTCGACCAACAGCGGGAACATAAATCGTGCGGTCTGAACACTATTGTGGTGCCACAAAACTAAACGGTTTTTACTGATCGAAGTTAAGATGCAGGCAGCTCTAGGCCGATTTTCCGGTCAAGCGCGGGTGCGATTGCGCCCGAAAAATCCAAACTATCTGGACGCATCATAACCTGAATTAGTGCCCACCACTTTCATCGCGCGCATGATTGACGTGGCTGCCTTGTCGCAAGGGAGCGCAACATCCAAACGAACATGAAAGTGAGAACGCCATGAGCTTCAACGACCTAGAAGAAAAGATGAAGAAGATTAAAGGCCAAAAGGACGTTACCCCCGAAGTTGACCGCAAAAAGGGTGTCACTGATCTGCTTGATCCGGAGACACCGACAAAGACTGCACGGGCCGCTGGCCCACAAGGTCTCGGGGATGATCTGTTTGACAACGTGCCGGTCTAATACACGGCAAGAAAAGCACATTGGCCCAAAAGAGGACCGGTGTTTTCCGCACACTGTGAAGTTGGCAGCGCTCACGCCTCACCCAGAAATGGCGCGTCAGCCATAGTACTTTCGCTTGGAAGCCCATAACGCAACCCACGGCCAATCCGGTGGGCGAGAGCCGACCATGCCTGTGCCAACGGCGTGGGCAGTTCCTGTTCTAACACAGCATCGAACAGTGCCAACCAAACCGTAAAGTGCGCCGGTTTAACGTCACCGGCAGCGCGGTGCACTTGCATCGGGTTGCCGTCATAACACCTTTGCAGCAGCAAGGCGTTGCGCCAAAATCGACCAATCTTTTCTTCATGTGGCCGCCAGTCAGACACATGGGCTGCAAACACCGGCCCAAGTATCGGATCAGCGCGCACGCGGGCGTAGAATTGCGTCACGACACGGTCAATCTGCGCAGGACTGACGGGAATGCGGGGCGGCATGGTCACGCGACGACGATCCATACAACAATCAGGCTCGCTACAAGGTAAACAAGTGTGTTCACCATCCAGCGGATCAGGCTTGCGTCACTTTCCGGGTCTATCCCTAGATATTCGCAGACCTTCGTTCCCGGCCATAAAAAAGCCTCAGCAAGTCTCATTGGTTGCATTCCTTTGTCCACATTTTCGCGAAAATTCGGCTCCTAGACCCTGACGGTCTCAGCCACTTGTTCGGTCGGCTGGCCCCCGAACGCTTCATCCGATGTATTGGCCTCGGCTTTCGTTTTCTGGACAAGTTGATCCTGGTGATGCGATGGGCCGTAAATTGTGTAGAGCTTAAGCGCATCATGCCCTGTGCAGATCACGTTATGATGAGCGCCCGCAGGCACAATGACACCATCACCGGGGCCTACCTTATGCGTTTTGCCATCAATCACCAGCCGCCCTTCGCCGTCTTCAAAGCGAAAGAACTGATCAGTGTCGGCATGAATTTCGCCGCCAATCTCTTCACCTGGTTCAAGTGACATCAAAACCAATTGCAACTTGGTTCCGGAATAAAGAACACGCCTAAAATTCGCGTTCTCTTCCGTCAGCTCTTCGATATTTCCTGTAAATCCGATCACAACAAACCTCCGTCATTTGCGCGACCTGAAACAGCGCCGCAGCCTATGTTTGCATCAAACCGCGAGGTGACGGACTGATCAGGGTTAGGGTCTCAGTTATTTCTCCAACAGGCACGCATTGTTCTGCGATGCTAACACCGATCAGCGCGGCGGGTCGTTGGTCTGGATAAGACAGGGGTCTCAGTTCTCAGAAGGCCTCAGCCAAATGCACGCGCCAATTGATCCAAAAGATACGCCCATCCAACCCGTAGGCCACGTGCATGCGGTGCGCGGCGCGGTTGTGGATGTGGTTTTCGATGTCGCCTTTATGCCTCCGATCAACGCAGCTTTGATTGTAGACTGGGACAGGCCGACCCCACTGATCCTCGAAGTTCACAGCCACCTCAACCTGACCACGCTGCGCGCTGTGGCGTTTCAATCCACGGCCGGACTTGCGCGTGGGGTTGAAGTGCACCCCAGCGGTGGCCCGATTGCCGTGCCCGTAGGTGTGGCGGTTCTGGGTCGGCTTTTGGATGTTGTGGGTGCCCCGCAAGACGACGGGCCACCCCTGCCAGATGACACGCCGCATAAATCGATCCATGCGCAGCCACCCGTGCTCAACGCCCAAACCCGCACGACGGACGTGTTCGAGACAGGCATCAAGGTCATCGACCTGCTGACGCCAATGGCGCAGGGTGGCAAAGCTGCGATGTTTGGTGGCGCAGGTGTGGGCAAAACTGTTCTGGTCATGGAATTGATCCGCGCCATGGTTGAAAAATACGAAGGCATTTCTGTCTTTGCAGGCGTTGGTGAACGGTCGCGCGAAGGACACGAATTGCTGACGGAAATGCGCTCATCTGGTGTGTTGGAAAGGACCGTTTTGGTCTACGGCCAGATGAATGAACCACCCGGCGCACGCTGGCGGGCCCCGCTGACGGCCCTGACTATTTCCGAATATTTCCGCGATCAAAAGCACCAGAACGTGCTTCTATTGATGGATAACGTGTTCCGCTTTGTGCAAGCCGGTGCGGAAGTCTCCAGCCTTCTGGGTCGCCTGCCCTCGCGCGTCGGCTACCAGCCAACACTTGCAACAGAAGTGGCGGGTCTTCAGGAACGGATCGCCTCAATCTCGGGCTCTGCTGTGACGGCCATTCAGGCCGTTTATGTGCCTGCGGATGATTTCACCGATCCTGCCGTCACAACAATCTCTAGCCATATGGATTGCGTCATCGTGCTCAGCCGTGCGCAGGCAGCCGAAGGGTTTTACCCAGCAATTGATCCGCTCGCTTCGTCATCGATGTTGCTCGACCCGCTTGTTGTGGGCGACGCACACTATGAAATCGCGCAAAGCGTGCGCCAAGCGCTGGCGCGGTTCCGCGAGTTGACAGACATTATCTCATTGTTGGGCGTCGAGGAACTTGGCACCGCAGATCGGTTGGTCGTGAAACGTGCCCGCAGGTTACAGCGTTTTCTGACCCAGCCGTTCAGCGTCACCGAGGCCTTTACCGGCATCGCAGGTGCCAGCGTTTCGCTTGCCGATACGCTGAGCGGATGCCGCGCGATACTGGATGGCGCGGCGGATGACTGGTCTGAGAGTTCACTTTACATGATTGGCACACTGAAAGATGCGCAGGCCAAAGAAACCGCCGCGAACGCCAAAGAGGCTGCGGCATGAGGTTGAGAATTATAACCCCCCTCGTTGTGGTGGTTGATGAGGACATTAACAGTTTAAGCGCCGAAGACGACAGCGGCCGTTTCGGCATCTTGGGTCGCCACGCGCCTTTTCTGACAGCACTTGCGGTTTCAATTGTCAGTTGGCGCACCACTGATGCGGAACGGTTCTGTGCCCTGCGCGGCGGCGTGATGACAGTTGGTAAGGCGTCAACAATCGACATCGCAACCCGCGAGGCCGTGACAGGCGACGACCTTGCGACTTTGGATAGCGACGTCCTCGCGCAATTCCGGTCCGACGCCGACGATGAACGCACCCAGCATGTCGAGGCGATGCGCCTGCAATTCAACGCGATCCGCCACATGGTCAGCCGCCTGAACGCGGGCGCGAACGCAGGTGAATTCCGGTGACCGGGGCACATGACGAAGACCCGCTGGTTGTCCAAACCCGCTTGCGCCGTGACCGACGTGCGCGGTGGTTGCGGGACGGCGACATGTCTGTCGGCCTGCGGCTGGCGCAGATTGGGGTGCTGGGGTGGATCTTTGTGGTCCCGACTTTGGCAGGGCTTTTCTTGGGCCGCTGGCTGGATGGGCACTTTGAAACTGGCATCTTCTGGAGCGCACCTTTGATGCTGCTCGGCCTGTGCCTTGGCGGCTGGACCGCATGGAAATGGATGAACGCAGAATGATTGACCTATCAGCTATCCCCTTACTCATCACCCTGCCTGTCTGTTTTCTCGCAGGGCTGTTCATCGGATATGGCTATTTCCGCGCCCTGCGTGCGACGGCCGATCTGATTGTGCAAGATGGCCAGCCACTGCTGGGATTGGCCCTGACGTTGGGGCGTTTGTCCTTGTTGGTCACGGGATTTTTCATCGCGGTTCTTGCTGGCGGGTTTGCATTGCTGGCGACATTCGCGGGATTGCTATGTGCCAAGGCTCTGATGCTGTACCGGATGCAAAAGGAAGCGATATGATGTCGCCGCTGGAGTCCACCGTCTTGTTTCAGTTGGGGCCGTTTACGATCACACAAGCGATTGTCACGACATGGGTGATCATGGTGGTTTTGGTTGCGGGTGCTTTCATATCAACACGGCGGCTAGCGCTTTTCCCGACCAAACGTCAGGCCGCACTAGAACTGATCATCACCACGCTCGACACCCAAATCAACGAGACAACCGGCGCGTCTCCCGCACCCTATCGCAGCTTCATCGGGACGTTGTTTCTGTTCATCCTTGTGGCGAACTGGTCGTCGCTCATTCCGGGGGTAGAGCCTCCAACAGCGGGCTTGGAAACTGACGCAGCTTTAGCTGCCCTCGTCTTTGTGTCGGTCATCTGGTTCGGAATAAGTGGCAGCGGAATTGGTGGCTATCTCAAATCTTTCGCGGCCCCCAATCCGATCATGATCCCGCTGAACATCCTACAAAGCCTGACGCGCGTGTTTTCGATGTTTGTGCGCCTTTTCGGAAATATAATGAGTGGCGTTTTCGTTGTTGGCATTGTGGCCTCACTCGCGGGCCTTCTGGTGCCGATCCCGCTGATGGCGCTCGATCTGCTGACCGGGCTGGTTCAGGCCTATATCTTTGCCGTTCTGGCGATGGTTTTCATCACATCCACGGTTGAGGACGGCCAGCGCCTCAACCCTAAAAGACAGGAAAATTAATGGATTATCTCGCACTTGCCAGCATCTTTGGGGCCGCCTTTGCCGTTGCTTTTGGGGCCCTTGGCCCCGCCCTTGCCGAAGGCCGCGCCGTCGCCGCTGCGATGGAGGCCATTGCGCGTCAACCAGAAGCCGCAAACACCATATCGCGCACGCTATTTGTTGGGCTGGCGATGATCGAGACCACAGCGATCTATTGTCTGGTGATCGCGCTGCTGCTGCTTTTCGCCAACCCTTTGTTGGGCTGAGGGCATGACAATCGACTTTTGGGGACTGGGTCTGCAAGCCGTCAACGTCCTAATCCTTATGTGGCTTTTGTCACACGTCTTTTGGCGTCCCGTCGCCGCTGCAATTGCGAAGCGTCAGGATACAGCCACATCACTGATTGACGCGTCCAAGGCAACGCAGGCTAAGGCTGATCGGGCGCTGGAGGAGGCAACACAAGCTCGCGCAGGCATTGCCGCAGAGCGGAGTGCCACACTTGACGCCGCGCAAAAGGAGGCTGCAACAGCGACAAAGGCAACCCTGACTGAGGCGCGCGTCAAGGCTGATGCGATGTTGGCGACCGCAAAAACGACGATCGTGCAAGATCGTGACGCTGCGCAAAAGGCCAATGAAGCCCAAGCCGCTGATTTGGCAATGAAGATCGCAGCCAAACTTCTGGAGCGGTTAAACTGCAATGCCACTCAGTCTGCGTTTCTGTCACAGCTGACTGAGGCCATCGCAAAGATACCTCCTGCCGATCTTACCGCCGTGTTAGACGACCCAAAGGGGATCGAGATCGTCACGGCAACTGCATTGGGTGCCGAGCAAAGCAACACTAATAAGGTGGTCCAAACAGCCCTTGGCGGCAAAGCTGATCTGAAATTCAGCACCGACCCTGACCTGATTGGCGGGCTGGAATTGCGCAGTCCGCATTTCGTGCTGCACAACTCTTGGCAGGCGGATTTAAAACAAATCCAAAAGGCGGTGCGCGATGCCACATGATGCGCCCCATTGGGTTCGCTCCACCCAGGACGTACTCAAATCCGTTTCCCTTGTCCCCCGCACCAGCCACAAAGGCAGGGTTGAAGAAATTAGCGACGGCGTTGCCATGATTTCTGGCCTGCGGGACGTCGCCCTTGATGAGGTTCTGCGCTTTGAAGGCGGTCAAACAGGTTTCGCCCGCGTGCTTGACCCTGATCTAATCGGCTGCGTATTGCTGGACGCGGCCACCGAAGTCCAAGCCGGCGACGCGGTTTTTGGCACAGGAGAGGTTGTGAATGTGCCGACCGGCGATGCGCTTTTGGGCCGTGTCGTTGATCCACTCGGTCGCCCGCTTGATGGCAAAGGGCCGATCAATGCCACAATGCATCTGCCCATTGAACGCCCCGCTCCTTCCATTATCGAACGTGATCTTGTCACGGAACCCGTCCAAACCGGGGTTGTGGTTGTAGACACCCTATTCGCGCTTGGACGTGGGCAGCGCGAGTTGATTGTTGGCGATCATTCCACAGGCAAGACAACGCTGGCTATCGATGCGCTGATTGCCCAAGCGCACAGTGACATGATCTGCATTTATGTGGCCGTGGGCCAAAAGACATCCAGCGTGCGCCGTGCCATTGACGCGCTTGAGCGCCACGGCGATTTCGCGCGCTGCATCGTGGTCGTGGCCGGATCATCCGAGGCACCCGGTTTGCAGTGGATCGCACCCTATGCCGGTATGACAATGGCCGAACATTTCCGCGACAAGGGTCAGCATGCGCTGATCGTGATTGATGATTTGTCCAAACACGCCGCCACCCACCGAGAAATCGCCTTACTGACCCGTCAGTCACCAGGGCGTGAGGCCTATCCGGGCGATGTCTTCTATATCCATGCACGCCTTTTGGAACGGGCCGCCAAGCTTTCAAAGGCGCGTGGTGGTGGTTCCCTCACCGCCTTGCCAATCGCTGAGACGGATTCGGGCAATCTGTCGGCCTATATTCCGACCAACCTCATCTCGATCACAGACGGCCAGATCGTGCTGGATGCTGCCTTGTTCCATCAAGGCCAGAAACCCGCCGTGGATGTAGGCCTGAGCGTCAGTCGCGTGGGCGGCAAAACGCAGGCACCCGCATTGCGCAATGCGGCAGGCACCTTGCGGCTGGACTACGCACAATTCTTGGAGTTGGAGGTGTTTACCCGTTTTGGCGGCGTGCCAGATGGTCGCGTGCGTGCGCAACTGACACGCGGTGCGCGGATCAGAGAAGCGTTGCGGCAATCCCAACACATGCCGTTCCGACTGGATGATGAAGTCTCTTTGATGCGTGCCGTGCAGGCGGGATTATTGGATATCTTGCCGTTGGTCGCAGTGCCCAAATTCCGCGCTGCACTACCCGAAATCGTGGTTCGAGAGACGGACAAGACGCTGATGGACGCGCTGGCCAACCTTGCCGCGACTTTGGCGGACGACAAACCCGATACACCGCAATGACCGAACGGCTTGCCGATATCAGCGCCCGCATCGACGGCATCCGCGATCTCGGGGCTGTCGTGAATGCAATGAAAGGCATCGCTGCCGCACGGGCGCATGTTGCCCGCACTCAAGTGGATGCGGTTGATAGTTATGCGGCGACCATTGCAAGCGCGATGTCACGTGTGATTGGGGCTGAGAACAAAACACCCGTTGAACAGGACGCAGCCAATTTAGGCTTACTGATATTTTGTGCAGAGCAGGGATTTGCAGGGGCGTTCACCGAGCGGGTTCTGGACAGTATAGATGCAAGGGACGCTGAGGCACTGTTCCTGATCGGGACACGCGGGCTGTCCATCGCAAAGGCCCGTGGCATTAACTCGCATTGGACAGCGCCCCTGCCCTCTCATACGGCTGGGATTCCCAAACTTGCAGACCAGATAACAACTGCGATCTACAGCGCTGTTAGTGAAGACCGCATAGACGCGCTCGATGTCATCTTCACAGGATGGAAAAGTGGCCGCCCTGCCGTTGTCAGACAGCGCCTATTTCCGGTCGATCCGTCGGGTCTTGCGGCCACCACTGACGAGCGGCCTTTGACACAACTGCCAAGTGACACCCTGCTTGCGTCATTTGGCGAGGAGTACTTCAAAGCGCAGGTCTGCAAAGCAGCCCTTCATGCGTTCGCTGCCGAAAACGAGGCGCGCATGGAAGCCATGACCTCAGCAGGCCGCCAGATCGCGCGCGAGATGGATGCATTTCAGGCCACATTGCGCCGTGTGCGGCAGGAAGCAATCACAGCCGAAATCATAGAACTAAGCACCGGTGTTGCATCAAACCAGGACCGATCTGGATAAATCATTTTCGTCAGACCTGTCGACAGACTAACCCGTATCAATGCCGCATTGTGGTACGGACACTAGAGAGGTGGCAAAGAAGGCCAAATTTGCGCCTTTCGTGAAGGAGCCATCATGTTGACCGACAAGAAAAAACCGAAATCAGAGCCACAAACTCTTTATCAAACGCTTGACCATATGGCCCACGCAAATGTTGCGAAGGCGACTTCGGGACTATCCCCTTCGGTTCTTGCTGAAGCATGGATGGACTGGGCTACCCATCTGGCCGCATCACCGGGCAAGCAATTGCAACTAGCTACGCAGGCGTTCCAGAACCTGTCAGCGCTTGGCGCGACCAGCCTTGGCGTGGATCGGCTCGAGGCCGAAACTGATCATCGGTTTTCTGGCGAAGGCTGGCAGAACTACCCGTTCAACGTCTGGTCACAAGCGCATCAGCAGTCTTGGCAGTGGTGGCAGGACGCAACGACGGGCGTTCACGGGGTTACACCCGAACATCAAAACCTGATAGCGTTTGTTACCGGCCTGACGGTTGACGCAGGTGCACCATCGAATTTTGCGCCCACGAACCCTGATGTGATTGCAGCAACCTTTGCGCAGAGTGGCCAGAATTTGATCCGTGGGTCGCAGCACTTATCCGAAGATATCGCGCGCAAAAACGGATACGCACAAGACGATAGTCCGCAGGCGTTCGAGGTCGGCGTCAATCTGGCCACCGCACCCGGCAAAGTCGTGTTTCGCAATGCCCTGATCGAGCTGATCCAATACAGCCCTGAGACCGGAACTGTGCATCCCGAACCAATCTTGATCGTGCCTGCATGGATCATGAAGTATTACATTCTGGACCTGTCATCGCACAACTCACTGGTCCGCTTTCTGGTTGGGAAAGGCTTCACCGTCTTTATGATCTCGTGGAAAAACCCTGATGCCGAGGATCGCGATCTGAGTATGGAGGATTACCGCAAACTTGGCGTGATGGACGCCATGGATGCCGCACTGGCGATCACAGATGCACCAAAACTGAACGCTGTTGGCTACTGCCTTGGTGGTACGCTGCTGTCCATCGCAGCGGCGGCGATGGGGCGCGATGGTGACGACCGCCTTGCATCAACCTCGTTCCTTGCGGCACAGGTTGATTTTACCGAGGCTGGCCAGTTGCGGCTCTTTGTCAACGACAGCGAAGTCACGTTAATTGAGGATATGATGGCGGACAAAGGCTATCTTTCATCTGATCAAATGGCTGGCGCCTTTGCCATGCTACGCGCCCGTGATCTGATCTGGGGTCCTGCAATAAAAAACTACCTGATGGGGGATCGCGCTGAGGCTTTCGATCTGATGGTCTGGAACGCAGATGGCACACGCATGCCAGCCCGTATGCATTCGGAATACCTGCGCAAACTGATCCTGAACAATGATCTGGCAGAGGGGCGATACCGCGTGGGTGACAAGGCAATTGCCGTATCCGACATTCGCGCGCCTATCTTTGCGGTTGGCACCGAGGACGATCATGTCGCCCCGTGGCGGTCGGTCTATAAGCTGCATCTGTTTGCCGATACTGATGTGACCTTTGTGCTGACCAGTGGCGGGCACAACGCCGGTATCTTATCCGAACCGGGCCATAAGGGGCGTCATTTTCGCATTGCAGATACCAAAGCGACAGCACCCTATAGCGATCCTGATGAATGGCTCACAGCCAACGCGCCCGAGGACGGCACATGGTGGAAAGATTTTGCCAGTTGGCTGGCTGCGCGATCAAGCGCGCCCGTGGAAATACCACATATGGGCGCAAAATCAGGTCGCTACAAAGCGTTGTGCGATGCGCCCGGCACATATGTGATGCAACGATGAAGCTGCGTCGTTTTGGGGGTGGTTGCCGCCATGTCGTTCGTTGCCGCAGTGCAGTTGAACTGGCTTGGCAAACGTCAGGCCCTTAGCCTGACGTCATGGATACAGCTTCGGCCGCGACTTTTGGAATGTCAGCCCGATCAATACCGATGTCGGTCAATTCCCGCGTCGACATTGCAGACAATTCTCGGTGGGTTTCGTCGTAGGCCGCATTGATCTTGCGTTGCGCTGCCCAGTTTGCACGGATGCGATCCATCGCATGCGCAAAGCTGTGGAACGGATGACGATGTAAGATGTTTTGGTGTGTCATATTCATTCTCCCTATCAATGCGCAGACGACAATTTCGCTGCGGTCTTCGCAGCAATAGGCTTGTGCGAGAACAAACCACGCAGTGTTGCCAAACCAGATTTTACGGATGTGGCAATGTATTCGGCGCGCATTTGATGCGCTTGCGCGATGTATTGATCGACAGTTGCGGGACTTGGGGCCGGTTGCGTCGATGCGGTGGATGTATGTGTATTCATGGTCTCCTCATTTCGTTGGGGCGGCGTCATTGCCGCTCTCAACACATGTGATCCCAACCGGCAAAGTCCTAACCATAGTCGCTATGCGGCATGCACATAGCTTGATGGTGCTATGCCCGAAACACCATGACACTGACCTGCGTCAGCACAGGGGTGGAAGAAACTCTCCAATCTGGTCGCGGACAAAGGGCATCAGGAAAGGCCACACATCATGACACTCACAATGGACCAAATGGGACAAAACCCGGCGTTTGAGCGGTTTCTGAGCGCCACGGTGGGCGAGGACGTGAATGGCATAAATATTTCCGTCCTTTCGATGCTGGCAAGGCTTGAAGTTGATCCATGGACCGAGGCTTCTAACTTGGCGGCGATGCCCAATGGGCCGGCACGTAAAAGATTAGATACTCTGATGACGCGCTTCAAAGATGTGCCGACACTGGGGCGCGATCAAGGCAAGGTGATCTCAGCACTTCTTGACCTTCTCCCCAGAAAGAGAACGGCCACAACTGCGAGGCCTGCGGATGAGCAGATCGACCTGCCCGCGCTGGCAATGCGTGTACCAATCTATGGGTATATCATCGCATTTCTCATTCTTGGCTGGATTATCAATCTTGCGCTTGGCCAATAGAATGCAGCGTATTTTGAACCTGACTTGCGCATATCATCCAACAAATCTGAACATGTGGACACTATGAAAACCGCTAACACCCTTTGGGATATGGAAGAGCATTTCTGGACAAGAGGTGCAGATAGCGCACGCCATATGACGGCAAAAGACGCCGTCTTTGTACTCCCCTACCCCGCGGGGATCCTACAAGGAGATGCTGCCTTTCGAGAGGCCGACGTCGCGCAAAGGTGGCGGTCTGTCGAGATGAGTGAGCGTCATTTTACCCAGCAAGACAACATCGCAGTTCTGGTCTACCACGCTTCTGCTGAACGGGGCGATGTGCCAATTTATCAAGCACTTTGCACGTCGACCTACGTCGATGATGACGGAACTTGGCTGCGCCTGACCCATCAACAAACCCCTTTGAATTGATTTGGCGATGGCAAGATGAACCTGCCGTCAGGCATTCATTTTCAAGCCACCTAACCTCAATCAGCATGGCATCTTTGGTCCTCCGCTAACGTCGCATCAACACCGCTGCCTTTTGGCGGTCCGGCAACAAAGGACGCGATCATGACCCAAACCACCTTAGACCCCGCCCCGAAAAAGACCCGATTCAGCTTTCCCTCAGCTTATACCATCCTGTTCGCGCTGATCGTGATTATTGCAGCGCTGACATGGGTGATCCCCGCAGGCGAATATGACCGCGTCGCCTCCGCGGCACTTGGCAAGGACGTGCCCGTTGCAGGCACCTACGCACTCACGGATGCCAACCCGCAGGGGTTCTTTGATGTTATCCTTGCGCCAATTGCAGGGTTCTATGATCCCGGCAGCTATACGGCTAACGCAATCGACGTGGCCCTGTTCGTGCTGATGATCGGTGGATTTATTGGGGTGGTCACGGCGACGGGAGCCATCGACGCTGGCATCAAACGCGCCATGACGCGCCTAAAGGGGCGTGAAAAATGGATGATCCCGATCTTGATGGCGCTCTTTGCGGCCGGTGGTTCAACCTATGGCATGGCAGAAGAAACGTTGGCGTTTTATGTAATCCTGACGCCCGTTATTATTGCAGCGGGGTATGACGCGCTAACAGCTGCGGCGGTGGTCATGCTGGGTGCAGGTGTGGGTGTTCTCGGTTCAACCGTGAACGCTTTTTCCACCGTTATCGCGTCGGATGCAGCAGGTATCCCTTTCACCGATGGGTTGATGCTGCGCTTTGTTATCCTTGGGCTGACATTCGCGGCCACCGTGGCCTACGTCATGCGCTATGCCGCACGGGTCAAAGCCGATCCATCCCGTAGTCTTGTGTTTGATCTCAAGGCCGCGAATGAAGCACATTTTCGGAACACGTCCGAAGCCACAACTGACTTCACAGGGCTACAAAAGATCGTCCTCATCCTGTTCGGCACAACCTTTGCCGTCATGATCTGGGGCGTGTCCCTTGGCGGCTGGTGGATGGCCGAAATGAGCGGGCTATTCCTTTTTGCAGGCATCGCCATCGGCTTGATCGGGCGTCTTGGTGAAAAAGGGTTGGTTGATGCTTTCGTTGGCGGTGCCCGCGATCTTTTGGGCGTAGCCCTCATCATCGGGCTTGCACGCGGTATCGTGGTGATCATGGACGCAGGCGACATGACCGATACGGTCCTACATTGGGCCGAAGGCACTGTCGCGGGTCTCAGCAATGTCGTGTTTATCAACGTGATGTACTGGATCGAGGTTGTGCTGGCGTTCTTTGTACCCTCAACCTCTGGTCTCGCTGTTCTGTCCATGCCTGTCCTTGCCCCAGTCGGTGATTTTGCGGGGGTCGAGCGCAGTTTGATCGTCACCGCATTCCAATCTGCCACGGGCGTCGTCAACCTTGTGACGCCCACATCCGCTGTGGTCATGGGCGGCCTTGCTATCGCCCGCGTTCCCTATGAGCGCTGGCTGCGCTTTGTCTGGCCCGTTCTTTTGGGTCTTACCATCATCATCATGGCCGCCCTCAGCATTGGCGCCCTCATGGGAGGAACCCCCGCATGACCTTGACTTATGGCGTTAATTCCGAGGCGGGCAAACTGCGCCGCGTTCTGGTGCATAAACCAGGGTCAGCAATGGCCAGGCTGACACCCAGTAACTGCGAAGAGCTACTGTTTGACGATGTGATCTGGGTCAAGCAGGCGCGGATTGAACACATGACCTTCGTGGATGCGATGCGCAATCGCGGGGTTGAGGTGGTATTTCTGCGCCAACTGTTGACCGAAACCTTGGCCGACATGGACGCCCGACGCTGGTTGTTGGAGGCGCGGATCAACGACAATACCGTTGGTATCGGTCTTGCCGACGATCTGCTGGCGCATTTGATGGAAGTCGATGCAAGGTTGCTGTCCACCATTCTGATTGGCGGTATGAGCCGCGCTGAATTGCCCATTGCCGCCAAAGGCGTTCTGGCCCCGATGCTAGAGCCTGCTGATTTCATCCTGCCACCCCTACCCAACCACATCTTCACACGCGACACGACCTGTTGGATTTATGGCGGTGTGACACTGAACCCAATGCACTGGCCTGCGCGCCGGTTAGAGACACTGAACCTTGCTGCGATCTATCGGTTCCACCCCGATTTCAAAGACGCCGATTTTCCCATCTGGTGGGGTGACCCAAAACTGGATCACGGCCCTGCCACCGTCGAAGGGGGCGATGTCATGCCGATCGGCAACGGCACCGTTCTGATCGGCATGGGCGAACGCACGACGCCGCAAGCGGTCGGTCAAATCGCCCGCGGCCTGTTTGCGGGCGGCGGTGCGACCCGTGTGATTGCCTGCCAGTTCCCCAAATCGCGCAGCGCGATGCATCTTGATACGGTGTTCACCTTCTGCGACCGCGATCTGGTCACTGTCTTTACCGAAGTCACAGACGCAATCCGCTGCACAAGCCTGCGCCCAACGGACCACAAAACCATTGCGGTTGAGGTGGAAACGAAACCTTTCCTCGAAGTCGTCGCAAACGCTTTGGGCATCAAAAAGCTGCGCACCGTGCCAACAGGCGGCGACGCATACGAGGCCGCACGCGAACAGTGGGACGATGCCAATAATCTGCTCTGCCTCGAGCCCGGCGTTGTCGTCGGCTACGAGCGTAACGTCGATTCAAACACACTCCTGCGCAAAGCAGGCGTCGAGGTCATCACGATCCCCGGATCCGAACTGGGGCGCGGACGTGGAGGATCACATTGCATGACCTGCCCCCTGATCCGCGATGCTGTTTGAGGAACATCTGGTGACACCACGGCAAGGTAAATTGAAAACGGTACCTATGGGCATTTGGATCGCAGCCGCAGTTGCGCTGGCCTTTGGCGCTTTGACAATTCTGTCTGGTGGCAGCGCTCTGTTTGGTCCGTCTGCCATGCGCGTAGCTGTGGGCGACGCTGTACCTTTTGTGTTGTGGTTCAACTTTTTGTCTGGCTTCGCCTACATGGCAGTCGGTTTGGGCATCGCACTGCGAATGGTATGGGCAAATCTGGCAGCTATCGCATTGGCCGTGGCCATTGTCGTAGTATTTGCCTTGCTTGGTTGGCACATCCTACAGGGCAACCCGTACGAGATGCGCACCGTGGGTGCCATGGTCCTGCGCGCAGGCATCTGGATCGCAATTGCGCTCTATTTGCGCGCCGTAACTTCCAAACAGTACCTGAAACCCTGACAACACGTCCAGATCCTCCACTTTTCATTCATTTGCTAAGGAACATCCCATGCCACAGAACCTACGCGGACGCAGTTTCGTTAAGCTGCTTGATTTCACACCTGATCAAATCCGGCACCTGCTGCAACTGGCTGCAAGCCTTAAGATGGCCAAAGCTGGCGGTTACGAGCGGCAAATGCTGGAGGGTAAAAACATTGCCCTGATCTTTGAAAAAGACAGCACCCGCACCCGCAGCGGTTTTGAGGTTGCAGCCTACGATCAAGGCGCACATGTCACCTATCTGGGTCCATCAGGCAGCCATATCGGCCATAAAGAAACGATGAAAGACACCGCTCGCGTTCTTGGCCGGTTCTATGACGGTATTGAATATCGCGGCTTTGGCCAGAAAGACGCCGAAGTGCTTGCCGAATTCTCGGGCGTGCCAGTCTTCAACGGGCTGACGGATGAATTCCACCCGACGCAAATACTTGCTGATCTGATGACGATGAAGGAATTCACCCATAAACATCTGTCCGACATTGCGTTCTGCTTTATGGGGGATGCGGGCAATAACATGGGCTCAAGCCTGTTGGTGGGTGCCGCCTTGATCGGTATGGATATCCGCCTGTGTGGCCCACAAAGTTGCTGGCCGGATAGCGATTTGGTCACACAGTGCCGCACAATCGCCGAGACCACGGGCGCGCGGATCACCCTGACCGAAAAGCATGCCGAAGGGCTAGAGGGCGCAGATTTCGTCTATACCGATGTCTGGGTGTCTATGGGCGAACCTGATGAGGTTTGGGAAGAGCGCATCGCGCTGCTGTCACCTTACCGCGTCACAATCGAAGTGATGGAAAAAACTAAGAAACCCTATGCAAAGTTCATGCATTGCCTTCCCGCCTTCCACAATCGCGACACCGAAGTTGGCGAAGATACTTTCCAGAAATTCGACATCGACTGCATGGAAGTGACCGAAGAGGTTTTTGAGTCCCCCGCCTCTGTCGTTTTTGATCAGGCGGAAAACCGGATGCACACGATCAAGGCAGTCCTTGTCGCCACGATGGGGGCCTGACATGCGCGTGGTCGTAGCCCTTGGCGGGAATGCATTGCTGCGTCGGGGCGAGCCGATGACGGCAGCCGTTCAACGGACAAACGTCAAGATTGCCGTCCTCGCACTTGCTGATCTGGCGCATGACCATGAGATCATTGTAGCCCATGGCAATGGACCGCAAGTTGGTCTTTTGGCGCTGCATGGGGCAGCCTATGACCCAGCCAAGCCATGGCCGCTGGATGTTCTGGGCGCCGAAACAGACGGCATGATCGGTTATCTGATCGAACAGGAACTTATGAATGCCCTGCCGACAGACGCACATTGCGCGACGCTGCTCAGCCGGGTTGAAGTCGATCCAAATGACCCTGCTTTTGCGAATCCAAACAAACCGATTGGTCCAGTCTATTCCGCCGATGAGGCGGCACAGGTCGCAAGCGAACACGGCTGGTCGATGGTAAGCGAAACATCGGGGAGCCGCAGACGGGTTGTACCGTCGCCCCTGCCCCTGCGGATCATCGGTCTGGATGCCATCAAGGCGCTGCTGGCCGCCAAGCATATCGTTATCTGCGCGGGCGGCGGCGGTATTCCGGTGATGCGTAATGCAATTGGCGAAATGGAGGGCGTCGAAGCCGTCATAGACAAGGACCGCACGTCCGCCCTTTTGGCTTTTGGTCTGAATGCTGATGCGCTGTTGCTGCTGACAGATGTGGCGGGCATCTATCGCAATTTTGGCGGCGATGATCAACGCATCATCGGGTCAATAACACCGTCCGAGATTGAAACCCTTGAACTACCGCTTGGATCCATGGGGCCAAAAGCTACTGCGGCTGCAGCTTTCATCAACGAAGGCGGCAAGTATGCGGGCATCGGTCAGCTTACAGATGCCCGTGCTATACTTGATGGATATGCCGGAACACGCGTGTACTCCAAAGGGCCTTCTTAAAGAATGGACTTCCCACCCTTCACGACAGATCTGAAAAACGGCACCTCTGTTCTGATCAGAGAGGTCACAAAAGACGACCGTCATCTGTTGGAGGTTGGTTTTGAGCACCTGTCATCCCGTGCAAAATACTTCCGTTTTCTAGGCGCACACAACGACCTAACGGAAAAGGAGTTGGACACGTTCACAGCGACCAACACGCCAGATCACGTCGCTGTTGGTGCCGTGTTGATTGGCACGGCCGAACCTGAACCGGTCGGCATTGCTCGTTATATTCGACTGCCCGACCAACCGCACGTTGCAGAAATCGCGATCACCATTTCCGACAGCTATCAGCACCTTGGACTTGGCAGCCTGCTGCTTAGCGTGTTGGGCAAATTTGCGCAAGAGGGCGGCATTACTGCGTTCAATGCTTTGGTCCACAGCGAAAACGCTGCCATGCGCGGGCTGCTGGACCATTTTGATTGTGCGCAGTCTTCGCATGTTGGCCCAGAGATGAATATCAGATTTCCTGTGGTCCCGGGTCCCGATCAACCAGTTGCAAAGGCGTGGCAAAAGACTCAGAAGTTTAAAGGTCTGAGCAAACCTGTATCAGTGTGGGAAGATGATGGCGGTGCGATACTCAAACTGTTCCCTGTTCAACAGTGAACAATCGACAAACGGGAAACACGTAGGCAGGGATATATCCCTGTCCCCCCTCTCTACCTGCGTGTTTCCCGTCTTGTGCGCAACGCATGCATGCAAAGAAGCCCTTTACTTCAACAATGGCCCAAGCTGATCCAGATAGCTCGTTTCAAAATCGGCAAACGCGGCTAACTTATCATAATCATCAAACGTAACATGCCCATCGCGAAATGTAGCCAAACCATCCTCGCGCAGCTGTCGCAGCACCCGATTAACATGCACAGCACTCAAGCCGATTGCATCGGCGATCAAATATTGGGTCAGCGGACAATCATATCCTGCCTTGCTGCCCAACCCAACAAGGGTCAATCTGTTGCCAAGTTCCAGCAGGAAATGGGCCATGCGTTCGGCCGCACCGCGCCGACCGATCCCGACCAGATGTTCCACCACCATCGCCTCATCACGGGACGCCGTCCAAAGAAGTGCTGTCGCCAGACGTGGTGTCTGCGCAAATGCCTCAAACAGATCAGCGGCAAAAACTTCGGTGACTTCTAAGTCTGTAACCGGCTCAACGCTGTGATCCGAGACGTGCAGGACCACACTGCGCAACCCCAAAAAGTCGCCCGGGATTTGGAAATCCACGATTTGTCGTTGGCCGTCATGCAAAAGTTTGTACGAACACGCCCAACCGGACAGAAGGATATAGGCGGCTTGATCCGCCTGCCCCTGATGCACCAAATCGCGTCCTGCGACAAAGGTACGCCTGCGTTTGTGCAATCTTTCGAGAACGGAAAGCTCCGCGTCAGACAGTGCGACAAAGGCGCTTAGTTTGCGCGCAAGTGGTCTCTTTTCGATGATAGTCCCCTTCCCCGAAATAATGAACACTTATCGACAAAAACCCGTCGTCGACTGATCTCGATCAGTCCGGTGTTTCTGGTATCTTGCAAGTTTGCCGTGACCGCTGCACGGGTCCCCTGCGCAAGCGCAACAGTCCGGAGAGGCCAACAATATGTCCCAGCATAGCACGCAATCAGGTATCGCAGCACTTTCAATTTGCGAGGCACTTCTGCTTGCACTGAATGACGCGAAGGTCCTGCCCGAACGGGAAATTATGGGTGTGCTTGAAGATGCCGCCGCCACACATGAAAATGCGGCCGGTTCTGACGCCGAGATAGAAGAACATAAAGCAGTTGCTTTGCTGATCGGGAAGATCATCGCTGGTGGGAATTCAGTGCGTCGGACATGATCCTAAAGACCAATGCCACAAGCAACAGCTCATATCGGTGTGGCTTCCGCCTCATTTCCAGAGGCCAGCGCACGCTTATCGAAGGTGCTAGGACAGATCGCTTCCTTGCACACATTCTGACTTAGGAAAGAATAAAACGCCTTGGCGCTAACCTGCGTCAGGTTTGGAAAATCTGACACGGCTATGACGGTACCAGTAACCTAGTTGGGAAAGGATAGACCAATGACAAAGAATGTATTTATCGTAGCGGCAATTGCCGCAATCGTCACAACATCCGCATCAGCGCAAACCTTGATTGGTCGTGACACTGTTGCAGGCGACCTGAACGAAGACCTGGTCGAAGCCATTGAAGACGATGCAGAGCGTGAACTTGACCGTTTCGGCAATGAGGGCCGCCCAGATGGCTTTGCCGGTTCTGTGGCACTGCGTGGTATCGTGCAAAGCGGCAACACAGATGCGACCAATATCGGTATTGGTTCTGACATGAACTATGTGTTCGGACCCAATGGTATTGAGTTGCAGTTGAACTATGCCTTCAGCGACGATGATGACTCTGCCTCAGAGGAAAGCTTGTTCTACGGGCTTGAGTATACCCGCGACCTGACCCCGCAATTCTTTGGTTTTGCCAAAGTGCAAGGTTCGGCTGACAGTGCAACAGACGCGCAGTATGAAACGGATACCTTCGTCAGCTTTGGTGCGGGCTACCGTGTTTTTAACGACGCAAATCGTCAGTGGTCTGTTCAGGCTGGCCCAGGCTACCGCTTTGCGGAACTCAACGACATCGGCGACGGTGACGTGGATGAAGGCGCTTTCGGCGTATCCTCTGACTATGCTCAGAAGCTGACTGAAACCGTCTTCCTGACCAATGATACCGATGCAATCTGGTCTGAATCTGACACTGTTGTCTTCAACGACTTGGCAATGAATGTGGCCATGACCAATACGCTTGCCTTGCGGACAAGCATCCTGACCGAGTTCCACACAGAACCCGGAACAGCAGAAGATACCGACAACACCTTAGGTGTCTCGCTCGTGTATTCGTACAATTAACGGATAGACATTCCCTCGTGGCACCTTTGGAAGGGGCGGGTCATTCCGCCCCTTTTTTATTCACTATTGCAATCCAAATGAACGAAGATTGCCATGTTATGGGTTCTATGTTTTCAACGCGGTATCAGACTTGGCGGTGGTGCAATCGGTCCCGGATCAATCACCTTGCGCTGCTTCAGATCGTAAACGACGCCCGGTGTCAGGACCGAATAGATCACGTTGGTAAGGGCAAAGGGATTGCCGTTTTCGACGTACCCAACATCGTTGATTTCAATGGCGCTGCCGTCGATCACGATCACCGTTCCGGCCCCAATCACGCGGGCTGTGGTTTCATCCTCGATCAGCAACCCTGTGTCTTCTCCAATGCCAAGGCCCAGCATTGCCGGATTGGTTGAAACCGCGTGGACGAGACGCGAGATGCGGGATCGCTCGACAAAATGGGTGTCAAAAATAGTGTCGTGGATCAACCCCAGCCCTTTGGTCATTTCGATCCCGCCTTTACGGAACGAGCGGAAGTTATTGTTTTGAAATATCATGCCTTCGGGAATAACCGCAGCACCGGCTGATGTTCCTGCAATGACACAACTGCCTGACTGGTATCTCTCCAAAAGCGCCTTATGTAGCGGCGTTCCACCGATCAACGACGACAGCCGAAGCTGGTCCCCGCCTCCAAACATGAAAAGTGTCGCCTTGCTGACTATCTCGGCGAGCGCCTCAGATCCGGCATCGGGACGCTCGCCGATATGGACAACATCCACTGCTTCAGGGCCGAAACTCAAAAACAACTGCTGGTAGTCACGCCCCCGGTCTTTCGGGTCTTCGCTTGCTGTTGGCACGATAACAACGCGCGCTTTGGGACCCCCAGCCAATGCGACCATCTCTTGAAAAATCTCGGAGTTTGCAGATTTCTCTTCATTTCCGCCGATTGGGATCAGATAACGTGGCATAGTCAATGGCTCCTAGGATTATGCAGTCTCTTCATCGCCACCAGCGCAAGCGCATTTGGCTAGCAATGAAGGTCGAGCCGTGTTAGTTGGAACGCGACATCTTGAGAAAACTGACGCCGTTTCTTGTCAGTGAGACCTGTCCCGTTCCAGTTTACCCAGACAGCGCGATTTGGGCGTTTGAACGTATGAAACAGCTAACAGTTTTCTAAACAGGTCGGGTTCAGTCACCCTGACCCGTTACATGCACCGTTTATCTTCAACAAGACAGCTTCATTTCGCCCTGCTCATGCAAATTGAGTCTGGCGTCCGTAGTGCGCTTAAAGCGCACGGAAGGTCATCACGTGAAAATTATAGAGCATCGGGCCCTGCGGGGACCAAATCGCTACAGTAGATATCAGGCAATCTTCATGCTGCTGGATATTGGCGCATACGAGCAGCAACCCTCTGACACCTTGGACGGTTTTACAGACCGCTTAATCACGCTGATCCCGACGTTGCAAAGTCATGGATGTTCCGTCGGCGGGCCAGGTGGGTTCATTCAACGACTGCGACGCGGCACATGGATTGGTCATATCGCCGAACATGTTGCCTTGGAATTGCAGTGTCTCGCTGGAATGGAAGTTGGGTTCGGCAAAACATATGACACCGATGGCGACGGCATCTACAAAGTTGTCTATCGCTACCGCGTTGAATCGGCCGGTCTTAAGGCGGGTGAAGCTGCTGTCGCATTGGTGGATGCACTCGCTCAGAACCAACCCTTTGATATCGATTCGGTGATCGCCGAGCTTAAAGACCTGCGAGAAAGCGATCTTCTGGGCCCTTCAACCAATAGCATTGTAGAAGAGGCGAAGCTGAGAGGCATCCCTGCTATACGCCTTAACACCGACAGCCACGTGCAATTGGGGTATGGCTGCAAGCAGCGTCATGTTCAGGCAACAATGACTGATCGTACCAGCGCAATTGGCGTTGAAATCGCTGATGAGAAGTTCAGAACGAAGGAACTTCTCAGCCGTGCCGGAATTCCGACGCCTGACGGCAGGGTCGCGATCTCACTGGTTGAAGCCACACAAATTGCCAATGATCTTGGCTATCCTGTCGCGGTCAAACCCGAGGTTGGCAATCATGGCAGGGGCATATCGGCCCGTGTGTCCGATGATAGCGAGCTTGAAACTGCCTTTGCGTCTGCTTTCGCGATTTGCACCAATGTCATCGTTGAGAAAACGATGACCGGATTTGATTTCCGAGTGCTTGTCATTGATGGAAACTTGGTCGCGGCAGCACGCCGCGAACCCGCGCATATCGTCGGAAATGGAACCTCTACGGTCCAACAGCTCATTGACCAGGTCAACGCAGACCCGCGACGCGGTATTGGTCATGAACGGGTGCTGACCGCTATAACAATTGATGACATGTCTCAGCGTCTGCTCGCGTTCCAAGACCGTACGCTTGATGGTGCATTGGCCGCAGGGGAAAAGCTATATCTGAAATCTACAGCCAATCTCAGCACCGGCGGCACAGCCTGTGACGTGACAGACAACGTGCATCAGGACGTTCGGCTGATGTGTGAACGGGTGGCGCGCATCATTGGCATGGATTGCATCGGGATAGATATCGTGGCTCCCGGCCTTGATCAACCGCTGCCTCACGGATCTGCTGGGATCGTCGAGGTTAACGCGGCCCCCGGTTTCAGGATGCATTTGGCACCAACGGAAGGCCAAGCCCGCGACGTGGCGAAGCCCTTTGTGGATATGCTGTTCCCGCCAGCGTTGGACATGAACGTTCCTATCATTGCGGTGACGGGAACAAACGGGAAAACGACGACCGCGAAACTGATCGCGCATACGCTCAAGTACAGCGGGCACATGGTTGGTTTTGCCGGGACAACGGGCGTTGCAATCGATGGTGTCGAAATCGTGGCGGGCGACTACAGTGGTCCTGAAGGGTCCAACATTGTTTTGCGCGAGCCAACCATTGACCATGCCGTTCTTGAAATTGCCCGTGGCGGCATCATTCGGCGGGGATTGGGCTTTGATAGTTGTGACGTCGGCGTTTTCCTGAATGTCGACGAAGACCATATCGGCGTCGACGGTGTTGAAGACTTAGAAGAGCTGTCTTTGGTCAAGGCAACGGTCATTGAAGTTGTCAAAGAAACAGGCGTGTCAGTCCTGAATGCGGATGACCCGATCGTTGCGGGGCTCGCGAACAGGGCGGGCGGTAGGGTCATCTACTTCTCGCTTCAGCCTAAAAATGAAATAATCAAGCAGCATCTTGGGATGGGTGGTACCGCCGTTGTCTTGCAGGAAGGTAACATCGTCATCCACTCCCCCGAACCCACCATTCACGTGTCCTCGGTTCTTGACGCACCGATCACCATGAGTGGTGCGGCCACGTTCAACATCGCAAATGTTCTGGCAGGTGTGGCAGCGCTGCACGGTCTGGGTCTACCTGTCGATATGATACGAAACGGCATCAGCACGTTTCACCCAAGCGCGTCCCAAAACCCTGGGCGCATGAACCTGATCGACTTTGTCACGTTCAAGGTAATTGTCGATTACGGACACAACACGCCTGCGGTGAAGGCCATGGGGCGCGTGCTGCCTCATCTGACAAAGGGGCAAAAGATTGTTGTGGCCCATGGCACTGGAACCAGGGTGGACGCGCAGATACAGGCATTTGGTGCCGCACTTTCAGACGTGTACGACAAAATCATTCTGGCCGATGCTGACCCGCGCGGGCGCACGCCCAGCGAAACCTCGGAATTGGTGCGATCTGGCGCTTTGGACAATGGATTCGCAGCGAGTGCCGTGGAAATCGTCAATGATCCGGACAAAGCTCTCGCGCGCGCGTTCGAAATTGTCCGCCCCGGTGATCTCATCGTTGTTCAAGTGAACGAAGTTGAACCTATGCTTCAGGCCGTCATGGCACATTTTGCGCGCATCGCGGGCCCTGCCAAAATTCTTAAGGCATTGCCCTAAGAGACAGCCCCTAAACTCCACATCGCCCCCCTCGTTTTTGATGAATCTAGGATAGGGACATCATGAAATACGACAATAATCGCCCACGAATGGCTGTCATACTTGCAGACGGTATTGGCTCTCCTCTCGGCCCTACGACAGACAGCAGCGCAAAATGTCTATCGCCCGTCGGCGGGTCCGTTATTCTTGAGCGTATCATCCGCAACTGCCTCAGCTGCGGCATGTCACAGTTTGTGCTTGTGCTTGGGCATAGGGCGGATGACATCAAGCAATTTGTGAACAAAACCTTTCGGGGCATTCGCATCACATATGTGATCAATGACAGATATCGCGAAACCAATAGCAGCTATGCGCTGATGTGCGCGGCGTCCACGGTCGGGTCTGCTGAGTTCGTAAAGTTGGATGCGGATACGCTGTTCGAAGTTAAAATTCTGCGTCAGCTTGTCGATGACGACCGCCCCAATGTGGTGTGCATCGACCGGAATGCCGTGCTTGGTGATGCTGACATCGGGATCTCGGCCTCGGCATCTTTGGCCCCGGCATCGCCAACGGGCTGATTTCCGGCGGACCGCAACTCAGCATGGGAGCCGCCGTTGGCACCGGGCTTGTCGCAGGCGGCGTCACCGCCGTCGGGATGGCCGGAACAGGCATGGCGGCAGGCGCTGCGGGACGCGGCGTGCTCGCCGGTGCCCACGGCGGGGCCGCAACCGTCGGTGGGGCGTCCGCAGCGTACAGCCTCGGATCCGCCGGACGAACCGGAGCCGCAGGGGTCGCCTATGGGGTCGGTAGTATCGCGCGGGCCGGTGCAGGTGTCGCCACCAGTCCCTTGCGCCGCGCCGCGTCAGCCTTGAGCGACAGCGCGCAGGGTGGCGCACGGGCAGCGGTTGCGGCCAGCGGCGGCGCTGTAACTGGCGGCGGCAGCCCCAATGCCCCGACACCTTCGTCCAGCCCGCCCGCTTGGGCCACCCGCATGGGTCGCGCGCAAACGCTTCACCATGGCGCGACCGCCGCCACCCATGCCCTGCGCTCAGGCGACAGCCCCGGCGGTGGCACCTCTGTCAGCCTTTCGGAAAGGGATCCCTAATGTTCAAACGCCCCTCGCTCACCTACGGCAAGACACCGGAACCCGAGACCCCCTATCAGAAGGCGGCACAGGTCTGGGACGACCGCATCGGCTCCGCCCGCGTGCAAGCCAAGAACTGGCGGCTGATGGCCTTCGGGTCCCTGTTTCTTTCAGCAGGACTGGCCTTCGGCCTCGTCTGGCAATCCGCGCAGGGCACCGTCGTACCCTGGGTCGTCGAGGTCGACCGACTGGGCGAGGCCCGCAGCGTCGCCCCCGCCACTGCCGAGTTCGAAGTGACCGACCCGCAGATCGCCTATCACCTCGCGCAGTTCATCGAACGGGTCCGCGCGATCCCGGCCGACCCCATCGTTGTGCGTCAAAACTGGCTGCGCGCCTATGAGTTCACCACCGATCGCGGCGCTATGGCGCTCAATGATTATGCCCGGTCCAACGATCCCTTCGCGCAGGTCGGCGAAGTCCAGATCTCGGTCGATGTCTCCAGCGTCATTCGCGCCTCACCAGACAGTTTCCGTATCGCCTGGACCGAGCGGCGCTATCAGGACGGCAGCCTCGCCGCGACCGAGCGCTGGACAGCGATCCTGACCATTTCGACCCAGCCACCGCGCAGCGCCGAACGGCTCCGGCAGAACCCGCTCGGCATCTACGTTCACGCCATCAACTGGTCACGGGAGCTACAGCAATGAGACGTTTACACACGACTACCCCCATCATCCTGACCGCCTGCCTTCTGCTCAGCGCCTGCGCGACCTACACGCCACCCGAGATCCACTACGACAGCGACGTCCCCGCCTTCCCCGAGCCTCCGCCGCCCGTGGTGGAAGAACCGCAGCGAGCGATCCACACGCCGCCGCCCTGGACCCCGTCGCGCGGCGGCGACGCGGATGCGGCCACCGCAGAGGCCCGCGTCATCAATGCCAACGCCGCCGCACGAGTCGAGCCTCGCCGCGAGGGCTACTACAACGCCATCCAGGTCTTTCCTTATAGCGAAGGCGCACTTTATCAGATCTATGCGGCCCCCGGTCAGATCACCAACATCGCGCTCCAACCCGGCGAGCAATTGACTGGCGCGGGGCCGATTGCAGCCGGAGACACCACGCGCTGGATCATCGGCGATACTGAGAGCGGCAATGGGCGCAGCGCCCGCGTCCATATCCTCGTCAAACCGACCCGGCCCGACATCTCCACAAATCTCGTCATCAACACCGACCGACGCACCTATCTGCTGGAACTGCGTGCCAATGAGACCTCCTACATGGCTTCCGTCGCCTGGTCCTATCCGCCGGGGCGTGCACAGCCACGATCGCCTGCAATCCAGCAGCCCGCGATCCCTCCGGCCAGCCATCGTAACTATCGCTATGGGCTGCAAGTTGAAGGGAACACGCCACCCTGGCGGCCAGACAGCGTGTTCGACGATGGCCGCCGCGTCTTTGTCATCTTCCCGCGTGGGATCGTGCAGGGCGAGATGCCGCCCCTCTTCGTGCTCGGGGCCGATGGAAGCACGGAATTGGTCAATACCCGCGTGATCCGCAACATCCTGATCGTTGACCGGCTCTTTGCTGCCGCTGAATTGCGCCTCGGACGTGACGACCAGCAGGTGGTCAGGATCGTGCGCACAGATGGGAGACCGCGCCCATGACCACGTCAGCCTCAGACCCAGCAGTGCCGCCATCGGCCAACCCAAGTGACCCGTTCCGGCTACGGCCAGATCCGCCCCGCGTCGTGCGCCTCTCCCGCAAGGTCCTCGGCGGCCTCGCCGTGATAACGGCCATTGGCATCGGCGGCACGCTGATCTTTGCCTTGCAAGATCGCCCGGCCCGGGACCGCCCTAGCGAGCTCTTCACCACGGAAAACCGCCCCACCGCCGACGAGCTGCGCCGCCTGCCTTCCGATTACAGCGGCATCCCACAACTCGGACCCGCCCTGCCCGGCGACCTCGGACGCCCTATCCTGCGAACACAAGACGCAGGGCAACCCGTCCCAGCCTCGCCCATGCCAGGCCCTGACCCGGCCGAGCAGCGCCGTCTGGCCGAAGAAGAGGCCGCCCGCACAAGCGAAGTGTTCTTTGCAACCCAATCACCGACCGCACCATCTGGCTTCGCTGCACCAAGTACTACAGCTCCGAGCAGCTTTCCGACTTCACAACCAAGCGGTGAAGTACAGACTGATCAAGATCGACAACTCGCCTTCCTCAATGCCCCCGTCGACCGTCGCACCGTTGCGCCCGACAGGATCACTGCACCCGCCTCGCCTTACGTCCTTCAGGCCGGGTCCGTCATTCCCGCCGCCCTCGTCACTGGCATTCGGTCTGACTTGCCGGGTCTAATCGTCGCTCAAGTGACCCAGAACGTCTATGACAGTCTGTCCGGGCGCTATTTGCTGCTGCCCCAAGGCTCTCGGCTCATCGGGGAATATGATAATGGCGTCGGATTTGGCCAAAGTCGCATCCTGCTGGTCTGGAACCGGATCATCCTGCCCGATGGCCAATCCATTGTTCTGGAACGACAGCCCGGAGCGGATAGCGCGGGATATGCAGGCCTCGAGGACGGCGTCGATCACCATTGGGGCGGTGTATTGAGGGCGGCGCTTCTTTCTACACTGCTTAACATCGGCGCCGAACTGGGGGCAGATGATGAAGACCCGATCGCCAGCGCCATCCGCGACGGAGCACAGGATACAATCGGTGACGCAGGCCGCGAAATCGTGCGTCGCCAGATTGATATTCCGCCGACCCTTACAATCAGGCCGGGGTTCCCCGTGCGCGTGATCGTGACCCGCGATCTGATCCTCGAACCACAGGGAGAACACTGATGACCAAGTTGAAACTGGGCGCTTTGTCGGACGACAAACCGGTCAAACTGACCGTGGAACTGCCAGCGCCTGTCCATCGCGATCTCGTCGCCTATGCAAAGTTGCTGGAACGACAAACCGGCCAACCCATTGCAAATCCAGCGAAACTGATCGGTCCGATGGTTGAACGTTTTATTGCAACGGACCGAGGCTTCGCGAAACTACGCCGAGCAAATACTAGCTCACCGCCTGGAAAGGGCGAATAGAGCAAACGACATCTTGCGTATTCACGTCATCGACATGTTAACCGAAATCGGATTGTGCAGCAGCCTGGCATCGGCATCGGCATCGGCATCGGCATCGGCATCGGCATCGGCATCGGAAGGTGACGATCAATTTGGCTGAAGGACAGTCTCATTGCAGTTCGCGTATCGTTTTCCGTTGCCCAGCTTATCCTTCAGCCAATTATTTCGTTGGCAGCTTCAGTTCATCCTACAATTCAGTCTCGCAACTCGATGAATCGTGTTGCTTACCGATAGTTCCCGAACGTAGGGTGCGCGACAACGAGACGAAAAATCCAATGATTTCAAAAGCCGCATCGTTTGACGTGCTCTTTGACGGTAAATGCGAATGGAAAAAAATATTTGTCTATCAATATCAAATCCTTAGAAGATCAGTTGATAATCGAGTGGGAATAATGGGTAAGCCCGGCAATGTGCGCCTCACAGGCACGATAGTGATTCCTGCAGACCAACTCGAAGATTTGGTTCCGCTTCTGGAAGAGCATATCGTGCTGACACGCAAGGAACCGGGCTGCCTTCATTTCGACGTTACACAAGACGCCGAAACCCCCGAACTGTTCCACGTCAGCGAACTGTTCACATGTGAAGACGCGTTTGCCACTCACCAAAAGAATGGCGCGGCTCGACGCTGGGGTCCGGCCAGCGCCAACCTGAGCAGAGATTTTCACAAAGAGACATTGTAGCGACTTGCAATTTCCCTTGCGTCAGGTGCAACTGCTCTGATGAATAATATCTTAAAGGCCGGGCTCTGGATGCTTGGCGCAATCGCATCATTCACCAGTATGGCAATCGCGGGACGTGCGGTTAGCTTTGAACTGGATACCTTTGAAATCATGCTGTTTCGCAGCATTACAGGTATCGTTGTTGTCTTGCTACTGGCCTTCGGATTGGGCACTGCAAAACAGATCAACGGTCAACGATTTGGTCTGCATTTTGTCAGGAATATCTTTCATTTCACCGGGCAAAACTTGTGGTTCTATGCGATCGCGACAATTCCGCTTGCCCAAGTCTTTGCGCTCGAGTTCACAACTCCTATTTGGGTGATCCTACTGTCGCCGCTAGTACTGCGCGAACGGCTGACACCGATTGGGCTATTAAGTGCGTTTTTAGGCTTTATCGGCATACTTATCGTCGCTCGCCCAGATGCTGCAACAATGAGCCCGGGCCTGCTTTCTGCCGCAGTATGCGCGATATTCTTTGCGCTCACTGCAATTTTCACACGCAAGCTGACCATGACAGAGCCGATCACCGTCATCATGTTTTATCTAACGACAATGCAAGCGGCATTTGGGCTGATTTGCGCCGGATACGACGGGGATATTCAACTGCCATCCATGCAAACCCTCCCTCTTATCATTATGATTGGATTCGCGGGTCTATTTGCGCATTTTTGCCTTACGCGCGCGCTCAGCCTTGCCCCTGCAAGCATCGTCATGCCAATCGATTTCATTCGGCTCCCGACCATCGCGGTGGTCGGCATGCTTGTCTATCATGAACCCATCCAACTCATAATTTTTGTAGGTGCCGCCCTAATCTTCGGTGCAAACTATTTGAACATCAGTTATGGGTCTGCTCAGAACAAACCGAGACATAAAATTAACTAAACTGTTCAGTTTATTGACGTTTTATGACGCCACGTTGGCGTGGCTCGGGTGACGCAGCGTCATTAATTGACGCAAAGGCAACCCACTCCTTAGGGTCGATCCACGAGGAGATTCATGACAGGGATGAGGACATGAAAAACGTATTTACAGCAGGAGCAGCTCTGCTGCTAACAACAAGCATCGCAAACGCCGGAGGGATTGATCGGTCGGGGAACCCGTATTCAGTCCTTTTCGAAGATGGCAACTATGTGCAGCTATCGTTTAGCTCTGCGACGCCGGATGTGTCTGGCGACTACCCAGCAGGATTCGGTGGCGGTTCTACTGAAAACATGGCGGAAAGCTATTTCAGCGCGGGCGTTGCACTAAAATATGCTGTGAACGACGACGTTGATGTCGCTGTAATGCTAAGCCAGCCTTACGGCGCCGATGCTAATTATACCGGTGGGCCATACACGGGCTTAGCCGCAGAATGGAACAGCACGCAGCTTTCTGTCGTTGGTAAATATCAAACATCAGACGCCGTGTCTGTCTATGGTGGTATTCGTGCTGTTCAGTCAGAGGCGACAATTACCATTCCACCGGCGCTTTTTGGCGGAGCCGAGTATTCTGCTGAGACTGAAAAAAACACACAGGTCGGATATATTCTTGGCGCTGCATACGAACGCCCTGAAATCGCTTTGCGTGTCGCTTTGACCTACGAAAGCGGAATGACACATGACTTTGAAACAACAGAGGCCGTAAACGGTAGTACTGTGCTCGAAAGCACAACTGACATCGAAATGCCGCAAGCGGTTACGCTAGATTTCCAATCAGGTATCGCTGAAGATACGCTTGTCTTTGGTTCGGTTCGTTGGTCCGAGTGGTCAGTTTGGGAGGTGCGCCCGGCATATTACCAAGGCGCAGCAAACGACCGCGTGACAGGTATTGACGATGATGTATTCACATACCGCATCGGTGTAGGCCGTCGTATCAACGATGACTTGTCCGTATTCGGTCGCGTGACATACGAAGATGCGAGCGGCGGTGACGCATCACGTCTTTCACCAACTGATGGATCAACAAGCATCGGTTTGGGCGGCAGCTACACAATGAACGGCGTCGAATTCACTGGTGGTATTGAATACGCAATGCTTGGTGATGCAACAGATGCATCCGGTGTCGAGTTCGAAGACAACTCAGCAGTCGGTGTTGGCCTGACTATCGGTTACAGCTTCTAAGCGCTAATCATAACTCTAGAACATAGCCCCGCCTAATCAGGCGGGGCTTTTTTCATATTTGGGTTGTGCCCCTTTCATCTCATGATCAATTTTCTCGTGAAACACGGTGCACACCAAGTGGCCCGAGAACGTATCAGACCTAAATTACTCTTATGGGATTTAGTCGCCGTAACAGCGTTATGACGCTATTCGGTTCAAAACGGCGCGTGCGGCGCGCAAACCGGGGGCTTCGCCACCGCGACCGAGCCGCTCCATCGTGATGGTCATCGCTTGGTTTTGCCCACTTGGGTCATCCAATACAGAAACCACAGCATCAGCGATGTCTGATGGCACGCAGTTTTTACCTATAAATTCTGGAATGACGCGGTTGTCAGACACAAGGTTAACAAGCGTGACAGTATCAACCAGCAACATGCGACTAATAATGATCCGGCTAAGCCACGCCATGTCATAGGCAATAACCATTGGTGTGCCGTTTGCTGCCAGTTCCAAGGACACTGTGCCAGACGCCGCAAGCGCGACGTCAGCCCGCTTAAACCACCCTGCTTTATCGGGGCTATCGGGAGGTAATATCGTTACAGGCACATTCCAGTCTGACGTTTTTTCCTGAACAAGATCATAAACACCGCTTGTTGTCGGAATCACGAACATAGCATCAGGTACCTGCGCTGCAATCTGTTGGACTGCCACACCAAACCGCTCAGCAAGCCGTCCGACCTCACCCTTACGGCTCCCCGGCAGAACGAGCACTACAGTGCCCTGCCCCAACGCTTCCGCCTCGACTTGCGTTGCAACCGGTTCAGCAACAACCGGGTGACCAACAAAGTCGCAATCCATCCCAGCAGCCTGCATATACGGTGGTTCAAATGGGAAAAGTGCCAGCACATGATCAATATGCTGTGCCATCTTCGCAGCCCGTCCAGCACGCCAAGCCCATACGGTCGGTGCCACATAATGCACTATTCTAATATTGCTTTTTGCTTTCACCGACTTAGCAACCCGGAGACAAAAATCGGGGCTGTCAATTGTGATTAACACATCAGGTTGCGTCGCAATAATTGCATCGGCCATTTCGCGAATACGCGCTTTTAGTGCGCGGTACTTTGGCAATATCTCAGCTAGGCCCATGACACTGAGCTCATCCATCGGAAATCGCGAAACCAGCCCCTCGGCCTGCATCAAAGGGCCCCCAACACCGTCAAATGTCACATCAGGGCACAATGTCTTTAGGCCCGCCATCATCGCGCCGCCTAGCTTGTCACCCGAAGGTTCGCCTGCAATGGTAAAGACCTTCATGCCCCACCTCTGGGACGCACCCATAAAAACATGCCCTGCGCATCAAGGATGCGGCGCACAGCTGGCAGATCGAGAACCATAACACCGCCGGATTCGATCACGATGCCATCCAAACTGGCTGCGGCTTTTGCCGTCGCTGGCCCAATAAGCGGTAAATCGGCACGCCAGTCCTGATTAGGTTTTGGGGCCTTAAATAGGATGCCGCCTTTCCCGGTCGCGCGGGCCAGCATCGCATCAGTACCATTCGCATCTTCGCGTAACATAACTTCAGCGAACCGCACAATACAGGCTTGACCAGTGTCCGCATGTCCCATTTGTGCGACGCATGCCTCACCTGTAAACGCGTCAACGGTATGATCAGAGGCAGGCCCAGTTTTTGTCAACACACCGGAACGTGGTAGAAGGTCGCGCGCAACATCATGGGCTGCCATGACCTTGAACCCGTGTTCCTCGAGGATTGTGATGATGATGCGCAGTGCCCCGTCATCACCTTGAGTTAAAGCCGCTTGAACCTTTGGCACAAGCGGCATTGTCGCAGCATCAATCTGTGAGGGGTCAATCTGCGGGCGGCGTACTGCGCCAGCCATACAAATTTGGGTTACGCCACGCGCCTGAAGATCGGCAAGGAAACTGCCCAGATGCTCCATTCGGAACGTAATATCAGGCGTCAGGCTTGGTTCAAAACCTCGCATGGCACAAACTAGCGGTCGCTCAGGCAGCCGCGCGACCAACGCGGGCGGCAAATCCCCCGTCCCTGCAATCAACGCAAGCATCAGCCGGGCGTCAAAAAATTACGGTCGGAATCGCCCAAAATGAACGCCACCATCTGCTGCACATAGTCGCTATCGCTTTCTGCTGCCAAACGTTTCGCGCGCTCCTGAAATGTACCTTCGCCATCTTTTAGCATCTGAAATGCCGCCCGTAGCGCCGTAATGTCAGAACGCGCAACGCCCTTACGTTTTAATCCCACAAGGTTCAGCCCATCCAGCACCCCACGCGGGCCTTGGACCAACCCGTGTGGGACGACATCGTTTGTAACCATTGTAACGGCACCGATAATAGCACCCTTACCGATCCGCACCCATTGATGCACACCACAAAGCCCGCCGATGATCACGTCGTCTTCAATCACACAATGCCCTGCGACTGCCGATGAATTCACGACAATCACACGGTCACCAATTTTGGCGTCATGTGCAATGTGACAGCCAGCCATAAATAACCCGTCATCACCAACACGCGTTTCACCACCACCTTGTGCGGTTCCAGTGTTCATTGTCACATGTTCACGAATGCGGTTACGCGCACCGATACGCAAGCGTGTTTGTTCACCGTCAAATTTCAAATCCTGCGGGATCTCACCAATCACAGCGAAGGAGAAAATTACGGTGTCGTCGCCGACATGCGTATCGCCATCGATCACAACGTGGCTTTTCAGCGTCACCCGTTCGCCCAACACGACGTTTGGGCCTATCACGCAGAATGGACCGATGGTGCAGTCCGCCCCGATCACAGCCCCGTCTGAGATCACAGATGAAGGGTGAATATTGCTCATTCTTTTGGGATGTCCATCATCGCAGTAAATTCTGCTTCAGCAGCCATTTCACCATCGACGGTTGCGACACCTTTGAATTTCCAAACTTTTCCGCCCGGTTTACCCCGCGTTGTTTCAACATGCATTTCCAGCACATCCCCCGGAACAACCTTGCGGCGGAACTTGCAACCATCAATAGCCATGAAATAGACAAGCAAATTACCCTCGGTGAGACCCAAAGTCGCACCAACCATCACAGCTGTCGTCTGCGCCATGGCTTCTACGATTGTGACTCCGGGCATGATTGGGTTGCCCGGAAAATGACCCTGAAAATGCGGTTCATTCATTGTGACGTTCTTTATGCCGACCGCCGAAGTTGTACCATTGATGCTGTGAACCTTATCCACCAACAAAAATGGATACCGATGTGGTAGAATTTTTTGGATCAAAAGAATGTCGGCTTCGGTGACGGGATCAGACATCGGATGGTATTCCTTGTTATTGCTGCTGATCTGAGTACCAAGGGAAAGCCGCGCGGGCAAGCACGCGGTTATCGTGTTCCGTCACCTAACTCTGCATCCACGCGGACAATAACGTCGTCAGTGATGTTGGCTTCGCGCACTGACATGACCACGCTGCGCTGCTCCATCACGATCACCGCCCCGCGTTCAATCATAAGATTACCAATCACGCCTTGAACGCGATCCTCGAACACGGTGCGCTGCTCCGCATTTTCTGTTTGCAGCTCAATGTTTTTTGCATCGCGTACACGCCGCACTTCTTCGACCTTCACGTCAAAGGCATCGGCTTCGGCGCGAAACTCTTCTGGCGTCATGTCTGGACGACGTAAAGTAAGACTGCGTTCCTCTTCGGTAAGCGTTGCAACGATTTGTTCGTTTTCCGCCTGCACAGCTTGTATGGCAGCGTTCAAATCTGCAGCAATCCGGCGACCATACAAGGTTTCGTAATAAATACGATCACTATCGATAATCAAAATTTGTGGCGCGGCATTCTGCGCAGCAGCTGGCATTGCCAGCAACAGCCAAACCAGAATGCCGCGCCACAGTCTCATTAGAAGCTCGTTGAAATCGTTACATCGAACGCTTTGGTGTTGTCGCGGTCTTGCGAATCCAAATCTTCGGTAAAGTTAAACCTCAGCGGACCAATTGGCGTCGTCCAGAAGACTGACACCCCCGCAACAGCACGTGGGGTGAAATCGTCATAGATCACGTCTTCACCATATGTTTCACCGACATTCCAAACGGAACCATAGTCAATGAACGCACCACCCGTCAGGCCATATTCGCTTGGCAAACCTAATGGAAATTCAGTTTCCAAACGCAACACTGCGTAAGCGTTACCACCAAGCGCATCATCGGTATCATCATCACGAGGACCGATGCCGCCGGCCTCAAACCCGCGCATCACACGGCTTCCCATAAAGAAACGGTCGGTTACGCGGCTGCTACCGTCTTGATACTCAAGATAGCCACCTTCCAAGGTCGCGCGCAACGTGACTTCTTCGTTCAAAACTTTGGCCTCTGCCCCAGCAAGCGCAGTCGATTTGATAAACTGCGTATCGCCAAATCCAAATTCTTGCCCAAAGCGCAGCAACACGCCTGCATTCGGGTTCAGCCCAGTGCGCCGCGTATCATAACTATAGGTATACCCAAGGGAGTTCGTGGTCACAGCACCTTCGGCAGCTTCGTTATGAATAATTTGGCTTGCATCGTCGTCGACATCAGTGAGATCGTTGTAATCCAACGCATATAATACAGTCAGTCGGCCGTTTTCGCTCACCGGGAAGCTGAGTGACGGGCTAAAACGTAAGCTTTCTGTATCATAAAGCGCGTTTTCGTTGTTTGTTGTCGCATAGGATAGGTCGACCCCCAAACGCAGATCACGACCCAAAAGCTGTGGTTCAGTAAAGCCGAACGTCAAACGGCGATTTGACTCCGCGGTAGACAGGTCAAAGTTCAGACGCTGCCCCCTGCCTTGAAAGTTTGATTGTTTGTACGACGCAATCAAACCAACACCAGTGTCACTGTTATAGTTCGCACCAAAGCTAAGGCTACCGGTCGGACCTTCGACAACATCAACATCAACGATAACTTGGTTTTCAGTGGTGCCCTGACGTGCGTTTACATCAACGTTTTGAAAAAAACCAAGTGAACGAATACGGCTTGCGCTATCGCGAATGGCACGGGGGTTGAATGGATCACCCTCAACCACTTCGACACGGTTACGAATAACCCGGTCAAGCGTTGTTCCGTTGCCTTCAATGTCGATGCGTTCGACAAAAATACGTGGACCCGGCACCAACACGTAAGCAAGATCAAGCGTCAAATCGCGTGGGTTCCGTGTGATCCGCGTGTCAACTTGAACAAAGTTAACACCGCGGTTGACGGCCAAACGTTCAATACGCGTAATATCAGTTTCAATCGGAACAGGTGAATATGTCGCCCCGCCACGCACGCGAATGGCATCCTGATAAGGCGCTGGATCAAGGCCTTCGATTTCGCTTGATACCGTTACCGAGCCAAATTCGAACTTTTGCCCTTCACGCAGGTTGTAGGTCACCAGATACGCATCACGCTCGCGTGTAAGTGCAACATCGACGTTCTGAACAACGAAATCTGGGTATCCGCGCGAATGGTAAAAATCAGTAAGAAGCTCGCGGTCAGCAGCGACGCGGTCAGGTGAATATGTGTCGCGGCGGATTAATGCGCGCAACGGGCCGGCTTGTTTCGTATCCAGCACCCGCTGAAGACGCGATTCAGAATAGGTACGATTACCGAGAAACGATATCCGCTCAATCTCGGTCACGGCGGATTCAGTCACGACAAAGACCAGATCAACGCGGTTATCTGAAAGAGGGATAATGCTTGGTGTTACGGTAGCGTTAATACGACCCTGCTGCGCGTATGCTTGGGTAATTGCGGCGGTGTCTGCTTCGGCCTGCGTCGGGTTATAAACCCGGCGGCTCTCGGACTGGACGATTTGCAGCAACTCGCTATCGCGAAGGCGTGCGTTACCTTCAATGTTGATACGGTTGATAGTTGGGTATTCCGTAACACGGATCGTCAACGTTGACCCGCTTGGAACGACTTCGACGGTTTCAAACAGCCCTGACGCACGGATTTTCTGCGCCGCATCATTTAATGCGCCAGTACTTAACGATTCACCTTGCGAAATACCTGCATACGTAAGGATGGTCCCATCCGCGACACGCTGGTTGCCTTCGATGGATACGTTATTGAAAACAAAGCCCTGCGCGGACACAGCCCCAGCCGCAAGAACCGCGACAACCGCACCGATACTTATCTGGCGAAATGTCGCCCCGCCCTGCGCAATAACGCGCCCCCAATTTTTATGCATTTTGCTCGCCTGTTTTTAATATCCAGTTACTTACGGAACTAGCCGGATTAAGGCCCAATGTCAAAATGACAAACGGCCAAACCCCGCCTTAAGGGCACAACACGGTATCGTTCAGGATCGTGAATGGGATCATAGTCAAAATAAATGCAAGACCGATGAACATGAACACTTTGATCGCCTTATCATTAGGCTTGCGCCGTGCGACGGCTTCATAGGCATACAGAACCAAATGACCGCCATCCAGAACCGGGATCGGCAGCAAATTCATGAGTCCGACAGCGGCTGACAACGCACCGATCAACCAGATAAAGCTTTGCGGCCCTTTGCGTGCCATAGATGCGCTTGTTTCGGCAATGCCAACCGGCCCAGACAGGCTACAAGTAGAAATGTTGCCCAAAAACATGTGCTTGATCGCGGAAAGCGTCGTTGTTGTGGATAGCCAAACACCGTTTGCACCATATTTCAACGCTGCCCATGGGCTTATGTTCTCGGTCAAAGGCTCAAAGAAAAATTTGCCCGTCACACCGATCAAATATCTGGTTTCAAACCCACCTTCGGCCTTGGGTGTGTCAGTGCGACGCGCCGTTAACGTCACCTCGCGCGTGGTGCCCGCGTTCCATAAGTCTAAGGTGACTGGCGTCCCTGCTGCAGCAAAAACACGTTGCTGAAGTTGCTTGAATGAAAATACAGGCGATCCATCGATAGCAGTAATCACGTCGTCTTTAATCAACCCCGCCTCGTCGGCCGCTGATCGTGGCGTGACCTGCCCCACCATCGCAGGCATAAGGAACGGCCCATTCACGAGCATCTCTTCGCCATCACGGATAATCGTATAATCGAGCTGTTGCTCGTTTGGGATCAGATCAATCATGCTTTCAGTACGTGTCGGGTCGTCGAACTTCACGCCCTCAATCGCAATAAGTACATCACCTTGTTCAAGATTGTTCTCATAACTAGGCGGTAATGCCTTGGCGTCACTGTATGTCAGTGGCTCAACTGCTTGTCCTTGCACCATCGCAGACCCGGCAAACACCAGTATCGCAAGAATGAAGTTAAAAACAGGGCCAGCTGCAACCGTCGCGGTACGCGCCCAAAGCGGCGCACCCAGCATTGTGCGCCTTGGGTCGATTTCAGGCGCGACATCGTCGGATCCAACACTCGCCGCATTCGTATCGCCCAAGAATTTCACATACCCGCCAAGAGGCAGCGCCGCGACTTGCCACCGTGTGCCGTGCTTGTCGACCCAACTGAATAAACGCGGACCAAAGCCCAAAGAAAACACCTCAGCGTGGATTCCGCCCCAACGACCGACAATGTAATGCCCATATTCGTGAACTGTTACGATCACCGACAGCGCGACAACAAAAGCAACAATTGCAAATGCCGCGTTACCAAACATCGGCACAATCTGGTTAACTAAATCCAAAATCTCATCCTAGCTTTGCAATGGCTTCGGCCGCATGAATACGCGCCAGTTTGTCTGTCTCTAAGACATTATCAAGCGTAATGGCACCCGTAGTGATTGCCTGATCCGATGACATTTTGTTTAAGGTCTCCGCAACTACGTTTGCCATGTCTAAAAACCCGATTTGCCCATCAATGAACCCATCAAGCGCACGTTCCTTTGCGGCGTTAAATACCGCTCCAGACAGCCCTCCAGTTTCCATAACTTGATGCGCCAAATCGAGCGCCGGATACCGCTGGGTATCTGGGGCTTCGAATGTGAGCTTGCCTATTTTCGCAAAATCAAGCCGTTCAACCGGGAGCGCGCGACGTTCGGGCCAATGCAACGCATACCCAATCGCATGACGCATATCCGGCGGCCCGACATGTGCCATCAGCGCCCCATCATTGAAACCCACCATCGCGTGAATTGTGCTTTCGCGGTGCACAAGCACCTCAATCATTTCGTGACCTATGCCAAAGAACTCTTTTGTTTCAATAAGCTCCATCGCCTTATTAAACATGGATGCGCTATCAATTGTGATCCGCTGCCCCATATCCCAATTCGGATGGCTAGAGGCCTGCGCCAATGTCGCGGTCGCCAGATTTTCTAGCGGCCAATCCCGAAATGCGCCACCGCTGGCCGTGATAATGACGCGCTCTACCGCGGCCATATGTTCACCGACAAGCGCTTGAAATACAGCAGAGTGTTCACTATCCACCGGCAAAATAGTTGCGCCATGTGCCTTTGCCCGGCCAAGCAACAACGGCCCCGCCGTCACCAAAGATTCCTTATTTGCAAGCGCAAGCGTTGTACCATGTGCCAACGCCTCAAGCCCTGGTACTAATCCGGCAGAGCCAACAATCGCTGAGAGCGCCCAATCGACAGGACGCGCTGCTGCATCAGCTATTGCGGCATCACCTGATGCAACTTCGATACCTGTGCCTGAAAGGAGATCCTTTAGCTCAGCATAGCATTCATCATAGCACGTTACAGCCAGATCAGCGCCAAGACGCTTTGCATCATCTGCCAACTTAGAAATATTGCGCCCACCCGTTAAGGCGACAACATCATAGTTATCAAGATCGCGCTCAATCAGGTCAATAGCACTTTGGCCAACCGAACCTGTCGCGCCGAACAGCGTGATTTGCCTCAAAAGGCTACTCCTGGAACATTAAATACAGTCGCGACTAGCAACATAAACAAAGCCGCCCCCAAAAGCGCATCAAAGCGATCGAACAGCCCGCCATGCCCAGGGATCAAGGTTGAACTGTCTTTGACACCCATGCGACGTTTGAGGGCACTTTCAGCAATGTCGCCCATCTGTCCAGCAAAGCTAAGCACCATTGAAATCACAATGATCCAAGGTCCTGCGTTCGTGAATAAGGTAAAGACAAATCCAACAAGCGCTGCGCCAATCCAACCTGCTATTGTGCCGCTCCATGTTTTTTTAGGGCTGATTTTCGGCCAAAACTTTGGACCACCAAAACTCCGCCCCGCGAAATAGCCGAACACATCCGTGATGATCACGACAAGCATTAACCAAAGTAGCCAGACAAAGCCGTAATCCATCCGAAAATGAACAAGCCCCCAACCCGCAATTTGTATTCCGAGTGCGAAAACAAAGAACGTCACGCGTTCGTTTTTTAGCTGCGTGACACCAATCACAGGCACAACAAAAAACAACAGCAAACCTAACAAGGTGCCGTCAGCAATTTGGCCAGACAAAACAGATGCAACGAGCGCGGCCAAAAGCATACCCTTTGTGGGTTCATCACCGCAGATCATCATCCACAGCTCCCAAACCATGACTGCAGTCACAAAAACAGCCAGCATTTGAAACCAAACACCGCCCATAATGATACCAGCAGCACCAATAATGGTCATCGCCACACTGGACATGATCCGAACGGTCAGATCATCCCAATTCGAAGATTTAGAGGTCGTCATATTAAGCAATTACTCCACCATACCGCCGTTCACGGCTGCCGTAACTGGCAAGCACGTTCGCGAATATGTCTGCTGTAAAGTCAGGCCAAAGCGTATCGATGAATTCGTATTCAGAATAGGCCGACTGCCATAGCAAAAAGTTGGAAATGCGTGCTTCGCCGCTGGTTCGAATGACTAAATCCGGATCGGGCAGCACATGGGTATCGAGAAAGCCTGACAATGTTTCGGCATCAACGTCTTTGTACGACAAACGCCCCTGCTCTACTTCAAACGCCAAACGTTGTGCTGCGCGAGTTACTTCGTCGCGACCACCATAATTGATCGCAACGGTCAGATGCACCAAATCATTATCAGCGGTAAGCAGTTCTAGATCATCCATCAACCGAACAAGCTTATCATCAAGCCTGATGCGGTCACCGATAAATCGGACGCGCACGCCGTTTGCAAGTAGCGCCTTGGCTTCGCGTTCGATGTACTTGCGAAACAAGGTCATCAAACCAGACACTTCGGACTGTGTTCGTTTCCAGTTTTCTGTCGAAAATGCAAAAATCGTCAGGTATTTAACGCCTTGCTCAGGGCATGCCGCGACAATTTCGCGAACGCGGCGCGCCCCGGCATGATGGCCAAAAAGACGTGGGCGACCGCGTTGCTGTGCCCACCGTCCATTGCCATCCATGATAATCGCAACATGGTCAGGGCCTGTCTTTGGGTCGTCTTGATCCTTAGGCATTCTGGCTTTCCCACTACGCAGCGACCATCGCTTGGTTAATCTTAAACTTGCATGATCTCTTCTTGCTTGGTCTCAAGCGTTTCATCAACTTTTTTGATGTGATCATCGGTTAGGCTTTGCACTTCAGATTCCCAGAATTTCTGGTCATCTTCTGACATGCCATCGTTTTTAGCTTTCTTGATCTGATCCATACCGTCGCGGCGTAGGTTACGGATAGAAACACGCGCGCTTTCAGCATAGTTACCGGCGACCTTGGTCAAATCGCGGCGACGTTCTTCGTTCAGCTCCGGGATCGGCAACATGATGATTGTACCATTCAATTGCGGATTAATACCTAGACCACTTTCACGAATGGCCTTTTCAACTTTACCGACAAGCCCTTTATCCCACACATTGATCGTCACCATGCGTGGCTCTGGTACGTTGACTGTGCCGACTTGGTTCACAGGCGTCATTGACCCATAGGCATCAACCATAACCGGCTCGAGCATCGAACCAGACGCGCGCCCTGTCCGAAGTGACGCAAGCTCTGTCCGCAGGTTCGCAATTGCACCATCCATACGGCGGGCCAAATCATCGGTATCTAGTTCAAAATCTTCTGACATCTTTTACTGCTCTTTCTTGGCGGGCATTGCCCGACTTTTGATCGTTTTACGGGAAACAGTGCTGATTGTATAGGTTAGCAAATGTGCAGCGTTTGTGCAGACCACACTACAGCGCAACAGTTACCAACCTTACTCAATACGTTACTCGTGAACGATAGTATGGGTTCCCGTTCCCGCCAAAATCCCGCGGAACCCGCCGGGTTCGTCTAAGGAAAACACGATAATTGGCAGCGCATTATCGCGGGCCAAAGCAATTGCACTGGCATCCATCACACCAAGATGCTTTTGCAGTACTTCATCATATGTCACGTCATCATACCGCACAGCATCGTCATGTTTCGCGGGGTCTTTGTCATAAACACCATCAACCTTTGTGCCCTTAAAGATCGCCTCACACGCCATTTCATTTGCACGCAATGTCGCGGCTGTGTCAGTCGTGAAATAAGGGTTTCCGGTGCCCGCAGCAAAAATGCAAACCCGTTTCTTTTCCAAGTGACGCACGGCACGGCGGCGAATATAGGGCTCAGCCACCTCGTTCATCGTAATCGCGGAAATAACGCGGGTGTGAATGCCCAACTCTTCAAGTGCAGACTGCATAGCAAGCGCATTCATCACGGTCGCGAGCATCCCCATATAATCTGCGGTGGTCCGCTCCATCCCCTGCGCTGACCCTTGAAGGCCGCGGAAGATATTACCGCCACCAATGACCATGCAAATTTCAACGCCCATATCGTGGACGGATTTCACTTCTTTAGCGATGCGCTGCACTGTTGGGGGATGCAAACCAAAGGTGGTATCGCCCATCAGCGCCTCACCCGAGATCTTAAGCATTACGCGCTTATACGCTGTCTTCTCAGTGTCACTCATGGCGGCCCCCGGCTCTATGTTGTTCTGCCGGGCAAAATGTCGCAAAACGACACCGAATTCAATGGCACCTTGCCGACAAAACACGAAGCTGCGCAAATAGAGTTATGATCACTATTCACCCCAACCAGCCCGTCCTTATTGCTGGGCCGACGGCCTCTGGCAAATCTGCGCTTGCGCTGCATATCGCACAAAGCCAAGGCGGTGTGATCGTCAACGCTGACGCATTGCAGGTTTTCGACGGCTGGCGAATTATTACAGCCCGCCCTGACGATGACGATCTATCATTGGCAGACCATGCCTTATACGGCCATATTCCATTTGATGCAGCGTATTCCGTCGGTCATTGGCTACGCGACGTGACCCCATTAATTCATGGCGAACAACGCCCAATCATCGTCGGCGGTACGGGATTAAACTTTAACGCACTACTCAATGGCTTGGCAGAGATCCCTGCGACGCCAACATCAGTCAGAATGCAGGCAAATGAGCTACCGCTTGATATACTTGTCGACGAACTTGACGCGGCAACAGCGCAACGCATTGATCTGAATAATCGGATGCGCGTCCAACGCGCATGGGAAGTTTTAAAAGCAACCGGGCGTCCGCTGGCAACGTGGCAAGACAACACGCCTCCGCCGCTGCTTAATTTTGACCAAGCTGCCTGCATCAATCTAAACGCCGACACAGATTGGCTAAACGATCGGATCACGCGCCGGTTTGACCAAATGCTTGATCAAGGAGCCATTAACGAGGCACGTGCCATGCTTGATACGTGGAATCCGGCGCATGCGTCTTCCAAAGCGATAGGCGCCCCAGAACTTATCGCCCATCTGAACGGTGAACTAACAATTTCCGAAGCACGAGACGCCGCGATCATTGGTTCCAGACAGTACGCAAAACGCCAAAGAACGTGGTTTCGTTCACGTCACAAGAACTGGCTGCAACTTCAGATTGATAAAGCCGACATATCCGCAACAGTGAAATTTGCGAAATGACAGGCGCGTTGATTTAAAACAATTTTCCTTCAAACTGATTGAAACAGTCAACATTGGGACAACGTTGATGACTATGATGTCGGAAGTGAAAGCGGCGCTCACACTCGCGCCTATGAAGCACTACGGAATGAATGGACGCTGGCGCACAGAGGCCATGCGAAGCCATGCAACCCCGCGGCTCATTCACATTACTAAGGGACAAGGCCGCATTACGGTTGCGGGCCTAACAAACGGGTACGGACCAAATAACCTGATCTATATCCCACCGCACACAATGTACGGTATGGAAGTCGGGCCGACGGTCTTTGCGCAAATCATGTCTTTACCTGATGATGGCGGCATGCCGACCTCTCCTTTTCATCTAAGGTTGCGTGATGTCGGGCCTCAAAAAGAGCTCCAAGCTCTGTTCGAAGCCATTGAACGCGAACTACTCCCAAGCGGTGATCCACGCGCCGTGAATTGCCACCGGATACTACTCAGCATTTTTGTTGAACGCCAATTGAACAACCATCATGACACGAGCAGCGACGTACGACGCAATTCAGCCTCTGCGAAACTCGTCGCACGCTACACTGCCCTTATTGCACATGATTTTAGGTCAGATCGGACTGTCGCAGATTATGCCGCAGACTTGCGTGTCACACCGACCCATTTGACACGATGCTGTCAGCAAACCTGCAACCGATCAGCGCTAAAATTATTAAATGAGCGCATTCATTTCGAAGCATGCATTTTGCTAAGCGAAACCCGGAGTTCAGTGCAAGACATCGCCGATCGGCTTGGGTTTCAGTCTGCGGCCTATTTCACGCGCACATTCAAAGACCGAACAGGTGAAACACCAACACACTTCCGCAAGGCTTTGTGATTTTAGCGGATCAACGCCCCCAGATAACCCGAACGTAGTTCTGGGTTTCTGCATAGGGTGGCACATCGCGATAGCGGTCAACCGCCCCCGGTCCAGCGTTATACGCTGCCAGTGCAAGCCGCCAATCGCCAAACTTTTCGTATTGCTGACGTAGATAACGCGCGCCACCATTCAGGTTTTGGGCTGGATCACCCGGATTCACCCCCAGAACTGCCGCCGTCTGCGGCATGAGCTGGGCCAATCCTAACGCGCCTTTGACGGAAATCGCATTTGCGTTCCAACCGCTTTCTTGCTGAACAAGCCGCAAAAATAAATCGGCAGGTATATTGTGTCGCGCAGCAGCAGCGCGCGCCATGGCAAGATAAGGCCCTTGATACGATCCGTTATAAGGCGCGACAAACGCGACGCCCTCTGCACTTGGCGGTAATAGCCTTTCGGAATTTGAATATTGTGTTGCAGCACGGTTATCTAAAACGGACGTTTGACTTTGAAGCAATCGCGTCCGGTTCATTGTCGATACTTGTTCCTGCGCCCACAGTGGGCAAGCAACCAAAAGAAAAACGGCCCCAACAATCGGTGTCTTCATCCGCACGATCCTATACCGCTTTAAATCTGTTGGTCCTAATGTAAGTATTTTTAATTAATCCGCCAAGGCTTGCAATGTAACCATTCGATAACCTTGTTGCGGCATCCCCAGTCTGTCACAAAAGCGCAAACAAGAATCGTGGGAGATACCGCTATGGCCGGATCAGTGAACAAAGTTATTCTCATCGGCAATCTGGGTGCCGACCCTGAAGTCCGCAACTTTCAGAACGGCGGCAAAGTGTGCAACCTGCGCATCGCTACGTCTGAGACATGGAAAGATAAAAACACAGGCGAACGCCGTGAGAAAACAGAGTGGCACTCTGTTGCGATCTTCCAAGAAGGTCTGGTGCGCATCGCTGAACAGTTCCTGCGCAAGGGCTCCAAAGTTTACGTCGAAGGCAAATTGCAGACGCGCAAATGGCAGGATCAGTCTGGCGCTGACCGTTATTCAACCGAAGTCGTCCTGCAAGGTTTCGACGGCACCCTAACCATGCTTGACGGACGCGGCGAAGGCGGCGGCCAAGGCGGTGGCGGCAACTACGGTGGCGGTCAAAGCGGCGGCGGTTATGGCGGCGGTAGCGGTGGTGGCTACGGCGGAAACGAAGGTGGCTATGGTGGCGGCCAAGGCGGTGGCGGCGGTGCGCCTGCAGGCGGCGGTAGCGATATGGATGACGAAATCCCGTTTTGAAGGTAACAAACTCTGAAAATGTAGATTTCTGACTACTCAAACTCATATGGACGTGTCACGGTTTCGTGCCGCTCCACGTGCTCGTTTAAGCCACCTTTCTTTCGAAAGCGACCGGGCTTTTCCAGCCTAATACTGAGTGTCGGCGGCGCGGATTGTGGAAGCCGTTTATGTATTCGAAGATCGCCATCTCAGCCTTGCGTCGTGTCTCCCAAGGATGCCGCCAGATCAGTTCAGCTTTGATGGTTTTGAAGAACGTCTCGACAGCGGCGTTTTGCGCCTTTGAATGGTCCCCCAGATCATTCAATTCGCGAGCGCGAACCAGCTTAAACTCATAGCAATTGCCCTTCCCAGACATCGACACCTTGCACCCGTGCTGGCGCAGGATCTTTTGGTAGTCGTGGGAACAGTATTGCGACCCACGATCTGTGTGATGAATGCAACCTTTCGGCGGTTGTCGGAACGCGATGGCCATCTTCAACGCATGGATCGCCAAGTCACGCTTCATACGATTGCTGACCGCCCAGCCAATGACGCGGCGTGAGTGCAGGTCCAGGATCACCGCAAGATAGAGCCCCCCCTCACGCGTCCAAACGTAGCTGATGTCACCGGCCCATTTCTGATTAGGTTGGTCAGCCGCAAAGTCGCGATCCAGCAAGTTTGGCGCAATATTGAACTTATGATTACTGTCTGTAGTGACCTTGTGTTGGCGTGTTCTCACAACAGATATGCCGTTCTGACGCATCAACCTGCCAACACGACGGTGGCCCACGTTCATACCGATCTCCTTCAACTCTTCGGTCATTCGTGGACGGCCATAACTGCCCAAGCTGAGGCGCGATTGTTCTTTGATATATGCCAGCGTAACCAGATCGGATCGCTGTCTGCGGCTGGCCGAGCGGCTTCGGAAAGCACGCAGACCGCGTGCGCTGACGCCAACAACATTGCAAAGCCGGTTCGTCGGAAAGTCGGACCTGTGTTCTTCGATAAACCTAAATCTCATTGCTTTAGGCCCGCGAAGAACTGCCCTCTCGGCAGATTACTGCGTAATCGCCTGCCGGGTAATAGGTGGCCTTTTCTAAGATCTCCCTCTCCTCCTTGAGAATACGGATCTCGCGCTCCTCCTCGCTGCATCTGACACGCAAGACAAGCTGACGTTTAGTGGGTTTCGAGTGTCGACGTTTATCCATGATAGCGACCTCCGGCACGTTTGCCCACCGGGTTTGGGGTGAAGAGGAAAGCGCCTGCCCTTTCCCTTCCAAGGTGCATGTCGCGTAGCCACATGCGTAACCTTGCTCTGTAGTAATAACCCTACATTACACCACCTCCACGGTTCTGGCTTGAAACTCGACAGCTCGCTTCACAAAGCTTTTCCAACGCCTGATTATGCTTGGATCATCAAGAGGAACTTGGTGTTTTCTCAAGTTAAATCTGAACCGTTCGGAAAGCGTAGACAGACACGGTGGATTATTGGTGACCTCCAATGCAAGCAATCTCCAAAACCGAGTTGAATGGGCCCAGGTGGTCAAATTTTCTTTCGGAAAACAGATTCTAGATTTGGGTTTAAACCCATATAGTGATTTATAATCACTATCTCTTTTAAGGTGTCCAGTTTTACAATCCGGCTGTTGAAAGCTCTGGATGAACCACATCTTGAAGTCCGCAAAGATGTAGCTGTTCCACGCATTGATAAATGCCATTAACTTTTTTTCTGCCTCACAACAAGGACACCTTGTTCTTCGAGCCATTGGCGAAGTTTTTGCACTTGGCGGCAGGTCTTGTATCCCATCATCTTCGCAAGATAGGAGTTTGAGACCTTCTTACTAACGAAAGCGGCGTCTATGCTCTTTGAGAAGCAGAGCCTCAGGCGTTCAAGTTCACGCAGAAAGGCCAAAGCACCGTTAATGCGTTGTGGACGCACCCCTGCTTCGATCCATTTAGATCTGAGAACGTCGATGTAGGTTGCGAAACGGTAGCTATCTGGCTTGATTGAATCATAAGGATTGAGATTACTCATCCGTCAGCTCCAATACGCATTGAAGCTGCAACCTGATCATGGTAGGGAGTTAGTGTAGGAAAACTTTGAATACCGTCGTTGTGGGTGCCAGCCCGAACGGCGGTTTTTTCTTTTTTTCCGGGTGAAAAAATCTGTGCCACCAAATTACTCTGACTTCGCGAATAGCTCCATAAAAGTGGGTCGAATCCGGATAATATCCGGAACTCATCAGAAATAGATTCTGATACACTTTGCGTAACTGATTGAAAATATTGGTGCACCCGAGAGGATTCGAACCTCTGGCCTCTGCCTTCGGAGGGCAGCGCTCTATCCAGCTGAGCTACGGGTGCTTGAGCGTGCACTAACATTCTGCTTCGCTTGCTGCAATGGTCAAATCAAGGCATTGCGCACTTCGCATCCAAAGGACGGTAAAACAAAGTTAATGTGCGGAACGGCAAGAACATTTATACTGACCGGAATGCCCCTTTTTATGCGATCTTGGGCTCACTACCAGGGATATACTGGCCAAAATTCATGCAAATAGATCATGGCACAGCTCAAGCGCGTCGATAAGTGCGTCGACGTCGGCTTTAGTGTTGTACATCGCAAATGATGCACGGCAAGTCGCGCCCACGCCCATATGTTCCATTAGCGGCATGGCACAGTGGGTCCCTGCCCGCACAGCGACACCTTTTTTATCCAGCACTGTGGAAATATCATGCGCATGGGCAGCGCCATCGAGCGTAAAGGAAAAAATTGCACCTTTGGTCACGGATTTCCCCTGCACATTCAGCCAGTTCAACCCGTCAAGCCGTTCACGCGTATAACGACAAAGCTCGCTTTCGTAGGCTGCAATATTGTCCATGCCGATGCTCATCATATATTCAATTGCAACGCCCATGCCAATCGTCTGGACAATGCCGGGCGTTCCAGCCTCAAACATCATTGGGGGGTCATTATAGGTCACCGCATCGCGTGAAACCTCGCGGATCATATCCCCGCCACCCATAAAGGGCTGCATTTCTTTCATACGATCTGGCGCGACATAAATCGCACCAGAACCGGACGGACCATAAAGTTTATGACCTGTGATCGCGTAGAAATCGCATCCTATATCAGCGACATCCACTGGCATATGTACCGCGGCTTGTGACCCGTCGATCAAAACAGGCACACCTTTTTCATGTGCACCCGTTGTGATAGCTTTTACGTCGACAACAGTCCCCAGCACGTTGGACATATGTGTGACGGCAACAAGTTTTGTTTTTGGGCCGATAGCATCGATCACTTTTTGCGGATCGAGATCGCCGTCAGCATCAACATCGACCCATTTGATCACAACACCCTGTCGTTCCCTCAGAAAATGCCATGGGACGATATTGGCATGGTGCTCCATGATCGAAAGAACAATTTCATCACCTGCTTTCAACCGCGGCATTGCCCATGAATAGGCAACCATATTGATGCCTTCTGTGGTGCCCGAATTAAAGATAATGTCATCTTCAGACGGCGCATTCAGGAACTTGGCAACAGTGCCACGGACGGCTTCGTATTTATCGGTTGCAAGATTACTTAGGAAATGAAGCCCGCGATGCACGTTTGCATATTCTTCGGCATAGCCGCGCGTAATAGCATCAATAACCACCTGCGGCTTTTGCGCCGACGCACCGCTATCCAGATAGATCAACGGCTTGCCGTTTACCTCGCGTGACAGAATAGGAAAATCCGCGCGGATTTTTTGTACGTCAAAGCTCATGTCGCTTCTCCTGAGGGGGCAATGCCAAGCAGAGCCATCAAAATGACTACTGCGAAAATTGTGCCAATCATGGCGATAAAGAATGCGGCTCCGGCTGTGCCGAGCGTGTCAAACCCGTGCAGCACTTTGACAAAATGAACCATGCACCACAAAAGAACCATCAGTGCACCAATACCAACAAGCACCGCCAAAAACGGGCTGACCAGCATGACAAGGATTTGTGCAACATCAAATGTCAGACCGACCGCCTGCAACCACACGACGATGGTCAGTGCCCCGTCGAAACTGCCTGTTCCGCCCAACATCTTTCCTGCCCGCGAAATCGCTGAAGCCAAAATAAGCATGCTACCCGTGATCAACAGCCCAAGCGTGAACGGCGTGACCTGCAATGCGTTAGCTTGGGCAGTTGCAGGTGTCATCATCGACGCAACAGCAAGGAGCATAACATTGGCGATTGAAACCACAATTGCCGCCTGCACCAAAACGGGCCGCGCATAATGGTTTTCCAGTACACGCTCTGCGGCTTCTTCAGGTGTGTTCAGCGTCATTGCCACAGCGCGCAACCAACCTTGTAAAGTCAGGTTCATTGCCCGCGTTCCGATGCGATCATGCATTGGATCCAGATATAGGCGAACGCTAATGCCCATACCGTGCCAACCAAGATAGACTGGGTTCCCGGCCCGATAAAACCACGCACGAGGCCATGCAAAAGCAACAGCGGAGTCGTCGTAAGCAAAGCCCAAAAGAACGACAGCCGCGCCGAGTACCAGCTGCCCTGCCCTCGAAATGCCTTGGCGATCAAATGCGCAACCGCAGCCATGCCATAAAGCGCAAGCGGCAGCATGATGACGACAGCATAGAACGTGTAAGTCATCATGCCTTCAAAATTGATCTCTGGCGGCCACGGCGATGGCTCGTAGCCATTCGCGATACGTGACAGACGCGGCCATTGCGCCACGAAGATCAGAAAACATGCGATCATAACAAAGGCGACGGCGCGATCTTCGCGCCGCCCCTGATCCAATAAATCGCGGATCACAGCGCGCGGTGCGCGCCATGTCCGGACGATATCGGCGGTCAGTGCCATCAGCTACGCCGTGCCAGCCAGCCCTCGAGCCGGTCACGAAGTTCTTCGGCCAGCGAAGGGTCAGCGATTTCGTCCAAAGCCTCGGCCATAAACGAAAGCGTCAGAAGGTTCCGCGCGTCGTACTGCGGAACACCACGAGAACGCAGATAAAACAGGGCTGTTTCATCAATCGCACCCGATGTTGACCCGTGTGAACAAGCCACGTCATCCGCATAGATTTCCAGCTCGGGCTTAGCCAAGAACTGTGCATCATCATCCAACAAAAGCGATTGGCTGATCTGATAACCGTCAGTCTTCTGCGCACCTTCTTTCACAAGAATTTTCCCTTGGAAAACGCCTGTCGCACCATTGCGCAGCACTTTCTTGAACACCTGACGGCTTTCGCCGTTCAATGCATCATGTGTGATGAAGACGGTATCATCGTGGTGGAAATCATTGCCATCACCGACACAGACGCCCGCGACATGTGCAATCGCATCGTCGCCGATAATCTCAAGAACGCATTCGTTGCGCGTCATCACACCGTTAACGGTCAGCGTAAATGACTTGAACGAAGATTCCGCGCCAACCCTTGCAAAACAATGAGTTACCGTGCGACGTTCATGATCACGACCTTGCGCGCGCACGTGGTGGAATGAACCGCCGTCGGCAACTTCGACCTCAAGACAGCCAGAAAAACGCGCCGCGGCAGGACCGTTTTCAAGCAGTGTCACTTCGGCACCCGTCTCTACTTTAACCAAGTTGTGCAGCACGGCATCTGATGTCTCGTCCTTATGGAGGTAGACAAGGTGAATTGGCTTGGCGACTTTGCCAGTTGCCCGGATCACCACACCGTCGGTTGCAAGCGCTGTATTCAGCGCCGCCAAAGGACGCTCAACAGGTGTCTGACCACGGGTTTCCAAAACACCGTACAGCTCTTTTGCCCAGTGAATGTCTGCTGCCATCGCATCAGCAAGGCGTTCAATCTCAACACCCTCGCCTGTCAATTCGTCAGAGGCATCAGTATCAAAAACACCGTCGACAAAGACGATTTTTAAACGATCAACAGCGTCGAACAATGGCACTTCACCAGCGTCGAAAACAGCTGCTTTTGGCGCTTCAGCTGCGGTCAGCTCGGACGGGTTGGTGTATTTCCAATATTCGTCGCGCTTTGTGGGCAGGCCCATTTGGCGCACGCGTGCCAACGCATCAGCACGTGCCGCGTTCGACCATGCAGCACCCTCTGGCAGGGTCACGCCAACCAGACGCGCCTCTGTCGCATCAGATTTCAGTTTAGCTAGGGCCATTAGGACACCTCTGCCAAAATGTCAGAATAACCGTTGTTTTCGACTTCCAAAGCAAGCTCTGGTCCACCCGTTTTCACGATACGACCGTCGGCCATGATGTGAACGACATCTGGCTTAATGTGGTCCAGTAGACGCTGGTAGTGGGTGATCACAAGGAACGAACGCCCTTCTGAACGCAGCGCATTAACACCATCTGCAACCAGTTTCATCGCATCGACGTCAAGACCAGAGTCCGTCTCATCCAAGATGCACATCTTAGGTGACAACATCGCCATCTGCAGAATCTCGTTCCGCTTTTTCTCACCGCCAGAGAAACCAACGTTAACCGGACGTTTCAACATATCCGCGTCGATTTTCAGGTCTTTCGCCTTCGCACGTACTTCCTTCAGGAAGTCACCAGCGCTTAGCTCTTCTTCACCGCGCGCTTTGCGCTGTGCGTTTACCGCTGTACGCAGGAAAGTCATGTTGCCAACGCCGGGAATTTCGACAGGGTATTGGAATGCAAGGAAAAGTCCAGCCGCAGCACGCTCTTCTGGCTCCATATCCAGCAGATCTTCACCTTCCAGCTCTGCAGAACCATCCGTGACCTCATAGCCGTCTTTGCCAGACAACACATAAGACAGGGTCGATTTACCGGACCCGTTTGGCCCCATAATCGCGTGAACCTTGCCGGTTTCAACGGTCAGGTCCAACCCCTTAAGGATTTGCTTATCTTCATCTTCAAGTTTGACCTTCAGGCCTTTGATTTCTAGCATTTTTCTTCCTTCGACATATCAGCACCCTGCAGTGCATATGGGGTTTGACAGCGCTGCCTAGACCGCGCTGAGAATGAGTGAAAACTATTGGATGACGCACCACAAACGGCTGCCCGCTTAGTCACGGACAGGCTAACGTATGATGCTAATGGTTGTGACGCCTGCGTTAGAACGAAAAGACGTTGCCCTGAAACAGGATTGATCCGGCTGTGGTCGTCGACTTGATCTCGGCCACGTACTCTGGCGTGTAAATTTTGCCCATCAGATCCGGCCATTTCCATACCAAATTGTGCCCTGTGACCAGCATGAGACAAAGCCCTACCACCTGCCCAAACCGACCAAGAAACTGTCGGCGTTTCATCAGTGCGGAAAACAACAGAACCATCCACAGACCGATCAGAAGATCGGAAAATGTGACGGCCGAATTGCCCCCGGTCATTCCCAGATAACGTACGCGCACGACCTGCGCGCAAAACATCGCGGCACCGCCGATAACCATCGACACCAGTATAGCAGACATCGCCTGACTGCTTTTCGATGGTGGTTTGACGATTTTTGCTCGCGTCAGCTTTTTGGGAATATGCATCTGCAAATCGGGATCGTAATACGAATTGTTGCGCGGGTTCTTGATACGTTTGACCCGCGCATCGAAATCCTCTTGCCCCATATTCGCCATGTCGGCAGCCTCTTCGTTGTTGCTGTGCGCAAGATCGCAACAAACTACGGCAATAACGGGGCCTCTCAGGGGCAGTTGCGCGGCGGGCGCAAAGATATGTTGCGCCCAAACGCATCAGCCGACAGACCCTTCCAAAGAAATCGCAACCAAAGCCTGTGCTTCCATCGCAAATTCCATCGGTAGCGCCTGAAGCACTTCTTTACAGAAGCCGTTCACGACCAATGCGACGGCTTCCTCTTCGTCCATGCCACGGGCGCGGCAATAGAACAGTTGCTCGTCATCCACCTTGGATGTGGTCGCTTCGTGCTCGACACGGCTACTGTTATTTTTGACCTCAATATATGGCACTGTGTGTGCGCCACATTTGTCACCGATCAGAAGGCTGTCGCACTGAGTATAGTTGCGCGAATCCTTCGCTTTGGGGTGCATCGACACAAGCCCACGATAGGTGTTTTGCGCCTTACCAGCTGAAATCCCCTTTGACACGATCCGAGATTTGGTGTTTTTGCCAAGATGCACCATCTTGGTGCCAGTATCAGCCTGCTGCATGTTGTTCGCGATGGCGATGGAATAGAATTCACCTTGTGAATCGTCGCCGCGCAGGATGCAGCTTGGGTATTTCCAAGTCACCGCAGACCCGGTTTCAACTTGAGTCCACATGATCTTAGCCCGATCACCACGGCAATCAGCACGTTTGGTCACAAAGTTGTAGATCCCGCCTACCCCGTTTTCATCACCAGGATACCAGTTTTGAACGGTGGAATATTTCACTTCGGCATCTTCTTCGATGATGATCTCAACCACGGCAGCGTGCAGCTGTGCTGTGTCGCGTTTCGGGGCTGTACAGCCTTCCAAATATGACACGTAACTGCCTTTATCGGCGATGATCAGTGTACGTTCGAACTGCCCCGTGTTTTCCGCGTTAATACGGAAGTAAGTGGACAGTTCCATCGGGCAGCGCACGCCGGGCGGTACATAAACAAACGACCCATCCGAGAAGACAGCCGAGTTCAGCGTGGCGTAAAAGTTGTCTGATGGTGGAACAACTGTACCAAGGTACTTCTTGACCAACTCAGGGTGCTTTTCGATAGCTTCTGAGATCGAACAGAAGATCACGCCAGCCTTTTCCAGTTCTTTCTGGAATGTTGTGCCGACAGACACGGAATCGAAAACAGCATCAACAGCGACCTTACGGCCCTCTGCTGGCATGTTCTCAGCACCTTCTACGCCTGCAAGAATCATTTGTTCCTTCAGGGGGATGCCCAGTTTTTCGTAGGTCGCCAGCAGCTTGGGATCGACCTCATCCAAAGACTTAGGTTTTTCTTCCATGCTTTTCGGACGGGCATAGTAATAGATGTCTTGGAAATCGATGTCAGGATAGCTAACCATCGCCCATGTGGGCTCTTCGATCTTTTCCCAACGCGCAAACGCTTCTAGGCGCCACTCGGTCATCCACTCGGGTTCATTGTTCTTGCCAGAAATCAGGCGAACGATATCAGTGTTCACGCCTTTGGGGGCGTAATCCATTTCGATCTCGGTGTTCCAACCGTATTTATAGGTACCCGACAGCTTAGAGACAGCATCGACAGTTTCCTGATCAACGCCTTCTTTGACCTCTACGTCTTTGATAGCAGACATATTATTATCCTCTCATGCGGCTCGCAGCCGCGCCCGTTTCTTCGTCCAGGCCTGCACAAAGCGCATGACCTCGTCTTCTGTTGTTTCAACCCCAAGCGACACGCGCAGCGCACTTGCAGCGGCATCATCGTCAAGGCCAATCGCGCGCAACACGCGGCTCACTTTGACCTTGCCGGACGAACAAGCAGAGCCCGCCGATACGGCAAAGCCAGCTAAATCCATCGCCATCACTTGGGTCTCACCCTTCCAACCCGGCGTCGTAAAACAACTGGTGTTGGGTAATCTGTTCGCATCTTTCCCGACAAAAATAGTGTTCTTTTCGTCAGCCTCAATGGCCTTTTCTAGAATATTTCTAAGTTCCGCAACCCGTTCCCACTTTCCGGCCGCAAGGTCAGCCTGCGCGGCGGTCACTGCTGCGCCCATTCCAGCAATTGCAATGACGTTCTCAGTACCCGAACGACGGCCCATTTCTTGACCGCCACCTTTGATTTGGGCAACCACATCGGTCCCCGCCGGAAAAACCAATGCACCGACACCAGTCGGGCCGCCGAATTTATGCGCCGATAGAAAAACCATCTGCACGCCAGACCAAGAAAAGGCAAATGACACCTTGCCAAACCCTTGTGTGATGTCGCTCACAGCAAGGCCCGAAGGCAGATTTTGCACGATACCCGTTTCCGAATTCGCAAGCTGCAACACCGAATGGGCAGGATCATCCACCTGAACGATACCATCAACGACTGACAACACCGGATCAATCCAAGCATGCACAGCATCATGCTCAATCGGCGCCGCCTTCAATCCACGCCCCGCCAACGCAAGTGCCGCCGCCTCTGTCGCGCCAGAGGTAAAGACAACATCAGCACCCGAAGCCCCAACAGCCTCGGCCACCTGCAGACGCGCTTTCTCGATCACAGCCTTGGCAGCACGCCCTTCAGCATGCACCGAAGACGGATTGCCGACGACATCCATCGCGGCAATCATCGCCGCGCGCGCTTCGGCCCGCAAAGGCGTTGTCGCGTTATGATCCAGATAGATTCTCATCACATCATCTTGCCAAAACTACTCCGGGGGAGGCCGCAGGCCGGGGGCAGCGCCCCTTCTTCAATCTTCATCAACAACTTCGAATAGCGCAGGAACCGCCGGGCATGGAGCCAAGGCGTTACCAATAACGTCAGAAAGCCGCGCTTGGTGTAAAAACACATAAACATGTGCGCTCAACCCCTCCCACAACCGGTTGGTAAGTGACTGCGCTCGCGATCCCGATGCGCCACCAGATGCACCAGCACCCTTATGCATCGCCGACACGGTCTCATCCACTGCGCCTAAAATATCAGACACACGCATTTCCGATGGAGGCTTTGCAAGCCGGTAACCACCGCCCGGGCCACGTACTGATTCCACCAATCCTGCGCGACGCAACTTGACGAACAATTGTTCAAGATATGGCAAAGAAATGTCCTGCCGCTTGGATATTTCCGTCAGGTTGACAAGCGTATCAGCGGGTTGAAGCGCCAAATCAGCCAGCGCAACCATGGCATAACGCCCTTTAGTACTTAATTTCATCGCTCTTCCCCATCCATGCGCGCAATTTTATTGACGGCACGGCGTTGCGTCATTACTTCACCGAGACTAGACAATTTGGGATTTCACCCAGATTAGAATCTTTCTAAGGTGCCCGAGCATTTTCGTCAACAATGCTCATGCACCGCAGCAGCGACGGATCAATATGCCCGAAGTTATCTTTCCCGGACCCGAAGGACGCCTAGAAGGGCGTTACCACCCGCAAAAAGACCGCGATGCACCGATTGCGATCGTTTTGCATCCGCATCCGCAATTTGGCGGAACGATGAACAATCGGGTGGTCTATAATCTGCACTATGCATTTTATAACATGGGTTTCACTGTTCTTCGGTTTAACTTCCGTGGCGTTGGCCGCTCTCAGGGTGAATATGACCAAGGTGTTGGTGAACTCTCTGATGCAGCATCTGCACTCGATTACCTCCAGTCGATGAACAACAACTCCAAGCACTGCTGGGTTGCTGGATTCTCGTTCGGGGCATGGATCGGCATGCAGCTGTTGATGCGTCGTCCTGAAATCACTGGGTTCATCTCGGTCAGCCCACCTGCGAACATGTACGACTTTAGCTTCCTTGCGCCCTGCCCGTCCTCGGGTTTGATCATCAACGGATCAAACGACCGCGTGGCACCACCTGCAGATACCGTGAGCCTCGTGAACAAGCTGCACGAACAAAAGGGCATTACAGTTACGCATGACGAAATGGATGGCGCAGGTCACTTCTTTGAAGATCCATACATGGATCCGATGATTGACACTGTAAAAACATACGTTCGTCGTCGCCTCACTGAAAACACACGGTAAAACTAATGGCTGAATCCTACGTCCAACGCGTCGCCGATGAACTTGCTGATTTGGCTTTGGCCGATCAAAAAGCATCGGGCGACATCGCAATCGTAGATGCTATTGGCGATATTCTTGGAGCGTCATCGCAGACGCTTCAAGAAACCTACCTAACGTCAGTACGGGTACGCCGCGCCGAGGAGCGGGCGCGTGCAATGCTGGATTCGCGCCTCGTCAATGGGTATAAAGACGCCCCAGCGCCCAAAGCTGCGCCCCTTCAAGGTCTGTCTGACGAAGACAAAGAACGCGAAGAAGCAAAGATCGCAGAAGACGCCGCTACCAAACAAGCAGCGCCGGCCCCAGAACCGCAAGCAGAACCTGAGGTACAAGCGACAGAACCAACCGTGGGCATGCCCCGACGGGTTAAGCGATAATGTCCCATCGGATCGATGCGCAGCTCGCGTTTTTGATCGAGGCGGACAAGCTGAAATCAACGCTCCGTGCGACTACATTATGCGACCGATCACGCCGCGAAAATTCCGGAGAACATAGCTGGCACATCGCGCTTTATGCGATGGTTATGGCCGAACACGCAGTACGGCCGATCAGAGTTGATCGCGTGATTAAAATGCTGTTGATCCACGATATTGTGGAAATTGATGCCGGCGACAACCCGATTCACGGCAATCACGACCCTGCAGAACAAGACGTCATTGAACAAAAGGCAGCCGACCGTATCTTTGGGCTTTTGCCGACAGATCAAGCAAGCGCCTTTCGTGCGCTCTGGAACGAATTTGAAGCTGCTGAAACTGACGATGCGATTTTTGCGAAGTCAATCGATCGGGTGCAGCCCGTGATTGCCAACCTCGAAACTGATGGCGGCACTTGGCCCGAGTACAATGTGACACCAGCACAACTTCAGACACGTGTCGGCGTTAAGGTCCAACGCGGCGCACCTGCGATCTGGAACACGTTAAAGACGCGAATTGATACTTGGTTTACCCAAAACACCTGACATAGCACCAGAAAACAGCGTCTTTCCCCTATACAAACGGGTTTCATCGGCGTAGTGCGCACGCTTACCCGCCAGAAAGCCCCCCGATGACCACGATGATCCAGACCCTTTCCGATGCACTAGCCAAACAAGGCTACACTGATTTGACCCCCGTTCAGGAAGCAGTCACTGCACCTGAACTTGAAGGACAAGACCTTTTGGTCTCGGCGCAGACCGGATCAGGTAAAACTGTTGGTTTTGGTTTGGCGATTGGGCCGACCATTCTAGCTGAGGATGGTACATTTGGTCCTGCGGGCCGTCCGCTCGCTTTGGTCATCGCACCCACACGCGAATTGGCGCTTCAAGTAAAACGCGAATTGCAGTGGCTGTATGCCGGCGCTGGCGTAACGATGGCTTCGACTGTCGGTGGGATGGACATGCGCGATGAACGTCGCGCGCTTGACCGCGGTGCACACATTGTTGTCGCGACGCCCGGTCGTTTAAAAGACCACATCATGCGCGGTAGCCTTGATATGTCTGACATGCGAGCAATCGTTCTGGACGAAGCTGACGAAATGCTGGACCTTGGGTTCCGAGAAGATCTCGAATTCATTCTGGGCGAAGCCCCAGAAACACGCCGCACACTGATGTTCTCAGCGACAGTGCCGCCGATGATCGCTAAGCTCGCGAAATCTTACCAACGCGATGCAGTGCGTGTGGCAACCGTTTCCAAAGAAAGCCAGCACAGCGATATTGAATACCGCGCGCTAAGCGTTGCTAACCACGATATCGATGCCGCAATCATTAACGCTCTGCGCTATTACGATGCGCCAAACGCCATTGTATTCGCAAATACACGCGCAATGGTCACACGTTTGACAACACGCCTATCCAACCGTGGGTTCGCCACGGTCGCCCTATCCGGCGAACTGTCACAAAACGAACGTTCACACGCGCTACAAGCCATGCGCGATGGGCGCGCACGCGTTTGTGTGGCGACCGATGTCGCTGCGCGCGGGATCGACCTGCCCAATCTTGAATTAGTGATCCACGCAGAATTGCCGACCAACGCAGAAACACTATTGCACCGTTCGGGCCGTACTGGTCGCGCCGGTCGCAAAGGTATTTCCGCACTAATCGTTCCTGCAAAAATGCGCCGCCGTGCGGAAAACCTACTAAAGTGGGGTAAACTGAGCGCGACATGGGCCGTTCCACCGACGGCGGACGAAGTAAAAGCACGCGACGAAGAACGCCTGTTGAGCGATCCAATTTGGTCCGAAGACTTTAACGACAGCGAACAAGAGTTTGCGACCCGCCTACTTGCGCAGCATGCACCCGAAAAAATCGCGGCCGCTTATCTGCGCCTTTACGCTGGCAAACAATCCGCACCAGAGCATCTGTCCGAATATAAAGATGGCCCGCAGCGTGGCGAACGTGCAGAACGCGCCCCGCGCGAGCACAAAGCATTTGGTCCATCCAAGTGGTTTAGCGTCGATGTGGGCCGCGAAGGTAAAGCCGAAGCACGTTGGCTGCTGCCAATGATCTGCAAAGCCGGTGATATCACGAAAAACGAAATCGGCGCGATCCGCATTCAACCGAATGAGACATTTGTTGAGATTGCAGAACCCGCAGTTGCTGGCTTCCTTAAGGCCGTCGGCAGCGACATGAAGCTCGAAAACCAAGCAAATCTAAAAGCGCTTGATGGCGCTCCGCAGCTTGGCGAACGTGGCCCCCGGAAAACAAAGCGTGACTATGACGACCGACCAAAGCGCGATTATGGTGACAAACCAAAGCGTGACTACGGTGACAAGCCCAAACGCACAGCGCCACGTGACCGCCCTGCTCCGCCGCCATCGTCGCAACATGACGTACCAGCGATCCAACCAGTCCCAGGTGCTGCCGACGATTACAGCGCAAAACGCAAACCACGTCACAAACCGGAACGTCGCGACCACGGCGATGCTTTGGTCGAAAAGCGGAGCAAACCACCGTACAAAGGCAAATCCGACGGCGGAAAACCTGCCTATAAAGGGAAGTCAGACGGTGGAAAGCCCGCCTACAAAGGTAAATCTGATGGTGGCCCGCGCGGTGGAAAACCTGCAGGCAAGCCAAAGGGTAACGCTAAGGACACTTCAAAGCGGTTTGTGCCGCCTGGTGGCGGTAAAGGAAAACCGCGCAAAGGTGGTAACACTCCTCCCCGAAAGGGTAGGTAACTGTGCAGATGTGACAGGTATTAGAACTTTTTCCCCGGTTTTCTAGCAACTTAACGCTGCTAATCTACCACTATAAGGAGAAAGGATACCTATCATGGCTAATTCAGACCCTAAGAGAACGAAGGCGGAGCCTACCAAAACACCGGCTCCGCAACCACAAGCACCTAAGCGTCAAATCTTTTTCGACTTCGCCAGTATCTAGTCTAGGCATATATGCACGGCACGCGTAAAATCGCGCCATGAGTGCACTCACTAGCATAAAGAACATCGGCCCCGCGTTTGAAAAATCGCTGATGGCCGCCGGTATAACCACAGCCGAACAACTGCGCGAAATCGGCGCAGATGCAGCCTACCAAAGGCTACTAGAAAACGGTGCCCGCCCTCATTTCATCGGGTACTACGTGTTGCACATGGCGCTTCAAGGGCGACCATGGAACGACTGCAAAGGCGAAGAGAAGAAGTCGCTGCGTAAGCAATTCGATAAAATAAAATCTGGAAGCTTCGACGAAGCCCGATCCGAATTGGAACGGTTTTTAAATCAAATTGGTGTGATTCCAGCAGACCCAAAGTAAACACCCTTCACATTTGACGCGGAATCGTTTATGTTAACATCATGAACATTGAACAAGACATTAATCATGAACTTTCCCGCCTGCGCAAAATCGCATGGCGGATGGATGCATTATTTTACATCCCGGGCACCAATATTTCGATCGGGTTGGATAACATTTTAGGGCTAGTACCAGTCATCGGCGACATCGCGGCGCTTGCGCCATCAGTTTGGATGATCAAACAAGCACATCGTCTTGGGGCAACCCCTGGTGCGCTGGCTTATATGAGCTTCAATACACTGCTTGATTTCGCAATCGGCAGCATCCCATTGGTCGGCGACATCTTTGATGCGCTGTATAACGCAAACATCCGCAACTACCGCGCACTTGAACGGAACCTAAATGAAAAGGCCGCCCGCGCCAAAACTGTGCGGACGGCCCAAAAAGATCTTGGCTGGGCGAACCCTAACCTACTGTCGGATTAACCAACCAGTTCAAGACCTGAGAAGAAGAATGCAATTTCTTCAGCAGCTGTTTCAGGTGCATCAGAACCGTGAACAGAGTTTTCACCGATAGACAGTGCGAACTCTTTACGGATTGTGCCTTCTGCAGCGTCGGCTGGGTTCGTTGCGCCCATAACTTCGCGGTTTTTCGCGATTGCGTCTTCGCCTTCAAGAACCTGAACAACGATTGGCTCAGAAATCATGAATTCGCACAGTTCGCCAAAAAAAGGACGCTCAGAGTGCACACCGTAGAATGTCTGTGCTTGCGCCAATGTCAGCTGAATACGCTTGGATGCGACGATGCGCAGGCCAGCTTCTTCGAATTTCGCTGCGATTGCACCAGTTAGGTTACGCTTTGTTGCGTCTGGTTTGATGATCGAGAATGTACGCTGAATAGCCATGTTTACAGGTCTTTCATGTCATAGGGTTTGTTTTCTCGCGTCCCCTAACATGGGCCGCGCGGCGTGAAAAGAGGGCATGACTATCCGTAAATATCGCAAGCCTTAATCCCACGCGCTGGATTACACAAAATTACACTTATAACAATTCAAGATTGACTCACGAACAACTTAAAGGGTTAATTATCTCCAATACATCGCTGCCCGTACGATTGGAGCACATATTGGCAACTATGAATACAGGGCTCGGCGGACCAGCTGGCTATGGAGAAAACGTCTTTTCGACGTCTGGACTGACGGCCGGAAATCTTGACGATGGCAGTATTCTTGTCGATGTGACCTCAGTATTTGGTGCAACTGGCATCGATTATTACGGTACCGACTACACAGGTATTTACATCAACTCAAACGGCCTCATTACATTCGAAGGTCCCGAGACCTCTTATCAGCCGTCCGGCATTGATAACTACACTGACCCTGCGATTGCGCCATTTTGGTCTGATGTGGATCTGAACAAGGGCGGCGAAATCTATTGGGACCTTGATCCTGCCAATGGAACGGTCACGGTAACTTGGGATGGCGTGGCTCCCTTCTCGGGAACCGGTTCAAATTCATTCCAAATGATTCTTTCTGATACCGGCGATGGAAACTTCTCGGTTGAATTTATCTATGAAAATATAGATTGGACCGAAGGTTACGGTGGCGCAGGTCCAGCGACAGTTGGTTTCACTGACGGGGGAAGCAATCTAACAACTCTTCCAGGATCAGGCGATGCGACTGCTCTTACGCAGTTTGACACGACCGACTTTGGCAACGGCGACCCAGATGGAACGTGGGAATCTGACGTCGTGGGAGGCGTAACCCTTTCAAGTGATGGGATCGTTAGCGGCACCTCGGGTGACGATGTCATTGACGCGTCTTATGACGGTGACCCCGAGAACGACTTTGTCGATGGTGCAGATGGAACTGGAGCCAACAGAAATGATGACGTCATCTCTGCTGGGGCTGGGAACGATACCATTAGCGCAGGTGACGGTGACGATAGCGTCTTTGGCGGGTCCGGGCATGACATTATCGACGGCGGTCTAGGCGCGGATACGCTACGCGGTGAAGACGGTGATGACACCATCACCGTCGCGCAAGGCGATACTGCAACCGGTGGTGACGGTGATGATACATTTCTCGTTACTGACCTAGGCGAACCCGGGATATCAACCATCACGATTACCGGTGGTGAAGGTGACGAAACCGACGGCGATACGTTAAACTTTCAAGACCTTGTCGGAATTGGGGGCGTTACATACACAAACACTGACGATGCAGCAGGCGGACTGAGCGGCGTTGCCACTTTGTTGGATGGCACAGTGGTTAATTTCTCTGAGATTGAAAACGTCATCATCTGTTTTACGGCTGGAACCCGCATTGCGACCCCTTATGGGCAGCGCCCGATTGAAACGCTGGATATCGGTGATATTGTTCTGACCAAAGGCAACGGCCCACAGCCAATCCGCTGGATTGGCAAACGCACGGTGCCCGCGATCGGAAAGCTCGCTCCCATTCGTATAAAGGCCGGTGTATTTGCAAACACGCGTGACCTTCTTGTGTCACCGCAACATCGGATGATTTATGATGGCTGGAAAACACAAATTAACTTTAACCAAGACGAAGTCTTGATCGCGGCCAAGCACCTTGTGAATGATGATACAGTTATTCGCGAAACCGCTGATGAAGTCACTTATATCCACATTATGTTCGACCGGCACGAAATCGTATTTGCCGAAGATGCCGCATCAGAAAGTTTCTTTCCCGGCTCATCAGGTTTAGATGCCGTCGAACACGAAGCCAGAGAAGAACTGTTTTCCATTTTCCCCGAATTGCGCAGCCTGCCTACTGCGTTCGGGCCGACAGCCCGCATGTGTTTGCGCCAATTTGAAGCGCAGCTCTTAAATGCGACCTGAACGCAAACAACCACCGACGGTAAATCGGTGGTTGCTGCTAAGTTCACTTAGGAACGGCTAGTCGTCCAACCCTTCAAGCGCAAAGAACATTGTCTCGCCTGAATGATCATCAACCCCGTCGTTATCTGTCACGACATAGGCAGTGCCATTTGGCGTAAATGTCAGCCCTTCGACCTTATCTAGTACGTAACCACCGGTGGCTGTCAGATTTGGGATCAGGTCGCGCACGAATTCTTTGGTGACCACAGGCAGCTCCCCACCCAGCGGCGCCGGCACCATCTGGTCAAGCGAAACACGCGTAATTTGCTTGACCGCAGCGTTTGCGCCGATCTGGTTGTCGCGCTCAAGCAGATATACATAATCATCCCGTGCAACGATCTCGGATAAGCCCATCCACCCGGTCTCAGGCGTTTCCAGAGGATAGAGCACCGCGCCCCATTCTTCGGTTTCCAGGTTATAGGCAACCAGTTTCACCATCCCGTTGGCGTCGTCTTCCCATTCACGTTGGACAGCCATCCAAAGCGTGTCACCAACAACTGTGATACCTTCAAAACCAAATCGTTTCTGAACGCCTAGCAGCGCGTTTGGCAGCCCAATTTCTGCGTCGATCTCACCATTTGCAGCAACATGATAGATCGCATGTGGAACCATGCGGTCAATTCGGCCCTCTGATGCCACCCAGAAACCATCGTCGCCGTCAGATGCGATACCTTCCATATCCAGCTTTTGCGCGGGGTAGCCGCCACGGGTCACAGGTGTCGCCTCTGTGATTTGCGCGGGTGTTTGGCTGACATCAATGGTAAAGATCGTTGGCTGATAACTATAGAAGCTGTCATTCACCGCGACCAGCGTGTTGTCGTCAACCGCTGCAAGGCCAGATAACGCCCCCCAGCCAATCAAGTCATCAGCACCAGCAGATGTGATCATCGGATAGGATGCATCCGCGTCAGAGTATTCAAAGATCATCACATGACTGCGAACGCCGCCATCTTCGATCAAATCAACTTCGTTTGCGGAAACGAGCAGGTTACGCGAAGGGATCGCAACATAGCCCTCTGGCCCAATACCCGACGGTAGAAGCTGCATCAGCGTCGGATTTGCAAGATCAGAAACGTCGTACACGCCAACCATCGAAGCGCGCTCTGCACCAACGAACACCATCGGGGTATCGTTGAATGTTGCCGTTTCAATTGACTCAGGCTCTACGCCTTTGCTGTCAGAGCGCTTATCAGGATAATGGCCAGCTTGAACGATCGCGTATTCAAAGCTCGTTCCACTATCATATACGATGGTTCCATCGGCGTTAAAGATTGTCCAACCCCGCGTACCACCGTCCATGTCGCCCTCGTTCGCGGTGGAAAAATGCGCGTCATCAATCCACTTAACCGCATCTGGTTCACGTGGCAGAGCAGACTGAGATTCGGCAAACAAGAGCGCCCCGCGTTCATCCGTCGCGTCGATACCGTCCAGATCGACAGTGCCCGCACTAAAGTGGTTTTTGATCGCACCATCACGGCCGACAACGACCATGTGGTTATTTTCTTGCATTGTTACAATGATATCTCCGCCAGAGTTAATGTCGACGAACTCTGGCTCTGGGTCTTCGGGGCTAACCTCTGCTAGGTCTGTCATGTCAACATTGATCAGCGTATCGCAATCAGCAATGCCATCCGTAATTTGTACCAAGCTCAAGGCACCCGCCGGTAACTGACCGGTGCGACCGTCGCCTAAATCTTCGTCGCGTTCATTTTCAATCGCAACAGCGACAAAGCTTCCATCTTTGGCCACAGCGATGCTATCGGGCTGACCAGGCAATTCGCAGCTTGCGAGTTCGTCACCTGATTCTACATCAAGAACCGCCAGACGACCTGACGGATCGGTATAGCTTTCGGATGTGTTGACACCGACGAACGCAATCTTGCCAACAATCCCAACAGATGTCGGTTCACCTCCAACATTGACGTTGCCAAGCGGCGCAGGGTTAGCCGGGTCCGTAATGTCAATACGCCCAATCACACCCAGTGGGCTATCGGTATAAACCAGCGTCATACCATCGTCGGTTGCAGCGATAATCTCGGCAGAGGTTTCGACGTTTTGGTCGCCCTCTCCGATATTCAAATGCGTTGGAAAAGAAGAAATACGGTTAAAAGCATCGGCGTGCGCCATGCCAGCGATCAAAGCCAGAGCAGAAGTCAGGCAGCAAAGACGGTAAGTCATGATTGTCCTCAGGTTACTTATCCGCAATCCCATGCAGCCGATCCACGACGTTTGCGTAACGTACCGATGACGTTTTCATGACACAGCTAAATCATATGATTGACCCGGCCCTTTGGATCAAGCATAGCCGCATTATGCTTAAAATTTCTGATCTCACATATTCTGTCGAAGGCCGCACGCTGGTCGAACACGCAACTGTCACGATCCCAACAGGCCATAAGGTCGGGCTTGTTGGACGCAATGGTTCTGGCAAGACAACGCTGTTCCGCATCATTCGTGGCGAAATGGTGCTGGATACCGGCAGCGTAAACATCCCGCGAGGCTGGAAAATCGGCGGTGTGAGCCAAGAAGTCCCCGGAAACGAAGTATCGCTTATTGACACAGTGCTGCGTGCGGACACTGAACGCGAAGCACTCATGGCAGAAGCTGAAACAGCGACCGATCCTGAACGTATCGCAGAAGTGCAAACCCGCCTTGCCGACATCGACGCATGGTCGGCCGAAGCGCGCGCCGCCACGATCCTTAAGGGGCTTGGGTTTACACATGAAGAACAGCAGCAACCCTGCTCTGCCTTTTCTGGCGGCTGGCGGATGCGTGTTGCGTTGGCCGCAGTCTTGTTTTCAGAACCTGATCTGTTGCTTCTGGATGAACCGACAAACTATCTTGACCTCGAGGGCGCACTTTGGCTCGAGGCATATCTTGTCAAATATCCCCATACCGTTCTGATCGTCAGCCACGACCGTGAACTACTGAACCGCTCTGTTGGTGGCATCCTGCATCTCGAAGATAAGGGGCTGGTGTACTACACGGGCACCTACGACATGTTCGCCAAACAACGCGCCGCAAACCGCGCCGTTCAGGCCGCTGCCGCGAAAAAACAGGACGCACAACGCCAGCACCTTCAGGCCTTTGTTGATCGCTTTAAGGCAAAAGCATCCAAGGCAAAGCAGGCACAGTCCCGCGTGAAAGCACTGGAAAAAATGGAAACCATTCGTGCGCCAGAAGATGCTGCGCGGACAGTGTTCACATTCCCAGAGCCAGAAGAACTGTCACCCCCGATTATTGCAACTGAAGGTGCTGCTGTTGGATATGATGAAACGATCATTCTACGCGACCTAAACTTGCGCATCGACCAAGACGATCGCATTGCACTACTTGGACGAAACGGTGAAGGAAAATCAACCCTTTCCAAAATGTTATCTGGCAGACTTGAAGTCGCAAACGGAAAGATGGTGACATCTAACAAGCTGCGTATCGGGTTCTTTGCACAGCACCAAGTAGACGAGCTGCGGATCGAAGAAACCCCGCTTGACCACCTACTCCGCGAACGCGCCCACGAAGGCCAAGCCAAACTGCGCGCACGACTTGCGGGCTTTGGCCTAGGTGCTGACCAGGCCGATACGGAAGTCGGTCGTCTGTCCGGCGGACAAAAGGCTCGTCTGTCATTGCTGCTAGCCACCCTGCCTGCACCGCATCTGCTGATCCTCGATGAGCCGACAAACCACCTTGATATCGAAAGCCGCGAAGCGCTCGTCGAAGCCTTAACCGCCTACTCTGGGGCCGTGATCCTTGTCAGCCACGACATGCACCTGCTGTCGATGGTCGCGGATCGTCTCTGGCTGGTCAAAGACGGGCATGTCACCCCCTTCGACGAAGACCTTCAGGCCTACCGCAAACTACTGCTTACCCCTGAAAAGCAAGTCGAAAAAGACAAACCCAAGCCTGTCAAAGTCGCAAAACCAAGCCGTGAAAAATTACAGGCGCTACGATCTGACGTGCGTAAAAACGAAGATCGCGTAAAAAAGATCAACGAAATGCGTGATAAGCTTGCCAAAAAACTCGCAGACCCGGTTTTGTACGAAGACGGCAAAGCAGGAGAGCTTGCAACATGGAACAAAAAATACGCCGAAGTCATGGACGCCCTAGAGCGCGCAGAAGCGATGTGGATGGTGGCACTCGAACGTTTGGATAAAGCGGAGAAAGCATAGCTTAAACCGCAGGGCACTAACATCATCTTGCCAATAATACTCCCGCCGGAGGCATCAAATTTCTAGAAATTTGATCTTCCCTCATACATAAGTTTCACATGACAGAACTTCACGCGTTGATCGCCGCCTTTACAACGATGTTTATCATCATTGACCCGCCGGGCCTTGCGCCAGTGTTTATCGCGATGACCCAAGGCATGTCATCCGCACAACGCCGCACTATTGCGATCCGTGCATGCGTCGTTTCCGCGTTTTTGATGATGGTCTTTCTCCTCCTTGGCGAAGCCGTTCTTGGTTTCATTGGGATTTCAATGGATGCTTTCCGTATCGCTGGGGGCATTCTTCTGTTCCTGACCGCGCTAGAGATGCTGTTTCAAAAACGCCAAGCACGCCGCGAAGACAACGCCGCAGAGGGGCTTGACGAACACCACGATGACCCATCCGTATTTCCACTGGCTTTACCGCTGATCGTCGGGCCTGGGGCAATTACAACCGTTATCCTGCTTGCAGGGCAAGCACAGGGTGCGACAGATTTTGCCGCTATTGCGGGCGTGATCCTTGCGGTTTTGTCGATCGTATTTTTGGCCTTTCTTGCGTCCAACGCGATTGAACGCGCCTTAGGTAAAACCGGCCTAAACATTCTAACCCGCGTCTTGGGAATGTTGCTCGCTGCGCTTGCAGTGCAATTCATCCTCGACGGCCTACGTGGTTTCGGGATCGGCGGTTAAGGGAATGCCATGACCACAGACCAAACAATGCGCGCGCTATACTTGGGCATTCTCGGCCTCGCTATTGCCGGGTCAGTTATTGTTTCCGGTCGTGAAAATCTCAACAAAACGTTGCAGCAGGCAGCGATTTGGCTATTCATTTTTCTGGGCGTCATCGGTGCCTACGGCCTGTGGGAGGACATCAGTCGCGACACTGCTGGTCGCCAAGCATATCTGGCGGACGGACGGATTGAGGTTCCCCGTAGTCAAGACGGCCACTATTATCTCACGCTCGCGGTGAACAATGTACCGCTTCGGTTTGTCGTGGATACCGGCGCAAGCCAGATTGTCCTGACCCAACAAGACGCTCAGCGCATTGGCATTGATCCGGGCAAGCTAAACTACTGGGGCTACGCGATGACTGCCAATGGAGAAGTCCGCACAGCGCCTGTCGTTCTTGACAACATCGCGCTGGGTCAAATCGAAGACACGGATATCAACGCTGTCGTAAATGGTGGCGAAATCGATATGTCGCTGTTGGGTATGACCTACCTTAACCGCTTTGATCACATCGAAATAAGCAACAACCAAATGGTCCTAAGTCGATGAAATACGCCTTCTTACTTGCACTTGCACTCGCGGCTTGTGCACCAACGCCGACTGAACTTCCCGAAGGTTTCGATCCTACCTTCGAATTCTAAGTCTTCTCAGCTTTTTTGGTCCAACGCCCGTCTTCTTGGGCCCAGTACTGTGCTTTGCAGCCAGCGTCCGTCAGCGCTTTCCACTGCCCGCGTGCATACTGTAGCGCCTCTTGGTCCCATCCATCGAACAGGATGCATGTCCGTTCTGTGGCGTTGATCTCTTCCGCGGTTACATCCGCTCCTACGACGCTCATTACGCAATGAAACCCCTCAGCGGACGCGTTGCCTAACAGCACTGGTTGATCGGCATCGTGCGGGCCACCAGCCACCCCGTGCGGGTTAAACCCATCATCAGGCCCCTGCCACAGAACTTCGTCCAATCGCTTCGTTAAGCCATCGTTGTTCGTGCGAACCAACACACGCCAGCCCGCCTCACGCGCTTTACCAATCAACATCGGCAAAGTCGTCTCAAGCGGGCTGTCCGTTAAGTGATAAAAATAGGCGGCGCCCACATCAGGCCTCGTATTTGTCAGCAATCAGACGGTTCAGTGCCATAACACCCCACCCAGTAGCACCAGCAGGCGCAAGTCCGGTTTCCGCTTTCACACTCGCGACGCCAGCAATATCAAGATGGCACCATGGCAGGTCTTCCTTAACGAACCGTTGCAAGAATTGCGCAGCTGTAATCGATCCGGCGACGCGGCCACCGATATTTTTCATATCAGCGATCCGCGATTTCAGCATTGCATCATAGGCTTTGCCCATCGGCATCCGCCACGCGCCTTCGCCTTCTAGACTGGCAGCTTTGATAAAGGATTCGGATAGGTCGTCTGAATTCGAAAACACGCCAGCATTTTCATGCCCTAAGGCAACAAGGATCGCGCCGGTCAGTGTTGCAAGGTTGATCATACCAACAGGTTTAAACCGTTCCTGCGCGTACCACATCACATCGGCGAGAACCAAACGGCCTTCGGCGTCTGTGTTAATGACCTCGATCGTGTCACCCTTCATGGATTTCACGACATCACCTGGACGGACTGCATTGCCGGACGGCATGTTTTCAACTAATCCAACAAGGCCAACAACATTAGCTTTCGCTTTACGTAAGGCCAATGTGCGCATGACACCAGCTACAACACCTGCCCCGCCCATATCCATGGTCATGTCCTCCATGCCAGCGGCTGTTTTTAGGCTGATCCCCCCCGTATCAAAGACAACGCCTTTACCGACCAAAGCAAATGGTGCTTCATCCCCGCCACCATTCCATGACATTACAACAACCTTCGACGGGCTATCTGACCCCTGCCCGACACATAGCAAACTGCCCATGCCCAGTCGTTCAAGATCGTCCTCTTCTAGAATTTCAACTTCAAGTCCCAGTTCATGCATCGCGGCAAGGCGAGCGGCAAAGTCATCCGTCGTGAGAACGTTCGCGGGTTCGTTTGTCAGGTCGCGGGTAAAGAACACGCCTTCTGCTATTGCTGCCATTGGGGCTGCGGTCTTTGCAACGTCTTCGGGTTTGGCAACCATGAATGAAACGGCGCCAATCGGCATTTTTTCAGCCGTTTTATGCGTATCAAATTTATAGCCGCGCAGCGCCAGCCCCAACGCAATTTCGTCCGCACGTGCGATGCTGCCTGCAAGAACTGTCAAATCAGCATCACCTTGCGCTTTGGCAAGTTGTGCTCCCGCTTTGCGCGCCTCTTGCGATGAAGGGCGGCGCGAAAGTTTGGTAACGATCACCGCTTCGGCTGCCAACCCGGCAGGATACGCGATCTGAGAGACATCGCCTGCGCTCATTTTCTCAAACTGTTCGCTCTCTAGAAACCGCGACAGCGCTTTGCGGGTCAAGGTGTTCACCTTGCGTGCCCCAAGGTCCAGCTTTCCGTCGTTGTCGACAAACACAGCCAACTTTCCGACAGCGGTCGCAACCACATCAAGATCGACGTCTTTGAACTGAATTTCCGCTGGCGTTGTCATGATGACTCCTCAAGGTGAATTTGATCTATGCAATAGGTAGCCCGTGCACCACACAATGACCAGATAGCTGTTCAATCCGGCGCACCAATGAGCTAGCGTGCCGTCAATTAAGCATAGCGCCTGCACGAAGGATCCTCATTTGGCAAAATTTGACAGATATCTACTGTCACAATTGATGGTTCTGTTTGGCTTTTTTAGCCTCGTGTTGGTGCTTATCTATTGGATTAACCGGGCTGTTGTCTTGTTCGATCAACTGATCGCTGACGGGCAATCAGCGAGTGTTTTTCTTGAATTCACAGCACTATCCTTACCATCGGTTATTCGCCTTGCGCTTCCATTGGCTGCCTTTGCGGCGTCCGTTTACGTGACGAACAGAATGACAACCGAATCTGAATTGGTCGTTGTTCAGGCGACTGGGTATTCTGCATTTCGCTTAGCCCGCCCTGTTTTGTATTTTGGAATCATTGTCGCATTTTTGATGATGATGCTTATGCATTTCCTTGTCCCAATGAGCGCGGCGCGCCTTGCTGAGCGCCAATCGGACATTTCGCAAAATATCACTGCGCGACTTTTGACCGAAGGTCAGTTTATCGAACCGATCAACGGTGTCACATTCTACATTCGCCACATCACCCCATCAGGAGAGCTACAGGACATCTTTTTGTCTGATACGCGCAGCACTGAGCAACATGTGACATACACCGCCACGCGGGCGTTTTTGGTGAATGACACGGATGAAACACAGTTAGTGATGATCGACGGTTTGGTGCAAACGCTGCAGCTGAGCGGACAACGATTGTCAACAACATCATTCGACGATTTCGCGTATAATATTGGTAGTCTCATTGAGAAAACCAGTAAACGCGGACGCCGTGATTCACATCTTTCGACTTGGGAACTGTTGCATCCTACGCCAGAAATAATGGTCGAAACTGGCCGTTCAGAGGCACAGCTAAAGGCGCGCGGCCATGATCGCTTTAGCCAATCAATACTTGGCACAGTCGCGGCTCTTTTGGGGTTTGCGACGCTTCTTGTTGGAGGCTTCAGCCGATTTGGGGTGTGGCGACAGATTGTAGCCGCGATTCTTCTTATTATTGTCGTAAAAGCCATGGAAACTGCAGGACTGAACCTTGCACGAAGCGATGAACGCTTCTGGGTGGCAACGTATCTTCCGTCAGTCGCCGGGTTTGCAATCGTCTGGTTCTTGTTGTTTTGGGCAACCCGGCCGTATCTGTTCAAACGTCGCCCTAAAGAAAAGGCCGCGTCATGATTTTACATCGCTATTTCGCACGTCGGTTCTTAATGACTTTTCTCGGGGTGCTCGCGGTATTTTTTATGATCATGGTGTTTCTCGACATTGTGGAACAGCTACGCCGTTATGCGTCAGCTGACGCAGGGTTTATGGCGATCTTAGCGCTGACTTTGCTCAATATCCCGCAAGGCGTGTATCGTATTTTGCCGCTCATTATGATCTTGGCCTCGATAGCCTTATTTCTTGGTCTCGCACGATCTTCAGAAATGGTCGTCACCCGCGCTGCTGGACGATCAGCTTTGCGCGCATTGAATGCTCCACTGTTTGTCGCGCTTCTGATCGGTCTGTTTGCGGTAGGCATCGTAAATCCAATTGTCGCCAGCACATCCAAAGAATACGAGGCGCGTTCTGGCGCGCTACGCGGAGATAGCTCTGTCCTTTCGATTGGATCATCTGGGCTTTGGCTGCGTCAGGGTGGTGAATTGGGGCAAACCGTTATTCGTGCCCAAAGCGCAAATCTAGACGGTACTGCACTCACCGATGTGACATTTATCAGCTTTGGCCCTGACGGAAGCCCAACACGGCGTATCAATGCAAAATCTGCAGCGTTGCAAACCGGATCTTGGCAGCTTAGCGATGCAAAACTCTGGCGCTTCGATCACGGGTCAACACCAGAGGTAACCGCACTCATTCAGCCGAATATGTCCATCCCTTCGACACTGACACCTGACCAAATTCGTGACAGTTTTGGCACGCCTTCATCGATTCCTATTTGGGAACTACCTGCCTTTATCGAACGCCTTCGTAAGGCAGGTTTTTCAGCACAGCGTCACGTTGTTTGGTTCCATTCCGAAATTGCCCAACCGCTGTTTTTGGTCGCAATGGTCATGATCGGAGCAGCCTTCACGCTACGCCACCAGCGCGGCGGACGCACCGGATTGATGGTCATGTTCGCGATCTTGCTAGCCTTCGTCATCTATTTTATTCGCAACTTTGCGCAAGTGCTGGGTGAAAACGGGCAATTGCCCGCGGTACTTGCAGCCTGGGCACCGCCGCTGGCTGCAATCGGGCTAAGCTGGGGTATTTTGTTGCACAACGAGGATGGCTAATGCGCCTATTTGCTACGTTCATATTGATGTTGTTTCCCCAAATGGCACTGTCACAAAGTGCCGCGACATTGATCGCTGACAGCGTACGTGTCACGGAAAACGAAGAATTGATTGCCAGCGGTAATGTCGAGGTTCTTTATCTGGGCACGCGTATGACCGCTGCGCAAATTACATATGACCGCGCCAACGACCAGCTTAGCATTTCTGGCCCGATCATCATTCAAGCCGACGACGGTACTGTCCTCACTGCGCAGTCAGGGCAGCTTGATCCCACGTTGGAAAACGGCGTACTGCAGGGCGCACGCATCGTTCTTGATCAACAGTTGCAGCTTGCTGCCAACCAAATTGATCGCCGTGACGGGCGCTATTCACAGCTTTACAAAACGGTCGCGACCTCATGTCAGGTTTGCGCCGATCAGCCACCACTGTGGTCCATCCGTGCGCAACGGGTTGTCCATGACGACATCGAACAGCAACTTTACTTTGAGAACGCAACGCTACGCATTCGGGACGTTCCTGTGCTCTGGCTGCCGAAAATGCGTTTGCCAGATCCGAACCTCGAACGTGCAACAGGGTTCTTGATCCCTGAGCAACGCAATACATCACAATTGGGAACAGGGATTAAAATTCCCTACTTCGTCACTTTGGGGAACCACCGTGATGTAACACTCACCCCTTACGTATCGGCTGAAACGCGCACCTTGGAATTGATTTATCGACAAGCATTCCAGAACGGCGACTTGCGTATCGAGGGCGCCTATAGCGACGATACCTTGGAAGATGCAAACCGATCATATGTCTTTGCCGCTGGCGAATTCGATCTATCCGATGACTACAAGCTTACATTCGATATCGAAGCCGTCAGCGATACTGCATATTTGCTTGATTACGGCTATTCCGACAAAGACAGATTGGACAGCGAGATTTCGTTGACCAAAGCGACTGACACGACACTCACACAAACACGGCTTACATATTACCAGACACTACGCGACGATGAATCCAACGCCTCGTTGCCGCCAATCATTGCCGATGCAAACCACGAAGCACGGTATTATCCAAAAATTGGTGGGACTGTGACGATGGGTATAAGCATCGACAGCGCTTATCGTTATAGTAACGTCGACGGTGACGCTGGTCGGGACGTAAGCCGGATTGGCGCTTTTGCAGATTGGGATGACAGTTGGGTCGTCAATGGCGGCGTATTGCTGAATGCCGGAGCTGGAATGCGGACAGACCTATACCACGTATTAGACGACAGCAGTTTTCCAATCAGTGATACGCGCGTCGTGCCGTCGGTGCATGCGGGGATACGCTGGCCTCTCGCAGCCTATTCATCCAACGGGGCATCACACTTGATAGAGCCAACAATCAGCCTGTCATGGTCCGAAAGCTACGGCGCGACTGTGCCAAACGAAGATAGCACCCGCAGCGAATTAGACCACGGTAACCTATTTGATGTTTCTCGTTTTTCTGGCGATGACGCAGTCGAAGTCGGTTATCAAGGTGCAGCAGGCATAAGCTACACAAGGTTAGGCAAGTCCGGCTTGTCATCCGTGCTCGCGTTCGGTCGGGTCATTCATGACGAGCCGCAAACTGACTTTTCCAAATCATCTGGTTTAGATGGGCTACGGTCAGACTGGCTTGTTGCGGGGCAACTTACAACCGACGACGGTTTCTTATTTGATGCACGCGCATTGTTTGACGACAATGCGGACATCACCGTTACCGACAGCCGGATTGGTTGGCAAAACGACCGTATATCACTTGCCGCAGCATATATCTGGCAGGCAAAAGATGCGACGGAAGACCGCACAGACACAGTTTCAGAATGGACGCTCGACGCAGGGTTTATCGTAAATGACGCGTGGAGTATCGACCTTGACGGTCGTTACAACGTCGCAGACGACAGACCCGTAAGAGCAGGCATTGGTGTCGGCTGGCAGAACGAATGCGTGAACATTAACGTTTCGGCCTCGCGTCGCTATACGTCTTCCACTACGGTTGAACCAACAACGACTTATGGGCTAAGCGGCTCACTGACAGGTTTCTCTGCGGGGCGGTCCACAGCTGGGCTAGCGGCAGGTTGCCGGAACTGAATTTGATAACGAGGACCCAAATGCGCGCATTTACCTACATAGCCGTTATTCTGGCTTGGGCGCTGACATCCAGCACAGCAGCACTGGCACAAGGGCAGCTTGCTCCGGTGATTACCGTGAACGACCAAGTGATCACCCGCTATGAGCTAAATCAGCGTATGCGGCTGCTTGAAATGTTTCGGACTCCAGGCGATTTAAACGAAGTCGCGCGGACTGGTTTGATCGAAGATCGGCTAAAACAACAAGAAATGGCGCGTGTCGGTTTACAGCTTAGCGATGCATCACTGCAGACCGCGATGGAAGAATTCGCCGGGCGCGCAAACCTAAGCCTGCCACAGTTCACCAACCTTCTCTCGCAAAACAACGTAGATCTCGTTACGTTGCGCGACTTTGTAAAAGTCGGCGTTGCTTGGCGGGATTACATCCGCGCTCGCTATAGCCGCGAGGTCACAGTGACCGACGCGGACGTCGAACGTGCGCAACAACGCCAAGGCAACCGCCCCACACAGATCGAAGTCCTTTTGTCCGAAATCATCATCGCACCGCCGCCTGAACGTCGTGCACAAGCAGAAGAAGCCGCGCGTGAAATTTCTCAAATGCGATCATATGCTGATTTTGAAGCTGCTGCACGTCAGGTTTCAGCACTTCCATCGCGTGAAAATGGCGGACGCTTAGGCTGGCTACCAATTTCGAATTACCCTGCCCAATTACAGCAAATGTTGCTTGACCTTGAACCGGGCGAAGTCACCGACCCCATCGAAATCCCCAACGCGATTGCTTTGTTCCAAAAACGCGGCACGCGAGAGGCCGCGCGCGCGACTAGTGCACCGGTCAGCATTGATTACGCGGCATATTACATTCCGGGCGGCAAATCCGACGACGCATTGCGCACCGCCGTAGGTGTCAAAAATCGTGTCGATACATGTGATGATCTTTACGGTGTCGCCCGTAATCAACCAATCGAAGCGCTCGACCGTTTTACTGTCGCACCAGCCGAAATTTCGCGCGATGTCGCACTTGAGCTCGCACGCCTTGACCCGGGCGAGGTGTCCTACAACCTGACACGCGATAACGGTCAAACACTTGTGTTTTTGATGATGTGCGCACGGAATCAAGCGGGTGATACGGACGCTAATCCAGATGCGATACGCAACCAAATCACTAGCCAACGTCTGGCTGGGCTGGCTGATGCGCTGGTCGAAGATTTGCGTGCATCGGCTGTTATTGTTTCACGATGAAACCAATTGCGATCAGCTGTGGCGAACCTGCGGGTATTGGACCTGAAATTGCGGTCGCTGCATGGAAGGCTTTGCGCGATGAAATCCCGATCGTCTGGCTTGGCGATCCACGGCATCTACCGAATGGGACGCCGGTTAAAACGATAGATAATACAAGCGTTACTGCCGAGCTTAGTAGCAATGCGTTCCATGTTTTGCCTCGTGATTTCGGGCCGGGCGTCCAACCGGGCATCGCCAATCCTACCCACGCACAAGGGGTGATTGATGCGATTGCCGATGGTGTTCAGCTTGTTCGCGATGGCAAAGCAAGTGGTTTATGCACTGCCCCAATCCACAAAGCAGCATTAATTGACGGGGCAAATTTCCCTTATCCCGGCCATACTGAATATTTAGCCGCACTTGCTGACACGGACCGTGTTGTCATGATGCTCGCTTGCGATGAACTACGCGTAGTACCGACGACGATACACATTCCAATATCAGATGTACCACGCCAGCTCACAGCATCCTTACTGACAGACACCTTGTTGATCACCCATGCCGCGCTGCGCCGCGATTTCGGCATCGCAGCGCCGCGCATTGCCGTGGCGGGGCTAAACCCTCATGCCGGTGAAGACGGAAAAATGGGAAGTGACGAGATCGACATGATCACCCCGGTCCTGACCGCATTGCGCGCACAAGGCATGGACGTAACTGGGCCTTGGCCTGCCGATACAATGTTCCATGCCGGCGCACGTACCCAATATGATGTCGCTGTGTGCATGTATCACGATCAGGCATTAATCCCGATCAAAACTATTGATTTCTCTGGCGGGGTTAATGTGACATTAGGTTTACCTTTCGTCCGTACTTCACCAGATCATGGCACTGCGTTTGATATCGCGGGCAAAGGCATAGCGGACCCAACGTCGATGATCGCCGCGATCAAAATGGCCGCAACAATGGCGGACAGCCGCGATCAAATTTAGCTAAATTTGATCTACCCCACCGCATAACCCATCGGTAAGAACAGAACATGAGCACGATTGATAACCTTCCTCCGTTGCGCGACGTCATTACGACCCACGAGCTGGCAGCAAAAAAATCGCTTGGTCAGAACTTTCTGTTAGACCTCAATCTTACCGCAAAGATTGCGCGTCTCGCTGGTGACTTGACTGGCGCAGATGTGCTCGAAATCGGACCGGGACCGGGGGGTTTGACACGTGGCCTATTGGCTGAGGGCGCGCGCCGTGTCCTCGCCATTGAAAAGGATCCGCGTTGTATGCCTGCCTTGGCTGAGATCGCCGATGCCTATCCGGGCCAATTGACGACCATCAATGGCGACGCATTGGACGTCAACCCGCTTGAGCACCTGACAGCCCCGATCAAGATTGCAGCGAACCTGCCCTATAACGTTGGTACGGAATTGCTGGTACGCTGGCTGACCCCGCCTGAATGGCCACCATTTTGGGAAAGCCTGACGCTGATGTTTCAACGCGAGGTCGCGCAGCGTATCGTCGCAGAACCGGGCAGCAAGGCCTACGGACGGCTCGCGCTACTCGCACAGTGGCGCACCGATCCACGTATCGTGCTTGAATTACCACCAGAGGCATTCAGCCCACCGCCCAAAGTCAATTCTGCTGTTGTCCACCTCACCGCCCTACCCGCGCCGCGTTTCCCGGCCGATCCCGGCGTTCTGAACAAAGTCGTTGCAGCCGCGTTTAATCAGCGGCGCAAGATGCTACGCTCTGCGCTCAAATCCGTCAGTCCTGAAATTGAAGACCACTTAAACGCCGTCGGTATCAAACCAACCGAACGGGCCGAACAAGTGGGACTAGAGGCGTTCTGCGCACTGGCACGCAGTTTGGAAAATAACCCGGCGTAAACAAAAAGCCCCCCGAAATCGGAGGGCTTTTTCATTATTCGGCGGCCTCTGGCGCGCTATCACCATTTGGCGTCTCGGTCGGTGTTTCGACCTTGGGCTTGCGCGGTGCGCGCGGTTTGCGGGCACGTGGTTTTGGCTTTTCTTCTGGCGTTTCGACCAACCCGTTATCTTGGTTATCGTCATCGTCCATTACCGGCTGATCAAATCCACCTGATTGTGGCTGTTCCGCCTTTGCAGGATCATTTGATGCCGCTTCTTGGGCTTTCACCCGCTCTTGGCGTTCACGATCACGTTCAGCTTGGCGTTCGCGGTTCTGGGCTTCTTGCTCCTCACGGCGCTGATCAACTTCGCGCTGCGCTTCGGCAAGCATACGTGTGTAGTGCTCTGCGTGTTGCGCAAAGTTTTCCGCGTTTACACGGTCACCTGACAACTGCGCGTCACGATGCAATTGGTTGTATTTCTCGATGATCTGTTGCGGGGTGCCGCGCACCTTGCCATCAGGACCAGAGCTGTCAAAAACTCGGTTAATGATGTTCCCGCCCGAGGGCCGGTTATTACGGTTCTTGTTCCGTGACCGTGACTTCGATGATCTCATTGATTTGCTTTCAAGCCCTTGGCTGTCGTTGCGCTAGACCTATGTCGCGCCTTATGCGCGTTTCAAATTTTTGGCCTTGCGATGTTTTGGCGACTGATCGGGGGGAGATCCAAACTGGCCCTCTTACCGTCCGATGCATTTGAATAAACATGTGGGGGGCATCAAGACAAGTATAAATTATCGATCACGCGCAATTTTACGCCATAATACTGGTTTTCTACCGTTATTTGGGCATTTCACTGGCCACAACACGGTCTCGACCATTAAAATCCGGTACGACGCGAATGTTGACTAGCCCCGCATCTGACATCAGCTTTGACACGGCCGCTGCTTGCGTTGGACCGATTTCAACGATCAAACGCCCACCCGGCGTCAAATGCGCCGGCGAATCGCGGCAAATGATCCGATAGGCGGTCAGCCCGTCTGCTTCGTCGGTCAGCGCCAAACGGGGTTCGTGCAGGCGTACTTCGGGCTGCAAGTCATCCATTTCGTCAAGCGCGATATAAGGCGGATTACTAACGATCAGATCAAATTGTCCTGTGATTTCAGCAAACCAATCAGACTGAATGAATGACGCACGTGATTCCAGCTCTAGATTTGCGCAATTTTTCTGCGCGACAGAGAGAGCCTCGACGGACACATCGGCACCGATGCCTTTTGCGCCTGTACGTGCTGCAACAAGTGATAGCAAAATACATCCCGAACCTGTCCCAAGGTCGAGCACATTGCTGAACTGATCTTCCAACGCCGTAACAATAAGAGTTTCTGTATCTGGCCGTGGGTCAAGAACATCGGCGCTCACCAAAAACCGATGTGCATAAAAATCGCGATACCCAACCAGATGCGACAATGGCTCGCGTGCGACCCGGCGACGAACAAGGTCGAAGTATTTTTCTGCGAGCGTTCCGTCCGACAGGTCATTGTGGTCGATATAGTGATCAGGGAACGCGGCTTGCCACAGCAGCCTCGCTTCGCGGCGCGGATTTGGAATACCCACCTCGCTCAGCATGGTTGTAGCTTCGGCCGTCAGTTGTTCAGGTGTCACGCGCCCATTTCCGCCAGCAATGTCGCCTGCGCATCCGCTTGCAGTGCAGTGATCGTTTCTTCTAGATCACCCTGCATAATCGAGCCCAATGAATAAAGTGTCAGGTTAATCCGGTGATCTGTCATGCGACCCTGCGGGAAGTTATAGGTGCGGATGCGTTCAGATCGGTCGCCCGATCCGACCTGCGCCTTACGATCAGCAGAACGTTCACCATCGACACGCTGGCGTTCTAGGTCAAACAGTCGCGTTTTTAGCACCTGCATCGCGATTTCACGGTTCCGGTGTTGGGACTTTTCGGCGCTGACCACGATGATCCCCGTTGGAATGTGCAAGATGCGCACTGCGGAATCGGTGGTGTTCACGTGCTGACCGCCCGATCCTGACGCGCGCATCGTATCGATCCGCAAATCTCCGGGGTTGATTTGGATATCAACGTCTTCGGCCTCTGGCAAAACGGCGACCGTCGCAGCAGACGTATGGATACGCCCCCCACTTTCGGTTTCAGGAACACGCTGCACGCGGTGCACGCCGCTTTCATATTTGAGCTTGGCAAACACGCCGTCGCCAGCGACACGTGCGACAACTTCTTTGATGCCGCCAAGTTCGGTCTCGGACATTTCAAGGATTTCAAACTTCCATCCCTGACCTTCAGAGTAGCGTTGGTACATGCGCAGCAGGTCACCCGCGAATAGCGACGCCTCATCCCCGCCAGTACCCGGGCGAATTTCGATAAGCGCAGGACGCGCATCAGCAGCGTCTTTTGGAAGCAACGCCAGCTGAACATCATGTTCTGATGCCTCAAGCGCAGCCTTTAGGTCCGGCAACTCAGCCTCGGCCAGTTCCTTCATCTCAGGGTCAGACAACATCGCCTCGGCGTCGGCGATTTGTGCAACCAGATCTTTGTAAGCGGTGACCGTTTCGACCACGGGGCGCAGCTCTGCGTATTCACGCCCAAGCGCTGCAATTTCGTTTCCCGCAGCGCCATCGGCCATCTTGGCCTCTAGAAACTGAAAGCGGTCAATGATCTGTTCAATTTTATCGGATGCTATCATGGGAACCCGATTGGCCGATCAGAGCGGCTCGGTCAAGGGGGCAAGCGTTTCCAGCCAGCCAACAATGCGCGCTTTGTTTACTCCCATATCGGATTTACCAAAGCGAAGACGCCCTGAAATTATCAAAACCCCATCCTGAGCCGCGATTGTTGTATAATCTGGAAAGCCCATGATCAGCGACCGCGTTTCAAAGGTGAGCATGCCCTCATCGACGCTTCCTGCGATCAATTTCGTGCGCGGTGTCGCAAGTGCCCGTTGCTCCGCCGCGCGCAATGCGTCCTGCGTTGGTGCCGTCAGTTTGCGTACCGCGCGAAAGCCACCCGGGGATTGATAATCACCAGCCCCAGAAAATGTCGGTACCTTGTGCCATTGATGGACACGCGTTGGCGAAAACCGCACATAGAGCATTACCCACACAATAGCGATACTAACAAGAAATATGATACGCATCAGCATTTTGAACACCACTTTTCATTCACGCGATCGGGAGTTCACGTTTATTACACAGCGCAAGGCAGCATAGCTCCATAGCGACATGTGCACCCGCAATGGCTGTGGCACCTGTTGTATCATATGGGGGTGACACTTCTACCACATCACCACCGACCATGTTGATCCCTGCTAAATCGCGCAAGATCGCAGCCGCCTGCCAACTGGCCAAACCGCCCCAAACAGGCGTACCAGTGCCCGGTGCGAATGCCGGATCAAGTGCATCTATATCAAATGTCACATATGCCGGATGACCTCCGACAATGTCCTTGACCCGCTTGGCGACGTTACTTGCACCCACTTCATGACAGGTACGGGCGTCGATGTATTGAATTCCGTGGTAGTCATCACATTCCGTCCGGATACCGATTTGAACGGATCGTTCGACATCAATCAACCCTAGCTTAACCGCCTTGTACATGAACGTGCCATGATCGATGCGGTTCATGTCATCATCCGCCCATAAATCTGAATGGGCATCGAATTGGATGACCGACATCGGCCCATATTTCGCAGCATAAGCACGCAAAATCGACAACGTCATGAAATGATCACCGCCAAGCGCTACCGTACCCGGGCCAGCATGTAAGATATGCTTGAAATGAGCTTCGATGAGCGCAGGCACATCTGCGACATTAGCATAGTCAAAGGGCATGTCACCGTAATCGATGATCTCGAATTCAGACAAGGGGTCAAATCCGCCCCAACCATAAGGCGGATCATAGGGCTGCAAGCACGATGCCTCGCGGATCGCGCGTGGACCGAAACGTGCACCGGGGCGATGCGTCACAGCCTGATCGAATGGAATACCTGTGACCACGAGATCAACGCCATCAAGGTCTTTGGTATAGTTTCGACGCAGAAACGAAACTGCACCGCCAAAGGCGTTTTCATAGGCCAATCCTTTGCGATTGGTCCGCGTGAAAGCGAGGTCAACCTGCCCCTTCGCGTCTTCTAATGCCATGTGTCCCCCCGTTTCTGACCAAAGCTAGTATCACCCAATCGGCTGAGCACGTTCAACCAGACGTGCGAAATACGACGCACCAACTGGCGCAACAGTATCATCAAAATCATAATTTGGGTGATGTAGGCCTGCCGTGTCACCATTTCCAATGAACAGATATGCACCCGGACGTTTGTCTAGCATATAGGCAAAATCCTCGGCACCCATTTCGCGATCACCGTCATCGACGACATCTGCAGAAACTTCACGCGCAACCTTTACTGCAAAGGCGGTTTTGTCAGTATCATTGACAGTAGCGGGGTAACCGACCTCATAGCTAAGATCAGCCTGAACGCCGAATGCGGCCGCCTGCCCAGCAACGATTTCTTCTAACCGCTTCATCACCATCGCCTGTACGTCCCGTTTGAACGTACGTACTGTTCCGCTCACCAGTGCTGTTTCGGGGATAACGTTATCAGCTGATCCCGCGTGAAACTGCGTGACAGATATAACAAGATCATCTTGGGGATAGTGGTTGCGGCTGATGATCGTTTGAACAGCATTATAAATAGCGACCGCTGCCACAATCGGGTCAACGGTATCTTGTGGCTGGGCGGCATGCCCACCTTTACCCGTAATCCGCACACGAAACTCGTCCACAGCGGCTAAAATCGGACCCGGCGTCGTATAGAAAGCGCCCACAGGCGTTCCCGGCGCATTATGAAGCGCATAGACCTGACCGATGTTAAACGTGTCTAATATTCCCTCTTTGACCATGAGATCCGCACCACCGCCATCTTCTTCTGCAGGCTGAAAAATAAGCGCGACCCGTCCTGAAAAATTGCGCGTTTCCGCGAGGTATTTTGCAGCCCCCAACAGCATCGTGGTATGACCGTCGTGCCCGCAGGCATGCATCTTGCCCTTTACCGTCGACGCATGATCCAGCCCGGTCAATTCATCCATCGGAAGCGCATCCATATCGGCGCGTAAACCAATGGTTGGCCCGTCCCCTTGACCATCGATAATCGCGACAACACCGGACTGCGCAATACCTTCATGGATTTCGTCGATGCCAAATTCACGTAAACGTTCAACAACAAAGGCCGCGGTTTTGTGACAGTCAAACGCCAATTCTGGATGAGCATGAAGATGCTGGCGCCACGCCTGCATATCATTTGCATAATCAGCGATACGGTTAATCACAGGCATTCTAGGACTCGCTTTCGTAGGAATAATCTATGCACTGACAGAGTGCCTATTTCGGGGTGTGTCAATCGCTTTCCAATCACAATCCGCCCCTTGGCGTTGGAGCCACGTTTCGATAGCTTCACCCCAAATAGCATGAGGCACAGCATGACTGACGACACCCTAATTCATGACCCGAACGGCGGCCTCCCACGCTTGCTTGAAATCATGCGCCGCTTACGGGACCCTGAAACGGGTTGCCCTTGGGATATCGAACAAGACTTTGATAGTATCGCCCCCTACACCATTGAAGAATCTTATGAGGTCGCCGACGCTATCGCCCGGAAGGATTGGCCAGAACTCGAAGGGGAGCTGGGCGATCTTCTGTTGCAGACGGTATATCATACGCAAATGGGCTCAGAGGCTGGATTATTCAGCTTTGACAGCGTTGTGAAGTCCGTGGCCGATAAAATGGTCGCGCGCCATCCACATGTGTTCGGCGACGAATCGCGCGACAAATCTGCAGATCAACAAACCGCAGACTGGGAAAAGATCAAAGCAGCCGAACGCGCAGGCAAAAAGCAAGGTCGTACGCTTGACGGTGTCGCAGCTGGGCTGCCCGCCTTAACACGCGCTGTAAAACTGCAAAAACGTGCGGCGCGTGTGGGGTTTGATTGGCCTGACACCAGCCAAGTGATCGACAAAATCAAAGAGGAAGCCGCCGAACTGGTCGAGGCGCGCGACACGCTTACGCAGACTGAGGTCGAAGAAGAGTATGGCGACCTTTTGTTCGTCGTTGCTAACCTTGGACGACACCTTGGCGTTGATCCAGAGGCCGCTTTGCGTGGTACGAACGCAAAATTCACCAGAAGATTTGAAGCCATCGAAGACGCGCTCTCAGCCAAAGGAAAATCACCATCTGAAAGTGACTTAGCCGAAATGGATGCGTTGTGGGATGCCGCAAAATTGAGCGAGTTGAAGCCTAATTAAGCAAAAATGCGTTGACCCAAGTAAAATAGTCAGATTTATAGGCGCCGATTAAACATGGAGCCTCTTTATGACCCTACGTACTTGTCTACTTGCAAGCGCATGCGCAGCAGTTGCAGCCCCCGCCATTGCAGATGTGAACATCTACACAACACGCCAACCAGAGCTGATCCAACCGGTTATGGACGCGTTCACAGAATCCACAGGAATCGCCGTAAACTTGGCATTCGTTGATGGCGGTATCGTTGAGCGCCTGAAGGCCGAGGGCGATCGTTCACCAGCTGACCTGGTGATGACAGTTGATATCGCCAACTTGCAGCAAATCGTTGATGGCGGCGTAATCCAGCCCGTCGAAAGCGACGTTTTGACAGCAGCAGTCCCAGCGTCACTGCGCGCTGAAGACAACAGCTGGTTTGGCCTGACCAAACGTGCACGGATCGTTTATGCATCACGTGAACGCGTTGCTGACGGCGAAGTCACAACATACGAAGATCTGGCGTCCGACAAATGGGAAGGCCGCATTTGCACACGTTCCGGCGTTCACAACTACAACCTTGCTCTGACCTCTGCTGTTGTGGCGCACCACGGCGAAGAAGGTGCAGCTGAATGGGCCGCTGGCGTCCGTGAAAACCTTGCACGCAAGCCAGAAGGCAACGACCGCGCACAGGTCAAAGCGATCTGGGCTGGCGAATGCGACATTAGCCTTGGTAACACATACTACATGGGCAAAATGCTGCAGGACGCAGAGCAAACCGAATGGGCAAACTCTGTCCGTATCGTGTTCCCAACATTTGAGAACGGCGGCACACACGTAAACATCTCTGGTGTTGCGATGACCAAAGCGGCACCAAACCGCGAAGAAGCCCTGCAACTGATGGAATACCTCGTATCTCCCGAAGCTCAGAGCATCTACGCAGAGCTGAACTACGAATACCCAGTACTCGAAAGCGCAGAGCTGTCTGAGCTGGTTTCTGGTTGGGGCGAGTTCACTGCCGACGACGTAAAACTAGAAGAACTGGCTTCGCACCGCCCTGTTTCCTTGCGGATCATGGAAGAAGTCAACTTCGACGGCTAAGCATGATGGGGGCGTTGGCCCCCACTGCACAAGACGTAAACCAACTCGCCCGCAACGACACTTGATCATTGCGGGCGAAATACTTCGGTGTAGGGTCAAACAGTATCAATTCTGCGAGCGGCCTATCAAAATGATCGAAACCCTCCTTGCGCACTTTGGCACTGACCGATCATCGTTTCTGGGCGCAGGCGCAGAGGCACAAGTATTTGCCTTAGGCCCTGATAAAGCGCTACGCGTTCATGCTGCCGATACGGTTGCCGCAGATGTTGCTGCCCGAGTTGCCCTACTCTCTCGACTTCAAAATGCGCCCCAAATGGTCCGGTTTGAAATTCCACACATACGTGACTTTGGGTTTCAGCATGGGTTCCATTTTACGATCGAAGACCGTCTTACCGGGAGGCCAATGCATCAGGCTCTCCCGCAATGCACCCCAACGCAACGCGAACGCTTAGTGAACGATTACCTAGAAAGCGCGACCCAAGTTACAGGACTACTGAAGAACGAAACTGAATACGGCGAACTGGCGCTCGCGAACCCTATTCGAAGCATTAGCTTTAAAGATTTCCTGCGTGCCCGCGCCGAGGCGTCGCTGAATGTTTGCGGGCTAAATATCGATGTGGACGATCTGATTGCCAAGATCGATGAACCGGATAAACCATCGCTTGTTCATCTGGATTACTGCCCTTCCAATGTCTTATGCGAGAATGGGAAAATCACAGCCGTGTTAGACTTTGGCGGGACAACAATTGCAGGTTGCGCATCCTTCAACCCGATTGCCGCCGCTGCGTTCTTAAACCCGTCGATAACGCCGGCTGCGAATGACGCGGGCCAACAGCAAGCCAATGCATGGCTGGATGATCATGGGTTTACCAACAAACGTACCCCAATCACAAAATGGCTGGCGGCCTACTGGTCATTTTGCGGAAAGAACGACGACCTGCCGCTATTTCACTGCTGTCGTGACATTTTAGGATCGCCCAAAGAAAGCTAACCCAGCCTCCAACTTGCTAATACGTTTCGATCTGTGGTGCATCATCGGTGATTTCATAATAGTCAGCTTTGTCTTTAACGAAAATATGCTTACCAATAGTCAGACCTGTCGGTTGGTCCAGACAACCCGGCGCAATATTGATGCTATCGTCATCGTTCATACGGTAGAACAAACTTGAACCACAGCTTTTGCAAAACCCACGCTTTGCATAAGCAGATGACTTATACCAAGTCAGCCCCTGCTCGTTTGTAAACACAACATTATCAAAAGACGCATGTATCGACGCCCAATGATGACCGCTTGTCCGTCGGCACTGCCCGCAATGACAAATCGTCACGGCGTCTCCTAAGCCTTCGACCTCAAAACTTACTTCGCCGCAATCACAACTGCCTTTTGCCATATCACGTCTCCAATATTGTTCAGTTAAATACGCATTCGCGGTCAATGTGATCCACGTGTTTACGTCAACAATACTGGATGTTTCTCTTTCATCCCAAGACGAAAGAGAAATAGCATTCGTTTCTAACGCAGCTACCCGGCCACCTTCTCTTCTAGCGTCATCCATTCGTCTTCTGCGTCCGATAGTGCGATTTGACGGGCGACGAGCGCATCAGAAGCTTTCTGAAATTTCACCGGCTGCTTCGTGAATAGCTCTGGATCTGCGAGCAGTTCTTCGAGCTTGCCAATTTCTGCGGTCAGTTGATCAATGACGCTCGGTAGTTCTTCGAGACGGTGTTTTTCGGTGAACGAGAGTCCGGTCTCGGCTTTCTTTTCAACCTGCTTTTGCTTTTTCGCTAATGGCTTTGACGCCTCTTTGCTTTCCACAAAGTCCCCGCCACGTTGCGCGCGATAGTCGGTCCAACCACCTGCATAAACAACAGCCTGCCCGTTGCCTTCCATCGCGATGGTCGTTGTCGCGACCCGGTCAAGAAAATCACGGTCATGGCTGACCAGCAGAACAGTGCCGTCATAATCGCCCAAAATATCCTGCAACAGATCAAGCGTTTCGATATCAAGATCGTTGGTCGGTTCGTCCAAGATCAGCAGGTTGCTTTCGCGTGCCATCAGGCGTGCAAGCAGTAGACGCGCTTTTTCACCACCAGACAGTGACCGCACAGGTGCTCGGGCTTGCGCCTCGTCAAACAAGAACTCTTTCAGGTAGCCAACCACATGTTTCGGATTGCCCCGAACCATGATCTGATCCGATTTACCGCTCACCCCAAGTTCGGGATCATTCGCAAGGTTTTCCCACAGCGACATTTCGTTATTCAGCGCCGCACGGGTCTGATCAAACAACGCGATATCTAGGTTCGTGCCGAGCTTAACCGACCCTTCATCTGGTTCAACTTGACCCAGTAACATCTTGATGAGTGTCGTTTTCCCAACACCATTCGGCCCGACAAACGCGATACGATCGCCACGCTGTACGGTCAGGTCCAGCCCCTGAACAATCTGCTTGTCACCAAAGGATTTGGTCAAGCCAAACGCCTCGACTACTTTTTTACCAGAGGTGCTGCCGCCATCAAATGCCATTGCCGCAGTGCCTTGGCGTTTGATCTGTCCAGCCTTTTCTGCACGCAAGTCTTGTAGCGCCCGAAGCCGTCCTTGGTTACGGGTACGACGCGCAGAAATGCCTTCGACCGCCCAGCGAGCCTCTTGCTTGATCTTACGGTTTAGCTTGTGACGCTGCTGGTCTTCTTCTTCCCAGATTTTATCGCGCCAAGCCTCAAAATTCTCAAACCCTTCCTCGGCGCGACGTACTGCGCCACGGTCGATCCACAGCGTGGCACGCGTCAGCGCACGCAAAAACGCCCTATCGTGGCTAATCAACACGAATGCAGCGCGGGTTGTTTTTAGTTCATTTTCCAACCACGCAATCGCTTCGATATCTAAGTGGTTTGTAGGCTCATCTAGCAACATCAGTTCAGGCGCTTCGGCCATCAATTTGGCCAGTGCCGCGCGACGACGTTCACCGCCCGAAGCAGTGGCAACTTTGCCTGCCGGGTCAAACTTCAGCCCCTCAGCGACCATATCGACTTTATACGCCTCATCAGGGTCAAGCCCGCTGGCCGCGTATTCGCCTAACGTCTCGAACCCCTCCATCGTGGGGTCTTGTTCCATATAGCCGACCTGCACGCCGGGCGATGCGACACGGGTGCCGCTGTCGACCTCGACCAAACCGGCCATGACCTTCATCAAGGTGGATTTACCCGAACCGTTGCGCCCAACAAGGGCCACACGGTCACCGGGTTGAACCACCAATGACAGGTCTTCGAATACAGGATCGCCGCCGAATGTCAGCGCGATGTCGGAAATTTGGAGTAAGGGTGCTCTAGCCATATCGCCTGCTACGGCGCGGCGCGGGCGTCGTCAACTGGCAACAGCACGCAGACGCGCCACGCGGGCCGCAGACATGGCATTTACCTCTAGGCACGTGAACACATGAAGCGTGTTCATATCGTGATCAATCACCACATGATCGCCGACCCAACCGCCAAGCGACAGATATGATTTCAACAGCGCAGGCATCGGGGCAATCCCGCAGGCTGCGATATTTGCAAATGGGACGGCGTTTGGATCGCTCAGGACCGGGCGCAAAGCGGCCGGCCCTTGGTGGTTACGCGCAAGCCGGTGAAACACTGCGCCATATCGGCTTGGGTCTGTTCCTTCAAAACTTGTGCAACCAAAAAGCATTGAGATTCCCTCCGAATCCACAACGCGCGTTAACGCCCCCCAAAGCATCCGCAGCAAATCAGCATCTAAATCACCCGGCACCGTGCAGAAACGACCAATCTCAAGAAATGGTCCCGCGACATCCTTCCATCGCCGCAGGTCATAGTGTCGCGCGACATAGCCTTGGTTCATATCATGCCCTGTACGCGACACACGAAACCGCAGCGTCCCACGCAGCTGCCCACCCTCGTCAAGGATCATCAAATGTTGGAACAAGGGGTCCAGCGGTGCAACATCAACACCAGCGCGTCCGAAGAAACTCTGGTGCCGCAATCGCTGGCAAGCACGCAGGTCTTCATCCCCAGCAGCGAGCCGAGCCCTTAAACGCCCCTTTTCGAACGGAAATGTCATCATTGACTACCTTGGCGAACCTCTCGTGTCAGCTTAGGTTAGAAGATAAGAATGCAAAAGGATTATGAACCCGATGGACAAAATTGTGAAATCCGACGCCGAATGGCGTGAAGAACTATCCGATCTTGCCTATAAGGTGACACGCAAACATGGGACCGAACGGTCTGGTACGCATGACAATTTCCCCAAAGACCCAGGCACCTTCAACTGCGTGTGTTGTGGTGCCCCCCTATTTGATCAATCCGCCAAATTCGAAAGCGGCACCGGTTGGCCATCCTTTTACCAACCCATCAGCCCAGAGGCCGTAGGCGAAAGCGTTGACCGCAAGTTTTTCATGAAACGCACGGAAGTCCACTGCGCCCGCTGCGAAGCACACCTCGGCCACGTCTTCCCCGACGGACCACAGCCCACAGGGCTACGGTATTGCATGAACGGGGTTGCGATGACGTTTGAGGCGGATGGGTAAGCTAAAAGCCTACTCGAAACACCCCCATCCATAGTTCGCGGGGTTACTCCTAAACCTTGAATACCGATGATCATCGCTCCAAATGGGGCAACCATCGCCAGTACAGGTATCGTGCGCAGTATCGCTAACGAACATCCTAAGAGGTATCTCTAAATAGGATGATCTCGCCCCAAGTCCATCAAGCATGATCGGCAAGCAGCGCAAGTTCACATCAATTGCCGGTGTATCGTTTAGCCTAAGTATAATAGACGTTCTACTGAACGGAGAGCGTATGCTTTCCTCGGCCCACTCGTGTTCACGCGTATCAAATATGCGTCGGTCATACGAGTATAAGTCTGACTTACATGGGACCATGATCCATCACTATGTTGAACCGGCTCTTTACCAGCTGCTATGTCACCTGAGATCGGAAACTCTGTATCTGACTTGTGTAATGTCGCTACCCAAGTCCCACCTAAATTGGCTTGTCCAACTGGAGATACACATCCAAACAATTCAACAGCTAAGTCTAACGTGGGTGCCGGCGCTGATGAAATCGCTTCGTAAGCCTGCATTTCCTCGGGCGAACAGGCCACACTTGTCTGTGTTATTTCAACCCCGCGACGCAACGTTCTTACACATTTAGCCTGCGGTACTTCTTCCAGATCACCTCTTTCGATGTGAAACAGCCCGTCGGCATTGTGCATTCCGTAGGTCACATTTTGGAAATACGAAGAAATACGAAAGCCCGCTTCAGCGGGGCCTTGGCATTCAGGATGATCTGTTATGGCCTCATACCCAACATAGAACGCATTGGAAGAAGAAGGCTCAGTGATGCGCATTGCATTATCGGCAGCACTTAGAAATGGCGTACAAATAAGGCCAACAGCCCACAGATAGTTTCGCATAAATATCTCCTTCTAATAGGTGGCACATAGGTAAGCATCGCTGACATTTCAAGATTTCAGCCCACCTCATCACGCATCACCCACCCGCTTGCTCCGATAATCACACCGGCTCCGATCCACATCATTCCCGGTGGTGCGAATCCAAAAAATACGATCCCCAGCGCTACGTTGAGTGGCAGTTTCAGGTGATCAAACGGCTGTAGATACGCAGCATCCGCAACCATGTATGCCCGCGCCAGCAGGTATTGCGCCCCAGCGACGAGCAATCCCGCGAGCGCAACGAGCCATAGCGCCTCAGGGGTGACGGTAAAACCGCTGCCCATTGCGGCAAGCCCATTCACAGGCACCAGCAAGACCAGCAACGCGAGCGTGAGCGTTCCGGCGTTTTCGGTTTTAGTGAGTTCCTTGGTAACGAGTGATGAACCCGCCCAGAATGCCGCAGCAGCTACGGGCATGAGTGCGGCCCATTGAAACGCATCCTTCCAAGGCGCGAGGATGATGGCCCCACCAACGGCCCCAACCAACACAGCGATAACGCGCGACGCCGATAAGTGTTCCTTCAAGAACAACCCTGCCCCGAGTGTGACAAACAATGGCGAGGTCAGGATCAGCGCCACCGCCTGCCAAATTGGCACAACCGCCAGTCCGGCAACCCAAAACTGCACGCCGATTGCGGCCAAGACCACCCTAAGAAGATGCATCAATGGCCGATCACTGCGCCATGATGCGGTCCATACCATTGGCAGAACGGCGATACTGGCCAGCGCATATTGCCAAAATGCAATTGTTGCAGATGGAACGCCATAGACCATCCCAGCCCCTTGCACGGCAGTATTAGAACCGGCGAATAGCGCCCCCGCGATGACAAAATATAGCGGGCCAACAATGGCACCGCGGTTCATGGTTTTCATCTGGATCATCGCTTCTGTCCTTTCGTTTTGCGATTGACCCAAGGCAAAACAGGACAGATCGGGCGCGAAAACGCACCCGATTTGCTCCATTCTCTTTCATCCGGACTATGACCGTCGGCTCAGGCATCGCACCTGATCTGCTGACCAAGGGGAAAACCCTTGCGCTCGCGGGCTCGCCCATATGGACATACCGCCGGTGGGGAGTTTCGCCCCGCCCTGAGAACGTGCCGCCCAAAACAGAACGACCCCTGCGAGATAGGCAGAGGTCGTCTAAAGATCAAGAGAATGGTTTTACGAGACTACTCGTCGCCCAAGAACGCGCCCGCATCAACCCTGCCAAGCGCCCCAAGCAACTGTCCAATGACTGAAACGTCATTAATGCCGTCTTCGGTCACCCGGCGATCAAGCGCGACAACTTTACCATCTTGCAAAGTATAGCGCGCAACATCGCGGGTGACATTATTGCTATCAAAACGGAACGCAACCACCTGTCGGTCGACCTCTTTCGGGGCAAAAGCACCGTAGTGAACAAATTGACTAGAGGCATAGTAAACTGCGTTGGTGGTCAGCGCACCTTCTGACATTGGCGGACCGAATCGCGCGATAACGTCATCTTTGGTTGTCTGCCCGATCGCCACCTCTGTCAGGTCTTCGTTTGACGGTGCAAAGCCGTGAAATTTATCAATCTTGGTGCACGCCGAAGTGCCAGCCAAAAACAGCGCGACCCCGACAACACGTGTCGCGATTTTGATTTTACCGGTAGTCCTGCTCATGACAGCCCTCTTGCTTTGGCGTCTTATGCCTTTTATCCCCACTATATCACACCCCGCCACTGTTCAAGAATGGAAGCACCTTTGGCCCAATTGCCTACATCACACCTGCGTTTGGCAGACCTGACCACCCGCCGCGCAACTCAGTTTGATCTGGTCCCATCCGCTGATGAACGCAAAGCCGTTGCCGATGCGCTGGGAATCATTGGGATTAAGAAACTGCGCTTTGAAGGTGAACTGACCCCAATGGGCAAGTCAGACTGGTCACTGACTGCCAAAATTGGCGCGACAGTCGTACAAGAGTGCGTTGTTACTTTGGCCCCGGTCAGCACGCGTATCGATGAAGAGTTAAGTCGCCGGTACATGGCTGACCTACCCGACATTGACGCCGCCGAGGTCGAAATGCCTGACGATGACACGATCGACCCCCTGCCCGAGTCGGTTGATGTAGCGCAGGTCATGATTGAAGCCCTATCGCTTGCGTTACCAACCTATCCACGCAGTGAAGGCGCCGATCTGAACCAAACTGTATTTACAGAGCCCGGCACAAAACCAATGACCGATGACGACGCTAAACCCTTTGCCGGTTTAGGGGCACTAAAAGAAGCACTTGAAAACAAGGACAAATAATCGTCTAAGCTGCCACTAGGAAAAAAGGTTGCGCTAATACAAAATCGCAGTATGTTCGCGACCTCTTTTATATCTCTCTCGACAGGGCTGCCAGTTTGGCGTAGGACCCGCCGAGAATGCACGAAATCAGGGCCACCGGCCCACTATCATAGGGTTGAGACATGGCTGTCCAGCAGAATAAAGTATCCAAATCCCGCCGTAACAACCGGCGCTCGCACGACTCATTGGTCGCAGCGAACCCAAACGAATGTGACAACTGTGGTGAGCTGAAGCGCCCACACCACGTTTGCCCATCTTGCAACCACTACGCGACACGCGAAGTAATCGCAGACACAACAGAAATCGATCTGGACGAAGACGCAGCATAAGCTGCGTCGTAGGCACATTGATATGGCACAGAGCCTGACGGACACTAATCCTGTGATGGCTTCTGACGCATCTCATGTGCTGTCGGTTGACGCCATGGGTGGCGATAAAGGGCCTGCAACTGTCGTTGCGGGCCTTTCAAAGTTTCTTAACAAAAACCCTGATTCCCGCGCAATGTTGCATGGGCCCCAAGACACACTCGAAGCCCTCGTGCAAAAGCACAAAATTGCAGATCGTGTGACGATTTGCGCGGCAGACGATGTTGTGAATATGACCGACAAGCCAAGTCAGGCACTGCGCCATGGCAAGGCAACGTCAATGTGGTCTGCAATTGAAGCGGTGCGTGACCGCAAGGCCGCCGTCTGTATCAGCTGTGGAAACACCGGCGCGTTAATGGCAATGTCCATGCTACGCCTGCGCAAAGCAGAAGGTGTTAACCGCCCTGCTATCGCTTGCTTGTGGCCATCCCGAAATCCTGCTGGCTTTAACGTTATGTTAGATGCTGGCGCTGATATTCGCGCTGACCAAGACGATTTGCTGACTTACGCGCTCATGGGGGCGTCTTATGCGCGCAATGGTCTTCAAATTGCACGCCCGCGCGTTGGACTGCTTAACGTCGGCACCGAAGAACACAAAGGTCGCGCTGAGCTGAAAGTCGCGCATGAGATCATCGGCGAAGCAGCCGAAGCTGGTGAATACGACTACGTTGGTTTCGTCGAAGGCGGCGATCTGCCATCGGACAAAGTCGACGTTATCGTGACCGATGGGTTCACCGGAAACGTCGCTCTGAAAACAGGCGAAGGTACCGCGACGCTGATCTCTGAATTGCTGCGCGAAAGCCTTATGAAAACGCCTTTGTCCATATTAGGCGCTTTATTTGCACGTGGATCGCTAAAGCGGCTGCGTAAACGCATTGACCCCCGCCGCGTCAATGGTGGCGTGTTTTTGGGGTTGAACCAAACGGTCATTAAAAGCCACGGATCAGCCGATGCAACAGGCGTCGCCGCGGCGCTTCACTTGGCTTATCAGCTTGCACAAAGCGGTTTCTCAGACAAGCTGGCTGCTCGGGTTGCATCTGCGGCATCACTTGCCCAAGATACCCCCCAAGAAGCTGGCTCTGACAAACCAGGCACTAAAACAGGCTAATATCCATGACACGTCGCGCAGTCGTTAAGGGAATCGGGCATTATCTGCCGGAACGTATTGTCCCAAACTCTGAATTCGAAAAGACACTTGATACGTCTGACGAATGGATCAAAACCCGCTCTGGCATTGAACGCAGGCATTTTGCTGCCGAAGGTCAAACCACGTCGCAAATGGCAACCAGCGCCGCGAATGCAGCACTTGCAATGGCTAAAATGGACGCCGAAGATCTTGACGCGATCATCGTGGCGACATCAACGGCGGATATGACATTTCCGTCAGCAGCAACAATGGTGCAAAGCGCAATTGGCAACACATCAGGCTATGCGTTTGACGTTCAGGCCGTTTGCGCAGGATTTATCTATGCGCTGAGCAATGCAAACGCGCTGATTGCCTCCGGCCAAGCCGACCGCGTCTTGGTCATCGGCGCAGAAACATTTAGCCGGATTATGGATTGGACTGACCGTTCGACCTGCGTGCTCTTTGGTGACGGCGCAGGTGCCCTTATCCTTGAGGCGGAAACCGGCGACGGAACCAACAAAGACCGCGGCGTGTTGTCTGTCGATTTGAATTCAGACGGCCGTTACAAAGATTTGCTTTACGTCGACGGTGGCGTATCCACGCAGAACACTGGTGTCGTACGCATGGAAGGCCCGGAACTGTTCCGACACGCTGTCGAAAAGCTCGCGCAAACCGCTGATAGCGCGCTCGATAAAGTTGGTCTGACAGCCGATGATGTTGATTGGGTTGTACCCCATCAAGCAAACATTCGTATCATTCAAGCAACGGCGCGAAAGCTTGGCGTTGGGATGGATAGGGTGATCGTAACGGTGCAAGATCACGGAAACACGTCCGCGGCATCGATTCCCTTGGCGCTCTCTGTTGGTGTGTCAAACGGCCAGATTAAGCCCGGCGACCTTGTTGTAACTGAGGCAATCGGCGGTGGATTGGCCTGGGGATCGGTTGTATTGCGCTGGTAACTTACAAATGTGGGATTAAGCCTCATTGCCAAGCCCTTGTTATTGACTCTGAAATTAACGCACGCTTATGCTCAATAAATATTTTAGGGGAAGCGTAATGGTAGACAAAACACTAACTCGTATGGACCTTGCTGATGCTGTGCATTCACAGGTTGGACTGTCGCGCAATGACAGTGCAGATCTCGTTGAAAGCGTCCTGACGCATGTGTCGGACTCGCTCGTTTCAGGCGAAACCGTAAAAATTTCTTCATTCGGTACGTTTTCCGTGCGCGAAAAAGCTGCACGCGTCGGCCGCAACCCCAAAACGGGCGAGGAAGTTCCAATTCACCCTCGCCGCGTTCTGACATTCCGTCCATCGCATCTGATGAAGGACCGTGTCGCAGCAGGAAACAAGTCTTAACGTTATGGCCAAAGCCAAAGACGCCTTTCGTACGATCAGCGAAGTCGCTGATTGGCTTGATACCCCGACGCATGTGCTACGTTTCTGGGAGAGTAAGTTCTCTCAGATCAAGCCCGTAAAAGGGGCTGGTAGCCGGAGATATTACCGACCGTCCGACATGGAGTTATTAGGGGGTATCAAGCAATTGCTGCACGAAGATGGGATGACCATCAAAGGTGCTCAGAAATTGCTGCGTGAAAAGGGAATTAAGCACGTCGCGACCCTTGGTAAAACGCTTGTTCAAGCTCCGGACCCTACCCCGGCGCAGACCCAAGGTGTGGATTCCGCTTCTGACGTCGTACAAGATTCCCTGCTTTTGGATACCGCATCACCACCTCCTGCTTCGCAGCTGACGATCGACAGTCCACCACTGGCCGAAGAACTGCCTTTGGTTAATGCGCGTTTAGTGGGGGCGCGACTTGTCGATCCAGCCACGCTTCAAGACCGTGCAGCACAAATTGTGCCGCTTCTTGCCCGCCTTGAACAACTGCGCGAGCAGATGCACAAACAGTAGTCATGTCGTCGCTTTTCGGGCTTGCCCCCACAAACATTTCGGGTATGAAAGCGCCTAGTCGGGCTATAGCGCAGCCTGGTAGCGCGTCCGTCTGGGGGACGGAAGGTCGCAGGTTCGAGTCCTGCTAGCCCGACCAATCATAACCGCCCGCTTGCGTTTTGGCGCAGCGGGCGTTTTGTTATCCTTCTGGGGGCTAAAATGAAAACACCCGGCGTTCTTGCTGATCACCAAATCCGCGCGTTAATCGCGACTGACAATATCGGCGCAACGGCCCCTATTACTGATGCTCAAATTCAACCGGCATCACTGGACTTGCGTCTAGGGACGACAGCGTACCGCGTGCGTGCGTCATTTTTAGCCGGACGCACGCGGACTGTGAAAGATCGCCTTGCTGATTTCCAAATGCATGAAATCGACCTAACTGGCGGCGCTGTTCTAGAAAAAGGGTGCGTCTACGTTGTGCCCTTGATGGAAAACTTATCCTTGCCTCAAGGGATGACAGCTGCAGCCAGTGCGAAATCCTCTATTGGCCGTCTCGATTTGCTTACTCGGATTATCACCGATCATGGGGTCGAATTTGACCGTGTTCCTGATGGCTACAATGGCCCACTTTACGTCGAAATTTGCCCACGTTCGTTTTCGGTTGTCGCTCAACCCGGACAGATGCTGAATCAAATCATCTTTCGTCTAGGCAAAACACTGATGTCCGATGACGATCTGCGCCGACTGCATGCGCAAACGCCCATCGTGTCAGGTGATCCCGTAATTTCCGATGGTTTAGGTTTTTCTGTAGATCTTAAGCCAGAGCAAGGTAATCTTGTCGGATATCGCGCAAAGCCACACACAGGCGTTGTCGATTTGTCAAAACTTGATCACTACGACCCCGCTGACTTTTGGGAGCCAGTGTATACAGACGACGGCTGGATCATCTTGGACCCGGGCGCGTTCTATATCCTTGTGAGCCGCGAATCGATTGTGATTCCGCCGATGCAGGCCGCCGAAATGGCCCCGTATTTAGCGATGGTCGGCGAATTCCGTGTCCATTACGCAGGCTTCTTTGACCCTGGCTTTGGTTATGCCGACGCGGGAGGCGAAGGATCACGCGGTGTTCTAGAGGTCAGATGCCATGAGGCACCATTTGTGTTGGAACATGGACAGGTTGTAGGTCGGTTGGTGTACGAACATATGGCAGCAATGCCCGATGCGCTGTACGGTCGCGAAATTAAGTCAAATTATCAGGGCCAAGGCTTAAAGCTATCTAAGCACTTTAAATCTAACGCATAAAGCGGCGCATGATCCGCATACCTTTGCGTGCTTTTTGTATACTTTGGTTTGCAGATTGTGCGGATTTACGTTCGTCGGCGCTCATGTTTTCGGTGCGTTTCCCACGGTTCGCAGCCATTTTTATGCCACCATTCATGAGCATCCGCATCCCCATATTGATCAAGCGATTCATGTTCATTTTTAAAACCCACTATGTTCTACAGCCTTAATATAGCTCTCTTTGATAGTAATTCAAAGGCGCGTCATCACGCTGCGACAATCCCTTGGTCGTCATTTTCGTAAAACTGTACTTGATCGCGACCACAATCTTTTGCGCGGTAAAGCGCAAGATCGGCACGTTTTAACGAGGCTGCGACACCGGTGTCTGTTTCCAATAAAACGCTAACGCCGAATGACGCGGTTACACCGCACGGAAATGGACGACCGTCAGGCGCGTGCATCTCTAAAATCGCCTCTCTTATCCGTTGACACACTGCCGTCGCACCCGCGATTTGCGCCCCATCGACCAAAATAAGAAACTCTTCGCCCCCCCAACGCCCCAACGCATCATCACTGCGAATGAACGGGCGAATTTGTTGACATAGTGAGACTAGAACTTTGTCACCTACGTCGTGACCGTAGCTGTCATTAATCTTTTTAAAGTAGTCTATATCAAGTAGAATCACCCCAACACTACGCTGTTCGATCACAAACCGACGCCACAGAAAATTCAGATGAGATTGCGTGCCTTCGCGATTAAGTACACCGGTTAGCGCATCATGATGCGCGACATGAGCCATGTGCCTTTCAAGCATACGCCTATGGCTATCGCCTTTTTCTTGCATCCGACCAGAGTAAAGAACAATGGCTGTCATCGCACAGATGATAAGGCTTAGAACAGCCGCCTCGACCGGAAACGCACGCACTGGTGCATCCACGATACGGTAAATCACTAAGCCACCAAACCAAGGAAGAAAGCAGCTCGCACCAAATAGAAATCGCGTGCGCGCACCAATAGCATCGCCTATCAAAAACAGCCTCATTACGGGATGGTGCGCATATATCGTGAGGACTGCGAAACACGCGGGGATCAGTGCAACAAGCGTCGACAACGCGAGGTGCGTTTCAAGAAAATACACGTTGAAACTATGCTCCATAAAACTGAATAGGAGCGCAAACACCGCAAAAGCTGCAAAGGCGCCCCCTAACCCATTATTCTTTCCTGCCAACAACATTGAAAGCACCAGCGCCCCGAGCAGCAGCGTGGTGTCCGTACCCATTCGACTGTCTGCCACTGCTGACCAGTTGGAGAACAGCGCATGTAATTGATCCGGTAGAAACAGGTTCCACCCAAGTATTACGATCCCTGAAATAAGCAGCAACAACCGCCATAGAGGGCGTTTCTTCCCGAGACGAAACAATAATATCTCGAAAGACAGCAAAATAATCATCAAGGCTGTGACCGGATGCGTTCCTAAGGTCGCGCCGACACTACCCAACGACAGACGTACGTTAAACAAATTGAGGAGTAATCCGCTCACCCCAGCAGCCATCGACACTGCGGCTAATGGGGTGCGCAGCATATGCGCCTGCCGCACAAACGCAAAACGCGCACGGCTTGTAAGATGTGTTGAATCTGTTCTGTTCACGCGAGTCACCTTCGTTCCACGCAAACAAGTATTCAGCACATTGATGAACCAACATTTAAAGACTGATCAAAACAGTTCGGTTTGATCTTCTTCGTCGCTATCTGGATCGACTTCATCAGTATCCGTCAGCCCCACACTACCCGGCGGCGGGCGGTTTTCTAGCAAGCCAGCCGCGCGCAAGTCTTTTAGCCCTGGCAGATCACGTGCAGTTTCCAAACCGAAATGATCAAGAAACATTGGTGTTACAACAAATGTAACAGGCCGCCCCGGCGTCATGCGACGGCGTCCAAACCGAATCCATTCCATCTCGATCAGCTGATCAATTGTACCTCTACTGACACCGACACCGCGAATTTCTTCGATCTCGGCGCGGGTGACGGGCTGGTGATAGGCAACGATCGCCAGTGTTTCGATGGCAGCACGCGATAGTTTGCGTGTCTCAACCGTTTCCTTTTGCATTAGAAACCCAAGGTCCGGCGCGGTCCGAATTGCCCAAGCATTGTCGATCTTTACCAGATTGACACCACGGCCCTCGTAACGCTTTCGAAGATGCGCAATCGCCTCTGCCGGGTCACAGCCGTGTGGCATCCGCCCGATCAATTCCTGCACAGTCACAGGATCAGCCGTCGCAAACATGATCGCCTCTACCATACGTTCTTGTTCGCCCATTGGCGGCGCCTCAAACAGGCTGTCGTTCTCGGGCTTACTCATCACGTGGGGCCTTTTTACGAATTTGAATTGGGGCAAAGGTATCGCCTTGCCGAATTTCGATCTTACCTTCTTTGGCAAGCTCAAGGCTGGCGGCAAATGTCGCGGCGGTCGTCGATCGGCGGCGTTGTGGGTCAGCATCCCAGCCATCCGGCAAGTAGCTAGATATTTCGGTCCAATCACCTGCAAAGCCAATGAGATGGCGCATACGTTCCAACGCTTGTTCCATCGTCATAACGTGCTGACGGTCCATCACAAATGGTCGGAAATCATCGCGTGTCCGGATACGCGCATAGCCCTGCATCAGATCCAACAACGTCGCGGTATAGCTCACGCGCCGCACGCGCTGGACGTCTTCTGTAATCCCGCGCGCAAAAAAGTCGCGACCCAGCTGGTCACGCGCCATTAGCTTGGCCGCGGATTCCCGCATGGCCTGCAATCGCTCGAGCTGGAACGCGAGGTGCGCAGCAAGCTCTTCACCTGACGGCCCCTCTTCTTTGGGGTCAGGCGGCAACAGCAGGCGCGATTTTAGAAACGCAAGCCAAGCCGCCATCACCAGATAATCGGCAGCTAATTCCAACCGCAACTGCTTAGCCTTTTCAACAAAGGCCAAATATTGCCGCGCCAGTGCAAGAATGGAAATCTGCCTTAAGTCGACCTTTTGGGTGCGTGACAGCGTCAGCAGCAAATCAAGCGGGCCTTCAAACGCGCCAACGTCAACGATCAACGCCTCAGCGGCGACCCGTTCGCTAACGCTCAGCTTATCGTCTTGAAGGTCTAAATCTTGCTGCATCTCTACTCACGCTAAAAGCGCTTCAAGTTCGGCCTCCAGCGCCGCGATGTCAACAATTTCGGGCGGCTTGCGTAACGAAAGGGCGAAATCCGCGCGTTTTTGTGCGGCCTTTGTCATGTTGCCAGCGGCTGCGGCCACCAACTGCATCTCTGCAGCGTCGCCATTGCAGTGCAAAACAACGTCACAGCCCGCTGCAATCGACGCAGAGGCACGGTCAGCAACCGTTCCCGACAATGCCTCCATCGACAAATCATCTGTCATCAAAAGCCCATCGAATCCGATGTCGTTACGAATGACCTTGATCATAGCGGGTGACGTGGTTGCCGGGCCATTTGAATCAATCGCGGTAAAGACAATATGTGCGCTCATCCCCATTGGTAGATCATTCAGCGCTTTGAATGGTGCAAAATCTTTGACGTTCAGCTCTTCTCGCGTCGCGGTGACAGTCGGTAGGTTGAGATGGCTATCCACCGCCGCCCGCCCGTGCCCCGGAATGTGTTTCAAAACGGGCAAAACGCCACCATGAATATGCGCATCAGCACAAACGCGTGCGGCAGCCACTACAGTTTCAACGTCACGCCCATACAGGCGATTTTGCAGAAACGGATGCGTGCTGTCTTCGGCAATGTCAGCCAAGGGCGCGCAGCTCACGTCTATCCCAACACGATGTAGATCATCTGCAATCAGGCGATTCCGTATCCAGTGGGCACGCAGCGGATCACTTGCGCGTTCCATCTGATCCAGCGCTGGTAGAAACTCGCGCCAATGCGGGCGGCGCATTCGTTGAACGCGTCCCCCTTCTTGGTCGATCAAGATCGGTGCCTCGCGGCCCACTGCGTCACGCAGATCACATGTCAAACGACGCAGCTGTTCTGGATTTTCGATGTTTCGCGCGAATAGAATAAAGCCAAGCGGCTGAACATCACGGAAAAAGTCGCATTCAAAGGCGGTGATTTTGGGCCCTTCTGGCCCAAAAATCGAAGCATTCATGACCACTTAGTTAACCACGACCGCGATGCAGTCAGCGCCTTCAGCTTCTAGAGCCGCACAAAAACGACGTGCTTCTGCACGATCTGCGAAACCGCTAGCGCGAAGGCGGTACCATGTGCCACTGGATTGATCGCTTACTTGGATAACGCGGTCTTTGCCGTCGATCAGCGTGTCAAAGCGCCCCTCGATCAACGCCCACTGGGTCGCAGCCAGTTCAGGCGACGGGAAAGCACCAAGCTGCACAAGGTTCGTGCCTGCTGCAAAGTTTGTTGTGCTAACAGCCACCTCGTCCGAATTCGTCGCGGCTGGCGCAGCGGGAACCGGTGCCGATGCTGCCACCACGCGCAGGCTTGCTGGACGAATGATTGGACGCAAAGAACGAGATACACCAGGAACAGCGGCGGAAATCGTATCCGCTGTTGTTGTTTCTTCATCGATAATCGGGTCGGCACCAGCTGCGATTTGATCAGCCAGCGCAAGAATTTCGTCGACTTCCATTGTCGCCAGTTCAGGTACGTCGGCGCTCGCCAATGTAGCGGATGGATCGGCAACAGCTGCAGTTGCACGCATTTCGCCTGCTTCGGCCACGGGCTGCGCGTCCAAATCCTCTTGGGCTAGGCCAGATGTCGTTGGGGCAAGAACCAGACGGTCTTCTGGGCCGCCTACTTCGCCCAATGCGGCAACTTCGTTCACTGAAAGACCAGTGTGCGACGCAACAGCGCCCCCCGGATTGTCAGGCAGCACGCGCATTTCACCTTCCATGGCGCGCACAACGGGGATCCCGCTGACGTCGCGCATAATCAGCTTATAGCCCCAAAAACTGACCCCAAGGATCAGCGCCAAGGACAGGCCAGCGCCTGCAAAATTCATCATGTTATTGGTGCGCGATACGTCACCCGATGGAGCGAACCCCTCGTTATAAACTGCCATCTCTGCCTCACTGCCCGCGCCTTTTTGGCTTATGGGTCCGTTAAATCAGCTCAATCCGGCAGCCTGTGCGTTAGCGCATCTCTTCCGCCGGAGTGACCCCAAGAATACCCAATCCGTGCGAAATAACAATCGCTACGGACCTGATAAGGGCGATTTTCGCCTGTGTTGTGTCTGAGTCACTCTCTTGCACAAAGCGTAGCGCAGTTTCGTCGTTGCCACGATTGTACAAGGCGTGAAAATCAGACGCCAAGTCATAGAGGTAAAACGCGATCCGGTGCGGCTCATGTCCTTTGGCCGCGATTTCAACCAAACGCGGCCATTCAGCAAGCTTCTTGATCACGTTCAATTCTGCATCGTGGGTCAGCCCGGACAGGTCCACGCCTGCCAATGTTGCATCATCGACCTTCGCAAATGCGCTTGCCTTGGTCACTGCAGAATTCACCCGCGCATATGCATAGTTCACATAGAACACTGGGTTATCTTTGGATTGCTCAAGAACTTTGTCGAAATCGAAATCAAGCGGCGCGTCGTTTTTCCGCGTCAGCATGTGGAACCGGGTCACGTCTGGACCAACCTGATCAACAACATCGCGCAGGGTCACAAAGGTCCCTGCCCGCTTTGACATTTTGAACGGCTCGCCATTTTTATACAGCTTCACCAATTGGGTCAGCTTAATATCAAGCGGCACTTTACCGTCGGACAGCGCGGAAACTGCGGCCTTCATCCGTTTGACGTAACCACCGTGGTCGGCACCAAAGACATCGATCAGCTGATCAAAGCCGCGCTGCACCTTGTCATAGTGGTAGGCAATATCAGGCGCAAAATAGGTCCATGAACCATCAGATTTTTGTACGGGCCGATCCACGTCATCGCCATGCTCTGTCGATTTGAACAGTGTCTGTTCGCGTGGTTCCCAATCTTCGGGCATTTTGCCCTTTGGTGGCTCAAGCACACCGCGATAGATCAGCCCCTTTGCGTCCAATTCAGCAATCGCCTTTTCAATCAAGCCAGTGCCATAAAGCGACTTTTCGGAAAAGAAGTTATCCATTGTGACGTTCAGCTGCGCCAGATCTTCGCGGATCAGGTCCATCATCGCTGCGGTCGCAAATTCACGGATTTCCTCAAGCCAGAACTGCTCGCCTTTGTCGATGAACTTGTCACCGACTTTTTCTTTCAACGCCTCACCCACTGGAATCAGATAATCGCCGGGGTATGTGCCATCGGGGAATTCAACATCCTGACCGTGGGCTTGCAAATACCGCAGGTACACAGACCGTGCGAGAACGTCGACCTGCGCGCCGCCATCGTTGATGTAGTATTCTTTGGTAACGTCATAGCCCGCATAATCCAGCAACCGCGCCAGCGCATCGCCAAATACAGCGCCCCGTGTGTGACCAACGTGCAGTGGACCTGTTGGGTTGGCGGATACGTATTCGACCATCATCTTTTGGCCCTGCCCCAAAGACGATTGACCATAAGTTGGATCGGTCAGCGCTGTTTTCACAACACCCTGCCAAACGCTCGGGTCCAGACGCATGTTCAAGAAACCCGGGCCTGCGACCTCGGCCACTGTGATCATCGGATCAGTCAGCAATTTCGCTGCCAGCGCATCCGCGATTGCGCGCGGGTTCATCTTTGCTGGCTTTGCCAAAACCATCGCCGCATTGGTTGCCATATCACCATGTGCCGGATCGCGAGGAGGCTCGACCGCGACAGCAGCAGTGGACAGACCTTCGGGCAATGTGCCCTCGGTCACCATCTGATCAAGGCAAGCAATCACACGGGTACGAATATCAGCAAAAAGGTTCATAGCAGTCCTTTGGTCCCATTTGGGACGGAAACAGAGTTTCTGCGGGTTTAACATCGTAACCGGCAGCGTCAATGCAAGCAAAACCTGTCACGGGCTGGCTAGCTTACAAAATAGTGGCCTATGCCTTTAAAAGTCGGTCACCGACACGAACAACACCGTCCTGCACGATCGAACATAAGATACCACGTAAACGATACGGGCGGTTGGCGCGTCGATTGATCCATCGGACGCTCTCAGCACCGTAATTGTTGCGCCATTTCACACAGCCTGTGTTGAACTGGACGCTGACTTCGATCACCGCACTACCAACGTTTAGGCGTGTCCCCACCGGCAGGTTTTCCATGCCGAGGTCCATATCTACAACCAGTGGATCACCGGGGTGTCGATCTTTGTTGTCTTGATTGCGCCAACATAAATCCATGACCCGCTTTGACAGAACCGAGACCTGAATTTTCGGGTCGGGTGATCCGTCGGGCAGCCGAAGCCACGGTGACGTTTTCCAACGATCACCGATGATTCCGTTTTCGACCGTTAGCTCCAGGCTGTCTGGAAATGCGCGCGCCCCAACATCGGGACGCAGGCATAGTTCATTTATGATGGCACCATCTTTTGGCGCAGCAAGCACATGGCTAAGTGCAGCTTCGCACTCGGCCAGTGTAACCTGCACGGTCATGCGTCAGCGGGCGGTTGCTCGCCTTCTTCTTCGCCCGGCGGACGCAGCGCGATGATACGCACGCCCGGCGCACCTTTGACCTCTTCGTCTTTGCGCACCAAACGGATCGCACCGCTTGGACCAATACGCGCGAATAGATGTGCACCCGGGCGCTTTGTCCGCCAGTCTTCGAGCGTATATTCTTCGGTTAGGCGAGTAATCCGGAAGGTCCAGCCTTCTGCTATCATCCGGTTTAGGCCAGCATGCGTTTCCTCTGGTCCAAAGTTACGCCCGCCCAAGGTGCGCGGCAGTTGGTGGCGTGCGCTATCGCTTTTTGCACGCATCACTTGGAACACGGAATCGCGACCAAATTCGGGTGCAAGGTCGGTCGCCACCAGCGTGTTATAAGCATCGTTATCAGTGGCCGCGACCAGTGTCGCGTAGCTGATCAGTTCCAATCGCTGCTCGGCCGCCTCGGACAGAATATCACCCGAGAAAGTCGGAATTCCCGCAGCCCGTGCGCCGCGCAGATTACCAAAGTTGGGATCCGTCATCAGCACTGGGACCTCGGCCTTTTTCAAGGCTTCGGCAAATGCGGTTGTCCAAGATGAGCCACCAATCACAACAACACCCGGCACGTCGGCCCCAGTCAGCCCAAGCCAACGCGCAAACGGCGCGAGCGTGAAGCCGTGCAGCACAACGGTAAATGCCACAAGAACGAATGCGAGCGGCCCGATCAGGGTGGCATCCTCGAAACCCAGACCGATCAATCGATCACCGAACAGCCCGGCAACAGCAACCAAAACAACGCCACGTGGCCCTGTAAACGCGACAAGGATTTGTTCTTTGAACGGCACACCTGATCCCATCAAGGACAACATCACCGTAAGCGGACGCGCAACCAAGACGACCGCCAAAACAAACGCGATTGCCCGCATATCAAGCTGCCGCAACGCGCCGAAATCAAGGCTAGCGGCGAGCAAGATAAACACGCCCGAAACCAGCAGAACGGTCGCGTGTTCCTTAAAGCGGCGTAGTTCCTCATAGCTGGGCAGGTTCGCGTTCGCGATTACGATGCCCATGATCGTCACAGCCAAAAGGCCACTTTCATGAAGCACGTAGTCGGACACGCCAAAAATTGCCAGCAACAGCGCAAACAACACTGGCACCTTCATATACTCAGGGACCCAGCCACGCTTGAATGAACGCGCAAGGCCATAGCCCGCCGCCACACCAAGGATTGTTGCAAAGCCGATCCCGATTACCAAATCCATAACGGCCGCTTGGACGGTCGTAGCGGTGTTCAAAACCAAGACGACTTCATACGCGAAAACAGCCGCCAACGCACCGATTGGGTCGTTGATGATTGCTTCCCACTGCAAAAGCGCCGCAGGGCGTTTGGATAGTCGTGCAGTACGTAACAAAGGTGCGATTACTGTGGGGCCTGTGACGATCATGATACCGCCAAAGACAGCAGCGCTTTCCCATGACAGCCCTGCCCCGTAGCGCAACGCCAATGTCGATGTCAGCCATCCCAATGGGGCACCAACAAACACCAATCGCCGCACGCCTTTGGCAGCGTCACTTAGCGAATGAAAGTTTAACGTCAGCCCCCCCTCGAACAGGATGATCGCAACAGCAATCGAGATAATCGGCCCCATCAGCGGCCCAATATCACGCGCCGGGTCAAACACCCCCGCCACTGGACCAACCAGAACGCCTGCCACCAACATCAGCACGATTGCTGGCATGCGCAACCGCCACGCAAGCCACTGTGATCCAACGCCAAGTGCGCCAACCAGCGCGAACGCCATTACTGGCGCCATTGCGCCTGCTTCAACTTCAATTGCCATCAATTACCCCCGCCGGAATGACTTCACCGCCGATTAACCGTTTATGTTCTTGGATCGCGAACCGATCCGTCATGCCTGCAATATAGTCAGCAACGATGCGTGCCAATGTTATTTGATCAGGTGCATCGGCCACATCCTTGCGCCATTGCTTTGGCAACTCGTCCGAATTTTCCATAAAGAATGGAAACAGGTCGTTGATCATTTGTGTCACAACCACGCGCATTTCCACAACCGCCGGGGCGCGATACATACGATCAAACAGGAATTTTCGTATGACTTTTAGGTCCGTCCAGAGCTCTGGCGAAAACTGAACCATCATGCGTCCGGCATGGCGAATGTCATGCACTGTCGCCGGATTTAGGTCCGACAAATTACGTTGCGTGACCGTGATCACGTCTTCGACCAACACCCCAAAGAACCGGCGCAGCGCTTCGTGGCGGCGGCGGTAATAGTTCAACCCGGGGTATTTTGCGTCGACCCGAGCAAAGCAATCAGACAAGATCGGCAGCTCTGCCAGATCATCCGTGCTGAAAAGTTCTGCACGAAGTCCGTCATGTAAGTCATGGTTATTATAGGCAATATCATCAGCCAATGCCGCAACCTGTGCCTCTGCACTTGCGTGCGTATGCAATTCAAGATCATGCCGCGCGTTATACGCAGCCAATGCATAAGGAATGTCGCCCGTCACCGGGCCATTGTGTTTGGCAATGCCTTCCAGCGTCTCCCACGTCAGGTTCAAGCCGTCCCATTCAGCATAGTGTCGTTCAAGGCTGGTCACGATCCGCAGCGCCTGCGCATTGTGATCGAAACCACCGTAGGGCTGCATCAATTCATCAAGCGCCTCTTCCCCGGTATGACCAAAGGGGGTGTGACCCAGATCATGGGCCAGCGCGACAGCTTCGGTCAATTCCACGTTCAAACCAAGCGTGCCAGCGATCGTACGGGCAACCTGTGCGACCTCGATCGAATGTGTCAGTCGAGTGCGGAAATAATCGCCTTCATGTTCAATAAACACCTGCGTCTTATGTTTGAGCCGCCGAAAGGCCGATGCGTGGATAATCCGGTCGCGATCCCGTTGAAAAGGTGAACGAAAATAGCTTTCTTCTTCGGGGTAAAGTCGCCCGCGCGCATTTTCCGGGTCGGTCGCATATGACGCTGTCATGATATTTGCCTGCCTTGTCCGTCTTGCCTGTGATCCCTATATTGCAATTGAACACAAACGAATAGGTCGCAAAATGCTGACGATTCCCCCCAAAGTGACCCCACGCGCCTTTGAAAGGCTTGCAGAAATCGGGGCCGCGTCCCAAGGAAAGGCGCTTCGCATCGCTGTTGAAGGCGGCGGATGCTCGGGCTTTCAGTATGAAATCGACTTAGACGAACCAAAAGAAGATGATCTGGTTCTGTCTGACAACGGCGAAACCGTTGTGATTGATGCGGTGTCCCTGCCCTTTTTAGCTGACGCCGTCATCGATTTTTCTGAAGAACTGATCGGCGCACGCTTTGTCATCGAAAACCCGAATGCTGCTTCGTCTTGTGGCTGTGGCACTTCGTTTTCGATGTAATGCAAAACAATCCAAGGCTGGCGCGGCTGATCTTGGATCAGGCGCAACGCGATGAACGAGATGATGATTGGAGCGGTCGCGAGATCGAGATCGCAGATCTGTTGGATCAGGCGGTCACGACTGGCCAATCTCGTATCGATCTGCGCAACAGGCTTGTTACCGGCACACGTGCCACGAATTCGATGATCTACCGTGACTTGGCCGAGGCGATTTCCGAATCCCTAACCGATCAAATCCGGGATTTGGATAGCGACATCGCCAAGCTCGAAAATGACCTAATCCCAAGCCGTTTGGTCATGGGAACGATTATTGGCCTGATGCTGGGTGCTTTTGGGGCGGTGGTCTATGGATCTGCCGATGTTTTGACCGCTGCCAGTATTACAATTGCGATGGTCACCGCTTTTTTCGGCGTGCAGGCATACCGAAAGCGTGCGTTCGCCATTATATCAACACTGAAAGGACGCCGAACAAATTATGACGCTTTCCGCAATCTTTTGCGCAGCGACCCATAATATGCTAAGCGTCTGGTGACAGAGGAGTCTCACAATGCTCGACCAACTGATGAAGATCACCCCGACAGAGATCGCCTTGGCGATTTTCGCTGTTGCGATGCTTGTGCAGCTTGCGGTTTTTCGTGCCCATGTGAATAGCGCAGCCGCCAAAGGGAAAACTGTACGTTTTCCGGGCCTGATGACTTCGCTTGCTCGTATCCCCGTACGTACTGACGACAAACCCAAAAGCTAAACGCTTGTGCATTGCCGCCTACTGCGGCAAAACTGCCCCAAACGAGGGGCAGCCATGAAAATTGCGACATTCAACATCAACGGCGTGAAAGCACGCATCAATGCGTTGACCGACTGGTTGGACGATGCCAACCCCGATGTCGCGATCTTACAAGAAATCAAGTCAATCGACGAAAACTTCCCCCGCGAAATCCTAGAAGACAAAGGGTACAACGTCGAAACCCATGGTCAAAAGGGATTTAACGGCGTCGCGATCCTGTCCAAGATCCCGCTAGAAGACGTGACACGCGGCTTGCCGGGCGCCGCTGGCGCTGGACGTGAAGGTGTCGATGACGAAGAAGCCCGCTATATCGAAGCAACCGTCGTGGGCGATGTCGCGATCCGCATTTGCGGGCTTTATCTACCGAACGGCAACTCTGCCCCCGGCCCGAAATACGACTACAAATTGCGCTGGATGGACCGACTATACAATCGCGCCCAAGAGCTGATAGCAGCAGAAACCCCTGCCCTTATGGCTGGCGACTACAACATCATCCCTCAGGCCGAAGACGCCGCGCGCCCAGATGTGTGGCGTGAGGACGCATTGTTCCGCCCAGAAAGCCGCGCGGCATTTCGCAAAATCATGAACCTTGGCTTTACCGAAGCCTTCCGCGCCCGCGAATCTGGTGCAGGCCATTATTCGTTCTGGGATTACCAAGCTGGCGCTTGGGAAAAGAACAACGGCATCCGCATCGACCATTTTTTACTGACCCCACAATGTGCGGATTTACTGAACAACTGTTGGATCGAATCCGAGGTGCGCGGCAAAGAAAAGCCATCAGACCACGTACCCGTATGGGTTGACCTAGCCGCTTAAGCGACTAAATAGACAAAAACAATAATCGAGTAGATTTGGTTAGCTGTAAGGAGCGCGTTGAAAATGCTCGGAAAATATTTGTTTGCGGCCGTGTTCATGGCCTGCCTCATCCCAACTATGTCCATTGCACAGTGCCGTATTGCTGTCGCCGGGACCAATTGTGTCGCAGTTCCAGCGTCCACAGCGCCACGCCCTAGTCCGGTTGAAGTCGGTAGTTACTTAGAACGTGGCGAACATTCGGTCCTAATGAACGCACGCTATTACGGACTGCCGCCAGTCAGTAACGGTTGGGTCTATATACGTGTCGAAAAGGACGTATTCCGCGTTGATTTTGGCAGTTACGAAGTGCTTGAGCGGGTCACATACATGACCAACAATCACTGGCGCTAAGCGTCAGCGATCTAAGGCGATCTTTGCAGCCGCATATTCTGTTACGCCCTCATCAGTTCCATCCGTAAAGGCCGCAACTGTCATTGAATCATCCCGGTCATAGAAATGCATCACGGTGTTGACGCAGAACGGCCCGACACCCGAATGCCCAAAAACGCGACCAAGCCCCGTGATTTCACCGCTCATTAAGCCAAGACCATATCCGCATGTCGCCCAAGGCCTGCCGGGGATGGGGCCACCAAGCGGGTATGTCACCAGCATCTGAGCCAAAATTTGCGTCCCAAGCAATTGCCCGCAGAACAACCCGTGCAATATCTTAACCGCATCGGATGCAGTTCCGATCAAACAACCATGATAGACCCAGCGCGGGTGGTAGCGCTTTGCCGCGTCCCAATGTGTTTCCGCAAATTCTGACTGCTCTTGCGCCAGCTTTACACTCTGTGCACCTAGCGGTTCGAAAATGAGGGTCGATAGCACCTCGACCACTGGCGCATTCGCAGCCTTCTCCATTTCCTCAAGGACGTACATGTAGCCGATGTTTGAATAGGACCAGCCATCGCCCGGCGCAAACAACGCCCCATTTTTCAACGCGTGACGAAGCATGACTTCACGCGGCCAAGGCTTCTCAGATTTTGCAACGGCCTGCTGATACGCTGGCACACTGCCGTAATCTGGCAATCCCGCCGTGTGCATTAACAGTTGGCGCAACGAAAATGATTGGCCGTCAATGTTTGCATCCAGATCAAGCTGCCCACGCTCGACCAACTGCAACGCCGCGATAGCCAGAACTGTTTTCGTAAAGCTCCAATACGGAAACGTAGCCTCGGCAGCACCGGTACTTCGTTCAGATCCCGAACGCGTAACCCAGTACGTATGCATCGGCCCGTTAGACATCCCCAGCGGTCACATCGTGGTCATACAACCAACCCATGCGATTTAAGAATGCATCCGGCGCTACGGTTCCGATAGTCCGCAGCCCTAAATGCGCAACACGACGCTGTAACCCACTTAGATGATAGTTGCGCGCGTTCGCGTTCGCGCCTTTTACGGCTTTTACCACACGGTTGCGCCGCGTGGCTTGGTAGGCTTGCAACCCCTGTGACAGATCGGCGTTTTCATCGCAGCAACGGGCCAAAACATATGCATCTTCAATCGCAAGGTTCGCACCCTGCGCAAGGAATGGCAGTGTCGGATGAGCCGCATCCCCTAGGATCGCCACCGAACTTGCATGCCAGCGTTGGGCAACCGGATGGCGGAACAGCCCCCACAGGTTCACCTTTTCAACATCGCTCAGAATGGATTTCAGGCTCCAGTGACAGTCTGCAAAAACTTGGCGCAGATTGCCCGGGTCATCTTGGTGATGCCAGCCTTCTTCGGCCCACTGGCTGCGTTGCTGAACTGCGACGATGTTCAGCCGCCCGCCAGACAACGGATAAGTCACCATATGCCGGCCCGGCGCCATCCAGATGCGAGCAACCGGGTCAGCCTCTTCGACCTTGACCAATGCGCGCCATGCCACCTGCCCTGTAAAGAACGGCTCTGTCGGTTTGTTGATCAAACCGCGTATGTTCGACCGTACACCGTCAGCACCAATCGTCAGGTCTGGCGTTACGCGAATACCATCGACTTCAAACGATCCATCGGGCCGTACGTCCGTGATCCGCGCGTTAAGCTGCACGGTCACGCCATTCGCGGCGCACCCCCGTGCAAGTAGATCAATGAGCGCCGCGCGGTGAAAGAAACGATATGGAGGAGATTGAGAAGTCAGATCAAAACGCGCAATTTCACGCCCTGACAAAGCATCCGTCGGAATCACAGCCTTGGCTTTGACCCCGCTCATATCAAGCGCGGCTTCAAGACCAAGCGCATAAAGCGCCCGCATTCCATTTGGCGTAATTTGCAGCCCTGCGCCAACCTCGGTTAGCTCGGGCGCTTGTTCGTAAACGGTGACCGTAGCGCCCTGCCGCGCAAACGCCAAGGCTGCAGTAAGGCCACCGATGCCGCCACCGATGATGGCGACATTGCGTTGTGCGTTATGTTGCACCTTAGTCGTCGCGGTGCACCTTCTCGCGGCGCTCGTGACGTTCTTGTGCTTCAAGGCTCATTGTGGCGATTGGACGTGCATCCAAGCGCTTAAGCGAAATCGGCTCACCTGTCATTTCGCAGTAACCGTATTCACCTTCGTCGATGCGGCGCAGCGCAGCGTCAATCTTGGTGACCAGTTTGCGCTGGCGGTCGCGTGTGCGTAGCTCTAGCGAACGGTCGGTTTCTTCGGATGCGCGGTCTGCAACATCGGGAATATTGCGTGTCTGATCTTTCATCCCTGCGACAGTGTCGCGGGTGTCTTCGAGAAGTTCAGCTTTCCAGTTTAGTAGCTTGCGGCGGAAGTATTCCGTCTGGCGTTCGTTCATGAACGGTTCATTATCGGCTGGAATATAGTCTTCTGGCAGAAACGTTTCGGCTTTCATCGTCATACCCTATCAATTCTCCGGCGTGGCAGAGGATTGGGGCCGTAATTGCATTCCCTCTGCCCTATTTTATGCGGGGTTTACTCTCTTGGACGCCCACTGTCACCCCCTGAAATTATCCTTTGGCGGGATGTTGATGATCGCTGGCGACCTGCTAGGTTGACTACACAAATCAAAGGGTTCGCGAAGATGCAGTTTACCGGTACCGACACTTACGTTGCCACAGATGACCTAAATATGGCGGTAAATGCTGCCATGACATTGCAAAGACCCCTTTTAGTTAAGGGCGAACCCGGCACAGGTAAAACAGAACTGGCCCGGCAAGTCAGCGCTGCGCTAAACATGCCTATGATTGAGTGGAATATTAAGTCCACAACTAAGGCGCAACAAGGCCTGTACGAATATGACGCCGTCAGCCGTTTGCGTGACAGCCAATTGGGCGACGAGCGTGTGAATGATGTCGCAAATTATATCAAAAAAGGAAAACTTTGGCAGGCCCTCGCGGCCCCAGAACGGACCGTTCTACTGATTGATGAGATCGACAAAGCCGACATCGAATTCCCGAACGACCTTTTGCAGGAACTCGATCGGATGGAATTCCACGTCTACGAAACCGGCGAAACCATCCGGGCAAATCACCGGCCGATTATCATCATTACATCCAACAACGAAAAGGAACTGCCGGACGCGTTTTTGCGCCGCTGCTTTTTCCACTACATCCGTTTTCCAGACATGAATACGCTGCGCCAAATCGTCGAGGTCCACCACCCCGGCATCAAAGAGGCACTTCTTACAACTGCGCTGACTCAGTTTTACGAAATCCGCGAGACAGCTGGCCTCAAGAAAAAGCCATCGACGTCAGAAGTGCTGGATTGGCTCAAACTGTTATTGGCCGAAGATTTAACATCTGATGACCTAAAGCGTGACGGTGCAAATGCACTTCCTAAACTGCACGGTGCGCTTTTGAAGAATGAACAAGACGTGCATTTGTTTGAACGGCTTGCGTTTATGGCCCGCTCTGGACGTTAGTCGCGCACGGCTATTTTACTGGTACCGCCCATAAACACAGCTATGGTCGCATTTAGGTTATAAGCAGGTAAAGATGACAGAAACGGTAATCAGACCGCTCCGCGCAACGGATCGACCCGCTTGGGACAATCTATGGGAAAGCTACCTAGCGTTCTACAAAACCTCTTTACCAACAGATGTTTATGACACGACATTCGCGCGACTGTTGAGCAACGACAGCCATGATTTCAATTGCCTGATCGCCGAGCAAAACAATGAACCCGTCGGATTGGTGCATTACCTGTTTCACCGCCACTGCTGGCGCGTCGAAAACGTATGCTATTTGCAGGATCTGTTCGCGGCCCCATCTGTGCGTGGCACCGGCGTGGGGCGCAAATTGATCGAGGCTGTCTATGCAGCCGCTGATGATGCTGGTGCTCCGAATGTCTATTGGCTGACCCAAGACGACAATCAGACGGGTCGCCAGCTTTATGACCGGGTTGGAACGCTCACCAATTTCATCAAATACCAAAGGCCTGCATGAAACGTTTTGCCGCTTTTGCACTGGCCTTGGTGTCAGCTTGTACTCAAGTCCCCGAGGGACCGCCGCCGACCCTGCTTGAGTTTCCGGCGATGCGCAGCTTTGCCACGGCCACACCCACCCCACCACAACGTCCAAATTCAGAAATTGCACAGGATTTCCTTGATCTGGCGTTTCGGATGGAAAGCGGTCAGCCGCTTCCTGCGCTCACCCGCTTTGAAGAGCCTATAACCGTGCGAACCGTCGGGCAGTTCCCCACACAGATGTCACGCGATTTGGACCTATTGCTTGCACGGCTACGGTTAGAGGCGCGGATCGACATTCGTCGCACAGACGATCCGAACGCAAGCATTGTCATCGAAACGGTATCACAGCGTCAAATGCAGCGCGCTGCACCGAACGCAGCATGTTTTGTGGTTCCGCGCGTACAAAGCTGGTCAGAGCTTCAACGCTCTGGTCGCAATGGCGCGCTAAATTGGGGAACGCTGACCAAACGCGAACATGCGGCAATCTTCATCCCGACAGGCATCCCCCCGCAAGAAGCGCGCGATTGCCTGCACGAAGAATTAGCCCAAGGGCTTGGGCCACTTAATGATCTGTATCGCCTGCCAGATTCCGTTTACAATGACGATAATATCCATGCGGTCCTGACTGGCTTCGACATGCTCATTTTGCGTGTATTTTATGACCGCGAGTTGCGCAGCGGCATGTCACGATCTGCTGTCGCGGCCCGCGTACCCGGCATATTGGCCCGCCTAAACCCGCGCGGACAACGCGGCGGTGGCGAGATCGCGAAATTGACGCCGCGATCATGGATCAACGCAATGGAAACTGCGCTTAGCGGACAAGGCACTGAAGCGTACCGTCGTGCAGCCGCTGCGCGTGCGATCGACATTGGCAACCAGATAGGCTGGCGTGGCCCGCGTGAAGGGTTTGCCTATTACGCCTATGGACGGTTACAAATCGGCAATGACGCGTCACAAGCGCTGAATTCATTCAACACAGCAAACCGCGCCTACACCCAAAGCCGAACAACCGAAATTCATGCGGCCCATGTAGCTGTCCAAATGGCCGCGTTCACGCTGATATCAGGCGACGCCGAAACCACCATACGCATCACCGATCAGGCGATCCCCGTCGCCCGTCGCCACGAAAATCCAGCACTCATGGCGCTATTGATGATGTTTAAGGCCGAAGCACTCGACATGCAGGGTAACACTGACGCAGGCATGGCCCTGCGGCTGGACAGTCTGGCATGGGGGCGTTACGGGTTCGGAAGCCGTGACGAGGTGATTGATCGGCTTAACGAAATCGCATCACTGCGACCACAAGAACCACCAAGCTAACAAAGGGCTAACCCATGATTTACCCGCTGATCGGAATTCTATTCGGGGCTGTTTTGGGGGCCTTACGTGCCAAGTTGCGCGGCGGCGCTGGCAAAGACATTGCGCAATGGTCAATTGTCTTTGCGATCATCTTTGGTCTTATCGGGCTGTTTATCCTGATCTTTATCGAACGCAGCTACGTTTAACCGATGTTTTTGCCTTTCTTCGACAATTTGCGCAATCAAGGGGTCCCAGTATCCTTGCGCGAATTCCTGTCGTTTCTTGAGGGTATGAAAGCAGGCCTTGCGACCTACGATATCGAGGCGTTCTATTTCCTCGCGCGGACCATCATGGTCAAAGACGAACGCAACCTTGATAAATTCGACCGCGCCTTTGCTGCGACCTTTCAAGGCTTGGACGCGATCCCACCAGAGGCCGTGATGAACGCCGTCGACATTCCTGCCGATTGGCTGGAAAAACTGGCCGAAAAGCACCTGACCGAGGCTGAGAAGGCTGAAATCGACGCGATGGGTGGCTTTGACAAGCTGATGGAGACGCTCAAAAAGCGGCTTGAGGAACAAAAGGAACGTCATCAGGGCGGCAACAAATGGGTCGGCACAGCCGGCACCTCGCCGTTTGGTGCGTATGGCTATAATCCCGAAGGCGTGCGTATCGGCCAAAAAGAGAGCCGCCATCAACGTGCCGTTAAGGTCTGGGATAAACGTGAATTTCGCAATTTGGACGACACTGTTGAACTGGGCACCCGCAATATCAAGGTCGCGCTAAAACGGCTGCGTCGGTGGGCGCGTGATGGCGCACATGATGAGCTGGACCTTAACGGGACGATCCGCGCCACTGCTGAACACGGCTATCTAGATGTGCAGACGCAACCGGAACGCCGGAATGCCGTAAAAGTCCTGCTGTTCCTTGATATCGGCGGCTCAATGGACCCACATATTAAGCTGGTCGAAGAACTGTTCAGCGCGGCCAAATCTGAATTCAAGCATTTCGAGCACTTCTACTTTCACAACTGCCTGTACGAAGGTGTGTGGCGCGACAACGCCCGCCGCTGGGATGCACAAACCCCAACGTGGGACGTGCTACGCACCTATGGCCCTGACTACAAATGCATATTTGTCGGCGACGCGAGCATGTCCCCCTATGAAATCGCATTCAAAGGTGGCGCAAATGAACATTGGAACGCTGAAACCGGGGAAACTTGGCTGACCCGCGCACGCGACCAATGGCCAAGCCATCTTTGGATCAACCCGCTGGATGAACGCTATTGGGGCTACACCCAATCCGTTCAAATGATCCAAGATATCTTTGGCGCAGACCGCATGGTGCCGATGACATTGTCAGGTATCGAAGCAGGTATGAAGTCATTGGGGCGCTGATCCCCATTGCTATTCTGCAACCCGCCCCCAATATCTAAGATATGATCAGATTTACCCCTATTCTGCTGGCGGTCCTTTACGGGCTCGCGATGTATCGGTTCTCCGTCTGGCGCACCGCGCGTGAACTGGACGCAAAGTCGATCGAAATGGACGATCCGGTTCTCAACCAATTGACCGCACGCATGGCCAAAGCCTTGGATATCGAACGCATCCGCGTGCACATCTACGAGATAGAACCCGTGAACGGTTTGGCTGTCGCAGATGGACGGATTTTCATCACGCGTGGTTTTTTTGACAAATACCGCGAAGGTAAAGTCAGCGCCGAAGAAATGGCGTCCGTTATTGCCCATGAATTGGGCCATGTGGCCTTGGGGCACGCCAAGCGTCGTATGATCGACTTTACCGGTCAAAATGCGATGCGCACGGCGCTTGCGATGGTCCTTAGTCGGTTTATTCCGGGTATCGGCCCATGGCTGGCGACGATGGCGATGCGGCTGGTCGCTGCGGGAATGTCGCGTTCAGATGAGTTTGAGGCAGACGCCTATGCATCGGCGCTGCTAACAAAATCTGGCATCGGCACGGCACCGCAAAAATCACTCTTTGCTAAACTTGAAGGGCTGACTGGCGCACGTGGAGCAGCAACGCCTGCATGGTTGATGAGCCACCCAAAAACGCCGCTTCGCATTGCCGCAATTGAAGCAAACGAGGCAAAGTGGCGCTAGGCCACTAATGCCTTGCCAAAGCGTGGAAGCCGCGCTTTTTTCATCAGCGCGCGCATCTCCCATGGTCGATCTGACAGTCGGTTTGCTTCGGCTAAAACGCCATCGGCAACGTTACGCACCTTATCCGGGGCTATGTCGAACATCTGGCGCATGAACCCATCTGGGTCGCGACGCGTCAGGTCTTCTTCTGCTAGGATATTACCAGGGAAGTCCTTGGCATTCATCGTTAAAATCGCATCACATGATCCAACAACTGCCGCTGTAAGCACGTGAATATCGGCAGGGTCTGGAAGCCAAAACCGCGCCTCAATTGCGGTGTCATAGCTGACACTCGCCTTTGAGAACTTCGCATTGAGTGTCGCAATTTCACCGCGCGCCCAGACTTCTTGTTCCGGCCCCAGTTTGATCGTCGCCCGCGCCCATTCTTCTAGGATGCGCGGGCTCCAACGCGGCTCGAAAAGGCCCTGCGCAGCACAGCCAAGCACGACCTCGCGCATGACTGTTGGATAAAGAACGCAGGCGTCGATCATGACCCTCATAGGCGGTAGACAACCACCTTTAGGTAGCCGCTTTCGGCCAAATGTGGCAATTGCGGGTGATCTGGGCCAGCAAAGCCTGTGTAGATGATCTGCCCGCGCCGACCAGCACGGCCAATCCCGCGCGAACATGAATTGCGGAATTTGGTGATGTCAGCCGCGTGTGAACACGAGCACAGCACCAGATATCCGCCGTCCGCGACCAATGGCGCGGCCAAACGCGCGACACGTTCATAGGCCCGTAGCCCTGCTTCGGCGGCATTGCGGGTTGGCGCAAATGCGGGCGGGTCACAGATGACAACGTCGAACTCTGCGCTTTCTTCGGCCAAGGCAGTCAGCACATCGAAGGCATCGCCCTTACGTGTTTCAAACCGATCAGATGCGCCCATAGCGGCAGCGCCCTGCTCTGCTAGTTCAAGTGCGGGGGCTGAACCGTCGACAGACAATGCTGATTTCGCACCGCCAGCCAAAGCAGCCAAACCGAACCCACCAACATGCGAGAAGACATCAAGCACGCGCGCATCCTTGGCCAGACCTGCTGCAAAGGCATGGTTCGGACGCTGGTCAAAGAACAACCCCGTTTTCTGCCCGCCCATAACGTCGGCCATATAGGTTGCACCATTCATCGGCACGGGGATCGGCCCTGCTGGCGCATCACCAACCAGAACTTCGGTCTTTTCTTCGAGACCTTCCAACGTGCGAGCGCGGCCTGTACCGTTCATAATCACGGTGGTTACGCCGGTAACATCCTGCAACGCAGCGACAAGAGTTGCTATCAGAACATCAGCCCATGCCGCATTTGGCTGAACAACGGCGACGTCACCGAAACGGTCGATGATGACACCTGGCAAGCCATCAGATTCTGCGTGGACAAGTCGATAAAACGGCGCATCATACAAGCGTTCGCGATGCGCAAGCGCGCGTGTCAGGCGGGTTGCGAACCAAGCCTGATCGATAACTGCATCTGGATCTTGGTCCAACATGCGGCAAATGATTTTTGACGCAGGCGTCACCGCGACAATACCCATGGGCGTGCGGTTGGCATCTTCGAGCCGCGCAATCGTGCCGGGCGTTAGGTTACGGGTGCGTCGGTCTGTTACCAATTCATTGGCATAGACCCAAGGGAAGCCGTGACGGATGGCACGGGCTTCGGCCTTGGGGATCAAGCGGACGACGGGCAATTCGGGGGAGGTGTCAGTTGTATTCATACTGTTCTCCTACCCCTATTTACCCCCGCTTGGGAAGATGTCTTTAGATAAGCTGATTTCGCAAGGTAGCCGTTAAAAAGTTGGTCACTTCGACTTTTTCGGTGCGGCCTTGGTGCTCTAACGCCATCGCTTCACTACCGCCGGGCGCAGGAAGATTAGCAACAACCCGGCGCGCAGGTTCAATAACTTCGCCAGTGCGTGCATCACGAACAGTCAGCATGAAAATAATGTTGTAAACGCCACCAATGGAACCACGTGTACGTTCGGTAACACCGTGGAAGCGCAAAAGCTGTACATCAACGACAATCGGAACATCACCGCGAATGACAGATTTATTCCGATCAGCAGCAGTTTTAAACATCGCACCGATTTGATCGCCACGCGGACCCGGCGCATCGCCACGCCAGACGATATCAGAGGTTGGGTAATACCGATTTTCTTCAGAAACGGTTAACCCTTCAGCCACGGCAAAGTTTAGACCAGTTAAAGTATATGACCGATCCATCACAGGGCGCACATCAGACTGTGACGTCGGCAACGAACATGCTGCCATCCCGATGAGTAGCACCATTAGGCTAAGTAAGCTTTTGAACATAAACAACTCCTGATCTTTTTTGAAGCTCAACGCGCAACCCGCTAGCACGCTTAATCATAATTTGTAACCGTTTAGGTAGTGCTAACTAACTTTTAGTCACATTCCTTTCGCCATGATACTTGTTAGCGCTAACGGCTTGTGGTAAGATTTGGTCAAAGAAATGCCATGAGGAAGCCAATGCCACTTCATCCCAAAATCGCCGCGGTCACAGATCGCATCCGCGCACGTTCGGAAGATACGCGCCAAGCCTACCTCGAAAATATGGCACGCGCCGCATCTGAAGGGCCACGTCGCGCCCATATGGCCTGTGGCAACCTTGCCCACGCCTATGCCGCGATGGGTGAAGACAAGGCCACATTGGCAGAGGGTCGCGCACCAAACATCGGAATCATCACCGCCTACAATGACATGTTGTCGGCGCACCAACCCTTTGAACTGTATCCGAATCTGATCCGCGCAGCTGCGCGTGCGGCCGGCGGCACGGCGCAGGTTGCAGGCGGCGTTCCCGCTATGTGTGACGGCGTGACGCAGGGCCAGACCGGGATGGAGCTATCCCTATTTTCGCGTGACGTGATTGCGCTGGCTGCAGGTGTTGGTCTTTCGCATAACGTCTTTGACGCTGCGATCTATCTTGGTGTCTGTGATAAAATCGTTCCCGGTCTTGTCATGGCCGCGGCAACGTTTGGCTATATCCCCAGTGTGTTCCTACCCGCTGGTCCGATGACATCCGGTTTGCCGAACGACGAAAAAGCCAAAGTCCGCCAGAAATTCGCTGTCGGCGAAATTGGGCGTGACGAATTGATGGCCTCTGAAATGGCGTCTTACCATGGACCGGGTACATGCACGTTCTACGGCACAGCCAACACCAACCAGATGCTGATGGAATTCATGGGCCTGCACCTACCCGGCGCATCCTTTGTGAACCCGAACACGCCAATGCGCGACGCGCTGACAACTGCAGGCACAGAACGCGCGCTGGAAATCACGGCATTGGGCAACCAGTACACGCCTGTTTGCGATGTCTTGGATGAAAAGGCATTTGTGAACGGCCTTGTCGGCCTTATGGCCACCGGTGGTTCAACGAACCTTGTGCTGCACCTGCCAGCGATGGCACGTGCAGCTGGTATCATCCTTGATCTGCAAGACTTTAGCGACCTGTCAGATGTAACTCCGCTCATGGCGAAGGTTTATCCAAACGGTCTTGCAGATGTGAACCACTTCCATGCTGCTGGCGGTCTTGGGTTTATGATTGGTGAATTGCTGAACGCTGGCCTGCTACACGATGACGTGAAAACAGTCGCGGGTGACGGGCTACATTTGTATACGCAGGAACCTAAACTGACAGATGGTCGGATCACCTATTCCGCTGGTGCCGGCAAATCGCTGAACGAAAAGATTCTGCGCCCTGCAAGCAACCCGTTCCAGCCCGAAGGAGGATTGAAGCAACTCGTCGGCAACCTAGGCCGCGGCGTGATCAAAGCCTCTGCCGTCGCAAAAGAGCGCCACATCGTCGAAGCCCCTGCCCGCGTGTTCCACACCCAAGAAGCCGTTAAAGACGCGTTCAAAGCTGGCGAGTTTACCGAAGACACAATCATCGTGGTTCGGTTCCAAGGGCCAAAATCGAACGGCATGCCCGAATTGCATGGCCTGACACCAACGCTCGCCGTATTGCAAGATCGCGGATTGAAGGTGGCGCTGGTAACTGACGGTCGTATGTCTGGCGCATCCGGCAAGGTGCCGTCAGCAATCCACCTATCGCCCGAGGCCGCCGATAACGGCCCAATCAGCCTGATCCAAGACGGGGACATCGTGCGCCTAGATGCCACAAAAGGCACCATTGATGTCTTGGGCGTGGATCTAACCACGCGCAGCCCCGCAATTGCTGACCTGACTGGCAACGGCAACGGTGTTGGACGTGAATTATTCGAAGTCTTCCGCCGCAACGTGGGCCTGTCCTCTGAAGGCGCCGCAGTGGTTGTCTAGCTGACACATATTTCCCATAAGCATCCCGACGCGGCGTCAACGACGCCGCTCTGCACCAAATAACCGATGAAAGTCTGGAACATGACCCCACAAGAAGCCTCTGCCGCCGCCGCCAAAGTCTGCCTGCTTGCCCCTGTTGTCCCTGTTTTGGTAATTGATGACGCCAGCACAGCAGCTGATTTGGCGCGGGCGCTTGTCGCTGGCGGCCTACCTGCCCTTGAAGTCACACTTCGCACGCCCGCCGCTTTGGACGCGATCCGCGAGATGGCGTCAGTGCCCGGCGGTGTTGTTGGCGCTGGCACATTGCTGACGCCAAAAGACGTCGAAGCTGCCAAAGAAGCAGGTGCAACATTCGGCGTATCACCCGGCGCAACCGACCGACTGCTAGACGCGTGCGAAGCCAATGACCTGCCGTTGTTGCCCGGTATCGCCACAGCGTCCGAGGCGATGCGCCTACTGGAACGCGGCTATAGCGTGCAAAAATTCTTTCCCGCGGAAGCAAACGGCGGCGCGCCAGCGCTTAAGGCGATCGGCGCACCGATCCCGCAGGTCAAGTTCTGCCCGACAGGCGGCGTAAGTCTGAAAAATGCAAATGATTACCTTAGCCTAAGCAACACTCTTTGTGTTGGTGGATCTTGGGTTGCACCCAAAGATATGGTCCAAGCGGGCGATTGGGCTGGCATCACAGCGCTTGCGCACGAGGCATCACAGCTACAAGCCAGCTGATTATTCAGGAACACGCGCTCGCCTACCGCCACGGCGTTTGGGCGGGCGCACATCAGCCAATGCTGCAGATAGTGTAACGATCATCGGATGGTCCTGCGGCATATCGCTATAAGTCACGAGATGCGTTCTGATCGCCGCCTTTGCATCGACATCGGCCGCAATCCCCATCGCCCATTCTAAAAAGATTGTCCTGCACTCTTCGGTGGTAATGCCATCAATCCGGAAAGATTCACGGATCAGGCCAGTCGGGTCGATTGGATCACGCGTCATCTGCTGCCCCCAACATCCGGCTAATCACCGCATCCGCCGCTGCGGCCTGCGCGTGCAGCTGGTCAGACAGCTCTGCCAGATCACTGCAATCTGTTTCACGCAAAATCAAACGCTTGGCCCCTTCACCAACTTCATCAGGGCGCAGTGGCCCACCCGTTAACAAACGAGCAACCGCTTGCAAGCGCCACATAAGCCGCGCCGCGTCATTCACCGCCTGCGCGTCAGCGGCACTAACCCAGCCGTCTGCGACACCGGCCTCTAATTGCGCGTCCAATTCACGTGCCGACGATCCTGCGCGCAAACATGCCGTTTGTGCGAACAGTTCGATATCTTGCAAGCGACCGGGGCCAATCTTGGCATCCCAATCACCTTGCGAAGGTTTTGCAGCCGCAATCCGGCGGCGCATGTCTGCGACATCGGTAAGTACGGTTTCACCTTTGCCCTTTTCGGCCAAGACGGCAATGCGGACGTTTTCTATCTCGTCCGCCAGCTCTGGATTACCAGCCATCACGCGCGCGCGCGTCAGCGCCAGATGTTCCCACGTCCAGGCTTGGTTGCGCTGATAATCTGTAAACGCCTCAAACGAGGTTGCGACCGGCCCCTGCCTGCCAGACGGGCGCAACCGCATATCCACCTCGTACAAACGCCCCTCTGACATGGGCGCAGAAAGCGCGGTTACCAATGCTTGGGTCAATCGGGCGTAATATGGACGGGTCGCAAGCGGACGACGCCCATCCGATGCCTCAATCCCTTGGGCATCATAAACCATAATCAAGTCGAGATCCGATTCCGCGTTCAACCGCCCGGCCCCAAGCGACCCCATGCCAAGAACCACGCCTCCGCGTCCCGGCATCGCCCCGTGTTTTTTGGTAAATTCGTCAACGATGACTGGCCATAGCCCCGCAACAACCGCACCAGCCAGATCAGCATATTGGCTACCCGCCACCTCTGCGCTGATCAAACCGCGCAGCAAATGCACACCAACGCGGAAATGCCATTCCTTTGCCCAACGGCGCGCAGCGATAAGTTGGGTTTCGTAATCGTCGAGGGAACCCAAAGTGGCGGTCAGGTCAGCCTGCAAACCATCCTTGCCCGGCCAAGGGTCAAAGAAAGCGCCGCCGATCACGGCATCAAATACGCCAGAGTTACGCGATAGGTATTGCGACAGTTCTGGCGCGGTCGCAGCGATATCCACGATCAATTGGGTCAGCTGCGGGTTGGCCTCGAACAAGGAAAACAATTGCACGCCAGCAGGAAGGCCGGACAGGAAACCATCAAACTGGATCAAAGCCTCGTCCGGCTTTGCGGCCTCTTGCAGTCGGGCCAAAATTTCAGGCTTAAGCCGTTCAAATATCTCGATTGCGCGAGATGACCGGAAGGCTGGATAATTGGCCCACCGCGCAACAATTTCCGCGCCCCAATCGCTGGTTTCGCTTGGCGCTGCATCGGGTGCAAAGAAGCCTTCAGTTAATGCGTGCACCTCTTCGATACGATCTGAAATTTCGGACCGTAGCGCATCCACTTCCGTTCCCATGAATGCTGCAAGGCGTTCGAAACCTTCAGCATCATTCGGCAAGTGATGGGTCTGCGCGTCATTGATCATCTGCAATCTATGCTCGACTTCGCGATGATATTTATAATGATCGTATAGTGTTACAGCGTCATCCTCAGGCAACCAATTAGCTGCCGACAGCCTATTCAGCCCGTCCCGTGTTCCGCGCACGCGCAGTGACGGGTCACGCCCACCTGCAATCAATTGGCGCGTTTGCGTAAAGAACTCGATCTCGCGGATACCGCCGCGCCCTAACTTCATATTGTGCCCTTCAAGCACAAGTTTTCCGTGCAGCCCTTTGTGGTCACGGATCTTTAGACGCATGTCATGGGCGTCTTGGATCGCGGCGAAATCCAAATGCTTGCGCCATACAAATGGGCGCAACGCATCTAGGAATCTACCACCGGCGTCGACATCGCCCACGCAAGCGCGCGCCTTGATATAGGCGGCACGCTCCCATGTCCGGCCCACACTTTCATAGTAACGTTCGGCGGCTTCCATCGACAAACAAACCGGGGTCGCTGACGCATCGGGCCGCAAGCGCAGATCGGTCCGAAACACATACCCGCCCCCACGAACATCCGACAGCATCGCAGCCATTCGTCGTGTCACCCGGATAAAGCTTGCACGGATTTCGTGATAGTCGTCGGGATCAAATCGGGTTTCATCGAACAGGCAAATCAGATCGATATCGGACGAATAGTTCAATTCGCCCGCGCCCATTTTTCCCATGGCCAATGCGAACATCCCACCAGCTTGCGCCGGATCACCGTCACTAGGGAGCTTACCGCGCGTTACTTCTGCCTCGACCAATCGCACCAAAGCAGCTTGAACAGCGGCATCAGCGAAGTCGGTTAGAACTTGAGTGACGGTCTCTAACTGCCACACGCCACCTAAATCTGCCAACGCGGTAATCAGCGCGATCCGCCGTTTGCATTGGCGCAAATGCCCAGTCAGTGCGTCTAGCGAGATTTCGGGCAATCCGCGCAAGATTTCGTCAACTGCCTGCTCTGGGGCTTCCATTGCTGAAACAATCCATGCTGCTTCAACTTGTAATAAAGTTGCGAGATAGGGGCTGCACCCGGCTGCGCCCTCGATTAGCGAAACCAACGCCACCGGTAAATCAGGGAGATGCGATAACGCATCTTGTCCCCTGTCTAAGTCATAGGGGCGCGGGCAACGGGTGAGGCGATCGGTAAAAGACATGCGCCACAGTTACCTTCCACAGCGGTCTGGTCAATCCGAACCCGCGCGATAAGGTGGATCAAAAAGGACATGAAGATCATGAGTAAAAGCCTAAAAAGGGTCGTTCGCGCGCTACATGATGCAGGATTGGATATTTCACCACTCGAAATGGCTACTGAAACACGCACGGCACAACAAGCCGCCGATGCTGCCAACTGCCACGTAGATCAAATTGCGAAATCCGTGATCTTTGCGGGCGAGACATCTGGGAAAGCAATCCTATTTATCACTGCCGGTGGAAACACGGTCGATATCGCCAAGGCCAGCGCCATCGTAGGAGAGGCACTTGGAAAGGCAGATGCTGGGATGATCCGTGCGCAAACGGGGTTCGCAATCGGGGGTGTCGCACCTGTAGGGCATCTAAATCCGATCCAGACATTTATGGATTCTCGTTTGTTTGAATTTGGTGAAATTTGGGGTGCTGCAGGGACACCTCGGCATATTTTCCCGATAGAGCCAGATATTTTGCGAAAAATTTCTGGCGCATATATCGCTGATTTTACGGCATAATATAGATTAATGTAAAAAACATTCACATAACCTCTTGAAGGTCATGGGCCGGGTTCCGATATCTATTAATGTGAAAGGTATTCACATAGCAACAAACCACATAAAGGAGCCCACCATGAACACCGCCACCCAATCCCAGATGGCCCCCACCCATCCTCTTGGGTTTTTCGCCCGAGCCGAGTCTTGGCTAGACGAGCGCGGAAAAGGTGCTTGGATCGCCGCAATGGTTATGGGCTTCATCTTTGTCTGGCCAATCGGCCTTGCCCTTCTTGCCTATATGATCTGGAGCAAACGCATGTTTAACAAATCTTGCAGTCACAAATCCCACCGTCGTCACATGCGCCAATCTAGCGGAAACAACGCATTTGACGCGTATAAGCACGAAACCCTGCGCCGTCTCGAAGAAGAGCAGGACAATTTCGAAGCCTTCTTAAAACGTCTGCGCGATGCAAAAGATAAGGCCGAATTCGATCAGTTTATGAACGAACGTGCCAACGCAACAAGCGACGATGCACTCCCTGAACCTGCCAACTAAACAGGCGAACAGGCGACCCAAACACCTTGGGCCGCCTGCCCCCTTCATTTTAAAACCAGAGCATTCCAATGACTGACACGCCTTATTACCCGACCGCCGACGCATTTTCGGGCGTCACATTAAAACGTGGCCTCGCGTGGATCTTTGACATCATCATCATCGGCGTCATATGCACGCTCGTATTGCCGTTTACAGCATTCACCGGGATATTCTTTTTTCCGGCGCTGATGCTGACTGTTGGCTTTTTCTACCGCTGGTTCACAATCGCAAATGGATCTGCGACATGGGGCATGCGCATGTTCGGTATCATACTCAGGGACCTATACGGTCGCCCGCTATCATCGGGAACTGCGCTTGCTCACACGCTGGGATACACAATAAGCGTCTGTGTTACACCTTTGCAGCTTATCTCGGTGATATTGATGCTGGTGTCGCGCGAATCCAAAGGTCTTACTGATTATCTTCTTGGGACTTATGCCATGAACCGCTATGCGTGAGAAAACTCAACCATCGGATGTAACACATATACGAAAGCGTTGTTGCCAGATAGGAAACAGGGCTTGGCCTGATGAAAATGGATTGTTAAGGTTTTTAGACACATTACCCGGATGACCCCATGCGCCACACGCTTCCTATTGCACCGCAGTTCTATGTCACTGCACCGCAGCCCTGCCCCTACCTTGAGGGCCGGATGGAAAGGAAGCTGTTCACTGCATTGCAAGGCGACACCGCGACAAAGCTAAACGATTCCCTTTCTAAACAAGGGTTTCGTCGTTCCCAGAATGTGCTTTACAGGCCATCTTGCGCGGAATGTTCAGCATGTATGTCAGCGCGCATTGATGTTTCAAAATTTACCCCAACACGCAGTCAACGCCGCGTTAGCAAGCGTGGTGCATATCTGGATCGGCGCGCCACATCGCCTTGGGCAACGGAAGAACAATACGATCTGTTTCGCGAATACTTAGATGGGCGCCATGCAACCGGTGGCATGGCTGATATGGATATGTTTGAATTCGCCGCTATGGTCGAAGAAACACCTATCAGGTCACGTTTGATCGAATACGCGCACAACAGAAAACTTCACGCTGTTTGTCTGACTGATATTCTCGATGATGGGCTTTCGATGGTCTATTCGTTTTTCGACCCGGCGTTAGAAAAGCTGTCTCTTGGGACGTATATCATTCTTGATCATATCAATATCGCGCGCGAGCTTGGGCTGCCTTATATCTATCTCGGCTATTGGGTGCCCGGCAGCCGAAAGATGGATTACAAGGCTAAGTTCGAAGGCTTAGAAATTTACAAAGGTGGCCAATGGACACCATTGGGTGATCCATCCCAGTACAGTTCAGATGTGCACCCGCTGTCGAACGATCCGATTGCGGAACAGGTTGCACAGATTAAGCTACCTGACGGTCGCATCTAAAAAATCATGGACAACGAAAAAGGCGCGCGCAGTTCCCTGCACGCGCCTTTCTTTTGTTTATTTGCGCTTACTTCAACAGGTTCGGCACGATTGTTACGACGCTTGGCACCAATGCTAGCAACAGCAACGCGCCCACCTGAATGGCGATGAATGGCATCACACCGCGGTAGATTTGGCCTGTCGTAATCGACTTCGGTGCAACCCCGCGCAGATAGAACAGTGCAAACCCGAATGGTGGCGTGAGGAACGATGTCTGCAGGTTCACCGCAATCATGATCGTGACCCATTTTGGATCAAATGTACCGCCATAGATGACTGGCCCAACAATTGGGATCACGATGTAGATGATTTCGAGGAAGTCCAAGACGAACCCCAAGATGAACAGAACGAACATGACCAGCAGGAACACCTGCCATTCGTTGTCAAACGACCGCAAGAACTGCTGAATATAGTGTTCGCCACCGAATGAGATCAGTACGAGGTTCAACAGTTGCGACCCGATCAAGATCGTAAACACCATCGATGTCACTTTGGCAGTTTCGCGGACAACGGGTGACAGAACGCCGCCCGAAAGCAGAACCCAGCAAGACCAGCCCAGACCAAACATCGCGTATAGGAACGAAACGAACGCGACGAGATAGGCAATGCGATTTTCGAAAAGCACGACCTCTTGCCCCATACGCATGTCAAAGTTCACACCGACCAGCAGCATCACAACAATTGCAGCCGTGGTCTGCAGAACGATCCGACCGGACAGCCCCTGATCTTGACGCTTGCGATAAGCAGCAAGCAACAGCGCACCGCCCGCCCCCAAGGCCGCAGCCGGTGTCGGGTTTGTAATCCCGCCAAGGATCGAGCCAAGCACCGCAATGATCAGAACCAGCGGCGGGAAGACCACGCGCAGGATTTCATTCGCCGATAGATACTTGATCGCGACACGCATCCCAAAGAAGGCGACCAAGAGCGGCAATGCGATAATCATCGTCGTGACGCCAGGTGAGGTCAGCGGCGAAATGAACGCAAGGTCAGCAAGCAATAACAGCACGACCCCTGCCACGCCAATCAGCAATGGACGTGCGTCCTTGCTTGGCGCGACACCACGCGCAATGGCGAGTGTCAGCGCAAGGAACATCGCGGTGATCCCAATACCTGTGCCAATTGGTGCAGCATTTGCAACGCGCTCTGCTGTAATCGTTGCGCGTTCTTCGTCGCTCAGTGCGCGCGCCTCGGCGACGCCACCAGCTTCGTCAATTGCAGCTTGCTCAGATAGCGCAGTTTCCCATGCCTCTGCACCGTGCAGATCAAGCATCGCTGCTGCACAGTCATCGCTGACATTTGTACGCAAGGATGCTGTTTGCCCTGCATCGGTAAAGCTATCAACGATGATCGTCTGATTGCCCAGCAGACCAGTCTGGCCAAGCCCGATGGTCAAACCAATGATCCCGACAGGCACAGCGAGGAACCAAGTAAAGGCCTCATTACGGGTGACAGTTTCACCTGTGCCGCCAGTTTCGAATTGTACAGCAGGCGCTTTGGATGGGTTCAGCAACGCAAACACAAATGCGTAACCTGCATAAAGCACCGCCAGCATGATCCCCGGAAGCATCGCCGCTTGGAACAACGTGCCGACGGACACAACAGCGGGTTCGCCCAGATATGTCAGAGCATCAGAACAACCCGCAAGCTGCGCGCGTTCTTCTTGGGCGGCTGAATAAAGGTCACCAGCAAGCGTGCCCAACAGAACGATAACAATGGACGGTGGAATGATCTGCCCCAACGTACCAGACGCCGCAATCACACCTGTCGATAGTTCGGGCGAATACCCGTTCTTCAACATCGTCGGCAGCGCTAGCAAACCCATGGTTACAACTGTTGCGCCCACAATACCGGTGGAAGCAGCAAGGAATGCGCCAACGATCACGATGGATACAGCCAAACCGCCGGGCAATGGACCGAATACTTTGGCCATTGTTGTCAGCAGCTCGTCTGCGATGCGCGACCGCTCTAGCACGATCCCCATCATGACGAACATCACAACAGCAAGCAGTGTTTCGATCGACTGACCAGCAAGAACACGTTCGTTCATACGGTTCACAAGGAAACCAACGTTACGATCAAGCGCTTGTTCCCAACCGTTGGGGAACAACACATGTTCATATCGCGGCAATTCGGGGTATCGGAACACTGATACCGCGTCCGGCCGCACACCTTCGGCGATCAGAGCGGCGTATTCCGCAGAGTTTGTATCAATCGCGGCATGGATCAACAGACCAGAGCTGTCGAGAGCGGCGATAATTCCGAATGAAATAACGGCAGAACCACTAATCGCAAAAGCGACAGGAAAGCCCGACAAAATCCCAGCAAACAACGTCAAAAAGACGATGATGATGCCGATTTCTACGCCATCTAAACCTAAAAGCATATCTCGCGCCCTACCTTAGTGAATTTCTGCGACAAGTTCAGCGGTCGCATCGCCGATCACATCACGGTCGAGGTTCTTGCCATCACTGTCCGGGCCTTCTTTTAGCTCAAGGTACGAGCGATAAAAGAACGCAACAGCCTGCATCATCACCATGATGGTGAAGGTCACCAGTAGGATTTTGAACAGGAAGTAGGCGTTAAACCCATTTGGTGAAAAGCCGATAGTTTCGACGTTCCAACGCAGCGCACGGGCCTTGTTCACCAGACGGTCAAGACTATCTGACGCCGAGGGGTTCGGCACCACAAGGTTGCGCCACAAGAAGAACCAGCCGTAAAGCCATGTTAGAATAGCGGCAGGCACCATCAGCAACAGCGAACCGACCATATCGATGATCCGCTTTGTACGGTGGCTTACGGCGGAATAGACCAGATCAACGCGGACGTGGCCGCCTTGGACGAATGTATAGCTCGCGCACATGCAGACGATCATCGCGTTATATAGCTTGAGCTCTTCTGACCACCAGCTGACGTCTTTGGCAAAGTTCACGCCAAAGCCGATGCCGATTTCAGACACCGCAAAGATGCGCTGCATAAAGATGATCACGATCTGCTGCAGGACCATCAGCAGCCCTGCCCAAGCGAAAAAGCGACCGACCTTGTTTGCGATGCCTTCAAGCACACGCACGCAGCCCCACATGAACTGGTTGTTCACAAAGCCAACGATGCTGACGATCATGAAAATGACAAATACCACAAAGAACAATTCGACCGAGGCGCCGTAGTAGATAAAGCGCATGAGCGCTTGTTTGACCTCTAGGTCGTCCATTGCTGCATTGGTAAAGGGAATCCACGACAACCACTGGCCGGGATGCGTCACTGCGTAGCCAAAATTGTAAAATGCTTCGATTAGGTTGGCAAAGAACCAACCAATGGGGTTACCCCCCCATGCTTCGACCAGGCCCATGTCCCAATCCCCCTGTCGCGATAATTTTTTGATAGGTGCTTCCCTTGCACCCTTATGCATGAGGGCCCCTATGCAATACGCATCGGGCCCTCACGTTAGATAGTCACGTTAAGTGAATGGGCCTTAGCCCATTACACGGTCACGCTGGGCGCGGTAAGCACCTTCAGATTTCTGGATCCAGCCAGAAGACGCAGCCATCGATGCGTTGTAGCTTGCACGCAGACGGTCATAGATGTCGTCGCCAGCATACTGGTCCAGTGTTTCTTTCGCAGCAACACCCATTGCATCCCAAACGGTATCAGGGAATTCCAGAACCTTAACACCGCCAGCTTGTAGACGCTGAAGTGCTGCACCGTTGTTGTTCATGAACTGTGCAAGGTTCCACTGATGCGCTTCGGCAGATGCTATTTCGATGATTTTCTGGTGCTCTGGGCTTAGGCTTTCGAACACATCTAGATTTGTCGCAAGTGACAGGGCAGCGCCCGGCTCGTGCATACCAGCCGTATAGTAGAATTTAGTGATTTCTTGGAAACCAGCTTTTTCATCGGCCCATGGGCCGATCCACTCGGTACCATCAATCGCACCAGACGCCAATGCTTGGTAAACTTCTGCGCCCGGCAGGTTTTGTACAGATGCACCCATTTTACCCAGCGCCTGACCACCCAGACCTGGCATGCGGAACTTCAGACCTTGGAAGTCTTCTGGACCAGTGATCTCCTTTGAGAACCATCCGCCTGCTTGTGGACCAGTGTTACCTGCAAGGAAGGATTTCAGACCAAAGATCTGACCCAATTCGTCGTGGAAACCTTGGCCTTCGCCTTGGTAGTACCAGTTAGAAATTTCCTGCGCGGTCATGCCAAATGGTACGGATGTGAAATATGCATAACTAGGGTGTTGGTTCACAAAGTAGTAGTCAGCACCGTGGTACATGTCTGCCTGACCAGAAGTCACAGCATCAAATACTTCAAACGCACCAACGAGTTCGCCAGCGGCTTTAAGGTCGATTGTCAGCGAACCGCCAGACATCGCAGTGATCGTATCAGCAGCACGTTGTGCAGCATCGTGCACACCCGCCAGACCACGTCCCCACGTCGTCACAAGCGTCAGCGTGCGGTTGCCCTGCGCGTATGCTGGTGCAGCAAGCGCTGTCGCAGCGGCGGCCGTACCGCCAAGTGCAGAGTTCTTTAGAAATGAACGGCGATCCATGAAATTTCCTCCCAGATATTATTCTTCCACCCCAAACACAGGCAAAAGCAGATCGTTTTTCGTCCAGGCAGGTTATCGCGTGATTAGCGAAGCTAAAATACGTAGTTTTACGTAGAAAGCGCATTTTTGTTACATTTTCCGACCAATATCGCACTATTATTAAGCGAACACATCCGTGCGCAAACAACGAAGCCGACAGCATGGGTTTGATTCGTCACGATTCCCCGCTAACGATCACACCATGAATGGGCGAATTTCGCGGCTTTGCGACATGTTGAATATCGATTACGGGCAAAAGGTCTTTCTTTTGGCCACGGTGCCGCTTGTGTTAGCTGTATTTCTGATTTCACTGGTCGTCGCAACGCAATCGCGTCAGCTCGCTGAACGTGAAATCCAAGCTCTCGAGGCCCAGCTCATCGCGACTAAACGCGCAGAGCTTCAGAATTATTTATCCATTGCGCGCACCGCTGTGGTGAATACCTATGGCCGTGCGGCCCCGGATGACGACATCGCAAAATTGGCAGTCACCCAAGAATTGTCTTCGATGCTTTATGGGCAAGATGGCTATTTCTTTGTGTTTGACTACGACGGAAACAACCTTGTCGCACCACGCCAAACCGACCTCATCGGGCGAAACTGGCTGGGGCTTACTGACCCGAACGGAACCCAGATCACCAATGAACTAATCCGGATCGCACGTACGGGGGGCGGTTATCACAGCTTTATCTGGACAAAACCATCAACAGGCGAACAAGCGCGTATGATCGCCTATGTGAACGGCTTTCAGGATTGGCGCTGGGTCATTGGCACCGGGATATTTATCGATGACGTGCTTGATAACGTGGCCGCGTCGCGCGCCGAGGTCCAAGCACGCATTACGCGGACTTCCTTCTATATTGTCGTGATCGCGATCATTGCTCTGATTGGCGTATTTATGACTGGTATGTTTTTAAACTTGCGCGAACGGCGGCTAGCCGACGTAAAACTAAAAGAACTTACCCAGCGCATCATCGACACCCAAGAGGAAGAACGCGGTCGCGTGGCGCGGGAATTACACGATGGCATTAGCCAGATGCTAGTAGGCGTACGCTATGCACTTGAACTGACCCGGCGCAAGCTCGGTGATAATAGCATCGATAGCCTGAACAAAGGGATAGACGGGTTAGGTCAAACCATCCAAGAAGTCAGGCGCATTAGCCGAGACCTGCGTCCCGGCGCGCTTGACGATCTTGGGTTAGGCCCTGCCCTGCAAGCATTGACCGATGAGTTTCGGACACGCACCGGGATCCATACCGAATTTGAGACGGTCGTCTTTCGCAATCGCCTAGACCAAGATGCAAGGATCGCGCTCTATCGCATCGCCCAAGAGGCGCTGACGAATATTGAACGCCACGCGAGCGCGACACATGTTCACATGACGTTAAAGGGGCATCGATCTGGTGCAATGTTGCGCGTCTCAGACAACGGCGTGGGCATGGTCTGGCCCCAACCAGAACGACGCGGAACGCATGGCCTCGGGTTGCGAAATATGCAAGAACGTATCGAACAAATCGGAGGGACCTTGCGCATTGAAACATCACGCAACAACGCCCCCACCGGAACCATTATCGAAGCACAGGTCCCGTTAACCCACCTGTTAAGTCCACAAAAGACGCCAAAGGAAAACGCATGACGATCCGCATTCTGATCGTGGACGATCACCCCATGGTCACCGAAGGCATACAAGCCATTTTAGAAAGCTATGACGACATCGAAGTTGTCGGCGCGCTTAATAACGGCCAAGACGCCGTGGATCAGGTGATTGCTCTTGCGCCCGATGTGATACTGCTTGATCTCAACATGCCCGGTCTTTCGGGGTTAAATGCGACCGAGATCATTTTGGAAAGACGACCAGATACCCGGATCGTGATCCTTTCGATGCATGATAGTCCGGCCTATATCTCGACCGCACTCAGCCACGGCGCGCGGGGATATATTTTGAAAGATGTGCCAACAGAATCGATCCGACATGCAATTGATGCGGTAATGGCTGGCGAACAATATCTATGCACTGGCGCCAAAGGGTCATTACGCCCCAAAATCAGCGACGGGCGCGAAACTCTGACCAGCCGCGAACAAACGATCCTGCTTGAACTGGCCCAAGGCAAATCCAACAAAGAAGTCGCAAACACGCTGAATATCTCTGTTCGTACAGTTGAAACACATCGCAATAATATCAAGGGCAAGCTTGGGATCAGTTCTACTGCTGGGCTAACCCGATATGCAATGGAACATGGTGTGCTTCAAGGTACTGGAATCTAAAGAAACCGTACCCAACACAGTTAGGCACGGCGCAAGACTTTAGTTTTCGACCGTGGTTTTGATACCTTCGCGCACAATCTCGAACCACTCCCCAGACAGGCGGAGTTCTTCCAAACCTGCATTAATGATCTCCATATAGGCTTCGCCATTAGGGTTGCTTTTGGAGACGAACACATGAAGCGTCTGCTTAGATGTCAGTGTAGGCAGATCGACAACGACGTCTTTCATACCGGCATTTGTCGCATCTTCCTCAGCCGGTAGTGCGTCATAGGTCACGACATCCACTTCGCCATCGCGCAGTAAATCCCAACAGGTAGCTTGGGTCGGCGGTTGAACAAGTTCGATATTTGGGGAAACAAGCGCCTCGCCCTCTAGATCAAACGTGAACCACGCATCTGGGCGACACAGTCGTGCGCCGAACAGGTCAGAGTAGCTATCCGCAGAGGCATAGGCGCTGCCAGCAAGCGTGTAATACCCAACCAGCGCATCGTAAAACGGCTCTGAATGATTGAAATCGGTGCATCGATAGGCGTTCGGGGCAGAAAGATTATCAACTTTTGTGCAATCCGGTTTGAACCATGGAAAAGCCATATCGATCGCGCCCGACGGCAGCAAATCTTGCAAATGCGAATTCCAGTCATTGACGAACATGATGTTGAATTCTTGGTCTTCATTACCAAGCTCCATCGAACGACGCACCATCTGCGTGAACAGTCCACCACCGGGCAGGCTTTCTTCTGTGAATGGCGCATAGCCACTTGAAGTCACAAATCTGAGCGGACGATCAAGACTTTCCGGCTGTAACGTCGGCGTTTCAGCCGGAACTGGTGCCGTCGCTTCAGTCACGGGAAGCGCACCATCTGCACAAGGGATCTTTAAAACTTGTCCAACCTCAAGCAAATTTGGACTCTCTAAAACATCGGTATTTGCATTGAATAATACCTGATAACCGCCCGGGACCTCTGCCCGTTTTGCAACCTGGCTAAGGGTATCACCACGAACAATCGTATAGCTTGTACACTGCTCTTGCGCCTGAACTTGCCCGGCAGACGCCGCAACAATACCAAAACTCATGGCGCATAATGCGGCAAAACCGGATGAAGAAAACAAAGTTACTCTTGGCAGGACTATTTTACCGGCTTGGGTTCTAACATTCGACATTCATCATCCCTTTCGCTTATCATTTATCGTGTGTTTACTATTTCACAGAAATTCAAAATGTCTTGAAAATAATGCAACCACATCGACAATAACCCAGAAACACTTGATATTACCGCGAAAACAGCACCAATTATTTATAGAACCGCCTTGCGCTTAGGCATCATGCAATGCCTATTTGCACACAGAAAACGGATCACAAATCGGAGCGAAAGATGACCGAAACATCAAAGTATGTCCCACCAAAAGTCTGGACATGGGACGCTAAGAACGGTGGCGAGTTCGCCAGCATCAATCGCCCCATTGCGGGCCCTACCCACGACAAAGATCTACCAGTTGGAAAGCATCCGCTACAGCTTTACTCTCTTGCGACCCCAAACGGCGTAAAAGTTACTGTCATGCTCGAAGAACTGCTCGCGGCGGGGCATGGTGCAGAATATGATGCTTGGCTCATCAAAATCGGCGATGGCGATCAGTTTGGCAGCGGTTTTGTTGATGTGAACCCGAACTCAAAAATCCCTGCCCTGATGGATCATGGGACGGGAAGCCGTGTTTTCGAAAGCGGTGCGATACTGCTGTATCTTGCTGAAAAGTTTGGCGCGTTTTTACCAACGGATCAAGCGGCACGCACTGAGGCGATGAATTGGCTGTTCTGGCTACAAGGGTCTGCGCCTTATCTGGGCGGCGGCTTTGGTCACTTCTACGCCTATGCACCCGAAAAATTCGAATATCCGATTAATCGCTTTGCAATGGAGGCCAAGCGCCAACTTGATGTTCTTGATCGTCAACTTGCCGACAACCGCTACCTATCTGGCAAAGATTATACGATCGCCGATATGGCAACTGCGCCTTGGTACGGCCGTCTGGTCAAAGGCGAAGGGTATGATGCCGGCGAATTCCTCGATGTAGGAATTTACAAAAACGTGATCCGGTGGGCAGACGAGGTCATGTCACGTCCCGCATTTATCCGTGGCGCCATGGTCAATCGCACATCCGGCGCGCCCGAAGGTCAACTGCACGAACGTCATGATGCCAGCGATTTCGATACAAAAACGCAAGATAAAATCGGGTAATAGACCTAACCTTGTTGAGGATGCATCCAACGTCAGGCGACTGCGCTGGGTGCATTACCAGCGCAGTCGATCCATACCAACTGCGCCCTACCCGCAGCTTTGGCGTGATACAGCGCCTTATCAGCGAGACGCAGCATATTATCGACACTGTCACAGCACCCAGTTTCAACTACCCCAACAGAAGCCGTCACTGAAATATGCTTTTGCGTAAACGGATCCACATATACCGCCCCTAGAGACATTCGTTCGCCAAGACTTTGTGCTTCACTCTGTGTCAAGGCGGGAACAAACACGGCAAATTCTTCGCCGCCCAATCGGCCAACAAGATCGGTTTTGCGCACCAAACCCGTCATCGCGTGGCCCATTTCACACAATACCTGATCTCCAGTCGGATGACCGTAACTATCGTTGACGACCTTAAAATGATCCAAGTCCAGCATGAACAAAACCCCCGCCGGCTACCTAGAAAGCGCATCAAGAAATGCCCGCCTATTCAGTAAGCCTGTCAACGGGTCCTTTGACGCCATCTTAATCGCATCCTGCGTCAAGCGGTTTGAATATCGCAGTAACACAATTGCAAAAACAACCAACGGCGCAGACGTGAAGATGGCCATCCCAAAATGCCTAGCTGCATGGTAATTTGTGTGGTCTTGCACAATGAGTTCCGACAAAAAACCCAAAATCCCGACGACGGCACCCCACATAAAAATCGAAAATACCCAATGCCACCAACGGCGTGGAACAACCCATGCGACAAAATTTTGCATACCAACCAAAAACCCAACTGCTACGTCTTAGGTATGATTTGATTCACCTAACGCACGCTTAAGTTGGGGCGCAAAATATACGATATGAAAGAAAATTCCAAAAACACCCGCGCAAACGACATTTTCTCCAAACAGGCTGTTGACCCTTGGATGAGCCAACACTATTGTCATCCCACACGAGAGGAACCCCGATGAACAACGTCGTACTCATTCTAAGATACACGCGCATGGGCCGGTAACGGTAAGACCATAACGATCCCATGCGCCCCCGACAAACTCGGGGGTTTTTTTGTGACCAATGATAAAATAGCGGATAGGACGCGAGAACAATGACAAAAGCCATGACGGGCGCAAAAATGGTAGTACAGGCTCTGATCGATCAGGGTGTGGAAGTCGTCTTTGGATATCCCGGTGGCGCCGTCCTACCGATCTATGACGAGATTTTTCAGCAAAACAGCATTACGCATGTTTTGGTACGTCACGAACAAGGCGCGGTTCACGCAGCCGAAGGTTACGCACGCTCGACGGGCAAACCCGGCGTTGCACTGGTGACATCTGGTCCCGGCGCCACGAACGCGGTGACCGGTCTGACTGATGCGCTGCTGGACAGTATTCCATTGATCGTTCTGACGGGTCAGGTTCCGACATTCATGATCGGGTCCGATGCATTCCAAGAGGCCGACACCGTTGGCATCACCCGCCCCTGCACCAAACATAACTGGCTGGTAAAAGAGACCGACAAGCTGGCCGCGACCCTGCACGAGGCGTTCCATGTTGCCACATCTGGTCGTCCCGGCCCGGTTCTGATCGACATTCCCAAGGATGTTCAGTTCGCAACAGGCACCTATACGCAGGCCAAACAGGTCGAGACCCACTATAACCCGCAGGTTAAGGGCGATCTGGATGCGATTACTGAACTGGCGAAAGCCATGGAAACAGCGAAACGTCCCGTGTTCTATACAGGTGGCGGCGTTATCAACTCTGGTCCGGCTGCATCGCAGCTGCTGCGTGAACTGGTTGCTGCGACTGGTTTCCCAATCACATCCACGCTGATGGGTTTGGGGGCATATCCTGCATCCGGCGACAGCTGGATCGGTATGCTGGGCATGCACGGTCTGTACGAAGCCAACATGGCCATGCATGATTGCGATCTGATGATTAACATCGGCGCGCGTTTTGATGACCGGATTACCGGGCGTCTGGATGCATTCAGCCCCAACTCAAAAAAGGCACATATCGATATTGATGCGTCTTCGATCAACAAGGTCATTCACGTTGATATCCCAATTCTGGGCGACGTTGCCCATGTGCTTGAGGATCTGCTGAACGTCTGGAAAGCCCGCGGTCGCAAAACCAACAAAGAAGGCCTGTCCAAGTGGTGGAATCAGATCAACGAATGGCGCAACGTGAAATGCTTGGACTTCAAGCAAGACGGCAAGATCATCAAGCCGCAGTACGCCCTGCAACGCCTTGAAGAATTGACCAAAAAGCACGATCGCTACATCACGACAGAAGTGGGTCAACACCAAATGTGGGCCGCACAATACCTTCGCTTTGAGGACCCCAACCGTTGGATGACTTCGGGTGGTCTGGGCACAATGGGTTACGGCTTCCCCGCCTCTATCGGCGTGCAAATGGCGCACCCAGATGCCTTGGTCATCAACGTCGCGGGTGAGGCATCATGGCTGATGAACATGCAAGAACTGGGTACCGCGATGCAATACAAGCTGCCCGTCAAACAGTTCATCTTGAACAACGAACGTCTGGGCATGGTGCGTCAATGGCAAGAGCTGCTGCATGGTGAACGCTATTCATCCAGCTGGTCAGAGTCCCTGCCCGATTTCGTGAAACTGGCCGAAGCATTTGGCGCGAAAGGCATTCAATGCCACGATCCAGATGCGTTGGATGACGCGATCATGGAAATGATCACGTATGACGGCCCTGTCCTATTCGATTGTCTGGTCGAAAAACACGAAAACTGCTTCCCGATGATCCCGTCGGGCAAGGCACATAACGAAATGCTGTTGGGGGATGACTCGACCGAGGGCGCCATTCAAGGCGCTGGCGAGGCTTTGGTCTAAAACTCTTTGGCCCGGCCAATAGGCCGGGCAGCCCCCGACCCTCCCCGCGGGAGGGGGCTTCACCCCCACCCAGGGTCAGGGGCTGCACTTTACCCTGACCGTCAAAGATCAAAACAAGGCACATCACATGTCCGCACTAAAAATCAAAAAAGGCGCTACAAGCCACTCTGCTTATAACCTACGCCCCAACTATTCTGACACGATTGAACAACACACGTTGGCTGTTCTCGTTGAGAACGAACCCGGTGTTCTCGCACGGGTAATCGGGTTGTTTTCGGGACGGGGTTACAACATTGACAGCTTGACCGTGGCCGAGGTCGATCATTTGGGTCACCGGTCACGCATTACGATTGTTACATCAGGCACCCCACAGATCATCGAACAGATCAAAGCCCAGTTGGGTCGCATCGTTGATGTTCACAAAGTGAATGACCTGACCGTCGAAGGCCCATCTGTGGAACGCGAGTTGGCGCTATTCAAGGTATCAGGTAAAGGCGAAAACCGGATCGAGGCCGTTCGCCTTGCGGACATCTTTCGCGCGAACGTGGTCGATAGCACGCTGGAATCATTTATCTTTGAAATCACTGGCACGCCCGAAAAGATCGATGCGTTTGCGGAATTGATGCAGCCTTTGGGCTTGCAGGAAATCGCCCGGACAGGTGTCGCCGCGCTTTCGCGTGGGGCAGTATAAATAGAACGCGCCGGATCAGCCCCCTGATCCGGCGCAATTTCTTTTAGCTTGGCAGAAGGCCAGCTTCTTGCCCTGTGGCAATTTCGTCAGCGTCCAGCAGGCCGTCAGCAGAAACATCCATTGCTTCAAAGTCAGCTTCTGTCAGGTCGGGCAGAACAGCTGTCAGCTCTGGGTAGCTGTACATTCCGTCACCATTGATATCGATTGCTGCGTCCTGCGCGAATGCAGGAACAGCAAGCGTCATCACGATAGCAGCTGGTGCCAGAAGTGTTTTAACATGGGTCATTTTCGTTCTCCATTAAGGACATTACGAAGGTCTTGTTGCCTTCGCCATAACACATGGTCGTCCTTTGCATCGCTTACCATGCCCGTTAGCAAAGCAAAGCGAAAACGGCGAAGCCCCGCCAGAACGGGAAACAAAGAATGCAATAATGCGCTTATGTTTCCACATTAGGCACAATTTAGCCGAAAAGCACTCTTAATTCAGATATAGATGGCAATGCTTGGCCGACCCACCCCAATGCCGCGATTGTGATCGAAAAACCACTTGAGAAAGTTGACGTTTACCCCCTTGCCCCTGCCCCGTGCAAGGGACACTCTGGGGCGGAAACACGACAGGAAAACCGACATGGCACCGCGCAAAATCATCATCGACACTGACCCCGGCCAAGACGACGCGGTTGCGATCCTTTTGGCGCTCGCGTCTCCTGAAGAAATAGACGTTTTGGGGATCACCGCGGTGGCAGGCAATGTACCTCTCCCACTGACTGAAAAGAACACACGGATCGTGTGTGAACTGGCTGGCAAGCCTGACACGTTGGTTTTCGCTGGCTGCACAGCACCGATGCACCGCAAACTGGTAACTGCTGAACATGTCCACGGCAAAACCGGGCTGGATGGTCCACAGCTGGACGACCCCAAAATGCAGCTCCAAGCACAGCATGGCGTTGACTTCATTATTGAAACGCTGCGCGCTGAACCCGAAGGCACCGTTACACTGTGCCCGATTGGTCCGCTTACCAATATCGCGACGGCCTTTGAAAAAGCGCCGGACATCATTCCACGGATTCAAGAGATCGTCTTGATGGGTGGTGCTTATTTCGAAGTGGGCAATATTACCCCAGCGGCCGAATTCAACATCTACGTCGATCCAGAAGCCGCCAAAATCGTCTTTGATTCTGGTGTGCCATTGGTCGTGATGCCCCTAGATGTGACCCATAAGGCGCTCACGACAAAGGCTCATATCGAAGCTTTCCGTACGATGGGCACAAAGGTGGGCGATATGGTTGCCGCTTGGACTGATTTCTTTGAACGGTTTGATATGGAAAAATACGGCTCCGAAGGCGCCCCCCTGCATGATCCCTGCACGATCGCCTATCTTATTGATCCGACACTCTTTACGGGCCGCAAAATCAACGTCGAAATCGAAACAGAATCCGAACTTACACTTGGCATGACCGTCGCCGATTGGTGGGGCGTGACAGATCGCGAACCAAATGCGCTGTTCATCGGCGATTTGGACAGTGATAGGTTCTACACCCTACTGGCTGACAGATTGGCGCGGCTGTGAAAATCCCGTTCGACAATAGTTATGTAAAGCTACCTGCGCAGATGTACGCGGCGCAGCGTCCAACGCCTGTGCAATCCCCCACATTGATCTCATTTAACCAGCCTCTGGCCGAGCTGTTGGGATTGTCGGGGGATCCTGACGTCGCTGTCTTTGCCGGCAATGAAATACCCGAAGGCGCATCCCCTATCGCGCAGGCCTATTCGGGCCATCAGTTTGGCAACTGGAACCCCCAGCTGGGCGATGGCCGCGCTGTCCTATTGGGTGAGGTCGTGGGCAAAGATGGCATACGCCGCGACATCCAGCTAAAGGGATCAGGCCAAACGCCGTTCTCGCGGCGTGGTGATGGGCGTGCTTGGCTTGGGCCAGTTTTGCGCGAGTACCTGGTATCTGAGGCAATGCATGCGATGGGTGTTCCGACGACCCGTGCGCTGGCCGCCGTGACGACAGGCGAAGACGTAATCCGCGAAGAAGTCCTTCCCGGCGCGGTATTAACACGTGTCGCCCAAAGCCATATTCGCGTCGGCACGTTTCAATACTTTGCCGCACGTCAGGATATGCAAGCGCTGCAAGCTCTGACAGACCACGTTATCGCTGGCCATTACCCTACGGCGACTGGACCTGCTGAACTGCTGGATCAGGTCATCGAACGCTACGCGCACCTGATTGCAAAATGGATGGGGCTGGGGTTCATCCACGGCGTGATGAACACAGACAACGTGTCCATCGCGGGTGAGACGATTGATTATGGCCCTTGCGCCTTTATCGACGGATTTCATCCTGATCAGGTGTTCAGCGCAATCGACCAACAGGGCCGCTATGCCTATTCAAACCAGCCGGGTATTGGCGCGTGGAATATGGCGCAATTTGCTACTGCACTGATCCCGCTGATGCCAGATCAAGACGAGGCGATTGAACAATTCAGCGAAGCAGTGAACCGCTTTCCCGATATATATATCAAGGCTTGGAAGGGCGTGTTTGCAGCAAAGCTGGGCATTGATGAACTGCACGAAGACGACACCGTGCTTATCAAAGACCTGTTAAACATGATGGCAACTGATGGCGCTGATTTCACCAATGTCTTTGCTAACTTAGCTGAGCAAACCGCACGCGATCAGTTTTTAGACAGAGATGCCTTTGACGCATGGAAAACACGCTGGGAGGCCCGCAAATCGCCCAACGCTGCTCAGATCATGGCGGCCGCGAACCCGCAAATCATCCCGCGCAACCATCAAGTCGAGGCCGTGATCCAAGCCGGACGCGAGGGTAACTTTGCACCGTTTCACGAGATGTTGGCCGCAGTGACACAGCCCTACGCCGCGCTGACTGATACGACCGAAAAATTCGCACGCGCGCCTACGCGGAATGAACGGGTGACGCGGACGTTTTGCGGGACCTAGTGGGTCGGTTGATCAGGACAATTCCGATTGCGACCAAAACCAAAGCGCCGATCAGGTTTGGCCCCACGGTTTCACCCAACAGCAACCACCCCAGTCCAACGCTCAGTACTGGCGAAAGAAAGCTAAACGATGCCACACCAGAGGCAGGATAAATCGACAAAAGCCAGAGCCAAAGGATAAATCCGGCGCTGACCACGACGACAATCTGGAAAGCCAACCCTGCAATATGAATGGGCCCCAATTCCCGGACAAACGGCCCAAAGAAGAACGCCGCAATCAGAAGGATTGGGGCTGACACCGCTACTTGCCAAAACAACTGTATTTCGGGGCGAACCCGTGACAGCGGTGACGCCTTTGCAAGCATGGCGCAAATTGCCCAGCCTAAAGCGCCACCAAGGGCCGCCAGATCACCCCAGATGCTTCCTGCGCCTGAATTCCTGCTGAGCATCGCCCAAGCAACCCCTGACATTGCAAAGGCGAGCCCGACCGCTTTGACGGGCGTGATTTTGTCATTTGGCATGACCCAATGTGCAATAATCGCAAGCCACACCGGCATCGAATAAAAGATGACTGCTGAACGCCCAACTGTTGTGAGATCAAGCGCCACGAATAGGCATAAAAACTGGAAACCGAAGAATACGCCCGCGACAAACCCAGCCAAACGCGTTCCCGGTTCAAATCGCAATGGGATGCCGCGCCAACGCAGATACATCCAAATGCAAACGACCGCGCCTGCCGAACGTAATCCGGCAAAAAACACGGGCTGCAACCCACCGTTAGTGACCTTAATCACCACCTGATTGAAAGCCAAAAAAAGGGCAAAGCCTGTCAACGCAACTGCGCCAAACGTATCGATTTGTGATTTGCGTTCCATAGATGCAACTGATTCCGATAGCCCTGCTAAGTCAAGGCCTTAGCTGGGATCAGACATCTGACAATAAAACAGACAAGTTACCCGTAAACTTGCATAATATGCCTCGGCAAATGGACCATATTCCGGAAAGGTTAAAGTGCCCCTTATCTAAAGGGGGCACTTTAATGGATTATTCGGTCACGCGTACCGCAGTCATGACATCAGGTTTACCGATAACAGACCCGTTTTGCCCAGCCCCGCGTTTGATCGTGTCGACGATATCCATGCCTTCGGTGACTTCACCAACAACGGTATATTGACCGTTCAGGAAGTAACCTGGCTCGAACATGATAAAGAACTGGCTGTTCGCAGAGTTCGGGTTCTGCGCGCGAGCCATACCCACGATACCACGTTCAAACGGACGGTCCGAGAATTCGGCAGGAATGTCAGCGAATTCAGAACCGCCGGTACCGGCCATCGACAGATCACCACCCAGCACACCGTTTTGTACGTCGCCGGTTTGCGCCATGAAACCGTCGATTACGCGGTGAAAAACCACACCATCATAGCTACCCGCTTCGGCAATCGCAGTGATTTGGGCCGTGTGCAGTGGCGCAATGTCTTCGAATAGATCGATGACGATTGTACCGTTAGCTTCGCCTTCGACATCAATCTCCAGACCCGCGCTGAACGCTGGCGTGGCCATCACGGCTAATAGGGCTGCTACCTTATACATCGGCAGCAACTTTTACGCTGATCATGCGATCTGGGTTCATTGGCGGCTCGCCTTTCACGATCGCATCAACGTGTTCCATGCCAGAAGTCACCTGACCGTAAACAGTGTACTGACCGTTCAGGAAGTCGTTGTCTTTAAAGTTAATAAAGAACTGGCTGTTCGCAGAGTTCGGGTTTTGCGAACGTGCCGCGCCCAAAGAACCACGTGCGTGCGGGATTTTTGAGAACTCAGCAGGCAAATCAGGCAAATCAGAACCGCCTGTACCAGCACGGCCAATGTTAAAGTTATCTTCCATGTTGCCGTTCGCCACGTCGCCTGTCTGCGCCATGAAACCGTCAATCACACGGTGGAATGCAACGTTGTCGTATTTGCCCGCGCGCGCCAGCTCTTTCATACGTGCTGTATGGGCCGGAGCCACATCAGGCAGCAATTCGATAACAACGTCACCACTTTTAAGGGTCATGATGATAGTGTTTTCTGGATCTTTAATATCGGCCATTTTGGGCTCCTCTTTTCTGTATTGCCCAAAGACATATGTGCCTAAGCGCAAAATGCCAAGCACGTCTAGTTGACGCGGGCGCATGATTGCCGCAACAAAGCGCTGAACCCCGCCCTAAAGGAACAGCAAATGACTTGGAAAACTCTGGACGATATGGATTTTGCCGGTAAGCGCGCATTGGTGCGTGTGGATATCAACGTGCCTGTCGAAAACGGCGTGGTCACGGATACAAGCCGGATCGAACGCATCGCCGCCACGGTCGATGACATTCAAGCCAAAGGCGGCAAAGTCATCCTAATGGCCCATTTTGGGCGCCCAAAGGGCCAAGTCGTCCCTGAAATGTCGCTTGAGATCATTGCCCCTGCCGTTTCAGATGTTTTGGGCCTGCCCGTGACATTCGTGAACGGCGACTATGCGGATGCCGTCGCAGAGATGGAAGAAGGCGACGTGTTGTTGCTTGAAAACCTACGTTTCAATCCGGGCGAAGAAAAGAACGATGAAGGTTTTGCAAAACGTCTTGCTAGCCTTGCTGACATCTACGTGAACGACGCGTTTTCTGCAGCGCACCGCGCACATGCCAGTACTGAAGCAATTGCGCGCCTCCTGCCCGCTTGTGCCGGTCGTTTGATGGCCGAAGAATTAGGCGCGCTGGAAAAGGCACTTGGTTCCCCAGAACGCCCGGTTGTTGCTGTTGTTGGCGGCGCAAAAGTTTCAACCAAGCTCGACCTGCTAGGCAATCTGGTTGGTAAAGTTGATCACCTCGTAATCGGCGGCGGCATGGCGAACACATTCCTCGCTGCGCAAGGCATCAACGTAGGCAAATCACTGTGTGAACATGATTTGGCCGACACCGCGCGCGAAATTTTGTCAAAGGCCGAATCTGCCGGATGCGAAATCATTCTGCCACGTGACATCGTTATCGCACGCGAATTTAAAGCCAATGCTGCAAACGAAACAGTTCCCGCGACCGAATGCCCTGACGACGCGATGATCTTTGACGCTGGCCCCGAAACCGTTGCCTATATCAACGGCGTTGTCGATGGTGCCAAAACACTGATCATGAACGGCCCGCTAGGCGTGTTTGAACTTGAACCATTCCACGCTGGTACGTTTGCAATCTTGAACAAAATCGCAGGCCAAACCAAAGTCGGCAAGTTGGTATCGGTCGGCGGTGGCGGCGACACGGTCGCAGCGATCAACGCATCGGGCCACGGCGATGAATTCACCTACATCTCGACTGCTGGCGGTGCATTCCTCGAATGGATGGAAGGTAAGGAACTGCCCGGCGTTGCAGCATTAGGATAAGACTTAGCCTCTTACCATCCGTTACAAGACGAGAAAGGTGCTTAGCGTTGGTCGAACTCATTGACATCGCCAGTTCATACCCTCTGATAGTAAAGTACGTAGAGGGGGTAAATGATCAGCTTATGGTGGTTTTTAGCGGCGTGGGGCACTCTCGCCGAAAGCCCCCGAAGATCGAGTTCTTTGGAGCCGCCACTACAAACAACTGCAACCACGTATTATTCATCAGTGACGAAAGCCGAAGCTGGCTCAACTCCCCAGGGATCGATGCCGAAATCATAGGACTTATCAAGTTATTGATGGAGGAACATTCTATCAATAACTTAGTCCTATTGGGAAACTCAATGGGTGCCACTATGGCGTTGCTTCTTAGCCCACAGCTACCGACGAACACAACTATTGCCCTTACTCCTCAGTATTCTGTGCACCCGGATGTCGTTCCCGCTGAAGCGCGCTGGAGTAATTTCAGGAAAAATATCACTGAATACAAATATAAAAGCGTGGAGCTTTTACCAAACACGCAGCAACAAACTTATATAGTCCATGGCTCGTCTCGGGGTGAATTAGTTCACGCACTTCGGTTCCCCGAGGTACAAGGCTACAGACATTTCATTCTACGGGGCTACGGTCACGCCTTAGCGGCGCGGCTAAAACAACAAGATTCTTTGACCCCATTGATCGCCTCCGCGATGGCAGGTAGGCCCCGTCGGTTTAAAAATATCGTGCAACAAAATGGCGGAATGTGGCGAAGCAGGTACGTTGAAAACTGGCTGAACCGTAAGATTCCCACCGCGCCTGCTCCACCATCGCCCCCTAACGAATGACCTAGGCCATACCACCATTAACGCGGATGGTTTGGCCGTTGGTCCACTTTGTATCGTCATTCACCATTGCCGAGACCGCATTCGCGATATCGTTGGGTTCACCAATCCTCCCCATTGGATTCAACCCGGCAACAAAATCGATCTGCTCTTGGGTTTTTCCGGTTAGATATAGCTCTGTGCCGACGGGGCCCGGTGCGATTGCGTTTACAGTGATGTTACGCCCGCCCAGTTCTTTGGCAAAGATTGGTGTCATTGCCTCAACGCCCGCCTTTGCTGCGCAGTACCCCGCATAGCCGGGAAAGTTAACAGCCAGAGCCGACGTCGAAATATTAACGATCCGCCCCCCTTCAGGCATCTGATTTCCGGCCTCACGCAAACAGTTAAACACGCCCTTAAGATTAATTGCGACCATTGCATCGAAGTTAGCGTCAGTCGTATCAACCAGCGGAGCAAGCATCATAACGCCAGCATTGTTCACCAGGACATGCGGTGCGCCAAAGCGCTGTGCGGTAGTATCAAAGAGCATTTTGACTTGTGCGGGGTCACTGACATCGGCCTGCATCGCGATTGCCGTACCACCAGCCTGCTTTATTTGACCGACGACTGCATCGGCGCTTTCTTTGCGTCCGGCGTAATTAACGACGACAGCATATCCGTCGGTGGCAAGCCGCAGTGCAATTGCGGCACCGATACCGCGCGATGCCCCAGTAACGATGGCCGATTTTTGCGTATCATTTGGCATTTTCAGTCTCCTGTTTCTGATAGGACTGAGATAGTTGATTTGTCATTCACGGATAATATCTCCAATATCGATTTCACTATTTGAATTTTTCGCACAAAAGGGCTAACATGGATCGGATCGATGAAATGCGCATTTTCATGCATGTCGTTGATGCACGCAGCTTTCGCGGCGCGGCTGCCGCATTAGGATTACCACCATCGACGGTTACTGATGCGGTGAAACGGACAGAGGCCCGATTGACGACCCGACTTTTGGACCGAACCACACGCGTGGTGTCGCCAACGCCCGATGGGACAGCATGGTATGATCGCTGCCGCGACATCACCGCAACTGTTGAAGATGCAGAAGCCGCATTCAAAGGGATGGAACCCGCCGGGCGCGTCCGACTTGATGCGGTTGGTTCGCTTGCACGTGAGGTGTTGCTGCCAACCCTACCCGCATTCTTGGCTCGCTACCCTAGACTCGAGCTCGTTTTGTCCGAAGGAGAACGGCTGGTTGATCTGATCCGCGAAGGCGTTGACGTTGCCTTGCGTACCGGCCCACTGAATGACAGTGATCTGATCCGTCGTCCTTTAGGGGCGCTCAAGGAAGTCACGGTTGCAGCGCCATCATATGTTGCGGCGCATGGCGTCCCTCGGGATATTGATGATTTAGACCAGCATCAGATGATCGGCTTTTTCTCAAGCCGAACACAAGATGTCCTTTCGCTCGACTTCATCTGTGACGGCAAGGTCGTCACCCGCAAGCTATCGACCGCTTTAACGGTGACGGGTACTGAAACCCTGATCTCTGCGGCGCGAACGGGCTTGGGTATTGCCCAAATTCCACGGTACCGGTTGGCCGATGATCTGGATAGCGGACGCATGTTAGAGTTGCTTCCCGACAACAAACCAACGCCCTCTCCACTTGCGGCATTATACCCGAAAGACCGTCACCTTTCACCACGTGTGCGCGTTGTGTTAGATTGGATTTCCGCGCTGAAATTCGGCTAAATTCCGCCCGTTTCCATAGTGTTAACGCAAACATTCAAAGTGTTAGCGCAACCGTTATTGTACTGCATTTTCTGGCTGCTAAAGCCCCTATGAGCGAACAGCATTAAAGGGATGCCACGTCATGAAAACCACGAAAGCCGTCCAACGCATTTTAGCAAACTACGAAGGTGAAACACCCGGCGTCAAAGCAAACCTTGCCCTTATTATGATGGCAGGGAAGCTTGGCGGAACAGGTAAGATGATCATCCTTCCAGTTGATCAAGGATTTGAACACGGGCCGGCGCGGTCATTTGCACCAAACCCCGCAGCCTATGATCCACATTATCACTTTCAGCTTGCCATTGATGCCGGACTTAACGCCTATGCCGCACCCTTGGGGATGTTAGAGGCTGGCGCCGACACATTCGCTGGTCAAATCCCGACCATCCTTAAAGTGAATTCAGCCAATTCCCTTATCCCTGATGCAGCCCCAAAAACGCAGGCGATTACTGCGTCTGTAGATGATGCGCTGCGTCTCGGCGCATCTGCAATTGGCTTCACGGTGTACCCTGGGTCGTCCGCCGCATTGAACATGTTCAGCGACATTGCCGAAATGCGCCGTGAAGCTGCGGCCAAAGGCATTGCGACCGTGATATGGTCTTACCCACGCGGTGAAGCACTGGACAAAGACGGTGAAACAGCGATCGATATCGCCGCCTATGCGGCACAAATCGCTGGGTTGTTGGGCGCGCATATCATCAAGATCAAGTTGTCGACCGATCATCTGTCCCTGCCCGAAGCGAAAAAAGTGTATGAAGCCGAAGGTATCGACATTTCCACGCAAGCCGCACGCGTCAAGCACTGTGTCGAAAGCACATTGGGCGGTCGCCGCCTGATGGTCTTTTCTGGCGGTGCAGCCAAAGGTGCTGACGCGGTCTATGACGACGCGCGCGCAATTCGCGATGGCGGCGGCAATGGTTCGATCATCGGACGTAACTCGTTCCAGCGCGATCGCGACGATGCATTGGCGATGCTTGGCAAGCTGATGGATATCTACCGCGGCAAAGCGTAAAGCCGCTAAAAATATGTGATTATCCCCTATTTATGGAAAATAGGGGATTCACATTCCGAATCATCTGTGCGATTCTAGCTTCAGTTACCCGCAAGAGGTGACATTTGAGGCAAGCACATGTTCCGACGTAACCGCCCCCCGATGGGCACCCTTTTGTATTTCCTAGGCGCGTTAATGCTTGGGCTGTATTTCACCTTTGCCGCTGTGCAAGGGGATTACGGTCTATTCAAACGTATTGAGATCCAAGCGGAGGGCGTCGCGCTGGAACAGGAACTGGCAATCCTTCAGGCGGAGGTGGGGCGCATGGAAAACCTCACCTCGCGCCTGTCGGACAATTACCTTGATCTTGACCTGCTCGACCAACAAGCCCGCGACGTACTGGGGCTAATTCGGGCGGATGAAGTCGTTATTCGGTAGCATTTGCACCATCCCAAAAGTCTGCTGTGCGGGACTTTGCTGCCGTTCACGGCCGTTGCGCCAAGGGCTGCTTCCGAGGGAAGATGTCGAATGAATTTACATTGACGGAGTGGAGCCTGAAGCAAAAAGGGTGCTACTGGCGCATTGCTTCAATTTCTGCTTGCCATACTTTGGCCTGCTCTTTTTGGTCTGCCGTCGTAGAATCCAGTGGCCGACGTTCGACCTTACGGCCATCAGGCAATGTCACCGTGAGCTTCCAGTACCCGCCTTCAGAGTAGTCAGAATTTCTATGCCAAACCACTTCTGGCTGGCCTATTTCCTTCAGCGCAAACACGTCATTGCGTGTATAGCCGAACGGATAACGATATTTCACACGAACGTCTTGCGTGGCCGCGTCGAAGACCAGCTTTTTAGATGGGTTAATAAACACCCAAACAAGCAAAGCCCCGAGCAGTATTGAAATTATTATGCCAAATGGGAATAAAACATAGCGCTCAGGGGGATGCGCGTTTCCGAAAAAGAAGCGCAGAGTGTCTATTGTTAAGGTTACAAATAGCCAAAAACCGAATGCCAGAAACATCAGCCCTATCACACCGGACATCAGTGCCCAAAACCACGGGACAGCGCGTTCTTCAATGGTAACAGTTTTTAACATCACGGCCTCTATTAGGATGTCCGCGTCCAAAACGCTGGATTTTGATTGGATAGTGTGCCGCGAGACCAAAATGTTCGGACAAGTTCGTATATCAGCCCATCATAGAGCACCGACACCAGTCAAACGCAATTGCTCTGAATACTGAAAAAGCAGCCATTGATTTGCGACGCAGCATCGGTTGAATTGGGCTCGTAGTTATCTTTCGCTGCGGCCCGCACCAAACGACATATAGCAGTGCAGGCTACGCAAAACTTCGTAATATTGAAGCTTCACATTACCCACATCGCACCCACTTCACTTTACCCCTCGTAATCCGCGCACACTTCCCTTATAAGATAGTTTAACATTAAACTATATTGCAAAAACGCTGGAGGAGCCCCCATGCCGCCCAAAAAGGCCGCCGCGAAACCAAACGTCTCAGCCGAGGAATTGCTGGGTCATTACCGTGAAATGTTGCTGATCCGTCGATTTGAGGAAAAAGCAGGCCAGCTGTACGGCATGGGCCTGATTGGCGGTTTCTGCCACCTTTATATCGGACAAGAAGCCGTTGTTGTTGGCCTAGAGGCTGCAGCGGAAGAAGGCGACAAGCGCGTCACATCTTACCGCGACCACGGCCACATGTTGGCTTGCGGCATGGACCCCAAGGGCATCATGGCAGAGCTGACTGGCCGCGAAGGCGGGTTTTCTAAAGGTAAGGGCGGCTCAATGCATATGTTCTCGAAAGAGAAGCATTTCTATGGCGGCCACGGTATTGTTGGTGCTCAGGTGCCTCTGGGTGCCGGTCTTGCGTTTTCTGACAAGTACAAAGGCAATGACCGCGTGACCTTTACCTATTTTGGTGATGGCGCTGCGAACCAAGGTCAGGTTTATGAAACATACAACATGGCTGAACTTTGGGATTTGCCTGTTGTCTTCGTGATCGAAAACAACGGTTACGCCATGGGTACATCTGTTGTGCGCTCAACCAAGTCCCCATCGCTTTGGGAACGTGGCGCGGCCTACGGTATCGAAGGCGAAGAAGTTGACGGTATGGATGTGCTGGCTGTGAAAGCCGCCGGTGAACGTGCTGTTGCGCACTGCCGTGCCGGGAAAGGCCCTTACATCCTAGAGGTCAAAACATATCGCTACCGTGGTCACTCTATGTCTGACCCTGCGAAATACCGGACCCGTGAAGAAGTCCAGAAAATGCGTGATGAACGTGACCCGATTGAACAGGTCCGGGACATGCTGCTGACCGGCAAACACGCAACCGAAGATGACCTGAAGGCCATCGACAAAGAGATCAAAGCGATCGTCAACGACGCTGCTGAGTTCTCAAAGGAAAGCCCAGAGCCAGCATTGGAAGAGCTTTGGACAGACATTTACGCAGAAGTGGAGGCGTAAGCCATGGCAACCGAAATTCTCATGCCCGCCCTTTCCCCAACAATGGAAGAAGGCACGCTTGCCAAGTGGCTCGTCAAAGAAGGTGACACTGTTTCATCCGGCGACATCATGGCCGAAATCGAAACCGACAAAGCCACGATGGAATTCGAGGCCGTTGACGAAGGTATCGTTGGTAAGATCGTCGTCGCTGAAGGCACCGAAGGTGTCAAAGTGAACGACGTCATCGCGATCTTGGTTGAAGAAGGCGAAGCTGTTCCAGAAGCCGGCGCAGCACCTGCCCCGGCTGCGGCACCCGCCGCTGCTGCACCGCAGGCCGCCCCGGCCGTTGCTGCGGCACCTGCGGCCCCGGCTGTGGACACGACACCCGATTGGCCCGCTGATGTTGAAGTCAAATCTACCACCGTTCGCGAGGCTCTTCGTGATGCGATGGCTGAAGAAATGCGGCGCGACGAAGACGTGTTTTTGATGGGTGAAGAGGTTGCCGAATACCAAGGCGCCTATAAGATATCCCAAGGTCTACTGGATGAATTCGGCGCAAAGCGTGTGATTGACACGCCGATCACCGAACACGGTTTTGCTGGTATCGCAACTGGTGCTGCCTTTGGTGGACTAAAGCCAATCGTCGAGTTCATGACATTTAACTTCGCTATGCAAGCCATTGATCATCTTATCAACTCTGCTGCCAAGACGCTGTATATGTCTGGCGGTCAGATGGGTGCGCCGATGGTGTTCCGTGGTCCAAACGGTGCAGCAGCACGCGTGGGTGCTCAGCACAGCCAAGACTACGCAGCTTGGTACATGCAGATTCCAGGTCTTAAGGTCGTGATGCCTTACTCTGCGGCGGATGCCAAAGGTCTGATGAAGACTGCGATCCGTGACCCCAACCCGGTGATCTTCCTTGAGAACGAAATCATGTACGGCAAGTCATTCGATGTGCCCGTCATGGATGACTTCACCATTCCATTTGGCAAGGCCAAGATCGAACGCACTGGTAACGATGTAACCATCGTGTCCTTCGGCATTGGCATGACTTACGCTTTGGCTGCAGCAGAAAAGCTGGCCGAAGAAGGCATCAACGCCGAAGTGATCAACCTTCGTACATTGCGCCCGATGGATACCGAAACCATTCTTGCATCTGTCCGCAAGACCAACCGCTGCGTCACCGTCGAAGAAGGCTGGCCGCAGGGTTCAGTCGGTGGCTATATCAGCGGCGTCATCATGCAAGAGGCGTTCGATTATCTCGATGCCCCAGTCATCACTTGCACCGGCAAGGACGTTCCAATGCCATATGCAGCCAACCTTGAAAAACACGCTTTGCTGACCGCCGACGAAGTTGTCGACGCCTGCAAAAAAGTGACCTACCGCTAAGGAGACAACGCGATGCCTACAGAAATCCTGATGCCCGCCCTGTCCCCCACGATGGAGGAAGGCACATTGGCCAAATGGCACGTCAAAGAGGGCGACACTGTTTCCTCTGGTGACATCATGGCCGAGATCGAAACTGACAAAGCCACGATGGAATTCGAAGCCGTCGACGAAGGCGTGATGGGTAAAATCCTGATCGCCGAAGGCACTGAAGGTGTGAAGGTCAACGATGTGATCGCCATCTTGCTGGAAGACGGCGAAAGCGCAGATGACATTTCCGCGACGCCTACGGCAGCACCGGCAGCGCAGCCTGCCGCGACCGCAGAGGCGGCCCCCGCTGGGGGCTCCGATAAGGTCGCCACCCCTGCCCCAGCTGTACCTGTCAAAGATGGTAACCGCGTGTTTGCGACACCTTTGGCACGTCGTATCGCTGCAGACAAAGGTCTTGATCTGGCCGCGATCACCGGTTCCGGCCCACATGGTCGTATCGTGAAAGCAGATGTTGAAAACGCGACCGCTGCACCGAAAGCTGCTGCTGCACCCGCAGCTGCCAAGGCTGACGCGCCTGCTGCTAAATTGGCGGCTGGCCCATCAACGGATGCGGTTCTAAAAACATATGCGGATCGTCCGTTCGAAGAAGTCAAACTGGACGGGATGCGCAAAACTATTGCTGCCCGCCTGACCGAAGCAAAACAGTCGGTGCCGCATTTCTATCTGCGCCGTGACATCAACCTTGATGCCCTGCTGAAATTCCGTAGCCAGTTGAACAAACAGCTTGAACCACGTGGCGTGAAGCTGTCGGTCAACGACTTTATCATCAAAGCCTGCGCGCTTGCACTACAGCAAGTCCCCGAGGCCAACGCTGTTTGGGCTGGTGACCGCACGCTGAAGTTCGAAAAGTCTGACGTCGCAGTTGCTGTGGCCATTGATGGTGGTTTGTTCACCCCAGTTTTGAAGGACTCTGACAGCAAATCCCTGTCTGCCCTCTCAAGCGAGATGAAAGACTTGGCCACCCGGGCGCGCGATCGCAAGCTTGCGCCGCATGAATATCAAGGCGGGTCGTTCGCGATTTCCAACCTTGGTATGTTCGGCATCGACAACTTTGACGCAATCATAAATCCACCACACTCGGCCATTCTGGCGGTTGGTGCGGGCGTCAAGAAACCGATCGTCGGAGCGGATGGCGAGCTGACCGTTGGTACCATCATGTCCAGCACATTGTCAGTCGATCACCGCGTGATTGACGGCGTTCTGGGTGCAAACCTTCTGAACGCGATCAAGGACAACCTTGAAAACCCAATGACAATGCTGGCCTAGAAACCGCACTAAAAATAGCCCTGCACATTTGCAGGGCTATTTTAATCATTGCTTACTGAACGCATAACCGGCTCAAAGTCACTCAAATGCTTCTCCACCAACTCGCGCTGAAGTTTTCCGGGCGGGATTGGGTATGCAGGCTTCGCAGCGTAGTCTCGGTTGGCGAGTTCTGGAAAAATTGCCAGTATCTCTTCCCGCGCATCAGGGCCGACGGACTTTAATGCTTCAGGTCCTGTATATAGACTTTCTGTGGGTGCACCTTCGGCATAAATAATCTGGTGTTGATCAAACAACAGGTGAAAGTACTCAACAGAATCAATGCTATCGTCGACGAAAATACCAGGTAAAGCGGCTAGCTTAATCGCAGGCACGAGGACACGAGCACCTTTAAACATACGCTCTGCAATACTGGAATCTACGAGCATACGATGTTGACGCGATACAATTAAATCATGCTCTGGTAGGTTATTTCCTAATGCCCCAGTCATAATCCGGATCGGGCGGAATTTAGAGTTATTCGCAAATTCATGTTCACCTAACTTGCGGGACCCTATCCATCTAATTTTCTGATAGCCGTTTTCGGTTAACACACGATCACCAACCTTAAGATGCTGAATACGCATTAGACCAGTCGCCGTTTCAATCCGCATATCGCCAGACAAGCAAAAGACGCCTGAGATCGTGATTGTAACTTCCTGCGTGTCTGACCCGCCGTTGATATCGACCATCCTGACTGTGAAGGTATCTGTTAAGGTCTCGCCCGGATCCAAGTCATTTACGACCGCATTCGTATCGTCCAACGTGTATGTCCATTGACCATCCGCATTGATTGCTGCACTTCCATAGGTACTGTTCAGCGAAATGGTCCATGTATCGTCGTCATTTCCAGTCAATAAGCCGACATCGTCCAAGTCACCACTGACGATATCACCGCTGTCTTCGATAACACTCCCGACAATATCCCCATCAATCGTTGGTGCGCCCATACCCTATTTCCCTTCCAGAACACGTGCGAACTGCTGTCGCCCGTAAGATGAGACCTGAATCGGCGCATCTGTCCGCACACGGGACCATTCGATAACCCGCGCACGCGTGCCTGTGCGGTTGTGCCACAAGGTGCGCACGCAAAGCTCTTGGTCATTTTTTGCCAGAACCTTGATCATTTGTGCAGTATGGCCAAATGGCGCAACCCAATCGACCACCCATTTTGATGTCCCCGAATTCCAGTCCTCTGGCGCCAAAGGGCACTGGTCGACTGCGAATTTCCGTTCTGCTGGTGGATTAAGCCCCGCCCAAGTCATGAATGATCGTGGAAAACCGTTTGATCGAAATATCCGGTACTGATTAAGCCTCAGTGCAGGTTCAAAATTTGCAAATTCACCGGCCAGTGATCGCGGACGATGAAATCGCGTTAACGATGCTAAAAAAAAGAATGCACCCAAATCTATTAGTTGCGATTGAGACAGATCAAACCAGTCTTGAGGGAGTGATTTTGATGGGTCAGATACCTGCGCATTGGACTGGTCAATATTCGCTAAGTGGCGCATGGACTTGCGTAGCATTCGATCGGACTGAGGTAAATCTGCCATATAATCATCTTCGCCAATTGACCGTCAAAATAGTATTCTCATGAAATAAATAAAGTCATAATTTTTCACCATTAATAGAATTAAAATATATGGCGCGAATAAGGCATTACCAAAAAAGGAAATACCTTATTGCCCGCCCAATTCAACCCCGGGCTTTATTTCGTCATCCAAAAACAAGAGACGCATGTACTTGGGCACCAGCCCATGCGCCATCCCCCACAGCAAGCGACACAGAATGTGGGACCCGCGCCACATCCCCACATGCGTATGCACCAGGAATGCTGGTCAGCTTTCCATTGTCGGTATCGATCATGGTGCCAAATCCCGTTTCAACAATTGCGCAGCCAAGGTTTTCTGCGATTGGCGAAGTTGGCGCATTTGTGGACGCTGTAAATAGACCTGAAAAGGACAGCCTGCGCCCGTCTTCAAGCAGAACGTCCGCATTATTATCAAGCCGAGTAATGGGCGTCGTTTCAATACACACGTCGCGCGCCATCAACATTTTTTGCGTTTCATGATCGAGCGTCAACGCGTCGTTCAAGAAAAGCGTAACATCCCCCCATTCCGGCATCAACCGCGCCTGATGGAGAGACATTGGCCCGGTTGCAATGACACCGATATGCCCTTTGCCTAGCTCATAACCATGGCAATAAGGGCAGTGAAATACGCGTTTACCCCAGTGATCACGCAAGCCTTCTATGTCAGGCAATGTGTCCGACACCCCCATAGCAAAGATCACACGACGGCCGTGAAAAACCTCGCCTTTATCATCTATTACTTGAAAGTCGTCTTTATCGCCCTGCGCGTTAACAGCCTTACCCGTCACCCATTTCAGTGTCGGATATTGTTCTAGCTGCGCTTTCGCTGTTGCGGCGATTTGTGCAGGGTCAATGCCATCTTGGGTTAAAAACCCATGCGCGTGTGCCGCAAACCGATTGCGTCGTTCGCCTGCATCGATAATCAGCACATTCCTATGGGCGCGTAGAAGCTGCAGGGCAGCGGCCATTCCGGCATAGCTGCCCCCGATGACGATCACGTCATAGGTCATGATTTATTCCTTTTGTTGTCGGTATTTCGCGTGCCGATGTGCAAAGTCATCGGCAAGTTTTGCAAGTGTTACGGTCTTAAAACGTGAAATCAAAAGCGCTTGTGCATCGGCAAATGCATCGTCCAGCGCTGCATTCACCGCCTGTTCAACCAAGCAGTCAGGCCTTTCATGCCGATTACCGATCGCAAATATAGAGGGCTCTCCGAGCGCGTCGTGAAGGTCGTACAACGTCACTTTGTTAAGATCGGCGCAGATACGCCACCCACCTGAATGCCCCCGTTCAGACGTGACTAACCCCGCGTTGCGCAGCAAGCCCATCGTGCGACGCACGACAACAGGATTGGTTTTCATACACATCGCAAGAACGTCAGACGTCATAGGCTTATCTTGCTCTGCCATATGAAGAATCGCATGCAAGACAGAGGAAAGGCGGCTATCTTTTTTCATGTAACTATTAATGTTACGATTCGCATCAAAGTACAAGCCCGTTGAAATGCAGACGTCTATTTGTGGTGACTTGAGATTATGCTAGGTTCGACCGCAGCTTACGAAGCAATTCCCTTAGCTGTCCAAACTCTTGTAACGTCAGACCAGCTGCGCCGACCAAACATTCAGCCATTTGATCGCGACTGTTCGCCATATCACGCCCTTTGTCGGTCAACGAAATATGGACTCGGCGTTCGTCTTCAACCGCGCGCAGGCGCGTCACCAGACCCGCTGTGGCCAATCGTTTGATTAAAGGCGTCAGCGTCGAACTCTCTAGTCCGAGTAAAGCGCCTATCTCGCCGACAGTCTGTCCGTCCTTTTCCCACAAGGACATCAACACAAGGTACTGAGGATAGGTAACGCCGAACTGCGTCAGCAATGGTTTATACAGTCGACCAATTGCCAAGTTTGCCGCGTAAACGTCAAAGCAAATCATATCGTCAAGCGTGATCGTACATGTAGTCATCGGTATCTCCTGTGATGCCAATTTAGTTATCACGCGATACAATCGCAAGCATTGACATATTAATATCGCACGATAAATATTATTGCACAATCAAATGAAAGGAATCGATATGCCTGCTTCAAAAGTTCTTTATTCCACAAAGGCGACTGCAACGGGGGGACGCGATGGTACGTCAAAAACCCACGATGGCGCGCTCGATCTCAAACTGGCAACCCCTAAGGAACTTGGTGGTGCTGGTGGTGAAGGTGTAAATCCTGAACAACTGTTTGCCGCTGGCTACGCGGCCTGTTTTCTTGGTGCAATGAAAGCATACGCGCGTGGTAAAAAGATTGCTGTGCCCGAAGATGCAGAAGTCACTGCAACTGTCGGCATTGGACCACGCGATGATGATGGGTTCGGTATCAAAGTCGAGATCGAAGTCTCGCTGCCCGGCGTTGCCGATGATGTTGCAGACGATTTGATTGCCGGCGCGCATCACGTTTGCCCATATTCAGATGCGACACGTGGATCGCTAGAAATCACGCCAACTCGCGCTGCATAATACACAAAGGCGGGGCATATTTGCCCCGCTTTGCATCGTGTTTCGACGATTTAGGTCTTATTTTGTGTCGATAAACTGGTTCATCGTCATCGACGGCTGAGAACACCCTGCCTCGCCTACGATCCGAGCTGGTACACCTGCGACAGTTTTCATTGGCGGCACATCATCAAGAACGACTGACCCCGCAGCAACCCGGCTACAATGTCCCACCGTAATGTTCCCTAGCACCTTGGCACCCGCGCCAATGAGTACACCATTGCCAATCTTAGGATGGCGGTCGTCATCTTCTTTGCCTGTCCCGCCAAGCGTGACGGAATGCAACATCGAAACATTATCACCAACCACAGCAGTTTCACCAACAACGATGGAATGCGCGTGATCAATCATGATCCCCTGCCCGATCTTCGCGGCTGGGTGAATATCAACGCCGAAAAGTTCGCTCACCCGCATCTGTACAAAGTAAGCCAGATCGCGACGGCCTTGCAGCCAGAGCCAATGACCTAGGCGGTATGCCTGTACGGCCTGAAAGCCCTTAAAGAACATGAGCGGCTGCAAGAAACGGTGACAAGCTGGATCACGATCAAAGATTGCCACGATATCGGCGCGCGCGGCAGCCGTTAGCGAAGCGTCATCATCGTAAGCTGCGTCGGCAATTTCGCGGATGATTTGCTCGGACATCTCTGGCGATGCGAGCTTCATCGACAGCCGATAAGCCAAAGCATCGTCAAAGCTGTTGTGATGCAGGATACAGGCATGAATCATACCACCGATCAAAGGCTCTGCTTTGATAGCTTCTTCTGCCTCGGAACAGATGCGCTGCCAAACTGGATCAAGTTCGCGCAGTGAGGGTTTCAGATGTGCCATAGGGGTATCCTTTGCGTTTCAGACCCTTTGTGTAGATCATATAGGGTACTGTCGCCAAGAACAAAGCTGTGATTTTATGTATCACCGATCGCGATCGACCGACAATTCGGTCGCAAGAATTGCCATGCACCGCAAGTAATCTGGATCGCAAAAGGCATTTCGAGGCATCATTGCGTGTTTCTGTGCTGCCGACATGAGCGTCCCGTTTCCATACAGAGGATGCAGTTTTCCTGTCGTTTTTCGGTACTGCTCAGCAATTGACGCCTCCTGGTATAATTGAATGACCATCTGGTGCCGTGCGGGCACTGGCACGGCCAATAGCACCCACACGGCGACTTCAAGATCGGCCAGTTGGACCGGACGCATGGTTACACCTGCATATCCACCCCCATGAATGGCCCAGCGCCGTATCGTGTTGATACCTGTGCCACCTCTATCCGGTAGGGCAATGACCCGACCTCTGCGGCGCGAATACTGTCGCTATAGGACCAGACTGGCGTATCAACGGTTTCCTGACGCCGCACGATGCCGTCTTGCATCACGCATATTTGGTAGGTTTCGTTTTCTTCGCCAAGCGGGATATCACCTTCGCCCCAGATATCCCCGTCGATCCGCGAGCTTCGAATCCATGAAAGCTCAATGGCATCGGCAATAAGTTTGGATCGCAAATGTGCCACAGGATAAGGGCGCAGCCCATTGCCCTTGAACGTATGCAGCGCATAGCGATAGCTGGCGTCGTTCATTGGGCGCTTTGCAGGGCCGTAGCGGAAATGCCGAAGAAGACCGCGCAGTGCAGGCGCACTGGTGATTTGCTCTGGTGTGCCATCCATCACAACGACACGCGACCCGACAGGCCATTCGTCTGGCATTACCCCACGACTACCCGCCTGCCCACGCAGCAAACCAGTCAGACGATATGTGCGCTCTGCGATAGGCACGGCATTACGAAACTGGATGATCTCCCATTTATTGGGCGTCCCGTCACCAATCGCGATTGTATTCGCACCTGATAAAACGGCAGCATCGCTGGAAGAACTAAGTTCCCCGTTGATCAATCTCACCTCAAGCCCAGCTTGCCGATCCCAAATACCACTAGGCCCTTGTCTGACCACACCTGCGGTAAGACCAATCGTGGCCGAGCGATCCATCACGGTCTGCAACGTGTAACCGCTATCTTCGGATGAGCCATAAAGGGCGATGCTACCAGGCCAAGGACGCCCTGCCGTGGCGACGTAGGGAGCAGTGGGTAGTTCATCGCCAGTTAACATCGGCAGATCCATGAAGAGCGCCTCAACAGGGACTGGGCCGACATATGGCTGTAACACGGGTCCGTCACCGTCAAATGTCTGGCCACGATAGGCTTCGGCGTCAATACGCGTGGCCTCGATTAATCGCAAACCGGCTTCTTCAACCCGGTCAACACGATAGCGACCACGATGATCGATGGTATCCAGCGCGACAACGTCACCTGCCCCAACCTGCATTTGCGACGGCGGCAAGGCAAAGCTGGCCTGATCTCGCGCAACACGCGCCTCTTGTAACCAGCGGGTTACCGTGTTGCGCCCCTCTGTCCGGGTCAATGCAAGCGGAACTTCGGTCTTATCAACCCCATAGGTTTGGGTGTCTGGGTGTACTGCCTCTGCGGCAATGGCCTCGTAGTCACCATCATTGTCAAGGTGAACCAGCTGAATACGCGCTGCGACTTCGGCGGCTGGACTGCGCGTCAGCGCTATTGATTGATCCTTTTCGGTATCAATGGCCAGATCATCATGCGTCAGCACATGATCCGCACGCCCAGCACGGTTTTCAAAGACAAGCACACCATCGCGCTCCATCGCATCAAAGCCGTAGGCCATCATCAATGGCTGCAACGCAGAGCGGCCAGAGCCGATGTTGGGCACGGCAAAACCCCGCACCACACCGTATAGCCGTGACACGTCATAGCGTGTCACCCCAGAGCGCTCACATATCTCGGCAACCACAGAGGCCAATGCGCGGTTGCTCACCCGTCCATTCAACCAATGCCCCCGCGCATAGTTGTCTCCATCAGACCAGAGCGTCCGGTTACCGGGAAAGAACGGATATGGCCGCGCATCCCATGCCCATACGTGCATACGGCTCGTATTGACCATAGGCCCCCCGTATTCCGTTGAGACCGGGTTATTCGCGACTTCGCTGAAATACCCGTACACGGCACGCAGGTATTGCATCTGCATAAAGTCATCACGGTTCCCATTAGAGTAATGGGGCAATCGGGACTCTGATGATTTGGGATCAATGAACTTGTTGGGTTGGTTCGCGCCCTTATCAATGGCGGCACAGCCGAATTCAGTGAACCAGATCGGTTTGCTTTCGGGGATCCACGCTGTTGGGCTCCCCTCTCGGACCCCATCTATTCGGTTATGGTGCGGGTTAGACCACCAGCCATGAAAATCCTTATTGCGCCACACCCACGGCTCGCCTTCTCCATCAGTGATCGGCGTGCGACGCTGGGCCTCGCGTGCCTCCGGTGTCGTGTAGTACCAATCATACCCCTCTCCTCCAGCCACGTTGGAGCGCAAGTAATCCAAGTTATAAATAGATTGGGCTTCTATATCAGCGTGATCGTCCCCATCCCGCCAATCGGATAATGGCATGTAGTTATCGACCCCAATGAAATCGATATTATGATCAGCCCACAGCGGGTCGAGATGGAATAGTTTGTCAGCAGTCCCTGCGGGTTGGTACCCGTGGTATTCAGACCAATCAGCCGCATAGCTAATCTTACAATCTGTCCCAAGGATCGCTCGGACGTCAGCTGCCAGCTGGCGCAGGGCATCTACAGCAGGAAAACTGTTCCCGTCACCACGGATTTGGGTCAACGCCCGCATCTCGGACCCGATACAAAATGCGGACACGCCACCGGCTGCTGCACATAGGTGTGCATAATGAAGGATGAACCGGCGATACCCCCAATCAGCAGGGCCAGTATAGCTAACGGTCGTTCCATCAACGCTGAAATCAGACGCAGTCGCATGCCCCATAAATGCCGACACCTCGGACACTGCCCCTGCGGTGCCATCAGTAGTGCCATCCATATATGGGGCAAGCGTCGTCGTGATGCGTCCACGCCAAGGCAGTGCAGGCTGGCCGGGGTTCCCGGTCCACGGGTCGGTCAAAGTATTATCGCTTAGCTGCTCCATCAGAATGAACGGATAGAACACGGGCGATAGACCGCGAGACTTCATATCGCGCAGTGCCTCAACGACAGAAGCATCGGTTGGCGTCCCCCCATAAACCGGCGCACCATCTAGTTCGGGAACTTCCTCGGCTGTGGCACGAGTGACACCTGACACCCCCCAAGGCATCGCTTCCGCATCGACTTGGCGCTGTTCTACCTTCGGCATGATCTGGCATTCACCACAGCGCAGGTCATCACCAAACCAAGAGACCACCATAACAACGGACTGACACGCCGGGACTTCGCCCTGCAACGCATCCATAGAGACGCTAAAGTCGCTTTGCCCTAGGGGTGAATTCGTATTAACCGCGACCTGTTCACCGTATGACGGCGACATATAGACCTGCGAGGTAGCAAGCCCGTATTCACCTGTACCCGGAATCAGGGCGACACCCGTAACCAGATCGCCCAGTTCTTCTTCACCGGCGCGCATGACTTCGAACGTCAGTTGCGGGATCCGGTTACCGAACTGCGCAAGCGGCATGTCTTCGAACACGACATAGGCGGTGCCTCGGTAGGCAGGGGTATTCTCACCCCCTTCCACTGCGGCGATCTTGGGATCGGGCTGTTGGTCCATCGCGCCTGTGTAGACGCGCATGTTGAGATCATCTTGCGACACCTCGGTGCCATCGGCCCAAATCCGGCCTACCCGGCTAATCTCACCTTCACAAAGCGCAATCGCAATGCTGACGGTGTACGAGAACGATTTGACCTCAGGCGTCGGCGGCGCACCTTTCCTGCCGCCAGATGTCTTACTGCTTTCTTTGAACTCCGACGCCCAAATTACCTGCCCGGGAACGCGCATACGGCCATAGATTTGCTGCAGGTCAGCGCCTTCATTCGCGCCCGTCAAACGCAGACGATCAACACGCCCCGTTTCAACAGGTTCGCTACCTGCGCCCATGATCTTTTGATCAATGTGACGGCCAATCGCAGCGCCTGCTGCACGACCGATGGTCGCCATAGACAGCCCCATGACAGTGCCACCGATTGAACCGCCAATAGCCATACCAGCTGCGGAAAGAACGATTGTCGCCATGACTAGTTATCCTTTTGAAATCTCAAATTGCGCGGCGATGCGTCGACGCCAAGGGGCAGAAAGCAGGCTTTCGACCACGCCATGCCCGGAATACGAATGAATAAATGCTGGGACGCTACCCGCGTTTGAAAGAATACCAATATGCTTTGCGACAGCCCCGTTACGCATTCGAAACAACAAAACCTGGCCTGCCGCCAAAGGCGTTCCCGTCACATCATCCATATGACGTAACCCCGCCTGATAAAGCGCCTCTTGTCCCTGCGGCTCGGACCAATCCGCCGTGTAGGCTGGCACAAGCTCAGGCTCAGCGCCATAAAGGGTCCGCCACACACCGCGCAGCAATCCCAAACAATCGCACCCGACACCCCGAACAGACGCTTGATGTAGATAAGGCGTGCCAATCCAATCCCGAGCCACCTCTACGATAGGAGGCGTCATCGGCTGCGGCTCCCACCGGAATTCACGCCGCTACTCCGCGGTACGCTCACCAGCCAATCGTCACCGGGGATGTCAGGAAAGCCCTGAAAGTTAATGAAATTGCTGAATTTTTCTCGGCACGACGCCGCACGCTTATCGCAACCTGCGATCAGGCTAACACGATCACCGATTTCCATTGTGGTGCGGATCGGCTCCCACAATGTGACCTTACGGATTCCTTCAACCACAACATCCGACTTTATCACGCCGCGCAGCGTGGCCGCCTTACCGGTCTCAACGATAAGCTGACCACCTTCGAACCAGCGGTCATTGAACGGAAACAGATTAGCGAACGAAAACACCTGACCATCGGTTGTGGAGGTCAGTTCAGTCGTAACCGCAAACGCCGGATCATCCAAATCGACGCCACATCGCCGATCACCCAAAACCGCACTACACGTCTTTAGATAAGATCGGCCCTGCGGTTGGTTCAGCGCCTCGGTCAATCCACGTAGTTCTGCCTGAAAACCACCCTGCGCCCGCGTGATCTCACCTAACGTGCCATAAAACCGCACTTGCCGGGCCGCTGGGTTATCCCATTGCACCAACCAAGTCGTCACTTCCGCCCCATCATAGCGCCCCGCATCAATGTCCGCTTCGGTAATAGCCGCCGCAGACAGCACACCAATCGCTTCGGTGTTGTTCACAGACAGGCCTGTGGTACTGGCCAGCGCACGCGCGCTTAACCCGCTTTCTGGGGTAAATGTGATACCGTCAAAGTCGATAGCCACGTCGTGATCCGTAAACCCTAGGGTCACGCCATCGGCACGCTTTAGCGCCCAACAATGGCAGACATGCGTGGCCCCAGTCGCCAAATGCGCGTGCAATGCTGCGACGGTCATACGCGGACCTCCACAATTGGAACATTGGGAACTTCGCCAGCCTGAAAATTCGAAACCGACGTCATGATCGCATCAGTGTCGAACCTAACTGGCACATCAAATTCAAAGCCCGCACGAATATCTGAACCAACATCTGGCGGATGACCAAAAGTCAGCACACCCGTGTTGCTGTCGATGCTAAAATCAACGTCTTCTTGCTGCAGCACGCCGCCAATCGACACACGCACTGAACCTGGAACAGGCTTAGAAATCGGACGCGCGTATGTTGTGTCACCAGACCGATAAGTCTTGGTTAGTTGGAACTGGGCGGTGACTTCATCCCCAATCGCGATCAACTGGTCCTCTGCATCAATCCCTTTTGATGGAGAGCAAGATTTGAAATCGCTCCAATCTTTCCAACGGAACCCAATAAGCTGGCCTTGGCGGGCCTCAAAAAACGCGATCAAGGTTTCGACGTCATCAAGTGACCGTAACCCCATACCCGCGTCATAACGACGACGGGCGTGCGCCCAAGGCGTGTTGCGTTCTTCAAACCCATTCGCAAGCGTCACAATATCGGTACGGCGTTCCGGGCCGCCCACCGAACCGAAACTCAGCGAGGCGGGAAATCTTATGTCGTGAAATGCCATCAGCTCTTCTCCTATCGGTTACGTTGGCCACGGCCCAAGGCGCGCGCCATCTGTGACGCAACCTGCCCTTGGGACCGTTGAAAGCTCTGGGCGTCTGGCGTTGTAATATTCATATTCACAGTCACAGAACCGCCCCCTTGGGTACGCACGCCCAAACGACCATCAGCGCCACGCGACAGCGGCATGATCGCCTCTGGCCCGGCCTCCCCCATCAACCCGGTGCCACCGCGCATCGGAAAGGTCACTGGGCTGCTCACAACACCACCTTTGGCAAATGGCATCACGCGTCCTTGGGTAAACGCACCACCATCGGCAAAAGGCATCAAGCTCGACACGGCCGAGTTCAAACCATCAGCTAAAACACCACCCATGTGGTTCATCACCGGATTAACAGCAGCCGAATAGGCAGTATTGATCATGGATTGCGCGAGACCGCTCAGCGCGTCGGACAACTTCATGCCATCCAGAACCAGGCCATCAAACGCACGGCGAAGCCCACCAGAAAACCCGCGTTCAAGATTACCTAAATCGCGTGTCGTATCCGCCAGCGCGCCTTGGACGCCGCGCAACTGGCTATCAAAGGCTGCGGTGACTTGCGACGCATCACCAATTGTCTGCTCTAGCGCACTGACATCACTCTCTAACTGATCAATCTTATCCAAATCATCCATCCAAATTCTCCTTATCCACATCAGGAAATGCGGTCTGCAATTCGGCCAATCGGTCCCGGCCCATTGGGGGCGACGTTTGGGTAAGGCCCAGCATGATTTGCAGTTCAGCCGGGGTAAGCGCCCAAAACTGATCCGGCGTCAGGCGCAATCCATGCAGCCCAGCCTGCATCAAACCGCGCCAATCCAGCCCGATCATGTGGGCGTGGCAAAGGCACGCGCGAGCAAAGTCGCCGCCACCTGTGCCGCCCCGATGGGGCCACCCTCAATTTCGGCGGTCATCAAATCATCAGAAGTCCCACGCCATCCGCCGCCGCGTAGCCCCGCGACAACGACCGCCATCACATCGCGGCTTGAAAACGCGCCACCCTCGAACCGGCGGATCAGGTCAATCAATGACCCTTCACCCAAACGCGCCTCAAGCTCGGCCAATGCGCCCAAAGTCAGTTTGCAAATGTGTGACACGCCATCAATGCGCACCTCGGCTTCGCCGGTCCAAGGGTTCGCCATCAGATCAACGCCGTAAAGGTCAGCGCGCCCGCCGATGCAAGCGACAGCTCATAGGTTGCCTCGCCGTTATGCGACCCAGCGTATTCAATCGACGTGATCTGGAATGGGCCCTCGACAGTCCCAAAGTCAGGAATGATCACCTGAAAATTTGGGGTCTCACCATCAAAGAAAATCTGACGCGCGCGTTCATCAGTCGCGTCATCTTTAAACACACCTGACCCCGAAATCGATGCAGTCTTAACACCTGCACCTCCCAGCAATTCACGCCATCCGCCAGTGCTTTCAAGGCTCGTAACATCGACGCTCTCAGCGTTAAAACTGATCCGGGTCGCACGCAGGCCCGCGGCCGTCTCAAACAAACCGCCGCCTGTCATATCAATTTTGACCAGCAGGTCTTTACCGTTCTGGGCTACCATAGCCAGTACTCCTTTTAGGGATTAAGCGTCATCCGCGACACGCGCGCGGAAAATCAGGTTGATCTGGCGGACGTCACCCGTGCCAACACGGGCGGCCTTCGCCTTGTAAAAACTCAGGGACACCAGTGCGCCGCGGGTCAGCGTGAGATCAGCATCAACCAAAGCGTCAGACACGGCGGCGGCGGCGGTTTTTGCAGTCGAAAACCCCGCGCGCTCGGTCACAACAGTCACCGTAAATTCATGCAGCGCACCGCCGCCAGTTTTGTCCGACGCATCACGTACATCTTCGGCACCCAACACCACATACAACGGTGGTAGTGCGCCACTAGGCAACGCGTCATAGATTGCTGTACCAACAAGACCGATAAGATCGGGATCATTCGACAATTGGCCATAGACGGCGGCTTGCAGCGCTGAAGCAACTCCGTAGCTCATGATGCTGTCTCCTCAAGCGCGTGACAGGTCAGAAACCGGCCATCACTGCCCTGCTCAGCTACTGCCGTAATGTTGAAAATGCGGTTACCTTCGCGAAAACGCTGACCTGCAACGGGACGCGACTGTGCACCTTGGGGCGCAGCGCGCACCGTGATCCGGTAAGGAACACGTGAAACAGTCGCAGCAAACGCGGCCGCCTCACGACCAGAGCCAGCCTTGACCGCTGCCCAATGAATACCCAGCGGCTGCCATTCACGAACATAGCCACCAGCGCCATCGCTCACCTGCAAAGGGGCCTCTAACACAAACGCGCGGTTCAAACGCGGGGCTTTCATACCGGGTTCCCCATAAACAGACGCACGGTGCGGTACTGTTCGATCAAGGCAGACACGCCAAACGGCATCGACGCAGTGCCGTGCGAAACCTCATGACGGAACTCGTAATAATGCGCAGCCAACATCAATACGGCGTGCGCCAAATCAGCAGGCAAATCTGACCATTCGGGACCGAAGCCAGCCATCAACCCAACGCGCACGGTACCATTTGTCGGGATAGACGGTAGCGCAGCGGCGCTCGCCTTTATGCTGGGGCGCTGCATATCTGGTTCCAGATACCAAGCGCCCACATCAGGAATAACCTCATCACCACTCATCGCGATCAGGGTCATGGACGAAATCGCGCTCACAGGGGCAACAGGCAGCGGCTGACGGCGGGCATCGCGCCACGCGGTCAGCGTCCAGCTAAACTCGCGCTCAATAAGTACCTTACCAGTGCGCGCTTCGATTGCGGCCATGGCAGCGCGTAGATAGCTTTCTAGCACGCCGTCTTGTAACCCATCATCCGAGAAACCCGAACCAAGGCGCATATGGTCTTTGAATTGTGCGACCGGTAGCGCCGATTGCGGCACGGTGGTCTCTTCGACTAACATCATGGATTATCTCCGAAATCTTCTGATCTTGGGACCGTTAAGGTCAAGAACCCCGGACGCAGGCCACCCTGCATCACTCGGACGGAAGGAAGCTGCTAGACGACACAGGATCGCCTTGAATGCGTCCGGGGACCGGGGGCGATCACGCCCCCGCTTTCACGCCAGCCTTAGCTGGTCGCGAACTTCAAAAGCTTGATTGCGCCAAAATCGCTGACGGCACCGCCAACACGTTTCGTGGCATAAAACAGCACATGTGGCTTGGCCGAGAACGGATCGCGCAGGACGCGTAGATCAGGACGTTCAGCAACGGTGTAACCCGCACCAAAATCACCAAAGGCAATCGCCATCGCGTCCGCCGCAATATCAGGCATGTCTTCGGCAATCAGCACTGGGTAACCCATCAGACGCGCAGGCTCGCCCGCAGCCAGACCATCAGACCAGAGGAAACGGCCATCATTGTCTTTCAGCTTGCGAATTGTGCCAGCCGTCTTGGAATTCATCACGAATGTGCCGTTCGCGCGATATTCAGCACCCAGCGAATAAACAAGGTCCACGATAGCGTCGCCGCCATCAATCCCACCGGCTGTACCTGTCGGCACATAGCCAATGTTACCCCAAGCCCAAATGTCGTTGTCGACAGTTGGATATGTCATCAGACCCGTAGGTTTGTCGATGCCATCACCATTGATAAACGCGCCCGCTTCAGAACGAGCGAATTTATCAGCGATACGACCGGCCAGCCAACCTTCGATGTCGAACGCGCTGTCATCCAACAAACGCTGCGACGCTTTTGGAAGCGCAGACAATTCGTGCAGTGGGATCGTAATACGATCGATCTGCGGTGTGTCAGTCTCAGCCACGGAACCCGCTTCGGTCGCCCAGCCCGCACCCATTTCGGTATGATCAACCAGCACATCATACGACGTCGCATCGACGTTCACGACATTCGCAATCGCACGGATCGACGCCGTCGAAGAAAGGGTACCCTTCACGGTGTCCGACGTCTGTGGATCAACCAAGTAGCCACCATCAGCCGCAATTGACGTATTCAGCGACTTGCCGTCAAGTTCCAGACCGCGCAGCGCGTCATCATCCCCTGAACGCAGATAAGCTGCAAACGCCTTTTGGTGCGGCGCATCCTCAGCAGCATTTGTCGCCAACGCTGTGCGGGCATTCATCATTGTCTTACGGTCCAGCTTGTTCATCCGGTCATCCTGTTTTTGAAGTTTGGCATTAATGCCGTTAGAAAAGTCTTTGAATTCGCTCATGAAACCGGCAACGGCCACATTCAGCTCGCGGGCAGGAGACACATCTTCCCCGACCCGAGAATCGCTCTCAGTCTTGCTCATCAATCTTCCTTTGATTGTGGTGCGGCGGGGGTTAGTCCCGCGCCATCAAACGGCGGGCATCTTCAAACACCGCTGCCAATTCACGCATCGCACCGGCGGCAGGATCATCCCCCTTGGCCGCTACACGCGCATCGGGAAGCATGGGGAATGTGACCAAAGACACCTCCCACAGCTCCAACTGAGACAAAAGGCGTCCGCCCTTGTCGTTCTTTTGGGCCTTCACGGTGCGATATCCGATAGACAGCCCATCAATCGCGCCGGCGCTGACTAATGAGGCGGCCTCGCGCCCCTTAGCAACATCAGTCAGCAATCGGCCCTTAACCCATAGGCCATTGGCGTCTTCACGAACCTCGTCCCAAACGCCAATCGGCTGGGCGGGGTCGTGCTGCCATAGCATCTTGATCTGGCGACCCTGTGCCAGTGACACGGCATATGCTCCCGGCACCACAGTATCACCGCCCTGATCAGCCTTTCCAAACAAGGATGCATAGCCACTAATCACCGATCCATCTGTGACTGTGACATCAGCACCCAACTGGCAAAATTTATGTTCCAAACTCATAGCGCTCTCCCGCTCAGTGCTTTCACAATTTCGAAAACCAACAGGCCAAAACAGCCGCAGACCACGGCCCATATTTGACGTTCTAACCGCGTGACCATGAATTCGATCCGACCAAGGCGCACATCAACTTGGGCAAACCAGAAATCCGAAACCGGAGGTTTCACTTCACTGTGTGGCTTGCCTTTCAGATCAACGACCTTACCGGGCATCGCCAACCTCGACCGCAGGAAGACCAAGCAACGCACGCTTTTCGGGATCGGTCAAAAACGCAGCCTCGCCCACGCGACGCCATTGGGCATCTCGTTCAGCTGAAAGCGCTGGGATTTGATCTAGATCCGGGCGCAGCTCGATCCGCTCGCCGGTGAAATCGGACAACCAATCCGCAATCGTACTTGTGACGCGCGTGACCAGCGGCAACACAGTCAAACGGTAAAACGCGCGGTTTGCCTCTTGGTAATTGGCATAGGTCGCATCGCCCGGAATCCCCAACAGCATCGGCGGCACACCAAAGGCAATCGCGATTTCACGCGCGGCGGCCTCTTTGGTTTTCTGGAACTCCATATCTGATGGCGAAAACCCCATCGGCTTCCAGTCTAATCCACCTTCTAACAACATCGGACGACCAGCATTGCGGGCACCCTGATGCTGGGTTTCCATCTCGCTCAGCAGGCGATCATACTGATCCGCCGACAGTGATGCCTGCCCATCCGCACCGCGATACACAATCGCACCAGATGGCCGGGCTGCATTATCCAGCAACGCCTTTGACCAACGCGAAGCAGCGTTGTGAACATCCACCGCATTCGCAGCAGCCTGCAAAGCAGACAGTCCATAATGATCATCCTGCGGGTGAAAACTCTTAATATGGCAAATCGGACCCTGCCCATCTGAAACCGCAAAGCGATGCTTGCGACCGTTCACACTGTATTCATAGGCCATCGGCCAACCATCAGCACCGGGCACAACCGACATCCGGTCAGAGCGCAAGACATGCATCTCAAGCGGCAGACCGTCATCGCCGACAGCCTCAAGATAACCGTTCCCGGTCAATAGCAGTTGACCAAACAACGCCTCAAGCAACTCTGCGCGGCCCTGCCCGGCATTTGGACGGTTCAGCAGTGCCAACACCGGATGGGTGTCATAGCGGCGCTCTGCATCCTGTAGAACGACCGGTACGGCAGCGGCCGCCTCAGCAATCATCTTAACTGCACGAAACCCGATCGGGTTATTCGCAAACCCTGTCCGGGTCAGTGACACGACATCACGCGGGCTCCACGCCACACGGCCCGCACCGGACATCGCCATCACACGCCCCGTGGCAGAGGCTTTGACCTCAGCCACCGGCTGATCCGACGCAGTGCGGTTCAAGAATTCAAACATTCAAAACTCCTTTGGTGCCAATCGGCCGTTGATGACCGTCTGCGATCCATGAAAACAATTTGCATTTAAATGATTACAAAGATGGTAGGGATGCGTACGCACCCCTACGCAACGGGATCAAAGCCCGCGAATGCTGGGGTTACGCCAATTTTGGGCCGGTTCAATCATCAGATCATAAAGCGCCCAAACCAACGCATCGACCCGGTCAGGCGATCCACGGCCGACGAAACCTTGCGTCGTTAACTGACACATCTGGTCTTCCAGCTTGGCTAACCCACGTGCATGCCACACACGACCTTGCTCATAAAGCGCGGCAATCGGCTCTGCCCTCGCGACCTTACCCTTTGAGGCGTGAACAGACCGATAAGACACCAATGGATCAACCTGCCGTAAAACGGCCTCGACCATGTCCCCCCCCTGATTAACCTCAGCGACCAAACGATCCGCGCCAAACCGGTCCATCGCATTGATCGCAGCTTGCGCCCAATCCGTTGGCCGCGCCGCAGACATAGACACATCAGCCAACACGTAGGCACGCCAATCCTGTGGGGGGCCATGCATCACGACACCAGCAACCACAATCCCACATTCATCGGATCCCTTGTGCGATGTCCCCGGCGGATCAATCGCAACGACGACCCGCGTGCAGGGCGGCAAATGATCGGCCTGCATCCCTGCCAATTGATCAGCCCCCCAAAGAGCACCATCAACGTCATCCAATAACGTACCGTCGATTTCTTGGCGGCCCAAAGACGTACCACCATAACGTGCCTCAATCTCAGCGATAAAACTCGGTGCAAGGTTTGCCCGGTTTGCCTGCGTCGGCGCACGGGTGACCACGGTCGTGTCCATCTCAAGCAAATCACGCAGTACTGCTGCACGGCGCGGTGTCGTCGTAACGCACGCCTGAGGGTGATCACCCAACCGCAACCCAAACTGCAACATATCCCACGTGTCACCACCTTTGCGCCACTTCGCCAGTTCATCCGCCCACAAGGCATCAAATTGCGGACCACGCAGGCTTTCTGGTTCGTGTGCAGAAAACAACTGCGCCTGCGCTCCATTGGGCCAAACCAGCAAGCGGCGCGTGGCAATCCAATCTGGGCGACGATCCGGCGGGCTGACGGCCATAATGCCGCTTTCACCAAAAACCATTACCTCGCGGGCCTGATCCATCGTTTCGGCTACAATCGCCATGCGGCGGGCACGACCAGGCACCGTGGGGCGTGGCCCTTCCAGCATCGCACGCACCCATTCGGCCCCTGCCCGCGTTTTGCCCGCACCGCGACCGCCCAAAATGACCCAAGTGCGCCAGTCACCGTCAGGTGGTAGTTGATGTTGCAAAGCCCAAAAGTCGAACAGATAAGGCAGCGCTGCGACCTGCGCAGGCGTCAGTTGTTTGAGAAACTCAACCTGCGTCAGTCGCGGCGCGGAGGCGATCAAGTTGGCTCCCGATGTCAGCGCGCAGGGCGTCATAGTCGATATCGGCGTCGGACTGATTGGCTTGCTGTTGGGCATGAAACGCCTCCTCTGCCGCAAGCACCTTGAGATGCGCGGATTGTAATTCACTTAGCTTTGTCAAAAGGGGTTTAGAGGCCACATCAGTCGGCAGCCCAATTTCTGCAATCATGTGACGGATAGTATTCCGAACACTCACATATAGCTCCGCAATCTCGGTCACGCGGGCCGATGCATCATCAGTGGCCACCTGCCCCTGATCGTCTAATTTGTTCATGTATATTCGCCTGTAAGGGGTGAACTTCCGTTACATCGAGAGGCGATAATCGACGCCTTCTAGCACGACAACTATAGGCACAGGCAGGCCCAAAAGTCAATCAGCCGAGGGTACGGACGCGCACCCTCGGCTGAATTTTTATTAACCTTTACAGCATCTTAATTGTCAGATGCACGCTCAGCTTCAATCTCGCGCCAGCGGGCAACATTGCGATTATGTTCGTCCAATGTTGTCGCAAATGCGTGGCCACCAGTACCATCAGCCACAAAGAAGATATACTCGGTGCTATCTGGGTTCAGCGCCGCTTCGATGCTCGCACGGCCAGGGTTGGCAATCGGTGTCGGCGGCAGCCCCGGAATCACATAAGTGTTCCAAGGCGTCTCACCACGCAATTCACTTTGACGCAAACCACGACCCAGAATCCCCTCACCCTGCGTGATACCATAGATGACGGTGGGGTCTGTTTGCAACTTCATGCCTTGGTTCAAGCGGTTCACAAATACGCTCGCAACTTGACGACGTTCTTCAGGAACACCTGTTTCCTTCTCGACGATACTTGCCAGAATCATTGCTTCTTCTGGAGTTTCCAAAGGCAAACCATCTGCACGCTCTGCCCATGCCTCTGCGATGATCGCAGACTGCCGCTCTGTCATCTGCGCAATGATCGATGACACACGCGTGTCTGGCGTAACGTCATAGCTATCAGGCGCAAGCGAACCTTCAGGCGGGGTCTCTTGCACGTCAGCAACCAGAATATCAATCGCGCTCAGCTCGTTTACGATCTGCCAGCTAGTCACACCTTCGGCCAAGGCAACACGATACCGGGTATCGGATGCTTCACGGACTTCGGTGTATTCCGCAGGCGTCTCAACTTCGGACGGATCATAGTTCACAAGTTCAATGAAACGGTTCGTCGCCGGATCAAGCTCGCGAACCTGAATTTGCATCTTGTTGATGCCAACACGGTAAACGACTTCGGTACCGCAAGTATTCTGACCACCACGTGTCACAATGCTCACGATCTCTTCCATCGAGGCCTGCTCTGGAACCAGAAAGCTACCAGCCTTCAAAAGATGAGATTTCTCAGAATAATCCGCGCCCGTCTCAAAAATGAACTCAGACGAAATTGCACCTTGATCAACCAGTTTCGAAGCGACACGAGACATGTTCGTCCCACGATCGACCTGAAAACAAATTGCCTGCTCCAAGGGGCCCGGCGCAGAATATTGCTTCATTCCCCAGCCGATACCACCGACCAAGAGGAACAAAGCAACAATAAAGAACGTCAGAAAATTAGACGCGATATGGCGCCACATTAGGTGACCTTTCCGAACACGACGCTAGCATTCGTGCCGCCAAAGCCAAACGAGTTAGACAATGCGATGTCGATCTTACGCTCGCGCTTTGCATTCGCACAAAGATCAATTTTGGTTTCAACCGCAGGATTGTCCAAGTTGATTGTCGGCGGTGCAACCTGATCACGGATCGCAAGGATCGAGAAAATGGCTTCAATCGCACCAGCGGCACCCAAAAGGTGACCCGTCGCTGATTTGGTTGAAGACATCGTCAGTTTTGCCGCTGCCTCTGGACCAACCAAACGCTCAACAGCGCCCAATTCAATGGTATCAGCCATCGTCGAAGTACCATGCGCGTTCACATAATCGATCTGCGTCGGTTCAATCCCCGCGTTCCGGCAAGCAGCACGCATCGCGCGCTCTGCACCTTCGTGATCAGGTGGTGGGGCTGTGATGTGGTGTGCGTCGCCGCTCAGCCCGTAACCAAGAACCTCTGCATAGATTTTAGCACCACGCGCTTTGGCGTGTTCGTATTCTTCAAGCACGACCATCCCAGATCCCTCGCCCATGACAAAACCGTCACGGTCTTCGTCCCAAGGGCGGCTCGCCTTTGCAGGATCGTCGTTATATTTTGTGCTCAGTGCCTTACAGGCATTAAAGCCCGCAATACCGATTTCACAAATCGCAGCTTCAGCACCGCCAGCGACCATAACGTCAGCATCGCCGTGCTGGATCAAACGCGATGCATCACCAATCGCGTGCGCACCAGTTGAACATGCGGTCACAACAGCGTGGTTCGGACCACGGAAACCGTATTTGATCGAAACCTGACCAGAAATCAGGTTGATCAATGCACCCGGCACAAAAAATGGGGAAACGCGACGCGGGCCTTTTTCGGCCATCATCACAGCAGTGTTCGCAATCGAATTTAAACCACCGATACCAGAGCCCATAAGAACACCGGTCCGCTCGAGGCTTTCACGATCTTCGGGCATCCAACCAGCGTCTTCAATCGCTTGCTGGGCAGCAGCCATACCGAACATGATAAAGGTATCGACCTTACGCTGTTCTTTTGGATCCATGTATTTGTCGGCGTTGAATGTACCATCGGTGCCATCGCCCAACGGAACCTCACACGCATATTGCGTGGTTACCTTGCTGGGATCAAAGCCCGTAATTTTACCAGCGCCAGATTGACAGTCCAAAATCCGTTCCCAGGATTTTTCGACTCCATCAGCTAGCGGGGTTACCAAACCCAAGCCTGTTACAACGACACGACGCATATTCTGCCCTCACCTTTTGGCGTATTTGAATGCACTAATAACCTAGCCAACAGCATAGGAGCAAGTCCGCGTCACTACGCCAGCATCGGGTTGCCGACAAAGGAACAACTCTTGCCCATTACTGCTCAACTTATAAGTACCAGATTGGCACAACACTCATTAACGGGTTGGGTTGCTATTAAGTCACGAGAGGCGCTCAAAACAACCTTCATACAAAAAAACGGCGCCGTAATGGCGCCGTTTCCTTGTTCTTTGATAACGGCTTATTGTGCGCCGTTGATGAACTTAACCGCGTCACCAAATGTCTGGATGGTTTCTGCAGCGTCGTCAGGGATTTCGATACCGAATTCCTCTTCGAACGCCATAACCAGCTCAACAGTGTCAAGGCTGTCTGCACCAAGATCATCGATGAAGGACGCAGTTTCCGTCACTTTGTCTTCTTCAACACCAAGATGCTCTACTACGATCTTGCGTACGCGGTCTGCAACGTCGCTCATGTCAATTCCTCACGTCTTTCTGGGCTAATGCCCGTTCTGATTTGGGCTGTTGCCCGACTTAACTATCCCCTTACGGGGATTAACCGATCTGCGCAGCAAACATCCGACGTGGCGTCACATGCACTTTTTTCGGCAAATCTGGGTGGCCTATAGCAGAGAATTCCGCTTAGGCAAACGATTTCATGCCCGGCGTTTAGAGCATGGCCATCCCGCCGTTCACATGCAAGGTGGTACCGGTAACATAAGCAGCTTCTGGGCTAGAAAGATACAAAACTGCCGCAGCAATCTCTTCGGCATCGCCCATACGACCGGCAGGAACTTGCGACAAAATACCAGCCTTTTGCTCATCATTCAGCTTATCGGTCATCGCAGTGGTAATAAAACCGGGAGCAACACAGTTTACGGTGATTCCACGGCTCGCAACTTCATAGGCGATGGATTTGGACATCCCGACCATACCAGCCTTTGATGCAGCATAGTTCGCCTGCCCTGGGTTGCCTGTTGCGCCAACGATCGACGAAATATTCACGATGCGCCCCCAGCGAGACTTCATCATGCCGCGGATCACACCTTTGCACAGACGCATGGTCGATGTCAGGTTGACCTCTAGAACCGAAGACCATTCTTCATCCGACATACGCATAAAGATATTATCACGCGTGATGCCAGCGTTGTTCACCAATACATCGACAGACCCCATCGCGTCAGCAGCCTGCTTTGGCAATGCATTCACTGCGTCTGCGTCACTTAGGTTACATGGCAGCACATGTGCACGGTCGCCCAACTCTGCGGCCAATGCCTCAAGCGGTTCAACCCGCGTACCGGACAATGCAACTGTTGCACCAGCGCCGTGCAGTGCCTTTGCAATTGCCCCGCCAATGCCACCAGAAGCGCCCGTAATCAGGACATTTTTTCCACTTAAATCAAACATTTCCAATTCCTTCTTCAATCTTTTAGCGCAGCAGCAACAGCAACGACGTCTTCTGGTGTACCAACTGCGGTTGCAGTCAAGCTGCGGTCAATACGTTTAACCATCCCGCATAGCGCCTTACCAGCGCCGATTTCGAACACTTCAGTCACGCCTTTCGTCGCCATATAAGCGACGCTTTCGCGCCAACGCACAGAGCCCGTTACCTGTTCCACAAGCAATGAACGGATCGCAGCAGGGTCGGTGACGCTACTTGCCTCAACGTTTGCGACCAACGGTACAGATGGTGTTTTGATTTCAACATCATCTAGTGCCTCGGCCATCACGGCAGCTGCCGGGGCCATCAGGCTACAATGGAATGGGGCGCTTACTGGCAATAGTAACGCGCGCTTTGCGCCTTTTTCTTTGGCAATCGCGGTTGCCCGTTCAACGGCGGCCTTGTGCCCTGACACAACCACCTGCCCCGGATCGTTATCGTTTGCAGCTTGGCAAACCTCGCCCTGCGCGGCTTCTATGGCAATTTCGGCAACTGTCGCGAAATCCAGCCCTAGAATCGCGGCCATTGCACCAACGCCGACAGGCACGGCATCTTGCATTGCCGTGCCACGTACGCGCAGCAAACGCGCGGTATCTGCAACAGTCAATGCGCCAGCCGCGGCCAAGGCCGAATATTCGCCCAACGAATGCCCGGCAACATAGCTTGCAGCGGAAATGGTAACGCCTTCTGCCTCAAGCGCACGCATCGCCGCCAAGGATGTCGCCATCAATGCAGGTTGCGCATTTCGGGTCAGCGTGAGTTCAGCAATATCACCCTCCCAAATCAAACCAGATAGGTTTTCGCCAAGCGCGTCGTCGACTTCGTCAAAAATCGCCTTTGCCGCCGGATATGCATCGGCGAGTGCCCGTCCCATTCCAATCGTTTGCGCACCTTGGCCCGGAAATACGAATGCCCGCATCAGACCTCTCCTCTTTGATATGTTATTTGCGGTCAGGCTTACCTTGCTGTGACATAGCGCACAAGCAACCCGTCAACTGATCGGTTATGCACAAAGCCTGTAAGCTGGCACACATACTCAATCATTTGCGCGAATCCACGCTGGTGATAGCGTGCTCGCAATAATTCGGAGAACGACAATGCCCGCCACAAATACCGCCAGCACATACGGTACGGTCACCAAAGCCTTTCATTGGCTGACCGCTTTACTGATTCTCACCGTAATTCCTTTAGGCCTGATTGCCGAAGACCTCGCCTTTGATGCGCCCCTTAAGGTGCCGCTATTTTCGGCTCACAAGACACTGGGCGTCATTATATTCTTTGTGGCTTTGGCGCGCATCTTGTGGGCATTGACCCAGACAAAACCGGGGGATCTCCATCCAGACCGCCGTTTAGAAACGCTGGTTGCGCATATTGTGCATTGGCTACTTTATGTCGCCTTGGTCGTTGTGCCACTGTCAGGATGGCTACATCACGCAGCCACTTCTGGATTTGCCCCTATTTGGTTGCCAATCGGCCAAAGCCTTCCGTTTATTCCTCAAAGCGAAACACTTGCCGAATTTTTTTCGGGCCTGCATTGGGTCTGGAGCAAAATCCTGATCGTTTCGATCCTGCTACATATTGTTGGCGCGCTAAAACACCAAATTATCGACAAAGACGCGACGCTGACCCGCATGTGGTTCAAGCAATCGAAAGTCCCAGAGACATCTGAACGTGAAAAAGCGATTATGGCACCCATCTTTGCGCTCGGCATTTATATTGTCGCGGCAGGCGGTGCTGCGGCGGCTGGAATGCTTTCGCACGGAGACCGCGAACCCGCTATAGCATTGGAACAGGTCACGTCGGATTGGATGGTGACGGGCGGAACTATCGGCATCACGGTGCGCCAGCTTGGAAACCCGATATCGGGACAATTCGATGATTGGACCTCTGTCATCGAATTTGACCCAACTGCGACAGGTACGCTTGGCCACGTAACAACAACAATCGCGATCGGGTCGTTGCACCTTGGATCGGTTAGCGATCAGGCAATGGGCACAGATTTCTTTGCTGCTGACACCTTTCCCACAGCGACATTTGACGCGGACATTACGGCCGACGGCAGTACATATCTGGCAACCGGCACGCTAAAGATCAAAGATATCACGCTGCCTATCACCCTCCCCTTCGTGCTTAATCTTGATGGGGATACCGCCGAGATGGCAGGATCGCTCGCGCTTGATCGGCGCGACTATCAAATCGGGCAAAGCATGGCAGACGAAAGCAGTCTCGGATTTGACGTGCGGGTTAACATCAACCTAACCGCCACACGATAACAAAAAAGGCTGCTCCTCGGTCCCCTAAGGCGCAGCCAATTTTTCTAGCGAATTGCTGAATTATTCAGCCTTCATCGCCTCAACAGAAATCATGACTTCGACTTCATCGCTGACATATGGCGCGAATGCACCTACTTCGTAGTCAGAACGCAGCAGCGTTGTTGTCGCGTCAAAGCCTGCCCATTCTTTTTCAGCCATTGGGTGCATACCAGTTTGGTTCAGTTTCGCGTCCAGCACGACAGATTTCGTCACACCGTTCAACGTCAAATCACCTGTGATCAACGCGGTGTTGTCGCCAGTAACCTCGATACCTGTAGACATGAATGTCACCATTTCGTCCTCATCGGCACCAAAGAAGTCACCCGACATAAAGTGTTCGAAACGCCCTTCCCAGCCTGTCAGCATGCTGCGCACAGGGAATGAAACATTCACGCTTGATGCTGCTGGCTCTTCGGCGTCAAAGCTGATTTCGCCTTCAAAACCAGAAAACATGCCCATGCCGGTCGAAAAACCAAGGTGGTTATATGTGAACATGATTTGGCTGTGGCTTGCATCCAGCACATATGCCTCAGGGGCTGCAAATGCTGGTGCGGCGATTGATGATGCAGCGACTGCGGCTGCGAAAAGTACGTTCTTCATTGGAATCTCCAGTTGTGAGTAGTTTACACCCTCTATTGAAGGTGCATCACCGCACAAAGCAATTCTGCAATTCTGAACAAATTGTGTTCGACAACACAGTAACCAGCGTTGTCGACATGTTTCCTTAGGCTGCACTACGCGGCGCGATCATCAAATCTTGCGCCAATCGATCACGCAAGGGAATCAGTTGCGCTTCAATTGCTTCGGCCACGCATACTCGCTGATCAGTGTCGCGATACTGTAGGACAAGCGATGCAAAGGCGCTTTCCGGCTGGGGTTCAATGTAAACACCGCCAATCGCGTCAAAACCGTAAGCACCGATTGTGGTTGGCTTGCCTGCACGGTTACTGATGACCTCGCGAATTTCGCCGACGCTTGTATCGACATGGACTTCTGCCTGTGACCCGCGGCTTGCAAACCACAGCAAATAAAAACCAACCGCTGCAAACAAAACTGACGCAGCAAGGCGGATCACGCCAACATCACCGTTAAAAAACAACACCGGCATGGCAACCATGCTGACCGCAGCAATCATAAAGCACGCCCCAAAAAAGTACGATAGCAACTGCGCCATAACCACACCGATCGCCGGCGCACGGCCAGAACGAATTTGGTATCCCCAAAAAGTGTCTTCTACTGCAAAGTTAGTTGATTTTGCCATTTGACCCTGACCACCTGAAAATTGAGTTGCCACGCTTCCCGTCATGACGTCTCCTTAATGTCGTTTTCATGTGAAATAATAGTAAATCAGGGCGACAAATAGGCATTGGCATGGCAGGTTATAGAAAACAAATGACGGCCAATTCCAACCAATAAAAATAGGGCTTTGATACTTGCATCACCCGGTTGGACCTGTATAAGGCCGCAACCTTTCTGTGTAATGTTGAACTGCGCAGTCTCTCGTGGGTGGGGTGCAGAAAGGGTCACTGCCCCACGCTTTGAAATGCGCTGATAATGAATGGAGTACGCATGCCGCTATACGAGCATGTCATGATTGCGCGTCAGGATCTTTCCAACTCGCAAGCTGAAGCACTTATCGAACACTTCGGATCCGTTCTTGCCGACAATGGCGGCAAGTTGCTGGAAAACGAATACTGGGGCGTCAAAACGATGGCCTATAAGATCAACAAAAACCGCAAGGGTCACTACGCCCTGCTGCGGACTGATGCGCCAATTCCTGCGATTCAGGAAATGGAACGTCTGATGCGGCTTCATGACGATGTCATGCGCGTGCTGACTATCAAAGTCGACGCACACGAAGATGGCCCATCTGTACAGATGCAGAAACGCGAAGAACGTGGCGAACGCCGCGAGCGCCGCTAATCAGATCTTAGATAAGGACAACAATCATGGCTACTAAACCATTTTTCCGTCGTCGTAAGTCCGATCCGTTTGAAGGCGATAACGCGCCAAAGATCGACTACAAAGACACTCGCCTTTTGCAGCGCTACATCTCTGAGCGCGGCAAAATCGTTCCAGCCCGTATCACAGCTGTTGGCGCCAAGAACCAGCGTAAGCTCGCCCAGGCGATCAAACGCGCGCGTTTCCTTGCCCTGCTGCCATACGCAGTAAAGTAAGGACACCAACACATGGATATCATTCTCCTTGAGCGCGTGGCCAAACTGGGCCAGATGGGCGAAGTCGTTTCTGTTAAAGAAGGCTACGCACGTAACTTCCTGCTGCCACAAGGCAAAGCACTGCGCGTAAACGCTGCAAACCTTGCACGTTTCGAAGCAGAAAAAGCTCAGCTTGAAGCACGCAACCTTGAAAGCAAAACAGAAGCAGCGGCATTGGCTGAAAAGCTAGACGGCGAAACATTCGTCATCATCCGCTCTGCATCTGACGCTGGCTCGCTTTACGGTTCTGTCACAACACGTGACGCATCTGAAGCAGCAACTGAAGCCGGCTTTACAGTCGACAAAAAGCAAGTTGTTTTGTCTGCAACGATCAAAGACTTGGGCCTGCACGACGTAACCGTCAACTTGCACCCAGAAGTCGCTGCAACAATCACACTGAACGTTGCACGTTCCGCAGAAGAAGCCGAGCTGCAAGCAGCTGGTAAATCTATCGCAGAACTCGCAGCCGAAGAAGAAGCAGCTGCTGAATTCGAAATTCAGGAACTGTTTGACGACATCGGCTCTGCCGCTGACGAATTCGGTGACGACGACGAAGCACCTGCACAAAGCAACGACGAAGACTAATTCGTTCTGCTTTTACAGTATATTAGGCCGCTCCATTTGGGGCGGCCTTTTTTAAACGAGTACCCTGCCACGAGCCATATTATAGGCGCACAAATTAGTTACAGTCGGCAGGACAGGAGAATAAAGCTGAAAATTCTTGCCCCCCTTATTCTGACTTCCACGATAGCGGCTTGCGCCGTACCAGTCGGTGACATTCGTTGGAAACCCGAATTACTTTCGCCCGGGGATTATGTCTCAGTGGATCAAAGCCGTTCGGGCCTGATCCATCACATGTACAAAGGACGCCAAGGCAACGACTACCTAATCGAAAGCTATCGCGGCCCTAGCCCAACCGGAACACCGGCATTTACCACACGGCTTGATGGCAATGGAAATTACCTTTCGTGGCAACGCTCTGACGGCTACGAAGTGCGCTATCAACCTCATGACTGCACCCGTACGCTCGGCAAGTGCCGGTATACTGAAATCCGCCCCAACGATGAACGCATCCGATGGACCCGCATCACGACAGCGACCGACACGGGGTTCAAATATGTTGAAACCGACCGCAATGGCGAACGCCGCGTATCAGGCGAGATCGCAATCGACGAACGCGGCATCGCAGGAAGCGGACAAGTAAGCGGACATTTCGGCGCGCAAACTTTTACGCTGGTCGAGTAAAGCTACTAACCCTCATCCGGCGTACTAAATACCACACTCTTGGCTGAGCGTATGGCCCGCCCATGATAAACTGCTTCAATATTATTGCCGTCAGGGTCCAAGGCATATGCTGCGAAATAGCCCGGATGATACGCACGCTCACCCCCCGCCAATCACGTTTCGAACAGAAACGATACCGAAGCGAAAATCGCCAAACTGACTATTTTTGTAGCAATTCAAACAACTTACGACCAAAGCAAAGCATTCAATTATTGGGACCGATCCCGGCAACAAACACACCCTTGTTACAAACCGCATCCAGATGTCTACTGATCAAACATCTAGAAATCCGGGGGATTATCTCATGTCACTTCGTTTAAATCGTCGCCACTTTATCGCGGGCTCTGCTGGGCTAATCGCGATGCATCCGTTTTCGGTCAGCGCAGCCACCAATCAGGCGCACCTGCGTTTGATGGAAACCACTGACCTTCACGTCCATGTTTTTCCTTACGATTATTACGCTGATCGCCCTGTCGATACGGTCGGCCTTGCCCGCACAGCGTCCATCATCGAAGGTGTGCGCGCAGAATCGACGAACTCTTTGCTTCTCGACAATGGTGACTTTCTTCAGGGGAACCCGATGGGCGATTACATCGCCTATGAACGCGGCATGAAAGAAGGTGATATGCACCCTGTCATCACCGCGATGAACACACTCGGGTTTGATGCATCGACGCTTGGCAACCACGAATTCAATTACGGCATTCCATTCTTGATGAAATCGGTCGCTGGTGCCGCCTTCCCTGTGGTTTCTGCCAACGTCGTCAAAGAAATGGGCGCGACACCGACTGCGGACACAACGCTGCTTCCGCCTTACACGATTCTTGAACGCACGCTGACCGACGGGTCCGGTGTCACACACCCGATCAAAATCGGTTTGATTGGATTCGTGCCACCACAGATCATGAACTGGGACCGAAAGCATCTAGAAGGCAACGTGCAGGCCCGCGATATCGTCGCATCCGCGCGTGCATATGTTCCACAGATGAAGGAGCAAGGCGCAGACATTATCGTCGCGCTTTGCCATTCTGGTATCGGCGAAGCCAACGAAACCGAGGGCATGGAAAACGCAGCAATTCCTTTGGCAGGCGTTGACGGCATCGACGCGATTTTGACAGGCCACAGCCACCTCGTCTTCCCGTCCTCAAACTATGACGACTGGGCGGGCGTCGATGTCGCAGCCGGAACGATCAACGGCAAACCCGGCGTGATGGGCGGCTTTTGGGGCAGTCATATGGGACTGGTCGATCTACTGCTTGAACGTGACGGCAACGGATGGCGGGTTCTTTCGCACACGTCCGAGGCGCGCCCAATCTCACGTCGCGAAGAAGACCGTAGCATCACCCCGCTAGTCGAAGACTTCGTGCCTGTTTTGGAATCAATTCAAGACATCCACGATCAGACGCTCGCCTATGTGCGCACAGCGGTCGGTAAAACCGATGCACCGCTTCACAGCTATTTTGCGCTGGTCGCCGATGATCCATCCGTTCAAATCGTATCGAACGCACAAACTTGGTACATCACGGAACAAATGGTCGGCACCGAATTCGAAGGGTTACCGATCCTATCGGCCGCCGCTCCGTTCAAGGCTGGTGGTCGTGGTGGTCCGGAATACTTCACCGACGTTCCCGTTGGCGACGTGGCAATCAAAAACGTGGCGGACTTGTACCTCTACCCCAACACAGTGCGGGCCGTGAAAATAACAGGTGCGCAGGTCAAGAACTGGCTCGAACGCAGCGCCGGGATGTTCAACCAAATCGAACCCGGCTCATCCGATGCAGTGCTACTGAACCCTGATTTTCCAAGCTACAACTTCGATGTGATCGACGGGGTTACCTACCAAATTGATCTATCCCAACCGGCGATGTTCGACCGTGAAGGCGAAGTGATCAACGCCAATACAAACCGGATCGTAAACCTACAGTTCAATGGTGCGCCTATCGACCCATCGCAAGAATTCATCCTTGCGACGAACAACTACCGGGCATCGGGTGGCGGCAGCTTCCCCGGTGCAGATGGATCGACGGTCATTTTTGAAGGGCCCGACACGAATCGCGACGTGATCGTGCGCTACATCGTCGACAAAGGTACGGTCAGCCCACGCGCGGATGCGAATTGGTCATTTGTACCGATGGACGGCACCACCGTCATCTTTGAAACGGGACCCGCTGGCGCAGAATACGCTGACAGCGTTGCAGGCATGACCATCACACCCGCAGGCAGCAGCGAATCTGGATTCGCTCTGTTCCGCATCACGCTTTGACAAATCTGACCCAGCCTCTGATGGGACGGCTGGGCCAGATCTAATTTGGCTACACTCTCAAAACAAAAGGCGCCCCGAACTGGAGCGCCTTTTTCAGAATGAATCTGGTGTTGGTCTTACTCTTCTTCGAGCTTCTCAACAGCTTTTTGCAGATCGTCTTTGCTGACTTCTTTGTCAGTGACCGCAGCTTTTTCAAAAATGTGGTCAACGACTTTGTCTTCGAACATTGGCGCCTGCAGTTGCTGACGGAACTGAGCGTTCTGCTGTACGAATTCAAAGAACTGACGCTCTTGACCTGGGTACTGGCGCGCTTGGTTCATGATCGCTTGTGTCATTTCTTGATCGGTGACTTTCACGTCAGCCTTCTGACCGATGTCAGCCAACAGAAGACCCAGCTTTACGCGACGTTCAGCAAGCTTCTTGTGCTCGTCAGTTGGTTCGATCTCTGGGTGATCGTGACCTTCAACTTCTGGGTTTTCTTCATGCCACAGCTGGTGTGCAATCTGGTTTGCTTCAGCAGTAACCAAAGATTCTGGCAGGTCGAAAGAAACAACTTTGTCCAGCTCATCCAGCAGCGCGCGTTTTGCAACGGCACGTGACGCACCGGTGTATTCAGCTTCTAGACGCTCAGTGATCTGTGCCTTCAGGCCTTCCAGATCTTCAGCGCCGAATTTTTTCGCCAGCTCATCGTCCAGCTCAGGCGCCTTTGGTGCCTTCACTTCTTTGATTGTGCAGGTGAAAACAGCTTTTTTGCCAGCAAGGTTCTCAGCTTGGTAATCTTCTGGGAAGGTTACTTCGATGTCTTTTTCTTCGCCAGCTTTCACTTTCAACAGGCCGTCTTCGAAGCCAGGAATGAAAGAGTTAGAACCGATAACCAATGGGTAATCTTCTGCAGCGCCGCCTTCGAATGCTTCGCCGTCAACTTTACCAACAAAATCCAAAACGACTTGGTCGTCTTTCTTGGCTTGCGTCTTTTTCGCTTCGTAAGTGACGGCCTGTGGTGAAGACGCAAGGTTATCCAGCGCTTCTTTCACGGAATCTTCGTCAGCTTTCACAACCAGACGCTCTAGCTTGATTTTGCTGAAATCTGTCTCTGCGATTTCTGGCAGTTTCTCGTAAGAAACTTCAACGGCAACATCGTCGCCCTCTTTCCAGTCTTCGTTGGTCATTTTCATTTCTGGCTGTGCCGCAGGACGGTCACCAGATTCTTCAAGGTGCTTGCTCAGGGCGCCGTCGATGGCTTCCTGCATGCTTTCGCCCATAAGACGCTGGCCATACTGCTTGCGCAGCAGTGCCATAGGTACTTTACCTTTACGAAAGCCCTTCATTTCGACGGTAGGCTGAGCTTCTTTCAGCTTTTCTTCAACTTTGGCATCCAATTCAGCCGCGGTAACGGTGATGGTATAGCCGCGTTTCAAACCTTCGTTCAGCGTCTCTGTGACCTGCATGGTAGCGTCCTTTTCAAGTCGTCTGGCGTGGAAACCACGCATATCTTCGTCAGGCCGCGCAAGGCGTGGCCACATAAATCGAAGGCACTTCTAGGGATGCGCTGCAAGGCTTGCAAGGGCAATCGTGCCCGAAGCCCCAAGGGATAAGGATTTTCAGCGCACACCCTTCTTTTAAAAGGTCACGACGACAAATTTTAAAAGGTCACGACGACAAATGGTCGTCGCACAATGCCGACGGGCATAGGTTGATCATATTGGGAACATCAAAATGGTGCGGGTGAAGGGACTCGAACCCCCACGCCTCGCGGCGCCAGAACCTAAATCTGGTGCGTCTACCAATTCCGCCACACCCGCACTTTCAACGCCCGAAGCGTCGATCTGGCGCTACCTAGCAAAGCTATCTCCGGGATGCGAGAGGGAAAATGCGATTTTTTCGTTTATCGCGATTTTTTTTCAGCTACACGCCCAAATCCCGGAAAACCGCAGGTAGCTGTTCTGGTAAATCCTCTGCAATCAGCCCCGGACCGAACTTGATCGCGCATTCTGTATGAAGCCATGCTCCCATCCAAGCTGCATACACTGGCGCAAACTGTCGCGCCATAATTCCAGCGATAAACCCCGCCAAGACGTCCCCTGAACCTGCAGTCGCCAACCACGGCGCCCTCCGATCATATACAGATGTATTGATGCTGCATCCCCCCTTAGGATCCGCAATCACCGTGTTCGCCCCCTTAAACAACACGACACATCCTGCCCGCCTTGCCGCATCACGTGTTGCATCCACCTTTGAGTAGAACGGCCCCACACTCGAAGGTGCGTTCAGCTTTTCAGCAATATCCGGAAACAACCGTGCAAATTCCCCAGCATGAGGAGTCAAAACGCAATCGGAATGCAATCTACTGAACAACTCCTGATCTGCCGCCAGTAGCGTCAACGCATCCGCATCCAACACTGTCGGGCGCGGCTTCACACCACCTTCACCTAGGATGAAGCTGACTAATTCACGCTCCCGATCACCCAGCCCCAGCCCTGGCCCAACACAAAGCGCATTGATCCGTTCATCCCCCAAGACGTCAGCAAGATCACCACTATCTCCTATCTCCCGAAGCATGACAGCATTCAACTGCGCCGCATTCTCTACAAGTGCCGCCGCTGGGCACCCCACCGTCACCACACCAGCACCAATCCGCAAAGCACCACGCGCTGCAAGCCTTGCCGCACCGCCGCTTCCCACACCGCCCGAAAGGATTAGAACGTGTCCATGCTTGTATTTGTGATCATCATCCTTTTCTAACCAATTGGCGTAAGGCGCTGAAATGGTCACAACTGGACGTACCTCATTAGGTCTCAGAGTAAGCCCAACATCTTTTACAATAACCCTATCTGTGTACTGCGGCCCTTCACTTAAGAAATGCCCCAGTTTTGCTCGGTGAAATGTCACGGTAAGATGCGCCGAAATGGCGTTGGGATTACAATCTTCTAGATTAAACGCACGGCCAGAATCAGAACAAACGCCACTTGTAATATCGATGGAGACAATCGCGGGTCTCCCACGTGGATGTCCAAATTGCGGAACATGGCAATCACGGGCATCCGAAGTATTCCAGAATAGGTCACCAAAACCGCATAATGGACGTGACAGGCCCGTACCAAAAAGGGCGTCGATGAGAATATCACATCCCCATTTTCTGCGAGCCAGATAAGTATCTAGCATCGCTATCGTTCCAGCCTTCATCCACCGCTCATAATTCGCCCGCGCATCCTGTGGCAGCTTTTCTGCATCACCATACAAAAACACCTCAACGCCCCACCCGGCCTCATGCAACAGCCGCGCGACAACAAAACCGTCACCACCATTATTCCCCGGCCCGCATAGCACGACTGCCCTAAGCTTCCCCTCTTCATCATCTTGCAACAAATACTCTGGGGGTTTGGGGGTTGGCCCCCAAGACGGCGCAAGCTCAGGCCACTCCTCAAAGATGGCCTCAACAACGCCGCGCCCCGCGCGCTCCATCAGCTCCAACCCAGTGACTTCGCCAGAGGCAATCGCAGCCGCTTCGATGGCGCGCATTTGGGCAGCAGTTAAAAGTTCGGTCATCGCTTAGGCATTCCAATTTACATTTCGCACATTTTTCGGGACAATTGCACAATATTTAATCAGTTGGTGTTCTTTACCCCGTTGCATCTGCCTTCAAGGTTCGCCACGAATTGTCCCGATGCAACAGAAATGTTCTGACCACCATAAATAACCGCTAGGGGAGTCGCGGCCTATGAAAAAGATCGAAGCGATCATCAAACCATTCAAACTCGACGAAGTGAAAGAAGCACTCCAAGAAGTGGGCGTGCAGGGTCTTTCTGTTGTCGAGGTCAAAGGATTTGGCCGCCAAAAGGGTCACACCGAACTGTACCGCGGTGCAGAGTATGTGGTCGATTTCCTGCCAAAGGTAAAAATCGAAGTCGTTTTGGCCGATGATCAGGTCGATGCCGCCGTTGAAGCAATCATTGGCGCTGCAAAAACCGACAAGATCGGCGACGGCAAAATCTTCGTGTCCCCAGTCGAACAAGCCATCCGTATCCGGACCGGCGAATCTGGCGACGACGCGCTGTAAAATCAACGCCTCGGATTCACTCTGCGGCCTTAAAGAATACCAAAGACGCTAAGAAAGGTACCAATAAATGGACAACAAAGCTGTTCTCAAACTGATCAAAGACGAAGAAGCCGACTACGTCGACATCCGTTTCACTGATCCACGCGGTAAACTGCAGCACGTAACTGTCGTTTCTGATCTCGTTGATGAAGACTTCCTTGAAGATGGCTTTATGTTTGACGGTTCTTCCATCGCAGGTTGGAAATCCATCGACAAATCCGACATGAAACTGATGCCACAAGCAAGCAGTGCTTATGTTGACCCATTCTATGCTGAAAAAACGATCTGCATCCACTGTAACGTGGTTGAGCCAGACACAATGGAAGCATACGACCGTGATCCCCGCGGCACAGCAGCAAAAGCTGAAGAGTACCTGAAATCCACAGGTATCGGCGATGCGGCATACTTTGGTCCAGAAGCTGAATTCTTCGTCTTCGACGACGTTCGCTTCCAAGTTTCCATGAACAAAGTGTCCTACCAAGTTGACGCCATCGACGGCGCTTGGAACACAGACACTGAGTACGAGATGGGCAACACAGGCCACCGTCCTGGCATTAAGGGCGGCTACTTCCCTGTGAACCCAGTGGACGACGCACAAGAAATGCGTTCCGAAATGCTTTCCACCATGAAGCGCATGGGCATGAAAGTTGACAAGCACCACCACGAAGTGGCGTCTTGCCAGCACGAATTGGGCCTGATTTTTGGTACGCTGACGCACCAAGCTGACGAAATCCAGAAATACAAATATGTTGTGCACAACGTTGCACAGGCATACGGCAAATCCGCGACATTCATGCCAAAGCCAATCGCAGGCGACAACGGCACTGGTATGCACGTGAACATGTCGATCTTCAAAGAAGGTAAGCCTCTCTTTGCTGGCGACAAATACGCAGACCTGTCTCAAGAAGCCCTGTACTTCATCGGTGGTGTTCTGAAGCACGCGAAAGCGCTGAACGCGATCACAAACCCATCAACAAACAGCTACAAGCGCCTGATCCCAGGTTTTGAAGCACCAGTTCTGCGCGCATACTCTGCGTCAAACCGTTCGGGTTGTGTCCGTATTCCTTGGGCGGAAAACCCAAAGGCAAAACGCGTCGAAGCACGTTTCCCTGATCCAGCAGCCAACCCATACCTGTGCTTCGCAGCACTTCTGATGGCTGGCCTTGACGGCATCAAAAACAAAATCGATCCGGGCCCCTCATCTGACAAAGATCTATACGATCTGCCACCAGAAGAACTGGCAGGCATCCCAACTGTTTGTGGTTCACTTCGTGAAGCGCTTGAAGCACTCGAAGCTGACCATGACTTCCTGATCCAAGGTGACGTATTCACCAAAGACCAACTGGAAGGCTACATGGAACTGAAATGGGAAGAAGTGTACGCATACGAACACACACCACACCCAATGGAATACAAAATGTACTACAGCTGCTAATCTCGCAGTTCACAGTATTGGAAAAGGCATCGCTAACGCGGTGCCTTTTTTGTTTGTCATGCCTATCGTTCTAAAGACAAACGCGCCAACACACCCAAATGATCAGAGCCCAACAAATTGCGATAACGAACACTGCCTCCGCCGGGCGCATAAACATGATCTAGGAATAGCGGAGCCCCATACAGGTTATAGGTAGGGCGTACAGGCCCAGCTATTATCGTATCCGATTCTTGCCTAATCTGCTTTGCAGATGACGCCCATAGAAATATGTTGAAATCGCCGCCAATCACGACAGGCCCGTCTAGCTGTTCTAATAATGCAACGGCAGATTTCGTAGATTCAGCTTGGGTGTACGGATACGGCCATGGCAAATGCACAGACGCAACCCACACCAGCAAACCTTCGCTTTCAATTTGCACGGCAGCAACACCCGTTTTACCCGAGCAACGCGGCACGTCCACGAATGGAATTTTCGACAATACGGCGACCCCGCTCCAGCCCGTAAATCTACATAAATGCTGAAACGGATAGTCACCCTCAAGAGCGGTAAGAAACACATCATTGCGCGTGCCTACTTCTTGCAACGTCACGACCTGCGCACCGCTTGCACGAATGTCATCCGCAAGCAAACCCAGCTTATCATTTCGATACAGGAGGTTTTTGTATATAGGGTAAAGCTTCCCGCTTTTTGAGAGTGAATAAGCAAAGGCACGGTAGTGAGCAATGCAGCGGCGGTTGCTACAGCCACCACGCAGCGTAATGCACGTGTCATTGGAAACGCCAACGCAATAAGACTTATCAGCCCCAACGGTATACGTAGCAAGGAAAGGCTATCAGCAAACGGATGCAGCGCCCCCGCAAACCCTACGGCAATCCCGGCACAAACTATAAAAAGCGAAAAACCCGCAAAGCGAGCAAATATAGCATTCATTGAAATCAGTTCCACTTAACAACGTCTAATCCACGTTAGACAGGCTGCAAGTGCACGCCGAGATGACATGATGTGCAGTGTTTGTGCAGCTCAACGCCAGTAGCAGGAAGCAGATTCGTAATCCTTACGTGGACCAATCACTTGCCATGTTGCCTGCCACTGCGGCCATTTGGAAAAGTCATAGCGCACTTGATAGAAGTCCGCGCCACATGGGTGATCTGTGCCTTGTGCGTGACCTGATGGCCTGAAGCTATGAAATGCGGCACCGTCATCAAAACGAACATCGACTGCATCGCCCACAAACTGCCAACGGTAAGATCGGGTTGCAGTCATCGCCGGGCTGGTTCCAAAGCGTAATTCTCCAACCTCAGTATATAGCAGTGCCCCTGCCCCGACCGTTTCAAACCGCGCCGTCCCCAGCAATGTGCCAGCCTGATCACTGTGACGGTCTGTGATAACACGTGACAGCTGCCATGAACCCGTAAATTCGTCTGCGCTCAGCATTACCGCCATCTTCGTGCCATCTGTCCCTTGAGCCTTTGGCCCTTGCCCCTTATGACGCGGGGGAACATTGCTGCCCACCCCAAGAAAGGTGCTATCTCATGATCCCTCGCTATTCTCGCCCGGAAATGACCGCAATCTGGGAACCCGCAACCAAATTCAAAATCTGGTACGAGATCGAGGCATACGCCTGTGACGCTCAGGCCGCGCTTGGTGTGATCCCAAAAGAAAGCGCTGCGGCTGTTTGGAAAGCCAAAGACGTCGAATTCGATGTTGCGCGCATCGACGAAATCGAAGCGGTCACAAAACACGATGTCATCGCGTTCTTGACCCACCTTTCCGAACACATCGGTTCAACAGAGGCCCGTTTTGTTCACCAAGGCATGACATCTTCTGATGTTTTAGACACGACATTCAATGTTCAGCTTGTTCGCGCCACTGACCTGCTACTTACCGGCATGGACCGCGTTCTAGCCGCACTGAAAACCCGTGCCCTCGAACATAAAGACACCGTTCGCATCGGCCGTAGCCACGGTATTCACGCAGAGCCCACAACAATGGGTCTGACTTTCGCACGTTTCTACGCAGAGATGGATCGCGGTCGGAAACGTCTTGTTGCAGCGCGCGAAGAAATCGCAACAGGCGCTATCTCTGGCGCTGTCGGCACATTCGCAAACATCGACCCATCGGTCGAAGAACACGTTTGCGAGAAATTGGGCCTATCGCCTGAACCTATCAGCACCCAAGTCATCCCACGTGACCGCCACGCAATGTTCTTTGCAACGCTGGGCGTTATCGCATCATCCATCGAAAACATCGCCACCGAAGTCCGCCACATGCAGCGCACTGAGGTTCTTGAGGCCGAAGAGTTCTTCTCTAAAGGCCAAAAAGGTTCTAGCGCGATGCCACACAAGCGTAACCCTGTGCTGACTGAAAACCTGACTGGTCTTGCCCGTCTGGTGCGTATGTCTGTTGTTCCTGCAATGGAGAACGTGGCTCTTTGGCACGAACGGGACATCAGCCACTCTTCTGTCGAACGCGCGATCGGCCCGGATACCACAGTGACGCTGGATTTCGCCCTGCACCGTTTGGCTGGCGTGATCGAAAAACTAGTGATCTATCCTGACAACATGCTTGCCAACATGAACAAGTTCCGTGGTCTCGTGATGTCTCAGCGCGTTCTTCTTGCCCTTACCCAAGCAGGCGTCAGCCGCGAAGACGCCTATAAACTGGTTCAGCGCAACGCGATGAAAGTTTGGGAGCAAGGGAAAGATTTCAAAACAGAACTGCTAGGCGATGACGAAGTCCTTGCCGCCTTGTCACCCGAAGAGATCGAAGAAAAGTTCGACCTTGGCTACCACACAAAGCACGTTGAAACGATCTTCAAACGCGTTTTCGGCGATAAATGAAAGCTTAAAGGTCGGGCGGAAATGCTCCGCCCGACCTTTAAATAGGTTTACTTAACTGATGGCGCGTGTAGCGGCGCTTGTGCGCCCGCAACGCCAACCTTCCGAACCTGAGCTGCACTATTCGCGACTTTCGTTTTACGGCGATGTTTCGCAGGCATACTCATCGCGACATAGCGGCGATTATCGTGGCAGTTCACGTAAGGATCACCGATCAAATCAACATCGTACCCGAGCTGGCGTAAAGTACGTGCGAAAACCGGCGGGCAAAGCGCCATGATTTCAGTACCGCCATTTGCAGTGGCTTGATCAACAACACCGTCAAGCACAAGACCCAGACACTCAGACCGTTCAGCTTGCGTTTTGACCTCGTCCGAAATGACAACACGCGTTGCCTCCCAAACATTCGGCGTGACGGTCGCAATTTTGATGATGTCTTCTGGAATACCAATCAGTTTTCCAGCAACCGCATCGCGCAGCATATAAGTATGCGATCCCCACTGCGCTGTCGTTGCCATCGCGCGCATTCCGCCGATCACCTTACCATCGCGCAGTACTAACGAATAATGTGCGTTAGGGTTATCATACTGATCCATTTCGACGCTATCATCGTGCGGGATATCCCAACCAAGCTGGTCTACGAAGAACTGTTTGCGCAATGCAAGAAATTCATAAAAGGCAGTTCCGTACTGGTGAAGCTGAGCAAAATTAAACGAAATATTTTCCATGGTGGGTTCTCTCTACCGATAAGCGATATTGACGCCAGTTTACATCTGTTGATTGTCACGAATTTCGTGCCTCCAACAAATTAGCGCCAAATTTTCAATAAGTGATAAAAAAATTGATAGTATTTTTCAGATTAGGCCGTACTGGTTCGCAAGTGCCGCAGCTTGGGTGCCCGTTTTAGCCCCCAATTTCAATTTCGCGTTCTTTAAACGCTGCTTTACAGCGCCCTCGCTAACACTCAACTCAAAGGCGATTTCCTTCAAGCGTTTTCCATCTTTAACCATACCCAGCGCCTCTAATTCTGCGCGTGTTAAGTTTGTAGGAGGTGCCGTTTCATTGTGCCGCCTAACGAGTAAAGCCTTTAAGAGTTTCACCTCAAGGTCTGTATATTCGCGATCAGCGCGCGTAAATGACGCGAAGGAACGTTGAGCATCCACATTACCATCAAAAACGGAAACAGTGACGCCATATCTCAGACCAAAGGTTTTCGCCTGAGCGATAATCCGCTTAGGATCATCGAGTGGAATTTCGCTCCATCGGCAAATTCCGACATTGCTGTAAGCCCATCTAACTATTGGATCGAACAGCATAAAGCGCTGCGCCGTATAGTGTTGCACCCATTCAGGAGGGAAGGCATTCACCTCCTCCATTGGAAAGGCAAATCCTATCCGTAACGCAATATAATATCCGGACGGAGCGAGCTGCTCAATTTCGTCCGGACCCATCAATGTCGCCATCCGTTTTCCCCGAACCTCTGATTTCTGACAAAGGCCTTGTTGCTTCTGCACTGTTTTCTGTACAATACAAATGAACAATACTTTGTCAGAGAGTATTGCCATATGACCACCATTGGCAACCGGAAAGCGAGTAACTGAATGTCACAAACGGAACTAAACATAAGTGAGATTCTGGAAAATTTGGGTGAACTCGCCCCGGCGGGATATGCACTTGGCTTTCATATCGCATACACAACACCAAAGTTTATGTTTCAATCATACCCTAAGGCGTGGCTCGACTACTATTCACAAAACGGATTGGTCATGTCTGATCCAATGGTAGCGTGGGGATTCGAAAACACCGGGACCTGCCGTTGGTCGGAATTGGAAGATCCTGCTGGCGTCATGCAAAAAGCTGCAGACCACGGAATGAAGTTTGGTATGGTTTGTACAATAAAAACAGACGATAGCCTTAGCATATGCGGCTGTGCGCGCGTAGATCGTGAATTCACGGATGAAGAAATATCTGAAATATATAGCAAAATTAAATACTTGCATTCGAACACTGCAGACAAGGCGCAATTGACACCAGAGACTGTGCAACAACTGAAAAACCTATCGATTTCTTTCACACATCCTGGCTCATAAGCTGTCGCTATAACCATTCATTTACCCCGTCTTGCTAGACGGGGGTATGACACTAAAACCCCTCGACCACAGCACGTCGGCGATTTCTCGCCGACGAAAGGCTGCAATGATCGTCCAGATGATGATCAGTGATGGCGGCAACCTGTCGTTGTCTCAACTTCCCGAATCGCTACAAGAGCTATTAACCGAAGAACTCGGAGCGATTCGCCTCGTTGATCGTACGACTGTCGCATCGGTTGCTAAGGAATTCACAACACAGCTAGAGGCAGTCGGAATGAGCGCTCCAGGCTCCAGAGATAACGCAATTAATGCACTCTCAGCACACCTCACTCCGGCGCTTGCGGAACGGTTAAGAGAGCAGACAGACAGCGTGCGGCACGGCGACCACTGGCCAATTGTCTCGGCCCTTCCAGTATCCCGGATCATTGACATTATGACGACCGAAAGTGTGGAGATAAGCGCAGTCACGCTATCAAAACTGCCAGTGGGAAAAGCAGCAGAGGTTCTTACAAAAACTCCCGGAGAGCTCGCGCGCCGGATAACATATGCCATGTCACTTACCGCTAAGGTAACACCAGATGTCGTCCACCGTATCGGCCAGTCCCTAGCCAAAAATTATGCAACCACAGCCGATCACGCCTTTGAAAATGCGCCAGTCCAGCGACTAGGCGCGATATTGAATTCGACCGTTGCAGAAACGCGTGAAGATCTTCTTGAAGGGCTTGATAGCGAAAACCCTGCATTCGCAACAGATCTACGCAAAGCAATCTTTACGTTTAAAGATATCCCAGTGCGGATCAAACCTGCCGACATTTCAGCCTGCATTCGACCGGTAGAAGCAGAATCGCTTACACGCGCAATTGCCGCGGCTTTAGCTGACGAAGGCCCACTGTCTGCCGCCGCTGAGTTTATCTTAGGTAATGTTTCGCAACGGATGGCCGCTCAAATGCGCGAAGATGCAGAAGAAATCGGAGCAGTCAAAAAAGCAGATGCCGAAACGGCGATGTCGGCAGTGACAACTGCAATTCGTGAATTAGCTGAAAACGGAGCCATTGAATTTATTGACCCTGACGCAAACGATAACGAATAGCGCGTGGACAGATGATAGTAATTTGAATTAATCATAGCGCATGAAACGGTCTCATGCGCTCCGCGCCAAATCAATCGACATTCAGGCGCGAGTTTTTAGATGAGCACGAGAAAGACACCCAAAGGTACCACCGCCGATTGGCTTGCAGATCGTGTTCTGCGCGGCCTCATCGGTACGATGCTGCGTCTCCCTTATGAACGGCGGGTACCTGCGATGGGGCGCGCCCTGCGCGGCGCGGTCGCACCTTTGGCTGGCTATCAAAAGCGTGCCGAAGAAAACCTCAAATTCATTTATCCGAACATGGCTGTCGACAAACGACGCCAAATAGCACACGATTGCTGTGACAACTTTGGTAGGACATTAATCGAAAACTACGCTTGGCAAGAATTTTCAAATCGTATTAGCGGCACAGTGCCAACCGGAGAAGGGCTTGAACCGCTTGCAGAGGCAGCCAAAACACAGCGCCCTGTAATCTTTGTGACGGCACACTACGGCAACCACGAAGCCCCACGCCAAATACTAACCGCGATGGGCCACACCATTGGGGGGCTTTACCGGCCCATGCTGAACCCGTATTTTAACGCCCACTATGCGAAGACGATGACGTCATGGGGCGGCCCCGTGTTTGAGCAGGGTCGCCGCGGCACAATGGGATTTGCCCGGCATTTGAAATCCGGCGGCATGGGAACGTTGCTATTTGACGTGTCAGCAAAGGGCGTCAAAATTCCGTTTTTAGGACAGCCTGCGCATACCGCGACATCTGCTGCTGACATCGCGATTAAGATGGACGCTTTGGTCATCCCCTATTTCGGGATCAGGCAACCAGACGGGCTTTCGTTCGCTATCGAAGTTGAGGCGCCTATTAAAACCGGGACGCCTGAAATGATGATGACCGAAATGACCCAACGGCTTGAGGCGCAAATCACACGTGATCCTGCACAATGGTTTTGGGTTCACCGCCGCTGGAAAGCACGTAAAGACGGTTAACGCAGCTGGGCGGCTCCAACGATTGGTCCGTGTCCGCCTTGTTGAACCAACACGACGACTGCATCGCTTCCGGGTGTGGTTGCGGTAATTTTAAGCGTACCTGCCCCATCCCATTCTGCGATTGTATCAAGAGAGCTTACAATATTTGTGTATTCCAGCTGACGACCTGCGTTTTCTCCACGCTGAATATCGACGATCGCTGTCGGAATATAGCGAACGAGCTCCACGATATAATTGCTGATCTCGGTCGATGTCGCCGATATCTGAAGCTGATCATCGGTCCGGGACAATGACACCGAAACTGGATAATCGTTGCGCCCATGAGTTTGGATTAGATCCATCACCTGCATTGGTCGTGATCCAATAACATGATCGACGCCACCGACAATCATCTGTGGTGTATAGACCGTTGTGGCACGTGCGGCGCGGGCATAGGCATGCTGTCGTGCTGTATTCTCGGCGCTGCCAAAAATATCGGTCCAGCCGATGTAATCCCAATAATCCACATGAAGCGCGAGCGCGATAACATCATCACGCTGTGCTAAATCGTGGAGCATTTCATCTGCCGGAGGGCAAGATGAGCAGCCTTGCGACGTATATAACTCCACGACCACCGGGTCGGCTTGTGCTATGATTGGGGTTATCTGAAGGGCCCCAAATACAGCAATAGTAGAGAAAATCGTACGCATTGTTCGTCCTATTACAAGTTGTCTATCGGTGTAGCCCGACCCGGCTGTAATGACCAATCAATGAATTGAGAACAGTTTGTTATGTATGTTTCAATGGCAACAGGTTGAATTGTGTACAATAGTATACAAATAAATGAACAGCCTCTTGTACGCTCTCGCTGCTTGATGCAGAAATATGAAATAGCCTTACACAGCAATTGCCTTTGAAAGGGATAGCCATGACAATCACAGTCGGCGCTGATACAGCCAAAACCCGCAAAACCCTAAGCGTTGGGGACCAGTCGGTCGCCTACTACTCTATTCCTGCCGCCCAAGCCGCTGGTCTGGGTGACTTTTCGAAACTACCTGCCGCTCTCAAGGTCGTGCTAGAAAACCTCCTACGCTTTGAAGATGACGGATTTTCGGTTTCTGTAGACGATATCAAAGCATTCTCTGAATGGGCTGACAATGGCGGTAAAAACCCACGTGAAATCGCCTACCGCCCTGCCCGCGTTCTGATGCAGGATTTCACCGGCGTTCCAGCTGTTGTTGACCTTGCAGCGATGCGCGACGGTATCGTGGCACTTGGTGGCGACGCACAGCAGATTAACCCACTGAACCCTGTCGATCTGATCATCGACCACTCGGTCATGATCGACGAATTCGGTAACCCACGTGCGTTCCAAATGAACGTGGACCGCGAATACGAACGCAACCTAGAACGCTATACGTTCCTTAAGTGGGGCCAAAAAGCATTCAACAACTTCCGCGTTGTGCCACCGGGCACAGGTATCTGTCACCAAGTGAACCTTGAATACCTTGCGCAAACTGTTTGGACTGACAAAGACCAAAACGGCGTCGAAGTTGCATACCCTGACACATTGGTCGGCACTGATTCTCACACAACCATGGTGAACGGCCTTGCTGTTCTTGGTTGGGGTGTTGGTGGTATCGAAGCCGAAGCCGCGATGCTGGGTCAGCCAGTTTCCATGCTGATCCCCGAAGTTGTCGGCTTTGAGCTGACAGGCGAAATGGTTGAAGGCACCACAGGTACTGACCTTGTGCTGAAAGTCGTCGAAATGCTGCGCGAGCTTGGCGTTGTTGGCAAATTCGTCGAATTCTTCGGCGAAGGTTTGGACCGTCTGCCACTCGCAGACCGTGCGACAATCGCGAACATGGCACCAGAATATGGCGCGACATGTGGCTTCTTCCCAATCGACAACGAAACACTGCGTTACCTGCGTAACACTGGCCGTGACGAAGACCGCATTGCGCTGGTCGAAGCCTACGCCAAGGAAAACGGTTTCTGGCGCGATGCGGACTACAACCCAATCTACACCGCAAAACTGCACCTCGACATGGGTACAATCGTCCCCGCGATCTCGGGTCCAAAGCGCCCACAGGATTACGTTGCACTGACAGGCGCAAAGACCGCCTTCGCAAACGAAATGGAAAACACCTTCAAGCGCCCAATGGGCAAAGAAGTTCCAGTCGCTGGCGAAGACTACACTATGGAATCAGGCAAGGTCGTGATCGCGTCGATCACATCCTGCACCAACACCTCTAACCCATATGTCATGATCGGCGCGGGTCTGGTGGCACGCAAAGCGGCAGCACTTGGTCTGGATCGCAAACCTTGGGTTAAGACATCGCTGGCACCTGGTTCACAGGTTGTGTCCGAATACCTAGAGGCCGCTGGCCTGCAGGAAGATCTGGACAAAATCGGCTTCAACCTTGTTGGTTACGGCTGTACAACATGTATCGGTAACTCTGGTCCAATCCAAAAAGAACTGTCTGATGCGATCGCCGAAGGCGATCTGGTCGCGACATCTGTTCTATCAGGTAACCGGAACTTTGAAGGCCGTATCTCGCCTGACGTCCGCGCCAACTACCTTGCGTCGCCTCCTTTGGTCGTGGCTTATGCACTGGCCGGTACAATGGATATCAACCTTGCCACTGATCCAATCGCGCAGGACAAAAACGGCAATGACGTTTACCTGAAAGACATCTGGCCAACCAACCAAGAGATCAACGAACTGGTTGAAAAGACAGTTACCCGCGAAGCGTTCCTCAAGAAATATGCGGACGTCTTCAAAGGCGACGAAAAGTGGCAAGCCGTTCAGACACCTGATTCTGAAACATACGACTGGCCAGCGGCTTCGACATACGTTCAGAACCCACCCTACTTCCGCGGCATGTCCAAGGATGCAGGCACAATCAAAAACGTTGAGAACGCAAAGGTTCTCGCCGTACTCGGCGACATGGTCACAACCGACCACATCAGCCCTGCCGGTTCGTTCAAAGACACCACCCCTGCCGGTCAGTACCTGATCGAACGTCAGGTGCCTGTGCGCGAATTTAACTCTTACGGGTCTCGTCGTGGTAACCACGAAGTCATGATGCGCGGCACATTCGCCAACATCCGCATCAAGAACGAAATGCTGGACGGCGTCGAAGGTGGTTACACCAAAGGCCCAGATGGCGCGCAGACTTCGATCTTTGACGCGGCGATGGAGTACCAAGAAGCAGGCACACCGCTTGTGATCTTTGCTGGTGAACAGTACGGCGCGGGGTCTTCGCGTGACTGGGCAGCCAAAGGTACGGCCCTGCTAGGTGTCAAAGCGGTCATCGCAGAAAGCTTTGAGCGTATCCACCGTTCTAACCTTGTTGGTATGGGCGTTGTTCCATTCGAATTCACTGGCGGCGACAGCCGCAAAACGCTTGGCCTGACTGGCGAAGAAACAGTGACCATCGAAGGTCTGGATGCCGTGAAACCGCTGCAGGAAATGACTGCACAGATCACAATGGCAGACGGTACCACCAAAGAGATCACGGTCAAATGCCGGATCGATACAGCGGTCGAGATTGAATACATCGAAAACGGCGGCGTGCTGCACTATGTTCTACGGAACTTGGCAAAAGCGTCTTAAACTGGACCGATATCAACACAAAGGGCCCGGTCAATTTGATCGGGCCTTTTTCGTGCATATTAAGTTAAACCAGATAATATCTACGTCATCGACGGGCTCGTTGATTGATCCGAGCAGTGACTACGTTTAGGACATAATTATTGCCCCTAAAATAAATGAGTCTCTAGTGGATTGGCCCAACCTGCTTCGTGAATTTGTTACCCTATTCGTTGTCATCGACCCTGTCGGTTCTATCCCGGTCTTTTTGTTCGCGGTCGCTTCAGTCCCCGCAAATCTACATAGACGCTATGCCTTGCGTGCAGTCGTGATTGCGACCTTGGTCTTGATTGGCTTTTTAGTCGGCGGACAGTTCATGCTAGAGGCATTAGGCTTACGCTTTGGGTCGTTTCAAATCGCAGGTGGGATTATCTTATTTCTCTTTGCCCTTACGATGATATTTGGGCACTCAAAACCTGAGACCGAAATCGAAGAAGCCGGAAAGGACCACCTAGCAGGGGCAGTTTTCCCGCTTGCCATGCCGTCGATCGCTTCGCCCGGCGCAATGTTGGCCGTGGTCGTTCTAACCGACAATCACGAACAACCGTTGATCGAACAGGCAATTACTGCGGGCCTGTTAGTGTTGGTGATGATCTTTACCTTGGGATTGCTGCTGGTCGCCACCTATGTTCACCGTATTATCGGCAATACAGGCGCAAGTGTGATCAGCCGGGTGATGGGCATGATCCTCGCAACAATTGCGATTGATTCAATCATTGGCGGCTTAGAGGCGCTAACAATCCTCGACTTGCCCGCCGCTCAATCAGCAGATGGCCCGCTAACCAACTAGTGTCAACTTACTCAATCGCCTTCATCAACTCCGGCAAAAACCGCTGCTCATAATCAGATCCGACTAGGGGCCCAACGAACCGGAACAGCACAGTTCCATCCCCATCCACAATGAATGTCTCGGGCGGTGCGGTGACGCCCCAGTCAATGGCCACTCTGCCCCGCAGGTCAAACCCTGTGGCAAAGAATGGGTCTTCGTAATCTGTTAGATAGGCAGACGCCTGATCCTGCGCATCGCGGAAATTGACACCTGCGATCCGGTATCCTTGTTCCGCAAGTTCCAACAGTTGCGGATGCTCGGCACGGCAAGGCGGGCACCAGCTCGCCCAGAAATTCACCAGTGTGATTTCACCACTACGTAGGTCCGCATCAGTGATCTGGTTGGTGCCATTTACGGCCTCGACCGGAACGGCGGATGCTTGTTGACCAATGAATGTGGACGGCAGATCATCGTTTTTACCCTGCCACATGCTGACTGCAAACATGCCAGCGAGTGCTGCGAATATTGCGGGTGGTGCAATCATCAAAGGCGATATTTTAGCCATTGTTTTCAATCCGTTCCAAGGCAGTCCGCACGCGAACAGATCGACGCCAACTTAGCAGAACGACGACAGCCAACAGCCCAAGGCTCACACCATAGGCAGCTAGGACTTCAACTGCGTATTTTCCCAAATCAGGCACGGCGCGCCCTCGCTTCTAGGGCCCGGATACGGCGGGCACGGATTTCAGTACGGGTGCGCAGTAGCACCAGTCCAACAAACAACAGAACAAACCCAGCGATGCAAATCACAAGCGGTTGCCAAAAAACGTCTGATACGTTTTCCTCTTTATCGAGCGACAGTGACGCGCCCTGATGCAGCCCTTGGTTCCAGAAATTCACCGCGTAGCGCGACAAGATCGCAAAGATCGACCCGACCATGCACAAGACAGATGTTAGGTCAGCGGCGGTGTCCGGGTCTTCGATCGCCTCCCACAGGGCGATGTAGCCGAGGTAAAACAGAAACAAGATCAGAAATGACGTAAGCCGCGGGTCCCATGCCCAATAGGTGCCCCACATCGGCTGCCCCCAGATTGCACCGGTGAACAACGCAATCAGTGTAATTGTCAGCCCTACGGGCGCAGCGGCCCGTGCTGCCAGTGCCGACACGTGGTGCCGACGCACCACCCAAATCAAGGACGCCACCAGCATCATGATCCATGCGTTAATCGCCATTAGCGCGGCTGGGACGTGCAGGTAAATAATCTTGACCGTCGATCCTTGGCGGTAATCGTCAGGCGTAAAGAAAAAGCCCCAGACCAAGCCCACAATCAGGCACAACGCGGCCAGCCCAAAAGCATAGGGCAGCACAGGCGTTGTCCAGCCCATAAACTTTTTCGGATTTGCATATTCCCAGATCGACATTTCGATTACCTATCCTGCTCGTTGCGCCCGATCAACGCAGATTGATGCGTAACGTGGCCGCAGTCGCGAACGGCAACACCGCAAAGCACCCAGCCGTAATCATGCCAAGCAGGATCAAAGCGCCAGTTGGGTCCAAACCATCAGCGCCACGTCGCACGGCTTCTGCCCCGAAAATCAACGTCGGAACGTAAAGTGGCAACACGAGTAGCGACAAAAGCAATCCTCCGCGACGCAACCCGACTGTCAACGCCGCGCCAAACGTCCCGATCATCGACAGCGCAGGCGTTCCCAACAACAGCGACAAAAGTAGGTATTTGTAGGCTTCTGGCGCGAGCGACAACAGAAACCCAAGCGCGGGCGCGGCCAACGTCAGCGGCAGTCCCGTCGTGATCCAATGCGCGAGCGCCTTGGCCAATGCGGCCCCCTCTAAAGGCAACGGAGATGTCGCGAGCAAGCCCAGCGACCCATCCTCAAAATCCAACGCAAAAATGCGGTCCAGCGAAAGAAGGGCCGCCAAAAGTGAAGCCACCCACAAAATCCCTGGCGCAATTCGCGATAGCAATTCGGTCTGAGGCCCCACCCCAAGGGGAACAAGAACAACCACGATCAGGAAAAACGCGAGCCCTAATCCGAACCCGCCCCCTGCCCGTACCGCAAGCCGCAGGTCACGCAGGAGCAAAGCGATCACAAGAATGCCTCGTCTGTGGCACCACCTGCCTCTGGCGCTGATTTGAATGGCGTCAGGTCAAGTTCAGGTGCGGTAACGCCAAGGTCAATATGCGTCGCAATCACAGCTACACCGCCGCTGGCAAGGTGCTTGTTTTGCAGCCAGTCGGCAAACAGTCGAACCGAAAACCCGTCAAGCGACACAGTAGGCTCATCCAAAAACAACACTTTGCGCCCGATCACGCCAAGACGCGCCAAACCCAGTCGCCGTTTTTGGCCGGCAGAAAGCGTGCCGGCAATGCGCTCTCGCAAATCGGCCAAATCGAAGGTGTCCCAAATATCGTCAGGGACTGGTTGGCCGTAAACATCGGCCCAAAACGTCAGATTCTCGGTGACGCTTAGTGCGGTTTTGATACCGTCAGCGTGGCTCGCATAGGCCGCCTCGTCCGCCGGGTGCTCGACTTCGCCAGCCAAAGCGGGTTGCAGCCCCGCCAATGTCCGCAGCAACGTCGTTTTCCCGATACCATTTGGGCCTCGCAGGATCAGTGCCTGCCCTGCGGGTACGTCAAAGCTTATGTCGCTTAGCACAGGAATCCCGCCCCGCGCACATGTCATGTTACTAACGCGCAGCATTAGACGGGGATCAGGGCGATAGCGACGCGGCGCCCTTCTGACAGTAGAATATTATAAGTCCGGCAGGCAGCAGGCGATGCCATCGCCTCGACCCCGATACCGGCGTCTTCTAGCGTAGTACGAAAATCGGCGGGCAAATGCGCGACCTCTGCGCCCGTGCCCACAAACAAAACATCCAGCGTTTCGGCCTGCTCGAGCAAAGTGGCAGTATCTTTATAGCCGCCCCATGCCTTTACACCGGCCGCGAAAGCCGCGACCGCGCCGTCATATTTCGTGCCACCGATGCGAAAGAAACCTGGACCATATCCATCGACCGGGGTCGCATCGTTATAGTTGATTTCATTCAAACGCATCGGGCATCCTTATTGATCTAAGTGTGCATAGCGCGTGCCGGCGGCTGGGTCCTTTTTAGACCAGTCACGCTTTACACCCAAGACAAGCAAAACAGTCGAAGCAACAAAGATCGACGAATAGGTACCGATGACAACACCCCAGATCATCGCAAAGACAAATCCACGGATCACATCGCCGCCCAGAACATACAAAGACACAAGCGCCAACAAGGTGGTGACAGATGTCATCAACGTCCGGCTAAGCGTTTCGTTGATAGACAGGTTCAGCACCTCTTTGAGGTCCTTTTGCTTATACTTGCGTAAGTTTTCACGCACCCGGTCAAATACAATCACCGTATCGTTGATCGAATAACCGACGATCGTTAGTAGTGCGGCAATAATAGCGAGATCAAATTTGATCTGCAGTTCTGAGAAGATACCAATTGTTAGCAGCACATCATGAACCAGCGCCAACACCGCGCCGACCGCGAACTGCCATTCGAACCGCATCCAGATATACAACAAAATCGCGGCAACAGCCAAAGTCACAGCCAAGATAGCGGTGTTGATCAGCTCGCCTGATACTTTCGGACCAACGGATTCAATCGACTGAAACGTGATTGTCGGATCAAGCCCAACCAGCGCGGATTGGATTGCATCGACAGTGTCAGACGCGATCCGCTCGTCGCCCTCTTGGGCTTGAATACGGATCATTGCGACGTGCTGATTGTCCGCAAAGCTTGGATCGTTGACCTCTGCGATAGAAACATCGCCAAGCCCTAACGGCTCGAGCGCGCCGCGGTAGGCCGCGACATCAACTGCGACCTCAGACTGGGTACGAATGCTTGTCCCACCTTGGAAATCGATCCCAAAGGCAAGCCCTTGGATCAGAAACGACCCAAGCGCCACAGCCATCATTACAATGGAAATACCAAGCCAAATCCGTGCCTTACTAAAAAAGTCGATGGAGGTGTTATCGCGTACAAGTTTCAAGCGCATTTTAAACCTCAATTGTCTTAGGACGGGCGCGGGCAAACCAGATCACGATCAGTGACCGGGTTACAAAGATGGCGGTAAAGACCGACGTAACGATACCAAAGCCTAACGTCACGGCAAAACCGCTGACCGGGCCAGAGCCGATCACAAACAAGATCACAGCAGTGATAAACGTCGTGATGTTTGCGTCAATAATCGATGACAGGGCCTTTTCATAACCGAGTTCAATGGCGCGTGCCGCACCTTTGGCAGTTTTCAGTTCTTCGCGGATACGTTCAAAGATGATGACGTTTGCGTCGACTGCCATACCAATGGTTAGCACGATACCAGCGATACCCGGCAGCGTCAGTGTGGCACCAATGATCGACAGCAGACCAAAGATCAGCCCGACGTTGATGATCAGCGCGATGTTTGCGAACACGCCAAACAGGCCATAACTAAGAACCATAAACACAAGAATCGCGATACCAGCGACAATGCAAGCGACTTTACCTGCGTCGATGCTGTCTTGGCCCAGCTCGGGGCCAACAGTGCGTTCTTCGAGCACGGTCAGCGGTGCAGGCAGTGCGCCAGCACGCAGCAAGATCGCAAGATTGGTTGCTTCTTCAACAGTGAAGTTACCGGTGATGATACCCGAACCGCCCGGAATGTGGCTTTGGATACGTGGCGCAGAGATAACTTCGCCATCCAGAACAATCGCAAATGGTGAACCGATGTTTTCTAACGTGTAATCACCGAATTTACGTGCGGCAGTCGTGTTAAAGCGGAATGCAACAGCAGGTGACCCGTTTTGGTCGAAATCAAGCTGCGCGTTTTCCAGATCTTCGCCGGTTACAACCGCACGCTTTTCCAGAATGTAAAACAACCCTTCGTTTTCGGCATCCGGCGCAAGGATATTGCCAGTACCAGGCGATTGCGCAGGGTCGCTCGTGCTACCCAAAACCGAATTGAACGTTAGCTGGGCAGTTGTACCGATCAGGTCGATGACTTCTTGTGCGGAACCAACGCCGGGAACCTGAATCAATACACGATCAGTGCCCTGGCGTTGAATGGTTGGTTCGCGTGTACCAGCTTCGTCGATACGACGGCGCACGATTTCTAGCGTTTGTGCCATCGTGCGGTCGTTCATGGCAACCTGTTCGGCCTCGCTGAGCTTAATCGTCAGGACAGGACCGTTGATGGACACATCCAGATTGCTACCGGCCGCCCCTGTCAAGGATGTCACCGGGCGGCCAAGACCGCGCACCAGTTCCAACGCACGTGCGGCACCATCCACCTGAGAAATACGTACACGCAGTTCATCAGCTGGGCTGTCATCACGCGTTACAAAACCTACAGCGTCACGTTCAGCAGCAAGCGTATCACGTACTTCTGGCCAGAAACCCTCTAGATACGATCCGTGCACCTCTTCCAGCGCAACCTCGACCAGCAGATGCGCGCCACCACGCAAATCAAGCCCAAGGTTCACAAGACCCGAAGGCAATACGCTTGGCCATTGGGCCGCGTCTGCGTCGAGCGTGGCATTGGTTTGCCCGCTGTCAATGACAGCGACCGCGTCATTATGTGTTTCTACCCGCGTATAAAACGCATTGGGCATCGCAAACAGCAGGCCAATAACAACAGTTCCCCAAATCAGGATCTGCTTTGGCATCGAAATATTCAGCATGACGCGGCCCTTCGGCGGTTAGGATTTCGCCGGTTCGGTTTTGTTCAGAACGGTCGTGATGGTGGATTTAACCACACGCACAATCACACCTGCAGCAATTTCGACTTCAACTTCGTTGTCATCTTTTACCTTAACCACTTTGCCCTTCACGCCACCTTGGGTCACGATCTGGTCGCCGCGGCGCAGTGCCTCAAGCATTGTTTGATGCTCTTTCAGCTTTTTCTGCTGTGGACGGATAAGCAAAAAATACATGATCCCGAAGATCAATAGCAGCATTATCAGGTCTTGAGGTCTCATTTCGCAATCCTTTAAATTCGCAAGGGCCGTACGACCCAAAAGTCGCGGCACGTTACTGGCGAGATAAGCAATTAGCAACCAGATGCAAGTCTATATGCAGTGGAAACAGGAAACCCGCGACACAATCCGGCGCTTGATTACTTAGCGGCTCTGGATCGCGAAATTTTGCTCAACATCCGGCTGCGGCGCTGCGCTCTGTGCAAGTCGCCTTACAAGTTTGGCTGCTGAACGAACCGTGATCAGTGGCAAGGCAGGTGGTGCGTATGCCTCGACACCCTGCTCTTTCAGATTAGGAATAAGCGCATAAAGCTCTTCTCTTAGCACGGGACCAAGTGTTTTTAACGCTTGCTTGCCCGGGTACAGGCTTTCTGCCGGTACGCCTTCTGCATACATCACAGCATGCGTATCCAACAAAATCGATACATAGGTAATTGTTTTCTTACCCTTCATCCAGCGCCCCCCGCGAAGCGCAGTTAGCCCCTTTGCAGGAGCAAGAACCCGTTCATCACCAAATAGGTCTTTGACGACTGCCCCACCAACACACAGCCTATGTTGTGGTGATAAAATCAAATCACGACGCGGAATATCCACCCCAAGACTACCTTTGCGGCATAGAATTGGGCGTTGCTTATTCGTTTCAGCGTTAAGAGCAATTTCACGCCGCCCTACCCAAATAACGCGTCCCAAATACCCACCCACCGTCTTTACAAAGTCTCCAGGGCACAGGTTTTCAACGGGGACCTGCCCAGTCGCTGCTTCAATTAATGTTCCAAGACCAAAACACGGGAATTCTGAAAAATCCAATTCACCATCGTCATCACCTTCTCCGGCGACTGCGGCTTGGTCGTCCCTATCATACCGCACACTTGCAGGCCCAACGGGTACGCCACCTAAATCAATAATGAAATTGGAGTTAACAATGATCAGGTGTTCGTCACCTGCCGCCATCCCTTGTTCAGCATCAGGGTTTATCGATGTCCTCAGCATGACGACATTGCCGCTGCTGTCGAGTATCGTGACAAATTGACCGTTCTGAAACTCTGTGACGCCGCTATTGACCTGTTCGACAACGACAGTAAAAATCTTACTACTTGCCCCAAGCGCCTCGACGTCAGTCAGGTTTACTTTGCGGCCAGCATTGTTACCGTTGGCCGACAAACTTGAATAAGTACCCAGCTGATCTCCGCGTAAGGTAAGTGTAACAGTAGCCATCGTTTTCCACCATTCAGAAGCACCCAACCCCACGCGAACACGACGTTAGCTACTCGCGTTGTTACAGCTAAAGCCGCCGAAAATCCATGAAAACATGACAATTGCGACGTTTCGTTTCTAAATCATGTGCACCATCCCAGTTTCGGGTTCACTTGAAACCCAAGATGGGGCATATCACCCGCAGAATTAACGCCAATAAGGACCGATGCTATGCACGATATTCGCGCCATCCGTGACAACCCCGCCGCTTTTGATGCGGCTCTGTCTCGTCGTGGGATCTCGGCTGCGTCGTCCGAAATTTTGGAACTCGACGAAGCCCGTCGTGCCAAGATCTTGGCAGCAGAAACTGCGCAAGCTGAAGCCAACAAAGCGGCTAAAGAAGTCGGGGCCGCCAAAGGTCGCGGTGACGAAGCAGAGTTTGAACGCCTACGTGCATTGGTTGCTGAAAAGAAATCGCAAATCGCCGCACTCAACGACGAAGCGAAAGCCCAAGATGCTGCGCTAAACGATCTGTTGATGCGCATACCGAACCTGCCAGACGAAGGCATTCCAGACGGCGAAGACGAAGAAGATAACGTCGAAATCAACCGCGAAGGTGCCCCGCGCAACTTTAGCTTTACGCCGGTCGAGCATTACGACATCCCCGGCATTCGCCCGGGCATGGATTTCGAAACCGCTGCAAAACTGTCTGGTAGCCGCTTTGTGCTGTTGTCGGGCGCTGTCGCACGGCTACACCGCGCGCTTGCGCAGTTCATGCTTGATACACATGTCGACGAACACGGCCTGACCGAAACCATCACCCCTGTGCTCGTTCGCGAAGAAATGATGTATGGTACGGGTCAGCTGCCGAAATTCGGCGAAGATAGCTATCAAACCACAAACGGTTGGTGGCTTATTCCTACGGCAGAGGTCACGCTGACCAACATCGTTAACGGTGTAACCATCGAAGAAAGCTACCTGCCCCGTCGCTATGTCGCGCATACGCAGTGTTTCCGCTCGGAAGCTGGTTCGGCCGGTCGTGATACATCCGGCATGCTGCGTCAGCACCAATTCGAAAAAGTCGAAATGGTCAGCGTCACAAAGCCAGAAGATAGCGCAGCCGAACACCTTGCGATGACGAAGCGCGCGGAAACCATTCTTGATAAGCTTGGTCTTCCTTACCGCACCGTTGTTCTGTGCACAGGTGATCTGGGTGCAGGCATGCGCAAAACCCATGATATCGAAGTCTGGCTTCCCGGTCAGAACGCCTACCGTGAAATCGCGTCAATTTCGGTTGCTGGTGACTACCAAGCACGCCGCATGAACGCGCGTTTCAAACCTGCGGCTGGCGGCAAGCCAGAGTATGTGCATACGTTGAATGGCTCTGGCCTTGCAGTGGGCCGCTGCTTGATCGCCGTCGTAGAGAACGGCCAGCAAGAAGACGGCTCTGTTGATCTACCAGCCGTATTGCACCCCTACTTGGCTGGCAAAACACGCATTTCTGCCGACGGCCAACTGGCTTAATCAGGCGGGAGCAGATCATCACTGGTGATCTGCTCTTGCAACTTGGTCATGACCTTGGCCAGTGTTTTGGGTTTATAGTCCTTGTCACACGCGATCCGATCCAACGTGATCTGACTGACATCTTCGACCCGTGTCGGGCCATCACGATCAATAGCGCTCCATAGCATCGCTTTCTTCATCAGCCCGATCCGGGTTTGATTGATCAACGGTTCGCGAATATTTCGCGTTTCACGCACGCGCTCCAACACCGTGCTATCCATCTCAAGCCCGGCACGCCCTGCCCCTTCGGCGATCCAGTCACAGGCAAACGACGACAGTCCAACGCGGTCACCGCCACCACCAACCGATCCATGATCTCCCGGGAACCATTCCTGCCGATATGCCCATTCTGTACGGCTCTTTGGATCAAGCGAAACGTCGGCATCAAGGCCAAGTGCCGCGCGGTTCATCACATCCAGCTTTTCTGACCACATCGCTGGCGGGAACGTCTTGCGACGCTCGTCAATTGCGACGGCATGGCGGGCGGATTTAACCATGCTGCTCAGGTGTGCGTCATGAAATTGATGTTTTTTGTTGAACAGCTTAGCGGTGATCCAATGGCCCGGAACACCCAGCGCACCGACCGTATCCCAAACACCCAGATAATTGATCCCAAGGTTGACACATAGGTGCGGGCGGGTCTTTAGCCGCCAGTTCCATTCCGCCTTGCTTGTCGCCGTGTAGGGCGCGAAATCAGAGCGGAAGAGAAAGCTTTCGGGATCGTCTGGGTGGGTATTCTTGTCGCGCGAACGATAGCGGGCCATGGCCTCACCCAACCGGTGCACATTTTGGCGTGGCGGGATACCACAAGACCGAATGAGCCCCGCAAGTGACCGCGCAGTATACGCCCCGCGCGAGAAACCAAAGATGTAAATCTCGTCACCCGGTTCATAGGCGAAGACAAGACCGCGGTATGCGTCCTCGATATTCTCGACCATGCCGATACCCATCGCACCGCCCAACGTACGATCAAGCCAACGTGCCACCTTGTTTGACCCGCGACCCGTGCCGACACCCAACACATAAAACACCTCTTGTTTGTGCCCATCTGTCGCGGTGTGCTTCACCGCTTGGGCAAGCCGTACAACATTGGTTGGGTGTTCTGCATCGTGGCGGTTCCAGGTGCCGTCACAAAAAATAGCAATCCGTTTCATAATAAATCCATCCCCATAAATAGGCATATGGTGGGAAAAACCGCCATTTACTGGCAAGTCTGCAATTCCCTACCCTGTATTTGATTTTTACAAACGCGACCTAAATCGTGCTATATGAAGAACATGCGCGCAATATTGACACTCATCCTCACATTGACGTTTGTGGGATCGCCATTCCTGACCAGCCCTTTTTCGGGGTTTACGGCTGATCAATTGCCTATTCCGCAGATTAAACCGCCGATCCAACCAGCAGGTTACGCTTTTGCGATATGGGGGGTGATCTATGTATGGCTCGTGGTGTCAGCCGCTTACGGGCTTTGGAAACACAAAGATGACCCCAGATGGGACCGCGCGCGCGCGCCGCTGATCGTCAGTCTTGCCGTGGGCACACCGTGGTTAGCCATCGCAAACACGAGTGCGATATGGGCCACTATATTGATCTTTGTGATGATGATCACCGCCATCATGGCACTGCTGCGCACACCAAATGACCGTTGGACTTTTCAGGCGCCAATTGGGCTTTATGCAGGATGGCTGACAGCAGCTTCTTTTGTGTCACTCGGCAGCACTGCAGCAGGATACGGCATACTAACAGATCAGCTGGGTTGGGCTTATATAGGTATCATATGCGCGCTGATCGTTACGCTTACCACCATGCGCCATAGCCGCAGACCAGCCTATGGGCTTGCTGTGGTTTGGGCGCTGGTTGGTATTGTTGTGGCAAACGGCACCGCCCCTCTTGGTGTCAGTATTCTGGCGGGCATTGGGGCGGTGGTGTTGTTGGGACTAAGCGTCGCGTCTAGCGGTCACTCGGTCCCTTCTTAAGGTGCTTAGATAGACGTGAAGGCTGCGAAGACTTCTTGTCTTTGTATGGGTTCTTGTCGCCCTGATCACGCAGGTACAGACGGATCGGCGTACCTGGCATATCAAAATCGACACGCAAGCCATTGATAAGATATCGCTTATAGCTTTCCGGCATCAAATCAGGGTGCGAGGTCATCACAACAAACGCAGGCGGACGCGTCTTTACTTGGGTCATGTAACGCATCTTGATGCGCTTACCGCCAGGCGCGGGTGGCGGGTGCTGTTCCAGCATCCCAACAAGCCAGCGGTTCAAGTTCGCGGTGCTCACGCGGCGGTTCCACACATCATGGGCGCGCATGATGGCCTGCTGCAAACGATCAAGACCCTTGCCTGTCTTAGCAGACACAGTCACCAAAGGCGCACCGCGCAGCTGTGGCAAATGGCGTTCAAAGCTTTCGCGCAGTTCTTTCAGCTTTGTTTGCTTTTCGTCTTCGATGTCCCATTTGTTGACGGCAACAACGACGGCTCGGCCTTCGCGTTCGGCCAAATCAGCGATCCGCAAATCTTGCTGTTCAAATGGGATTTCAACGTCCAACAGGACAACGACAACTTCGGCGAATTTAACAGCGCGCAGACCGTCAGAAACGGATAGCTTTTCTAGCTTTTCCTGAACCTTGGCCTTTTTACGCATACCAGCGGTGTCAAATATCCGCATAGGCACCCCGCCCCAGTCTTGCTGGACGGAAATTGCGTCACGGGTGATGCCAGCCTCTGGGCCTGTCAGCAGGCGCTCTTCGCCGATGATCTTGTTGATCAGCGTGGACTTGCCCGCATTGGGGCGACCGACAACAGCGATCTGAAGCGGCTTGGCATTTGTTGGAACGCGTGGTGCGTCTTCGTCGTCTTCACCAACGTCAACATCAACCTCTGGCGCGTCAGCGGCAGCGCGTTCTTCGTGTTCGTCATAGATCGGGCGCAACATATCCATCAATTCACCCATGCCTTCGCCGTGCTCAGCAGACATACGAATTGGTTCGCCAAGGCCAAGCGAATAAGCCTCTAAGATTGTTGCATCGGCGGCTTTGCCTTCGCCCTTGTTGGCAGCAAGGATAACGTTTGCATTTTTCTTACGCAGGATTTCCGCGAAAACCATATCAGCAGGTAGAACACCCGCACGCGCGTCAATCATGAACAGGCAGACATCGGCCATTTCCACGGCACGTTCTGTCAGGCGGCGCATACGGCCCTGAAGGCTGTCGTCGGTGGCTTCTTCCAGACCAGCACTATCGATCACGGTGAATCGTAGATCCGCGATCCGCCCCTCGCCTTCGCGTAGGTCGCGCGTTACCCCCGGCTGGTCATCGACCAAAGCCAGCTTTTTGCCAACCAAACGGTTGAACAGCGTGGACTTGCCCACATTGGGACGACCCACAATAGCAAGGGTAAAACTCATCTTTTTCGGCTCCTGACGGATGTTGAGGCCCGCCGATACACCAATCAGCGGCTAACGGAAAGCATGCAATTTGCCGTCTTTGCTAACAACGTACAGCGTTTGCCCTGCAACAACAGGTGCTGAGGCCGCGCCTCCAGGTAAATCAATGGTCCCAATGAGCGCACCAGAGGTCGGATCGAACTGTCGGATAAAGCCATCTGAGGATGTCACAATCAGACGTCCACCAGCCAGAACAGGGCCATAATGTGCATAAACACGGCGCTGACGGCTTGTTTTACCTTCCGTAAAGTTCGGTAAGTCGACGCGCCAAACCGGGTTCCCCGTTTCTGCGTCTAGTCGCACAAGTTCGTTCACATCGTTGATAACGAAAACGGCATCGTCAACCGGCCATACAGGGCTAAGCGCGCCCTCGGACGCAGTCCAGATGCGGCTTCCGTCCTTCAAATTAAGCGCAACGATTCGGCCGCCAAAGTTACCGACATAAACCCGGTCTCCCGCGATCACGGGATCACCGGCGATATCGCTGACCAACGATGCGGCGCGGCCAAGGCGATCGCCAGAAACGACCGCGGACCAACGACGAATACCGCCAGCAGGATAAGTTGCGATCACTTCACCTGATGGGAATGGCAAAATAACAGTGTCACCCGAAACAGCAGGCGATGCGCCACTATCAAAATTCGCAACCGAAGGTGTGCCATTTTGCTGCCAGCGAATACGGCCGTCGTTCACATCCAACGCCCAAGCCGTGCTGTCGCGTCCAACGACGTAAACTAGATCATCGCGCAATGTCGCCGATGCGTTTACCGGCGCATCAAGGTCCTGCACCCAGATGGTCGCGCCAGTCGCGGCATCAAGCGATGTGATCTCTCCAAATCCGGTGGTTGCATAAATTCGTCCACCGCCGACCATAACCGCGCCCCCAGACGCATCAGCAGTGCGTGCACGGGCTGGCGTCAGGTCACGTGACCACAAAGTGCGGCCATCTACAGTCGTTGCGGTTACAGTTGCGCGTGCATCAACGGTATAGACAATCCCACCTGCTACAACGGGCTCTGCTGTAATCCGTGCCCGACGGCTGTCGCCAGCACCAATCGGAGCAGTAAACAAAGGTGTAAGCGTCGCACCAAGCGCTGGGTGCGAGATCTGATGCGAAGGACCACCATTGCGGTCCGTCCAATCAGCATTCGCCCGCGCCTGAGGAAGACTGATGGGTTGCACAGTGTTTTCGAACACAGGCGTATCACGTAGTGCAAACCGCTCTCCGGGGAGGATCACGTCTTCTTCGCCACAAGCAGCCAAAAGCGCGATTGCAAGGCTCGCGCCGAGAATTGTTTTTGCCGTCACGGTGCGTTCCAATCCAAGTTTTATTGTGCCACTGGCTCGGGCATCGGTTCGCCCAAAGCGATCATCAAGTTTTGCACCCGCTCGCGCAAGCCCCTTGATGATGCAGCATCTTCTTCAATTTGACGGAACACTGTGATCGCAGCATCGGTATCGCCACTTTCAAGATTTGCATAAGCGATTTGCTCCATCGCCAGCAAATAATAGGGCTGACCGGGCCGGGCCAGTGGTTCAAGCGCTGCAATTTTGGCAGCGGTGTCGTCATTAGGCAGCATAGCGGACTTTAAGGCTGCCAAATCACGGTACATTTCTGGGGCCGTGTCGTCAGCGGCCAATGCAGTCAAAATTGACGCAGCCGAGTCCAACTCACCAGCATCGACTTGGGATGATGCGGCCATCAGTGCAGCAATCGCATTTGCATCACCTTCAATAGGCAGATCGGCAAACACTGCGGCACGGGCTTCGGCATCGGTTTCTTCTAACGCATCAAAAATTGCATCACCTGCGGCCTCTGCGCGGGCTTGTTCTTGGGCTGACCGATATTCGGTCCACGCCGCACCGCCAACAATCGCAAGCACCACAGCCACGGCAATGGGGCCGTATTTCCGCATTTGTGCATAGAGTTTGTCGCGCTTCACCTCATCGGTGACTTCATCGATAAAACTGTCCGAGTTGCTCACCTTGGCCCCCAATTAACGCAAAACGCGCTATTCTGTTTTTGCGTTCATATCGCGAAGCTGGCCAGATGGACAAGTAAGAAGGCGCCCGAAGGGGCGCCTAATCAACATTACACAGAAAATTTATCAGCTTGCGGCCGCTGATGCGGCTTGTTCTTTCGACATAATGCCCAGCGTTCGCAGCGCCAAAACAAGCGCCAGAACAGCACAAAGTGCGATTGCCCCGATCATCGGAACAGCTGTTCCGTCAAAGAACAATCCGGTGATGACGACCATCACGCCACCAGTAACCATCTGAAGCGTTCCACCAAGGCTGGACGCAAGGCCGGCAATGTCGCCATGCGGATCAAGTGCGACCACCATTGTCGTTGGCAGAATGAGTCCGAGGCAAGCATTGGCCAAAAACAGGCCAGCGATGATGACGTAGAGGCTCGCGAAACCTGCGAGACCGATAAGCAGCAACACAAGAGTAAAGCCTGCAAACCCAATGATCGCCCAGCGCATCACCGGCAAAATACCAAATTTCTCGCCCAGTGGTCCGGCAAGTTGTGAAGCACCAAAAAAGCCCAGCGCGTTTACAGCAAAGGCGATGCTAAACCCTGTTGGGCTAAGCCCGAATTCTTCGGTATAGACGAACGCCGCGCTGGCGATGAAAACCATAAAGCTGGAAAACCCAAATCCACCGATCAGTGTCAGCCCCATAAAGACTGGATCACGCATCAGGACTTTGGTGCCTTGCCAAAGGTTGGCGAAGTTCACTTTCACCCGGTGTTCTTCGGTCAATGTTTCAGGCAATACAGTCCCGACCAGCGCCAAGCTTAGCATTGCGACAAAGGCCAGCACCCAAAAGATGATGTGCCAATCGCCCAGCGCGATCAGGCCACTACCCGCAAGCGGAGCAAGCATGGGCGACACAGAAATCACGAGCATAACCATTGCCATCAGCTTTGTGGCTTGGGTTCCCGTGTGCATGTCCCGAATGATCGCGCGCGGCACAACCATCAATACGGCACCACCTAGCCCTTGAACGGCACGGGCCGCGATAAGCCAACCAATGGTCGGGGCTGTCGCACAGCCAATCGAACCGATGATAAAAATACCGATCCCAGTATAAAGCGGTAGCTTGCGCCCGACCTGATCGGCCCATGGGCCGTAAAACAACTGCGCAAGACCAAAGGCGACGAAGTAACCGGTCAGCGTTAGCTGAACCGCCGAAACATCGGCGTTCAGACTAGCGGCAATCGCGGGCATAGCTGGAAGATACATGTCGATCGCAAAGGGACCAACAGCAGAAAGAAGCCCTAGAATAAGGGCAGCGCGTAACATGGGCATGGGAGGACCTGAAATTGTGTGAATCGCTGTCACGTTATTCCCGAAGGAATGATCTGGCAATCAGGTCAAGAGCGCAGAGCCCTGTGCAAAAATGAACCAAGGCAGTGCCATCGCACTGCAAACAAACAAGAAACCGACGACAGCAAATATGCCGTCACGTGCAAGCATGCCAATTGCAAGCAACGATACCCCTGCCCCAATCAACGACGATGACATCGGCACCAGTTCTAACAGCGGAATCATTGACGCCGCTAAGGCACATATCAAATAGATGACGGGTCGCGCAGGTCCCACAACAAGAAACTGAAAGCGCTGGTGGGTCACAGCATCCAGCCAACCTGCGACACGCCCCATGGTCTTAGTCGCGTTATGCGTCTTTTCAGCAGGCAGTCGGCGGCGTCGTAGAAACTGGGGCAGCCACGGCCGCGCACGGCCGAACACACCTTGGATCGCGATCAGGACTATTGCGATGCCACAAAGCGACGAAAAGAACGGAATAGCGCTAAGCGGTGATGTGACCAGCAAAGCCGGAACAATCAGCGTTGGCAGCAACGCACTGTGACCAAAAGCACCAAGGAGTTCTTCTGCTCTGACGTTATCGTCAGTCACAGTCTCATCGATTTTGTCGACGATATCCGAAACTGGTGTCTCTTGCTGCATGTTGCCCTACCCGCGCATTTTGACGCTACAGTAGGGCAACTTCCTCTTCGGACTGTCGGTTCCATAAATTCGCATAACGACCGGCCTGCGCCAGCAGCGCATCATGTTTGCCCTGCTCAACGATCACACCATTTTCAAGCACGACGATCTGATCTGCATCGGCAATCGTTGACAAGCGGTGCGCGATCGTAATGACAGTACGCCCTTGCCCCATCGCCTTCAGCTCTGCCTGAATTTCCATTTCGGTCTGCGTGTCCAGCGCCGAAGTCGCCTCGTCCAATAGCAGAATCGGCGGGTTCTTTAGCAACGTTCGCGCAATGCCGACCCGCTGCTTTTCACCACCAGAAAGCTTAAGGCCACGTTCGCCAACCGTGGTTTGGTAACCATCTGGTAGGCTGACGATAAAATCGTGGATTTTCGCGGCCTTCGCTGCGGCGACAATTTCATCCTCGGAAGCAGTAGGACGGCCATAGGCAATGTTGTAATGCACTGTGTCGTTAAACAGCACCGTATCCTGCGGCACGACACCGATTTGAGCGTGCAGGCTGTCTTGGGTCACGTCACGTACATCTTGGCCGTCAATACGCAAGGCACCGCCATTCACATCATAAAAGCGGAACAACAGACGCCCTATTGTAGACTTCCCCGAACCAGACGAACCAACAATCGCAACTGTTTGCCCAGATTCAATTGTCAGGTCTATCCCCTTCAGAATTGGGCGCTCTGCATCATAACCGAAAGCAACGTTGTCCAATGTCACCTGCCCACCAGTGACAGCTAGCGGCTTGGCACATGGCTTATCTTGGACCTCGGCAGGTTGTTCGAGCAGATCAAACATATCGCCCATGTCGATCAATGCCTGGCGAATTTCGCGGTACACAGTCCCAAGGAAATTCAGCGGCATCGTGATTTGGATCATGTAAGCGTTGACCATCACAAAATCGCCCACAGTCAGATCACCGCGTTCAACACCAATCGCTGCCATCACCATGACAGCGACAAGGCCACTGGTGATCAGGAACGACTGACCAAAGTTCAAAAAAGCCAAAGAATAGTTGGTTCGTATCGCTGCCTTTTGGTACTCGGCCATCGCGCCATCGTAGCGGTCAGCCTCCCATTTCTCGGCACCAAAGTATTTGACGGTTTCAAAATTCAGTAGGCTATCAATCGCCTTTTGGTTGGCGTCGGTATCCTGTTCATTCATCACCTTCCGGATCTTCACCCGCCATTCGGTCACTTTGAACGTGAAGGCGATGTAAAGTGAGATCGTCACAAAAACAGCGGCTAAGTACCAAACATCGAATAGGAAAAAGAGAACGGCAGCGATCATCAGCAATTCAAGCACCAGCGGACCGATGCTGAACAACAAAAAGCGCAGCAAGAATTCAACGCCCTTCACACCGCGTTCGATCACACGGCTTAACCCGCCCGTCTTGCGCATGATGTGGTAGCGCATCGAAAGACGATGAATATGTGTGAATGTCTCAAGCGCGAGCTGCCGCAATGCACGCTGCCCCACTGGGGTGAACACGACATCGCGTAGCTGCTGAAAGCCGACGTTCATGAGCCGGGCAATGCCATAGGCCAATGTCAGGCCAACAGCGCCAAAGCCCAAGAACGTCGCAGCCGACGCGCCCTCTGGGGCTAGTGCGTCAACGGCCTGCTTATAAAACAAAGGGGTCGTGACCGCGATCAGCTTAGCAGTGAAAAGCACCATCATCGCCAGAACAACCCGGCGTTTGACCCATGTTTGCCCGTCGGGCCATAGGTACGGCGCAACGCGGCGGATTACATCCCATCCCTGCACTTTAGTGTTATCGAGATTGGCAGAGGTAGTGGATAAACGACGCATGTGGGCACTCCGGCTAGCAGCCCCTCTAATTAGGGGGCCATTAGCCTGAATACCAGCCCTATGGGGCTATTGATTGATCTCGGGCATACGGAAAATCTGACCAGGGTAAATCAAATCAGGGTCCCGTATCAAATCACTGTTGGCCTCGTATACTTGGACGTAATAAACGCCATTTCCAAGACTTTCTTCGGCAATTGCCCATAGCGTCGAACCCGGTTGAACGGTGCGAACAGCAACGTCAAAACCATCCACTTGCGTGTCTTCCGCCAAAACTGCGGCAACATCCGCAGCCTCTTCGCGTTTAAATGGCGTTTCCAGCCGGGACACAACTGCACCCGCTGTGTCCACCTCATCCACACGAAGAGTATACACACCTGTTTCCACATCCTGCAGGTCAATGCGCCAGTCGCCACCTTCGGTCACAGGCGACGTCGAAACAGGTTCGTTATCGAGATAGACTTGCACAGAACCATCACCGACTGCACGACCAGATAGCTGCACCTCACCTTCGGGATCATAGGTGATCGCATCAAGCCCCACATTGGGTGTATCAAGGCTTGGCCCTGCCTGCACAACACGCACACCATCAGCATCCGCTTGCAACACTGTTGGTGCTGACGGCACCTGCGGCACATTGGAAGGTTCGGCGCTGGGCTCTGGACGAACAGGCGTATCTGGCGTCGGAGTCGGATCTTCACCCTCAAGGCTTGGGGGCGCAGCGGTTTCAATTTCGTCCTGCGTTACATCTGGATCTTGCGCTGGCGGCTCTAACGCCGCCACAACGACTTCGGGCGCAGCGATTGGTGACACGATATAGCTTGTCTCGGACTGTACGGCCTTCCCGTCGGGATCAGCAATCAGCGTTAAACTGCGCGGAAGCGGCGATACTCCGGCCAAGGGTAAGACCACGAAATTACCAGACGCATCAGCTGTTGCTCTTTCCAGTTCTTCGCCGGCAAGCATAATTGCAATCACCTGCCCCGGTTCCGCACGTCCGGCGACGACCATACTGCCATCTGCCTCAACACGGAATGTGTCAAACTGCGGGCTAAATGGCTTGCGCGACGACGACGCCTCAGCGACATCTTCTACTGGTGTCGTAGAAACTGTCGGCGTTGACATATCCGCACTTGATTGGTCCTGTATCCCCGAGATTTCAGCCTGCGGCACAAACATAACAACACCTACCCCAACAACAACGGCAGCCACTGCGCCTAGCATTATCGGAACGGTGTTTGATTTGGTTTCTTCGGTCACGTCTTTTCCCCTAACAAGCCATTGTAATCGGTGTCCCTACCGCACATGCTTAAGTCACCGTAACAACGCCACAATCAGGCGTCAAAGTTTAGCTGCGCAAAAAGGTTGCCCATGTCCACATTTCCTAAATCCGTTTGCGTCTATTGCGGGTCCCGCGATGGCGTTGCTCCCGCATACGCAGAGGCGGCCAAAGCAACCGGCGAAATGCTGGTGAAAAATGGCTGGCGACTGGTCTATGGCGCGGGTGATGTCGGGCTGATGGGCCGGGTCGCAAATGCGGTCCAAGACGCAGGCGGCAACACATTCGGGGTGATCCCCACCCACTTGATGGATTGGGAAGTCGGCAAGCGCGACCTTGATAGCTTTGTCATCACCGAAACCATGCACGAACGCAAAAAGGTCATGTTCATGAACGCCGACGCTGTGGTCGTGCTGCCCGGTGGGGCCGGATCACTGGATGAGTTCTTTGAAGCGCTCACTTGGCGGCAACTCAAACTTCACGCGAAACCAATCGTACTGTTGAATATCGACGGGTTTTGGGACCCGCTTTGGACGTTGCTAGAACACGTCGTGAAGGAGGACTTTGCCGGCGACGATATCCTGTCCTACGTTTCCATCGTACCTGACGTGGCATCGCTTGAGGTGACGCTGAAAGAAGCCCTTTAGATCGTTAGGGAGCCATAATGGCTTATTTCATCACAGGCGGTCATCCACTTCCTGAGGAAAGCTTTCACGCCAAAGAACGCCGAGGAAACTCGTCGTTTGAGGATATGGATGGTGATCGATCGTTGATAAGACTGGTTGATAACTCACAGGATGACGGGCATCGAATAGTAGATGGTACCGGAGCCGTGGGGCGACCGTTGAAACCTGATCATATTCCGACAAAGCTTAGCCGTGAACCGTGGAGTATTGATCGCGTCCCGTTGTTGGACGTCGAAACTTATCTGGGTGGGAGCTTGCTAGTATGCGAGACCCTCAAAGATCTGCTGGAAGAGCTGGAACCCGACGTTCATCAATTCTGGCCAATGGAGATTTATGTCAAAGGTGAGATGGTCGCATTGCGGTATTGGTTTGTCGCTTGTCACCGTATTCGTGCGCTCAGTAGAGAGCATTGCTACCCACCACTAAGCGAACGTGGGTGGTGGGATCCAAGCCCATTGGGTCAGAGAGAAAACGACCGCATTGTCTTTTCAAGCGAAGCTATTGGCGGACGCCATGCTTGGGTCGACAAAGCCTATTCTGATCGCATGTTCTCGGATGAGTTCGCCGAGAGATTGATGAAACTCAATCTAACAGGCTTGCAGTTTGTGAAAGAGCAAGAGGCTACGGATGAAACTCCGAAGCTCTCAATGCCAAGCGGACAGGTACCAAAACCACGCTCATTCCTTGGCCGCTTACTTGGCAAAACCTAACGTGCCGCCCTGTCCTGCCGGATTGCTGTCACCGAATACAGAACCACCGCTGCCCAGATCATTGGGAATGCGATCATGTGCACGGTGCCGAATGGCTCCGCAAAGATCAGCACGGCGACCAAGAACTGGAGGGTCGGGTTGATGTAGAACGCGATGCCTGTTGTCGCCATCGACACCCGGCGCGCGCCATAGCTGAACATCAGTAGCGGGATCGACGTGATCGGCCCCGCGCAGATCAGCAAGATACTATCACGCCAGTTACTGCCGAACGCCCCGCCTGTGGTCGGCTTAAACCCTTCGAACCCAGCAAAATGCACGCCCGCTAGCCAGATAACTGCCAAGGGCAGCACCAGCGTGACTTCTGTCGCGACCGTTAGAACTGGCCCTGCCGAGACGCCCTTCTTGATCAGCCCATAGATCGCGAATGTCACAGCCAGTGAAAGCGCCACAAACGGAACAACGCCAAGCCCAAGGGTCAGTACCGTCACCGCAGTAAAGACCAAGCCAATTGCGATCCATTTCAGCGGGCTTAGCGGCTCTGACAAGACAAAGCGCCCGATCAACACCGATAGCAGCGGATAGATGTAATACCCCACGCTCGCCTCAGTCGACCGATCAATCTGCGACGATAAAATGAACAGAAACCAATTCGCGGAAATCATCAGCGCGGCCAGCCCCATCAGTACAGGTTGTTCGCGGATCAGGCTAAACATCTGACCAAACCGGCGCTGCACGATCAATATCACCGCGAACAGCAGGAACGACCAAAGCGCGCGATGCGATAGCACCTCTAGCGGGGGTACATGTGACAATGCTTTGTAATAGATCGGGGATAGCCCCCAGATCACGCAGGTCGCAACAATTGCGATGATGCCCTTGACCGTGTCGGTCATTGCGCAAGATCACCCATCAACGCAGCATACCGGGTAATCGAGATATTCGACCCACAAGCGATAATCCCAACATGCCGTCCAGCCAGATCATCGCGCAACGGCCCCAGCACAGCAGCAAGCGACGCAGCGCAGGCCGGTTCAGCCGTGATCCGCAGGATCCGTTGATAGTGGTTCATCGCATTTAGCAGTTCAGCATCTTCGACACGCACGATCTGGTCCACATTTGCCCGCGCGACGCTATAGGAATATGGCATTGCATAGGGCGCACCTAGGCTATCGGCGATGGTATCGACCCGATCCAGTGTCGCGGGTGTGCCTGCCTCAAAACTGCGATACATGCTATCCGCGCCGAATGGTTCAACACCAATGACGCTCGCCTTCGGGTTCAACTGTTTGATCGCGCAGGACATCCCGCTAATCAGGCCCCCACCCCCAATGGGTACGACGTAGGTATCAATCTGTGGGGCTTGGGCATGGTATTCGGCCCCGCAGACCGCAGAGCCAAGCGTCATATGTTCACCTTCAAACGGATGCATCAAAGTACGCCCCGCGTCGGCAGCATCGTTCATCGCGGCAAAGGCGGCTGCCATGTCATCGTATAACTGAACAGTGGCACCCAAGGCCTCACAACCTTGAATACGGGACGGGTCAACCGCACGCGGCATACATATCAACGCATCAACACCTGCAGCCTGCGCAGCCCAAGACACAGCAAGCGCATGGTTCCCGCCACTTGCAGCAACCACACCAGCAGCGCGCTGGGCGCCATCCAGTCGGCTAAGCCCCAAATAGACACCACGCGCCTTGAACGAACCCGCCTGCTGAAACAGCTCTAGCTTGACCGTCATGCTTGCGCAGTCGGGCAAAATACCTTCCCAACGCGCGGACGCAAGCGGTAGGATTGGTGTATGAATAAGGGAGCCAGACAATAGGTCAGCAGCCGTTTGAATTTCGGGTAAAGTCGGACCAGTCATTGCAGCCTCAATAGCAGATGCAATTGTGTCCCACGGCGCCAAAACATTGTCCACAAGGGAGTTGGATGAAACCGTTCCCCCCTGTTCAAATATTGTACACTATTTTTGATGTTTTTGCATCCGTGACCGTAGCAATTCACCAATATCCTCGGAACGTGCTTGCTGGGCTTGAACGGCGACTTTGCGGTTCAAAATGCTTTGGTCCGCCCGGCTTGCATAGCTAAGTGCGGCCCCTGCGCATTGTAGACAAAACAGCCAAACCGATACGATAATCGCCCCACAAATTATAAACGCATGGAGCATCGTGAACGACACATCTTTATCACCAAAGACGAACAGGACAACCTCTCCCAGCTCATTGGTCAACAGATTGATCAGCCCCAGATATTCAGAAGCATCCCCCGCAAACGGAATGATCACGGCAGATATCCCGGTGATCATCAGCATCAACAGCATCATCATAACAAAGTTTGCCCCAAATCCATCTACCGGCGAATAAGAAACGCGATTGGGACTACGTCCCGCTGCGAAACTTGCCAGCGCAGGAAGGATCGCCGCACGCAACGCCATTACAGCAACAGCACTTAGAAACGAAAGCAGCGTCAGCGCACCAAATGCCAATTCATGGGATAGGGTCGCGATGGGATCAAGCGTTGGGTCAACGTTCAAAGCTGCAGCCAGTCCAACCTCGCTTTGTAGCAAAATCAAGGAGCCCGCGAACAGAAATGCTGTAAAAATGAACGCTACGATTGCTTCAAGCAAACCATAGCCAGTGGCCCCGATAAGCAACCGCTTTTGCGATGGGTCCGTTTTAAAACCCAGAACCTGCAAGCCAATTCGAATACCAATCAGGTAAGGATGCATCGAAAGAATGTATATGATCGCCATCGTCGCAAACGGAAAAATTATGAGCGCGAAAACGGTCACAATCATATTGCTACCAATCAGCATGAGACTGCCAAAGACGGTGAAAGCAGTAATAACTGTATAAAACAGAACCCATAGCGGCATCACGAGTAAAAAGCGCCACAAAATGGATAGTGACAGAGGCAAGCTGCGCAATAAAATCAAATTGGTTTCCTTTCAAAAGATCGGTTTTGTCACGGCACGCAAAAAAATCGACTCTACGAAAGCATTCGTAGTGATCCTCTTGCCGGTTGTCGGTGGGCGCGTTCGCCTGCTGAATGCAGCGACGCGTGGCTAGATGCGCATGGCCTGCGCGGAAATAGGTTTAGTTATTAATGGTCTAGCCAAATATATATGTATGCGCTTGCGCGTTTTCAAGACAAAGGCCCGCCACGCGATGCGTGACGGGCCTTCAAATCAGCTTGTCAGGATAGTGTTACAGGCGGCCTGCAACGTTTTCCCAGTTGACCAAGTTATCTAGGAAGTTGGTCAGGTAAACTGGACGCTTGTTACGGAAGTCGATGTAGTATGAGTGCTCCCACACATCACAACCAAGCAGCGCAGTCTGACCAAAGCAAAGTGGGTTCACACCGTTTTCAGTCTTTGTCACTTTCAGAGCGCCATCAGTGTCTTTAACCAACCAAGCCCAACCTGAACCGAACTGACCAGCACCCGCAGCGCTGAACTGTTTTTTGAACTCTTCAACAGAGCCAAAGCTTTCAACCAATGCTTTTTCAAGCTCGGTTGGGATCGCGTTGCCGTCTGGGCCCATCATTTCCCAGAACTGGTTGTGGTTCCAAAGCTGCGAGATGTTGTTGAAGATACCGTTTTGCGCAACAGATGTCGCGTTGTAGGTGCCTACGATGATCTCTTCGAGAGTCTTGCCATCCCATTCGGTGCCAGCAATCGCTGCGTTACCGTTGGTGACATAGGCGTTGTGGTGCAGATCGTGGTGGAATTCCAGCGTCTCTGCAGACATGCCTTTCGCCGCAAGTGCGTCGTGAGCATATGGAAGATCAGGGAGTGTAAAAGCCATTGTCTTAACTTTCTGTGTTGAGGACAGGATGCAATGATACATGTCACATAGCGGCGCAACGTCAAGGGCTAGAGCTGCTAGAAGTGGTTGTTCACAGCACCTTGTTCATTAAAGCACATTCATCACGCGATTGACCATGTTGCACAGCTGTTACAATCCGGGGATAGCAGGCAAATGTATGATTAGCTTCAAAAGCCCGCGCGCAGTTTTTATTCTTCTTCTATTGTTATCCGGCACTTTATGCACCGCATCGCTTATCCCATTTATGGGTGTATACATTGTCGAAGTATTGGGCAAAGACCCATGGTTGATCAGCATCTACGCCATGTTGACCCTAAGTTTGACGGTGGTTGTAAACCGCATTTATGGTGAATGGATCGATAACGGCAGGCGCATCGCCCCACTGATTCTGACATCAATATTGGCATTCGGCTTTGCATTATCTGTGATGCTGGTTTTTGAAACCTACGTCGTATTGATAATTATCTGCGCCCCATGTTTTGCGTTATCAAACGCTGCGGTGTCGACCATGTACAGCTTTGGTCGCCTAAGTGCGGAACAAAACGCATGGGACATCGCGCGTTACAATTCCTACCTGCGTGCAACAACATCACTTGGTTGGATGATCGCCCCGGCCGTCACCTTTCTGATCGCAGGCGCGTTTGGTGCACGCTATGTTATGATCAGCGCGCTCGTGCTGACAGCCGTTTGGGCCACCCTATGGTGGAAGGTCATGCCGAGCGATTTCGTAAAGCAATCGCGGATCAAAGACCCGTCAACAGATGTTGGAAGCCTGTCTGACAATGCCAAAGCGATGTGGACTGCAGCAGGCGTGTGTCTTCTTTTTTCGCTCGCACATTCGGCAACCACAAGTTCATTGCCATTGTTCTATATCCGCGAGGCGGGACTCCCGGTTTATGCGGCTGGCCTGTCGTTTTCGATAAAGACGTTCATTGAAATTCTAGCAATCCTATCGACACCTTGGTTAATTACGAACTTGGGTGTCAGGCGCTGTCTTGGTGTCGCAGCAGTCGTCGCTATCAGCGCATTTATCACATTGGCAAACGTTCAGTCACTGTCGCACCTCGTTATCGGCGCATCACTAGAGGGGTTGTACTACGGCATCTTCGCCGCCGTCGGGTTGCTCTACATTCAAAGCTTTGCAGGTGATCGCCTTGGCCGGGCGACGTCATTATATATGAACAGCCTGTACATAGGTGGTCTCATTGCGAGCCCTATGATGGGGCTTGTGGCGCAATTTTCAGGTTTTCGCACCGTGATCTTGCTTTCAACAGTATGGGCGACGCTGGCATTGCTTGTTCTTATCGTCTCGGGGCGAAACCAAACACGACTTTCATAGTATGGGGTGCCACATCAATTGCGGCACCCCTTATGTGTTTATGGCTTAGGTTAGTTTGCCCAGATCGCTCGGATCAAAACCCAACAACGAAGCCGTATCACCTGTCCGGATCTTCTCGGCCCACTCTGGGTCGCTCAGCAACACGCGTCCAACCGCGATTAAATCGAATTCGTCACGATCCAGTCGGGTCAATAGCTTCTCGATCCCAACATTCGCTGAACCACCACCAGAAAAGGCGCTAAAGAAATCGGCGTCCAGCCCGACCGAGCCAACGCTAATCGTCGGCTTTCCTGTGATTTTCTTGGCCCAACCAGCAAAGTTCAAACCATCTTCGCCATCGATATCTGCGAATTCAGGCTCCCAGAACCGACGCTGTGAACAGTGGAATATATCAACGCCTGCGTCTGACAATGGCGCAAGCCATGCTTCCAGTTCATCAGGTGTTGCCGCCAATCGCGCCGCGTAATCCTGTTGTTTCCACTGGCTCAGGCGTAAAATTACAGGAAAATCTGGACCAACGGCCGCGCGAACGGCTTTGACAACTTCAACAGCGAAACGGGACCGTTCGGCCAAGGTTTTACCGCCCCATCCATCTTCACGCTGGTTTGTGCCTTCCCAGAAAAACTGGTCAATCAAATACCCGTGCGCCGCATGAAGTTCAGCCACGTCAAAGCCCAAACGCTTTGCATCAGCGGCGGCGCTTGCGAATGCTGCGATCGTATCTTCGATATCCTTTTCAGTCATGACATTGCCGCTTGGTTTACCCGGCGCAAACAGACCCGATGGGCTTTCCATCGGGGCATCCGCTTCCCATCCGCTAGAGCTGGGCGCGGTGGCCGTATGCCAAATCTGCGGGCCAATACGGCCACCCGCCGCATGCACGGCATCAGCAACAGTTTTCCAACCCGCCAACGCAGCGTCACCATGAAAAAAAGGAATTCCCGGTTCATTGCGTGAAACGGGGCGATCAATAACCGTCCCTTCGGATAAAATAAGCCCTACGCCGCCCGCAGCGCGGCGTGCATAGTAATCAGCGTTTTGTTGCGCGGGGACACCGTCTGGCGCCATGCCACGTGTCATCGGCGCCATGACAATTCGGTTTTTTAGTTCAAGCGATCCATTTTTAAATGGTTTAAAAAGCGGCGCTACATCCGCTGTTGTTGCTGGGTTATCAAGCGTCATTTGATCTACTCCATATGATCTACAACGCCTAAGTATATTTTATAGACTTAGTTTCAATTAGGCACTAATGGTTCACTAGGTTTACTCGAGGAAACCATATGCCCAAAGATAACACCGAGACCAAACATTTCACCGTAGATTGCCCTAACCGTCTGTTGTTTGCAGAAATTGCAGACAAATGGTCGATGATGATTTTATCAGTACTCGATACCGGTCCGCACCGCTTCAACGGTATAAAACGCTGTCTTGAAGGCGTATCACAAAAATCACTGACGCAGACATTGCGCAAATTGGAACGCAATGGGATTATTTCGCGGACTGTGCGCAGCACGTCCCCTGTCGCTGTCGAATACGCGCTAACGCCGCTAGGCATGTCGTTACTTGAACCCTACCGCGCGATATATAGTTGGACCTGCACAAACCTGCAAAAGGTCAATGCAGCACGTGCCACATATGACTCCCTGCAATAGTCTGATTTACCTTGCATTAAAGTGCCCCACGGCCCCCGCCTTTGCAGAGGTCTCAAGCAGATTGAATGCATAATCCGCAACGGATCGAAAGCAAATGACCTCAAACGTGTCGACGTCCCGCATCCAAAAGGCAGCGGCCACTTGGCCGAGATGCGTGCGTCGAAAACTGCCGGGTTGAAACACGTCTGGATGCAAGTCGACAGGGGCCAATTTTGCTATCATGTCGCGTGAATATTCTCCTTCAACAAAGATCAGCGCACGCGCATCAGACACGTTTTCTGCCAGATGGTGTTTCTTTTTCAGGTTCTTTGCGATCAATTCCAACGCGGCGTCGACTTCGGCATATGGCACGAGGACCAGCATTTCATCGGGTGACATCCAGCAAAGCCCCTTTTCACCAACGCAGTTCGCGTGGCCGGGCATAGGTAAATCGACACCAGAAAGTCCGGTGCAGACAGATTTCAGTTTGCTGTCGGACAGATCGCCGCGCAGCGTGATCATGCCACGCAGGCCCGCCTCGCGGATTGTGACCTCGCCTGGGGCAACTTTGCCATTCAATGCGCTGACTGCATTAGACATTCTGCTTTTCCCCTTCTTTATCGTAGAACACCGGATCGACGATTTTTGCGGCTATGGTTGTGCCGTCAACCTTGTTGAATTCAATCACCTCGCCCATGCGATCAGGGCCATTATGGACAAGCCCCATAGCGATCCCCTTATTTAGGGTTGGTGAATAATAGGTCGATGTTACGCGGCCTTGTGTATTGCGTTGGCCGTTTTCGTTGTCGCCTTCGGCAATCGCATAAGCGCCATCAGGCAAGACAGACCCATCGACAGTTTCCAAGCCTACCAGTTTCCACCGATTTGGATCAGCCATATGGCTGCGTGTGTGTGCACGCTTGCCAATGTAGTCTTCTTTCTTTTTGGATAGCGCCCAATTTAGGTTCAAATCCTGCGGGATCACGGTCCCGTCAGTCTCATCCCCGATCATGATAAAGCCTTTTTCAGCACGCATAATGTGCAGCGCTTCGGTACCGTAAGGCATCACGCCGAACTCTTCTCCTGCCTTAAACAGTGCGTCCCAGAACGCAGCACCCTGCCCGGCAGGCACAGCGACCTCGTAAGATAATTCACCCGAGAAACTGATCCGGAAAACACGCGCGTCAAATGCGCCGATTTTTCCGGCCTTCCACTGCATGAATGGCAGCGCCTCAGCCGACAGATCCATATCGCCACCCAGTTTACGCAAGAGCTTGCGCGCCTTGGGACCGACGACCGCGATCTGAGCGTATTGTTCGGTCACATTGGCCACATAGACCTGCATGTCCCACCATTCGCACTGCAGCCAGTCTTCCATATGGGCGTGAATGCGTTCGGCGCCGCCGGTCGTCGTGTGACATAGCCACGTGTTGTCATCCATCCGAACAACGACACCGTCATCCATCAAGAACCCGTTTTCAGAACACATCAGACCATACCGGCATTTACCGACAGGCAACGTGGACATCATGTTGGTGTACATCAGATCAAGGAATTTGCCCGCATCTGGGCCTTTGACGATCAGCTTACCAAGCGTTGACGCATCCAATAGCCCAACGTTTTCACGGGCATTGCGCACCTCACGGTTCACGGCGTCATGCACCGTTTCTTCGCCACGCAGATAGGTATAGGGCCTGCGCCATTGGCCGACGGGTTCATTATCTGCGCCGTTTGCATTGGCCCAGTCAGAAACAGGGGTTTTCCGGATTGGCTGGAACAGCTCGTCGCGCGCAGCACCTGTAATCGCCCCCATAGAGATCGGCGTATAAGGCGGACGGAACGTCGTCGTCCCCACATTGGGGATATCCGCATTCAACGATTTCGACAGGATCGCCAGACCGTTGATGTTGCTTAGCTTGCCCTGATCCGTGGCCATGCCCAGCGTGGTATAGCGCTTTGCATGCTCGACACTTTCAAAACCTTCTTGCGCAGCAAGCTGAACATCGGAAACCTTAACGTCGTTCTGGAAATCCAACCACGCCTTAGATCGTAACGCGTGTTTAGCACCCTGCGGCATCAGCCAAACAGCAGAAATCGGACCTTCCTCGATATCTTCGCCCATCGGGGCTTGGCCACCACGTTTTGCGTGACCTGCCGCCTTGGCCGCTGCGCGACCAGCTGCCCAGCCATCGGCAACCGCCTCGGCCGTGAATAGGTGGCCGTTCGCGATACCGGCAGTGTTCACAAATGGCTGCCCATCAGCACCTGTTGGCGGCTTTTCATGGTCGGGCCGGAACATAACCTGACCTGCATCCCACACGAGTTTACCGCCGCAATGTGACCAAAGGTGCACGACAGGCGACCAACCACCCGACATCGCGACGCAATCACATTCGATTTCCTCAAGGATCGCGCCTTCACCAGCTTGGGCACAAAGACCAACCGATTTCACGCGTTTGCCGCCTTTGACTTTGGCAATGCCTTTGCCAAGCTCAACGCGGATACCAAGGTTGCGCGCCTCATCAATCAACGGGCCTTCCGCCTCAGCGCGGGCGTCGATGATCGCTGGGATATCTAGCCCCGCTCGCTTAAGCACAATCGCCGTCCGGTAGGCGTCGTCGTTATTCGTCACAACCACAGTACGGTCGCCGAGCGACACGCCATAGTTCACAACATAGTCGCGCACGGCAGCAGCCAAGGTCACGCCGGGTATGTCATTGCCCGCGAACGATAGTGGACGTTCAATCGCGCCAGTTGCTGTCACAATTTGCTTTGCGCGAATGCGCCACAAACGGTGGCGTGGACCTTCGACCTCTGGCGTGTGATCTGTAAGACGTTCATAGGCCAAGGCATAACCATGGTCATAGACACCCGCCCCCATGCAGCGCAAACGCATGTCAACATTTGACATACTTTCAAGTGCTTGAATGGTGCTGTTAATCCATTCCTCTGCAGGTAAATCGTCGATCTTTGGCGTATCAACTACCGCACGGCCACCCCAATATGCACCCTGTTCAACCAACAGAACACGAGCGCCACGCTCACCCGCAGCAAGCGCCGCAGCAAGCCCAGCGATACCACCGCCAACGACCAATACATCGACATGCGCATGGAAATGTTCATAGGTGCTGCTATCGCGATCTTTCGGGGCTTTGCCCAAACCAGCGGACTGGCGGATGATCGGTTCATAGACATGTTTCCAAAACGCACGCGGATACATGAACATTTTGTAGTAAAACCCAGCCGGCAAAAACCGAGAGAAAGCAGTGTTGATCGCGCCGACGTCAAACTCGAGGCTCGGCCAGTGGTTCTGTGAGGTCGCGGTTAGACCGTCGAACAGCTCTGTCGTGGTGACGCGCTGGTTCGGTTCAAACTGCCCGCCTTCACCAAGGTTCACCAAGGCGTTTGGTTCTTCGGCACCAGAGGCCACAACGCCACGCGGACGGTGATATTTAAACGAACGGCCCATCAGCATCTGGTCATTCGCCAGCAATGCCGACGCAAGCGTATCGCCCTCAAACCCACGCAAGTGCTTTCCGTTAAAGGTAAACGATACCGCTTTGTTATTATTAATCAAACGGCCCATTCCGGCCAGACGGGTGCTCATTTAAAAATCCCCCATGACCAGCCGGGTCGCGTCCCAGAGATCTTGTCTTTGATGTCTTGTGGTGGCTCTAGGGTTTGGGCCGGATAGGTTCCGAACACCTCTAGCGTTGATGTGCAGCGTGCTGCGTGAAACCACTTGCCGCAGCCATAGACATGACGCCAGCGCTCGAAATGGACGCCCTTTGGGTTCTCGCGCATAAACAGGTAATCTTCGAATGCCTCGTCCGACGATCCCGGCCCTTCGCGTTTCAGGTGCGCTTGGCCGCCTGCATGTAGATCAGTTTCATCGGCATCAACGCCGCAATAGGGACAATGCAAGATTAGCATAGCGAAGCCTCGGTATTTAGGGTCGGACGCAGAACCCACGAGCAAAAGGCGAACGCATTGCTGCGCCCGCCTTTCACGACTTGGGAAGAAGTATGAGAGTAGTTAAAAGGTGCCTGCTCCTGAAGAGACAGGCGTGCCGTCAAGCGTAGACACAGTGATGGGGTAGATCGGCGCAGGACCGTGGGGAGCGGCCTGTGCAGAGGCTTGGCCCATCGCAAAAATGACGGCAAGCATCGCAGCAAACGCGATGCCCACGCCGAAGAAGAAAGAAAAACCGCCGCGGCTGCGCCGAGGTTTTTTTGTAAAATCAAGCATGTCGCATCTCCTTGCTGTGATGCGTCTACTTTGCTGATCCCGCTGAACATTGAAAGATACGCGAAATTCCCCGCGAAATTTTGGCTATTCACAGCCGAATACGCAACCACAGGTAAGCCAAAACCCGCCGCGTGGTTTATGGATGCCATAGGAATGCCGTTTTTTATGACTGACGGACTATGCGTCATCAATGAGCAACCCCGGCCGCAACGCTTTCATCAATGAACTTGCCTTCACGGAAGCGGAACATGCTGAATTCGTCGGTCAGTGGTGATTGTCCCTTGGCCATCAGCTCGGCCATGGCCCAGCCCGACCCAGGGATTGCTTTGAACCCGCCGGTGCCCCAGCCGCAGTTCACAAAGATACCATCGACCGGCGTTTTTGAAAGAATCGGCGAGCGGTCACCCGTTACATCGACGATCCCCCCCCACTGGCGCAGCATCTTAAGCCGCGATATCATTGGGAATGTCTCGACCAAAGCGCGTACGGTTTCCTCTATGTGGTGGAACGACCCGCGTTGCGTGTAGTTGTTATAACCGTCTGTACCGCCGCCAATAACCATCTCACCTTTGTCGGACTGGGACATATAGCCGTGGACGGTGTTCGCCATCACAACGACATCCATGCAGGGTTTGATCGGCTCTGACACCAACGCCTGAAGCGCGACTGATTCCATAGGCAGTCGGAAACCGGCCTTCTCGGCAAGTACGCTGGCGTGACCCGCCACGACCATACCCAGTTTATCGCAATCAATCGGCCCCTTGCTGGTATCGACACCAACGACCTTGCCGTTTTCTTGGCGAACGCCGGTTACTTCGCATTGCTGAATGACATCCATGCCCATGTCAGAACAGGCACGCGCATAGCCCCACGCGACCGCATCATGGCGGGCCGTTCCGCCACGTTCCTGATACAAGCCACCTAGAACAGGGTAACGCGGTCCATCGATATTCATGATCGGGCACAGTTCTTTGACGCGCTGCGGACCGATCCATTCTGTTTTCACGCCCTGCAGCGCATTCGCCTGCGCTGTCCGCTGATAGCCACGAATTTCGTGCTGGGTTTGCGCCAGCATGATCACGCCACGCGGGCTGAACATGACGTTATAGTTCAGGTCCTGCGACATGGTCTCATATAGGCTGCGGGACTTTTCATAGATCGCGGCGGATGGGTCTTGGAGGTAATTGGAACGAATAATCGTTGTATTCCGGCCGGTATTCCCGCCACCAAGCCAGCCCTTTTCCAAGATCGCAACATTCGTGATGCCAAAGTTCTTACCAAGGTAATAGGCCGTCGCCAGACCATGGCCACCTGCCCCAACGATAATTACATCGTATTTCTTTTTGGGTTCACGCTTGGCCCAGGCCCGGTCCCAACCGGTGTGCTGGCGCATAGCTTCGCGGGTGATGGCAAAGGCGGAATAACGTTTCATGCGATCATCGATTCCCTAGTTTGGTCAGATCCTTGGCTTACATTCTATCTGTATGCATCGCAGAACCAAGAGGATACTATGTGCGGCGTCTGACCGTCATTTTACGACATAGGGCATTTCGCCTCAGTCGCCAGTACACCGCAGCCCCTTTTCAGCAAGGCCACTGGCCGCTATGTCAGACCGAACGCTATCGGTGGAATATAATGATTTTTTGGCTAATTTGCGGACTGCTAACCTTAGGTGTCGCGGGTGTTTTGACCGCGCCGATGAAACGTGCGCCCTCCATCAACACTGAAAACCCCGATATTGCAGTATATAAGGCCCAACTTTCTGAGATCGCACGCGATCTTGAACGTGGTGTGTTGCCTGCTGATGAAGCCGAACGCGCCCGCGCAGAGGTCGCACGCCGCCTGCTCGCCGCGAGCAAGTCAGAAAGCCCTGCGCAAACATCAACGCAGTCGCGCCCGATGATTATCTATAGCTGCGTCGCGTTGATAGCAGTGTCGGCGTTCGGCATTTACGCAAGCCTCGGCGCGCCAGGATATGGTGACTTACCTCTTAAAGCACGTCTGGCGGCCAGCCAAGAAATGCGCGCAAACCGCCCCTCACAAGCTGAGCTTGAATCCAAAGCCCCTGTAGCTGCCCCGGTTGAAGTGCCCCAAGAATACCTTGATGCAATTGCAAAATTGCGTGTCATCGCTCCCACACGACCAAACGACACTGAAGTTTGGTCGCGCCTTGCCTTTCACGAAGCAGAACTGCGTAATTTCGCAGCGGCGGCACGCGCCCAAGAGCACCTGATTTCGATCACAGGAAACGCATCAACGGATGATTTACAACGCCTTGTTGACTTGCAAGTTGCAGCAGCCAACGGCCTGATTTCACCCGAAGCAGAAACAACCATCCGCCAAATATTAGGTCGCGACGATCAGAATATCGCAGGGCGTTATTACCTTGGTGCGTTATATAATCAGACCGACCGCCCTGATTTCGCGTATCGACTGTGGCGTGACATTGCTGAAAACGGCGACGCGCAGAATTTTCATGTCGCGTCAGCGCGTTCTCAAATCGAAGGCGCCGCATTCCGCGCAGGTGTCGATTACACCCTACCCGAAGTGCGCGGCCCATCTGTCGCTGATATCGCAAACGCCCAAGACATGTCACAAGCCGATCGTGACGCCATGATTGCAGGCATGGTCGCAAGCTTATTAGCGCGGCTTGCAAACGAAGGCGGATCACCATCAGATTGGGCGCGACTGATCACAGCATATAGCGTATTGGGCGACCAGGATGCAGCCCGAGGCATCTGGGTTGAGGCGCAAGATGTATTTGGTGCGAACGACGCGGCGATGGAAGTGCTGCGCAACGCAGCTGAGCAAGCAGGAATACAAGAATGATCTGTGAGACGCCTCAGGAATTCGCCGCAGCCATCCCCGACTTCGGGGCGATAGCAGGGCTGGATTTGGGAACTGTCACAATCGGTGTCGCCGTATCCGACTTGATGAAGAACGTCGCCACGCCGCTTGAAACCATCAAACGTAAGAAATTTGGCATCGACGCGGAAAAGCTGCTTGAGATAACGACGGCGCGCCAGATCAAAGGGATCGTTTTAGGGTTACCAATGAATATGGACGGCTCAGAGGGGCCGCGCTGCCAAGCAACACGTGCGTTTGCACGCAATTTAGAACGCCTCACTGATTTGCCAATCACCTATTGGGACGAACGCTTATCCACGGTCGCAGCCGAACGCGCCTTGCTGGAAGCTGACACATCACGCAAACGGCGCAGCGAGGTCATTGATCACGTGGCCGCCGGATATATTCTACAAGGCATGTTGGATAGGCTCGCGAATCTAAGGAACGCATCATGAGCGGACCAGATGATACTGATGGCGTCTGGTCACGCAATGAAATCGAAAGCCCCTGCATTAAAATTTGCGTCATTCACCCCGAAAGCAGGCTCTGCACTGGCTGCCTTCGGAGCATCGACGAAATTGGATCATGGTTACAAATGACACCCGCAGCCCGTCACCAAATCATGACAGATTTACCAAGCCGCGCAGGCAAAATAACAAAACGACGCGGTGGACGCGCAGCAAGAATAAGCAAAGCGCGTATCACATAAATCACATTTTGGTCGCCGGTTCGAAGTGACTTCCAGCTAGTCAGGGGCAAAGCCTCATTAGCTGTTATAAAACTGAACACGGCTATGCCGCATTCACACCACTGAATTCACGTACTTTACCAATCATACGCGCAAAAGCTTTATGGCGTGCTTCATTTGGTGATAGGCTCCAAGAACCATGATGGTTCTGGTCCGACAACATCAATTCTATTGTCGAATTTTTACTCGCAAGATCGATGATAGGCTGAGAGGGTACTCTTGGGTCTGACGGGTTATGAAGAGCAAACACTGGAGTGGTCACCAGTGGTGGCGTTAGCGAATACGCGTATCCGCCAGAACAGGATATTACGCCTCCAACTTCTTGCTTAGTCATTTCAAGCAACGGAGCAAGATAGACCACGTTTAATGCAGTGATCGCCCCGGCTGAACTTCCCCCCAACACAATCGGCCCTGAAAATGCGTACTCATCTCGTTTACTCTCGAGCCACGCTAAGAAAGCGATAGCATCTTCCAAAGCGGCCATCGCTGCGGCACCACGAAAGCCACCTGGAAAATCGGGACGCGCATAGATCTCCAATGCCTCCAGACCTTGTCTCGATACATCTGTCAAATCTCTTGGACGTGATTTCAGTCGATACTCGGGAAAAACCACGGAAATATTAGCCGCTGTCAACCAGCGTGCTAACATCCGATGGGTTTTATGAGAGATGCGTCCAGTTCGAAAACCGCCAGAGTGAAGCCAAACAAACACCGGCGATGGACCGGTCCCTTTCGCCTTGAAATAGTGCATATTGAGTGAAGTAGGCTGTCCCTTAACGTTTGCGGTCCGAAACTCTTCGATAATATCGGGCTGATACCCAATTTCCGGATTAGACATACCAAATAAGCCCCTTCTACACGCCAACAGTCTTAATTTAAGATGGGCCTTTATCACATATAATGACGCGGTAAAATTGGCTATGCCTGAACCACTCCGACTATCTATGTAGCTATCGTTCACCCAACCGGAAACACGAAACATCGATCGCGCCGGATCATCAACCAAAGGGGGGTACCCGGCTTTGGCAAAAACACAGATGGAACGGTCGCTTTCAGCACAGAGCCATCATGATCCATTCGAAACTCAACAAGGCTCGATGCACCAATAAACCGTGCGCGTTCGACCACGCAGCGCGCAGCCGTGCCATCAACCGAGGTTGGGTTGGGTCCACGCCCACCGCGGTCAAAGTCAATTTTTAAGTGTTGGGGGCGGATAACAATATCAACAGCCGTACCATCGGGCACACCCGGCGCAAGAAACTGGCCGAAAGGTGTTTCAGTCAAAGCGCCCTTAACTTCACCCCTTATAACATTGATATCACTAAAGAATGAGGCAGACTTTAAATCTACTGGCGTGTTGTAGATATTATACGGCGCACCCTGCTGAACAATTTCACCGTCCCGCATAAGCGCGATTTCATCAGCCATGCGCATCGCTTCTCCGGGTTCATGTGTAACGAGCAGAACGGCGGTACCTTCACCTTTTAACACTTCGAGCGTTTCATCACGGATATCGTCGCGCAGGCGGTCATCCAAACCTGAAAACGGTTCATCCATCAACATAATCCGGGGACGCGGTGCCAATGCGCGCGCTAACGCGACACGCTGCTGCTCACCGCCAGACAACTGATGCGGGTAGTCATCAATGTAGCGCGACATGCCCACTTTGTTCAAAAGCTCTTGCACGCGGGCACCAACGTCACGGCCCTTCTTAAGACCGAAAGCGACATTTTGCCCCACGCTCAAATGAGGGAACAGAGCAAAATCTTGGAACATTAATCCGATTGACCGCCCTTCGGGTGGCACCCGGTGAATCGTGTCGCACACTAACTGCCCATCAACATGGATCGTGCCAGTATCTTGCATTTCGACGCCCGCGATAATGCGGAGCGTCGTTGATTTGCCGCAACCAGACGGCCCCAAAAGACAGGTCACCTGGCCCGGCATTACATGAAGACTTACATCATCAACAACCCGACGGCCGCCAAATGATTTGACAATATTTTTGATCTCTAGGCGGGGGGCTTGCATGGAAGGGGGGTTATCCCTGACTGAAACATTTGGATTTTCCGCACCTAACAAGCGATGCGTGTTAGGGCAAGCTTCGCAGATCGAAATCAAGGCTTTGCACAACACGCCCGTTTACTTGACAGTGAATGCGATGCGCACCGGGATAAAGACGGAACGTCGTCGCATCCCCTTTGAACTTGTGTTTCTTGGAGATCGATACGGTCTGCCCCGCTTTGACTTCCAACTGCTTGAGCTTAAAAACCTTTGGCGCTGTCTTGCCATTCGATTTTACAAAATCGATCACATAGTCGACGATCAACGGCGTGTTCTCTTCGGCAGTTATATTAAGTGAAACGTCAACAGTGTCGCCGACAGTCACAACTCTAGGTACAATAGAAAAATCAGACACCGTCACTTTTGCATTTGGCGAATATCCAAGATGCACCATAGCTGCGGGGTCACCTGACTTGATCAATCCACGCAACGCGTGTTTGCGTATCCAATCAAGCTCGGACTTTACCTGCCCACGTGCCGCTTGCCATGCGTCTAGACGATCAACCACCAAAGCACCGTCTTTTTTTGTAATGTCATTCAAATGGTTTGCCACCGATCGTGTCACAAACCGGGTGCTATCGCTGTAAAGCTGATCCAAAAGCGGCAAAGTCTGATCATAGGTAAGCCCGATGCCCTGCCCCCACGGCAGCTTTGGCCTTGTTCCTTCGGACACTAAACGCCGAACATGATAACTATCGTGACTAATCCAATCCTGCATCCGCTCAAGCGTCGCGGCTTCATGATTGTTTAAAAACGCCCGAATTGAAAACTCCATCGAAAACCGCTGCGTGATTTGCTCAAGTAAATAGAGGCTTCGCTCGTGATGGTTTTCAATACCACGTGTTTCGACATACACCCCTAACGGTGCATAGATAAAATGGCCGAAATCATCGTCCGATTTTGTTGGATCTAATGCCGGTGGCAACGCAGCTAAAATCGCGTCTGACGCCGCATTAAAATCGGCCGGTAAATACCCCGCCAATACGTCAGCCATCATATTGATGCGTGCCTTCAGCTCTAGCGGGGCGATTTGCGCCATCACATCCGTCACAAAGGGGGCGGCATCAAAGACGCCCGCCTTTTCAAAGTGATCACCAAGTCGTCCAACAGTATCGGTATTGAACAGTTGGTCTTTTAGGCTGAAGCCCTGCGCCATCAGATCGTCGCGTTGATCGCGCCACCATCGACGACAAGGTTCTGACCAACAATAAACCCAGCATGCTGCGAACACAAAAACGCACAAGCCGCGCCGAATTCGGCTGCAGTACCGTAACGGCGCGCAGGGATCGTTGCCTCGCGCTGCGCCTTTGCGGTAGCGATATCGATACCTTGCGCCTTTGATACGCCCGCATCTAGGCTCGCGGCGCGATCGGTGGCATGAATGCCCGGCAGCAGGTTGTTGATGTTAACGCCATGCTGCGCAACCTGACGCGATGTGCCAGCAACATAGCCGGTCAAACCCGCGCGGGCCGAATTCGACAAACCCAACTGTGGAATCGGGGCTTTTACCGATCCAGATGTGATGTTCACAACGCGCCCCCATCCACGGTCAATCATGCCCGGCATCAACGCTTTCATCAGCGCAATTGGCGCAAGCATGTTCGCATCCAATGCTGCAATAAAATCGTCGCGATCCCAGTCAGACCATACCCCCGGAGGCGGCCCACCAGCATTATTAACCAAGATATCAACATCACCCGCTGCTGCCAAAAGCGCAGCGCGCCCGTCTTCGGTAGACACGTCAGCGGCAACAGTCGTGACCGACACGTCATATTTACTACGAATCTCGGCGGCGGTCGCCTCAAGCGCCTCTGCCCCACGTGCATTCAGCACCAGATTGACGCCAGCTTCGGCAAGCGCTTCGGCACAACCGCGCCCTAAACCTTTTGAAGAAGCGCAGACAAGCGCGCGTTTACCTTTGATGCCAAGATCCATGGGATGTCCTCCGAATTTGATTTGTCAAAGACCTAGCACTACGGTCGCGCCGGGTCTATTCCATTCACCGGCATACGCGTGTAGCTAGTAAAGCATGACGGACCATGCACTTAGCGTTGATATCTATATGGCCGAAGATTTTACGGCAACCGAAGGCGTACGCATCGGTGATACAATATCATTTGCCGACGACTTGGTGATGGATGATATCTACCGGCTACATCCGCATGCACGCAGCTCCGATTTATCACTCCTTGATAACGGCGAGTCGCTGCGCCGTGCACATGGCGCACATAATTTGGTGCATATCGATTCTTGCCTAACGATGATTGCCCCGGACGGGGGTACGCAAGAAGCGCTCGTTTTAGTCGAGGTTTCGGATGACATTGCAAAGGCAATCTACATCCTCCCGCTGGGTGAATTTGTGCTTGGGACAGATTACAGGCTCATCGGCATCGAACGGCATTCCGCGACCACCCGGTTTGCGCAAGCAGCTGGCGGATCGTTTGCACACGGTACATTGATCACAATGGGCAGCGGTGAAATGCGCCCGATTGAAAGTCTTGTAGCCGGAGATCAAATACTGACACGCGACAGCGGACGGCAGCCGATTAAAATGGTTGGCCAATGCACGTTGCGCGCCACCGGTCGCTTTGCGCCTGTCGTCATCACCAAAGGCGCGCTGCACAACGAAAACGATTTGGTGTTGCGCCCCGATCATAGATTATTGGTATATCAACGCGAAGACTACCTTGGCGCAGGACGCGCAGAGGTCCTGATCAAAGCGCGTCACCTTATCGACAACACAACTGTGATTCGCCGCAAGGGTGGGTTTGTTGATTATTTTCAACTTGTTTTTGACGAACATTATATCATCTTTGCCGAAGGCATCGCAGCAGAGTCTCATCTGATCGACCAACGAAGCCGAAGCGCCCTTGCACAAAACGGTGCGTTGCAAAATCATACGCCACGCAATCACCAAGGCTATGAAATTCAAGGCAACCTTGTGCCAAAGCTTGATGTCGCCAACTTATTGCGCCGCGCGTCGACCGGTTAAGGTGCGCCTGAACCTTCACCGACGATAATAACCGTCGCATCAATGGAAGCACCGTTATATGCGCCTTCTGGCTCATAATCGGCGGCAGCAATCGCTGACACCGGATCACCAAAAAACGCACCGTTCATCGTCCCGCTTAACGTCAAAGTGTCGCCTGCAGCCTCAAGCGTTCCGCCGTACTCAAGCGATAGCCCATCACTGACAGACCCACCATCAATGACAATCCCACCACTGTAATCAGTGACAGCCCCGTCAGCATTTGTCCCGAAGAAACGATCCATCCCGCCATGCACTGAGTGGTCATCGAATCCGATTGCGACATTCGCATCGCCGTAGAGAACAAGAGGTGTGTCCGGGTTTTCAACACGTATTGTAGCGAAACCCTCAAACTCCGCAGTCCCTGTAGCGGGCAGCGCGCCATCTGGGGTGATGGACATACCGATGGCCCCGATGCTTTGATCCCCCAACACACGCGCATTCAATGCATCATAGCTGTCGATCCGGGCGATACGCGGGTCAATCCCGCTTCCCGCGCTTTCCCCGCCGCCCCCGCCACAGGCAGCCAGCAACATGATGCAGCAAAATAGAATGTGTTTTAGATCGAACATCCAGACAGCTTAGCGAACGAATCCAAAGCAATCGTTAAGCGCACTGTGGATTGCCCTTTGTCCAGCAAACGCATAAAGCATCTGCCATGACAAATCGCCCTGAACTTCCCGCAGAAATTGCCCGCCGCCGCACCTTTGCGATCATCTCGCATCCGGATGCTGGTAAGACAACCTTGACCGAAAAATTCCTTTTGTATGGTGGTGCCATCCAAATGGCGGGTCAGGTGCGTGCAAAAGGCGAAGCACGACGGACCCGTTCTGACTTTATGCAGATGGAAAAAGACCGCGGAATCTCGGTTTCGGCATCCGCAATGTCGTTTGATTTCGAAAAATATCGTTTCAACCTTGTTGATACGCCCGGTCACTCTGACTTTTCGGAAGATACCTATCGCACGCTGACGGCGGTCGATGCTGCTGTCATGGTGATTGATGGCGCCAAGGGTGTTGAAAGCCAAACGCAAAAACTGTTCGAAGTTTGCCGTTTGCGCGACCTGCCGATTTTGACGTTTTGCAACAAAATGGACCGCGAAAGCCGCGATACATTCGAGATCATTGACGAAATCCAAGAAAACCTTGCGATTGATGTCACGCCTGCATCTTGGCCCATTGGCGTTGGCCGTGAATTCATCGGCTGTTACGATATCTTGCGTGACAAGCTCGAACTGATGGACCGAGCGGATCGGAACAAGATTTCTGAAAGCATCCAAATCAGCGGCTTGGATGACCCTAAACTGGCCGAACATGTTCCGGCACATTTGCTTGAAAAGTTCCTCGAAGAAATCGAGATGGCCAAGGAATTACTGCCAACACTTGACCCAGAGGCGCTTCTGAACGGATCAATGACACCGATCTGGTTTGGGTCTGCTATGAACTCTTTCGGGGTTAAGGAATTGATGGATGGATTGGCCACCTACGGCCCTGAACCGCAAATTCAATCTGCGCAACCGCGCAACATCGCCCCCGAAGAAACCAAGGTCGCGGGATTCGTGTTCAAGGTTCAAGCGAACATGGACCCAAAACACCGGGACCGCGTGGCGTTCGTACGGCTTGCATCCGGTCACTTCCAACGCGGCATGAAGCTGACGCACGTACGCAGCAAAAAGCAAATGGCGATCAGCAACCCAGTGCTGTTTCTAGCCGCTGACCGTGAACTCGCCGAGGAAGCATGGGCTGGCGATATCATCGGCATCCCGAACCACGGACAGCTACGGATTGGTGACACATTGACCGAAGGCGAAGAAATTCGCGTATCCGGCATTCCGTCATTCGCGCCCGAACTTCTGCAGGCGTGTCGCGCAGGCGATCCAATGAAAGCCAAGCACCTTGAAAAGGCGCTGATGCAATTCGCCGAAGAAGGCGCTGCAAAGGTGTTCAAACCAACCTTCGGCTCCGGTTTCATCGTTGGCGTTGTTGGCGCGCTTCAGTTCGAAGTCCTCGCTAGTCGAATCGAGATGGAATACGGGCTGCCAGTTCGCTTTGAACAATCGCAATTCACGTCCGCACGCTGGGTGTCCGGCGGCAAAGACGCAATTGATAAATTTGCGAACGCAAACAAACAGCATATCGCGACCGATAACGACGGGGACACGGTATTTCTAACCCGCCTACAGTGGGACATTGACCGCGTGGGCCGCGACTATCCAGACGTCGAACTAACCGCGACTAAGGAAATGATGGTATAAGCGCAGCGCGCGCCTGCTTGGGCGCGCACGCGATAGTGAGTTGGCACAGCAAAATATCGCTGTCATAGTACGGACAAAGATGTTTAATTCATCGGTATTCCGGTAAGATCTTCGTACACAGTTCAACGCATCAAGCACGAGACGAACATGAAAAATGTAAGCACCACTGCTCTAACCGTTGCCCTATCCACAATCACCACAGGTGCTTGGGCGGATGACTGGGACCTCTTGCGCGGGATCACCGTAGATGAGGTCATAACGGACACATCATATCAGGTGAACAAAACTTTCCCTGCTGCGATCCAGAACGGGCGTGAAGGTATGGTTTTGACAGGCTATGCTGTGCCGTTAACTCCGGGTTCTGATATACGTGAACTGGTGCTTGTTTCTGACATGGGATTTTGCCCGTTTTGCGGTGACCCAAGTCACGGGGCAAGCGTCCAAGTTTCACTTGAAACCGCAATTCCGGGACTTGAAGAAGGGGCACGTATTACGCTTCGCGGCGACATGACACCCATTCATGATCCCCAGACATGGAACGCGGCGATTTTGGAAAACGCCGTTATCGTCGAATCCTAACCCGAGAGCTGGATTGACTGCTACCCAAATGTAGTCGGTATGGCGCTTCGCTTGACCCTAAGCATGTTTTTCGGTATGCGCTCAGTCGACGATATTGGTCGTCGACGCCGGGGCGCTGGGGAAATTGCGTCCTTTCACATATGCGGATCGAACCCGCACACTTAGGACGCACATGACGAAATTCTCAGACTTGAACCTTGACGCCAAGGTTCTAAAAGCTGTCGCCGAAACTGGCTACGAAACACCGACCCCTATTCAAGCTGGGGCCATCCCCCCTGCCCTTGAAGGCCGCGATGTTCTTGGAATCGCCCAAACTGGCACAGGGAAAACGGCAAGTTTCACACTCCCAATGATCACATTGCTAGGCCGCGGGCGCGCACGTGCCCGTATGCCACGGTCACTTGTTCTTGCGCCGACGCGGGAACTTGCTGCGCAGGTTGCTGAAAACTTTGACGCCTATGCCAAATACACAAAACTGACCAAAGCGCTGCTGATCGGTGGTACATCATTCAAAGACCAAGACAAGTTGATCGACAAAGGTGTCGACGTGCTGATCGCGACCCCTGGTCGCCTGCTTGATCACCTAGAACGCGGCAAATTGATCCTGACTGATGTGAAAATCATGGTCGTGGACGAGGCCGACCGCATGCTCGACATGGGGTTTATCCCGGACATCGAAGAAATTTTTAAACGCACGCCGTTTACGCGTCAGACACTGTTCTTTTCGGCCACCATGGCACCTGAAATCGAACGGATCACCAATACGTTCCTGTCGAACCCCGCCAAGGTCGAAGTGGCCCGCGCGGCGACAACAAACACGAACATCAAACAAGGTGTTGTGGTGTTCAATGGGTCCGACAAACGTAAAGAGCCTTCCGAAAAACGTGCTCTGCTGCGGGCCCTGATCGACGAAGAAGGCGATAGCTGCACAAACGCGATTATTTTCTGTAATCGCAAGTCGGACGTCGATATCGTTGCAAAATCACTGAACAAATACGGTTATGAGGCTGCGCCAATTCACGGTGACTTGGATCAGGCCCACCGGACACGCACGCTCGAAGCGTTCCGTGACAACAAGCTGCGGTTCCTTGTGGCATCAGATGTTGCTGCGCGAGGCCTCGATATTCCGGCCGTAACCCATGTATTCAACTTCGATGTGCCTAGCCACGCCGAAGATTATGTTCACCGCATTGGACGTACGGGCCGTGCTGGGCGTACTGGCACCGCGATCATGATCTGCGTATCACGCGACGAAAAAAATCTCGCGGCTGTCGAAGAACTGGTCAAAGAAGAAATTCCACGTCTGGATATCCCGACCAAGGCGGCCCCTGCCCCGGCAGCTACCCCCGAGGTAAACGAAGACGCCGAAAAACCAAAACGCGTACGCCGGTCACGTAGCCGCAAGTCTGATCAAAAGACAGAAGACGCAAAGCCCGAAGTAAAAGCCGACGCGCCGAAACCCGAAGAAAAGCCCAAGCGCGAGCAAAAGCCACGCGAAGAACGGCCTCGCAGCAGCCGCGGCCGCAACCAGCCACGTGATAACGGTCCTGCTATCGTAGGTATGGGCGACGACACACCCGCATTTATCGCACTCAGCTTTGAGGAACGGGCGAAGGGTTGAACTCCCTCCCTCCCCGAGCACCTTCAACTCAATATTCCAGATGCGTCGGATTGGTCGAGTGTCGACACCGATTTGTCGATGCGTCTGACCAGTCAACTTAGAAATGAAGTTGGGCAGTCTCATTTACTCGCGCAACATCTAGACTAACTCGTTATTGTCGCAAAATCAGATTGCACCGACGATGTGATCGTTGCCCATATGAGCTTAGAAGATCTATTCTTCCGAGTTCACCTCACATGGTCCGAACATACGGGTCGCGATTTTGCTTGGCCTGTTGCAACTAAATTAGAATCTGCATCACTACTAAACTATTCTAGGCTACGGCTGACCAATGACCGTAGGGTGGGTTTTAACCCACCCACTTCACAAACTCAGCCCAACCGGCTGACAATCACCGTCACTTCCGGCTTTTTCCCGATCTCGCCTTGAGCGGAACGGCGTGCGATTGTTCTAAGCTCTTTTTCCAGCTTTACCTCGTCACGCAAAGTTTTGGCGTTGGCCCGGTTGATGAATTGGCTCAGGTCTTCTTCGACGACTTCGACCAAGGCTGCGTTGTTGCGGCCGGTTTCGGCAAGCCCAGAGATTTCGACCCATGGATCGCCTAGTGGTTCGTCGTTTTCGTCGATGATGAGCGTCACAATCATGTGCCCGTTCAACGCCATGCGGATGCGGTCGCGCACGATGCCATCCATTGCGCCGATCTGCACTGTGCCATCGAGATATGTCCGACCTGTGTCGATGTATTCAGCGACCCTAGGCGCGTTGCCTGACAGGTCGATCATCATACCGTTGACAGCCACGATACCCGTAAGCCCAGCTGCATTACCAACCTTCACATGTTCGCGCAGGTGACGGTGTTCGCCATGCATTGGGATCAAGATTTGCGGCTTTACGATCTGGTGCATGGTTTCCAGATCAGGGCGGTTCGCGTGGCCCGACACGTGGTATTTGCCACCCGCATCGTCGATCACGTCAACGCCCAGTTCAGACAGCTGGTTCATGATGCGGATTACACCACGCTCATTCCCAGGAATAGTTTTTGATGAGAACAGGAAGGTGTCCCCTTCCTTTAGCTTCAAGCCCAGATATGACCCTTGGGCAAGCTGCGCGGATGCGGCACGGCGTTCGCCTTGGGATCCGGTCACCAACAGCATCACGTTCTCACGCGGCATGTTCAGCGCGTCTTCGGGCGATACAACTGGCGGGAAGCCCTTCAGGATGCCCACTTCGGTGGCGGCTTCTACCATGCGGCGCATCGCACGGCCAAGCAGCACGACAGAGCGGCCGCCTTTTTGCGCGGCGATTGCCAGCGTTTTCAAACGTGCGATGTTCGAAGCGAAGGTTGTCGCAACGACCATCCCTGTCGCCTCTTTCATCATGTCAGCGATTGCATCACCGATTGTGGCCTCGGACCGGCCTTCTGCATTGGAAAAGATGTTCGTACTATCGCAGACAAGCGCCTTAACACCGTCTTTGGAGACTTCTTCCCAAAGCGCCGCATTCCATGGGTCGCCGACCACTGGGGTTTCGTCGATCTTAAAATCACCCGAATGCAGCACGCGGCCGTCAGGCGTATCGATCAACAAGCCAGCGCTTTCCGGAATAGAGTGGCTGATTGGCAGGTAGGAGACTTTGAACGGGCCGCAATCAATAACTTGTGGATAGACATCAACGACGTTTACAACGCTGTCCGGCAAACCATGTTCACTCAGCTTGCGCCGTGCAATATTCGCGGTGAACGGACGCGCATAAACCGGCGCACCCAGACGTTCCCAATAGTGCCCGATCGCGCCGACATGGTCTTCGTGCGCGTGGGTGATGAAGATACCTTCGATCTGGGATTTGCGTTTCTCAAGCCACGCAATGTCTGGCAGGATCAGGTCAACGCCCGGCGTGCCGTCCATATCAGGGAATGTCACGCCCAGATCGACCACGATCAGCCGTTCCTTACCCGGCGCGCCATATCCGTAGACATAAGCGTTCATGCCGATCTCGCCGGCGCCCCCAAGAGGCAGGTAAATCAGGCGGTCGGTCATGTGTTATCCTTGTTGTATTTGTGGATCACGGTCAGGCCGTGCATCGTCAGGTCGTCTTCAAACGCGTCGAACAGGTTTTCGGCCTGTTGGAACAAAGGCGCAAGCCCCCCGGTCGCGATGACCTGCATCGGGACGCCACGTTCTGCTTTGATCCGCGCACATATCTCGCGGACTAGGCCAATGTAACCCCAAAAGACCCCCGATTGCATGCAGGCAACAGTATTTGTGCCCACAACGCGTTGAGGTTTCGAAATGTCGACATGTGGCAAGGCAGCTGCCGCATTGTGCAGCGCCTCAAGGCTGAGGTTCACGCCCGGTGCGATGACACCTCCAACATAGGCCCCGTCAGTGTCCACAACATCAAAGGTGGTCGCGGTGCCGAAATCGACGACGATCAGGTTGCCACTGTGGCGATCAAATGCGCCAGCGGCGTTAACCACGCGGTCGGGGCCAACTTGTGTACCTTCGTCAACGCGTGGTGGTTGGGGCAGCAGGCAATCAGGTTTGCCGACGACCAAAGGTCTGCAATTGAAATACCGATCCGACAACACGCGCAAGTTAAACACCACGCGCGGCACTGTAGAGCTGATGATCACCTCGTTGATGGCCACGTCGATCTTTTGGAATTCCATCAGCGTGGACAGCCAGACATAGTATTGATCCGCTGTACGCTGCCACTCGGTGCTGGTACGCCAAGTCGCAATAAACGATTTGCCGTCCCAGATCGAAAACACGGTATTGGTATTGCCGCAATCAATTGCCAAAAGCATGAAGCGTCCCCTTATCAGAAATAGACATCGGCAGCGGGAATAACCCGCGGCCCTTGCGCTGTTTGCAAAACAAGATTGCCATCCAGATCGACCGTTTCAAACAGTCCTGTAATTTCTTCGCGCGCCGTACGAGCGGTGATGACTTCTCCTAGCCGTGCAGCCTTGGATAACCAGTCGTCGCGGATACCTGCAAAACCGATCGTCCGCAGCTTCTCTTCTTGCGTGGCGTAGGCATCAGCAAGAACAGATAGAAAATCTTCTGGGACTACATCCCAGCCACCAGCGGCACGTAGGCTCGTTGGGGCAAAGGCCGCGTCTGTCACGCCGTCCGGTGTATGGGCCAAATTCACGCCGATCCCAATCGACAGCCAGTCAACAACTCCACCCTGCCCGCTACTTTCAAGCAAAATGCCCGCGACCTTACCGCCCGAAAGCAGCACATCATTAGGCCACTTCAGCGCAAGTTTTTCTGGTTGGACATAAATCGCAAGTGCGGCTTGAAGCGCGTTCGCGGCAAGGAAAGACCGCTTTGCCGCGTCGGCCGGGCTACAGCCCGGTTTAAAAACCAAAGTCGTGTTTAAGTTTCCGGCGGGAACGATCCATGGACGACCGCGCCGACCGCGTGCAGCGGTTTGGGTGCGGGCCATAATCCAAGTGGGTTGTTCTAAAGTTAGCGCGAGGCGCGCAGCCTCGGCCATTGTGCTATCCACACTATCGTGGATCACACGCCCATAGCCCGTAGGCCAATGCGCGTGTGTACCGTCAGTTGACAAGCGCTGCTGCCGCGCTAGCGGCCATTGGTTCGATTCCGAACAGGTTCACGACGCCAACAAGCATAATCAGTGCAGAGGCCATCAGGAATGTCCAAAGAACTGGGTTCATCTTACCGTCAAGCGCGTCAGTCTCTTCGCCGAAGTACATGTAGTAAACGATGCGCAGATAGTAGAACGCACCAATAACAGATGCGATCACGCCAACCACAGCCAACCAGCCAAGGCCCGCGTCATATGCTGCACGCAACACATAAAATTTACCGAAGAAGCCAACCATTGGCGGCACGCCAGCAAGGCTGAACATCAGCACCAGCATTGCAAGCGCGCGTAGCGGCTGACGCTTTGAATACATCTTAAGGCTTTCAATCGACGTAACCGGGCGACCATCTCGCTCCATCCCAAGGATAAACGCGAATGTACCAACGTTCATGGTGACGTAGATCGCCATGTAAATCAGCATCGCCTGCACACCCAGCGCAGTACCAGCAGCAAGGCCCATCAAGGCAAAGCCCATATGCGCGATAGAAGAGTAAGCCATCAGACGTTTAATGTCTTTTTGACCGATCGCTGCAATCGCGCCAAGGAACATGGAAACAACAGCCAAGAACGCCACGATTTGCTGCCATTCGCTAACGATATCGCCGAACGCGTCATGCACAACGCGCGCAAACAATGCCATCGCAGCAACCTTTGGTGCAGTCGCGAAGAACGCAGTTACCGGCGTTGGCGAGCCTTCGTAAACATCTGGAGTCCACATGTGGAATGGTGCTGCAGATACTTTGAAAGCGAAACCGGCCAGCAAGAAGACGATCCCGAACAACAGACCCAGTGATGGGTGATGTGCAGTTGCCTCGATGATGCCGCTGAATAGTGTCGTACCTGCGAAACCGTAGGTCAGCGATGCACCGTACAGCAGTAGACCAGATGAAAGCGCACCCAGAACAAAGTACTTCAGACCTGCTTCGGTTGATTTCACGCTATCACGGCGCAGCGACGCCACGACGTAGAGTGAAAGCGATTGCAGCTCTAGCCCCATGTAAAGCGCCATCAGGTCGCCAGCTGACACCATGACCATCATCCCGACCACAGCAAGTGCAACCAGAATTGGGTACTCAAAACGCAGCAGACCGCGGCGTTTCATATAGGCTTCGGACATCACGAGTACCGCTGCAGCGGACAGCAGGATTGTGACCTTAGCAAAACGCGCAAAAGCGTCGTCGTTGAACATGCCGTCAAAGGCTGTCTGTGTGCCCTGCCCGTTCATGCCGATCCAAAGGGCCAGCAAAACAAACAAACCAGAAGTCACCCAAGTCAGCAGTGACGCCATCTTGTCTTTAGTTGTGTAAACAGCGCCAAGAAGGGCCAGCATGGCATAAACTGCCAGCAGGATTTCAGGCATGACGATTTGGATATCTGCGGAAATCATGTCATCCGTTCCTTAATGCGACGCAACTTGGCCGACGGTTTCAAACCCCGCCACAGCCGTTTCGTAATTTTCAACCAGCGCAGCAACGCTTGGCCCGATGATGTCCAGAACCAGTGCTGGGTAAACACCCAGCAGCAGGGTCATGACAACCAGTGGGACAAAGATCACCCTTTCACGCTTAGTCATGTCAGAGATTGTCTTCAGGCTTTCCTTGATCAGGTCACCCATCACAACGCGGCGGTACAGCCACAGCGCATAAGCCGCCGAGAAGATAACACCCGTTGTCGCGATAGCAGCAACCCAAGTGTTCACTTGGAAGATACCAACCAGAACCAAGAATTCGCCGATAAAGCCAGATGTGCCAGGCAGACCAACGTTTGCCATCGTGAAGAACATAAAGATCAGCGCGTATGCAGGCATCCGATTAACCAGACCACCGTAAGCGTCGATTTCACGTGTATGCATGCGGTCATAGATCACACCAACACACAGGAACAACGCGCCAGAGATAAAGCCGTGGCTGATCATCTGGAAAATCGCACCGTCGATCCCCTGCTGGTTCACAGCAAAGATCCCCATCGTCACGTACCCCATGTGGGCTACAGAAGAATACGCAATCAGCTTTTTCATGTCTTCTTGGACGAGTGCGACCAGCGACGTGTAGACGATCGCGATTGCGGACAGCCATAGAACCAGCGGCCCCATTACCTCGGACCCGATTGGGAACATTGGCAGGCTGAAGCGTAGGAAACCGTAACCACCCATCTTCAAAAGGATTGCCGCCAGCACGACCGAACCAGCTGTCGGCGCCTGAACGTGCGCATCTGGCAACCATGTGTGCACAGGCCACATTGGCATTTTCACGGCAAAGCTTGCAAAGAACGCGAGCCATAGCAGGGTCTGCATACCACCAACGATCTGGACGCCAAGGATGCTGAAGTTTTCAGACCCGAACGTGAATGTCATCAGTGTCGGAATATCTGTGGTGCCCGCTTGCGAGAACATCGCAACCATCGCAACCAGCATCAGCACTGAGCCAAGGAAGGTGTATAGGAAGAACTTAAAGGATGCATAGATCCGGTTTTTACCACCCCAGATGCCGATGATCAGGAACATCGGGATCAGGCCGGCCTCGAAGAACAGGTAGAACAGCACCAGATCAAGCGCCATGAACACGCCTAGCATCAAAGTTTCCAAGATCAGGAAAGCGATCATGTATTCTTTGACGCGTGTTGTGACGTTCCAGCAGGACGCAATAACAAGCGGCATCAGGAATGTAGTCAGCATAACGAACAGAATGCTGATACCATCAACACCCATCTTATACTGCAAGCCAGCAAGCCAAGACCGTGTCTCGACCATTTGGAACCCAGTGTCGTCAGGGTTGAAGTTCGACAAGATGAACAGCGAAGTCAGGAATGTAACCAATGTGGTCACCATGGCGACCCATTTGGCGTTCCGCTGGGCGGCAGCGTCATCACCGCGCAGGAAAAGCGCAAGGATGACAGCACCCAATAGCGGGATAAACGTGGTCAGCGATAGAATGTTGCCCATTAGTTTGCCCCCCCGGTCATCGTGACCCAGGTCAGCAGCACCGCAATCCCTATGACCATTGCCAGCGCATAAGTGAACACATAGCCAGACTGCGCACGTCCTGCGAGCTTTGTGAAGAATGGAATGATGCCCATTGCCAAACCGTTAATCCCACCGTCGATTAGTTTTGTATCGCCCTGCTTCCACAGGAACCGCCCGATCGCCATTGCTGGACGAACGAAGATAAAGTTGTACAGCTCATCAAAGTACCATTTGTTGAGCAAGAAGTTGTAAAGCGGCGCCTGCTGCTTGGCCAATTTGGCCGGTAGATCGGGGCGACGAATGTACATCAGATAAGCCAAAGCCAAGCCAAGGATCATCGCAACGAATGGCGATACCTTCACCCAAACAGGTGCATGGTGCGCGTCATCAATTACATGGTTATTATCGGCCATAAAGATCGCGCCCTTACCGGGCACCGATGCGTGTTCATCTGCAACCGCGTGATCGTCGACTTCGGCATGTGTATCAGTTGCGACTGCGTAGTCATCAGTTTCGCCGTGAGCGTCTTCGACATGCAGTTCCGCATCCGAAATCCCAAAGAACACTTCGACCTTATGGTGATCACCAAAGAACGAGTTGTACCAAAGCATCCCAGAAAAGATCGCACCAAGGCTAAGAACACCCAATGGGATCAGCATTACCTTCGGGCTTTCATGCGCGTGGTCATGCGTATGCTTGTCGCCACGTGCTTCGCCGTAGAACGTCATGAACATCAGGCGCCAGCTGTAGAAGCTTGTCATGAATGCCGCAATAACCAGCATCCAGAAGGCATAACCACCAGAAGTACCTGCGTATGCGCTTTCGATCACAGCATCTTTGGACAAGAAGCCAGCGAAACCAAAGTGCGTTAGCGGAATACCAACACCTGTGATCGCAAGCGTACCGATCATCATCGCCCAGAATGTGTAAGGGATCTTTTTGCGCAGACCACCGTAGTTCCGCATGTCTTGTTCGTGGTGCATCGCGTGGATCACAGAGCCCGCGCCAAGGAACAACATCGCTTTAAAGAACGCGTGCGTCAGCAGGTGGAACATCGCGACCGAGTAAACACCAACGCCCGCAGCAACGAACATATAGCCCAGCTGTGAACAGGTAGAATACGCAATGACGCGTTTGATGTCGTTCTGAACCAGACCAACAGTCGCAGCAAAGAATGCAGTCGTCGCACCAAGGAACACAATGAAGTTCGTCGTTTCCGGCGCGTATTCCATCAGCGGTGACATACGGCAAACAAGGAAGACACCCGCAGTAACCATGGTCGCAGCGTGGATCAGCGCTGACACAGGCGTCGGGCCTTCCATCGCGTCAGGCAACCAAGTGTGTAGGATCAGTTGCGCAGATTTACCCATCGCACCGATGAACAGAAGCATCGCAATCAGGTTCGTTGCGGACCAGTCTCTCCAAAGAAAGTGCAGGTTTTGTTCCGCTAGCTGCGGCACTGCAGCAAAGATGTCATCAAAGCGGATGCTGTCGGTCATCATATACAGTGCAAAGATACCTAGCGCGAAACCAAAGTCACCGACACGGTTCACAACAAACGCTTTGATCGCAGCTGCACCAGCAGACGGTTTTTTGTAGTAGAAACCGATCAGCAGGTATGATGCGACGCCCACGCCCTCCCAGCCAAAGAACATCTGAACAAGATTGTCGGAAGTCACCAACATCAACATCGCAAAGGTAAAGAAGGACAGATACGCGAAGAAGCGGGCCTTGTAGTTCTGACCTTCGCTGAAATGCTCATCATGGGCCATGTAGCCGAATGAATAGAGGTGCACCAACGCAGAAACCGTCGTGATCACGATCAACATGATCGCGGTCAGACGGTCCATACGGATCGACCAATCAGTCGACAGTGTGCCGCTTTCGATCCAACGCAGGATGTGGATTGTCTCGGTCGTGCCGTCGAACGTTAGGAACACGATCCACGACAGAAACGCCGCAAGGAACAGCAAGCCTGTGGTGATCCACTGCGCGGCGGTCTCGCCGATCAGCTTCCAACCAAAGCCGCCAATAATCGCGCCCACTAATGGGGCAAAAAGGATGGTGGTTTCCATTTGCGTTAGCCCTTCATCACGTTGACGTCTTCAACGTCGATGGTTCCGCGGTTACGGAAGAAACAGACCAGAATAGCCAGACCAATCGCGGCCTCGGCGGCGGCAACGGTCAGAACGAATAGCGTAAAGACCTGACCAACCAGATCATTCAGATAGCTTGAGAACGCGACAAAGTTGATGTTCACCGCCAACAGCATCAATTCAATGCTCATCAGCAGGATGATCACGTTCTTTCGGTTCAGGAAAAGACCAAAGATGCCGATGACAAATAGCGCAGCAGCCACTGCGAGATAATGTTCAAGTCCAATCATAGCCCCTGCCCCGGTTTTACGTCTTTGAGTTCCATTGCCTTCGCTGGATCACGGTGCATTTGCGCGATCACATTCTGGCGTTTGATGTCCACGCGGTGGCGCAATGTCAGGACGATCGCCCCGATCATCGCAACCAGCAGGATCAAACCAGCCAATTGGAAGAGCATGATGTATTTGTCGTAAATCAGCATCCCGAGGGCCGCAGTGTTATTCGCGTCACCCTGCGGTGCCGCAACACGGTCGGTAACACCGTCAGAAAAGCCCCAGACGCCGAATGCCAGCGCCAGCTGCATGATGATCACGATCCCGATCAACAAAGCCAGTGGCATGTATTTCGCCATCTCCGCCTTTAGTTCGGCAAAGTCGACGTCCAACATCATGACAACAAATAGGAAAAGTACTGCGACCGCCCCAACGTAAACGATGATCAACAGCATCGCGACGAATTCTGCGCCAAGGGTCACGAACAAGCCCGCCGATGACAGGAATGCAAGGATCAACCAAAGCACAGAGTGCACTGGGTTCCGGCTGATGACGGTAAACAACCCACCCACGACCGTCGTGATCGCAAACAGATAAAATGTGAACGCGAAAACACTCATGCGGTTTCGTCCTTTTCCAACACTTCGTTGGCCAATTCCATGGCCTTATTCATTGCAGGTACACCGCCAAACATACCCATCTGGGCGATCGTTTCAGCGATTTCCTGTTTCGTGGCACCTGCTTCGGTCAAATGCCGAACTGTCAGCCTGATTTGTGCTTCAGCCTGCGCACCCAAAACGGTCAACCCGGCAAGGGTCAACAAAAGACGCGTCTTTGCATCAAGCCCTTCAGGGTTAACGCCCTTGCCAAAGAACATTTCCATCGTTTCTTTGGACATCGTCGGCCATAGGTTTTCAAAACCTTTTGGCGTAAATGCATCCATATCGACATTCATCGATTTGGCCCAGTCCTGCCCCATCTTCATCATGGCTTCAAATGGGTTTTGATCACTCATGCCGCGTCTAACCTCGTACGTAATGCACTGATCTGGGACAGCCATTGCTCAAGCTCATCCGCCTCTTGCCAAAGATCATATAGCTCAGAGCTGTCGGCGTCGGCGGTCAGTGCTTCCAACGCCTCGCTTGTACGAGCCTGCACATTATCAATGTCCAACAACGCATCTTTGTGATTTTCAACGGGTTCTTCAAGTTGGTCAGCCAGATCCTCATCCGGTTTACCAAGCGCTGCGACAACAACTTCGGCCAATGCAACAATCGCAGAGCCGATGTCGCTTTCGACATACCCACTGGCGATTGCGTCTGAGCAAGCGTCAAGAATATCAGATGCAGCAGATGCTCCGAATTCGTTAAAATCCGTTAGCCAATCTTGGCTGCCGTCATTGTCGAGTGATCCTACGCCCCAAGCGCCCATTGTCTTGTCCCCTACCGATACGGCGCGTCGAGTTCGAGATTGCGCGCAATCTCAGCTTCCCAACGGTCACCATTTTCCAGCAGTTTCTCTTTATCATAATAAAGTTCTTCGCGGGTTTCGGTGCTAAATTCAAAATTCGGACCTTCGACAATCGCATCAACTGGGCAGGCTTCTTGGCAGAAACCGCAGTAGATGCATTTGGTCATGTCGATGTCATAACGTGTCGTACGGCGTGAACCATCATCACGAGGTTCCGCATCAATAGTGATCGCCTGCGCAGGGCAAACCGCCTCGCAGAGTTTACAAGCGATACACCGCTCTTCGCCGTTTGGATAACGACGCAAAGCATGCTCACCACGAAAACGAGGGCTTAACGGCCCCTTTTCATGCGGGTAGTTCAACGTCGCTTTGGGCGAAAAGAAGTACTTCAGGCCCAATTTAAAACCGACATAGAAATCCTGAAGCAGGAAATACTTTACTGCGCGGGTGTAATCCATTTGGCTCATATCAGCCTCCCATCGTCCAGCGGGCCCAGAAGCCGCCGAGTACTTCAAATTTTGCGAGGAACGACACTAAAACAACCCAAGCCAGTGACAGTGGCAGGAATACTTTCCAGCCGATCCGCATCAGTTGGTCATAGCGGTAGCGTGGTGTTATCGCCTTTACCATCGAGAACATGAAGAAACACATTGCCATCTTCAGGATCATCCACAGGATGCCATCCGGCAAGAACGGCAGCGGTGACAACCATCCACCAAAGAACAGTAGTGAAATCAGAGCGCACATCAGCACCACGGCCATCAGTTCGCCGATCATGAACAACAGGAATGGTGTGGATGAGTATTCAACCTGATAACCCGCAACCAATTCTGATTCCGCTTCGGGAAGGTCAAATGGTGGGCGGTTGGTTTCGGCCAGCGCAGAGATGAAGAAGAGGAACAGCATTGGGAAGTGCGCAACCCAGTACCAGCTGAACAATCCGCCCTTCCCGTCTTGGGCCGCAACGATGTCGCCAAAGTTCATAGAACCGGTCGAGATAATCACACCGATGATGATCAGGCCAAGTGAGACTTCGTAAGAAATCATCTGCGCGGCAGACCGCAATGAGCCAAGGAATGGGTATTTCGAGTTAGACGCCCAACCACCCATGATCACGCCGTAAACCTCGAGCGAGGAAACAGCAAAGACGAACAGGATCGCGACGTTAATATCAGACAGAACCCAACCGTCGTTAAACGGAATGACCGACCAAGCAACAACGGCGAGGACAAAAGAAATCATCGGCGCGAGGAAAAAGACGAACTTGTCTGCACCCGCAGGCACGACGATTTCTTTGACGATATACTTCAAGAAATCGGCAAATGATTGCAGCAAACCGAATGCACCAACGACGTTTGGCCCTTTGCGCATCTGAACCGCAGCCCAGATCTTGCGGTCGCCGTACATCAAAAACGCCAGCGCCAGCAGCAGGGGGATCAGAACCAGCAAACACTGCGCCAAGATCACAAGAACGATCCCAAGGTTGGTATTGGTGAAGAACTCGACCATCTTTATTCCCTCACACCGTTTTGGGCGGTGCTCATTTTGATGCAGCGCGTATTTATGTCACGCCGCAGGTACCAGCCCAAGGGGCCGAAATTCATGGGGCAAGCCCCGTCTTACTCCGCCGCCATCGCAGGATTATTCCGTGCTTTGGCGTTCGCACTCAGTTCAGCCATCAGGCTAGACGCGCGTGCGATTGGGTTTGTCAGGTAGAAATCCGTGATTGCGTACTTGAAATCCGCCTTACCCGGTTTTTTGACCGGGATCGGTTTCCATTCATTTTCCGTGACTTCGTCAATCTGACCCAAATGCGGATGCGCCGCGACGATCGCCTGACGCAACTGCGCCAAACTATCAAACGGCAGGGTCGCCCCTAATTCTGCGGACAGCGCCCGCAAGATTGCCCAGTTTTCCTTTGCCTCACCCGGTGGGAAGCTGGCGCGCAGCGCAAGCTGCGGACGGCCTTCGGTGTTTACAAACAATCCGTTTTCTTCGGTGTAGGCGGCGCCCGGCAGGATGATGTCGGCGCGGTGCGCACCACGATCACCATGTGAACCCTGATAGATCACGAATGCACCGGGGGCGATATCCACCTCGTCCGCGCCAAGGTTATAAACAACTTCTGCGTCTGAAACGGCGTCCATGCCACCTTCGGCAACGGCACCAACATCAAGCGCTCCAACACGTGATGCCGCAGCGTGCAGCACCATGAACTTTGCGCCCGCTTTGCCGGCTGCCTTCATAGCTTGACCCAGAACGGCCTCGCCATCGACTTCGTTCAATGCGCCCTGCCCGATGATGACAACACCGCGAACGCCCTGTTTGTCCGAGTGGTCCATCGCTGCCAGTTTTTCCAACGCAGCGCGATCAGTTCCCAATTCTTCGACATCATAAGTAAGGGCAGTGGCTTCGCCGATACGGGCAACTTTTGCGCCTTTTGACCAAGCCTTGCGAATACGGGCGTTCAGCACTGGTGCCTCAAGACGAGGATCAGTGCCAATCAGCAGAATCATTTCTGCATCATCAATGTCTTCGATCGCCGCAGTACCAACATAGGCAGAGCGGTTATCAGCAGGCAGTTTCACACCGTTAATACGGCTTTCAACAATACCACTCTGCCCTTCAATCAATTGCTTCAACGCAAAGGTCGCTTCGACAGGTGCTAGGTCGCCAACAAGACCAGCAAGTTTTTTACCCTTCATCGCCGCAGCGACAGCAGTCAATGCCTCGCCCCAACCTGCTTTGCGCAGTTTGCCGTTTTCACGAATATATGGCGTGTCCAAACGCTGGCGACGCAGGCCGTCCCAAACGAAACGTGTTTTATCTGAAATCCACTCTTCATTCACACCGTCGTGGTTCCGCGGCATGATACGCATCACTTCGCGGCCTTTGGTGTCAACGCGGATGTTAGAACCAAGCGCATCCATAACGTCGATAGATTCGGTTTTTGTCAGTTCCCATGGGCGGGCCGTAAATGCGTATGGTTTCGACACCAGCGCGCCAACGGGACAAAGGTCGATGATGTTACCCTGCAAATTAGAATCAAGCGTCTCTCCAAGGTAGCTGGTGATTTCAGCATCTTCGCCGCGGCCAGTCTGACCCATCTGCGAAATGCCTGCTACTTCGGTCGTGAAACGTACGCAGCGTGTGCAGGAAATGCAGCGCGTCATATGGGTTTCAACAAGCGGGCCAAGATCCAGATCGTCGGTCGCGCGCTTTGGTTCACGGAAACGGCTAAAGTCTACACCATATGCCATCGCCTGATCCTGAAGATCACATTCGCCACCTTGGTCACAGATCGGACAATCAAGAGGGTGGTTGATCAGCAAGAATTCCATCACGCCTTCACGGGCCTTTTTGACCATGGGCGAATTGGTTTTCACAACTGGCGGCTGGCCTTCTGGGCCGGGGCGTAAATCGCGCACCTGCATTGCACATGACGCAGCAGGCTTTGGTGGGCCGCCTACGACCTCGACCAGACACATGCGGCAGTTACCCGCAATCGACAAACGTTCGTGATAACAGAAACGCGGGATTTCGATCCCAGCTTCTTCACAGGCCTGAATCAGGGTCATCGCCCCATCAACTTCGACCTCAGTTCCATCAATGACGACTTTGCGTAGATCAGACATGGCGTGCCTTTATATTCCCGTTCGCGCCTTCCCCAACGATATGAGGTGGGACCGCGTTGGACGCGTTCTAGCGCGACCGGGAACATGATGCCAGTCGGTTTGGCAAAAAAGACGCCAAATTTCATGTCAAATTCTGCGTGTTAGCGCAACAACCAGCCTACGCGCGTATTTGCAGCGATTTGCGCATGTCCTACGGCGCAATATGTCGCGGGCTCTGCAGGAACGACTCCGAGCTGCCTAAGTTGCTGCCGTGCGATGCTTTCTAAACGATCTTTTTCAGCGTCATCATCAACATAGGCATCTATCTGAGCATCCGAATACCCTAAGTCACTTGCGCGCCGCTTCAGAGATTGAAGATAATTCAACCCACGCCAAGTGCGCGCACCGATGTCATCACATTTGCGCGAAATCTCATATGCCATACCAACATAGATAATACCGTTGCGCACCTCAGCGACATCCTTCAGCGGTGTTTGCGCGGCTAAAGGGCTAACCATGCCAGTGACAGCAATAGTAATTGCAGCGACAATCCCTGATGTTTTCGTCATGCGGTCTCTCCTATGAGGCGAAGGCGATTCATGCGCTTAGCTGAACCTCAATGTGTGTTTGTCGCGACGTTATTCAATATCAACGGGGGATTTTAGGTGACAAAACGCCGAACGATCCCCGCTTACGCATGGGTATCAACGCCTACGTTGGCGTGTTGGAGCAATCCCTGCAAACGACTTACGCAAAAAGGCGACGGTCAAAATCACCCCAATGATCGCAAGCCCAGCGGCCGCACCATACGCCCAAATTGGCGCAACTTCGGACCGCACAGCGACAACTGTAAACCACGCAGGCAAGCCACAAACGGTCAGCGTGACAAGGGCCGCGCAGAAACTGGCGGCCCCATCAAGAATATTGCGAAATGCCATTGGCGTTTAGACCGGCACCAAAAGCGCGCTTAGTGCAGTACCTTCAAGCGTTTCGGCGTCAGCGGCGCCACAAAGATCAGCACCCGTTAGCTCAACGCCGTGTTTTGCGACAAAGCTACGCTCGCTCACACCTGTTTCAGTTTCAATAGCGACACGCAACGGAATGGCAGACAGCGAACCCCGGCCGACTTCGTTGCGTTTTTCATTCAACTCCGCATCCAAGATCGCATCATAGCGATAACGAGGACAGCTGCGCGCAACATCGTTCGCAACCTTAAGCGTCGCATAATACAGTGGTGTCGACATGTTATATAGCTTTTGCACCGCCGGATCATCGAACGAACGCGCTGCGCCCGGTCCCGTTGCACATGCAGCAAGACTTAAAGCTGCTCCTAACATTACTCCGCGTATGATCATTCTGCAGCAATCCCCGCAATACGTTTATGTTTAATCCGGTCTTCAATATCGTCCCGGAAATTCCGGATAAGAGCCTGAATTGGCCATGCGGCCGCATCACCAAGCGCACAAATTGTGTGGCCCTCAACCTGTTTGGTCACATCAAAAAGCATATCGATTTCTTCAACCGATGCATCACCTTTTACCAAACGCTCCATAACGCGCATCATCCAGCCGGTACCTTCGCGACAAGGCGTGCACTGACCACAGCTTTCGTGCTTGTAGAATTTTGACAAACGCCAGATCGCTTTGATCATGTCAGTTGACTGATCCATTACAATCACGGCAGCAGTCCCCAACGAGGACCCTTTTTCTTTCAGGCCATCAAAGTCCATAATCGCATCGCGCATATTTTCGCCGCGTACGTTTGGAACTGATGAACCCCCAGGAATCACAGCCTTTAGGTTATCCCAGCCGCCCTTTATACCACCGCAGTGCTTTTCGATCAGCTCTTCAAAGGTGATACCCATTTCCTCTTCGACGACGCATGGATTGTTCACGTGACCTGAGATCGCAAACAGCTTCGTCCCTGCATTGTTCGCGCGGCCAATACCAGAGAACCAACCACCACCGCGACGCAAGATCGTCGGTACTACAGCGATTGATTCGACGTTGTTCACAGTTGTCGGGCAGCCATAAAGACCAGCACCAGCAGGGAATGGCGGCTTCATCCGCGGCATACCTTTTTTGCCTTCAAGGCTTTCTAGCAGCGCAGTTTCTTCACCACAGATATAGGCCCCTGCCCCATGGGTCAGGTAAATGTCGAAATCCCAACCGGATTTCGCAGCGTTCTTACCAACCAGACCAGCAGCATATGCTTCGTCAATGGCGGCTTGCAGCGCTTCGCGTTCGCGAATGTATTCGCCACGGATATAGATATAGCAGGCATGCGCGTTCATCGCGAAAGACGCGATCAAGCAACCTTCAACCAGCGTGTGCGGATCGTGGCGCATGATTTCGCGGTCTTTACATGTACCGGGCTCAGATTCGTCGGCGTTGACGACAAGATAAGACGGACGACCATCGCTTTCTTTAGGCATGAACGACCACTTCAAACCAGTCGGGAAGCCCGCACCGCCACGACCACGCAGGCCCGAGGCTTTCATCTCGTCTACGATCCAGTCACGCCCTTTTTTGATAATAGCGGCTGTACCATCCCAATGACCACGTGCTTGTGCGCCTGCCAAGGTACGCTCGTGCATACCATAAAGGTTGGTGAAAATACGGTCTTCGTCTTTGAGCATCAGCTTTCGCCCTTGTCGTTCTGGCGCGCGCGCCAGAGTTGAAATGTCTGCCACAGCGCAAAGCCAAAACCAGCGAGTGCTGCAAGGTCAAATAACGCGCGTGTCCGAATGGACCAACCGAAATGTGACCCCGCCCATGTAGCCAAAATCCATAAAGCACCAGTTCCGGCAAGAATCAACGCGGTGCGTTGTCCGGCCTTTGCCTGTTTTTCATCTGTTTTTTGGCTCATGTGTGGAACGGCGCCTTGCGACGCCGCCTTTCGTTTTCTTTACCTGATGGCTTAGCCAGCCGCCAGTGTCTTGGCTTGTTCTACCCATTTGTCACGGGTTGCACGACCCTTAAAGCCCTGCAAATTTTCATCTACCCATTTTTGTTCCGACGCACCCCATGATGCAACCTGATCAAAGTGGTAAATTCCCATACCGTTGAGCATAGCTTCAAGCTTTGGACCAACGCCTTTGATCTTTTTCAGATCGTCCGCCCCACCTTCACGTGCAGCCTTTAGTGCAACAGGTTTTCCGGCGTCTTCTGCCGCAACAGCGACAGGCGCTTCTTCGACTGGGTCCGCTTGGGTTGGTTCTGGTTCGGCAACTGGCGCTGCTTCTATAGCCGGTTCAGGCGCGTGCTCAACAACAGGTTCAGGCGCTGGCGCGACCTCCTCTGTCGTTGGTTCAACAATTGGTGAAGCCGTAATAGGTTCCACAATCGGAGTAGGTGCCATTTCTGGTGCAGGCGTCGTTTCCGGAGTCGCAGCAGCAGACGCTGGTGGCTCAACGGGCTTTATGAATGCGTCGGCCCAGCCGAACATCAGGACAACAAGAACAATCGCTGCAACAATCAAACCAATCAAAAGTGCGCCCAAAAAGCCAAGCTTGCTAAAAATCAGCAAGAGCAGAGCCAGAACACCGCCAAAACAGGCCGCAATCGCAATCATACGCGTGGTAATAGGTTTTGCTTCGTTCATCTTTTCAGTCTCCCTCGGACGGCAGCACGCCGACGCCGTCCTGTTTCGTCAAAGCACGGCCAATTTCGGCATTCCCGAACCGCGCTTCCCGAAACAATTACCCGTCAGGATGAAAAAACCTAAACATTTTATCGCAAAGGTCGAAAAATCAAGCGATTAGGCCAAATATGCGACCCAATCGCCGCGTTCTTAGCCTTTCGTTGCGAGCTCAGCAGCTTGTGCAGTCCAGTTATCGCGCACAATACGGCCTTTAAACTTCAACCGGCTATCAACCCAAACGACCTCTGCGTCTGTCCATTTTGCGATTTGATCAAAGTGCCAAAAGCCAAGTTCGTTCAAGACGCCCTCTAGCTTTGGACCGACACCGCTAATGCGTTTCAAATCATCGGCACCTGCTTTGCGTGGTGCCTTCATTGTCCGTGGCTTTTTCTCTGCGACGTCTGCAGCCGGTGCGGGTTGCACTTCCGGCTTACCCTTCGATTTCGCGACGGCTTCTTGTTTCGTGATACCCGTCTTATCGATCGGCTTCTTCGCCGCAGGTTTCGCAGCTTTGGGTTTGTCAGCAGCTTTCGGCTTTTGAGGGGCAGCGCTGCCGTCATTAATCCATGGCGTCAATAGCGGAACCTCGGTGCCATCGATACGCTTGACCGTGTCACCGATATCAACAGCAGCCTGCACGCTTGCGTTATACTTGGTCTTTCCGCTGTCATAGCCGCGCAACGACGTCAGGCCCTTAAGCGGCTCGGCCGCGAAACGACCGTTTTGTGGCCCCGGCACAGGTACCTGCCCTGCAGCTAGTTCATCAATGATTTCGCTAAGACGTGCCGCGGACAAATCTTCGTAATAGTCTTTGCCGATTTGGGCCATAGGTGCGTTCGCACATGAACCAAGGCATTCGACTTCTTCCCAAGAAAATTTACCATCAGCAGATAACGTATGCGCCTTGTCAGCGATCTTGTCTTTACAGACACCAATCAGATCTTCTGCACCACAGATCATACACGACAACGTGCCGCAAACCTGAATGTGTGCGATCGAACCCACAGGCTGCAATTGGAACATGAAGTAGAACGACGCGACCTCAAGCACCCGAATATAGGCCATGTCCAACATCTCGGCGATGTGTTCAATTGCAGGGCGGGTCAACCATCCCTCTTGCTCTTGGGCGCGCCACAATAGCGGGATCACGGCGGAAGCCTGACGCCCTTCGGGGAATTTTTTTGTCTGCGCTTCGGCCCATTTTTGGTTATCAGGCGTAAATGCAAACGTGGCTGGTTGTTCGTGGTATAGGCGGCGTAGCATTAGTTTATCCCAGTCATTACGGCGGCTGATGTGGTCAGTGCAAACAAGGTGGTGGGAACAATCCCACCAGGATTAAGGCCACCTAACAAAAGCAGCAGGCCCGGCAGGCCGATATTATTAATCATGCTGACGGATTCCATTATGGGCACTTCGCGGAAATAATTTCAAACGACCGCTGATCGGCAGCAACCTGCCCTCGTCCTTCGGCTTTCAGTTCGTTCATGATGCGGCCCAGATCTTCGACAGATAACGTCGCATCGGCAAGAACGATGGAAGAGTTGCTTTCGTTCACAACACAGCCGTTTTGTTCAACTGTGGTGACAAACCGTTCTTTGGCAGACAGCGGATTAACCACAGGCGCAATAACCGGCACAGGCGCTGGCGTAGTATCAGGACGAAAATCAGGCACTTGAAACGTTCCGCCAGTACAGGCCGAAAGCACAACAAACGAAAGACCGATCAGTTTACGCTTCATGTCTTCTATTCCTTCCAATATCCGCTAAGCGGTTCAAAGTTGGCCACGTAGCAACGTCACCAGAAACACAGCAATTGCACCAGCAATCGCAGATTTTACAAACCGACCACGGCCACGCGCAACAAGCCCACCAGCTATGCCAGAAACGGCACCAAGCATCAGCAGCCAAATATCAACCGTGATCGAACCCATTAGCGGTCGATCTCACCAAATACGACGTCCATCGTACCGATAATCGCAGCAACATCAGCCAGTTGGTGACCACCGGCCACGTGATCCATCGCCTGCAAATGCAAGAAACCCGGCGCACGCAGTTTTGCGCGGTAAGGTTTGTTTGATCCGTCAGCGACCAGATAGACGCCAAACTCACCTTTAGGTGCCTCGACGGCAGCGTAAACTTCGCCTGCAGGTACGTGGAAACCTTCGGTGTATAGTTTGAAGTGATGGATCAAAGACTCCATCGATGTCTTCATTTCGCCGCGCGTTGGCGGGGTCATCTTACCGCGTGCCATCACATCACCCTTTTCATGGCGTAGCTTTTCGCAGGCCTGACGGATAATCGAAGTGGATTGACGCATTTCTTCCATGCGACACAGATAACGGTCATAGCAGTCGCCGTTTTTACCAACCGGAATTTGGAATTCAAATTCGTCATAGCACTCATAAGGCTGTGAACGGCGCAAATCCCAAGCAAGGCCCGACCCGCGCACCATCACACCAGAAAAACCCCATTCTTGGATGTCTTCTTCGGTGACGATGCCGATATCAGCGTTACGCTGTTTGAAAATGCGGTTCTCTGTTAGCAGCCCGTCAATGTCGGCAAGAATTTTAGGGAACTCAACAGCCCAAGTATCAATGTCTTCGATCAGTTGATCAGGAAGATCTTGGTGTACCCCCCCCGGACGGAAGTAAGCCGCGTGTAAACGGGCACCGCAGGCACGCTCGTAAAACACCATCAACTTTTCGCGTTCTTCAAAGCCCCACAGTGGCGGGGTCAACGCGCCAACATCCATCGCTTGTGTCGTGACGTTCAACAAATGGTTTAGCACACGGCCAATTTCAGAATAGAGCACGCGGATCAACGATGCGCGACGCGGCACTTCGGTGCCTGTCAGCTTTTCAATCGCAAGACACCAAGCATGTTCTTGGTTCATCGGCGCCACATAATCCAACCGATCAAAATACGGCAGGTTCTGCAGATAAGTGCGGCTTTCCATCAGCTTTTCAGTGCCACGGTGCAGCAGCCCGATATGTGGATCGCAACGCTCAACAATCTCTCCGTCTAGCTCCAGAACCAAGCGCAACACACCGTGGGCCGCAGGGTGTTGCGGGCCAAAATTGATGTTGAAATTACGAATTTGCTGTTCGTCCGTCGCGGCGTCAGTAGAACCGTCATCGTACGTATTCGTACGGATATTCCCGTCCATCATATTACTTCGCCTCCTCTTTTTTTTCATCACCAGGCAGGATGTATTGGGCCCCTTCCCATGGTGACATAAAGTCGAACTGGCGGTATTCTTGGACCAGCTTCACTGGTTCATAAACGACGCGTTTTTGCACTTCATCATAGCGCACTTCGGTGTAACCCGTTGTCGGGAAATCCTTGCGCAGCGGATATCCGCGGAAACCATAGTCTGTCAGGATGCGGCGCAAATCTGGGTGCCCAGAAAACAGAATCCCGAACATGTCAAAAATCTCACGCTCAAACCAGTTCGCACTAGGGTGAACTGACAAAATTGACGGCATCATTTCATCTTCGCGAATCTGAACGCGCAGTCGGATGCGATGGTTCTGATACATGCTAAGAAAGTGGTAAACGACGTCAAACCTCTTTGCCCGGCTTGGGTAATCAACTGCCGTGATATCGACAAGGCTGGAAAATTTGCAGGCCTGATCGGTTTTCAAAAACTCCACAAACGTAACAAGCGAGGACGGTGCGACAGTGACGGTCAGCTCATCATGGGTGACTTCCCACGACAGGACGCAGTCGTTGCGCTTGGCTTCTAAAAGAGCGCCGAGTTCATTGAGTGCTTCGGTCATATTATTTCCTTTCAGCACGCGCCTTAGCGCACGATCGTCCCGGTCCGGCGAATTTTGCGTTGCAGCTGCAAGATACCGTACAACAGTGCTTCGGCGGTTGGCGGGCAACCCGGCACATAGACATCAACAGGCACAATGCGATCACAACCACGTACAACTGAATAGCTATAGTGATAATAGCCGCCGCCGTTTGCGCATGATCCCATAGAAATCACGTAACGCGGTTCGGGCATCTGGTCATAAACCTTGCGCAGCGCCGGCGCCATTTTGTTGGTCAGCGTACCAGCAACGATCATCAGATCAGATTGACGTGGGGAAGCCCGCGGCGCTGTGCCAAACCTTTCCAGATCATAGCGTGGCATAGACGTGTGCATCATTTCCACGGCGCAACATGCAAGACCAAAGGTCATCCAGTGCAGTGATCCGGTGCGCGCCCAATTAATCATATCTGCGGTGCTGGTCACAAGGAAACCCTTGTCCTGCAATTCGCGATTAAGGGTCTGGGTGGCAGCTTCCTTGTCGGCGCCCGCATCGTTCGGGCCGGTGGCGATCCCCATAAGTGCGTCTTTCCTTATCAGTTACCATGCAGACCAAGGGCCTACCTTTTGCAAGTTAGGAACTACGCTTGGTCCCCCCTAAGGTCAAGACAGCACAGCCGCTTACAGCCTATCAATCAGATCAGTTTCCAACGAATAGCGCTGAATTTAACCGATAATGTGCATGGCGGCATTGAACGTCGCACATCATGACAAAAATGCCGATCGCAATTGCAACCGGCATTCAAAAATTCCAACGACAGAGTTAGGTTATTCCCACTCGAGCGCGCCTTTTTTCCACTCATAAGCAAAGCCTGCGGTCAAAACGCCCAAGAACACCATCATTGACCAAAAACCGACCATGCTGATGTCCTTGAATGCGACAGCCCACGGAAACAGGAACGCAACTTCGAGATCAAAGATAATGAACAGGATCGAAACGAGGTAAAACCGAACGTCGAATTTCATCCGCGCATCATCAAACGCGTTAAACCCACATTCATAAGCCGACACTTTTTCAGGGTCAGGGTTACGCACCGCAACAATCGCCGCCGCAAGAATCAGGATCAATCCCAACGCGACCGCCAGCCCCAGAAAAATCATGATCGGCAGATATTCAGCAAGCATTTCCTGCATAGCGGGTCCTTTTTGGCACAGCATGCGTCTACGCACACCTAAATATAGCTATCTGCTGCATACCCCTGCCCCTAAGAAGGGTCAATAAGATCAGGGGGACAAAGGCAGGCTTAATCCAATAAAGGCTGCCGGGGGGATAAAATCATACCGGCGATCGAAAGGAGCGATACAGCATGCGACAAGCCATTCGCGCAACTTGGCCCACCCTGCAACAGTTCGGCGACTTCAACCAAGTTATCTGTTTGTTGGTCCATCAGCCAAAAAACAGCATGCATTCCAAGTGTGAAATCACCGGGTATTTCAGTAATTTTAACCTGACAACCATCGTCTTTGGCGACAAATCTATACGACGTCACAGTCACCGCGCCGTCAGCAAGTACCAACATGACTTCGTGGTTTGACACGTCGGACTTTAGCACCTTTGCGTCTAGCTTCACCACCATTGGCTGTGTGGGGTCTTCGGGGTCTAAGTCATGCTGCGAGACCACAGCCACATCAAAAAACCCCTTATCATCCGCGCTACCCGTCATGACACGTCCACGGCGCGTATCTGGGCGTAAACCAAATTGCCGGCTTGCAACAAATGCAGCGAAAGGAACGTCCAAATGTGTTTTTAGACGAAAGTGAACCACCGGGCCAACGTAGATAATTGCTTCGATTAAGAACTGCGCAACAAGCATGACAACGATAACCAGCAGCATCCCCATACCAATCAGCAGTACCAAAGCCGCATCGCGATACGGCATCGGCGCAAAATTCCCGAGCACACTCAACAAAGGTACAGCAGCCATGAAACCGCTTATCGAAATCGACAGACTTAGAGCTTCGAGCGGAACATTCGGAAACAATACCACATGTGCGATAATCACCGTGCTCACGATCAAAAGGATACTAGCAGCTCGCTGCATGGGTAATGTGGTCGGATCCAAAGCACCAACAAGCAAAAGAACCAAACCGGCCAAAATAACAGACGTAAAGATCACGCGCCGTAGCCGTGTGATCCGATACAATGCTTGTTCAAATGTAGGCCAACTAAAAGGCATTCAGTTCCCCTTTTGGCACCGGTTAGTGGCAAATTCAGTCAGAAGTGCGACAGAATTTCGACCTTATGTGTTGGACGGCGGAACTACGCCGTTAACATTGCGCCTGAAACACCCTATTCACCTCTGCGCGGATAATTCGCGCGATCAGCGCGCAATCTTCAATGCTAAAGGTCAGTGGCAATCGCATATCAACGATACCCGCCAATACGCGATCTGTTTGCGGCATCGGCGTGCTTGGCGCGTATTTCCAACTGTCGTAGCGCGATGTGAACCCTTTGGGTTCTGCACCACCGAACCACTTTAATTCCACGCCGCGACGCGCGCAGCGTAGAATCACATCCTTCACCGCATCGCTTGTCCAGTCCAGCAAAAGAAACTGAAATGACGATGCGACAAAACTTTCGCTTTCCGGGCGATCAATCAGCCTTAACCCCGGCACACCACGCAGTCCGCTTTCAACCTCGCGGTAGCGCGCGTTCCATTTGTCGGCTTGTTCAGACAGATGCCTTAGCTGAGGACGCAATACCGCCGCGCGCAGGTTATCCATACGACCTGAGATATTTGGCGTTTCATACTTAATTTGAGCAAACACTTTGGGTTCGGGCGCGGCGCGATGCCGGTCAAAAAGCATATAACTGCCAGACAACATGATTGCGCGCGCCATTCCTTCGGCATCATTGGAAATCAGCAGCCCACCTTCACCGGAATTTATGTGCTTGTAGGTTTGCGTCGAATAGCACCCAAAACGCCCCCATCGACCGCTTGGTACGCCATTCCACGATGCCCCCATCGTATGCGCACAATCTTCGATCACAATCACACCAGCCGCGTCACACAATGCCATCAGGCGTTCCATATCGCAGATATGCCCTCGCATATGGCTTAAAAGCAGTACGTTGGCTTGGTCAAGTTTGGCAGCCAAATCATCCAAGTCGATCACAAGCGCATCTGTTACGCCAACAAAGACGGGCACCCCGCCCACCGCAGCAATGGCACCGGGCACAGGGGCAAGGGTAAACGCATTGGTTAAAACTCGGTCGCTCTGCCCGACACCACATGCCCTCAAAGCAGTCGTCATCGCATAGCCACCCGACGCCACTGCAAGACAATATTTCGCGCCCACAGTGGCCGCGAATTCCTCCTCTAGCAAAGCGACCTCGGCCACTTCGCCGTCCACCGTATTATAACGATGCAGGCGCCCATGCTGCATAACCACGTTCACTGCAGCTATCCCTTCGGCAGGGATTGGTTCTTGCTGGGTGAAACTACCTGTAAAAATCTCGTTCATTGCCGAACTTTGTGCACCAAATCTAGCGCCGTCAATAGTTACCCGATCAACTTTGACACGACACCGATCAATTCATCAAAATGATCAATCGTTGCTTCAGGCTCTAACGCACGCACATCATCCGGCCCCGGCCCAAACGTCACAAGCACAGAAGGCACGCCAGCATTGCGGGATGTATCACGGTCAGTTGCAGTATCGCCAACCAACAAGGACTGGAGCGGGTCCCCACCCGCGCGGCGCACCGCTTCAAAGTGATGCTCTGGGTCTGGCTTGCGAACGGGCAACGTATCTGCCCCAACAAGCGATGCGAATTCATTACGCACGCCAAGACTTTGCATCAAGGTTTCAGCAAGGCCTTCGGGCTTATTAGTGGCAATACCGACAGCATAGCCCAATGACTTAAGCTGTTCGACGGCCTCCATCGCGCCGGGGTATAACACCGTATGGCTGTTGATGTCTTCCGCATAAGCGTTCAGCAAAAACGGGTATTGGCGATCAACCTCATCCTGATCAAAGCCCTCAACTCGTGAAAAGCCCAGCGTCAACATTGCGCGCCCACCACGTAATGCAGTGCCTGCATCATGTTCGACATTCAGCAGATCACCTAAACCCAGCCCACGAAAGCAGCTATTGGCGGCTGCGATCAGGTCACCACTGGTATCCGCAAGTGTTCCATCAAGGTCAAAGATAACGGTGCGCATATGATGGCCCTTTTTGAATTCAGTCGGCACCATCTGTAACGCCATGTAAACTGATGTGAAGCCCTTGCCCCTTGTGATAATGAAAAACCCAAGTAGAAGACGGACCAAATAGATAGGTTGAGGCAATAATGACGACCGCATTAATTATTCTTGGCGCCGGTATGGGCACCCGCATGAACTCTGACATGCCAAAGGTGCTGCACCAGATCGCTGGCGCGCCCATGCTTGTGCATGCCATGAAGGCCGGTGCCGCACTCAATCCCGAACACACTGTTGTAATCGCAGGGCATGGCGCAGCGGAGGTCGAAAAAGCTGCGAAAGCCTATGACCCAGATGCGACAATCGTATTGCAATCGGAACAGCTTGGTACTGCGCATGCGGTCGCACAAGCCCGCGAAGCCCTATCTAGTTTCGACGGCGACGCGATTGTTCTTTATGGCGACACCCCATTTATCAGCCCAGAAACGCTTGCTGCGATGACGGCCGCGCGGCTAACCCACGATGTGGTTGTTTTAGGATTTGAGGCAGACGTAACTGAACGTTATGGTAGATTGATCACCAAAGACGATCAATTAGATCGGATCGTCGAATTCAAAGATGCAACAGACGAAGAACGATCTGTAACTCTCTGCAATAGCGGCGTTATTACAGCTAACTCAAAAGCTCTTTTTGATCTAATCGACGCCGTCGGAAACGATAACGCCGCTGAAGAGTTCTATTTGACCGACATCGTTGGGATTGCACGTGCACGCGGCCTATCTGCGACCGTTGTGCGCTGCGACGAATCCGAAACACTTGGTATCAACTCTCGGGCAGAGCTGTCACGTGCAGAAGCATTATATCAGTCTCGCGCCCGTGCGAACGCCCAAAATGACGGTGTGACGCTATCCGCGCCAGAGACCGTGTTCTTTGCTCATGATACTTTTATCGGACGTGATACAGTTATCGAACCCAATGTCGTTTTCGGGCCGGGTGTCACCGTTGAAACGGGCGCAACCATCCGCGCGTTTTCACATCTAGAAGGCTGCCATGTTTCGCGCGGCGCAATTGTCGGACCTTATGCCCGACTACGCCCTGGCGCAGAGCTGGCCGAAGACGTAAAGGTTGGGAACTTCGTCGAAATCAAGAATGCCCAGGTTCACGAAGGGGCCAAAGTAAATCACTTGTCTTATATCGGCGACGCAACCATTGGCGCACGCGCGAATATCGGCGCGGGTACCATCACCTGCAATTACGACGGTTTCTTTAAGCACAAGACAACCATCGGGCCTGATGCCTTTATAGGATCGAATACTATGCTGGTTGCCCCTGTCGAAGTTGGCGCGGAGGCAATGACTGGCTCTGGTTCGATCATCACGCGTGACGTCCCTGCTGGCGATTTAGCCCTTGCCCGTGCACGTCAAGAAAACAAAGCTGGCCTCGCTGTACGTCTGTTCGACAGATTGCGTGCGCTTAAAGCAAAAGGAAAATAACCATGTGTGGTATTGTAGGTGTGCTCGGAAATCACGAAGCCGCGCCAATCTTAGTCGAGGCGTTAAAGCGGCTCGAGTATCGCGGTTACGACAGTGCAGGAATCGCAACTGTGAATGACCTGCGGCTGGACCGCCGTCGCGCCGTTGGAAAGCTGGTGAACCTCTCCGATCTGCTTGTTCATGAACCGCTCGCAGGCAAGGCAGGGATCGGGCATACCCGTTGGGCAACACATGGCGTCCCAAATGTTGGTAACGCTCACCCCCACCGCGCTGGCGGCGTTGCGGTTGTGCACAACGGTATTGTTGAAAATTTCCGCGAACTACGCGAGTTTCTTGCCACCGAAGGCATCGGGTTCGAAACGGACACCGATACAGAAACCGTCGCGCTGCTCGCCCAGCACTACCGCGATCAAGGGTTATCGCCTGTGGATGCCGCAGCGCAAACGATTGCCCGGCTCGAAGGTGCATATGCTCTTTGTTTCCTATTTGATGGCGAAGAAGATCTCCTCATAGCAGCGCGCAAAGGGTCCCCCCTCGCAATCGGTTATGGCGATGGAGAAATGTTCGTCGGGTCCGATGCCATCGCACTGGCCCCAATGACAGACCGGATCAGCTACCTAGAGGAAGGTGACTGGGCAGTCATCACTCGCACCTCAATCGAAATCCGTGACCGTGCGGGAAACATTGCTAATCGCGCGATTAAGACGATCCAGATCGACACCGCGCAGGTCGACAAAAGCGGTTACAAACATTTTATGGCCAAAGAAATCGCCGAGCAGCCAACAGTGCTGCAGGGCGCTCTCGCCCATTATATTAATGCTGACGCAACCGCCGTGACCCTGCCCGAACCGGGCTTGGATTTCACGCAAATCGAACGCATGACGATGGTTGCCTGCGGCACAGCGTTCTATGCCTGTTTGGTTGCCAAATACTGGTTTGAACAAATCGCGGGCATTCCGGTAGAGGTCGATGTCGCGTCAGAATTTCGCTACCGTGAACCACCGGTCACACCGGGCACCGTTGCGCTATTCGTCAGCCAATCAGGTGAAACCGCTGATACCTTGGCTGCCCTGCGCTATATGGACGGCAAAGCAGCAAAAATCGTGTCCGTCGTAAATGTCCCCGAAAGCTCGATCGCACGCGAAAGCAACCTTTCTTTGCCAATCTTAGCAGGTACTGAAATCGGCGTTGCGTCAACCAAAGCCTTCACATGCCAACTAACGACACTGGCAATCCTTGCCTTGAACGCCGCACATGCGCGTGGCCGAATGACTGATGCCGAACTCTCTGAAAAGCTGGGCAACCTGCGCGGTATGCCGGGTATCTTAAACTTGGCACTTGGGGTCGAAGATAAAATAAAATCCGTCGCATCCGAGCTGTCCGAAGCACGCGATATCCTTTTTCTGGGACGCGGCGCGATGTATCCTCTCGCCCACGAAGGTGCGCTTAAGCTCAAAGAAATCAGCTACATACACGCCGAAGCCTACGCATCCGGTGAATTGAAACATGGGCCGATCGCACTAGTTGACCAACATGTGCCAGTGATTGTCATGGCACCGCGTGACGCGCTGTTCGACAAGACAATCTCGAACATGCAAGAAGTCATGGCCCGCGGCGGTAAGGTTCTTTTAATCACCGATCAGAAAGGCGCAGCCGAGGCCGGACAAGGTGTCTGGGATACGATTGTAATGCCCGAAATTGATCCATTCCTTGCGCCGATCCTTTATGCGGTTCCGGCGCAGTTATTGGCCTATCATACCGCCATCGCAAAGGGTACTGATGTGGACCAACCACGTAACCTAGCCAAATCGGTGACAGTAGAATGACCACAAAACGCGAAGCCTTGGACGCATTACGCGCAGCAGGCGATCCAGCCAAAGCCGCAGAAATGCACCGGTACCACAAGGTCGACCGCCCCTACCTTGGTCTGACCAATCCGGCGATCGACGACATGGTCAAAGAATGGCGTGCCGAAGATGACCTTGACGCGCGTCTTACGCTGGCCCGTGGGCTATGGAAAAGTAATGTCCACGAAGCGCGCATCGCTGCCGCTAAATTGCTTGTTCAGGCACGTATCCGCCCCGACGACAGCGAAGCATGGGCTTTGATCGCGTCGTGGGTCCCTGATCTCGACGAGGAGGCCATCGCAGATCAAGTCAGCACCGCAGGACAAAAACGTCTTGTTGCTGACCCAACCCGTCTGGATCACGTCGCAAAATGGGCTGTGTCCGATCACATGTGGACACGTCGCGCAGCACTTACCATGACGCTACCGTGGACAAAGAAAAACAATCCAAAGCCGACTGATCTTGCAGTACGTGATCGTGTCATGGGATGGGCGGCTGGCTATATCACCGATCAAGACCGTCAAATCCAAAAAGCGTTGGGGCTTTGGCTACGCGAGCTATCCAAACACGACACAGATCGCGTTCAAATGTTCTTGACCCGCCACGCTGCTGACATGAAGCCATCTACAGTTAAAACCGCCCAGCGTAACTTGCCGGCGTAGGGTGGATTTTAATCCACCTATTGTTTGAACACTTCCAACTCCGGCAAGCTCGTCAGCGGCGCTTCGATCAATCGCATCGCGGCAAGGCTGATTTGGCTGCCAGAGCCGGGCGCGCGCGCTGATGGTCGCAATTCAACGTTCACCGAGGCGCCGTTATAAACAATCCGCCCTTTGCTAAGTTCATCTACCAGCGGGGTTTTCAACCAAATCCCGGGGTCTGCAGGCGACCCAAGCGATGCAATTGAAACGCCTAAACGTGTCTCTGCGGTTGTAACCTGCGTCACTGCCGCAGCGCGTTCATCTTCTGTTGTTGTGTCAAATTGTGCGACCGTTGTGGCATTTGCTGGCGGCGGCGCAGGCGTTTCGTCCAAAGTAGGTGTTGGTGCGGACACCTCTGGTGTATTCGCCGGGGCGAAAACACCCTGAAACGAAGGTGTCGTACAGCCAGCCAAGGCAACAAGCGGGAGGATCAGTTTTGCATTCATACTGTGAACCTAATCAGCACCTTGGAAGGTTACAACACCACTCAGCGCGCTTGCGCTCATCAACGCGCATCCCTACGTTACCTGCATGAGCCAGCCATTGATCGACCCATTCGCCCGCGCCATTGAATACCTTCGGGTATCGGTAACCGATCGTTGCGATTTCCGCTGCGTCTATTGCATGTCCGAAAACATGACCTTTCTACCAAAGAAAGAACTACTGACACTCGAAGAACTCGACCGCATGTGTTCAGCCTTTATTCGGCTTGGCGTCAAAAAGCTGCGCATCACGGGCGGTGAACCCTTGGTCCGTCGCGATATCATGACGTTTTTCCGCAGCATGTCCCGGCACCTTGATAGTGGCGCGTTGAAAGAACTGACCGTCACAACAAACGGGAGCCAGCTCGAACGCTTTGCTGACGATCTATACGCTGCCGGGGTCCGCCGGATTAACGTATCGTTGGATACGCTGGATGAACAAAAATTCGCTGACATCACGCGCTGGGGCCGCCTGCCCCAAGTGATCCGCGGCATTGACGCCGCCCAAAAGGCTGGCCTACGGGTGAAGATCAATACTGTTGCGCTTAAGGGATTTAACGAAGACGAGTTGTTCACGCTGACTGATTGGTGTGCATCCCGCGATATGGATCTGACCTTTATCGAGGTCATGCCAATGGGCGACATCGGCAACGAAGATCGCTTTGGTCAATACTGGTCGCTCAAGGACCTGCGTGCGCAACTTGCTACACGCTCCGACCTTACTGAGTTGGCCGAGAAAACCGGCGGGCCGGCACGTTACATACGGATGGAAAGCACAGGCCAGAAGATTGGCTTTATCACCCCCCTGTCCCACAATTTTTGCGAAAGCTGCAACCGTGTGCGGGTCACCTGCACAGGCGAGATTTATACCTGTCTGGGTCAAGAAGGGCATTCAGACTTACGCAGTCCGCTACGCGCCTCCGAAGCTGACGCCGAGCTCGACGACGCCATCCGCGCCGCAATTGCCCTAAAGCCCAAAGGGCACGATTTCGACTATTCCCGGCAAAAGGTCGACGGACAAGTCAGCCGCCACATGTCACACACAGGCGGCTGATCGTAGGGTGGGTTTTAACCCACCCCTCTTGTTAGGCAGCAGGCATACGTTTCTCAACAATTTCGGCCCACCAGCTACAGCCCGCCGGGATGGCATCGTCGTTGAAATTGTAATGCGGATTATGCACGTCGGCGGAATCGCCGTTTCCGACTAGGATATACGCGCCCGGGCGTTCTTCGAGCATGAATGCAAAATCTTCGCCGCCCATGACCAGTGGCGCATCTTCGCAGTCGCCTGAAACTGACTTCGCCACATCTGCAGCAAATTCAGTCTGTTCTTCGTGGTTCACCATACATGGGTAGCCACGATAATATGTCACTTCAGCAGTCGCGCCAAATGTCGCCGCTGTCCCTTCGCAGATGGCTTTGAGACGTGTTTCCGCTTGATCACGCATCTCTTTCGACATCGTACGCACGGTTCCTTTTAGATGGACGCGCTGCGCAATGACGTTGAACGCTTTGGACGAAGATTCGATTGATGTGACAGAGACAACGACCTGATCAACTGGGTCGGCATTTCGGCTGGCGATTGTTTGTAGCGCCGTCACGACATGGGCGGCAACAACGACAGAATCGACTGTCTGATGCGGCTTGGCTGCGTGTCCGCCCAGACCTTCGATGGTGATGTCGAATTGGTCTGTGGCAGCAAAAAACGCGCCGGGGCGAATGGCAAATGATCCGACTTCGTGGCCCGGCCAGTTGTGCATGCCGTATACCTCTTGGATATTCCAGCGGTCCATCATGCCGTCTTCGCACATCTCGCGACCGCCACCGCCACCTTCTTCTGCTGGCTGGAAGATCACAACAACGGTCCCGTCAAAGTTCCGCGTCTCTGCCAGGTATTTAGCAGCCCCCAGTAGCATTGCTGTGTGGCCGTCATGACCACAGGCGTGCATTGCGCCGTCAGTCTTTGATTTGTACTCAAGCCCGGTTTGTTCGTGGATTGGCAATGCGTCCATATCCGCACGCAGGCCAATCACCTTGCCAGAGCTATCTGTCTTACCTTTGATCACACCAACGACGCCGGTACGTCCGATGCCAGTCACGATCTCATCGCATCCGAATTCCTTAAGCTTGTCGGCAACCATCGCGGAGGTCCGGTGCGTTTCGAACAAGATTTCAGGGTTTTCGTGCAAGTCTCGTCGCCATGCGGTGATTTCTGGCAGCAGCTCTGCAAAACGGTTTTTGACGGGCATTTGGGTCTCTCCAGTAGGTAAGGCGTGATCGTGTCGTGTTTGTGCACAGGTCACAGGTGGGTCAAAGGTTAGGGCCAAGCGTCAGCTTGGACCCGTCGTGAAAGCGGGAAAGCCGGAATCGGCTAATGTCATGGTTTAGGGTCTCACCCGTCACAAGCTGGGCAACCAATCGGCCAAAGCCGGGACCGATGCCAAACCCATGACCACACATCCCTGTCGCAATCGTCAGGCCGGGCATTTCCTTGACGGTGTCTACAACGGGAACAACATCTGGCATGGTATCAATCATACCAGCCCAAGCTGTCGTAATCTCGAATTTACCCAGCTGTGGATAGGTATCGGCAAATGACTTAGCCATGCTCGCGACTTTCTTCATGTTCGGTGCAGGATCCAACACGCGCATTTTCTCAAAAGGGCTAACGGCATCTGCCTCCCAGCGGCGTGAGGTACCCCAAGCATCTGGATAATCTCGAGGTGGCACTGGTTTTAGCCGTGTCCCTAGTGGGTCTTGCATTAACTGCCCGGCAAAGCTCCCCAAGGCCCGAAACGCATCTGGTCCTACATAAAGCTCATGAAACCCCGATGCAGCCAAGGTATATCCGCCGTCTTGACGTCTGCGAAATGCAAGTCGATCATCGACGGCGGCACCATCGTGGACGTTTTCAACAGGCGCGGTCGCCGCGACGGTCGCACGCACAGATAGCTGTGGAATTTTGACACCGTGACGACGCAGAAATAGTGATGACCAAGCCCCGCCGGCAACAACAACAGATGATGCGTTAATGGTGCCCGATTCTGTGATGACACCAGACACGCGTCCTGTTTTGGTTTCGATCATGCGCGCGGCGCAACTTTCCACAATTGTTACGCCATCGCGGACAGCAGCGCGGGCCAACGCGGGCACAGCAACCCAAGGTTCCGCACGCATATCACCCGGCGTCCATAATGCCCCGGCCCAAGTGGTGGCTGATCCTTCAAATTTTGCGGCCGTTTCTTTCGCGCTCATTAACACCGTATCGAGCCCGTGATCATGTGCGATCGGCAGCCACCCTTCGTAACGAGCAAGATTTTTTTCATTCTCCGCAAGATAGGTGACGCCACTTTGGCGTAATCCGATATCTTCGCCTATCTCATCTGCCATCTGACGCCACATCGTGGCTGCTTCTTGCATGATAGGGACTTCGGCCGCGTCCCTGCCCTGCGCCCGGATCCATCCCCAATTCCGCGACGATTGCTCTGCGGCGATGCGGCCTTTTTCCAGCAACACGACTTTGACACCGCGCTTAGCGAGTTCCCACGCAGACATAACGCCAATAATTCCGCCGCCGACAACGACGACATCTGTGTCTGAGGGGGGAGGTCCGGGGTACGAGATCGGGTCGTCGATAGAAATTGGAAACGGCATCATTTTAGCTAAGTCTTTCAATGAGAGCGGTCATGAACGCCTCACCTTGTTGGAATTGTTCGGTGCTGATGTATTCATTTGGCTGATGGGCCTGTGCAATGTTGCCCGGTCCACAAACCACAGCCGAATATCCACGTGCCTGAAAATGCCCGGCTTCTGTGCCATAACTGACGACATCGCTATCATTTGCACCAGACAATTGACGCGCTACTGATTCTGCACTGCCGTCTGCTTCAGGTACCAACCCCGGAAGAACAAAGAATTGTTCCGCTGTGATTCCCGCATCTGGATGGATATTTTTCATCTCGGCTTGTAAATCAGCGACCTTTTGCAAGAACCGCGCACGCCAAAGCGTGATACTTTCGCCGGGTACAACCCGGAACGTCACATCAAAAGTGCAGTCCTTTGCGGTAATGTTGTGCGCGGTACCGCCCTTAATCGTCCCAACATGCAGTGTCGTATAAGGTGGCACAAAACCCGCATTAATACTTATGACTGGTTTGGCTGCGTTTTCCGCGTTCACCTGATTCGCCCAATCAATCAGTTTCGCCGCCATCATGATTGCACTGACACCCGTATGAAGCAGCGATGAATGCACTTCGAATCCATGAAAATGCATATGATATCCGATGCCACCTTTATGCCCGGTAACGACCTTCATCATTGATGGTTCACCAACGATAACGGTATCCGCGCGTGGCATTCCATTACTGATCATATGTTCAATCATGGGTGGTGCGCCGGTGCAGCCAATTTCTTCGTCATAGCTAAGTGCGATTTGCAGTGGGCGCTTTAATTCTTTTTGGCTGGCGAGTGTCACTGCCCATAAAGCAAGCGCATCAAAGCCTTTCATGTCGCATGTGCCACGACCGTAAAGGTTGCCCTGACGTTCCGTCACCGTGAACGGATCACTGTCCCAATTCTGCCCTTCCACAGGGACCACATCAGTGTGTCCTGATAGAACGATTCCTCCATCGACCTGCGGTCCGACGTGGGCGTAAATTGCCGCTTTGGTTCCATCCTCATTTGGCACGCGATGCGAATCCACGCCGATGCTTGATAAATATACTTCAACGAATTCAATAAGTTCTAGGTTACTATCCGTACTAACCGTCGGAAAAGAAACCAAACGATCCATGAGAGCGCGCGCGCTGAGCGTCATACGTTTTCCTTCTTTTGCTACAATTGCCGCCACTTGAATGAGCATCTGTTTAAAGTGTCAGCAAATACAGTCTTGCGTGGTTATGCAGCAGGTGCAAACTTGAAACGCCTTGCGGCCCCTAAAATAAATGTTACCGTTTGGTAAAAATCCACAATGCCTAAAAAACAGTGGATGTGCTAATAATTAATCCGAACCACGTGGGAGGTTCTATATGCCCGATGGGGCTTTGCCTGTTCTGGATGTCCGGGACCTCAAAACTGTATTCAAAACTCGATCCGGCGAAGTGCACGCCGTAAATGACGTGAGTTTCTCACTGCGTCCCGGCGAACTGCTGGGCGTTGTTGGCGAAAGTGGGTCGGGAAAATCTGTCACGATGATGTCGTTGCTGGGGCTCCTGCCCTCTCCGCCTGCGGATGTGCGCAACGGGTCCGTCATGTTTGACGACAAGGATCTGCTCAACGTCGATGCAGAGACACTGCGCAAAGTGCGTGGCGGCAAGATTGGATTTGTCTTCCAAGACCCGATGACCTCGCTTAACCCAGTGTTTACTGTTGGTATCCAAATCATGGAACCGCTGCGCAAACACATGAGCATGTCAAAGAAACAGGCCGCGGTACGTTCGCAAGAGCTGCTAGAGCTTGTTGGCATTCCAGACGCCAAGCGCCGCTTGGACGATTATCCACACCAGTTTTCAGGCGGAATGCGTCAGCGCGTGATGATCGCGATTGCGCTGGCTTGTGATCCGCAAGTATTGATCGCTGACGAACCAACCACCGCGCTGGACGTCACTATTCAGGCCCAAATTCTTGAACTCATGAAAGAATTACGAACCAAACTGGGCATGGCGGTTATCTGGATCACCCATGATTTAGGTGTAATTGCAGGGATCGCCGACCGCGTGATGGTTATGTACGGTGGTCAGGTGGTTGAACATGCACCAGTGGCGAACCTGTTTAATGATCCGCAGCACCCCTATACACGTGCGTTGCTAAAAACGATCCCCACGATCCATGGCGAACGCGCGGCCCGGCTAACCGTCATCGAAGGTCAGCCACCTATTATGACAGCGGCACCCGCATCTTGCCCGTTCCGCGATCGTTGCGATGTCGCGTTTGACCGTTGCGAAAATGAAAACCCGCAACGCTATGATTTAGGTGCCGGTCACGACGCCGCTTGTTTCTATAACGCCCGTACCGGAGCACCCCGCGATGCTTGATACCCCTCAAACGCCACTGGTCAGCGTGCGCGATCTAAAAATGCACTTTCCTATTCACGCCGGACTTTTGCGACGACGTGTCGGCGAAGTAAAAGCCGTCGATGGTGTCAGCTTTGACGTCATGGAAGGCGAAACGCTGGGTTTGGTTGGTGAATCAGGCTGCGGCAAATCCACATGTGGACGGGCCGTGTTGCGCCTGTACGATATCACTTCGGGTGAAATCACGATTGACGGTGCAGAGATCGGCGATACCTCACAAAGCAAGCTGCGTAAAATGCGCCCGACCATGCAGATGGTGTTCCAAGACCCGCAAGCGTCTTTGAACCCACGTATGACCGTTGAGGCGATCATCAAAGAACCTTTGGACGAACACACCAAGCTTTCCGAAGCTGAAAAGCGTGAGAAGGTAGGCGAACTGATGGATGCCGTTGGGCTGAACCGCCAGTTTGCCAAACGCTATCCGCAAGCATTTTCCGGCGGACAGCGTCAACGTATTGGGATCGCACGTGCACTTGCTCTGAACCCCAAATTTATCGTTTGTGATGAACCCATTGCCGCCCTTGACGTATCTATTCAGGCGCAGGTCGTGAACCTACTTGAAGACTTGCAAGAACAGCTTGGTCTGACCTACTTGTTCATCAGCCACGATCTATCAATGGTGCGCCATATCGCGACGCGCGTTGCGGTGATGTATCTTGGCAAAATCGTCGAACTCGCCCCCCGAGAAGAGCTATACGCAGAACCGCTGCATCCCTACACCAAAGCATTGCTATCGGCTGTACCCGAACCGGACCCCAGCCTCGCGACGAGTAACGAACGTATCGTTTTGCAAGGCGATGTGCCGTCGCCAGCGAACCCACCGGAGGGCTGCAATTTTTGTACCCGCTGCCCATCCGTGATGGATATCTGCAAAACAGTAGAACCCGAATATTTTGAGGTCGCGCCAGGCCGTTTCACGGCGTGTCACCTTTACCAAAATACAAACGACACTGCCGATTAAACGGCAGGTCCCGAGGTCAAACAAGAGCACCAACAAGGAGAAGATAAGATGAAACTCAAGACAGCTCTGCTTAGTGCTGTTGCGACAGTCGCCCTTACGCCAATGGCATTTGCCGATGCGCATGAAGGCGAACGCGGTCGCGACGGTCAGCTCAACATCATTTACTGGCAAGCGCCATCAATCCTAAACCCATATCTGTCGGGCGGAACAAAAGACATCGAAGCATCCAGCCTGATCATCGAGCCTCTAGCGCGCTATGATCAAACAGGTGCGATGGTTCCTTATCTGGCAGAAGAGATTCCGACGGTAGGCAACGGCGGTGTCTCCGAAGACCTGACGACAATCACTTGGAAGCTAAAAGAAGGCTTGCTTTGGTCAGACGGCACACCTGTAACATCCGCAGACGTCGTTTTCACGGCACAATACTGCATGGACCCAGAAGGCGGTTGCGCCCAGTTGTCAAAATTTGATGGTGTGGAAACTGTTGAAGCGCTGGACGACCTGACTGTAAAAGTCACTTTTGGTGCAGCACAGCCAAACCCATATCAGCCATTCATGGGCGGGCAGTCCCCAATCATCCAAGCCGCACAATTCGCTGAATGTCTTGGCGCTAAGGCCCCGGAATGTACGGACGCTAACTTTGGCCCAATTGGTACTGGTCCATTCGTTGTGACTGATTTCCGTACAAATGACGTGATCGAACTTGTCGCAAACGACAACTACCGTGACCCAAGCAAACCAGCATTTGCAACAGTGACTTTCAAAGGTGGCGGTGACGCGACTGCTGCAGGTCGTGCCGTTCTGGAAACCGGCGAATTTGACTATGCTTGGAACTTGCAACTGGCACCCGATGTCATCGCATCCATGGCCGAAGCTGGCGTTGGTACACCTGTATCGGCATTTGGCACATTGGTCGAACGTCTAGAAATGAACATGACCGACCCATCTCCATCCTTGGAGGAAGGCGTTCGTGCCACCGCTGCTGCACCTCACCCGTTCCTGAGCGACGAAGCTGTGCGCCGTGCGCTTTCCATGGCTATCGATCGCGACCTTCTGGTCGAAGTTGGCTATGGTCAGGCTGGTCGTCCGACTTGTAACCTTGTTCCTGGCCCCGAAATCTATGCGTCGACTGAAAACACAGGTTGCTTGGTCCAAGATATCGAAGGCGCAAATGCGCTGCTGGATGACGCAGGTTGGGTCGACAGCAATGGCGACGGTATCCGTGAAAAAGATGGCGTTGAACTGCGCATCCTTTACCAAACATCGACAAACGCAGTCCGTCAGGATTTCCAAGCGTTGATCAAAGAATGGTGGGGCGAAATCGGTGTTGAAACCGAACTGCGCAATATCGATTCCTCTGTCTTCTTTGGTGGCGACCCAGGTTCGCCTGACACATTCCAGCGTTTTTATGCAGACGTTGAAATGTACGCTAACAACTTTGATGGCACCGACCCGCAGGCCTACCTTGGCCAATACACTTGCGATAAGGCACCAAAGCCTGAAAGCCAGTGGCAGGGTGAAAACATCAACCGTTTCTGTGATCCTGCGTATGACGCATTGGTCGCAGAACTGGGCGCCACAGCCGATCAAGCAGAGCGTAGCCGCATCGCGATTGCGCTGAACGACATGTTGACCAAAGACACGATGACCATCGTGCCACTGGTTGATCGCGGTCGCGTCTCGGCGCATGCAAACAGCCTTGCAGGCGTTGTACTGAACACATGGGACAGTGAGCTGTGGAACGCAGCTGATTGGTACCGTGTCGGCGACAACCGCTAAGGCCATGTAGGGTGGGTTTTAACCCACCCCTGTTTCAAAGCAATGCAGGGCGGACTTCTTTCGCCCTGCCTCTTCTCCAAAGTTCTGACCAAAGGCGTTGCCAGTGCTGATCTATACTATTCGCAGATTGCTCATCTCGATCCCGACGCTTTTGTTCATCGCTTTCGTGATCTTCATGTTACTTGAGCTCGCCCCTGGCGATCCAATGGCGCAAATGCCGTTGACCATCCCGCCCGAGGTCAAAGAAAAAATGCGCCTTGCGCTGGGACTTGGCGAACCTTGGTGGGTGCGCTTTCCGCTTTGGTTAAAGCAGTTCTTTATCGTCGAACCCCAATATTGGATCGATAATGCCTTTGGGACTAACTTTGCCGATGGCGCGCAACGGATCATTAGCTTTCAATCCCGTAGCCCTGTATTCGAAATCATCGCAGAACGGATGCCGCAGACACTTTGGGTGGTTGGTATGTCTTATGTCGTCGGCGTGCTGATTGCCCTGCCGATTGGGATCATCAGTGCATACCGCCAGTATTCAGTCTTTGATCAGGCGGGGACGTTCGTGTCGATGATCGGCTTTTCTGTTCCGCCTTTCTTTTCCGGCGTATTGCTAATCGTTATTTTCTCGGTTCAACTCAAGTGGCTCCCATCAATCTATGATACTACCCATGTGGTAAGCGACTGGGATAGCTTTGTGTTTCAGCTGCGCCAGATGGTGATGCCCGTCATGGTGTTAGCCCTGCAAACAACGGCGCAAGTCAGCCGATACATGCGTGCGTCCATGCTCGACAACCTAACCCAAGATTACGTCCGCACTGCCCGTGCCAAAGGCATGACCGAAAGCGTCGTGGTTCTAAAGCATGTGCTGCGCAACTCGATGATCCCAGTTGTGACCGTTATCGCGCTTGGTATCCCCGCGATCTTTGGCGGAGCCATCATTACCGAACAGATATTCAAAGTGAACGGGCTTGGGCAGTTGCTGATTATCGCGCTGCAAGGCAACGACATCCCGATGGTCATGACCATCACATTCCTGCTGGCGGTACTGATCGTCATGATGAACCTGATTGCCGATGTTCTATACGGCATTCTTGACCCGAGGATCCGCTATGACTGATGCCACCCTGAACGCCGTCGAAAAACCACGCAACCAATGGTGGGATGTCTGGGCACAGTTTAGAACGCACAAAGGTGCTGTCGCCGGGTTATGCTTTCTGATTTTCATCACGCTGTTTGTCACGCTTGGTCCTGTGCTTTGGGACGTGGACCCGGGTAAGCTCAATATCCGTAATAAAAACGTGCGACCGATCTACATGGGATTGTTCGGCGGCGACGCCAAAGTCGCATGGGCCAACCCGATGGGCACCGACAACCTAGGCCGCGATATCATGGCGAACATCATGGCGGGTGGTCGGGTGTCGCTGGCCGTTGGTTGGACCGCGATGATATTGGCCGTGTTCCTTGGGACGTTGATCGGGGTTCTGGCAGGATACTTTAAGCGACTGGACGGGCTGTTGATGCGCTTTACGGACCTTGTTCTTGCGCTGCCATTGCTGCCACTTTTACTGGTCATGATGCTGCTATTCCGCGACCCGCTGCGTGCTACTTTTGGGCCAGAAAACGGGATCTTCATTTTGATCGTGACGGGCATCGGGATCACATCTTGGATGCAAACCGCGCGGATCGTCCGTGGTGATGTTATGGCGCTGAAAGAACGTGAATTTGTATTGGCAGCGCGGTCTATCGGGACCCCTGCCCGCCGTATGATAACGCGGCATTTACTGCCTAACGTAATGTCACCGATTATGGTGTCAGCGACACTGGGTCTTGCCACCGCTATCATCACCGAAAGCGCGCTGTCTTTCCTTGGACTTGGGTTTCCATCAGATTTCCCCACATGGGGGAAAATCCTGTTTGATAGCGTCGACCGGATGACTGCTTTCCCAGAGCGCGTCATCTGGCCTGGCCTCGCGATTTCACTGACTGTTTTGGCCGTCAACTATATCGGTGACGGGCTACGTGACGCGCTAGACCCACGTATTCGCGGTCAATAAACCTAATGCTCTGCTTGCACCTCAAGCAGAGCATTCAAACCGTTTATTGCTGCGGGCATGCCCCCATAAACCGACATCTGCCAAATGACCTCGGCCAGTTCTTTGTCTGTCACCCCGACTGCCAGTGAATGTGCGATGTTAATCTTAAGCTGCGGACCGGTCTGGCCACCTAACGCCGTCAATGCTGCCACAGTACAAAGTTGCCGGGTTTTCACATCCAAGCCTTCGCGGACATAATGGCGTCCATATGCCCATTCAATCAGGCTTTCGGCCATATCAGGTACTAAGTGATCATAACGGCCTGAAAGCGTTTCTTCCAAACCCGGGCTCATCTTCGCGATATGCGCACGCCCTTTTTCTAATGCAGTTAACGTCATCTTAGTGCCCTTTCGCTTTGGCTTCCATTTCCTGATAAGCGGCGACCTTGCGATCCATGAGAGCCAAGGTATCCTGCATCAACGCAAGCTGTTCTTTGATCGTTTCCCGGTGTAATTCTAACATTTCTCGCCGCTCGCTTAGGGTCGCATCCCCCTGCTGGCGTAAAGCGGCATAGTGGATACGATCCGCCTGCTTCATTCCTGTCGCATTCAACTGTTCTAAGAACTTGATCCACCCAAGCACGTCTTCGCCATAGACACGCCGCCCACCGTCATTGCGCATCGGCGGCGCGATCAACCCAATTTTCTCGTAGAACCGCAAGGTATCGACCGTCAGACCACTTTGCTTCGCAACATCGCCAATCAGCATAATTTATCCACCTTTGTCTTTGATTCGTCTCAGCCTACAAGCTGGAGTGCACTCCAGCTCAAGCATAAAATCGTCAAACGGGGATCGGCTCTGACTGCTGCGTGATGATGCGCTCAATTTCGGAGCGTGCATAAGTGCCAAGCGCCATCTGCGCATCGCGGTCTGCACCGTCAGGCAAATCAAGATCACCTAGTACGATGATGTTTTCATCATTCACCAAATTCGCGGGACCAGTGTAGTTGTAACTACCAACAATCGTCAGCCCATCATCCATAACCATCAGCTTGTGGTGGATTTTGCGCACGCCAGTACCCGTGCGGTTTTGGTGCAATGTTACACCGCCATCAGTCAGGGTGCGTTTCGACGCCCATTTTTGGTTGGCTTGGCGCCGGTCCAAAACGCCGTTCACAACCAATCCCTTTTGTTGTGCATTCACCAGTGCATCGTCAATTCCTGAAGATTGCGCAAATGTGAAAACTGCAAAATCAATCCGGTTCTCCGCCTTGATCATCTGCTTAATGAACTCCATCTCTGGCATGTGATCCGGCGCAAAGAGTGGTTTGATACGAATGCCGCCCACGACATGCCCTTCAAGCGGTTTGCGCGGCATCAATAGGCTGCGTGCGCCGAATGTCCCCTGCCGAAGTTGCCGAAATTCACGACCATATTCGCGGGCGACCTCGACGTCATGGATCACGCAGATATGGTTCAGGTTTTTGGTCACACCCGTTGTCGTGAAATTGGTCGACCCAGTCAGGACAGAAGCCCGATCGCGGATCATAAATTTCTGATGGAAAATGGCTGGGTTATAATCCGCTTTGGCGTCCACCCCCGCCCGCAAGATACGCATCAGTAATTCGCGGTTTACCTCTTGCGTACCAAGACTATCGGGATCAGGTGCGTTTTTCTCTCGCAGGTAATCCTGCTCCATAATCGCACGCACGCGCACACCGCATCGCGACGCGGCAATGAGGGCGTCTGCGATTGGTCGATGGTCAAGCTCTTGCACACAGACCAACAATTCATTCTGGGCGGCACCGATGAACTCAATAATCGGAGCCTCAAGGCTATCTGGACCACCCACGGTATCGGGGCCCATATATAGGGTGATCGGGCCAACTGTGACTGGCATACGAAGTCTCCATATCTGCGGCTGCATCTACAGGGTCGCTCACGCGGTAGCTTAACGGCAAGTAAAAACAACTATTCTTTAGCAGTAAGGTGGGAACTATTTCTTGCTAATATGGCGGCAACCACTACGGGGATTTTAGTCGCCGTTAGCTTTCCACCAAGTTCTCACGAACTTCTAACATTCGTTGGAAGCATGTCCTCAGCAAAACGAAAAGGCCCCGCCAAATAAATGGCGAGGCCTGCGTAGGGTGGATTTTAATCCACCAAACTTAGTCGATTTTTGGCAGCAGCTCGTCCAATGACTTTTTCGCGTCGCCATAGAACATCCGCGTGTTTTCCTTGAAGAACAGCGGGTTTTCGATGCCGGAATAGCCAGTACCTTGACCACGTTTGGATACAAACACCTGTTTCGCTTTCCAGCATTCCAGAACAGGCATCCCTGCGATTGGGCTGTTTGGATCGTCTTGCGCCGCTGGGTTCACGATGTCATTGGATCCGATCACGATAGCAACATCCGTATCAGGGAAATCTTCGTTGATCTCGTCCATTTCCATCACGATGTCATAGGGCACTTTGGCTTCGGCTAGTAGCACATTCATGTGGCCCGGCAGACGCCCCGCAACAGGGTGAATGGCAAAGCGCACGTTCTTGCCCTTGGCACGTAGCTTGCGCACCAGTTCAGACACGCTTTGCTGCGCCTGCGCCACCGCCATGCCATAGCCGGGGATGATGATGATGCTGTCAGCTTCGTTCAGCGCAGTTGCAACACCGTCTGCATCGATCGCAACCTGCTCGCCTTCGACTTCCATCTGCGGCCCAGCAGTACCTCCGAAGCCACCAAGGATCACGGAAACAAAGCTGCGGTTCATCGCCTTACACATGATGTAGGACAGGATCGCACCAGAAGAACCAACCAGCGCCCCCACCACGATCAACAGATCGTTGCCAAGGCTGAAACCAATCGCGGCAGCCGCCCAGCCAGAGTAGCTGTTCAGCATGGAAACAACGACAGGCATATCCGCGCCACCAATTCCCATGATCAGATGATAACCGATGAACAGCGCCATCAGCGTCATCACGAACAGAGGCAGGAACGCACCAGTATTGAAGTACCAGATCAGCGCGATCACTGAGATAATCGCAGCACCCGCGTTCAGCATGTGACCGCCCGGCAGTTTCGTCGCGGCAGAGTTCACTTTGCCAGCCAGCTTGCCATACGCAATGACCGAACCTGTGAACGTAACCGCACCGATAAAGATGCCAAGGAACAGCTCAACGCGCAGGATGTTGATCTCAACCGCTGACTTATGCGCGATAAGGTCAGCGAACGTGCCCAGATCATCGCCGTAAATGCCGCTTTGTACATTCCCGATTTCAAAGTGGGCGATAAAGCCGACAAACACTGCGGCCAAGCCAACGAGGCTGTGCATCGCTGCGACCAGCTCTGGCATTTGGGTCATCTGAACCTTTGTGGCCAGCATGTAACCGATGGCACCACCGCCAGCGATCAGTACTAGCGACAAGAACCATAGACCAGAACCCGGTCCGATTAGAGTTGCGACAACCGCAAGCGCCATGCCTGCGATGCCATACCATACAGCGCGTTTTGCGCTTTCCTGCCCCGAAAGCCCCCCAAGCGAGAGGATAAAGAGGATCGCTGCGACCACATAGGCCGCTGTTGTAAATCCGAAATCCATTGTCCCTTACTCCCTTACGACTTCTGGAACATGGCGAGCATGCGCCGTGTCACGAGGAAACCACCAAAGATGTTGATACCAGTCATAAAGACCGACAGTGCCGCCAGAATGATCACAAGGGCTGACCCTGATCCGATCTGCATAAGCGCACCAAGTATGATGATTGATGAAATCGCGTTCGTCACCGCCATCAGCGGTGTATGAAGCGAGTGCGAGACATTCCAAATGACTTGGAAGCCGACGAATACTGACAACACAAAGACGATAAAGTGCTGCATAAAGCTGGCCGGAGCGACAAGGCCGACGCCAAGCAACAGCGCCGCACCAACGGCTAGAAGGGTCACTTGGTTTTTGGTTTGTGCTTTGAAGTCAGCAACTTCCTTCGCGCGCTTCTCCTCAGCTGTTAGCTCTTTTGGAGCTTCCTTTTTCGGAGCAGCAGCAATCGCTGCCACTTTGGGCGGTGGCGGTGGGAAAGTAATTTCCCCCTTATGGGTCGCAGTCGCCCCCCGGATCACATCATCTTCCATGTTGTGATTTGGCACACCGTCTTTTTCGGGCGTCAGATCCGTCATCATGTGGCGAATGTTCGTCGCGTAAAGCGTTGAAGCCTGCGCTGCCATCCGGCTTGGGAAATCTGTGTAGCCGATGATTGTCACGCCGTTTTCCGTGACGATCTTTTCATCTTTTACGGTCAGCTTGCAGTTACCGCCACGTTCAGCCGCGAGGTCAACAATAACCGAACCCGGCTTCATGCTTTCGACCATGTCTTTGGTCCATAGCTCTGGCGCGTCGCGGCCTGGGATCAGGGCTGTTGTGATAACGATGTCCATTTCTGGCGCGATTTCACGGAACTTGGCCAATTGGGCCGCCGCAAATTCAGGGCTAGAAACAGCGGCATAACCGCCTGTCGCGGAGCCGTCTTGCTGTTCTTCTTCAAAGTCAAGGAACACAAATTCAGCGCCCATAGATTCAACTTGCTCGGCCACTTCTGGGCGTACGTCGAATGCATATGTGATCGCACCAAGACTGGTTGACGTACCAATCGCAGCAAGACCGGCAACGCCTGCCCCCACGACCAGTACCTTTGCTGGCGGAACTTTACCTGCCGCTGTGATCTGCCCGGTAAAGAAACGTCCAAAGTTGTTACCAGCCTCGATCACGGCGCGATAACCGGCGATGTTTGCCATCGACGAAAGCGCGTCCATCTTTTGGGCGCGGCTGATGCGCGGAACCATGTCCATCGCGATAACGCTTGCGCCTTTTTTATTGGCGGCGTCCATCAGCTCAGCGTTCTGCGCTGGATAGAAGAAGGAAATCAGCGTCTGCCCATCGCGCAACCGCTTTACTTCGGTGTCTGACGGTGGGCGAACCTTGGCGACGATATCAGCCGCCTTGAACAGCGCAGCACCCGTTTTTACGACCTCAACGCCAGCATCAGCATAAGCTTGGTCCGAAAAACCAGCAGCCGTGCCCGCGCCGGTTTCGATCAAGCATTCATAGCCCAGCTTTTGCAAATCTTTGGCCGAGGCCGGGGTCATCGCGACCCTATTCTCGCCTTCAAACGTCTCTTTTGGTGTGCCGATTTTCACAGACAATCCCCCATTAATCAGTCAGCAATCCGCGATTTGTTATATGGCAGACTAGCATATTACAACTCCCAAACCCCTGTTTTCCTTATGTCATACGCTAACAGCCCATACGGACAGTGCGCTTCTCGTACAAAACGCGCAAATTTTGCGCGAAACTTTTGGTATGATTCACCCCTCATCAGGACAATAAAACATCTCGAAAACAGGACTACAAACAGTCTTCTAACTAAACGTAACGACACAACGACAATCAACACAAAACAGATCGCCCTATTCCGCCCTTATCACACTGACTTGGGCGATTGGGCTTGTCCATTGTTCAGCGCGAGATACCATGCATTTCAAAAGGGGGATTTGCGATGGAACACCAAGGGAAACATGCACTTGTGACCGGGGGCGGCACGGGCATCGGCGCGGCGATTGCTGTGGCATTGGCAAATGCCGGCGCAGAGGTGACGATCACGGGTCGCCGCGTCGAAAAGCTGGCGGAACTGGCACAGGCACATCCACGCCTACACACGCTTGAAATGGATGTATCGAACGAGGCATCAGTTCGTGACGGTATCGCGCAGGCAGCCAAAGAACGTGGACCGATCCAAATCTGCGTTGCAAATGCGGGCATCGCCACTGCCGGGTCATTCGCGAAAACCAGCCTCTCAGATTGGCGCAAAATGATGTCCACAAATCTGGACGGTGTGTTTCTGACCCTACAGGCGGCTCTTGAAACATTGATCGACGACACGCCGGGCCGGATGATTGCTGTCAGCTCAATCGCTGGGGTACGCGGATTGAAAAACGCGGTCCCCTACACCACGAGCAAGCATGGGGTCATTGGCCTTATTCATGGGCTTTCCGAGGAATACATGGGCCGCCCCATCACGTTCAACGCGCTTTGCCCCGGCTATGTGGACACCGATATCGTGCGTAATCAGATCACAGGCATGCAAGCCCGTTTTGGTATGACCGAAGATGATGCAACCGCACGAATGGCCGCAGGCAACCGGCATAACAAACTGCTGGGTGTCGATGAAATCGCATCAGCCGCGCTGTGGCTTTGCAGCGATGGTGCACGCAGCGTGAACGGTCAAACGATTGAAATCGCGGGCGGTCAAACCTGCCCCTAAAAAGGAAAAGCAAATGCTTTCAACAATTCTCGCGCTGATCGTTGCTGCGATCCATGTTTACATCACGGTTCTTGAAATGCTGCTGTGGGACAAACCGCGCGGTCGGCGCGTCTTTGGTACGACCGAAGAATTCGCCACGCAGACAAAATCGCTCGCGCTGAACCAAGGTTTGTATAACGGGTTTCTGGCGGCGGGCATTATTGTTGGCATGCTGTTGGGAAATACCCAACTGGTCGCGTTTGTCGTAGCTTGTGTGCTTGTTGCTGGAGTCGTTGGCTACCTAAGCGACATTAAGTCTGCACTTTACTTCCAATCTATCCCGGCGGTACTCGCGCTATTCGTGATGTTGGTCGGCCTATGACAGATTTTAGCGTCACGAAGGCACAGTTCGACCTGCCAGAAGGTATGATCTATCTCGACGGCAATTCGCTTGGCCCCCTTCCCAAGGCGGCCAAATCACGGGTTGCCCAGACAGTGAGCGACGAATGGGGACAAATGCTAATCACCGGCTGGAACAAGGCCGGTTGGATGGCACAACCGACCAACTTAGGTGATCGTATCGGTCGGTTGATTGGCGCGCCGACAGGGTATGTCGTGCTTGGCGATACGTTATCTATCAAGGTTTACCAAGCGCTCGCTGCGGCGGTTGATTTGGTCCCGGATCGCAAAGTCATTCTGACTGACAGCGGCAACTTTCCGTCTGATATCTACATGGCGGACGGGTTGATAAAGGCACTTGGTCGCGGTCATGAGCTACGCGTCGTGGCCCCCGAGGACATTGAGAACGCGATCAACGACGAAGTCGCGGTATTGATGCTGACCCAAGTCGATTACCGTAGCGGACGGATGCACGATATGGCCAATCTGACTGCAAAGGCGCACTCGGTCGGGGCCGTCACCGTTTGGGATTTGGCCCATTCAGCTGGCGCATTGCCTGTCGACGTTATGGGATGCAACGCCGACTTTGCGGTTGGATGTAGTTACAAATACCTCAACGGTGGACCGGGGGCAGCGGCGTTCATCTATGTGGCACCTCAGCATGTCGAAAACTGTCAGCCCGCGCTGTCTGGATGGTTGGGACACGAAGCCCCTTTTGCCTTTGACCTCGATTATCGCCCCGGCACTGGAATCGAACGCATGCGTGTTGGTACGCCCCCGGTCATTCAAATGGCCGCGTTGAGTGCTGCGTTGGATATCTGGGACACCGTCGACATGGGCAAACTGCGTGCCGCTTCGATCGAACTCAGCGAACGCTTCATCAAAGGCGTCGAGGCCACCTGCCCTATGCTAACCCTTGCAAGCCCGCGTGACCCTGAACAGCGCGGCAGTCAGGTTTCGTTCGCGTTTGATCAAGGATATGCGGCGATGCAGGCCTGTATTGCCCGTGGCGTTGTTGGCGATTTTCGTGCGCCCAACATCATGCGGTTTGGATTTACGCCACTATTCATCGACGCGGAGGATGTTGATCAAGCAATCAGCATCATCGCCGACGTCATGCAAAACAAGCTTTGGAATAGCCCCGCATATCAGGCCCGTTCAGCGGTTACCTAGTTTTCGTCCAAAAATGACGTGTCGCCTGTGGATGGCGGCACATCATACCCATGAACTTCGACATTGAGGGCGGCGCCAAGCAAGATCAAATAGGCTGTCACATACAGCCACAGCAAAAGACCAATCACCGCACCAATTGATCCATAGACTTCGTTATAGCTTGTGAAATTAGTCAGGTAGTACGACAGTGCAATTGATACAACGACCCAAAGAATGATCACCGTAAATGCACCGACAGTCATCCAGCGCCCACGCGGGCCAATACGTGCCGGACCAAAGCGGTACAGTAAGCTCAACCCCATCATCAATACCCCGAGTGCGATCAACCAACGCGTCCCTTCCACAATCCAGATAGTTGACGCAGCTACGGGGACGAACGCAAGAACGATCGGCAGAATGACAACAGCGGTCAACGCAACAATCGCAAGCGAGACCAATGCAATTGTCAGCGCAAATGCGATTAACACCTGTAAAATGCCATTACGCTGCCGCTGGCCCGCAATCGCATTCAAGCCACCGATCAACCCCCCGACACCCGCACGACACGACCAAAGCGCAACGGAAATGGATACCACGGTCGCCCAACCAAGTTTTTCAGGTGGAGCAAGAACCAAACGGTTTATCTGTGACGACAACAGTCGATAAGCATCAGGCGGGATGATTTCATCCATCAAAACCAGCTGCTCAGAAATCACGACGGGGTCCGCCAACAACCCAAAGATCGCGATTACCGCAGCAATGCCGGGAAAGATCCCGAATATGCCAAAGAATGCCACGCCAGCAGCAATCAAACCTAGATGCTTTTCTCCGGCAGTTTGCCAAACGGCATAAAAGATATGCCAGACGCGCTTTAACTTGGAAATCACCTTAGCACCTGTCGCCACCTTCAACCTTTGCATCAACCTAGGGCAAGGTCGAAAGGATTGCCACGTTTCCCGCTTAACAATCGGCAATCATCAGCACATAAACAAGAAACCTGTCGCCAGTGCTTGGAACTATCGATAGGCTCAACGTAAAACAGGGGCAAAGCCCGAGCACAGGCCATAGATCATTGGATAACCTAACACTTCACATCAACACACTGGCTGAAAACCTTTTGCAAAAAGGTGATGCCAGACAGCTGGTCGCAATCACCGGCGCACCGGCTTGTGGCAAAACAACGCTCGCAGCCGAAGTCGCGCGCCGCCTGAATGCGCAGCGCCGCAAAGCGGTTGTCGTACCAATGGATGGTTTCCACCTTGATAACACCGTTCTAGAGGAAAAAGGGTTGGTTCAACGCAAAGGCGCGCCTGAAACCTTTGATGCTGATGGTTTTATTCGCCTTGTCCGCGCGCTTAAACTGGGCAACGACGTTTACGCCCCAAAATTTGATCGCACCCGCGACATTTCGATTGCAGGCGCAGTCACAGTCCCATCAGATGCGCAGTTCATCATCGTCGAAGGTAATTACCTCATGTTCGATGAGGCACCTTGGCGCGATCTTGCAACGCTTTGGGACGTGACTGTCCGGCTCGAAGTTCCGATGCCCGAATTACGGGCGCGGCTTATCCATCGCTGGCTAAGCCTTAGCTATTCGAGCGCTGTCGCAACCCGACGCGCCGAAGGTAACGACATTCCGAATGCACAACGCGTGATCGATCATGCATTACCGTGCGCTTTTACATTTGATGGGCAACCGCAGCCCGGCACAACGACATAGGCTTGATTATGACAGCACAGATTATTGCAACCCAGCCAATTGACGGTCAAAAAGCTGGCACATCGGGGTTGCGCAAGCAAACCCGCGTGTTCATGGCCCCGCATTTTTTAGAGAATTACGTTCAATCAATCTTAAACGGCATTGGAGGTGCGTCTGGCAAAACCTTTGTTGTTGGTGGCGACGGTCGGTATTTCAATGACCGCGCTATTCAAGTCATCTTGCGGATGGCCGCAGCAAACGGTGCAACACATGTCATCGTGGGCCAAAACGGCATCCTTTCCACCCCGGCTGCATCACATCTGATCCGCAAGCTGGGAACGGATGATGGGTTTATCCTATCGGCAAGCCACAACCCCGGTGGCATCGACGCCGACTTTGGGCTGAAGTTCAACATGGCCAACGGCGGCCCAGCCACCGAGGCCGTGACCCAAGCGATTTTTGAACAGACAACGACCCTGACAGAATATCGTATCCTTGACGCCCATGATGTCGACCTTGCCAAAATTGGCGAGACCACACTTGGTGACATGAAAGTGTCCGTCATTGATTCCGTGTCAGACTACGCCGCAATGATGAGCGAACTATTTGATTTTGAAGCAATCCGTGCGCTGTTTGCAGGTGGATTTCGTATGGCATTTGACGCGATGCATGCGGTGACCGGCCCCTATGCGACCGCGATCCTTGAAGGGACACTTGGTGCGCCTAAGGGGACCGTGCTGAATGGTGTTCCCTCGCCCGACTTTGGCGGTGGCCACCCCGACCCAAACCCAATTTGGGCCCATCAATTGATGGACATTATGACTGGGCACGACGCACCCGACTTTGGCGCGGCCAGCGATGGCGACGGCGACCGCAACATGATTGTGGGTCGCGGAGCCTATGTCACCCCTTCCGACAGTCTTGCGCTGATTGCGGCGCATGCGCATCTTGCGCCCGGATATAAAGCGGGGCTTTCCGGCGTCGCGCGGTCTATGCCGACCTCTGGTGCCGTTGACCGGGTTGCCAAGGCCAAGGGCATCCCATGTTTTGAAACGCCAACCGGGTGGAAATTCTTTGGCACGTTGCTCGACGCAGGCAAAGCAAACCTATGCGGCGAAGAAAGCGCTGGCACCGGCTCTGACCATATCCGTGAAAAAGACGGGCTTTGGGCTGTTTTAATGTGGCTGAACATTATCGCGGCTAGCGGTCATTCAGTCGCTGTTCTGATGGACAATCACTGGACGACATACGGGCGCAACTATTATTCTCGCCACGATTACGAGGCGGTCGATAGCGATGCAGCCAACGGTCTGATGGATCACTTGCGCAGCCAACTTGGCAGCCTGCCGGGCCATCACGTCGCGGGGCTTACGGTGACCGAGGCAGACGAATTCGCCTATCGTGATCCGGTTGATGATAGCTACACCAGCGGTCAGGGCATTCGCGTGATGTTTTCAGGTGGTTCGCGCGTTGTGTTTCGCCTGTCTGGCACAGGTACCCAAGGTGCAACAATCCGTGTCTATCTTGAACGGGTCGAGACGTCGCCGAACCAGCTGCACCTGACGCCTGAGGAAGCACTTGCGGAAGTCATCGCTGCCGCCGAAGAACTGGCCGAAATCAAGACACGCACCGGACGCGACGCTCCCGACGTGATCACCTAATCCAGACCAGCGTTATCGCGGGGAAAAGCAACAGTATTGCAACACGCGCAATGTCAGACGCGACAAAGAACATCACGGCGCGATAGGTCGCCGTGATGGGCGTCTCTTTGTCCATACTGTTGATAATAAATAGGTTCATCCCCACGGGTGGCGTGATCAACCCCACCTCGACGACGATCAAAACGATGATGCCAAACCAGATTGCTAGTTCCTCGGTTGTCATGCCGAAATCAAGTGAACTGATTACTGGCCATAGGATCGGCACCGTCAACAGGATCATTGAAAGGCTGTCCATCAAGCAACCCAAGATCAGATAAAACACCAAGATCAGGATCATTACCGCCCATGGGCTAAAGCCTTGGCTTGTCACCCAGCCCGACAATTCTTGTGGCACATGGGTCAGCGCAAGAAACCCGTTATAAAACGCAGCACCTAAGACAATGAAAAAGATCATCCCCGTACCTGTCGCCGTCTCAAGAATACTATCGCGCAGAACCTTCCAGTTCAGGCTTCCCGAAAGTAAGGCGATCAACCCCGTTCCAGCGGCGCCAACAGCGGCCCCTTCTGTCGGCGTGAACCACCCTTGATAAATGCCCCCTACAACAAGACCGAAGACCAGCAACACAGGCCAGACCGCCATCAATGCCTTGAAGCGTTCGCCAAATGGCATGCTTGGGTGTGTTCCGGCCTCGTCCGGGTGAAGGCGAACATAAATCGCAATGGTCAGCATGTAGCCAACAGCGGCCAAGATACCGGGAATTATCGCTGCGGCAAAAAGCTTGGCGATGTTTTGATCTGTCAGCATCGCATAGATCACAAGGATCACTGACGGTGGGATCAGGATACCTAATGTTCCGCCCGCCGCGAGCGTCGCCGTCGAAAACCCGCCAGAATAACCGTATTTGCGTAGCTCTGGGAGGGCGACCCTGCTCATGGTGGCGGCAGTGGCCAATGACGACCCGCAAATCGCGCCAAAGCCAGCACAGGCCCCAACAGCGGCCATCGCCATGCCACCCTTGCGGTGGCCCAGCCAGCTTTGGGCTGCGCGAAACAGCGCCTGTGACATGCCAGAAAGCGTGGCGAACTGACCCATCAATAAAAACATCGGAATGATCGAAAGGTTATAGTTTGAAAACGTCGAATAGACCTCTGACTTGAGGCGCGCCATGAACACCGTCGTGCCGTCTGTCGCAAAATATAACCCACCGATCCCGCAGATCAGCATCGCCAAACCAATCGGCGCACGCGCAAAGATAAGCAAAAGCAGAACTGGGAACGACAAATACCCAAGAGCAAGATCACTGAGCATCGTATTCTTTCCCCATGATCTGCATTGCCGCGCAATACAGGCTGATCGCGCAGGCAACCAATGCCGCCCCAAAGCAGGCCGCATAGGCCCACCATACGGGGAATTGGATCAGATAAGTCGTGTCGCCATATCTGTGTTTATCTTGAAGCGCCTCAAACAACCGCCATGTGATCAGCAAGACGATCACTGCCATCACGATGCTCCAGAATGTATCAATCCGATGCTGGGTCTTCGCGCTAAAACCGCCCGTAAAGATATCAACACGCGCATGGGCGCCAGATAGTTGTGTGATCGGCAAAAATGCAAAGATCGCAAAGGCAGTGCCTGCCTCAACCAATTCAAAATCACCCAAGATTGGGCCAAGCCCGATGTCCAGTAGCCAAGCCCCCAAAGCACCCAGATATCCGGTGTTCGCGAGGTCAGCAGCTTCGCGCCCTGCGACGCTGATACAGACGGCAACGATGACCAAACATAAGACAAGTCCGCCAAGAAGCGCCATTAAGCGCGCAGTTTTTTGAATAATAAAGTGTAGCAATATCTGCACCCTAGCGGCCTAGGTTATTGTTGTCTCGACTGGTGTAAGGTCACCAATTGTGCCGCGCAAAACATCGCCCGGGGTCACTGCACCAACACCTGCCGGCGTGCCGGTCATGACCAAATCACCAGGCTGCAAGGTATAAAGGGTCGAAAGGTCCGCGATGATTTCTGGCACTGACCAGACCATGTCGGCCAGCGTTGCCTCTTGGCGTGTTTCACCGTTTACCGTTAACTGGATGGCTTGATCTTTTAATGGACCAACGTCGGCCGCGACTGTGATCGGCGCAATAATCGCAGCGTTCTCGAAATCCTTGCCAGTGTCCCACGGGCGGCGTTTGTCTTTGGCTGCGGCCTGCAAGTCGCGGCGCGTCATATCCAGCCCACAGGCATAGCCGAACACCACATCCATCGCTTTGTCAGCCGTGACATTCTTTGCCTGCGCGCCAATCGCGACAACGAGCTCCATTTCATGATGCAAATCATGCGTGCGCGGCGGGTACGGCATGTCGTTGCCAGACAGCAGCAACGAATGAGCAGATTTATTGAAGTAGAACGGTGCCTCGCGGTCTACTGAATGGCCCATCTCAGCAGCATGGGCCGCATAATTGCGGCCGACACAGAAAATACGATGCACAGGAAAGCCATCATTACCGACAATTGGAATGATCGGCGTCGCTGCCGCCGCAAATACAGTCTGAGCCATTTTTAAATTTCTCACTTTGTTGCGTTGTCGTAGTGTGGGGCCTACCCTATCTGTAAGACACGCGATAACTTCGCCACCCACAAGGGGCAAGCCCCTGATATAAATAGGACGTCGCCCGCTTTGTCGCACCAACTGCCACCTTTGGACGATCTTGTTGCATGCCATCAGTGTGACACGCTGCATGTAGCGCAAGATTTGCCTGATCATACCCGCGCATACTGCCAGCGCTGTGGAACGATCATGATGACGTCACAGCCCGCGGCGATGGCACGCATTATCAGCCTTGCGCTGACAGCGTTTGTTATGATGATCGCTGCGGTGAGCTTTCCTTTTTTAACACTTGATGCCAAGGGGTTACACAACGCAACTTCAGTTGTAGATGCCGTGCTCGCGTTTAACGAAGGCTATGCGATCCCGCTAGCCGTCGCTGTCGCGTTCTTTATTGTGGTTATTCCGCTCATTCGGCTTGGCGCGCTGATCTATGCCCTTGGTCCTTTAGTACGGGAACAGCCGCCACGTGCGGGCGCGAAACGCGCGTTTGGCCTTGCGGAACGTTTGCGGCCATGGAGCATGGCCGAAATTTTCATTGTCGGCGTGACAGTTGCGCTTGTTAAAGTTGCGGGTTTAGCCGCAGTCACTGTGGGCCCCGCATTTTGGGCCTTTGCTGGGGTTGTGATTATCACCGTCCTAAAAGATCAAATGATTTGTAGGTATTCGATTTGGGAAGCTCTGGAACAGTAACCGGACTAATATCCGCCCGTGAGGCGGGATTGGTCGCTTGTCAACGGTGCGGACAAGTACACCCACAGGGTGTGCGCTATTGCAAACGGTGCGATGGCCCATTGCAAAGCCGCGACACTGAAAGCCTACAAAAAGTTTGGGCCTGGCTGATCGCCGGGATGATCGCGTATATCCCCGCAAATCTATACCCCATGCTGCTAACCAACACTTTGGTGGAACATACAGAAAGCACCATCGTTGGCGGTGTTGTGGACTTGATGCACCATGGATCGTGGGGGATTGCGATCATCGTTTTTGTTGCATCCGTGATGATACCAATCGGAAAGTTTATCGCGGTGATTTATCTCGCGCTCAGTGTTCAGCGCAGATCAAACAGTCAACAACACGAACGCCACAAAGCATATGAACTGGTAGAATTTATTGGACGCTGGTCGATGATTGATGTGTTTGTCGTTGCAATCCTTTCTGCCCTCGTGCAACTCGATACAATCGCAACGATAAACCCTGGTATCGCAGCCGTTAGCTTTGCTTTATCAGTGATTTTTACGATGATAGCAGCGCAGAGCTTTGACTCTCGGCTGATATGGGACGCCGATAGGATGCAGAATGAGTGAAACGAATTCGACAGGCCCCGCACCAATGGATGTGCGCCCGGTAAAGCAACGCATATGGCGTCGGCTGTCTTTGGTCTGGATTGTTCCGATCTTTGCGCTGGCAGTATCGCTTTTTGCGGCATGGCAAAACTATGCAGATCGCGGCACGCTGATTACAATCAGCTTTGAAAATGCCGCAGGGATCGCCGCCGGTGAAACCCTAATTAAATACCGCGATGTCACCGTCGGCGAAGTGGAAAAAGTCGAATTTGCCCCCGGTCTTGGCGATGTCTTGGTGCATGCGCGTGTTGATAAGACAGTCGCCCCTTACCTTGATGACGATGCACAGTTTTGGGTCGTCCGGCCCGACGTATCGGTACGCGGCATTACTGGTCTCGATACCGTGTTGTCTGGCGTCTACATTCAGGGCAACTGGGACACAGAAGCGGACGTCGCCCAAGAGGAATTCTTTGGTCTCGAAACGCCTGTTCTGACTTTGGCGGGGCAACGCGGCACACGCGTTGTACTGCGAACGACTGAAGGGAGTACCGTATCAGCGGGGTCTCCTGTTTTGCACAAAGGTATTGAAGTCGGGTACCTAGAAAAACCAGAATTGAATTACGACGGGACCGAAGTCGTCGTTTCAGCCTTCATCGAAAGTCCCTATGACCGCCGGATTACCACAAGCACCCGGTTTTGGGACACATCTGGATTTTCGGTCTCATTCGGCACCGGTGGCGTATCGCTTGATGTGAATTCGCTCGCGTCACTGATTGAAGGTGGTGTTGCCTTTGACACGGTGGTGTCTGGCGGCGACCCGGTGGATGACGGGCATACGTTTTCTATTTTCTACGATGAACAGACCGCCCGTGATAGTCTGTTCACGGACCCTGACGCCGAAGTATTAAACGTTGCTGTGCTGTTCGAACAATCGGTAAGCGGCCTGACCACAGGGTCAGAAGTGCGTTTTCAAGGTATCCGTGTTGGTGAAGTCAGCGAAATTAGCGCGATCGTTGTTGGTGAAGGCGACACAGCGCAAGTACGTCTACAAACGGTTCTGGCAATTGAACCGGCACGGCTTGGGCTTCCCGAAGGCTCGACAACCGATGACGCAATTGCATTGCTGTCAGATTTCGTCGCGCGCGGCCTACGTGCCCGCATGGTAACGGGTAATATTTTGTCTGGGACATTGATGATCCAACTGGTCGAAATCGAAGATGCGCTTCCTGCGATCATGACGATTACTGAAGGTCCCTACCCGGTCATTCCAAGCACTGAATCACAAATTTCCGATGTCGCGGCTACAGCAGAAGGCGTCCTCGCGCGGATCAATGCGCTACCGGTCGAAGAACTGATGGACGGTGCAATTGATCTGATGGACAGCATCGAACGGTTAGCCAACGATGAAAATACGCGCATGGCACCTGAATCATTGGTAGCCTTGCTTGACGAAAGCCGGGCACTCATCGCAAACGACGACCTACAAAGCGTCCCCAAAGACCTGCGTGATGTCATTGCAGAGCTTGACGCGATTGTCAGCCGCGCGACCGAGCTTGATCTTGTTGGCGACCTTGACGGCGCGATCACCAGCGCCAGCCAAGCAGCTGCCAACATCGAAGAAGCTACGCGCAACCTTCCAGAGATCACCGCCCAAATCGAGGCGCTGACAGCAAAAGCCAATGCGCTTGAACTTGACGCACTGGTTGCCTCTGCCAACAGCACGCTTGATTCAATCGACGCATTGATAGCGAGTGACGATACGATGGACCTACCCGGCGCTCTCAATGGGGCTTTGGAAGAAATGCGCCTGTTCTTGGCTGAGGTCCGCGAAGGTGGGGCGATCGAAAACGTCAACGCCGCACTGGCTTCAGCGAACGAAGCCGCCCAAGCAATCGAAGAAGCGGTTGCAGGGCTGCCGGATCTATCCGCTCGCGCAAACAGCCTCGTGTCACAAACCGAAGCCGTCATTTCCAGCTATGGTGAAAGGTCCCGGTTTAGCGCAGAAACGCTGGCAACCATGCGTGACATTCAATCTGCTGCCGACGCGCTTACGTCGCTTGCACGGACAATCCAACGTAACCCGAGTTCACTGCTAACAGGACGTTAACGATGTTGAAAAAGATCACCTTTCTAGCTCTTACCGCAATGGCGGCCTGTTCTGCACCCGCTGATCGGCTTGCGCTAACTGCTGCACCTTCTGCATTGGAACTGCGCCCATTGGTACGTAGCGCCATGGTCCGTACCGTATCCTTGCCGACCTACGCCGCAGCCGAAGAGCTGGCGGTTGAAGGCCCAAGTGGTTTGATCAGCAGTAACGAAAGCGTCCTTTGGGCGGATGATCCGCAACGCGCTGTGACACTTACGATCGCGGACACGGTTGGTGACATCCTCAACACCGATGTCGGCCCCGATCCTTGGCCGTTTGTCGGCCTGCCCGATGTTGCGGTTGATGTTCGCGTTACCCAAATGCTGGCGGGTGCAGACGGTGTATTCCGCCTGTCTGGCCAATTCTTCGTGGGCGGCGATGGGATCGATTTTCCAAACAGCGCACATCGCTTTGCGATCAGCCAGCCAATGGCGGATCAAGAACTGTCGAGCATCGCCAACGCACAGGCGGCGGCGCTGCTCGTTCTTTCCGAAGACATCGCGCGTAAGCTAGCCCGCTAGTTTTACCCAAGCTGCATCGCGTTTGGACGACCGAACGCAAGCGTCAACGAACTGCATACCAAGCAGGCCATCTTCGATGGTCGGATAAAGCACGTCTGCGCTGACCTGCTTACCATCCCTGTGGGCCTCTATGGCTTCGGCGGCTTCGTTGTAGATGGTAGCAAACCCTTCCAGATACCCTTCGGGGTGTCCGGCTGGAATTCGGGTCACACGTGCCGCAGCATCGCCAGTTCCGACACCACCACGGGTTAACAGGCGCTTGGGTTCACCAAACGGCGTATACCAAAGCTGCGTTGGGTTTTCCTGATGCCAGTCAATCCCGCCCTTGTCGCCATAGATACGCAAGCGCAGGCCGTTTTCGTTACCGGGGGCAACTTGGGAACACCACAGCGTACCTCGCGCACCGCCTTCATAACGCATCATCACATGGGCGTTGTCATCCAATGCACGCCCTGGAACGAAGGACTGCAAATCCGCACTTAGGCTTTCAAGCGTCAGCCCACTCACAAAGCTTGCGAGATTGAACGCATGGGTTCCAATATCACCGGTTGATCCACCAAGCCCCGACCGTTCAGGATCGGTGCGCCACGCGGCCTGTTTGCTGTCGTCCTGTTGGGTCAGCCAGTCCTGCACATATTCCACCTGAACAAGGCGAATATTCCCAAGATCTCCATTGGCCACCATCTCACGCGCTTGGCGTATCATGGGATAACCAGTGTAGTTGTGGGTTAGGACAAACAGCGCATCACTGTCGTTCGCCGCCTTCACCAGCTTTTTGGCGTCGGCCATCGTCGCAGTTAGCGGCTTGTCACAGATCACGTGAATTCCCCGCTTTAGGAATTCGCGGGCAGCGGCATAGTGCACGTGATTGGGCGTCACGATCGCCACCGCCTCGATCCCGTCTTTCAGGCGTGCCTCGCGGATGGCCATCGCTTTGAAATCGTCATAGGTGCGATCAGGCGACAGCCCCAGTGCAGCACCAGAGGCTTGCGCTTTTTCCGGCGTGGATGACAGTGCCCCCGCCACCAAATCAAAGCAGCCATCAATACGGGCTGCAATCCGGTGGACACCGCCGATAAAGGCGTCATTTCCGCCACCCACCATACCAAGTCTAATTGGCCTATGTGTCATGTTATATCCCCAGCATCTTACGGTTAGTGGCATCATCAACATCGCCACCGGCAAAGTCATCGAAGGCACGCTCTGTCACGTGGATGATATGATCTTTGACGAATTGCGCACCTTCACGGGCACCATCCTCTGGGTGTTTCAGACAGCATTCCCATTCGACAACGGCCCAGCCGCTGAAATCATTAGCGGCCATCTTGGAAAAGATCGCTGCGAAATCGACCTGACCATCACCTAGGCTGCGAAACCGCCCTGCCCGATCGACCCAAGACTGATAGCCGCCATATACGCCCTGACGGCCGGTAGGGTTGAACTCTGCATCTTTGACATGGAACATTTTGATCCGGTCTTTGTAGATATCGATATTGTCCAGATAGTCCAAGCACTGCAGCACATAGTGCGACGGATCATACAGCATGTTGCAACGCGCGTGACCATCTAGGCGTTCTAGGAACATCTCAAATGTTACGCCGTCATGCAGGTCTTCGCCCGGATGGATTTCATAGCAGACATCAACACCGCAATCTTCGGCGTGATCCAAAATTGGACGCCAGCGCGCGGCGAGTTCGTCAAAAGCGGTTTCGACCAGACCAGCCGGCCGTTGCGGCCATGGATAGATATAGGGCCAAGCCAGCGCGCCGGAAAACGTCGCCATCTCAGAAATACCCATATGCTTTGATGCGGACAGCGCCATCTTGACCTGCTCAACCGCCCAAGCTTGACGTGCCTTCGGGTCGCCTTGGACGTCTGGGGCAGCAAATCCGTCAAAGGCAGTGTCATATGCAGGGTTCACTGCAACCAACTGACCCTGTAGGTGCGTTGACAGTTCTGTCACCTCGACACCGTTCGCGGCAGCCTGACCTTTGAACTCGTCGCAATAGTCTTTGGATGACGCGGCCTTAGCCAAATCAATAAAACGTCCATCCCAACTGGGAACTTGCACGCCCTTATAGCCGCAGTCTGCAGCCCATTTCGTGATCCCATCCCAAGTATTGAACGGTGCCTCATCCCCCGCGAACTGCGCTAAAAACAGTCCTGGTCCCTTAATCGTTTTCATCGAAATCCTCCCTTGTTTCGGGAAAACTATAACGATTTAGAAAACGGGTGCTAGCCCCCAATTTACGCAACGTCCGTTAACAGTTTATCTGGATTAATCAGGAAGGCGTACAGCTGTGCTCGCGGTTGATTCAGCCGCCCCAAAGCCGACCGCGTGCAAGCCAAAATAGGCAATTACCGCAATCCCGATCACGGCACAAAAAGCCAAGAGCATCGTTTTCATGATATCACCCTCGTCCTATTCTACTGCGGTGGTTTGGGCCTTGGCCTGCTTGGCCTTCACCTCATCCACCCAAAGACTGTGATGCTCGCGCGCCCATTGCTCTTCGACTTCGCCATTGCCCATTGCATCGAACGCGCCCTCCATGCCGACAGACCCAATGTAGATATGTACAATGATAATCGCGATAAGAATAAAGCCCACAATTGCATGCCATAGCTGCGCATATTGCATTTCTTCTTGGGGCGTTAACACTGCAGGGAGCTCTCCCAAGCCGAAAAATTGCGGCAGTCCGAATTCGTTGAGATGCGCGAATGTTTTAGCAAACATTGGCAGTTCAAATGGAAACAACAGCGACAGTCCCGAAACAGAGATCGAACTACCCAGCAAAATGACCGACCAAAAAATCACCTTTTGACCGGCGTTGAATTTCTTTGCTGGCGGGTGCACACCCTTTTTCAACAGCCCACCGCCGACAGCGACCCATTTCAGATCATGGCGATTGGGAATATTTTCGAGCACCCACATAAAAAACACCATCGTTAGGCCAATCATAAAGGCCCAAGATACGTTGTTGTGAACCCATTTCGATGCGACCGCGAGTATCGCAAAACTATCATGACCAAAAACGGGTATGATGAACTTGCGACCAAACAGGGACAAAAGCCCAGTCAGAGCCAACAAGATAAAAGAGCCGCCCATCAGCCAGTGTGCGAACCGCTCTATCGCTTTGAACCGCGTAATCGTGCGCCCTGTTTTTTCACCATCAATGCGAATCCGCCCACGAATAAGATAGAACAGCCCAAGCAAACCAATGGTCCCAAGCAACAAGTAACCGCCATAGGTCACCAGCGGCCCTTGGCGAAACTTGAGCCAGCGCATACCGCCATCTTGGATCAGCACATCACCAGCTGGCCCTCGCGATTGCGTCGTCACGTCCGCCTCATCATAGCGGAGCGCGCGCCATAAATCCGGGTCCGATTGCCCACCGCGCGTGCCCAATGGTTGTGTCGTATCGCCAGCGGCAGGATCACCGATATTGTCACGACGAAAACGGTCATCGATCTTTTGTGCATCTTGGCGCGCAAGGATATCGGCAAGCGTCTGTGCGCCACCGGTCGCACTTCTATCAGGCGCAGGAACATCCTGCGCCCGTGCGCTAAGCGCCAATAAACAAATCACAAGACCTGCAATAAATGCCCGGATCATAGATGAGCCCCCTCGCCTGATGTGAACGGCTTAACCGCCCTTTTGATCATAGGCTGTGCCCCAGCCCCATGCGCCCGATCCAAACCCGCGCGCCACAACGCGTTCGCGGTAGATGCTGGAGACCGTGTCACCATCGCCCGCCAGCAGCGCCTTTGTTGAACACATCTCGGCGCAGATCGGCAGTTTGCCTTCGGCGATCCGGTTACGTCCGTATTTGGCGAATTCTGCGGTGCTGTGGTTTTCTTCGGGGCCGCCGGAACAGAAGGTACATTTGTCCATCTTGCCCCGCGATCCAAAGTTACCCGCTTGCGGATACTGCGGCGCACCGAATGGGCATGCATAAAAGCAGTAGCCACAACCGATGCACAGGTCTTTGGAGTGCAGCACGATCCCGTCTTCGCTTTGGTAAAAGCAATCGACTGGGCAAACGGCCATGCAGGGCGCGTCTGAACAATGCATACAAGCAACCGAGATTGATCTTTCCCCCGGTTTGCCGTCGTTGATCGTGACCACCTTGCGGCGATTGATGCCCCAAGGGACTTCGTGTTCGTTTTTACATGCGGTGACGCAGGCGTTGCATTCAATGCAGCGTTCGGCGTCGCAGAGGAATTTTGCTCTTGCCATCTTACTTCTCCTTACGCTGTCCAGATTTTGCAGAGGGTCGCTTTGGTCTCTTGCATCTGGGTCACTGAATCATAGCCATAGGTCTGTGCGGTATTGGTGCTTTCGCCCAAGACGTAAGGGTCCGCACCGTCGGGGTATTTGCCCCGCAAGTCTTCGCCCTCAAAATGGCCACCAAAGTGGAACGGCATAAAGGCAACGCCAGCCCCGACCCGCTCAGTAACCATGGCCATTACTTTGACTTTGCCGCCTTCTGGGCCTTCGACCCAAACTTGAGTGCCATCACGAACACCAAGGTTGTTAGCGTCGCGCGGGTTGATCTCGACAAACATGTCTTGCTGAAGCTCGGCCAACCATGGGTTTGACCGGGTTTCATCCCCGCCACCTTCATATTCAACCAATCGACCCGAAGTCAGAATGATCGGATACTCTTCTGAAAAATCATTCTTTTGGATCGACGCGTAAAGCGTTGGTAGACGGTAGAATTTCCGGTCCTCATAGGTCGGATAATCTGCCACCAAATCCCGGCGGTTCGAATAAAGCGGTTCACGGTGGATGGGTACGGGATCAGGGAATGTCCAGACGACTGCACGCGCCTTGGCGTTCCCAAAGGGCGCACATTCGTGTTTAATCGCAACGCGCTGGATACCGCCAGAAAGGTCAGTCTTCCAGTTAATCCCAGAAACACGCCCATCATAGTCAGATGGGAACGGCGACATGCCTGCCTCGCCGACTTCTTCATCGGCGCCGTCATCAGACTGCCCCACATCAGAGGTCATACCTTCGACGCCCGCAATATGACCGATGACACGTTTTTCAGCATCGGTTAGATCGCTGTCCCAACCCAAATCAATCAGCATCTGATAGGTGAATTCAGGATAACCATCCGTGATTTCAGAGCCTGCGGAATAGACGCCTTCGGCCAAGAGGTTGTCGCCATCACGTTCCACACCGAAACGGGCACGGAAAGTCAGACCACCTTTGGAGACAGGCTTACTCATGTCATAGAGGTTAGGCGTGCCTGGGTGGTTCATCTCGGGCGTGCCCCAACATGGCCATGGCATACCGTAATAGTCCCCGTCAGCCGGACCACCAATCGCCTGCAACGTCGTTTTGTCGAACGTATGCTGGTTCGCCATATGAAGCTTAATGCGTTCTGGGCTTTGCCCAGTATACCCAACCGTCCACATACCGTTGTTGAATTCGCGGGTGATGCTTTCGATATTCGGCGTTTCGTCGTCTTCCATCTCGATGTTGCGGAAGAATTTGTCTGCCCAACCGAATTTATTCGCAAACTTTGCCATGATCACATGATCTGGCAGGCTTTCGAACAGTGGCTCAACGACCTTGTCACGCCACTGCAACGACCGGTTTGATGCGGTTACTGATCCGCGTGTTTCAAACTGTGTGCATGCCGGAAGCAGGTAGACCCCGTCTGTGCGGTCGTGCAGAACTGCCGATACGGTCGGATATGGGTCAACGACGACAAGCATATCAAGCTCTTCCATCGCGGTTTTCATTTCCTTCATCCGGGTCTGCGAATTGGGCGCATGCCCCCAAAGAACCATGGCCCGTACTTTGTTCGGTTGATCCATGTTTTCAGGGTCTTCCAAGACGCCATCAATCCAGCGCGAAACAGGAATACCGGTGGATTCCATCATATCTTTGGATTCGAACTGCCCTTGTAGCCAGTCATAGTCTTCGTTCCAGACACGCGACCAATGCTTCCATGATCCTTCGGCAAGGCCATAGTATCCGGGCAATGTGTGCGACAGCACCCCAAGGTCGGTAGCCCCCTGCACGTTGTCATGGCCACGGAAGATGTTTGTGCCACCACCCGAAGTGCCCATGTTACCCAGCGCAAGCTGCAACACGCAGTATGCGCGGGTGTTGTTGTTGCCTGTGGTGTGCTGTGTGCCACCCATGCACCAAACGACGGTGCCGGGACGGTTGTTCGCAAGCGTAAACGCCACGCGACGCAGCTGTTCACCGGGAACGCCAGTTACACGCTCTACCTCGTCTGGTGTCCAACGCGCGACTTCTTCACGGATCTGATCCATCCCCCAAACGCGGGTGCGGATGAATTCAGTATCTTCCCAGCTATTTTCAAAGATGTGCCAGAGAATACCCCAAACAAGCGGAACATCCGAACCTGGACGGAAGCGCACAAATTCGTCGGCATGTGCCGCAGTCCGGGTAAAGCGCGGATCACACACGATCAACGGCGCATTGTTTTGCTCTTTGGCTTTTAGAATATGCTGTAGCGAAACAGGGTGCGCCTCGGCCGGGTTACCGCCGATGATAAAGATCGCCTTTGACAGATGCATATCATTGTAGCTGTTGGTCATGGCGCCATAGCCCCATGTGTTCGCCACACCAGCAACAGTGGTCGAGTGACAAATACGCGCCTGATGGTCGACGTTATTTGTGCCCCAATAGGCCGCAAATTTGCGGAATAGATAGGCTTGTTCGTTATTGTGCTTAGCTGATCCCAGCCAATAAACGCTGTCCGGGCCGCTTTCTTCGCGGATGTTCATCATACCATCGCCGATTTCATCGATGGCCTGTTCCCAGCTAATGCGAACCCATTCGCCGTTTTCACGTTTCATCGGATAGCGCAGGCGACGTTCACCATGGGCGTGTTCCCGAACGGCCGCCCCTTTTGCGCAATGCGCACCAAGATTGAACGGGCTGTCCCAAGCGGGTTCTTGTCCAACCCAAACACCGTTATCGACTTCGGCTAAGACCGTGCAACCGACGGAACAGTGGGTACAAACTGATTTAATGGTTTCAACGGCACCGGCCATCGCCTCTTGGGCGTTTGCTGCGGTGACTGTGCCGCCAGTGGCGGCGATGGCAGTTAGACCACCGATGGTCAGGCCAGATCCGCGCAAAAATGTACGGCGATCAATGGCCCCTTTGGTGCTGGTTGATTGAATTCCAGCGCGGCGCGCGGTGCCTGTCGTCTTCTTTCTTAACATGTCTTGTCTCCCTTGCTGGCGCCGTCAATGCGGGCTTGCTCGGTTATTAAATTAGACACCCATTAAAAACGGGCGCTCTCGAAATATGCGCGGGTATGTGCGGTGTCCTGCATCTTGTCCGAGGTCGGATCAACCGGCTGTGCCGCAGCTTCGGTTCCCGAAACCGCCACTGCTGCTGCCGCTGGTGCGGCCACCCCAAGTTTGAGAAAATCGCGGCGGCTGCTGCCGTCCTCTTTGCTCTTTGCCATCAGATACACTCCCCTTACTTATTGCGGCCAAGCCGCCGATAATACGCGGACTACTCCGCAATCATTCGAAACGCTTCGCGTTCGATCCCCATAAACTCTCGTCCAACTGCGCCCACTGATGCGTAAAGAACAGAGTTCTTTGCCGCCTCGAGGTCGCTATAAAAATGCCCAGCCCAAGGGCCGACATGTTTGTTAAAAAATGTCTTTTGCGCGTTTAGGTCAGCGACGCCGCCAGCAAAGCGACCTACGATCAAACCGCCCATCATTTCCATTAAAGATGCGATGTTATCCTCTGGTTCGTATACGTTTTCTGCCCGCGCTATTCCGCGTGCAGACATATCGGCGCGTAGCACCGCGAGTGGTTTTTCGTTCAAGAAACCCGTCAAATAGTAGCTGGCAAATGGTAACAGTTCACCGCGCCCAAGGCCGATGAATAATGCGTTGAATTCACGTGTAACCGCTTTGGGCTTTGAAACGCGTGCAACCTGCGCCAATTGCGCAATCGCTTGGCCAAGCGCCGTGTCATCACCCGAAAGCGATGCGCATTGCGCAAGGAGCATTTCATCTGGTGGCCCTGCCAAAAGCACGCCAAGGAAATTGTACAGGTCCGCACGCATGCGGTCCTCTGGATGTACTTGGGCGATGTCAGGCATTGCTGTCACGATGCCACCTCCTGCTGATATTCAAAGCGCATGCGACGGCGCGGTGCGGGGGCTTCGTCTAATTCGGTTTCAATTTCGGCGTAGGCTGTAACCGTTGCGTCAATCTGAACTGGCGCTTCTTCTGGTTCTTCATCTGCGTCTTCGGCCACGACCTCTGGCGGTGCGGCCAATTTTTCAAGATGCGTCAGCATGCCCTTGCCCACCTGATAAGCTGTTTGCATGTGCTCGACGACTTTGGCGCTATCGGTAAAGTCTTCGCCATAATCGACTAGGCCATCGACATTCGCCAAAACCGGGTTCAGCCGCCACAACCGACGCAACGCCCGGCGGCGCAGGTGGTCTGGAACAGCTTTCGCCATAAATCCTTTGATATCATCACCCGCAATCAGCGTATCAGGATCAGGCAGATCAAATGCAGCTAGGACCTCGGCATCGGTCATTTCTGGCTCTGCGACTGCAACCTCCGTCTCCGCCTCTGTTTCGGCAGCGACTTTTGCTTTGCGGCGTGACCAGAAATCTTGTGTCATGCGACTGTCCCCTTGCGAGCCGGGGCACGGTAAACGTCGGTAAGCTGCGCAATCCTTGCATCGCCTACACCATCTTCGGCACCATCAACGCGCTTGCGATCGCGGCGACGCTTAACGAATACTTCTTCTTCAAAGTAGGCCTGTGCAAAATCACGAACCCAAGCAACTAAGCCAGCAGGCATTGGAACTTTCTCGACAATGTCTTCACCATTGTCAGCGTAATCTTGGGCCTCGTAAGGTGATGCAGTCACCAATGTCACATGGAATGGGCGCGCTGCGTCATCAGTGCCACGCATGACCACATAAATCGCAGGTTCCTTATCTGAGATGCCGGTTAGGTAAGCTTCGCATTCGGCGCCATGTAATTCCAGTTGCACCGTCTGTGCATGAAATTCAGCAACGTCACCTTCTTCACGTAGAATTGCCCAGTCAGCAGGACCCGCACCGGGCAGAACCGCTACCGCACGCCACGCCCATTTCGCCCAGCGCGTTGCACCCGGGGTACGACGCACGACAATGCCCATTGGCATGGACTGATACTGTTGTGGGTTGCGTATCAAAGCTGCCTCTTCCAGAATCTAATAGCATGCTGCACCAAAACCGATTTCAAAAAAAGCATTATTATCACGCGGTTACGCCGCAGCGCAGCATCGCGTGTCCGCATTTTTGGGGTTTGATTGCGGGACAAGCAATGGCTAAGCTCGTCGTACTACGGTGACGTAGAGCGGGGAGAGACAGCCAATGACAAGCCAGCCAACCCACGGCAAGCGACTGATTTCATGCGATTGTTCTGGGACACAGCAGATCGACCCAGAGGCGATCTCGGCCGCAACCGGGCTATCGTGTTCCAAGGTCCACACCGCACTTTGCACCCACGAAATCGCGATCGCGAAGGAGGCAATTTGTAGCGGTGATGTGATAATTGCCTGCGGGCAAGAAACTGAACGCTTCCAAGAACTTGCCTACGACCACAATGTCAGCGCACCCGAATTTGTTGACATACGTGACCGTGCTGGATGGACGGCCGACAAAACCGCCCCCACGCCAAAGATGTCTGCCCTTATCGCCGAAGGCCTTTTGCCACGTCCTGAACCAAAGGTACGCGATATCACGTCGGAAGGGACTTGCCTGATTATCGGCACAGGCCCCGTCGCAATAGACGCCGCCACCCAACTGGCAGAGGTCCTAAGCGTCACGCTGCTTTTGACTGCGGCGGATGATGCCCCAGTGAGTGGCAGTTTTGATACAGTGAAGGGCCAGATCTCACGTGCGGCTGGCAGTTTGGCACATTTTGAAATCCATTTTGATGCTCTGCAAGAGGTCGACCCAACTGGCCGCGGCGCACAGCGATTCACCGCCCCTCAAGATGGCGCCCAATCACATTGCGATATTATCCTTGATCTAAGCGGCAACAGCCCGCTGTTCCCGGCACATGAAAAGCGTGACGGTTATCTTCGTGCTGATCCGAAACACGCGCCATCCGTGGCAAAGGCCGTTTTTGATGCGGCACAAATGGTCGGGACATTCGAAAAACCGCTTTATGTCAAACTAGAAGAAAGCCTTTGCGCCCATTCACGTGCTGAACAGGCCGCCTGTTCTAACTGTCTAAACGCCTGCCCAACTGGGGCAATCACATCCGCAGGTGATCATGTGGCGATTGACCCGCTGATTTGCGCAGGCTGCGGTGCATGTTCTTCCTTATGCCCGTCAGGCGCTATCACCTATGACGCCCCACCCGTCGACGATACCTTCCGACGGCTTGAAACGCTCGCACGGACATACCGTAATGCAGGTGGTCAGAACCCCCGCCTGTTGGTTCACGATGATGAACACGGTGCTGAGACGATACAGCTTTCCGCTCGATTTGGTCGCGGTCTGCCGAGTGATGTAATCCCGTTCGCAGTTTCTGCGCTCGCTGGCTTTGGTCATGCCGAGATGCTCGCCGCCTTTGGCGCAGGTTTTGCAGACGTCCACGTTCTGCTTTCACCCAAATCCGACCGAGCCACGATAACACAAGAGGCAGCACTAGCCGCAGCGCTTAGCGGTCGCGCAGTGCCCCTTCTTGACGTGACCGATCCTGATGCGATGTCGGATGCATTATATGACGCGACTCCAAGCATCGCAGTCGAAACCCCGATCCTGCCGATTGGCACACGCCGTCAGGTGACACGCACAGCCACCAAGGCACTGAACCCGACAGATATCATCACGCTGCCTGAAACCGCGCCCTATGGCGCTGTTCTGGTTGATACCGATGCATGTACACTGTGCCTATCTTGTGTTTCGCTTTGTCCATCGGGTGCATTGGCTGACAACCCCGACATGCCACAGCTTCGGTTCCAAGAAGATGCCTGCCTGCAGTGCGGGCTTTGCAGCAATATCTGCCCGGAAAAAGCGATCACGCTTGAACCGCGCCTAAACACGACTGACACGGCACTGACCCAAATCGTATTAAACGAAGAAGAACCTTTCGCCTGTATCGAATGCGGCAGCCTATTTGGTGTTAAATCCACAATCGAGATGATTACTGAAAAGCTGGCTGGCAAACATGCGATGTTTGGCAATCCTGACGCTGCCAAGATGATTCAAATGTGCGACAACTGTCGTATTCAGGCCCAGTATCATTCTACTGACAACCCACTCACCGGCGCAGAACGCCCACGCGTTCGCACGACAGACGACTACCTGTCCAAGCGCCGCGATCATTAATAAGGAAAACCCATGAGCGACGATTTCAACATGTCCATGCGCAAGTTTCTAAAACAGGTGGGGGTCACGTCCCAACAAGCAATCGAAGAGGCAATGCGTGGCGCGGACACTGCCGGAAAATCATTTGAAGCCAAGGTCGTACTGACCATCGGGGACCTAGATCTTGAACATGTCGTGACTGGCACTATCACGGGGCAGGACGACTAAAGTGACAATTACCCGTGACGCGGTTATCGCGACCCTAAAGACGATCAAAGACCCCATTACTGGCGACGATATCATGGCAGCGGGCCTCGTGCGGGCGCTATCCGTGGATGAGGGCAACGTGCGTTTCGTGTTCGAAGTTGCCCCATCGCTTGTACAGCAATTGGAGCCTGTGCGCGCCTCAGCAGAGGCAGCACTGAAAGCCATACCCGGCATTGGAGCAGTCTCGGCAATTATGACTGCGCATAGCACGCCAGCTACCCCACCCGATCTGAAACCAAACCGTCAGTCGGAACCAACAGGCCCACAAAAGGTACCCGGCATTGATCGGATCATCGCGATTGCATCTGGCAAAGGTGGCGTTGGAAAATCAACGGTTTCTGCCAACCTTGCCTGTGCGCTCGCAGCCGAAGGGCGACGCGTTGGGTTGCTGGATGCAGATGTCTATGGACCATCGCAACCACGGATGCTTGGCGTTTCTGGGCGCCCTGCCTCTCCTGATGGCAAGACCATCCTGCCCATGCGCAACCACGGTGTCACGATGATGTCGATTGGACTGATGCAAAACGAAGATCAGGCCGTTGTCTGGCGCGGTCCTATGCTCATGGGCGCGTTGCAGCAGATGATGAACCAAGTCCAATGGGGTGCGCTTGATGTCCTGATCGTGGACCTGCCCCCCGGGACCGGCGATGTCCAAATGACGCTGGCGCAGAAATTCGACCTGTCTGGCGCGATTGTCGTGTCCACCCCACAAGACATCGCGCTACTGGACGCCCGCAAAGGGATCGACATGTTCAAACAACTGCGCACGCCCATCATCGGCATGATCGAAAACATGAGCACCCACATCTGTTCGAACTGTGGCCACGAAGAACACACCTTTGGTCACGGTGGCGTTGCGCAAGAGGCGGCCAAACTGGACGTGCCCCTGCTGGCAGAGCTACCACTGCACTTGGATATCCGCCTTGCTGCGGATGGCGGTGCACCGATTGTGGTATCAAAGCCTGACAGCCCACCAGCGCAAGCATTTCGCGCCGTTGCACGAAAGCTGATCGAAAGCGGAGATGCATGACCGGACCAGTCTTCCCTCCACTATTTACGGGACAGGCAACCGTCGATGACCCGATGCAAGTCGCCGTCGACATGGCGCGTCAGGGCTGCGACGCAGGAACAATCGTATACAATCTATCTGGCCGCGATCTACGCGCCGCGATCATCTTTGCCCCCGAAGTTCCGCTTGCACAGGCAATGGCGATGCTTCCGGTCTGCGGCATCGGCTTTCAAAACGCGCTAGGGTCCGTGGCCCCGCCCGAGGTTGCCGTGCACCTCAAGTGGGACGGTACAATCATCGTCAATGGGGCGGCATGCGGCGCGTTGACGGCGCAAAGCGCAACAGGCGCGCAAAATCAATTGCCCGATTGGCTAACTATCGGACTGACCGTGCCGCTGTGGCCCGAGAATGACGCGCCGGGCGAAACGCCTGATATCACTGCACTATATGCAGAAGGCTGTTCTGACATCACCCCAGTTGATCTACTTGAAGGCTGGGCGCGGCATACGCTTGTCTGGATCAACCGCTGGCTGGATGAAGGTACGCGCCCGATTCACGCTGAATTCACCGTGCTATGGCAGAAAAACGAAGGCGAACTGAGCCTTGATCCTGATCTGGGGCTATTGTCCAAATCAGACGATGTCATGATCCTGATGCCACTCACCACATTACTGGAGCCCGTATGACCGACCGCTTCCTTGCCCGTGCGATCCATTTCGACGAAAGCGATCAGATGATCTTTCATACCCCTGCACGCACCGGCGAATGGTGCATTTCAGGCGGTTTTGAATTTTCAAACTGGTCTGAAGGCGACCTATCAGGCAAAGCGCGGCAGGCATTTTCCAACGGATGGTTGGGACTCGAGACATTCGGGCGTGTCACTGTCATCGCGATCACAAAGATCGAAGACCAGGAATTGGATGCGCTCACACACGCGCTCGCCGCCCATTTCGTCAGCCACTATGGCGCACCGAACATTGAGGCCGCACTGGGCGTGGCGAACGAAGAGATCAGCCAGATGTGCGATCTATGCGCGGATCAACCACCCAACACGCTACTGATGGTTAGTCGTGAATTAACAGAGGCTGGCGTGAAAGAAAGCTACCGCATGGTTGAACCGCAATCTGCCGGGCTGGATCAGTTTGCGGTTCATGGTTCGCTGGATGAGCCAGATCAAATTTAGCGAAATTTGATCGCGCCACCTAAAACGCGGGCTGCGCGTTGAACGTAAACAAGGTTTCACCGCTGATGGTATATTCGTTGATCAATGTTGCAGCACGTGGCGACGTGAGCCACCCTTCCAATTCTATCGCCAGCTCATTCTTCACATGCGGATGCAGTTCCGGGTTCACTGGGATATAGGCGTATTGGTTAAACAGCACTGGGTCGCCAGAAAACAGCAGTGCCAAATCCGCCTTGTTTCCAAAGTTGAGCCAGCTCGCGCGATCAGCAAGAATATAGGCATTCATACCCGCCGCCGTGTTCAGGGATGCCCCCATCCCTGCCCCGACAGGACGATACCAATCACCACCACGTGACACACCGGCGGCATCCCACAAAGACAGCTCTTTTTTGTGGGTGCCACTATCGTCGCCACGGCTTACAAATGGTGCCTCTATCTGCGCAATGCGGGTCAGCGCATCGGCCGCGGTGGTGGCTTCCGCAATTGCAGCAGGGTCTGCGCCAGGCCCGACAAAGACAAAGTCGTTGTACATAATTTCGCGGCGATGGGTGCCATAGCCACCTTCAATAAACGCTTCCTCTGAGGCGCGCGAATGCACAAAGATCGCATCAACGTCGCCTGCTTCGCCAAGACGCAGCGCCTGCCCCGTCCCAACGACCAAAAGCTGTACATCAATTCCGGTGTCTTCTTTGATCGCAGGCAACAAAATTTCGGACAAACCAGAATTATGAAACGAAGTCGTCACCGCCATTTTTAAATCTTCGGCGGCAGACGCAGTACCAGTTAATGCCAACACACATGCAAGTACGCGGATCATTCTACAATATCTCCCTGAAGTAAGGCCGCAGCTTGCGGCGTTTTCGGCCCCGCGAAAAAATCCTTTGCGTGGCTGTTTTCGATGATATGCCCATGCATGAGAAACACAACATCCGTCGCCAGCCGTTTGGCTTGGCCAATGTCATGCGTCGCCATGATGATGCGCGTACCCGCGTCGCAGGCGTCTAGCAGGATCGTTTCAATCTCTCGCATGGCACGCCCATCTAGATTAGCACAGGGTTCATCTAGAAAAATGATATCAGGGTCCAATATCAGCGCCCGCGCCAATGCGAGCTTCTGCTTTTCGCCGCCAGATAATTGCGGTGCTTGTTGGTCAAGCGCACCGCCTAATCCAACACGACGCGCCCAATCTTCGGCCAATTGGCGGGCCTTTGCTTTTTTGGTTCCACGCAGGGTTAGTGGATAGGTCAGATTATCCCTCACGCTGCGCCGCAACATGATCGGCGTTTGAAAGACGAAGGCTTGTCGTAGCCGCGCTTCGGTCAATGGAACCTGCCATATTACTTCTCCTTTCGATAGCCGCTCCAACCCGTGAAGCGTGCGCAAGAATGTCGTTTTACCCGCGCCATTCGGCCCCATCACAATGGTAAACCCTGTTTGTGAAACCGTCAGATCAACCGGCCCCAACAGCGTCTTACCGCGACGTTTCACCAACGCCTGTGACACCTCGAGTGGAAGGATTGGGGTCACCATTTCCCCTCACTCTCTGTCTGGCCGATCGCGTGAATTGCGATATTCACCGCGACCGCCAAAGCGATCAAGACAAAGCCCAAGCCCAGCGCCAAGGCAAAATCGCCTTTTCCAGTCTCAAGTGCAATCGCTGTGGTCAGCACGCGCGTCGCATGGTCAATGTTACCACCGACAATCATGATCGCGCCAACCTCACCTATGGCACGGCCAAAACCAGCCAGCGCTGCCGTCATTAGTGCCCGTCTGCCATCCCAAATCAGTGTGGCAATCCGCTGGCGTTTAGTGGTGGAAAACGAGATCAGGAGGTCATGATATTCGGCCCAGATGTCGCGAACGGACTGATGGGCGATAGACGCAATAAGCGGTGTGATAATAATGACCTGCGCGATAATCATCGCGGTGGGCGTGAACAACAGGCCAAACACTCCAAACGGGCCGGAACGCGACAACAGCAGATACACGATCAAGCCGACGACAACGGGCGGCAGGCCCATCAATGCATTCAGTACAGCAATTGTCGCTCGCCTGTGTCTGAACCGTCTGATTGCCAACCAAGCCCCAAAGGGAAGCGCAATCAGCGATGCGATCACTGTCGCCGTAACTGTAACTTGCAAAGACCGTAGCGTGATTTCGACAAGATCAGGATCAAGGGTCACAACCAGCCAAAAGCCAGCGACCAATCCTTCCCAGATATCCCCCATATGTCTTGCCTACTCACCTGCCCCTAAAGGCAGGCTTTCATGCAACGCGTTTGGGATCAATAAAAATCAAACAACGGCAGCGGCTTGGCGCGTCTTGCGCCCTGCCCGGATAAAAGCCGCAATGAAGATTGCTGTCAGAACAAGGATGACCGTTGGTGCCGGTGCGCTGTCGATAAAGAAGCTAATGTAGACGCCTGCAATTCCGGAAAACAGTGTCACGGCCACGGCAATGGGCAGCATAAATTCGAACCGCTTTGTTAACAAAAAAGCAATTGCGCCGGGCGCAATCAGCAGACCAATCGCCAGAATGATCCCGACGGCAGATAACGTTGCAACAATAGTCAGCGAAATCAGAGAAAGCAGCCCGTAGTGCAGCCATCCAACCCGCAGTCCAACAGCTTGGGCCTGAACCGGATCAAAAGCGTGCAGCAGGAAATCGCGTCGTTTCGCCAAGATCACTGCAGCAACAAAGCCCGCGATGATCCCCGCAGTCCACAGGTCTACCGTGCCGACGCCAAGCATGTTTCCGAAAAGAATGTGATCCAAATGCACGTCGGTCGAGATTTTCGTGTACAGCACGATCCCAAATCCAAACATCCCGGAAAACACGATCCCCATCACCGTATCTTGTTTCACTCGGCTGTTTTCCGACAGAAAACCCGTGCCCACGGCACAGACCATCCCGGCCACAAATGCCCCGATAATCAACGGAATATTCAGCAGATATGCAATCACGACACCAGGTAGCACCGCATGGCTGATTGCATCGCCCATCAATGACCACCCCTTGAGGACGAGATAGCATGACAGCAGGCTTGTTGGCACCGCGATGATTGCCATCATCAAAAAAGCTTTGTTCATGAACGCGAACTGAAAGGGAAATAACAAGGTTTCCATTATGACGCTCTCAATGCTTCGGCTGCGCGGCGGCGGGCAGCGAGGTAGCCGTGCTTGGGCGCGAGCATAAAGACCGCCAAGAAAATCACCGTTTGGAGCGTCACAATAATCCCGCCAGTCGCCCCATCAACAAAATAGCTAAGATAGGCCCCGACAAAGCTGGTTCCTGCCCCAATGGCGACGCTAAGCATCAGCAGACGCGGGAAACGGTCGGTCAACAGATAAGCCGTCGCGCCCGGTGTGACGACCATCGCGATCACAAGGAATGCACCAACCGTTTGCAACGCCGCAACACATGACGCTGATAGCAATGTAAAGAACACCACCCGCAACAGATCCACGCGCAGCCCAATAGACCGCGCATGAGTTTCGTCGAAAAACGTGACCATCAGGTCTTTCCATTTTGCCAACAGGATCGCCAGCGTCACGAAACCAATAATCGCAAGTTGCAGCGTGTCGGATGGCGTAATGGCAAGGATATTACCCATCGTGATTGTTTCAACGCTTACCGATGTGGGCGATAACGACACCATGAACAGGCCAAGCCCAAAAAACGAAGTAAAGATGATCCCGATAATGGTATCTTCTTTTAGTCCCGACCTTTGGTTCAGGAATAGCATTGCCCCGGCCGCCAAGCCGCCAGCGGCGAAAGCACCCAACGCAAACGGAAGCCCCAGCATATAGGCCCCAGCGACGCCCGGAACGATCGAATGCGACAGCGCGTCACCGATCAAAGACCACCCCTTAAGCATCAGATATGCAGACAAAAACGCACATACCCCGCCGACCAAAGCACTGACCCACATGGCGTTAAACATGTAGCTGTAACCAAAGGGCTGAAGCAGCGTTTCGATCATGTGCTGTCGCCTTCGTCATGGCCATAGACGACGAAGGGACGTTCATCGTCGGTGATCACGCGGATCTGCCGAGCGTCGTCATCGTCGTGCAGGTCAGAGCCACCGATCACAAAGTGACGCAGAACCCCTCCGAATGCCAATTCTAGGTTTTCACGGGTAAATGTCGTTTCCGTTGGCCCGTAAGCCAGCACCGTTTCCTTGACCAATACTGTCCGATCGCAAAACTCTGGGACCGAACCAAGGTTGTGAGTCGAAACGAGCATCACACGCCCCTCGTCGCGCATATCGCGCAACAGCTGAACAATCGCCTCTTCAGTTTGGACATCGACACCAGTGAAGGGTTCATCAAGCAAGATGACTTGGCCTTCCTGCGCCAATGCGCGGGCAAGGAATACGCGTTTGCGTTGCCCGCCAGACAATTCACCGATCTGACGATGGCGGAAATCTTCCATCCCGACACGCGCCAACGCTGAAGTTACCGCATCGCGGTCGGCCTGCTTAGGCGTGCGAAAGAACCCCATGTGGCCATATCGCCCCATCATCACGACGTCTTCGACCAATACCGGAAAAGACCAATCGACCTCTTCGGCCTGCGGGACGTAGGCGACGATATTCTGCCGCAAGGCTTCTTTTACTGGTATCCCCAACACACTGATACTGCCACCCGCGGCAGGGACAAATCCCATGATCGCCTTAAACAATGTAGACTTACCTGCGCCGTTGACGCCCACCAACGCAGTGATCGTTCCAGACGGAATCTCAAAACTGGCGTGGCGTAATGCGGTGTGACCATTTCGGTAAGTAACAGTCACATCGTCTGCGATAATGCCTGGCTTCGCGGTCATTCAGCTAGTCCCGTTGCAATCGTTTCTGAAGTCACACGCAACAAATCAATATAGGTTGGCACCGGACCGTCTTCTTCGGTCAAACTATCGACATAGAGAACGCCACCGTAGCTTGCCCCGGTTTCACGGGCGACCTGCTGCGCAGGCGATTGCGATACGGTGCTTTCACAAAACACAGCCTGAATATCGTTATCGCGTACTGTGTCGATCACCCGGCGCACCTGTTGCGGCGTACCCTGGCTGTCCGCGTTGATGGGCCATAGATATAGTTCATGCATATCGAAATCACGCGCAAGATAGCTAAACGCACCTTCGCAACTGACCAACCAACGCCGATCATCGGGTATTTCAAGAATTGCTGCGCGTAGCGGTTCAATCGCTGCCGCGATCTCTGCCTTATAGGTATCGGCATTTTCGGCATAAATCGCCGCATTATCCGGATCATGCGCGACAAAGGCGTCGCGGATATTGTCAACATAAATCAAAGCGCTTTCCAAACTCATCCATGCATGCGGATTGGGCTTACCTTCGTATTCACCTGCAGTGATACCGATTGGCACAATACCATCGGTAAGTGTTACACTGGGCACGTCGCCAAGATTTGCAAGAAATTGTTCGAACCAAAGTTCAAGGTTCAGCCCATTCCATAGGATCAAATCAGCGTCATGGGCGCGAATAATGTCACGCGGTGTCGGTTGGTATCCGTGTATCTCGGCCCCGGGTTTCGTGATGCTTTCAACAATTGCTGCATCCCCTGCCACGTTGCGCGCCATGTCCGCGATCACTGTAAATGTGGTAACAGCTTTGAACCGTTCATCGTCTGCCAAAACAGTATTTCCGGCCAACGAAGCCACAAGCCCAAAAAATGTGCATTTTAATAGGTGACGCATAGCAAAGCTCCAATCTGTGACTGCCAGCAGATGCATATGAGAATTATTCGCAACTGTAAACAGGTCATCCATCTCACCAACGGCGCTTCTGCATCACAATTAGTCGCAATCGCACGATACGCGTGCAACTAAGGTGCCCAACAATGTCTAGAGCACCACAACCAGCACACGAGAGCATGTATTGATGAAAAGCCAAAACGACCAAATTTTCGGAATTTACGATATAATTTATCTAAATACACACCAGTTATTAACGCAAACGGCCTGAAACAAAAAAACTCCGCCTTTCGCGTTGCAAAACATTGTGATGACCGTTTTAGTTAGAGGCGAAAATGCCAATCCTCGGGGGAACTGGTTTGTCAGAAGCCAAGAGCGACAATGCGTTCGTAGAATTTGAACGCGTACAAAAGAGTTATGATGGTGAAAATCTGGTCGTAAAGGACCTGAACCTATCAATGCCTAAGGGTGAATTCCTTACAATGCTTGGGCCGTCAGGGTCTGGGAAAACCACCTGCCTGATGATGTTGGCTGGTTTTGAAACTGCTACACATGGGTCGATCCGGCTTGATGGCGTTTCGATCAACAACATCCCGCCGCATAAACGTGGCATCGGCATGGTTTTCCAAAACTATGCGCTTTTCCCGCACATGACCGTCGCCGAAAACCTGTCCTTCCCATTGGAAGTACGTAAAATTGGCAAGTCGGACCGCGAAGAAAAAGTTATGCGCGCACTTGGTATGGTGCAGATGCAAGATTTCGCAGGGCGCCGCCCTGCCCAGCTTTCGGGTGGTCAACAACAGCGGATCGCCCTTGCGCGTGCGCTGGTCTTTGAACCAGAACTTGTTTTGATGGACGAACCGCTTGGCGCGCTTGATAAACAGCTGCGGGAAACGCTGCAGTTTGAAATCACAAACCTTGCGCATGAATTGGGTATTACCGTGGTTTACGTGACCCACGACCAGACCGAAGCCCTGACAATGTCAGACCGCGTTGCAGTGTTCGACGATGGTCGAATTCAGCAGCTTGCGCCACCTGATGAGCTGTACGAAGCGCCGCAAAACAGCTTTGTCGCGCAGTTTATTGGTGAAAACAACACGTTGGAAGGCGTCGTTCAGGAAATCAAAGGCAACACCTGTATTGTCAAACTGGACAGTGGCGATGTGATCGACGCGATCCCAGTAAATGTCAGCAAAGTAGGCGAACGTACCAAAGTATCGATCCGTCCAGAACGCGTTGAGTTCGACAAATCCCGCCTAAGTCCAGATGCACATACGCTAAAGGCCGAAGTGTTGGAGTTCATCTATATGGGTGACATCTTCCGCACGCGGCTTCGGGTTGCTGGAACCGACGAATTCATCATCAAAACACGCAATGCCCCCGATCAAGTCCGTCTGACACCGGGAAGCCAAATCGAAATTGGTTGGCTTGCAGAAGATTGCCGCGCGCTCGACGCGTAACGGCTGAAATAGGGCAGGCCTTCACCCGGAGGGCCGGCTCAAACGAACTAAACCGGGTATAATAACGGGAGACTACAATGACTTTGACCAAAGCACTCATGGCCACTTCGGCTCTGACGCTGGCCGGTTCAACTGCATTTGCAGACGGCCACATGGCAGACGAAATGACCATCGTTAGCTGGGGCGGCGCATACTCTGCGTCACAACAAGCCGCGTATCACGACCCCTATATGGAAATGACTGGCGTCACTATCGTCAACGATGAAAGCTCGAACGAAGCGGTCGCCAAACTGCGCGCGATGAACGAAGCTGGCAACGTGACATGGGACGTTGTTGACGTTGTTGCATCAGACGCGATCCGCCTGTGCGACGAAGGTCTTGCACTGGAAATCGACGCTGACGAGCAGCTTGCACCCGGCGATGACGGTTCTTCTGCTTCTGACGACTTTGGCGATCTGATCGTATCTGATTGCTTTATCCCGCAGATCGTTTACTCGACAACTGCTGGCTACCGCACTGACCTTGTTGGTGACACTGCGCCAACATCTATCTGTGCGTTCTTCGATCTTGAAGCATACCCAGGCATGCGTTCGCTTGAAAAGCGCCCAATCAACAACATGGAATGGGCTTTGCTTTGTGACGGCGTCGCAAAAGAAGACGTCTATGACGTTCTGGAAACAGAAGAAGGCCAAGCGCAAGCATTCGCTAAGCTAGACACAATCAAAGACAGCGTTGTTTGGTGGTCTGCTGGTGCCGACACCCCACAGCTTTTGGCTGATGGCGAAGTCGTCATGGGTACAACATACAACGGCCGTCTGTTCAGCCTGATCGTTGAGCAAGAGCAGCCAGTTGGCATGCTGTGGGACGCGCAAGTGTTTGACCTTGACGGTTGGATTATTCCAGCGGGCCTAAGCCCAGAGCGTGAAGCACGCGCACTGGACTACATCCGCTTTGCAACAGACACACAGCGTCTTGCTGACCAAGCGAAATACATCTCGTACGGTCCTGCACGTGCATCTTCTGCGCCGCTTGTTGGTCAGCACGCAACACTGGGTATCGACATGGCACCACACATGCCAACAGACCCAGCAAACGCGACAAACACCTTCCTGTACAACTACGAATGGTGGGCTGATTACCGCGACGATCTGGATGCAAAATTCCAAAGCTGGCTTGCTCAATAAGCCATAATAATTACGCAAGGTGGGGTAACCTACCTTGCGTATTTTCATCTACGGGAATTCAAGATGCCAAAAGGCTATATCATCGGTCATATCACCGTGAACGATCCTGATGCCTATCAGGAGTATATCGTCAAAGATACGCCCATGATCGAAGCTTACGGCGGCACACCCATTGTCCGCGGCGGACAGTCCGAAACGCCCGAAGGGGCCGACTTTGACCGCCACGTGATTTTTGAGTTTCCAGACTTTGATAGCGCCAAAGCGCTATATTATTCCAAAGAATACCAAGAGGTCGCGCGTATTCGCCGCGAAAACGCAACCAGTATGATCATCTTGGTCGAAGGGGTCTAAACCATGGCAGAGCAAGTCCTTGCCGCAGACGGCACACCACTCAAGGCAAGCCTAAACCGCGCATTACGCCGCCAAAAGATGCGCGCGTTGCTGTTAATCGCGCCCCTGCTTTTGTTCATTATGCTGACGTTCATTATCCCGATCGGACAAATGTTGTTCCGCTCGGTCGAGAACCAGATCGTTGGCGATACAATTCCACGCACGGTCGAGGCGCTTGATAGCTGGGACCACGACGCTGATGCCGTCCCCCCTGCCCCTGTCTTCGATGCGCTTGCCCAAGATTTGATGGTCGCAGTCGAGCTGAAAGAGCACACGCGCCTTGGCAGCCGCCTGAATTATGAAATGTCCGGTATCTCGTCCCTGTTCCGCAAATCGGGCCGTAAGGTTGACGACATCGGCGAAGTTTATACCGATCAGTTCGTCGCGCTTGATCCAGCGTGGGAAGAACCTGCAACGTGGGTCGGCCTACTCGCTGATCCGAAATGGATTGCCGCACGAGAGGCATGGGATGGCACGGGCGATGAGCCTGCATTCATCATGTCCCGCGCCGCTAAGACCGTTCTACCGCAGACTGCCAGCATTTATGCGGACTTTGCACGTGTGATCCAAACCGAAGACAACGATAGCCCCGCCGAGGAAGAGCCGTGGCATGTTGTCTACTTGGCGCTTTATAACGACCTAACCGCGAACCCATCGTTAGAGGTCACAGGCCCACTATCCGGCCTCGTTAGCTCTGCAGCGACGGCAGTCCCTAGCTTTGAGACCGAAGACGTAGTTGCCACCTTTGAAGGTTTTGACGACGACTGGAAAAACCCAGAGGTTTGGGAAACGATCTATACCTACAGCCCTGCCTACACGAATGGCTACTTCTTGAACTCTGTTGATCTTCAGAAAACAAACGAAGGCGTCGCATGGCAGCCAGAGAACGAGCAGATCTATCTGACCCTGTTCTGGCGCACGATGCTGATGTCGATGACAATTACGATCAGCTGTATCCTGCTTGGCTATCCAGTCGCTTGGATGCTCGCGAACCTACCAGCGCGCAAAGCAAACATGCTGATGATTCTTGTGCTATTGCCATTCTGGACATCACTTCTTGTTCGGACATCCGCATGGAAAGTTCTACTTCAAAACCAAGGGGTCATTAATGATCTGCTGGTCTGGATCGGTTTTGTTGCCGATGACAACCGTTTGGCCCTGATCAACAACGCAACAGGCACGATCATCGCGATGACACATATCCTGCTGCCATTCATGATCTTGCCGCTCTATTCCGTCATGCAGACGATCCCAGTTACCTACCTGCGCGCGGCGAAGTCACTGGGCGCTACAAACTGGACAGCCTTCTGGCGCGTCTACTTTCCGCAGTCCGTACCGGGTATCGGCGCTGGTTCGATCCTCGTGTTCATCCTTTCTATTGGCTACTACATCACGCCTGAAATCGTGGGTGGGACGAAGGGCGTCTTTATCTCGAACCGGATCGCATACCACATCTCTAGCTCGCTTAACTGGGGCTTGGCTGCGGCACTTGGCGCAATCTTGTTGGCAATCGTTCTGGCGCTTTACTGGGCCTATGACCGGATCGTCGGCATCGACAACGTGAAACTAGGGGGCTGATCTGATGAGCTTGCCAATCTACGCAACCACCGGTCAGAAGATCTGGTATTATTCTTTCCGCGTTATCGTGGGGCTGATCCTGTTTTTCTTGATCGCCCCGATTATCATCATCATCCCACTGTCGTTTAACGCAGAGAACTTCTTTACGTTCACGCCAAAGATGCTCGCGTTGGACCCAGAGGGATATTCTCTGAAACACTACCGTGATTTCTTTACGAACCCTGACTGGATCAGACCGCTCAAGAACTCTCTGATCATCGCGCCGTTCGCGACGATCATCTCGGTTTCACTGGGCACGTTGGCCGCTATCGGTCTGTCGCAATCGCACGTGCCCTTCCGCCGTGGGATCATGGCGATCCTGATTTCACCGATGATCGTTCCATTGATTATCTCGGCGACAGGTATGTTCTTTTTCTACAGCCAGATGGGCCTTTGGATGGAGCAAACCTTTGGTATCTCCAAATCCCTATCCGGTTATATCAAGGTCATCTTGGCACATGCCGCACTGGGCATCCCTTTTGTCATCATCACTGTGACTGCGACGCTAGTGGGATTTGACCAGTCACTGACACGTGCAGCCGCAAACATGGGTGCAACGCCTACTGTGACGTTCTTTCGGGTCCAAATGCCACTGATCCTGCCCGGTGTGATCTCAGGCGGCTTGTTCGCCTTCATCACGTCATTTGACGAGGTCGTCGTGGTCCTGTTTGTGGGTGCCGCTGCACAGAAAACACTGCCATGGCAGATGTTCACAGGCTTGCGCGAACAAATCAGCCCGACGATCCTAGCGGTTGCGACTGTCTTGGTTGGCATCTCGATCTTGCTGCTGGCCACTGTAGAACTGCTGCGTCGCCGGTCAGAGCGCCTGCGCGGTATGTCACCAAGCTAACAATTCTACTTTCTGAACACAAAAGGCGGGCCAATCACGGCCCGCCTTTTTCGTTTCTGATCATCCGTATCAGGGAAGAACGTGCAACCAGCCCCAGACAGTAATGATCGATAGCCCCGTGCCCATCAGAACCGCAGAGGCTGCAACGCGACGAGCCCGACCATACATGTTGGCAAAGACGTAAGCATTCACACCGGGCGCCATCGCGCTGGTCAGGATCGCAGACCTTGTGGCAGACGTGCTAAGGTCATTCATCCCGCCAAGAACCCACACGATTGCGGGGTGTAGCAAAAGCGAAATCGACACCACGAACAAAATCGCCCGCATGTCGCCTTCAGGTCGATAGCGATAAAGCACGCCCCCCAAGCCAAACAGCGCCGCAGGCAAAGCCGCCCGTGCAACAAGGTCAACCGCGTCAGTTAAAACACCAGGAAGCGGGATACCACCAAGGTTCACGACAAACCCAAGGCTGATACCAATAATGAGTGCGTTGCTAAACATCGCCGTCAGCACCTTGCGTGGCAGCGCCGCGACGCTTCCGCCCCAATTTCGCACGATCTCCATCGCGGTAATGCCAACCCCGTAACAAAACGGCGAATGGATCGCGATGATGGCATAGTTGGATTCCAGCGCATCGGGGCCATAAGCACGTTCCGTAATTGGCAGCCCTAATAGCAACGAATTTGAGAATAGGCCGCAAAACCCGAAAGCAACGCAGTCTTCCCAGTCACGTTTGAAAAACACGCGCGCACCAACAAAACCAGCGGCGAACCCGACCAAGGCCCCCGTGTAAAATGAAAACAGCAACGCCACATCAAAGTTTTGCTGCAAATCCAACGTCGAAATTGCACGAAACAAAAGGCAGGGGATCGCAAAGCCTTGGGTGAACTTCATCAACCCATCGACAACGCTATCGTCAAAATAACCTTTCCAAACTGCAAGGTATCCAAACCCAATCACAAAAAAGACGGGCAAAATCACATCAATAAGCGCGGTCATCAGTAGCCATTCCTTTAGATACGGCTGCGCCGCAAATCTTTGCTTAACCCTTCCTTGATAAAGGTCAGGTAACGTCGAACGTCAGGGTCATACCATCATAGGCAGGCACGACATGCGCGGGCGTTTCAGCCGCCACCGTCGCGTAATCTAAATCGTTATGCATATTTGTCAGAACTGCCTGTTTTGGCTGCGCCTTTGCGATCCAATTCAGCGTTTGTTCAAGATGTGAATGCGAAGGATGCGGCGAACGGCGCAACGCATCAATAATCCAGCAGTCTAGGTTTTGGAGTTGGCCCCACGCGGCCTCTGATATCCCGGAAACGTCGGGGATATAGGCAACGTCATTCATCCTGAAACCAAGCGCGTCGATCTCACCATGACTGACTGTAAAGGGCGACAGCGTAATCGCGCCCCCTGCCCCGGTAACAGTCACATCATGGGCAATTTCATTTAGCTCGCAGATCGGCGGATAAGATGACCCTGCTGGGGTTTCAAAGATGTACCCAAAACGTTTGCGTAAACCCAAAGCCGTTTCCGCGTCAGCCCAGACAGGTAGCATCTTACGTGTGTTGAACACGATCATCCGCAGATCGTCGATCCCGTGCACATGGTCAGCATGGCCATGTGTGTAAATAACGGCATCCAAGGTCCCGACATCTGCATCTAACAGTTGGTCGCGCAGATCAGGTGACGTGTCGATCAAGACCCGCGTTTCGCACTGCCCGTTTGATCGGGTCAGTAGAATAGAACAACGGCGACGCCGGTTTTTGGGATTGGTCGGATCACAGTCGCCCCACAGCCCACCAAGCCTTGGCACCCCACCAGAGGAACCACAGCCCAAAATGGTAACCGTGAGGGTATCTGTCATCGCGCGGCTTTCCAGAACAGCCGATCAAAGTTCTCGGTCGTTTGGCGAGCAAAGTCGGCGTAGTCCATACCAAATGCTTCGGCACCCACGCGAGCGGTCAGTGCCGAGTAAGCTGGCTCATTGCGTTTGCCACGGTGCGGCGGTGGCGCAAGGTACGGGCTGTCCGTTTCGACCAATATCCGATCAATCGGCGCGCTCACGAAAATATCGCGCAGTTCTTTGCTTTTCGGGAACGCAGCGATGCCTGACATCGACAGATAGAACCCAAGGTCCAGTGCAGCCTTGCCAAGCTCGGCAGAGCTAGAAAAGCAATGCATTACGCAAGTATACGCACCATTCGCATATTCCTCGGACAGTATCCGAGTCATATCATCGTCAGCGGCACGCGCGTGGATAATCAGTGGCAGCTTTGTTTCGCGTGCCGCAGCGATATGCACCCGCAAGCTTTCCTGTTGGATATCCTTGGTTTCGGCAGTGTAGTGGTAATCTAAACCGGTCTCACCAACACCGACGAACTTAGGGTGCTTTGCAAAACTGATCAGTTGATCAGCCGAGACCAATGGTTCCTCGCCAGCACGCATCGGGTGAACACCAGCCGCATAGTAGACAGGTGAATATGTCTCGGCGATGGCGCGGACTGTGGGTTCTGCATCAAGCCGGGTACAAATTGTCACCATCCGTTCTACGCCCGCATCTAATGCGCGCTGGATGACATCAGGCAGTTCGCCTTCGAAATCCGGAAAATCTAGGTGGCAGTGGCTATCGACGATTGTTGGTTGGCTCATGGCGCGGCTTTCAGGCTGCAGCGACGCCTAGCGCCGTCTCTTCTATCTTGAAAATGATATCAAGGATCAGCGCAGCAGGGTCAAGGTTCACCGCACGCCCATGCCGAGATCTGTTCGACAAATCTTGTTGAAGCTGCGCCCACTTGCGGGCCATCCGATCATCCGGGGATATCCGTGTCAGCAAACGGGCCTCGCCCATTGCGCCTTGGGCGTTGGGTTCACCCATCAGCCCTGCCCGCGCGGCACGCGACAAGAACAGATCAATCAAATCTAGCGTCATACCAAAGCGCACATCGGCCGCACGCCCTGTGCAGCTATCCGCAAGTTTGAGCGCCGCTGGCCGGTCGATACGTGGCATTCCCTCGAATAGCTTGATTAGCTCCCCGTACAATTGCAGGCCATCGTGGTTCAATAGCCGGATCGCATCGCCTGCCGAACCGCCAGCCAAGGCCGCAAGACTTTCAGCGTTGTCAGCCGCGTGACCAGATTGTTCTAGCGCTTGCTGCAATTCGGATGCGTTCAAAGAACTGCAGCGTAACTCCCGGCACCGAGACCGGATCGTCGGCAATAGACGTGATGGCTGATGCGCGATCAGCATAATCACCGTGTTCGCAGGCGGCTCTTCCAGTTCTTTCAGGATCGCGTTGGCAGCGTTCCGGTTCAATTCATCCGCCGCATCGACAATCACGACACGCCGCCCACCATCCGCTGATGACATCTGAAAAAATGTTTTAAGCGTGCGCACAGCATCGACAGTGATTTCACTGCGCAATTTCTTTGTCTTTTCATCCCAAGGGCGACGGATCACCGATAGGCGCGGATGCGCGCCAGAATGCACGAGCCGCGCATCTGGATGCTCTGGATCGACATAAAGCGTGGGATCACCGAACAGCCCGACGCCTTCGTCAGCCAGCAAGAACGTCGCAATCTTCCACGCGAGCGTGGCCTTACCAACACCGCGCGGCCCCGTGATCAACCAGCCAGAATGCATCCGCCCGGATTGAAACGCGTCTAGAAAATCAGCTTCGGCTTTTGACTGTCCAAACAGCATTGCTGTTTCACGCGGATGGGGTGCGCCCTCGATCCGGTCGGGTTCAGGGAGTGTATCTACAGTCATAGATGGGCCGCGATTTCACTGGCAATTTGTTCAGGCGTCCGATTACCATCAACCAGCACACAGCGATTGGGATGGGCATGTGCCAGCGCTAGAAATCCGTGGCGCAGCGTTTCTTGGAAACCCAAACCAAAGTCTTCGAACCGGTCTTCGCCAGATTTACGCGCTAGACCACGCTCAAGCGCCGTAGCTGGGTCCATATCGATAATAAAGGTCAGATCAGGTTCGCGCCCGATCATCAGTACGTGCAGGCTGTCGACCATCGTGCGAAGATCACCACGTGTCGCACCCTGATAAACGCGAGTGCTATCGGCAAAGCGGTCACAGATAACGATCTTTCCAGCGGCCAAGGCCGGTTGGATAGTTTTTTCCAGATGATCACGGCGGGCTGCCGTGAATAGCAAAATCTCGGTCTCGGCAGACCAACGATCCGGGTCACCCGTTAAGACAAGCTGCCGGATTTCTTCGGCACCCGGGCTACCGCCCGGTTCGCGCGTTAAGATAACATCATGCCCCTGCGCCCGCAGATGATCTGCGAACAACCGTGACTGCGTGGATTTTCCGGAACCGTCGATGCCTTCAAACGTAATGAACTTGGGCGTGGTCATGCCTCTTCGGGTGCCTCTGATGATTGCGGGCCGAATTTGGTCCATAGCACCGTTGCAGCCGTCCGCAACCGCGTCGCAAAGCCGCCTTCTGGCACGTCGGCTTCTGCGATAAGCGGCACGCGTTTTTCCGGCAAACCATCAAGATTGATGACCAGCTCTGCCAGTTGATCGCCCGCAGCAATGGGCGCTTCGATGGGTCCGTTATAAACGACCTGCGCCTCAACATTTCCTTGGTTCAGGACTGGCACCAACAAAGACAGATCTTCGGCGACAGTTAACCCCACGGTCGGCGCAGCACCACGCCAAACGTCTGCTGTTGCGATACGGTGCCCCGCATCGACCACATCCTTTTGTGCAAACTGGCGATAGGCCCAATTGACCAAACGCTCTGCTTCTTCGGCGCGTGCCTGCTCTGACGAAAGCCCTGTTAGAACGAAAATAATACGACGATCACCCTGCTTCGCAGATCCAACAAGCCCATAACCTGCCTCTGAGGTGTGACCTGTTTTCAGCCCGTCAGCGCCAATACCCAGCGATAGGACCGGGTTACGATTACGTGAGTTCGAAGGAACACGGCCATCAAAGGCGAATTCGCGTTCGGCGAACAACGGGTAATAGGTTGGGAAATCACGGATTAGATGATCGGCTAGAATACCAAGATCTTCGACAGACATGCGATGTCCCGCGGCGGGCCACCCGTTAGAGTTAGCAAAGGTTGAATTAACCATGCCCATCTGATGCGCACGTTGGGTCATCATACGGGCAAAACCGGCTTCGGACCCATCAGGCGATAATGCTTCGGCTAAAACAGCGCTCGCGTCATTGCCAGACAGAATAATCACACCGCGTAACAAGTCTTCGACGCTGACACGATCAGTTGTATCCAAAAACATCGACGACCCTGTATAGGCAGCGGCGTGGGACGACACGGGCAATTCTTCGTCGATGGTCAAACGCCCATCCGCGATTGCCTCAAACGCCATATAGACGGTCATGAGCTTGGACATTGATGCCGGAGGAAGCGGCACATCTTCTTCTTTAGCCAACAGCACTGTTCCTGTCGTCTGATCAAAGACATATGCAGCGCGCGCAGCAGTATCAAAAGTTTGCGCGAAACTGGCAGTGGCACCAAAGCAAAGCGCAATCGCGGCGAAACGTAGTTTGGATAAGATCATTTGATCAATTCTCCGAATTTTTGGGTGTTACTCGGCTGGAACAACAAACGCGTCAACAAAACCAATGGCTTTCAACTGCTCTAGGGCCGCATCGTCAGACACTGGCCCAGCAACAACACGCCACACAGTACGGCCACCGGCATCAAATGGCTCCACATTGGCCTTTATGCCTGCGTTACGGATTTTTTGCGCAGCGCCGTTTGCATTCCGCTCAACGCTAAAGACACCGACTTGCGCCAATGGCGCCGTTGCATCACCGGTCGCGGCCGCCGCAACAGGTACCGTGACCTCGGTCGGGGTAGAACCATCGGCCAACCCTGCCTCGGCCGCAGCGATAGCAGCAGCAGCGCCCGCAATGGGATCAACGGAAGGTGCATCAGGCAGTGCCGCCGCCGACGGGCTGTCGCTTTCCGTATCCAAGCTGGTTTCAGCGACGCCAACTGGCGCAGCAAGGCTTGCAACAACTGGGTTTTCGTCTGGTGTTTCAACTGGTTCTTCAGGCACTTCGATTTCAACACGACGTAAAGCCACCACATTCAGCTCTGTCGGGGCACCTGCCAATAGGCCTAGTTCCTCGGCGGCATCAGATGATACCTGCAACAACGGACCGGGGTTCTCACGTTCACGGCGGAACAGCGCACCAATAACAGATTTCCCGTTTTCTGGGTTCCGGATCATAACGCGTTCTGGGTCAGACACGTCCGGATGCGCCACCCAAACACCGCCCAAAGATGGGCGACCATCCCATAAACCACGGTCAGTTACTTCAAACACATCGGGTCGTTCGACATCGCTATCTGTTTGAACAAGCTGCCTTGTTGGCTGACTGCTTGTCTCAGCCGCTGCATCATCTTTGCTTGGAAACGAAAAATCGCCATTCTCATCGCAAGCGGCCAACCCCGTCAGCGTCACAAGCGCCAAAACCAGCGGTCTTGAGACATTATTAGAATATTTTTTGCCCGTCATTTCTTTCGCCCCTACGTTGCGCCCCATAATTAAGGGGATTTCGACTGTTTACCAGTCGCTTTTATTTCTGCCCGCTACTGGTTCGGATTGATCGCAAAATAACGCCAAACACCAACGCAGCACCTGTCTGCGTGGACGATAACGCCCCCTCGCCCTTTATGGAACCCTACTGAGAAAATTGTCGGCGGAATTCCCCATTGCAAAAAGGTGCTTTTCGAATCATTTCGGACCCGTTAGAGACCGCCCAACGGAGGCTTGGCAGAGTGGTCGAATGCACCGGTCTTGAAAACCGACGAGGGTGAAAGTCCTCCCAGGGTTCGAATCCCTGAGCCTCCGCCACCCACTCACCGATACAGCACTATCAACACACTGATTTTATTAAAAATCTACATGCAATACGCACAACAGACATCGCTCAATGAGCAATTTTGATATACAAACCGCACCACATTACGATACACTCAAAGCAAATAGCTGCTTGAAATGTGACGGGGCCGGTGGTGATCAGACTACGTGGAAAAAAATATCAACTCTACCGGCGCGTTCCAACGCGTTATCAGGTCGTAGAGCCGCGCACTCAAATAAACCTATCACTGCACACCGACTCGAAGTCTATCGCGACAGATAAAGCGAACACCATATGGGCTCAACTGATTGAGGGGTGGGAAGCGCGCCTCGCAGGCGATACGAGCGATGCAGACAAACGATTGGAAGCCGCAAAGGAGTTGGCAGCAGTTCGTGGTTTTAGGTACCTTGACGTTGGCCGCGTAGCAGCGCTGCCGCTAGAAGAAGTGCTACGCCGGGTCGAAGCAGTACCATCTCACAACGGCATACCGGATAGACATGAGGCAACTGCCACACTTGGCGGGGCACCAGGAGCCAAAATCACCGTCAGTGGCGCTCTTGAAATCTACTGGAAGCTTACAACTGACAAAGTACTCGGTAAATCACCGGATCAGTTACGCCGCTGGAAAAACCCACGCATAAAGGCGATTAAGAACTTTATATCCGTCATTGGTGATGTGGTGATTAACGATATTTCCGCAGACAACATGCTTGATTTTCGTGAATGGTGGATGCATCGAATCCAAAACGATGGGTTAACGGCAAATGCGGCTAACAAAGACCTCGTACATTTGAGCGGCATACTCAAAACGGTCAACACAATGAAACGCCTAAATCTTGTTTTACCACTTTCTGACCTTAGCTTTAAGCAGAGTGAAGCTGGTAAGCGACCACCCTTCTCCAAAGAATGGATCAAAGAAAAACTGCTCGCGCCAGATGCCATGTCAGGTCTGAATAGAGAGGCACATGCGATCGTCTTGGCGATGATCAACACAGGCGCACGCCCTTCCGAATTGGCGGCTCTGACGCCAGAATGCATCAAGCTGGAGGCGGACGTACCACATATTTCCATTGAGGCTGTAGGTAGGCACCTAAAAAGCCGCAATGCCAAACGCGTTATTCCATTGCTTGGCGTATCATTAGATGCGCTACGCGAGTTTCCATTAGGCTTCCCGCGCTATCGAGGATCATCAGCCAGCTTGTCTGCTACGGTTAACAAATTCTTGCGTGACAACACGCTAATGGAGACCGAAAAACATACACTCTACGGCCTACATCACTCTTTTGAGGATCAAGCAAGGGAGCAGCAGATCCTTCGGCAGCTCAACAATTACGATGGGAACCCTTGCGCCTGCGCGAAATACAAACAAAGCAAGTTCCGCGAGCTGAGCTGGACTTTTCTAATCTCATAAAGTGCCAAGACTAATAGGCGGTATTTGTTTCCAATGGTGTTGTGCCGACTGCGCTGGTCAACGCGATCGAATGGCGCATTCAGTGCAAATAGCGAATGCACGAACCGAAAGAAAATGTCCTTGCACCAGAATCTAAAGGCCAGCGAGAAACCGCGTCACATCTTCGCTAAACTGATCGGCGTTCTGGAAAAGAAACGCGTGTCCCGCATCAGGATAGATGGCCAACTGCGCGTCGGGTATTGCACGCACCAACGCAAGCGAGTTTTCAACTGCGAAGGCCCTGTCCCTGTCACCATTTGCCACAAGCACAGGGGCGCTGATATCGTTTAATCCTTTGAACGCTCCGTCTTCTCCGAAGAAGAATTTGCGCGTTGCAGCCCCCTGAGCGCCAACAGTATGCATCGTTGTTTTGGACGCTGCTCCTGCGGTCGCATTGCCTTGGCCAATGCGTGCGAGAGAGGACAGGCCTGCGCTGCGGCTGGCTTCAGTGTCTGCATAAAATAGAAACTGCATGTCTTCTGGGGTGTTCTCTTCTTTTGTTGCAGTCGCCAGCCATTCCTGTGGTGTTGGGACTGTCCCTTCCAGCACAAAACTGGGCGTGGTCGCCGCAAGAACAACACCGCCAACCTCATCGCCATATTTGGCGGCGATGATCTGGGCGATCATGCCCCCCATGGACCAGCCCAGCACATGAGGCCTGTCCAGATCAAAGGTCTTTGCCAATCCCATCGCGATGTCTGCAGCCCCTTCGAGTGTTTCGGGAACTGAGCCGCCGCTTGCGGCGACACCAGCGTTATCAAAAGTGATCACTTGGTGGTGACGGGCCAGAGCCTCAATGAGCGCAGGGTCCCAATCATCTATAGATGCGCGAAACCGATTGAGCATCAACAGCGGCTGTCCTGCGCCCGTGCTGCGCCAAGCGATTTGGTGTCCGTTTACGTCTGTGAAGTTGCTGTTGTTCGCATGGTCTGTATCCAGTGGCATTTCTAATTTCCTATTTCGTGTTGAGTTCGACGGCGATGGCGGTTGCTTCGCCCCCGCCAATGCAAAGGGCGGCAACGCCTCGTGTCAGGCCACGTTGCGCCAGCGCGTGGCAAAGGGTGACGACAAGCCGCGCACCTGTTGCGCCGATGGGGTGGCCAAGCGCGCAAGCGCCGCCGTTGACGTTCAGTTTGTCACGGGGAATGCCAATGTCTTTTGCGGCAACCATTGCGACGACGGCGAAGGCTTCGTTGATTTCCCAAAGGTCGACATCATCCGCTTGCCACCCTGCGCGCTCAAGCAGCTTCTCAATCGCGGGAATTGGGGCGGTGGTGTACCATGCGGGGTCTTGGGCGTGGGACGCTTGAGCAGTGATCGTCGCCAGAATTGGCAATCCGTCGGCCTGTGCAAATGATTGCCGCGTAAGGACCAGCGCGGCCGCCCCATCTGCATTTGCAGATGCGCTTGCCGCAGTGATCGTGCCATCTGTCTGAAATGCGGGCCGCAAGTTCGGAATTTTGGCGGGGTCCACCATTCCCGGCTTTTCATCTTGCGAAATGACAACTTCGCCTTTCCGCGTCGGCACTTTCAATGCGACGATCTCGTCATCAAAGGCACCTGATGCTTGCGCCGCCTGCGCCCGTTTTAACGTCTCAATCGCAAAGGCGTCCTGTTCGACGCGGGTGAAGCCGTATTTTTCCACCGCAGCTTCGCCGAAAGACCCCATAGGGCGTCCGGCTTCATAGGCGTCCTCAAGGCCATCGTGCATCATGTGATCAAACACCGCGCCCACGCCTGCCTTGCGCCCGCTGCGCATTTCTGGAAGTAGAAATGGTGCATTCGACATGGATTCCATTCCGCCAGCCACAACCACATCAGCCCTGTTCAGTGTCAACAGATCACACCCCATCATGATCGCCTTCATTCCCGATCCGCAGACCTTGTTGATGGTCGTTGCCCCGACGTGATCTGGCAGCGCTGCGCCTCTTGCCGCCTGTCTGGCAGGCGCTTGGCCCTGACCTGCGCCAAGCACGCAACCCATCAAGACCTCGCTAACCTGTTCGGGTGCGAGGCCCGCTGTTTCAACCGCAGAGCGGATAGCGGCGGAACCCAGCTCGGCCGCTTTCAGTGATCTGGCTCCGCCTAGAAACGCCCCTAATGGCGTGCGTTTTGCGGCGCAGATGACGATGGGATCAACCGCGGCGCTCATCCTTGACGCTCCGCTTTGGGCGACGGAATAGCTGATCTCAAAAAGCAGGTACTTGTTCCCGTCGCAAGGATGCGACCTGATTGATCCTCGACACGCGCTTCGGCCAAAGCGGTCTGTCGTGTGCGATCAATGACCGTGCCGATGGCGCGGACTTGTCCTGTTTTTACGGTGATGGGGCGCAGGAACTTCACCTCGGTTCCGAGCGACACGTACATCTCGCCCGCGTCTAGAATGGTCTGCACCGCACAGCCCATCGCGCTGTCCAACAGAGCCATCGTCCAGCCGCCATGTATGAGCCCCATAGGATTCAGGTACGCGTTAGACGGGTTACCACGAAATTCTGCATGGCCTTTGTCGGCTACTTCAATCCATTGCTGCATAGCTTGCGCCATCGGTGGGGCGGGCAAAGCCCCGGACGGAATCGCGCGAATGGCTTCGAGTCCGGAAAGCCCGATTACCTGCTCGGGGCGGGCGACACCAAAGGGGACGTCGGGCATTACACTCGGAGCAAATATCGGATCGGCATTTTTGGCATCGTGCATGGTATGGTCCTTGGTTGGGATGTTCTTTTAGATTTAAATCGTAATTTAAAAGAGTCAACGATAGAGTTCGATTGAAATCTAAATGACAGTAAGTTAGATGTCGCTCTATATCTAAGCTAACTCCCCTGCGGCCCACCCCAGCGGGAGGGAACGATGGCGTTAGCACAAGGGATAAGCCAATGAGAGTGAGCCGCGAGACAGCGCAGAAAAACCGGCAAAATGTTGTGCGAACGGCCAGCGAGCAGTTTCGTACTCATGGCTATGATGGCATCGGCATCGCTGGCTTGATGAAGGCGGCGGGGATGACCCAAGGCGGTTTCTATAAGCAGTTCGAGAACAAGGAAGCGCTTGAATGTGAGGCGACCGAATTGGCGCTAAACGACAATTTCGAGCTTTGGGCAAAGACGATAGAGGGGAAAAGCGACCCTTTTGCCGCCCTAGCGCAGTGGTACTTGTCGCCTCGGCATGTACCGGCGGTGGGTCAAGGCTGCGCCTATGCCGCGCTTGCGTCAGAGGCGACTCGTCAACGTCCGGCGTTGCAAACTATATTTACAAACGCTGTCGCGCAGCAAATTGAACACTTGGCCCAAGCACTCGGCAACAATCCCGAGAGTCGGACAAAGGCGCTTCAGGGAATGTCTCAAATGATCGGGGCCTTGATTTTAGCCCGCGCAGTCGACGACGGAGACCTGCAACATGAAATCCTGACGGCGGGCAAAAAACCTTGCGAGTCTAAACCTTAGAGCACGCCAACCAGAGCACGGCACGCCGAAACTGCTTTTAGACTTGGAGATTGAAACATGCATATCGGACTCATCGGCGGCCTCGGACCAGCTGCTACGATATCCTACTACACTCGGTTGATTGCAGCATTCAAAAAGGCAGAATTGCTGCTGTCACTGACGATTGAACATGCTGATATGAACGCTTTGCTGCAGCGAGCAGCCGAAGATCAGCGAGCAGAGCAGGCAGAGGTCTTCGCGACGCACCTTGATCGCCTCGCTGGCGCAGGCAGTGATATCGCATTGATCACCGCCATTACCGGACATTTCTGCTTTGAAGAAACGCAGGCCATATCACCCATGACGCTGATGGACGGCACGGGCATCATCGAGACGTATTGCCATGATAACGGGATAAAAACCTTAGGCATTCTGGGAAGTCGAACCACCCTTGAAACCAATCTCTTTGGCCTATTAAAAACCGTTGAGGTTGTTGTGCCCCAAGATCAGTTTGAGAGTGTTTGGAGCGCCTACATGAAAATGGCGGAAACTGGCATTTGCAGTGAGGAACAACGCATGTTGTTTTTCGAAGCGGGGCAGGCAATGATCGACGACCAACAGGCAGACGCTGTGTTGCTTGCAGGAACGGATCTGGGATTGGCATTCGACAATCAAACGCCTGGATTTAGGGCCATTGACGTCATCGAACTCCACGTCGATGCGCTGGTTTCAATAGTCGCGGCAGGGCGACTGAATTGAAGGCACCGCTGGGTCTGACTTCGATTTATATCGGGCAGGTTTGATGCGTCGCGATGATTTGCGGCGTTGTGGCAATGCCCGCCCCGTGGGTCTATGTGCGGCCAGAGTGGTCGGCCGCAAGAGACACATGTCATGTGACTTTTCCGAGAGCAGAAACTTACCCAAACATAAAGATAGCAGCCTTTGGTGCAACGAACAGCATTCGTTGAAGAGGCCTCTTTGCCGCCGTTCTCTGCGGTTGATCGAACTACATGCAGCCTTAGGTCTGCTTCACTGTCTGAAGAAACAAACTTTCGCAACCGCAGCGAACGTCCGTAATCCGCCCTTCATGTCGAGTGCCGCTTCCGGCCCTTCGCTGACATTGGCCGTGACTATCGACGCTGCGATGCAGCTTCCCGAAAGCCGACATTGGCGAATGAGCACAACATTCTGATACGCCCGAGGTCAGCTATACGGACAAACCCGACTATCAACATCACTTTCCAGAGGTCCGCTTTGCAACTTCTGCATATCCATCGTGCAGTTGAGACCGGTTTTGGCAGCCTTAATCTCAGATGTAAGCCGCCATTAGAAAGCATGTCACACCGAAAAAGTTGGAAAACGCTGGGGCCCGTGGCCGCCATTTTTCGATCGTAACAACAACCGACAGGCCAAAAATCCAAAATATGTTCATCGCCCCCCCGACATAGAGCAACAACATCAGCGGCGCAGAGGCCATCAGACAATGAGTGCCGAAGTACCAGCCTGACATAGCCTCTGAGACGTCATTGCCGTTCGAGCTACATTTGGCTAGTGCAGTCCGTTTCATCGGTAGGAATTGATAAACGCCCGCAGCAGTCAGAAAAACAACTGAAAGGTTCCCATTGATGCTCCACATCTTCATTCCATGAAACAGCCCAAGCTGTTCCAGAGCGAACTGAAGGCCCGTCGCGGCAAAGCTGAATACCAGCCAGATTAGGGCGTATTGGAAAAAGAACCGCGTTGACGGCCCGGCTGGAAATCTCCGCGAATGAACATGGATCATTGCTCCCGGCAGCATCATGGCAATCATCATCGACCACCACATTCCAACTACAATCAGCACATATTGAGTCGACCAGTTTGTTGCCATGCGTGGAATATCTATAGGCGGAGGCAACTGCAGAGTGCTCATTGCCCAAATGCTCATTCCTGTGCCTGCTCCTGCCAGAACATAAGTCCAGCAGAAGCAGGCCAGAAGCGTTGGAAATATGAGGGCTGCCAACTCAGGCGGTTGCCTGGCTTTAGTATGCATCATGGTGTTTCACCCAAGCCATCGGGTTACCACTGGATGGTTCATTTCGACCAGCGGGTGTCATGTCGAGGTAAGCATAGGCAGCATTGGTGATGTCTAGTCCACGGCCGTAGGTCGAATAGGTGTGATAGATTGAACCGTCGCCGCCTTTTGCGAAAACGCTTGTGCCATGCATTTCGTCCATTTGAGCAGCTTCAATTTCTTTGAAGTTGTACATCATGGGAGAGTCATCGGGTCGATCTGGATAGAATCCCACATTGAAATCCGCATTAAATGTGTTTGGCCGCGAAGACACCCATTCAAAGTCCCAACCCATGCGTTTCTTGAAAGAGGTAATCATCGACATAGGCGCGCTCGAAACCGCGACAAATGCCGTGTCGCGTTCTGCCAAATGCGGGGCGAGGCCGTTGAAGCTGTCGGCCCAAAAGGAGCAACTGACGCAACCAGCTTTCCATTCGGGTCCATACATAAAGTGGTAGACGATCAGTTGGCTTCGGCTTTTGAACAGATCAGCCAGCTGCACTTCTCCGCCCTCTGTCTCAAAGACGTACTCTTTTTCCAACAGCACTCTGGGTAGTGCCATGCGTGCTTTTGTGATTTCGTCCTTTTGTTTGGTATGCGCTTTTTCTTGCTCCAGCAGTGCCCGGCGGGCTTCGAGCCACTCAGCGCGGGTTACAGTGTTTGGGTGGGTCATAGAATTAGTCTCCATTGGTTAGGCAGCGGGCTTGGTTGATTGAGGCGTTTCACCCCAGTGAGGTGGCAGGGTGGCGGCGATACGGGGATCCTCATTCAGACGAGCCTTCCAGGAGGCTGTGTGAGGGTAGGTCTCTGGAGGGTTCCCAAATCCAAAAGCCGACATCAGTGCGTGTTTTGTTTCAACGCCGCGTTGAAGCAGTCGAATTTCTGGAAACGCGACCGCATCAGCGGCACTCGGTACATCACCGCCAAGATAGAGACGTCCGTCCGACAAGATATCTTCGAGGTATCTACATTCAGCATGGGCCATTTTCGCACCCAGTTGGAGCGCGTCCCGCTCGGTGCTACCCTCGCTTGGCACCGATCCGTCACTTGGGAAAACCCGCGATAAAAGCTGGTGGTTTGCCGCGCGCAAGTATTCGCAACACTCCATTGTTATCTGCCAAATTTCACTCGCTTGCGCGGGGGTTGAGCCAAAGAGCGGGTTTTCTGGATACGCACGATCGAGCCAAGCTAGGATTGCGATCGAATCCCGCACAACACCAGTTTCGGTTTCCAATACAGGGGCCTTGGCACGCGGACTAATGGCCAAAAACTCTGGACGAAGCTGGTCTTTGTCATCGTTACTGAGTCTGCGAATGTCGGCGGCTAGGTTCTTGAACGTCAGACCCAGATGCACGCGCCATCCTGTTGGCGCACCGCTGAACAAATGTAAAACAAGCGACATTTTTCTCTCTCCTGTTTGCTTAGGAGAGAATTAACTCTATGGTATTAAAGCACAAGAAGGCAGAATTTTCGTATATAGTGCGGAAAATGATACTATTGGATAAGGAGACCTCAATGGCGCTTGACAGAAAAGACGCAGAGAACGCTGTGCGTGGTGATGAACCATCAGCCCTTTGTCCGATGCCGGACATCGCTCAATTGATTGGTGGCAAATGGAAGCTGATCGTACTCCAGATCCTGATTTTCCAAGGAACCAAGCGCTTTAATGAGTTGCGTCGTCTGATTGACGGGGTAACACAGACCATGTTGACCAATCAGTTACGCGCGCTCGAGCGGGATGGATTGGTATCGCGCAAAATCTATGCCGAAGTGCCACCACGGGTCGAATACACCGCGACGCCTCGCGCCATTGCGCTGACAAAAATGTTCCACGCCATGCACGAATGGTGGGAATCTGAGCAAAGCTAGATAGTGTACCAAGGGGGGCTTGAATGACCTCTTCCAATATTCGCTTTCGAATGCGACGGACCCTTAACGGCACACTGGACCCTAGGCAGTGCAAAGCCGACATTCATGCGTCTTGCAGCATCTGTAGCTTTGGGCTCACTGCCGCCATCAGATCGGTCGCAGCATTTTGCCAATTGGGTCCCGCCACCCCCTTTTAAGAACGGCCCGTAGCGGTCACTCGTCACGTCCAGAGTTGCTGCGACGCGGCTTCCCCAAAGCGGACGTCCCATAATGTGGACAATGCCAACTCTCAGAAGGCATGATTAACTAGTCTTTGAGCCTCCGGATCTCCGTTTTCCCGTTGACGCACGAGGTATTCAAGCTGCCCCTTCAAGCGCGCTTTTGGATGCCCTTCAAATTTCAGCTGGCGCTTTGTCATCTCAGTCGTGGGGTGTTGCAGAAAATGGGATCACAGATTTGCGCTACCGTACTTGGAGCACTACTCCGAACGACAGCGAAAGGTCTATGCGGCATAGATCATATTCCTTTATCGACGGATATCGATTGTGCATCACCAAACATAGCCTGCGAAAATGCATGGATGAACTTGAATGCGATTTAATAGCAACTGTGAATTTTGAACGTTCAATTGGGAGCGACTATGGCCAAAACAGAAGAAAACGAGTCGCACAAAAGAGAGTCGAAGTCATCCGGCTCGGTCGCGACGGAACGTACGAAACGAGATCAGGCGATAGAGGAGCTTGGGCGTAAGCTCATCAGTGAACTGGATGACCGTGACATAACAGCAAAGTGGATGGCTGCTTACTTGTCGGAGCAGATGATCACCTCTGAGGAAGATGGAACACTCAAACAAGACACTGCTGATCTGATCTTGAAGCTTTGGCGGGAACGACGCCACTACCTTGGCAGAAATCCAATGCAACGATATGAAAAAGCACTTTCTGCCATGGAGCTACAGCTATCCACTGGTGATCCAGTGTTCCAAATCCGGACGCCGTTCGAACCGCCGAATGGTCCCAATGAGGATAAACTCAGCTTGGCCAGAAAACTGAAGCACCATGCTACATGTTTGGCCTCCATGTTGATCAAGGAAGTCGTGGCAGAGCTCGATATCGACCAAGACCAGCTTGCCGAGGTTGCCGACATTGCCGATCCAGACGAAGAAACACGCTTTCTAAGTGTCTTGAAGGTTGTAGTGTACGATAAGGAAAAGGGAGATGATCAAAACGACCCGCACGGTGAAATTCGAGAGGCGATATCTGATCTTCGATTTGCTCTAGAAGAGCTCGAGGGAGTTCTTCTGCAAGAGGTCAAAGATCCGAAGCGAATAAACTAACAAATTCGATGCGCAATCTTGTGACATTTCATTCCCAATGGATTACTCATCTTCCTATCCTGTGGAGCGCTGTTCTGAGTGTAGCGAACAGCAGCTTTGCAGGCAGCGTGCCGGGCAATTAGCACCTGCAGCGAATGACCGGAATCCGCCCATTGTGTTGAAAAACTATTCCTTGATCGTAGCCTAACCCACGTTAATCATGTTCCAGTATCAACCAACACGCCAGTCCCGTGCTGCACGATTGTCATAAGTTCAGACGGAAAGTGTTGGAGCAGCGACTGAGCCTGGTCTGGTGACCCTGTGAGCCATGTTTCATAGTCCTTTGCGTGCAAGATGACCGGCATGCGGTCGGGATGGACCGGACGTACAATCTCGTTGGCGCTGGTGGTGATGATTGTGTGTGTCAGGTCACTGCTATCGTCGCGACGAAGAGATGCTGGAACCTGCTGCCATAGACCAGCCATGGCAAATGGCGGACGTGGTTCATCGCCTTTGAGTGCAAACCAATAGTCTGTCGCTGGCCGCTGTCCCTTGGCTTCACGAAAACTCGATGCCGGAACAAGGCACCGCCGCAACTGAAAGCTCTCTTTCCAAAGACCGCTGCTGTTCACCTTATCGGCCCGCGCATTGTTCCATGCTGCGGGTTTCAGTTCCTTCCCCGTTTTCTTGCTGATGTTCATGGTCAGAAAGCCCCAATTCATTTCGACGAGTTCACGCTCGCCCGTCGGGGTCAGGCGAACGACTGGGGCTGGGTACTTTGGCCAGACTGCAGTCCGAGGTTCCGCGTTGCCCAGATGACTGTTGGCGGGTTTAACGTCGAACATCTGGCGCATCGCCTCAACGGCAGTGGTGCTTGAATAGAGGTTACACATTCCTATTCCCCCAAAACCTTGTCCTGCCAAAGCCAGACCTTCTTGCTCCCCACCAATCGCCGAACCTGCATTAGGCCAACGTCCTTCGATTGTGGTGTGGCCATTCTAATATCGATATATTCAGTTGTCCCGCATTTCGAACAGCCAAATGGCGGCAGATGAACCGGATGCATAGGATCAACGACCTGAATAAGGTCGGACGCTAAGAACGTCGCACCACGTCGACATAGTCCGCAACGTATCAAAACAACCTCACCGCTGACGGCCGCATCACGCAAAGTGCGGAACGGCTTGGCAGGATGTGCTCTGATTGGCGGGTGTCCGGCTGGCATAAAGTCAATTAGAACAAAAAATGAACATACTGCAAGGCTGCGCCCGCGATTTTAGCCAGAAAACCACGTTCGTCGTCCGGCGCAGTGATGATTATGCCGCCCGCATTGCTATTGGCATTACAGAGTCAAACTACAGCTTCAATCCACCCCAAAAGGATGTTTCAAGCTTAAGCTCTCAACACCCCCACAACAACTAACTTACTTATTGTTATCAATAAACAAATACCGCATATGACACCATTAACAAACCATAGATCAAACACACAAACAGGGTACAACAAGGATGCAAAAGCAAAAGAAGCCGAAGGGATTTGTCGGCTTTGTGAGAGTATCAACCGAGCGCCAAGCTGATACTCATGACAACATGCATTCACAAAGGCTAGCGCTTGAAGACTATGGTGCACCGCGAGAGTGCTTCATGCCTTTCCCTTTCAACCATTCGGCCAGATCCCCTGAGACGTAGCTTGAACCGTTGTCACTGAGCAGACGCGGCTTGTGGGCGACATGCACCTGATCGCAGCCAGATGCCTGCAACGCGAGGTCCAGTGTATCCGTCACCTCTTCAGCCCGCATGTTGGTGCAGGGCTTTCAGAAGACGATGTAGCGGCTGTAATCGTCGAGGACCGTGCTGAGATAGAACCAGCCCCAGCCTAGAACCTTGATGTAGGTGAAGTCCGTCTGCCAAAGCTGATTGATCGCAGTCGTTTTGTCTTTGAACGCATTGGCTGCCTTGATGACGATGAAGGCAGGGCTGGTGATCAGATCATGAGCCTTCAGTACGCGGTACACAGTGGATTCCGACACAAAGTAGCGCTCCTGATCAGTGAACGTCACCGCCAGCTCACGTGGTGACAGCTCCGTCTCCTGCAGCGCCAGCTGAACGACCTTGCTCTTCACTTCCGTTGGGACACGGTTCCAGACGTGCGTTGGTTTAGGGGATTGGTCCTGCAATCCGGCCTCACCGCGTTGCAGATACCGATCATACCAGCGGTAGAACGTTGTCCTAGGGATCCCCAGTTTGGCCAGCGTAAGACTCGCAGACAGATGGCTGTCTTCGACCAAACGAATGATCTCTAACTTTTCGGATGCAGGGTACCTCATTCGTGGTCGCCCCCATCGCCTGTCATGCTTTTTTTAAGTAAACGGAGTTCGAGCGTCTGTTCTGCAACCACCTCTTTGAGATCCTTTGCCTCCCGGCGCAGTTCCTTCACCTCATCAGTGTTTGCTGCACGCGCCGTATCGCCGGCCAAACGCTTTTTACCAGCTTCCATGAAGTCCTTGGACCATTTGTAATAGATGCCCTGCGAGATCCCTTCACGGCTGCACAGTTCAGCGATGCTGTCCTCGCCACGAAGGCCATCCAGCACGATGCGGATCTTCTCTTCGGATGAATAATGTTTGCGGGTAGCACGTTTGATGTCTCTGACGATCTTCTCGCCGGGGCTCTTCGTTGTCTTTCTCATCGTCCACTCCTCGGTGGTTACGATGAGCAACAAACACTCTCTTAGCAAATGACCCTATTTGCACCCATAGGCGCTGACGTCAGACATTCACCTATCTTGAAGACTTTATTAGCGGTTAGCATGACAGATCAACCTTTTTCAAACAAATTTTTGGAGACAATTCCTGTAGCGCCACGTGGCACAAACAGATGCTGCAGTCCAAATAACTGATATACATTGTGGCATACATAATAAAACATTAAGTCTTCACTATTCGTTTGTTTTCAAGTCACTACGAGTCACACATAAACATAATGGCGGACTGAGCCTCCGCCACCCACTCATTTTTAATCGCAAAATCGGCCATTTGGCCGATTTTGTTTATGATGTGGCGACGCATTAGGCATCTCTTTCTTTGCATTTTCGGGACATATCATGGCGCAAAAATCCACCATTTATAAAGTTGAACTTTCCGTGTCCGATATGGATCGTCATTATTATGAAACTCACAAACTAACCGTTGCCAAACATCCTTCTGAAACGGATGAACGGCTCATGGTGCGCATTCTTGCTTTCGCGCTGAACGCAGACGAGCAACTGGAAATGACTAAGGGCATATCCACCGATGACGAGCCTGATATTTGGCAAAAAAGCCTGAGCGGTGAGCTTGAGCTATGGGTTGCCCTTGGACTTCCTAGTGAAAAGATTGTCCGCCAATCCTGTGGTAAAGCTGACAAGGTGGTTGTCTACAGCTACGGCGGCAGGACCGCTGACATGTGGTGGGAAAAGATCAAAAACAGCACCACCCGCTTTGATAACCTTCAGGTCGTGAACTTTTCCGAGGATCACACCAGTGAGCTGGCAAAACTAGCAAATCGGTCCATGAAGATGAACGTAAGTATCCAGGACGGCGATATGATGGTCAGCATTGAAGACAGCGTTGTTTACGTTACGCCGGATAAGTGGAAAACTGCGGATCATTGAGTGTGAACGCACCCAAAAACAATGATGCACCAACATATCAATGTTGATGCATCAACTTGTTTTCACATGGTCGCAGTGACCGTTCGCAAACCCTAGGCTTACTTTTGTCCGAACTGGTCCAGACGGTCCCACAGGGTTTCATCAAGCATGATGCGCATCCGAACATACATGCCTTCTTGGGTCAGCGGGCTGTTGATTGGTGACCGACCTATGGACTTATTGTAACCCAAAGATAGCATCGCGCCTTCGTCGAACGCGTATCCTAGCTCTGCACCGATTGCATTTGTGCTTGTGTCCGCGTCATCCCAAAGATGCATCAGGTTCAGACCCGCAATCCATTGGTCATTGCCAAAGTCCCATTCGATGCCTGCTTGCACAAGCTGTGTCATAGTTTCAGCATTCACGGTGTTCGCACCTTCGCCCACTTTGATTTCGGTGGCTTGGCCTGCATATTTTGCATTCAACTTCACTGTTTCACTAGCTTCGTATGTGCCGTCGATGGACCACAGATGTGTTGTGTTAGTCTGCTCGCGCTTTTCGAGTTGCTGCTCATACCAAGCAAGCATGTTCAAACGCGCATCATCGACAGGCCGATATGCAACCCCAACCCGCGCGCGGTGACGTATGTGGTCCGGGCCATCGCCGCGACGATCAACACCGATGCGCGAACGCGCAAGGAATGTCAGATCAGGCGAGATTTGCGCAGCCGTGCCAAAGTCACCGTAAATCGTCCGCCCTGCATCTTCGAATGTTTGATCAACATCCATGTCAACGATCCAAGACCGATCTTCTGCTTCCCAAGACGCACCAACAGATAGGCTGGTCAGCGCGCTGCCGTCTTCACCCAATGGCTGTGTGTGCTCAAAGTTCGCTTGTAGCTTAAGCTGCTCGTTCATCGCCCAATCTGCGCGGAACCCCTGCACCACTTGGGCACGCTCAAGATCGTTCCCGCTAGCAGTGTAGTTGGTGTAGCCGGAAACCAGCTCTCCAATGCGGTAGTCGGCACTTAGCTGTACATCAGTCACTTTGTCTTCGTTGGTTTGACTGTTGGACTCGATGCCCACAGATGCGCCCAATGTCCATCCCTCGCCGAAACGGTAGTTCGCACCAAGATTAGCCGTTGTGACCGGGCTTCCCTCAACCGGAACTTCAAGTTCAGATGTGAACGTCAGTGATGGCGCAGATTCAGGCTGCCAAGTACTACCCAACAAAACATATGTCTCTGTTGGTTGCCCTTCTGCTGATAAATCAACGTTGCTCCGCACGCCAATGCTGCTGCTTAGCCGGTCATTTACCTTGCGATTGTAGGTAAGTTCCAAGCTCGCGGTTTCTGTATCGGCGATGCGGTCAGCCAGATAACGTGCACTCGTGTTCACGCTTGTTTTACTAGTGAGCTTACGGTCAAAGTCGATGGTCACCAAATCGCTGTCAGCGCGCGTGTTTGCGCCCGACGGATCGAAATGTTCATCGGTGCGCGTTGCCTCGATTTTCAGCGTACTAACTGCGCCATCGAATTCATAAGCGATACGGCCTGCGTTTCCTGTATCGCCAGCGTTATTTTCAGACTGGGCCAGTTCCATTTCTACGTTCGCAGCACGGCTAAGTTCAGTCCGCATATAAACCGCACGAATACGTTCACGTTCGACCGACACACCATCAGCGTCAGCGTGCACAACACGCGCACCAATTTTTGTCGCTTCGGTCGCTTGGTAAGACACTTCACCGCCATACAACCAGTAACGATCACTATCATCGCCTTCCGTTTCATAGGTCACGCGAATGCTGACCGGATTACCATCGGCATCGGCCTGTGCCACTGGCGTGTTAAACACAATTGCATCGCGGAAGAAATCCAACACATAGTCAGTTCCACGGCGCTGTGCGAATGTCTCGAGCACGTTGCCGGTTTCGCTGTCACGGATCAGGATTTCGATCTTTTCAGAGCCTTCAAGATACCCATCAAGGTCAAGATCATATGGCCCAGATACACCCCGCCCTGCGATTTCGCGTACCTGCTGCTGCTGCGCGATATGTGCGGCAAAAACGGACACAGACACATCATTGCTTTCCCAGTGCGCCTTTGCACCGGTTGCAACGCGGTTGTACCCACCTAGGCGGAAAGCAGAGCTTTCCGCTTCGATCGCCATGTCACCATACAGAACGTAAGACTGTCCATTTTCGATTTTGACATAAAGGTTACCAGATGATTGCGCGTCAAAGCCACGCTCTGAATTATCGCCGTAAACAGGATAGTATTCGTCGCCGCGGATATCACGGAACAAACGATCATCTGTATCTTTGTCAGAGCTATAGCGCAGGGTCAGCAGTGCATCACCCAGAATACGGCCCTTAAGATATACTTCGCCACGCAGGCCTGTTGCGGTGTCTTCGAACGGACTGATGCGGTTTTCCTCGATCAGATCCCCACGGCCATTCAGTGCGACCGCCCCCTCGATGACGCCAACCATGATACGTTCATCTAAGTCTGGAGTGAACAAGATCTCGGCTTCGACATTATCAAAGCTACTGCGCACCTCGATAAGGTCCGGCCCCGTCGTTTGCGGTGCCAATAATCCAAATGTCGCTTCGCCATTGTCGATATAAACCTGAAGGCCCGGCTGGTTGTCACGAATATCGGTGACATCCCACGTCGCGTTGCGTGCACGCAGTGTGACAGTGCTAGACGCATCAAGCGGCATGCCAGCAGCATCAAGAATACGTACAACAACTGGCACGATAGATCCTGGCGTCGCAGACGCAGTTTCGGGAACGATCAACTCGATCTTTGCAGGGTCTCCCGGTGCAGTCAGCGTGATTTCTTCGCGAACGCGCTCATTGCCAAACGGGTCTGCGCCCACCAGAACAATAGAGTTCTTACCAGCACTCAGCGGAACCGCGATATATGCCATCGCTTGTAGGTTTTCACTTGCGAGAACAGAACGTTCACCGATCTGGGCAGCCGAAATTGTATCGCCGTTCACGCGAACGCTCAGTGTCAAATCAGCTGGGCCTTTCACCTGAATGTTGACAGTGCGGCGGCTCATGGCTTGGCCATCGGTTAGACCGATAAAGCCTGGTTCATTAGTGAGGCTACGCATCAAAGGCTCAAGACCTTGACGGTCAACTGATGTTGCCTGGGCTTTTTCAGCAAGCTCTGGCGCGGGTGTTGCACCTGCACGACGGTTTGCAGTGTAGATTTGCGTCGTTGTCGCGATCCCTGCTTCTGTACGCGCCGAACGCTGATCGCCACGCGACGGTGTCATTGGCAAATCAGAGATCGTGTTGCTGTCACCGCTGTGACGGTCTGCGAATGTGGTTCCACGGTCAGCAACGTCTGCCAATGCCTCAGGCGTACAGGACGCCAAGGCAAAGTTTTCTGTCTGCAATTCACCACGTGTCAGCGGCACCAAACGTGAACCACCACGAAGCATATCTGTGGTTCGTGTGACTGTGACCTCTGTTTCAACAGGCAGCGTATCCGCCATAACCGCAAGCACATGCGATACAGGGCGCAGACCGAACAAAGAATACTTACCGTCAATGTCTGTCACAACTGACAACCCGCTTTGGGTTACAATTTTAACGCCGGGCACACCGGGTTCCTCTGGGCCGTCGCGCAGACCATCACCGTTACAATCCATGAACACAGACCCAACGATTGATGCTTCGCGGGCAAACACACCGCCAGAATTATCATGCGTAACATAGGTGCTCGCGATGTTGGACGAACGGTAATCACCTGTGCCAGCCTGACGGCCGTCAAGGATTGCGGTGTTATAGTTGCGGCCAACGCGTGCCAATGAAGTAAAGCGCAGGACATATGTCAGCTCACGCTCTTGCAGGGGCAACATATTGCCAATTTCAAAGCGATAGTCACCAGTTCCGTCAGCGATCGGATCCGGCCATGCCTGACCGTCAAGCAATGTCGAACCTGCAACATAAACCGCACCAGCGGGCAAACGGTCTAGGATTTCAGCGCCAATCAGCGCCTCGTCCATGTTATTGGTTGCATCGATTGTGTAGACAACGAATTCACCTGTGCGTACTTGGTCCTTGTCCGCTGATTTCTCAAGCGACAATGGCACGCCATAATATGGATCCAGTGGAATATCTGCGACATGCATCGCGCCACCAGCGTGACGGAATGCTTCGCCGTATGACACTTCATTGTCAGTCTGGCGGTCATAGTTCGGAAAGCTTAGGCGTGACGAAGGAAAAGCAAAATCGCGTGGCGGTGTGACTGAGTAGGAATAAACTCCCTCGGCAACTTCGCCCAGTGCAAAGAAACCCAATTGATCAGTTGTTGTTTCAGTAACGACGTCGCCAGCAGCGTTCACAATACGTACAACCGCTCCTTCGATTGGCGCATTAGTCACGCTGTTGAACACAAAATTCCCAGGGTTCACGATCAAAACATCGGTCACAGATTCACCGCTACACAGGGTGTAGCTATCCAGGATATCGCCATCAGTCGTCGCGATAACACCATCGCCCGAAACCGCATCAGCCATATAGGCCATCGGCAAGGCCGCAGTGTAAAACACGCCTGTGTTCGCACCAGTTTCACGCGCGCTGATCGTCTCTGTGTCGCCTGTGATGCGGCTCATTACAGTGATATCGATGGTATCGACGCCCAACGTTACGTTACACGCACCAGACGTTAGGCGCAGCATCGCGTCAGACCCGATGATACCGTATTCCGTATTCTCAAGCGTATCAGGCGCAACAAAATCCAGAGCAACACCTGCGTCCGAAGAATAGCGCAGTGTCACGGTATTTGATTGGATTGTATCAACACCATCGGCATTAGGCAGATATGTGTCCGCCGTGTTTCGGACAATCATGTCACCCAGATCATCGCGAACGAATACGGAGAAATACAAATCAGTCGACCGACCAACAGTGTATTCTTGCGGAAGGAAAAATGCGACGGCGTCAACCTCACTCAGGTCGTTGGGGGCCGCAGATTGGTAGTCCTGCGCCAACTGGCCCCGAAGATGGTAAAGCCGCTGCAACTCAGCAGAGTTTCCAAATTCGGTGAAAACTGTGTTCAGCGGTACAACATCACGTACCAGAACGCCGCGGCGCTCACTGCCGTCGATGCGAATGACGTTGCCGTCGATTTCACCATATGGCGCAATTGCAGTTTCAGAGTTGTTGCGCAGTGCTATTTTATAAGTCAGCTCTTCGCCGCCATCAACCGCGCGACGCGATGCTGATTTCAAAACTTCCAATCCAGCTTCGACGATCACAATACGTCCAGCCGCCTTGCGGTTTCCCGCAACTGTCGCGTCAGAGGTCAAGCTACGCGGTGATACATTTAGACCCGAAAGCGCGATATCGCCCGGATCAACTTGATCACTAACGCCAAAGCTGTAGATGAAGTTCAAGCTTTCGCCCATCGGCAATGACACTTCATAGCCGGGATCAATACGTGGTTCGTTTTCATCAATGATACCGTCGGCGTCTTGATCCCAAAATAGAGTGCTCGTCGATACCACGCCGGTTTCGAACGAGGTATCCATAGCCACATTAAATGCAAGGTCAGTATTACCTGTATTCCAAACTTCAAAGTGATGCTGATCTACTGCGCCACGTGATAGCGTCAGGTCAGAGTAGCCAATCACTTCGATGGCAGGAACTTCTGCGACAATTGCCTCTACTGGGTTGGAATATATTGTTTCAACCACACCCAAATTTGGATTGAAATAAGTCGCCCCCGCGATGTTTACAATGCGCAACCCTGAAGCTGCTGGTGCGGCTGTTACGTCAGCTGCAGAACCGAATAATGTTGCCCCGAATACTAAGCCAATACTGGCGGTAGAGGATATTAAAGACCTTAACTTTTCCATTTTTTGCAACCTTCAACCAAGGAACACGCTAAAACTCTGGTAACTGTCTCTCCCGATTTTGAACCGGGAGAGACTTTGTCATCAGCTACAAAAACGCTGTAGCCGTGAGTACGGTTTACTCATCCACCTTCACGGTGAATTCGAGTGTCGCGTTGCTGCCCGGATCAACAGTACCGTGAGAGCTGGCAATGTTCGGAGCAGTCGCTGTCGTCACTGTGCTGGTGCCGCTTGGTGTAACCGTCGCGTCACATGTGCCACCGCAATTTTCAAACGTGGTGTAAGCAGGGACAACGTCCTTGATTTCAACGTTTGCAACTGGCGCGGTGCCTGTGTTGCTGGCTTCTACACGGTAGCGGATACACTGGCCTGGCTCGACGTCTTGGCGGTCCTTCGTAAAGGCTCCGACAACACCTGTGCAGGTTGGATCGATGGCTTGGGTTTTCACCAAAGTCACGTCACCGGAAACAACCACGATACGATCTTCAACAGCGTTGTCTGCTGTATCGCCATCTGTCTTGGTCGCACCGTTCAGGCTCGTTGCCAACGTCAGTGTGCCGATTTCAGAAACACCCGGTACGGAACCTGCCTGCACACGGTAGATCAGCGATGCTGAATCACCTGCTGCAAGGCCACCGATATCATCAAAGTTGTCGATGACAGGATCAGATGGATCAAGGACACCATCAGCGTTCTGATCCCAGTAGATTGCACCAGAGAAGTCAGTCAAACCACTTTGCGTGATCGCACCTTCAGTGATTGTGATGTTACTTTCGTTGGTGATAGTGTGACGGATATCGACAACACCACCCGGTGCAGCTTGGACCGTCTGATCCGCAACGATTGCAACGTCGATGACCTCGTTCACAGTGACTTGGTTAACGATACTATCGCTTTGACCTGAAACAGGCGACGTGAGTACGATTTCAACCAGTTGATCCTGTGGTGCGGCACCATCTTCAGGTGTGATCACGACAACGATATCAGCGATCGCGCCAGATGGGATTGTGCCAGTGTTGGTTACAATTGTGCCGTCTGCCAATTGGAATTCGACCGACCATCCTGCAGGCAGTGGAGCTGCCAAAGACAGGTTGTAGCTGTCAGACGTTGGACCTTGGTTTTCGATCGACATCGGGAAGCTAACTGCAACGCCAGGATCTGTATTTGTGATCACCCATGGGTTGCCACCGTTCGTAGGCGCAGCGCCGTCACCTTCGGAACCCGCGACGCGGTTTTCCAAATCGACCGAAGCAGCCTGAACAGCACCTGTGAATTCAGCAGTCGAGCTGTTCACTTGGCCTGATGCTTCCGAAGTCGCATCCACTGTCGCTGTGTAGTTCGTTGCGCCAGCAGCTGTAGGTGCTGTGTTGCTTGGCAATGTTGCTAGCAAGGTCACTTTCGTTGCTTCACCCGGTGCAAGTGGTCCGACACTGCCAACAACTGGCGTGATGCCATCAGCGCCAACAAAGCGGAAGGATGTGCCTGCTGGAAAATCAACATCTGCAAAGTCGAGCGTATAGCTGTCAATTTTGTTAGAGTCGTTTCCAACAACGAATTCGAACGCAATGACACCACCTTGTGACACGTCACTGGTTTCAGTCACTTCGTCGTCACCTGCAGCGCCATCATCCGTTGCCGAACGTACAATAGTTGTATCAGCTTGCGTGTACGTATCGTCCATCACATGCGCGTACTGCGGATCAACTGTAACAGACGCGGTATTTGATGGTGGATAGTTGCCAGTCACGTCAGACTGTGTGGCTGTGTTTTCAATCAAACCAGCATCAGCAAGCGTGCCGATTGTTGTTTCGAATGTAACCGACCCTGTACGACCTGGATCAACGTTTGAGATTGTAAAATCGATCGTGTTTGTGGCCGCGTTGACTTGGTAGACGATTGTTTCGCCAGAGCCGTTCGTTGCATCGACACCGGTGCCGTTTGTTTCATCCATGCCACCCGCTACAGCGCGATCTGACCACTGAGCAGAGTTGACCGTGTATGGTAGGTTCGTGTCGATAATGTCTTCGACCGCATATGCTGTCGCTGCAGCCAAGCCGGTGTTCGAATAGGTCAACGTGATCGTGACCGTATCGCCTGCGTCAACGATATTTGGGTCGCCTGCGCTTTTGTCGACAACCATCGATTTGACCAACTCCATAATCGCTTGCGATGAAACTGTCAGAGTATCGGTGTTCGTCGATGTAACAGCAGCTGTCAGGATACTGGCTGCGGCAACTGTCAGCGTTTCTGTCTGACCAGCCGTTGCTGTTGACGGCGCTGTTGCATCAATGACAACACCAAAGCGTTCGCCTGCGGCCAATGTTGGTGTTTGTGTAATTGGAGTGGCGTTATCCGCGACACCATCCATGTCGGCATCAGCGTAGAACGTCACAGACGCAAAATCATAACCGCCCGCGCCTTCAGTCGCAGTCAGCGCAAACGCATCTGGACCGTTACCATCGTTGGTGATGATGTGCGGCAAGAATGCCTTACCACCGGGTGCGACTTTTTCTGTGTTGTCGGACGTCAATGTCACGCCTGCAACTTGCTGAACAACAGTTTCAACTTTGTTTGATGTCACGGTAATCGTGTCACCTGCGCCGTTTGTATATGTCGCAACCGCTTGGTTGCCGATCACAGTCCCTGCGTCAGGTGGCGCAGCAAATGCCGTCGATCCAGCGAATGCTGCTGCAACGAGAGCGCTGCTCGAGAGTAAGATTTTTTGATATTTCACTGTCTTGTACCTTTTCTACGATTTAAAATTGACAAACCCGACCAAACTGAGCGGGCTTCGTCCGCTCAGTTAACGACCACCCGATAGGTGTTTAATGTCGCCTCGCCGCCAGCGAGGGCGACCTCCAAGTTCCAACGCACCGCCTCGATGGCTTCAGCGGGAACAGGTTCTTGAATTTTCGTACCGTCTTCGGCGATCACGGTGCGCATTGCTGGCAACGTCGACCACTCCAGACCATCTTGATCCGGATCGATTTCGGCTTGGATTTCGAATTGCGCTTGAACGCTTGAATATTCGCTGCCCAGTGCGAGCGTGACGCCCTCCGGAACGGGTGCGAACACTGAAAGGCCATTCATCTCCATCTCAGTGTTGTTGCTGTGGGTCAGCGTGTATTCGATGATTTCGCCGGGACGCACTTCGCTGCGCTGCACAAGCATTTCTTCACCTTCGGCGGACATCTCAACGATTTTGTAATCCGCGGTGCTGCTCAGATCTTGGGCGACCGCCGTGTGCGCGACAAGTGCCAGCGCTGGAGCAAGCGAAAACTTGATCGCTGAAGCAATTGCATTGATAGACATAATTTCTTTTCCTTCTCTCAAGGGCCGACGCATCGTCAGCTAGGCATTTGAAATTGACTGCTCTGGGGCAATCCAGTGCAGGTCGATGTCTCAATATTTCTAGAAAGGAGGGGACAGCGGTATCCTCTCAAAAGGTCACCACATGGCTCTTTAGCTAAACGACTATCCGAAGGTGTAGGTAAGTATATTCGGCCTAGCAGAAGCTGAACGGTTACTGGTGCAAAGCGGGCGTGAAATTACCTTAGCTAAGGGAAAACACCCATTCTCACATCCTTTACAGCGGAGAATCGCAAAACCAATTTCCTTGGTTTTGTGAGAATTATCACAGTCAAATGAACAAATTCATCGTATCAATGAAGGTCAATATAGAACGGCTACTTGGCAACGTCGTTAAGAGAATATGCTGGCAATAGATGCAGCACAGCCAAGCTGAATGTCCGCTAAAGCACAGCACAGTTTATAGCTAAAACTTACAAAGTTGGGACATCGCATACTTGGAAATAAACTCAAACTTAGCAGTTTACCGTTTATCAAATGCCCATAAGGTCAGCAGGTCACCAAAGAAAAGAGGGATCCACATCTATGAGAAAACATCTGTTTGCAGTTGCTCTTACAACGATAGCCAGTCCCATTTTTGCTGAAAATTGTGAAATTCTGAAACCAGACGGGATCGCAGTTTTGATCGGGTCTAATCACATAAACGCACAACAAGATTTTGATGAATTCAACCCTGGCATCTTTGTTTCATGGGACTGTGACATGGCAAGTACACGGTTAGGGGTCCACAAAAACAGCTTTTCCAAAGTTGCAGCATCAGCCACGTTTACATCAGATTTTGTAAGCATAAGCGCGGGCGGCTTTTATGTTCATCCCTTTATTGGCTTTGCACATTATCCTAATACCGGTAGTGACACCCCCGTTAGCGTTGGCGGGTCAGACATAATTGCGATCGGTGGAATAGAGTTTACGCATGACAAAATCCCACTATTCATTCAGTATTTGCCCGGGGATGAACATTTGGGGGACTACGAACACCTTTGGACGTTCGGCTTTAAATTCTCACTTTAAAGCAACGCAAGGGTCCAATCAGAGTCGGAATACAAATGACGCACAGTGCAAAAAACTGGGTGCTTTCTTTTAGATCATATGTCGATCACGTGCGATCATTGCAGCTTGCGTTCTATTCTTGGCCTGAAGCTTACGGCACAATGTCTTCACATGCAGCTTGACCGTGACTTCCTGCAAATCGATGTCACGGGCGATTTCCTTATTGGATTTACCTTCGGCAATTCCTTTTAGCACCTGCTTTTCACGCAGGGATAATTGACTGGCGGCGGCATTCTCTTCTTCTTCTGCGGTCATGAAATCAAGCGGGGCGTAGATTTCCCCCATCACCATAAACTTCACCGCGTTAATCATCGATTTCGCAGCCATTGTTTTTGGCAAGAAACCAGCCGCCCCCATGCCCAACGCCTTTTCAGCCACGGATTTGTTCGCTGTTCCCGAAATCAACGCAACTGGGTTGCCCCCATTCACCGCAAGCGTGCGTTCAAGGCCCGCTAGCCCATTCATGCCTGGCATCTCGTAATCAAGGAGCACCAAAGCAAAAGGAGGGCTGTTTTGTATCGATGTAAGCGCATGATCCAAACTGGATGCTTGGACAACATTTTCGCCGTGCTCTTGTTGTAGGTATAAAGCAATCGTTTCGCGAACCATGTCGTGATCATCAGCAATTAAAATCTTCATCAGTACCCTCTTCTTTCCCCCCGCGAACCAAACGGACGGGCGACCATATTACTTTACTGCCACCTTCGCTAAGCGCGTCGTCGCGTTCCGTATCCATCAAAAACCGACGTTTCATATGCACTTATTCGAGAAGACACACGGCATCGAAGGTATCATACATAGAATTTACAATTGAATATAGCGTTGCACGCAGACCGTGCGATCTCAATAGAGATTCGACTGCAAGCCGTGCACCTAATCTGTAAAATCGGCCTATGGCAATATGACAACCGCCGGGTCAAAGCGGGAATCTGAGCAGCATATACGCCGCCCAGCGCGACACTACATTCGGCATCAACACTATCCTAAAGTCGCGTGAACTATCCTTTGTTCTTGTTAATTATCCTTTCTCTAGCACGCCAACCGCCGCGACGCATGGCAAGGTAACCGAGACAGAAATTATTGTTGTTACGTTGAACAAGGATACGAGTATGACCGGTATTAAACGACATATATTCATTTCCCTTTGCGCGCTTTTGGCTAGTCCTGCGGCGGCACAAGACATTGATTTATCGGGATTTTACAGCATTTCTAGCAGCCACGAATGGGACACCATATCGACTGCTCAGTTTTGGAAAGCGGCGCAAACGACGGGCGGCTTGAATCAATGGGTAGCAAGCCAACGACAGTCACATTCGCGGTTGCAGTTCCAAGCAAATGGAAGCTCAATATCAAGACTTCTGTCGTTGATTGCGGTCGCTGAAGCAGACTCGCGCGGATACGATACCATACACCATGGCGCAACACGGCTGCCAAGTGATTTACCCACGAATATGACTGTCGGACAGGTTCTGGCTTGGGTCGAGGCGACGCCACGTCAACCGCATGCAATTGGACGATATCAGTTCATTCCATCCACCCTACGGGATCTGATGCGCCGTGGCGGGTATTCCCACAACATGAGATTCTCGCCTGCTTTGCAGGACAACCTTGCCGATATCTTGCTGAAGGATGCTGGATATGACGCATTTACCGAAGGCCGCATTGGCCGCACACGATTTATGAACAACCTCGCAAAGGTTTGGGCTGGTTTGCCAACAAGTACCGGACGGTCCGCTTATGATGGCTATGCTGGCAACCGAGCAACCATCACTTGGGCCACATTTGACCGGGAAATGGCGTCTATTTTCAGACAGCCGACTGCCCCCCAACTGCGCTTCTGAACTAGTCAGGAACCGCCCACTTTGCGAGCGTTGTGTTTGCCCCCGGTTAGCTCTCTACCGGGGGCAAACCATTTTTTACTAACGCGTGATAAATTCAATCCAAGGGTGATCGCGCAAATATTGCATCGCAATGATGAAATCGAACTTCGGACAATGTGTGATACTATCCGGAAGTATAGTGTATCACCCGAATGCTCTAAGGTATGTGCATACGCTCTTTGGTGCACCGAGATGCAATTTACTAGGATGATATCTAAGCAGAACCATATTCCGCGCCGAAAACCCACAATCACAGGTTTAGGCGCGTATGGCTGACGAGAAAGTTGAATTATGTCGCGCCGACTATTTGGCACGTACAGAGAGGTTGATGTTGTGACGATTACAAAGAAATTCCCCTTGTCCTGTTCTGTCCGTCGCAAAGCGGGGCTGATGGCCCTCGCTTTGGCATCGCTGTCGACAGCAGTCGCACCGACCAAAATGCAAGCTGGCGATTTCAGCCTCGATTGGAGCGTGATCGATTGGCCGGAGGGTGCTCTTGGCCCATTCACATATGTTCTGAAAGACCAATATGGCTTTGAAATTGACACGGCTATCCAAGCTTTTGGTACGTTCGCAAGTTATGGTCCAGCAAGTTCCCCGAACGACGACACTATTTTTGGCGGCAATGTAGAAAGCCTGATTCTCGTCGCGGATGCACCCGCAGGACAGGCCAATATCGGTGATGCGACCGTCAGCACATCTATCAGCTTTTCATCCGGCGGGATCGGATTTCCTGTCGATAGCTTACAAATTAGCGTCGTTGATATTGACGCATCAGATAATAACAACGCGAGCGACCGATGTGATTTTGTGACCATCACCGGCGACAACGGGAACCCTACGCTGGCAACGGTTGCAGCGACACCTGTCGTGCTCGTAGGACCCGGCGTTGGGTCAGGTGGGACCGGTGCACTTGCTGCAAACCAGGCGCAATGTATATATGTTGACGGCTTTGGCACGTCGCCGAGCTCACCCAATGATGATACCGGAACGGTCGTCGCAACCTTTCCAAACGATACATCCACGGCAACAGTATTTTATGATGAATCCATCGGTAACGTGCGTCCTTTGTTTTTCGGTGAAAATCCGGCAGCACGTGGCGGCGGGTTCTTTTCTGATGCAGATTTCAACGTACCGCAGACCATATCGCTCTCTCGGACAGTGTCGCCCGCAACCGGGTTTGCCGGCGACAGCGTAACCTACCAATATGTTGTAACAAATACTGGCGCCCTCCCCTTTAACACGAACCAAGACATCATTATTGAAGATGACCTTTTGGGAACGGTGACTTGCCCAGCGATCTCTGCCCCTGTTGCGCCCGGCGGAACAGTAACATGTACGGCGCCCTACACCGTAACTGCCGCTGATGTACTCACTGGTGCGGTTGACAGTTCGGCCACGGCAGGCATCGGCACAATTGGGCAACCATTTGTTTCGCGCTTGCAGTCGAATCCACAGACATTGGCACTTTCGACGCTTTTGTTACCAGGCCAGCCGGGCCCACAAACCTGTACGCCAGTGTCGTTGCTGAATAAGCCACGCACACAGCTTGCTGGTTCAGGAAGCGCGGCATCGCCCACGACAAATGACGTATTTTTATACGAAGACGTGACAACAGATTCGAGCGGCAATGCAATCGATGTCATCTTTCAGCTAACGCAAATCAGCAACGCGATTGATTTGCGCCTCTCGACGAGTTTCGAAGCGCGCATGATCCCCGTTGACAACGGTTATGTTACGTACAACATACGCTTAGTGCAGGATGGTTCGGCCACCCCTGCCAACCCGCAAGGCACAGTGATTGATCAAAGTCGCGTAAACGGTCTTATCTTCCAACAAACTGATGTCGACAGCCGCGGAGCTAGCGATGATTCATCTGATGTCGTTGGCACAATTGAACCCGCGACAGCGATCTCATTTTTCAACACGGCCCCGCTAGCGTCGTTCTCAAGCGGCGGTTCCGCCATCGCTATGGACCCGGCTAAAACAGGTAACCCGCTTGATTGGACGGACGAACCCAACGAAACAGATTTTGACAACTACGTAACCTACGAATTCGATACATTCACAGAAGGTGAGTTCATTCATGGATATACTGGTACTTCAACAAATCCAGCGACTCGCGGATCTGGTATCTTGCTCTGTGCCATTTCGAACATCTCAGCGAACGTTGTTGCCGAAGATGACGATTACACCGCTTCACCGGTAAATACGCTTGCTGGCGGTACCGCTGGCGAGGTGATGACCAACGATACAATCAACGGACTCCCTGCTACACCGCTGAATGCAACCATAGAAGTCATTAGCCCAGCCACACCAGCAAATGCGGGCGATCCTGTTCCGGTGCTAGAAACCGCCGGCGCAAACGCTGGCCGCGTTGTGGTGCCTGTCGGCGTACCTGCTGGTGTTTACGAGATTGAATATCGGTTGTGTGATGCAATTACTCCGGACGATTGTGACCGTGCCAAAGTCACTGTATCCGTTTTCGAAGGTAATGGTTTTGACTTTGGTGATGCACCTGTCAGCTATTTGACGGCCCCGCACTCTGTCCCTGATATACCGACGATCTATCTTGGTACGGTCCCACCGGATGCAGAGTTTGTGGCGCAGTCTGACGCGGCAGCGACCGCAGATGACTTGCTCGACACCGACGATGAAGAATCCATCGTATTTCCGCTTCTCACTCAAGGGACAATCAGCACACTTGATATTACCGTGACCGGCAATGGGGCATTGCAAGGGTGGATCGACTTTAATGGCAACGGCCTATTTGAAGAGACTCTTGGTGAACGTGTTGCTGTAGATTTGCGCGACGATGGTACGGCATTTGATAATGTTGCGGGCGATGGCGTGATCCAAGTTGATGTCGCTGTTCCATCTGACGCGACAACGAATACAACTTTCGCTCGGTTTCGGTATTCATCCAGCACAGGTCTAAGCCCATCTGCATTTGCAGTCGACGGCGAGGCCGAAGATTATTCTCTCGTCATTGCTGCGGCCGACTTTGTTGACCGTGGTGATGCACCTGCAAGCTATGGTGATCCGCGCAATATTATCGTCAACGAAATCTACCTCGGCGCAGCTCTGCCTGACTCTGAAACTGTTCCACAACATAGCGTTGAGGCCGACGCAGATGACTTTGCAGGAGCCGATGATGAAGATTCCATTGTCTCATTCCCAATCCTTGAGGCTGGAACAACGGTATCGTTAACAGTGCAAACACATGAAACACTCAGCGCACAGCTCGCACTTGGTATTCCTGTGACAGAAGGTATTACGAACCTACAGGTTTGGATCGACTTTGACCAAAACGGAATTTTTGATGCGTCAGAACAAGTCGCAACAGACTACCGTGACGGTGGCACTGGCGACACCGACGGGGTGTTCAACAACCAAATCAGCCTAGACATTGCTGTGCCTAACAACATTGTAAGTGGCTACAGCTACGCCCGGCTGCGTTGGTCGACATCTAGTGGCTTTGCTGCAGATCCATTTGATGGATTGAATTTTGACGGCGAGGTCGAGGACTACCGAGTTGTGCTATCTGCGGGTGCTGTCCCGTTCACATGTGACGGGACTCTCTACCGCATCGCGCGGGTTGATTCACAATTGCAGCGTTTAGTATTCACCGAAGATGGATCTGGTGGCCACACGATTGATGTCACGAACATCGGTTCACCTGCGGGTGTCGCGTATAACGGTGGCTGGGGTTACAACGCTATTGATGGGCTGTTCTACGGCGTGCGCGAATTTGAACGTGACCTTGTACAGCTTGATTCTTTGGGCCGTTTCAATGTTGTGGCAGCGCTCCCACTATCCGCAGCAACGGGTTATAACTCGGGCGATATTCTATCCAATGGGGTGATGATCTATCAGGTTCAAAATACAAACGACTTCCAACTGTTAGATATCAGCGATCCTTTGAACCCCATTGATCTGGGACGTGTGACGCTGACATCATCTGTTGACCCGTTCGACATTGCATTCAACCCAAATGACGGAATGATCTATGGCGTAAACCATGTAACAAATCGCCTATTCTATTTTGATCCCGCGGGTGGTGCAGCTGGCACACGCACGCCCGTTGAGTTTGGCCCTGCAGTTTGGACAGCGGACTATGGCGCGATCTGGTTTGACTTTTATGGCCGTATGTACGTGAACCAAAACATATCAAACGAAATGTACGAAGTTGATGTAGGCATCGCGGGTAATGGCTCTGCAGAGCGTCAGCTTATCAGCGTACTGAGCATCAGCGAAGAATTCCGCAACGACGGCGCAGGTTGTCCATCACGGCTTGGACCACTTCCTCCAGAAGGTGCCTTAGCTGGGACAGTTTACGAAGATACCAATGGGTCTGGCGCGTTCGAGATTGGTGAAACAGGTATCCCTAACATCTCCGTCGACGTTTATAATGACAACGGCACGCCGGGAACGACCGTAGACGACACATTGGTTACATCTGTCGTAAGCACAGCCGATGGCAGCTATCTTGTGGAAAACCTATCGGCGCAATTCACCTATCGGATCGAAGTCGAAGAAAATGATGCCGACCTTCCACCCGGATATACCTCAGCGACACCTAACCCCCTGTCAGGGATCAGGGTAACCGCTGGTAGTACACGTGGCGGACTGGACTTTGGCTTTATCGCTGGACTGGCAGATCTATCTATCATCAAGACTGTCGAATTGGCAGCCGATGGGTCAACGATAACATCTGCCCTTGCAGGTACAGAACTAGACTTTGTTTTGGCTGTGACCAACGATGGCCCGGCAGCTGTAGCAGGGGTTCTTGTGAACGACATCCTGCCCAGTGGGTTTGCATATGTTTCAGATGATGCTGCGGCACAGGGCGACACCTATGATCCGGCAACCGGACTTTGGACCGTCGGCAGTGTTGCGATCGGCGCGACTGAGACGCTTAAAATTCGCGTAACGATGCTGGCAACCGGCAACCACACCAATGTCGCCGAAATCACGGCAAGTTCGGTCGAAGATCCTGACAGTGATCCAGGCGTCGGCATTGTCACCGACGATCTGAACGACGGTATTGCGGACGACGACGAAGCAAGCGTGACAGTCGTTCTAGATACGGGCGAACGCTTGCTCTCTGGCACCGTGTTCCTAGACAATGGCATCAACAGCGGCACGCCCCATGATGCGGTGCCAAATGGCGCCGAAGTCGGCACCCAAAGCGCAGTTCTGTCGATCTTGGATGGATCAGGTAGCCTTATCGCTAACCCAACCATCGCAGCAGACGGAAGCTGGGCCTACGGATTGGACGGCGCATACACTGGCCCACTAACGGTCACGGTCACCCCGCTACCCGGCCTGATAGCGGTCTCGGAAAACACAACTGGCCTACCTTCTTTGGTCAACAGTGATCCGCACGATGGCCGTTACACTTTCACGCCAGATGCGAACAGCAACTACGCAGGCTTGGACTTAGGCTTGGTAAAGGCCCCGACTCTCACGCGTGATCAAGAAGCGAGTGTTGAAAGCGGCCAAGTCGTTGCACTTCGTCACGAATACACCGCATTCACATCAGGCACTGTCGACTTTTCCTATGCCAACCCTGCGATGTCACCGGCGAACAGCTTTAGCGCGACGCTGTATCGTGACCTAGGCTGTGACGCGACACCGGACACCGTCATCACGGCTCCGATTTCAGTCTCTACCGGGGATCGCGTGTGCCTCGTTTCGCGTGTCACTGCGAACTCTGGCATTGGAGCGGGAAGCGCGTACACCTACGATATCATCGCATCGACATTGCTGACCAACACCACTGTGGTGAGCACCAGTAAAAACACCGACCGGGTTGTTGCTGGGGGCGGCGAAGGTCGGTTAGAGCTGTCAAAGACCGTCCGCAATATCACTCAAAACACCCCCGAAGGCGCGTCAAACGGAGGTGCGATAGGCGACATTCTACAATACCGCATCTACCTATCAAACCCGAGCGACACCGTCGCAACGGACGTGATCATCTATGACAAAACCCCGTCGTACACGGCGCTAGCATCCCCTATCGCAAGCCCCACGACATTGGGTAATGGTCTGATCTGCGTGGTATCTGAGCCAACCAACAACGTGGCGGGATATGCTGGCTCACTCCGCTGGGATTGCACTGGCGTTTATGAACCAGGAGAAGCAGATTCCGTGTCATTCGACGTCACGATTTCCCCATAAGACGATCACCGGGCAGTGATTTGTCACGGTCCGGTGATCTTCAATTGGTAAAATAAACCTGCCACGCTGTCGCGCAGCTACGATGCCTCGCGATAGCGTATTTCGTTTGAGAGCCCCGTGTTTGGCCCAGAGCTTACAACCAAAAACAGCCGCATGAATTCTATGGCTGAACCCCATTAAAAATGGGGGGTATCGCCATGCGTGCAGGCATTCCGGCGTGGCAGTACCTAGGTACGAGGCTACGACCCGCTCAGCGGCTTATGTTCAGCAACGACGACACGCTATCACACGATGTACTGTTAAACTAACTATGTTGTGTGGTCTCGCTTTGATAACGAACGCGATGCATTGACAGAACACAATGTGGATCTGTTACAGATCAAGATCGCATCCGGTCATTAAGGCAAAGCAGCAAACAGTGTGGCCCGTTGTCGTAGGTTTTAAACCCACTCTTTAACGGAACCCCAAACCTCTGGTAGGGATGCAACTGCCGTCGCGACCTTATCACGTTGGTCGGCTTTGGCTGCGTTCTCGATGTCGATCAGCTTTGTACGGTAATCAGTCGCACCAAAGACAGCGGCGCTGCCTGCAACTTTGTGGCAGCGCGCGGCGACTTCAGTCAGCTCATGAATTTGGACTTCTCTCAGCCATAGATGCAGTTCATCGACCTCGGTGATGAACTGAACTTTGAGCTGCTCGTAGGCTTCTTCACCTAAAATTTCGCGCATTTCATTTTGGTTTTTGTTGTCAGTCATTACAGGATCATTCTCCCGAATTTCGTTTGAAATGCGATGAAGCACCTCTAACAATGCAATCCGCGACAATGGCTTTGTCAACACTCCATTCATGCCGTCTTTGATAAAGGCTTGTTGTTCGTTCGCCATTGCATTCGCTGTCAGAGCGATAATAGGGGTTTTCGAACATTTCCCTGTGCCGCCACGGATCGCGCGTGTTGCGGCACGCCCATCCATAATTGGCATACTTATGTCCATTAATATCAGGTCAAAGGCATGCTCGGCTGCGATTTCGACCGCAGCGGCGCCGTCGTGAACTTCGGTGGTTGTATGACCGTCAGCGTGCAACATACCCCGTACAACGGCACGGTTTATCTCGTTATCCTCCACGACGAGAATATTGAGCCCAATACTCGTTTGATCTGGCGTCGGTTCGAGCACGTCATCAACCACTGCTTCAGTCGCCTTCAGCGGAAGTGTGACACTAAATGTGCTACCCTCACCCACTACGCTAGTCACAGTGATCTCTCCGCCCATGGCCGTTGCAAATCGGCGCGCAATACTAAGACCCAGCCCCGTTCCGCCAACTGTGCGGTCGTAAGCTGTTGTCCCCGTCACAAAGTCGTCGAAAATCCGCGACCGTAGTTTTTCATCAATGCCTTGCCCTGTGTCGGCAACATTAAAACGCACTTCATAATTGTCCGCTTCAATATTTCTAGCGGCAATCGAAACCATAACGCTGCCTGCCTTGGTGAATTTCACGGCATTACCGACAAGGTTCATCAAAATATGCTGCAACCGATCTGGATCAGATAGAACCCATTCTGTCGGCTCACCCTCCCATTTCCAATCGACGGTTGTAAGATTGGCAGACGCCATTCCACTTTGACTATCAACGATCGCTTGAATCAAATCAGCGAGGTTCACGGGAACCTCACGTAATGCGAGCTGACCAACGTCATAACGCGAAATGTCTAGCACGTCTGTTACGTGCCTCAGCAACAGGTCGCCTGATGTTTTCATATTGCGGATATACCGCTCTTGTTGATGAGAAAGCTGCGTATCTTGTATTAAGGCAAGATTGCCTAGCAACCCATTGAGAGGCGTACGGATTTCGTGGCTCATGGTCGCCAAAAAGTCAGTTTTCAATCGATCCGCAGCAAGCGCCCGATCACGCGCTGAAATAAGTTCTTTTTCGGCCTTAACGTTTGCAGAAATGTCACGGACAAACGCAATAAAAATTTCACCCGCATCTGTGTTTGCGGACTGTACCGCAAGCTCGACAGGAAAGACCTCACCGTTGGAACGCTTGGCTTCAAGTTCCACCCGGCCTTTACCAACGATATAGCGTTCCCCGCCTGTCCGCAGGCGTTTCATCCCTCGCTTGTGCGCTGCCTGCAAGTGCTCAGGCACAATCAATGGGCCAAGCGTATCGCCCAAAACTTCGCTTGTGCGATAGCCGAACATAGATTCAGCCGCAGCATTAAACGCCAAAATTTGTCCGGTGGAATCAACGACAATCACACCATCCAACGACGTCTGAATAACCGTGTTCATCCGTTCAGCATATTCTTGCAATTCGCGCCGGCGATTGATGTTCAAAAAATTCAAACGCCGCAAGTAATAGATCGCTAAGGCAAGAACAAAAATCAGAACCAACACAAGCACTGCAAGCTGGAGCAAGGTCGTCGCAAAGACCTGGCGCCGCCGGTCCGCTTCGGTGGCAAAGTAATCTAAGGCAGAGTTCGCAATCTGCCGGACCTGCGGGCGCATAAGTTCTGCACTTTCCATCATTCCAACAAGACCAGCACGCACAACAGCATCATCGCTGTCAATGAGGGGAACAGTCTCGTCTAGAAACTGCCGTACATTTTCAAGTGCAATTGCGTAAGCCTGCTGTTCTTGCAAAGCGCGATATACTGACGCCGATTGCAGTGTATCGATGCGACTGTAAAAAATATCAAATCGTTTGCGCATTTCCTGAAGCCCGATATCAGGGCTGCCAACGATCATATTGATTTGCTTTGTGAATTCGAGGAACTCTACTTCCGTCTGTGAAACGGTCCATTGAACATTGTCAGAGCTAGCCGACGCCAACGCGTCTAAATCGCGCGCTACCGCACTTGATAAAAATGCGATGGCGCCCATAATAGCAAAGCCCGCAAACACGAGATACGCGTGGCCGATCCAACGTTGTTTGGACACATCGATCTTCAACGGTCGCCCCCCCCTCGGCGGGATCGCTCGCACTATTGTACGATTTCGATCCGATCCAGCTGCCAGATGCTGCGCGAATAAATAACTTCGCTGCGGTAGTCGGCGCTATCATCATAGGGGTACACGATCCACAATGGCCCCTTGTCGCGAATAGACATAAAATCATCATTCAACATGTAGGCAATCATAGGCCCGCCTTCCACGACGTCTGAAACTGGAATTTCAACTGTATAGTCGTTGATTGCGGTCGCCAGCAAAGTACCGGTAGAAACCTCAAGACATTCAAGTAGTACATCCAACGGTACGCCCTGAAACGTCTGCAAGCCGTTTGTCCATATCGTGGCGGTTTCAATAATCGCAGCATCAATATCCATCAGCATCGCAAGATCAAACTGTGCGGTGTGGTCAATGTTCATGACACCAATATCGCCACTGACGGTCAAAATCACTTCATTCTCAGGTACCGTAAGTTCGTCCGCTTTTGCGCTACCGGTTGCAGCCACTGCAGCGGTCAAAGCGGATATGAAAATTCTTTTTACGTAGGACATCAATGTCTCCTAATTACTCACCTAGAACTTGTATTACATAAAACGACTGCTCACTCATTAAGGCAAATGTATAGACACCTACCCCAACGGGTAGGTGTCTTGTGCTAAGGCTCTCGAACGAACAACTGCCTTTAAGCACCCTGAGGAACTTTTAGACCGCGGCATCCCGCCACTAAACTAACTCACCCCGTTAGCAGCGCAGCGGGAGACAAATTAACTTACCTAGGCAAAATGTATTAAAGCTGCTCTAGCTCCAATCACGCAATTGGATAGGTGTATGGTGCAACTGAGCCGATTATGTACCTTTAGTGATGGGGGGGGCTCATCCGGATACACTTTTACTGCAAAATGTGACGTGACGTTCCATAACAAATCAGTACATAATCAACATCATACCCATGACGTGGTCGAAAGGATAATCTGTGAGAGTTTTGATAGCCGACGATCACGAGCTTCTTCGTGATACTCTTGTTATGTTTTTGGAAAACGGCAACGGCATGGAGGTCGCCGCTGTCGGAACCCTTGACGCTGCACACGTGCGCATCAAAGATGACCCACACTATGATCTTATCTTGCTCGACTATAACATGCCCGGAATGAACGGTCTTTCCGGACTTTCTAAAACTCTTGTTCTAGATGGCGGTCAACGTGTCGCTCTTATCTCTGGTGAAGCGACGCGCGAAATCGCAGAACAGGCGCTTGAAGCGGGCGCTGCGGGATTCGTCCCGAAAACTCTGCCCGCCAAGTCCATGATCAATGCGGTCCGCTTTATGGCGATGGGTGAACAATATGCCCCGCTAGACTTCATGACGAGCGCGGAAGAATCCCCCACGAACGCTCTTGCTGCAAAATTAACTGCTCGCGAACTTGATGTTCTAAAAGGCGTAACCGAAGGCAAATCCAACAAAGAAATCGCGCGTGATTTGGACATCACAGAGCCCACGGTAAAGCTTCATATGAAAACGCTATTCCGCAAGGTTGATGCGACAAACAGAACCCAAGCTGCGCTAATCGCGCGTGAAGCTGGGCTCTTTTAACTACCCGAAAGGATAGTTCCCCGTCGCTTTTGAGAACGCAAACAAGTCCTTTGCCCGAGTGCACAAGATAATTTTTTCTTTATCAATAAGGTTAAGAAGAAATCTACTAAGGCGCCTGACGCAAACACCACTCACGGAAATGACCTTCATCTGACGATTTAGGAAATGGCGCGCCTCATTAGACGTTATAATTGCGACCGACGACCTGCCCGTCTTGGTCCAGTTACGCTTCTTCGCAGAGTGGTAACTTCATGGTATGACTGCCGCTACGAAGTTACCGCTCTGAATTTTCTTTGAAAAACTTGTAGTTAAGCACCATTCAACGAAGTGATGCAGAACCATTCCACGTTTCCAAAAGCGCTCGATCGTTTTTGGCATGACGCGCGATTAAATTGCGGCGCGCAGGACCTTCGATAAGCGGCAGCGCCGGCTCACAACCATAGTCAATGTCGGCGATTTGCGGGAATATCGTTAGAATTTCCTCGCGTGCTTCATCAGAAACAGACCGCAGTGCCTCGGGACCAGTGAACAGGCTCTCTGATGGGGCACCATTCGCCAGAACCACTTCATGTTTTTCAAACATCATGTGGTAATAAGTGATATTATCAACGGTTTCGTCAATCAAGATACCAGGCATTTCAGTTAACTTAATCGCTACAACAAGAACATCTTGCTCGCCGAACATGCGCTGCGTGATTTTGGACGACACCTGCATTCGGTGCTGACGCGAAACCAACAGATCATGTTTGGGCAAACCGTTGCCAAGTGCACCTGCCGTGATACGAATTGGGCGCAGCTTCGGGTTATCAGCAAGCTCTTGTGCGGTCACTTCGCGCCCACCGATCCACTTGATCTCAAGCGACTGGCCCGCGGTGCTCATAATAAAATCACCAGTGGATAGGCGATTTATTTCCTGCTCACCTGCAGTCGTTTCAATCAACGTATCCGCTGCGAAACATGCCACGCCTGTTTGCTCAAGAAGCTCTGATGCTGTGATACCATCCAAGCCGGACAAACCGGTGATTGTACCGGTAAGTTCTGTATTATCGGTAAGATCGACATCGTCACCAGTCGCACTTTGGTTCAGCAAACCATCGTCGGCCAAATCGGCCTCGAGCTCTTTTTGGTTTGTATAGTATGGGGTCAGATCAATGTAGTCATTGTTGGTCGCGTCGCCATCATTAGCGTCAGTCGCACCAGTCCCAAAATCATTGATCGTTAAGCCTTCACCGTTTGTATAAACAAACGTATCATCCCCACCACCGCCGGTAGCGATATTGGTGCCAGCACCGCCACTGATCGTATCGTTGCCAGCACCACCGCTCAGTGTATCGTCGCCGATACCACCATCGAGCGTGTCATTCCCGGAACCACCATCAAGCGTGTCGTTACCGTCCCCGCCATCAAGCGAGTCATTATCTCCTCCGCCAGCGAGCGAGTCATCACCGGCACCACCGTCCAGAGTGTCGTTGCCAGTACCACCGATCAACGTATCGGCACCAATCCCACCATAGAGCGTATCGTCGCCAGCCCCACCATCAAGAATATCGTCGGAACCACTTGAAACCGGATCAAAGCTCAGCTCGGTTAGATCCACACGCTGGCTATTGGTTTCGCCGTTACTGTATTCGATCGTTATCCAAGATACCGGTCCGTTGATTTCAACCAACAACGAACCGTTCGGGTTCGCAGAGTTTAGGTTATCGCCGGTGTTATTCGCACGAGCGGTATCATTTCCTAACACCCCATCAGTGTCAGTCAACGTCATTGTTGGGCTACCTGTTAAGGTGACCTCAACCGGGTTACCGTCCGCATCAAACGCCTGAATTCGGATGACGTCGTTCCAATTATTGTCATCGATGTCGTTGATACGAAACGATACATTTTCAACTTCGTCAGGAACATCCGGGTTCTCGGGCGAAAAGCTAATCGTTGTTGTAGAGGTCGGCGTAACACCGTTACTCGCGTTACCACCGCCTAACCGAATAGCTTGTTGATCAACCTCGTCATCGAGGCCATCAATATACTGCCCTTCATTTGTCTCGTACGTGAACGTAGCGTTGCCACTTTGATCAACAAATGAATAACTTACATCAACGTTCCCGGCATTAACGGTGAATCCGTTGCTTACATCATCGCCGTTATCGATGATTGACCCGTCACCGCTGGGATCAGAGATATCACTGTAATCTACTGCAGTGGTTTCGCCCGGCGACCCGCCATCGCCGGTTAAGGTATCGTTTCCTCCCCCGCCCGAAATCGTATCGTTTCCATCACCGCCGGTTAACTCGTCGTCACCTGAGCCGCCCGTGATCGTGTCCGCCCCACCGCTACCGTCGGCAACTAAATTGGATGTGGTCCCTGATGCGTCAATAACCTCGTCAGCATTGGTCAGCGTCAGATCATCGACCATCTCAAGTGATTGCGTATCGGTAATATCGATACCGTTCTCGAACGTGGTGGTAACAACTAAAGATTCCACCGTTCCATCAAGATCATCGTCGTAAAACCAGTTGGACTGCCCGATCAGATTTGAATCGCGTTCGACATCATCAGGAACAGCATCTACGCCAAGGTTTTGGCTACCTATTTCGACACCGTTTTTGATGATGGTAAACTGCCCGGTTGCACTTGCCCCCAACCTTGGACCACCTGGATCTAGATATTTCCGGCTTTCGTCAGATTGGTGGGCTGGTGTCACCGTCTGATTTTACTAGCATGATCGGAGACTTATTCCCGATCGCGCTGTGGGGCCGTTCTTCATTGTAGTATCTACGCCAAGTCTCCAACTTTTCTGCGGCATCTGCAAGGCTCAAGAACCAATGCGCGTTCAGACATTCTTGACGGAACTTGCCGTTGAAGGCTTCGATGAAGGCATTGTCGGTTGGCTTGCCCGGTCTGCTAAAATCTAGAACTACGCCCTTGTGGTAAGCCCACAGATCAAGGTCCCTTGAGATAAATTCCGGCCCATTATCGACTCGAATGGTCTTGGGGTAACCAATATCGACGCAGACCCTTTCAAGGGAATTTACGACATCTTCGCCGCGATAACTGAACTTGACGTCAAGAATGGGAACGTAGCGCGAGAACGTATCAATAACTGTCAGAACGCGTAATTTACGTCCCGTTGCCAACTGGTCATGCACAAAATCCATCGCCCAAACATCATTCGTCTGTACAGCGTCTTGTCTGTCATCGCGCAATTTGGCTTTGACACGCCGCTTCGGGGTCTTGTTGCGCAATTGCAGCCCCATTTCGTTGTAAATACGATAGGTTTTCTTGATGTTCACATGCCATCCCTCTCGTTGAAGCACAAAATGAACGCGTCGGTACCCATATCGAACGCGAGTCTCACAAATCTCTTTAATGCGCTTTTTCAACGCGGCCGGATCGGTGCGACGGGATTTGTAATGATAGCTTGAGCAATCAAA